>NZ_AYZL01000006.1 GCF_001436605.1 Holzapfeliella floricola DSM 23037 = JCM 16512 | reverse complement strand
AAGTTGTCTTGCAACACTTTTTTAAATCTTTTTTTGATTTGTTTATTTCGCGTTGCATCGTTATTTAACGACAAAAACTATAATATCATCATTCAACTAACTTGACAATACCTTTTTCTAAAAAAATAAAAAAGTTGATTTAAGAGGGTAGCATCTCCTCTTAAATCAACTTTTATTCGCACCTTACAAGTATCAAAACAGCTATTAATACGATCATTGGAAAGAAAATTGCATTAATACCAATCCAGATAGAAAGCCATGAACTCAATATAGCGCCTAATACAAAGGTTAAGATAATAAGCAAACAATCAACAAATATCGTTTTATTTTCACTTTTATTCTCACCTAATAAGTAAGCAATTGCTGAATTTCCTACTTTTTTTAGATTACCCGTATTCATAGCAGAAGCATAAGGATGATTATTTACAACTCGAAATGAGTGAACCTGAAATGCCATAAAAAATGACAACATACTTACTATAATAGTAGTATCTAGTTGACTAATTAACAGTCTAGTGATGAATAGCCCTATCAATTCAATATATATAACAATTTCTTGCCAAACAAACCGATTTAATTTTGGTCCAGATAATTCTACGAAATTGGCTATAGCGCTTGCCACTAAGAAAGAAAAGATGGGTAAGAGATAATGCAAGATTGCCCCTACATTAAATGTTGCAATGTTTAACCCAAGTAAAACAATATTTCCTGTTTGTAAAGCCGAAAAGACATGCCCTAGATGCAAATAACTAAAGGCATCAACAAACCCACCGACTATTGATAACATAATCGCGATTGGTAACGACTCAAACTTATGTCCTTTTTTCATTATATTCTCTCCAAATATGATTTAAACCCAACTATTCCACTGGGTTTTCCAGTTTTGCAATCCGACCTTGTTGAATGTAAACACTCAAAATACCAACATCAGCAGGATTCACCCCACTAATACGGCTAGCTTGAGCGATAGATTCAGGTCTGATTTTCATCAATTTTTGGCGAGATTCTGTGGCTAAGCCATTAATGGCTTCATAATCGATGTTCTTTGGAATCTTTTTAGACTCTAAGCGGCGTAACTTATCGATTTTACCTTGTTCTTTTTTGATATAACCTTCATATTTAAGTGAAATTTCCACTTGTTCTTTGACATAACGATCAATATCGTGATCAATAGCCATAAACTGTTCAACATCACCATAACTAATCCCTGGGCGTTTTAGCAATTCACTAGCCAAAATACCATCTTTCAATTTAGCTTGGTTATTTTCTTCCAAGTAAGTTTGTAATTCAGCGGTTGGTTTAAGACGTGTTGTCTGGAATTGTTTTAAAACAGCTTCGATTTGTTCTTTTTTCTGTGTGAATCGTTCAAATTGAGGTTCTTGTACCAAACCTAAGTCGTGTCCTTTTTGAGTTAAACGTAGGTCAGCATTATCATGACGCAAAATCAAACGATATTCAGCACGACTAGTTAGTAAGCGATAAGGTTCAGCTGTTCCTTTGGTTACTAAGTCGTCAATCATCACACCAATATAAGCTTCATCACGTTTCAAAGTAAAGCCTTCTTTACCTTGAGCACGAAGTGCAGCGTTGATTCCGGCCACAATTCCTTGTCCGGCTGCTTCTTCATATCCTGAAGTTCCGTTCATTTGACCTGCTGTAAATAAGTTTTTAACCACTTTAGTTTCTAGGGTATGAGTCAATTGCCAAGGTTCAATCACATCATATTCAATTGCGTAACCTGGACGCATCATTTCAGCTTTTTCAAGTCCTTCAACCGAGTGCAACATTTTCAATTGAACGTCTTCTGGCATTGATGTTGAAAAATCACCGACATAGTATTCTTCTGTGTGGCGACCTTCTGGTTCTAAAAATAGTTGGTGGCGAGGCTTATCTGCAAAACGTACAATTTTATCTTCAATAGATGGACAGTAGCGAGGACCTACCCCTTCAATCACACCTGAAAACATTGGGGCACGGTCAAGATTTTGACGAATGATATCGTGAGTGTTTTCGTTAGTGTAAGTCATCCAACAACTAATTTGATCAATTGCGTAATCTTCATCTTTGGTTTGATATGAAAAATGATTTGGTTTAGTGTCTCCTGGTTGTTCTTCTGTTTTAGAAAAATCAATCGTATTTTTATCGACACGAGGAGGTGTTCCGGTTTTGAATCGGTTTAACTTGAAGCCTAAACGTTCAAGACCTTCAGATAATTTAATAGAAGGAAGTGAATTATTTGGACCTGATGAATACATCAATTCACCGATAATAATCTTTCCACGTGAAGAAGTTCCGGCTGTTAAGACAACTGATTTAGCGTAGTATTTAGCCCCTGTATTTGTTAAAACTCCTTGGCAAACACCATCTTCAACAATTAAATCTTCAACAAGACCTTGTCTTAGCGTTAGATTGCCTTCTTGTTCAATCGCCTGTTTCATTGTTTCGTGGTATTGATTTTTATCAGCTTGTGCACGTAGTGCTCGAACCGCTGGTCCTTTACCTGTATTTAACATTCTCATTTGAATATAGGTTTGGTCAATGTTTTGGCCCATTTGACCACCTAAAGCATCAACTTCACGTACAACAATTCCTTTAGCGGGACCACCAATTGATGGATTACATGGCATAAAGGCTACCATATCTAAATTGATAGTTAGTAGGAGGGTTTTTTGACCCATTCTAGCTGAAGCAAGTGCCGCTTCTGAGCCCGCATGTCCAGCACCTACAACAATAACATCGTAATCATATGAATCGTATGTCTTCATGTGTTTAATCTCTCCTCATTATTTTCCTAAACAGAACTGGCTAAATAGCTGGGTAATTAATTCATCAGGTGCACTTTCACCTGTGATTTCACCTAATTTATCCCAACAAGCTGTCATGTCAATTTGAACTAAATCAATTGGCATACCGTTTGCAATTCCAGCAATCACTTCATCTAAACTGTGTTGAGCTTGCGTTAACAAGCCAATTTGGCGAGCATTCGTTACCATCACATCAGTCTGGTTAGTTTCGATTCCGCCAAAGAACATGGTCGCAATTTGTTCTTCAAGTTGATCAAGTCCTTGGGTATTTTGCACACTAATTTCGATAATTGGGGTATCAGGTGCTTGATTGATTAAATCATCACGTGAAATCTTAGCTCCCAAATCAATTTTGTTTAATAAAATGATCCGATTCTTATCTCGAGTTAGCTCTAGTAATGTTTGATCCTCGCCAGTTAACTCTTCTGCTGCATTAATAACTAGTAAAACCAAGTCTGATTCATTAATCGCTTTTTTAGACCGTTCCACGCCGATTTTTTCAACAACATCTTTAGTTTGACGGATACCTGCTGTATCAACTAATTTCAACGGTACATCACGAACATTGACATATTCTTCTAAAACATCACGCGTTGTTCCTTCAATGTCAGTCACAATCGCTTTATCTTCTTTAATTAAATAATTTAACAAGGACGATTTCCCAACATTTGGTCGCCCTACCAAAGCCGTTGCCAATCCATGACGTAAGATTTTTCCTTGTTTGGCAGTTTGAAGAAGACCATCAATTTGTGTTTGGATATGTTGTGCCTTTTCAAGTAGCAACTGGGTTGTCATATCATCCATGTCATATTCAGGGTAATCAATATTAACTTCTACTTGAGCTAAAACCTGTAAAATTTCTTCTCTTAAATTATGAATTAGATTATTTAATTGTCCATCTAATTGGTTAACTGCGACTTGCATAGCTTTGTCGGTTTTGGCACGAATTAAATCCATAACAGATTCGGCTTGTGTCAAATCGATTCGACCATTCAGAAAAGCTCTCTTAGTGAACTCACCTGGTTCAGCTAGCCGAACTTCTTCACCTAAAAAGTTTTGTAGAATTCTATTAGTTGCCACCACACCACCGTGACAATTAATCTCGACAATATCTTCACGAGTAAATGTTTTAGGTGCACGCATCACACTCACCATCACTTCATCAATTGGTTTTTGGGTGGTGGCATCCAAAATATGACCGTAGTGAATAGTATGGCTATCCACATCAGTCAAATCTTTTCCTTTAAATAAACGATTAACTTGTTCTACTGCATCTTCACCAGATAATCTCACAATCGAAATTGCACCTTCACCTATCGGCGTTGAAATCGCAGCTATCGTATCGTATTCCGTAACAGCAGTGGCCATAATTCCTCCTTGAAATAAAAAAGGTGCTAGATATCCACTAAGAGTTCAAGCTTCTAGTGGATAAAGCACCTTGACTACTTTATCGATATTCATTTATTTAAAATATAGCGGTATTCGCTAAATTTGTCAATGCTTCAATGTTTTCACGTGAAACATTTTTGATTTCTAACCGAGTTTCTTCCATTATATGTTATAAAAATGTATTATTTCTTTGCTTATTTATCAATAATTAACTATCATAGTAACAAAGCCTAAAAAAGGAGCTCACAATGAATCAAAAAAACAGCATGACCTCAAGACTATTTTTTCTTGCATTCGCCATTTTCATCAATGGACTTGGTAATGCTTTGACAGTATCCATGAATCTTGGTTCTGCACTTTGGACTGCTAGCGCCGTTAACATCAGTTCGTTTTTTTCTTGGAACTTAGGATCAACACTTTTTGGTACTGCTCTATTTGCAGCATTGTTGACAATCGTCTTGCTTCGCCAACTCAAACTCAAGCAGGTTATTGGCAACATCATTTTCATGGTTCCATTCAGTCTAGTCGTTAACTACTTAACATCTTTACTGATGATGACCTCACTTCCCGAATTACCTTATTTTGTTAAATTAATTATTGATTTAATTGGTATTGTTTTCATCGGATGTGGTATTTCACTTTATCAAAGAGTCAACTTAATCATGCACCCCGTTGATGACTTGATGAAAGTTATTCGATTTAAATACACAAACGGCAATCCCGTTAGTGCACAGTTATTAACCTTTACACCACCAATTATTATCATCATTATTATTTTCGCTGTTTCACACCAACTCTCAGCTGTTAATATCGGAACAATTTTTGCTCTGTTTTTCCAAGGTAAAATTGTTGATTTAGCTGATAAGTTTTTATTTCCTAATTTCAAATACGAAAACATAAAATAAAAAAGTCACGCAAATGCGTGACTTTTTTATTTTTTATAAATTTTCTTTTTCGCTTTATTCAATTTACGACGACGATTACGTTCTAGTTGTTCTTTTTCACGAATTTCGCGACGATATTTCAACGGATTTTGAAAAATGAAAGTTTGTGCTAATTGGAATAAGTTTGAAGCTACCCAATAAATTGTTAAGGCTGATGGCAAATTCAAACCTACGATTAAAATCATAATTGCTGGAACGAATGTCATAATCTTTGTAGTAGCATTAGTTTCAGGCTGCTGCATTGAACTAATATAAGAAGTAGCCAAAGTTAACAATGCCGAAAGGATTGGCATTACAAAGTACGGATCATGCTTCCCTAGCTCCATCCATAAAAATTTACCAACTTGAAGTTCTGGCGTTCTCAAAATCGAAGAATAAAGTGCCAACAAAATTGGCAATTGAGGCAGCATTGGTAAACACCCTGAAATCGGATTGATTCCTTCTTCAGAATATAATTTTTGAGTTTCTACCTGAACTTGTTTTTGACTTTGAGCATCTTTACCTGGATATTTTTTCTTGATTTCATCCATTTGTGGTTTCAGTTGTGACATTTTTTTCATATTACGCATTGAAATCACATTTAATGGTAATAAAATAATTTTAACGACAATAGTAAAAATTATAATAGCCAGACCAGGATTATTTCCAACACTTTTTGAAATCCAAATTAATAGCTGTGACATATTATACAAAATATAACGATCCCAAAAGTTTGACGTACTTGGATCAATTGGCTGATTTGTTGATGAACAACCCGTTAAAACTAATGTGAATAACATCAAAGTTGCCATCAGCAATATTTTTTTACGATGTTTCTTTATAAAATTAGTCAACTCTATCTCCTTAAGTTAAACACTTATTTTTCTAAAATATTAGCGACCTTCAAAGCATGCCGCAGATTCTGTCTAACCTCAGCCATCGTAAAATCACGAATGTAGGGTCTAGCAATAACCAAAAAATCCAGTTCTTGTGGTAGGTCTTGCAATTCTTCAGTTAATGTTTGACGAATATAACGTTTCAGACGATTCCTAACAACAGCATGGTGGCCAACTTTTTTTCCGACAGAAATCCCGACTCTAAAATGCTTCTGGTTTGGTTTGGACATTTGGTAAATTACAAAAGCACGATTTGCACAAGAGTTCTTCCCTTGATAAACTGTCTGAAACTCTTGTTCTTTTTTTATGCGATACTTTTTTCTCATTTGAGTATTTCCACCTTATATAACAAAAAAACCACTGAAGTTTATTCAGTGGCCTTAAGCAGATAATTCTGTTCTACCTTTACGACGGCGTCGTGCTAAAACTTTGCGGCCGTTCTTAGTACTCATACGTTTTCTAAAACCGTGAACACGTTGACGGTGACGTTTTTTAGGTTGGTAAGTTCTTTTTGACATGTTTTTGCACCTCCTAATTATTTCGAGTGCTTTGGACTGTTACGTCATTATTTTATAAATTACTGTAATGTATATAAGCACAATACTGTTAAATTTTAGCATATAAACAATAATAAGTCTACTTTATTTCAATTGAATAGTTGATAATTTCATTAAAAAAATTTGTGGATAAAAAAGTGGATAAAAAAAACAAAAAAATCCTCTTAAAAAATATCCACAGATTAATAAACAGCTTTATCCACATTCCATCTTCGATAAAAAATGTTATGCACAGGATGAAAAAACGCTTGATTTCAATAATTTTCACTATATATGGATATATATACAAAGTGTCAGTTATACCTAAAGCTTTTTATCCACAGGATAAATTTTGATGTTTTCCACAGCTGTGATTTTGTGTAAAACTATTTTTTATCTCTGTGGAAAAGCCGTTAATAAAATGTTAAAATATTTTTTGACGTTACCATTATTTTATTGATTGGAGGACCAACTGATTGTTTAATCTAAATAGCTTTTGGGAATATTTTACTAATGAAATGAAAAAAAGATACAATGAAGTCACCTATAATGCTTGGTTTAGAAATACACATCCTGCTTCATTTGATGAAAACACTAAGCAAATGACAATTAGTGTTGAAACTGCTGTCAGCAAAGGCTACTGGGAAAAAAATCTTTCTTCTGATTTAATTCAAGAAGCTTACGGCTATGCTGACCTTGAAATCTCACCTATTTTTTATGTTGAGAATCAACAACCTGAACCTGAAATAACTAATTACAAATCACAACCTGTTCAACAGCAATCATCAAATAATACCCGTTCTAGTTCAACTGATTTGCAACACACGCGATTGGCTTCTGACCTACGCTTGAATAATAAATATACATTTGACACCTTTGTTCAAGGGGAAGGTAATAAGCTAGCAGCTGGAGCTGCTATGGCAATTGCAGATAATCCTGGTGATTTTTACAACCCACTTTTTATATTTGGTGGTGTTGGCCTAGGTAAAACACATCTAATGCAGGCTATTGCTCACCAAATGCTACGAGAAGATCCTAACTGTCGAGTTGTTTATATTCAAAGTGAGACGTTTGTTAATGATTTAATTAACTCAATAAAGAATAATACCCAAGAAGCTTTTAGACGAAAATATCGTAATGCAGACTTATTTTTAGTTGACGACATTCAATTTTTTGCTAATAAACAAGGTATTCAAGAAGAATTCTTTCACACTTTTGAAACACTCTATAGTAATCAAAAACAAATTGTTATGACAAGCGATCGTTTACCAAACGAAATTAAAAGTCTTTCCGAAAGACTTAGCAACCGTTTTGCTTGGGGATTACAAGTCGAAATTACTCCTCCTGATTTCGAAACACGCATTGCTATTCTTAAAAAGAAAGCGGATGCTGAGAAAATCAAAATTAATGATGCCACTATCAGCTATATCGCCAAACAAGTCGATACTAATATTAGGAATCTTGAAGGAGCGCTTGTTCGTGTCCAAGCCCACGCGACTATTAAACGACAAGATATAAATCCTCAACTCGCTCAAGAAGCTCTACAAAATCTAAACTTAGTCCAACAATTCAGTAGTGTTACTATCCCAAAAATCCAAGAAGTTGTCGCCAATTACTATCAAATATCTACTAGTGATTTAAAAGGTAAAAAACGTGTTAAAACAATCGTTTTACCTAGGCAAATTGCCATGTACTTATCTCGAAATATGACTGACAAATCGCTTCCTAAAATCGGACAAGAATTTGGGGGTAAAGATCATACAACTGTTATGCACGCTCAAGAAAGAATAGCTGAACTTATCAAAATAGATTCTGATATTAAAAATCAAATTAATGATATTACCCAAAAACTTACACACAACTAGTGTGGAAAAAGTACCCCAGTTATACACAGTTTATTCACAGGCGAAATGTTGTGTTAACTAGTTATTAGCTGAGTTATCAACAGTATCCACAGTACCTACTACTATTACTAACTATATATAAATATAAATTAAATAGAAAAAGAGGATTTTTTAATGAAATTTACAATTGATAGAAATAAATTTATAAATCATTTAAATCATGTTATGCGTGCAATTTCTTCTAAGACTACGATTCCCATTTTGACAGGAATTAAATTAGAATTGTCAACAGAAGGACTGATATTGACAGGAAGTAACTCAGATATTTCAATCAAATCAACAGTGATAAAAGATACTGAATTACAAATTCAAAGTGAAGGAAACATCGTTTTACCTGCAAGATTTTTCAGTGAAATTGTTAAGAAATTGCCGGAATCCATTTTTACATTTGAAGTGAAAGAAAATTTACAAACAGTTATTAAATCTGGAAGTTCTGAATTCTTAATCAATGGATTAGATGCGGATAATTATCCAAGACTACCGCAAGTTTCAAAAAATTTGCAATTTGAGTTAAACGGGAAAATGTTACGCAACTTAATCAATCAAACTAACTTTGCTGTATCAACACAGGAAAGTAGACCCATTTTAACTGGAGTTCACTTTGTTATTTCAAATAATCAAGTGAAGGCTGTTGCCACAGATAGCCATCGACTATCGCAACGTATATTGCAAATTGAAAATGGTCCAGATAATATCTTAGATTTTATTATTCCTGGAAAAAGTTTAACTGAGCTTTCAAGGATTTTAAGTGATGTTGATGATAATATTCAGATTCAGATGAGTGAAAATCAGATTTTATTTACTATTGGAAACTTATCCTTTTATTCTCGTTTGCTTGAAGGAACTTACCCTGAAACTGATCGTTTATTGCCTGATAGTTCAACGACAGATATCACGTTTAACAGTTCAAAAATCTTTAGTGCATTGGAACGTGCTAGCCTGTTAACACATGAAAGCCGTAATAATGTTGTTCGTTTAGTGATTAATCCTGAATTACATCAAGTCGTTCTTTATGGGAACTCCCCAGAAGTTGGAAATGTTGAAGAAATTTTGAATGTTGACACTTTAGTTGGTGAAAGCCTTGAGATATCATTTAATCCTGATTATTTAAAATCAGCTCTTCGAGCATTCAAAACTGACCAAATCACAATGAAATTTACACAGCCTTTGAGACCATTTACAGTGGTACCAAAAGAAAATGACGGTCAATTTGTCCAATTGATTACCCCAGTTCGAACATTTTAAAAAAAGGTCACATATTTGTGGCCTTTTTTTATTTGGCAAATTTTAGCTATTCTCAGCCATTTTTTGTTTTTTGGATAGTTTACAAAGTTTAATAGTAAAATTTGTTAGGAATTAAAAATATCGATTTTAAATTTGTGCTTTACTTTAAAAGAAAGTATAATAGAAAGTGATAAAGTAATTGGTTTTATAAAGATGGGGGGAAATGACAATTCAAGATTTAACAATTAAAGAGGCATATATTACCTTAAACCAGGCGTTAAAAGAATTAGGTTATATTTCAACAGGGGGACAAGCCAAATGGTATTTGCAAGAATTCCCAGTGAAATTAAACGATGAACTCGAAAATCGTCGCGGTAAAAAATTATACCCAGGAGACATTGTCAATATTAATGGTGATTTGATTCAAATCAAAGATTAGCTTGTTTTGGTATAGATAATGTATTTAAAACAATTAAACATGGTTAATTACCGAAATTATAAGCAATTAAATGTTCAGTTTTCACCTAATATTAATATTTTCATTGGAAAAAATGCACAAGGAAAGACAAATTTATTAGAATCGATTTACTACTTAGCTTTTGCAAGATCTCATCGAACTAACGTTGATCGACAGTTAATTAATTTTGAAAGCCCTTTTGCGAAAGTTTCCTCCCGGATTTATAAAAGACAAACATCAAATATATTAGAATTAGTCACTTCTAATCGAGGAAAAAAAGCTAGTATCAATCATTTAGAACAAAAGCGATTATCAGCTTACATTGGCCAATTAAATGTTGTGTTGTTTTCACCAGAAAACCTCAATTTAATCAAAGGTTCTCCAAGTCAAAGAAGACGTTTTCTTGATTTGGAATTTGGTCAAATTGATAATCGTTATTTGATTTCACTAGCACGATATCAGCGAATACTTAAACAGCGTAATACATTTTTGAAAAAAATGACTTACCAAAAGGAACCTGATTTTTTATATTTAGAGGTTTTGACTCGGCAACTAGTCGATGTTGCAGCAATTGTCATTGAATTAAGATTGAAGTATTTAACTCATCTTGAACAGATGGCTAAAGACATTCATTTTCAAATCAGTAATCAAACCGAAACATTGGCGTTTCACTATCAGACGGCTAACTATGATTTTAAACAAAAAAACGACAAGCAAACAGTTGTCGATTTTTTAATTAATCAGTTTTCGAAAGTTCAAAATCGTGAAATTAAATTGGGCACAACACTAATAGGCCCTCATCGAGATGACATTAATTTTGAAATAAATGACAAAGATTTACAATCATTCGGTTCGCAAGGACAACAAAGAAGTTGTGTCTTAAGTTTAAAGTTAGCTGAAATTAAATTGATAAAACAAGTCACACACGAAAGCCCAATATTATTACTCGATGATGTATTATCGGAATTAGATAGTAAACGACAAGCAGCCTTAATTGAGATTATTGATGAAGATATCCAAACTTTTATTACGACAACCGATTTAGATAGTGTGTCAAAAGAATTACAACATAAGCCAACTATCTATGAAGTTAGTAATGGAAATTTAGTAAACAAAGGAGTTAAAAATGACCCAAAATAATGATGACCGTTTAAAGCAAAAGCAAGTTGAAGAATTAGAAGCTCGTGCTAAGTCTTATGACGCTAGTCAAATTCAAGTTCTAGGCGGACTTGAAGCAGTTAGAAAAAGACCAGGTATGTACATTGGATCAACTAGTTCACAAGGTCTTCACCATCTTGTGTGGGAAATTATCGATAATGGTATTGATGAAGCATTAGCTGGTTTTGCTGATGAAATTAATATCGAAATAGAAGCTGATAATAGTGTGACAATTACAGATAACGGTCGTGGTATTCCGACTGATATTCAACAAAAAACTGGACGTCCAGCTCTTGAAACTGTTTTTACGATTTTGCACGCAGGTGGTAAATTCGGTGGTGGCGGATACAAAGTTTCAGGAGGCTTGCACGGTGTGGGAGCTTCTGTTGTAAACGCACTTTCGACTGAACTTGATGTCACTGTGGTTCGCGATGGTAAAAAATACTACATTGATTTCACAAGTGGTAAAGTTAAAACGCCAATGAAGGAAATGGGAGAAGTAGCTGAACATCAACACGGTACAAAAGTTCACTTTGTACCAGACCCAGATATCTTTACTGAAACGACAACTTTCGATAGCAAAGTATTAACCACGCGTATACGTGAGTTAGCTTTCTTAAATAAAGGGCTAAGGCTGACTTATCTGGATAAACGCATTGAAAATCCCGAATTGATTGCCTATCACTATGAAGGTGGGATCAAAAGCTATGTTGACTATTTAAATCATAATAAAGAAGTGTTATTTGACACACCAATTTATGTTGAAGCCGATCAAGATGATATCCAAGTTGAGGTAGCACTTCAATATACCGATGGTTACCACACTAATTTAATGAGTTTTGCTAATAATATTCATACTTACGAAGGCGGAACACATGAGTCAGGATTTAAGTCGGCTCTAACTCGCGTTATCAATGACTATGCTAGAAAGACAGGATTATTAAAAGAAAATGATGCTAAGCTTTCTGGTGAAGATGTGCGTGAAGGAATGACAGCGGTCATTTCAATCAAACACCCTAATCCACAATTCGAAGGACAAACAAAAACTAAATTAGGAAACTCAGATGCCAGAACAATAACTGAACGGTTGTTTTCTGAAATTTTTTCTAAATTCTTAATGGAAAATCCGACAGTTGGTCGTCGTGTTGTTGAAAAAGGACAGTTAGCTTCAAAAGCAAGAGTCGCAGCTAAACGTGCACGAGAAGTGACTCGTAAAAAATCTGGTCTTGAAATTAGTAATTTACCAGGTAAATTAGCTGATAACTCAAGTAAGGACCCTGAAATGTCTGAATTGTTTATCGTCGAAGGTGATTCTGCTGGGGGTTCTGCAAAACAAGGACGTTCACGTTTAACTCAAGCCATTTTGCCTATCCGAGGTAAAATTTTAAACGTTGAAAAAGCTAGCATGGATAAAATTCTAGCTAACGAAGAAATCAGAACTTTATTTACAGCTCTAGGAACTGGTTTTGGTGCAGACTTTGATGTCTCAAAAGCGCGCTATCACAAACTAATTATCATGACCGATGCCGATGTCGATGGTGCTCATATTCGAATTCTGTTATTAACGCTATTTTATCGCTATATGCGTCCAATGGTTGAAGCAGGATATGTTTATATCGCAAAACCACCATTGTACCAAGTTCGCCAAGGAAAAATGGTGAAATATGTTGATAGTGATGAAGAATTAAAAGAACTACTTAGCACGCTATCGCCAAGTCCAAAACCCGTTGTTCAACGTTACAAAGGTCTTGGAGAAATGGATGCTGAACAACTTTGGGAAACCACAATGAATCCTGAAAATCGTCGTTTAGATCGTGTTGATCCACAAGATGCTGTTGAAGCTGATGGTATCTTTACGATGTTGATGGGTGACAAAGTAGACTCAAGACGTCAGTTTATTGAAGACAATGCGAAATATGTTGAAAACATTGACGTTTAATCAGGAGGTCAAAAATGGATAATACAAATGATAGACGAATAACGAATGTTAATTTATCGGAAACCATGCAATCCTCATTCTTGGATTACGCAATTAGCGTTATTGTTGCTCGTGCATTGCCTGATGTACGTGATGGTATGAAACCTGTTCACCGCCGTATCTTATACGGTATGCATGAACTAGGGGTTACACCTGATAAACCCTATAAAAAATCCGCACGTATTGTTGGGGACGTTATGGGTAAATATCACCCTCACGGTGATAGTGCGATTTATCAATCAATGGTTAGAATGGCACAAGATTTTAGTTACCGTTATATGCTAGTTGATGGTCACGGTAACTTTGGTTCTGTCGATGGTGATGGTGCTGCTGCGATGCGTTATACCGAAGCACGTATGAGCAAAATGGCGCTTGAAATGCTACGCGATATTAACAAAGATACGATTGACTATTCTGACAACTATGATGGTTCAGAACGCGAACCTGATGTGTTACCTGCACGTTTTCCTAACTTATTAGTGAACGGTGCAACAGGTATTGCTGTTGGGATGACCACTAATATCCCACCACATAACTTGAATGAAGTTATCAGTGGTTTGCATTTATTAATGAAAAATCCAGATATTAGCATTTTGGAACTAATGGAAGCTATCAAAGGACCAGACTTCCCAACTGGTGGGTTAGTTATCGGGAAATCTGGTATTAAAAAAGCTTATGAGACAGGAAAAGGCACAATTACATTGCGTGCCAAAACTGATATTCAAGTTGATAAAAAAGGCAAAGAACGCATTATTGTAACTGAATTACCTTACATGGTTAACAAAGCGAAACTGGTTGAAAGAATTGCTGAATTAGCTCGTGATAAGCGAATTGAAGGGATTGTCGATTTAAACGATGAATCCGACCGTGAAGGTATGCGTATCGTGATTGACGTTCGTCGTGATGCTAGTGCAAACGTGATTTTGAATAACCTTTACAAATTAACCTCTCTTCAAACCTCATTTGGATTTAACATGGTTTCTATTGTCGATGGTGTTCCTCGCTTGTTAAATCTAAAACAAATGTTAAGTTACTACTTGAAACATCAAGAAGATATCATTCGTCGTCGTACGCAGTTTGAATTAACACGTGCACAAAAACGTTTGCATATTGTTGAGGGTTTGCAGATTGCGTTAGATCACATTGATGCGATTATTTCAATTATTCGTAAATCAAGTACTTCTGAAATTGCTAAAAATCAATTGATGGATGATTATCAATTATCTAATAAGCAAGCACAGGCTATTTTGGATATGCGTCTGGTTCGTTTGACAGGTCTTGAACGCGATAAAATCGAAAAAGAATATCGCCAGCTTAAAGAAAAAATCGCTGACTATGAAGCAATTTTGAGCAATCAAGAACGCATTAACGAAATCATTTATCAAGAGTTATTAGATATCCAAGATAAATTTGGTGACCAAAGACGTACTGAACTAATGGTTGGTGAAGTACTAAGTATCGAAGATGAAGACTTGATTGAGCGTGAAGACGTCTTACTAACCCTAACTCATAACGGTTATATTAAGCGCCTACCAGCTGATGAGTTTAAAGTTCAGCATCGTGGTGGTCGAGGAATTAAAGGTATGGGTGTTCATAAAGATGACTTTATCGAAAAACTAATTTTTACCTCAACACATGATGTTGTCTTATTCTTTACTAACACAGGTAAAGTTTATCGTGCTAAAGGGTATGAAATTCCAGAATTTGGACGCGCAGCTAAGGGAATTCCAATTATTAACTTGCTGGGTATTGATTCAGATGAAAAAGTACAAACTGTTATTAGTGTTGAAGAATCAAAAGTTGACCAATTCCTATTCTTTATTACGAAAAACGGAACAGTTAAACGCACGCCAATTAGTGATTTTAAAAACATTAGAAGTAAAGGTATTCGCTCAATCACGCTTAAAGAGGATGACGAGTTGAATAACGTTTTACTAACAGATGGTCAACAAACTATTTTCATTGGAACGCACAAGGGTTATGCGGTTACTTTCAGCGAAGAAGCAATTCGTTCGATGGGCAGAACTGCTGCTGGTGTTCGTGGTATTCGTTTACGTGAAGGTGATGCAGTTATTGGATCAGATATAATCACACCCGATTCAAATGTTTTAGTTATTTCTGAAAAAGGTTATGGTAAACAAACTAAAGCGACTCATTATCCAATTAAGGGCCGTGGTGGTAAAGGTATAAAAACTGTTAATGTGACTGAAAAGAATGGTCCGCTTGCCGGAATACGTGTAGTAAATGGTCATGAAGATATTATGCTAATTACTGATGAGGGTGTTTTAATTCGTTTTAAAGTTGCTAATGTTTCAGAAACGGGTCGTGCAGCTCTAGGTGTACGCTTGATTAAAGTGAGTGAAAACTCAAAAGTGGCGACTTTGACAACCGTTCCAGAAAGTGAAATTGAAGAAGAATCTACTGAAATTGATGCAAATGCTGATAATTTGAGTAACTAAAGATAACTAAATAAGCTAATAATTAACTAGAAAATAAAACAATATTGTGATAGAATTAATGCTCGTGAGTAATCGGTATTTATTACCGGCTGAAGTAATTCAGTTTACTCCTTGTTCTTGATCACAAATATCGGGAGCCATAGACCATAAGGAGGTGACAGTCATGGCAACAACAAAATACGAAGTAACTTACATCATCAAACCAGATGTTGATGAAGAAAGTAAACAAGCGCTTGTTGAACGTTACGACAACGTTTTAAACCAAAACGGTTCAGAAGTTGTTGAATCCAAAGACTGGGGCAAAAAACGTTTTGCATACGAAATGAACAAGTATCGTGAAGGTACTTACCACATTGTCGTTGTAAATGCAGAAAATGCAGATGCAATTAACGAATTTGACCGTCTTGCAAAAATCGATTCAGCGATTTTACGTTCAATGACAGTAAAAATCGAAGCTTAATTAACTGAGACTTTAAGGGGTGAGAAATTATGATAAATCGAGTAGTTCTTGTAGGACGTTTAACACGTGATCCAGAGTTACGTAGTACAGGAAGTGGCACTTCTGTTGCTTCATTTACGATGGCAGTTAATCGCCAGTTTACAAATGCTCAAGGTGAGCGTCAAGCCGACTTTGTAAATTGTGTAATTTGGCGTAAAGCTGCTGAAAACTTTGTTAATTTCACGGATAAAGGTTCACTTGTAGCTGTTGAAGGACGTCTGCAAACGAGATCTTACGATAATGCTGAAGGTCAACGAGTATTCGTGACCGAAGTAGTTATTGATAATTTTTCACTGCTTGAATCAAAATCTCAAGCTGATGCTAGAAGAAGAGAAGGTGGAGGCGGTTTTAACCAAAACCAATCCCAACAAACTTCTAACTATTCATCACAAAGTAATACACAAAATCAAACTCATAATGATAATCAATCATTTACGGATCCTTTTGCAGATTCAGGAAATACAATTGATATTTCAGATGACGATTTACCATTTTAAGTAAAAGGAGGGAAACACTCATGGCTCAACAAAGAAGAGGTGGAAGACGTCGTCGTAAAGTTGATTTTATCGCGGCTAACCACATTGAATACATTGATTACAAGGATACAGACTTGTTGAAACGTTTTATCTCAGAAAGAGGTAAAATTTTACCACGCCGTGTGACGGGTACAAGTGCAAAAAACCAACGTAAGTTGACTATTGCCGTAAAACGTTCACGTATTATGGGACTATTACCATTCGTAGTCGAAGACTAACATGTTTCCTAATAGATAAAAATAAAAAGCTTTGCACATTCTGCAAGGCTTTTTATTTTTATCTATTTGCTTATAATTGAGGCTAACAACCCATTTTTGACTTTTATGATAGAATAGGCATAGATATTAATTAAAATAATTTTAAATTGAAATATCGTTTGGGGATACTTTATGAAAAAACTACTACAAAAAATAGAGATACCGACATTTTTAAGAGATATACGTCTGGTAATTGCTACAACTATGATATTTGCATTATGTATTATTGGCGCACTTATTGGCCTAGCCTTAAACTTATTTTTCGGTATGATAATCTTCATCATCTTTTTATTACTAGTTGTCAGTTTTATTTATGGCACGATGATTTTATCAGAAAATACTACTAATTTTGTCTCAAATCTAAGTTACCGAATAAAAAGAGGAGAACAAGAGGCATTAATTAAAATGCCAATAGGAATTTTACTTTATGATGAAAAAAAACAAATTCAGTGGGTAAATCCCTATTTACAGCTATACTTTGGGAATAAAGAAGTTATTGGCAAAAAAATTTCAGCTGTTGATTATGACTTATCTACATTAGTAGAAAAATCTCTCGATAGTCAAACTATTGAAAATCAGGTTGTAACCTGGGGTAAGCGTCAGTTTGAAATGAGCATTCAAGATGATTTAGGTGTATTATACTTACTTGACGTTACGCGATATGCAGCGATTGAACAGCGTTACTTATCAGAAAAAATGACAGTGGGACAATTGTTCTTAGACAACTATGATGAATTGTCACAAAGTATGGATGATCAAACCATTTCATCTTTAAATAATTACATTACGCACACATTAACTTCTTGGGCTAGTCAGTATCAAATGTACTTGAAGCGTGTAGATGATGATCACTTTTTAATTTTGGCACATTTTGATAAATTAAATGATGCTGAGCGTGATCGATTTATGGTACTTGATAAAATACGGGAGGAAACCTCCAAACAAAATTATCCAATCACTTTGAGTATTGGATTTGCTTACGGTGTTGATGACTTAAATGAACTAGCAACACTTGCACAACGTAATCTTGATCTTGCACTAGGCCGTGGTGGTGACCAAGTTGTCATTAAGAATCAAACTGACTCTGCTCGTTTTTATGGTGGAAAATCAAATCCTATGGAAAAGCGTACTCGTGTGCGAGCTAGAATGGTTAGCCAAGCTCTTAGAGATACAATTAAAGACCGAGATGAAATATTTGTAATGGGTCATAGACATCCGGATATGGATGCTATTGGTGCGGCACTTGGAATTAGTCGAATTGCAAAAATGAACAATAAAAAAGCTTACGTGGTATTGGATAATACAAAACTTAATTATGACGTTAAACGTTTGTACGATCTATTTTTAGATAAAGAAGAAAATGCAGAGAGATTTGTCACACCACAACAAGCTTTGAGCATGGCTGATGAAAAATCATTGTTAGTTATGGTCGATCACTCAAAACCATCAATGTCAGAAAGCCAAGAATTGTATCAAAAACTCGAAAATTCAACTGTGGTTATAGATCACCATCGTCGTGGAGAAGAGTTTCCAGAAAATCCAATGCTTGTCTATATTGAACCGTATGCTTCATCAACTTGTGAATTAGTGACAGAAATGCTTGAATATCAACCTAAAAAAGCTGATAATATTACCAAGATTGAAGCTTCTGCGATGCTTGCAGGAATCATCGTTGATACTAAGTCATTTTCACTTAGAACAGGAACACGGACATTTGATGCAGCTAGTTATCTTAGATCGGTTGGAGCTGACAATAAATTAATTCAAGATTTATTGAAAGAGGATTTGAATCAGTTTATTAATCGTAATCATTTGATTTCAACAATTGAAATTATAAAGCCAGGTATGGCATTATTAAAAGGTGAAGACGATCAAATATATGATCCAATCGTTGCTGCTCAGGCTGTCGATATGAGTTTATCTTTAGATAACATCGAAGCTGCTTTTATTATCACTAGACGTGATAAAAATACAATTGGTATTTCTGCTCGTTCTGTTGGTAAAGTCAATGTTCAAGTGATTATGGAAAAATTAGGTGGTGGTGGTCATTTATCAAATGCGGCTACTCAGCTCAAAGATGAAACCATTGATGTTTCAAGTGAACAACTAATAAAAGCTATCGACTCTTATCAAGCAGAAGAAGAACCAGAAGAACAAGAATAAGGGAGGACTATCAGTATGAAAGTTATATTTTTAGAAGATGTACGTGGTAAAGGAAAACGTGGAGAAATCAAAGAAGTTCCCAACGGCTATGCACAAAACTTTTTAATTAAAAATAACAAAGCAAAAGAAGCAACACCAACAGCAGTTAGTGCTTTGAAAGGTAAAAAAAATGCTGAAGCAAAAGCTTACCAAGAAGAAAAAGAAGAAGCACTAAAATTAAAAGCTTTTCTTGAAGAAGATAAAACGGTTGTTGAAATCAAAGCTAAGTCGGGTGAAGATAGTCGCTTGTTTGGTTCAGTACCAAGCAAACAAATTGCCAAAGCATTAGAACAACAGTTTAAAGTCAAATTAGACAAACGAAAAATTGAATTATCAAATCCAATTCGTACATTGGGTTATACAAATGTTCCTGTTAAATTATTTACAGGCGTTGAAGGTAAAATTAGAGTACATGTTGTTGCTGAATAAAAGTCACGTGAGTGGCTTTTTATTTAGTTATACAGAGAAGGTGAATTATGGATAATCAATATATTGCACAAAATATGCCGCGAGATGAAGAAGCAGAAAAATCTGTTCTAGGGGCGATATTCTTAGACCCAGAAGCGATTGTTGAAGCTTCGGAATTAATTATTACAGAAGACTTTTATCGTCATGCTAATCAACTTGTTTTTGCAGCTATGATTGAATTAAATGCGCAAGATAAAGCGATAGATGTAGTGACTTTGACTGACGAACTAAAACGTCAAAAACAATTAGAAGATATTGGTGGTGTTTCATATATTAGTGAGCTTGCTGAAGCTGTTCCAACAGCTGCTAATATTGTTTACTATGCTAAGATTGTTCAGCGAAAAGCGCTACTTAGACGCTTGATTTCAGCCTCACAAACAATTATTTCTGAGTCGTTTGAAGAAGACACCGATGTGACAACTATTTTAGATGATGCTGAACGAAAAATCTTGAATGTGTCGCAAGCTAATGGTCAAAACGGGTTTAAAACGATTCATCAAGTATTAGATACGACTTTAACACAGATTAATTCAATTCCTGAAAATGCAGAAAATATCACAGGACTTGGAACCGGATTTAAAGCTTTAGATAATTTAACAACTGGATTTCATGAAGACGAGTTGATTATTTTAGCAGCTCGTCCAGGTGTGGGTAAAACTGCCTTTGCTTTGAATATTTGCCAAGCTATCGGAATCAAAACTGAAAAAACAGTTGCGATTTTCAGTCTTGAAATGGGAGCTGAACAACTAGTGAGCCGAATGCTTTGTTCAGAAGGATTGATTGATGCCCAGCATTTAAGAACCGGTAACTTAACTGATGAAGAATGGCGTCGCTTAGTTGTGGCTGCGGGGTCACTTGATAAAACTAATATTTTTATTGACGATACTCCGGGAATTAAAATGGCAGAAATTCGTGCCAAAACAAGACGTCTCCAAAAAGAACAAGGGGATCTTGGGATTGTGGTAATTGACTACTTGCAACTGATTGAAGGAACCCGCAAAGAAAGTCGCCAACAAGAAGTGTCTGAAATTTCAAGACAACTTAAGAAACTAGCGAAAGAATTGCACGTACCGGTTATTGCACTATCACAACTTTCTCGTGGAGTGGAACAAAGACAAGATAAACGCCCTATCCTATCTGATATTCGTGAATCAGGGTCAATTGAACAAGATGCCGATATCGTCGCATTCTTATATCGTGATGATTACTATCATAGCGATGACGAAGAAGAACAAGAAAATCAAGACACCAGTGTGGTGGAAGTGATTATTGAAAAGAACAGAAGTGGTGCTCGTGGAACGGCTAACCTAATCTTTACTAAATCACATAACCGATTCTCAAACCTTGATTATCAACACGAACCTAGCTAAAAAAGACGCCTCTATTAAGGCGTCTTTTTTGTTTTACAGAAAAGGAAATATAATGTCTAAATTTTGTCGTGCATTGTGAAATAAATGCACAGCTACTTTGATAGCTAACTTTTTGGTTTTAGGATCAAGACCACGAAAGGCTTTGGTAAAGCTAATCGCACTTTGAATTTTACCATCTGTCAGCTGTGAAAGGTCTGTAATGTCGGCTTTTTCAAAAGCTTCAAAGATAGCCTTCCATAATAATTTGCGTCGTGAACGAGGAACTTCTTCAACCCAGCGACGTAATGTTTTATCAATAAAAATACTACCATTGGTGACCTCAGGCATTTCAATAAAGTTTGTTCGGCCAATATCCCACGTATCTGGCACATGCTGGGCCAGCAAATTACGGGTACTAGACTTAACAATAATATGAGGCTCATTGTGGTCTAGCATACGTCCAAAAATAGAACCTTGTGGAATAAATGTTAATATCTTATGTTGGATGTTTTTGTAACGTTTATTTTGGAGTAAGTTTTTTTCAAATCCGGGACCATCCAAATTATAAACATAGCTAATTCGTTCTTGAATTTTCATAGATAAATGTGTTGCTGCAAAAATAGCTAAGTTGCCACCTTTTGAGTGACCTGCTACAAATAATTTACGCTTGGGATATTTAGCTGACATTTGTTTTAAATAAAGCGTGGCTAAAAACTGTCCATTGATGGTCGGCGCATAACTCATCACCATGTCTTCATTCCAACCGACCATAGTTGTATCTGTTCCACGAAAAACAATATAAGCTGTTTTGTTCTCAAACAAAACAGTCATTGCTGCGAATTGAATCGCAGGGTTGTAGTTGAATTTTGTTTCCCAATTGGTGATTCGTGCAGAACTAAATCGCGGACTTCTTCTAAGTAGTTCTAACAATGTTTTTTCGATTTCAGGTAAATCATCAACACAATATAAAGGATTATCAAGTAATAATCTCGCCACTTCTCCAATGGGGACAGACTGACGATACTTCATAATATCATCTAAAGGAAGATAAACTAGCGCACTCAAAATAGCTGAGTCGATAGGATTCAAAGGATCTTGCTTAATGGACAAGTCTCCGCGAAAACGTAAATAATCTAAATAATTTGCCACTAGCTAGCCTCCTTAAAGTTTCATTTCTGTTATCATCATAATCTTATTATAGAATATTTTCAAAGTTTAAATTAACTGTGCTATAGTTTACTTAAAATATTATTAAGAAATGGAGCCAAGTTATGACAGCACAATCAGATATTGAATTATTAACCAAGTTAACCAATGCAAGTGGGGTTTCAGGTTTTGAGGATGAAGTTGTAGATTTATTTCAACAAGAAGTTGCAGGATCTGGAGAAGTTTCAAAAGATCCAATGAATAATGTTTATGTAAAAGCTAATCAAAATAAAGGTGATAGACTGCGTTTACAAATCGATGCTCATTCAGATGAGGTTGGCTATGTGGTCAAAAACATCAGACCTAATGGATTAATTGAATTTGTTTTAATTGGTGGGCAAACAGCTATTACACTCTCATCTACGAAAGTTAGAATTTTAAATGAAGACGGTCAATATATTTCAGGTGTTATTTCAAGCATCCCACCTCACTTTATGACACCTGAACAAAAAACACGTTTACCAAAAGTAGATGAACTAACGATTGATGTTGGGGCAACTTCTGCTAAAGAAGTTGAAGACTTGAAAATCAAACGTGGTGCACCAGTGACAATTGATGTCAAAACACAATACAACGACTACAACAAGACGCTAGTCGGGAAAGCTTTTGATAATCGTGTTGGGACAGCTTTACTTGCTAAAACAATGAATTATCTAAAAGATAAAACTTTACCTATTGATGTTGTGGGAGCTTTAGCTTCTCAAGAAGAAGTCGGAGCTCGTGGTGCACAAGTCACAGTTAGAAAAGTCCAACCTGATTTAGCAATCGTATTTGAAGGTGCACCTGCAAACGATACGTGTTTTCCTGACTATGCTATTCAAACTGGTATTAAACGTGGACCAATGATTCGTCACATGGATTCAACAATGATTACCAACCCTCGATTCCAAAAATTTGTTTTAGATGTTGCTAAAAAATACGATATTCCACATCAAGAATATGCCGATACTCGGGGTGGTCAAAATGGGTCAGTTATTGCGGGGTATAAAGGCGCGCCAACTATTGTAATTAGTGTACCCGTTCGTTATGCCCATACGCCACATTCATACATCGCATTAGAAGATTTTCAAAATAGTTTTGAACTAGCTAAAAAAGTCATTAATCATCTCACACCAGAAATTATTCAAAACTTCTAAAAAGTTTCATGTGAAACAATAAAAAAGGAGACTTAAAATGCCAACAATTCCAACAGTTACCTTAAATAATGGTGTCAAAATGCCACAAGAAGGATTTGGCGTTTTCCAAATCCCTGATTTTGATGAGTGTAAACAAGCAGTGAAAGAAGCACTAGAGGTTGGTTATCGTTTAATTGATACCGCCCAAATTTATCAAAATGAATCCGCCGTTGGACAGGCGATTCAAGAAAGTTCTGTTAGGCGAGAAGATATTTTCATTACCACTAAAATTTGGGTAACAGATTATGGTTTTGAAGAAACAAAAGCTGCCGTTGAAAAATCAATGGAAAGATTAAAAACAGACTATCTAGATTTGGTGTTATTACATCAACCGTTTAACGATTATTATCGGGCATATCAAGCATTAGAAGCCTTATATGAAGCCAAAAAATTACGAGCAATCGGAGTTTCAAATTTCTATCCAGACCGTTATATTGATTTAGCTAACTATGCTAAAGTTGTACCTGCAGTTAATCAACTTGAGATGCATGTGTTTCATCAACGTGCAGAAGATCAATATTATTTAGAAAAATACGGCACAAAAATTGAATCTTGGGGCCCATTTGCCGAAGGTAAAAATGGGTTGTTTACTAATGAAGTACTGGTCAAAATTGGCCAGGACCACAATAAAACCGCTGCTCAAGTGGCTTTAAGATATTTGAGTCAACTAGGTGCGATTATTATTCCAAAATCCGTTCATAAAGAACGAATGCAACAAAATATTGAGGTATGGGATTTTGAACTAACAGCAGATGAGATGGCAAAAATTAAAGCGTTAGACTTAAAACAACCTTTATTTATTGATCATCATAGTCCAGCAGCGATTGAACGATTTGTCGATTTGAAGAAATAGAAAGAAGTCAGTTTATGACCACAATTAATGTTATTTTAGGTAGCTCAAGAAGAAACTCATTAGGTCGCCAC
This sequence comes from Holzapfeliella floricola DSM 23037 = JCM 16512, assembly GCF_001436605.1. Lineage (GTDB taxonomy): Bacteria > Bacillota > Bacilli > Lactobacillales > Lactobacillaceae > Holzapfeliella > Holzapfeliella floricola. Next base: position 174,197 of record NZ_AYZL01000006.1, on the reverse strand, counting down.
GTTTTGAACTATCTTAAAAAACAACAACAGTCTTACGAAGAAGAAATGTCAGTCAAGCTTAATTTGATGGAGATTGGTGACTATCACTTGCCATTTTTCTATGAAGCATTACCACCTCTTGGCAATCCTGATCGAAAACTTAAAGAAAATGAACAAAAATGGGTGGATGATATGGCCCAAGCTGATGGCTTTATCTTTTTGACACCAGAGTATAATCATTCATTTCCCGCTGTTTTAAAAAATGGAATTGATTATTTAAGTACACAGTTAGATGATAAACCTAGCTTGGTGATGACTTATGCTAATAATGCACGTGGTGGTCAATTTGGTGGGCTTGAATTAACACCAGTACTTGAAAGACTAGGGAATTTAGTTTTGCCAAAACCAATTGCAATTGCAAATGTTCAACAACACTTTAATGAAAATGGTGACTTACTTGAAGACGGACCTTCAAGCGGTTTTTATCAAAAACGATTACAACAAGGTCTTCATAAAATTTCATTTTATAGTCAATTATTTAAAGATAATCCTTATCCAGAATTAAATTAAAAAAGTTACCTGTTAACAGGTAACTTTTTTGGTATAAAAAAACCTCGTCAATTGACGAGGCTAAGTGTTGTTATGATGGGTGGTCAGGGGCTCGAACCCTGGACCCACGGATTAAGAGTCCGTTGCTCTACCAACTGAGCTAACCACCCGGTTTGCTTCAATATTGTTATACTATCACTTTACTAATAGAATAACAAGTATTAATTTATATAAAAATTAATACTTGTGCTAATAATTGGTTTTTGTGTCAAACTGGCTTAAAATGAATAAGTGAATACCTAAATCAGAAAAGTTAAAATTAATTTAGAGGTGAAAGATATGAGTAAAAAAATACTAGTCGTTGATGACGAAAAACCTATTTCAGATATTATTAAATTTAATCTCAAAAAAGAAAACTACGATGTGGTTGTCGCTTATGATGGTGAAGAAGCTGTTGCTCAAGTTGAAGCTGAAAAACCAGACCTAATTATTTTAGATTTGATGCTACCAAAAATGGACGGTATTGAAGTGGCTCGTGAAGTTCGCAAAAAGTATAACATGCCAATCATCATGGTAACTGCTAAAGATAGCGAAATTGATAAAGTGCTAGGGCTTGAAATTGGTGCTGATGATTATGTGACTAAACCGTTTTCAAATCGTGAATTAGTAGCACGTGTTAAAGCTAACTTAAGACGTGAAATCACCTCTTCCAGTGAAGAAGAACCAGAGCAAAAAATGATTAAAGTTGGGGATTTGATTATTAATTTAGATGCGTATAGTGTTTCCAAAAACGATGAAAAAATTGATTTAACGCATCGTGAATTTGAATTACTACACTACCTAGCTGCACATATTGGTCAAGTGATGACACGTGAAAATCTGCTACAAACTGTTTGGAGTTATGATTATTTTGGGGATGTGAGAACAGTTGATGTAACAGTTCGTCGTTTACGTGAAAAAATTGAAGACGATCCAAGTAAACCACAATATTTAGTAACTAGACGAGGTGTCGGTTACTTCATGAAAGACCCAAGTCAAGAAGACTAAAAAGTAATAGTAACTAGGAGAGTTGAATGATTTAATGAACAAAAAAATTGGTTTTTTTCAATCGATTCATTTTAAAATTTCGATTGTCTTTATTTTGCTTTTATTAGCAACAATTGAAATTATAGGAGCTTATTTTACTCAGCAACTACAAAGACAGAATATGGACACTTTCAAAACGTCGCTGCAAGTAAAACCGTATACCAATACGCAATTAGCCGATCAACTGAATAAAACCGACACTAAAGCAGCAAATGCCGAAATTGCTAATATTATTTCTGATATGAGTAATTCTCAAATTACGGATATTCAAGTGATTGATAATAAAGAAACAATTCGAGGTATCAGTAATTACAGTTCTCGTGATTTAATCGGCCAAAGATCGACTGATCCAGATATTAGATTAACAGATAATTCTAAAAGTCTTTATAAAACAAGGGTGATTAATGGGGAAAACTATTATATTCAAGTGTTGCCCATTACCTCTAATACTGGTGATAATAATGGAATTGTCGGGTTAATCTATATTAAGGCTAGCATGAGTTCTGTTTATAATAGTATTCAAAATGTCATGGTGATTTTTTTAACAGCGTCTTTAGTAGCATCAATATTAGGAGCAGTTATTGCGTTATTCATTGCACGTGCCGTTACGATGCCGATTGATGAAATGAAAAAACAAGCTATTCGTATTGCCAATGGTGATTATTCCGGACAGGTTAAGGTTTATGGCCAAGATGAACTCGGTCAATTAGCTCAGGCGGTTAATAATCTCTCTATTCGCGTTGAAGAAGCACAAGAAGCATCTGACTCTGAAAGAAGACGGCTCGATAATGTGTTAGCTCATATGACAGATGGCGTTATTGCGACTGATCGACATGGTAAAATTACAATTATTAATGAAACAGCCATGCAACTTTTTGATTGCACACAAGAGGAAACAATCGGGGAATCTGTGATGACGCTATTAGATGTTGAATCAGAAGACAATATTCAAAAGTTCTTAGAAAAACGAACTGAAATGTTTATTACATTGAATGAAGGCCATGGTCAAGAAATTATTTTACATGCTAATTTTTCACTAATTCAAAGAATTACAGGATTTGTTTCAGGGATGGTTTGTGTGTTCCATGATGTTACAGAACAACAGCAAAATGAACAAGAACAGCGTCAATTTGTGTCTAATGTTTCACATGAATTAAGAACACCACTAACATCTGTTCGTAGTTATATTGAGGCATTAAATGATGGTGCCTGGCAAGACCCAGATATTGCACCAGAATTTTTGAAAGTCACTCAAGAAGAAACTGATCGGATGATTCGAATGATTAATGATTTGTTGAATCTATCACGAATGGACCAAGGAACATCGAAGATGAACTTAGAGTGGGTTAACTTAAATGAGTTTGTTTCATATGTCCTCAATCGTTTTGATATGATTATTAAAAATAATCAAGAAGATCAGCAAAAAAGTAAAGACTATACTATCAAAAGAGTACTCGGATCCCATGATTTATGGGCAGAAATTGATACGGACAAGATGACACAAGTGATTGATAATATTGTCAATAATGCAATTAATTACTCACCAGATGGTGGTGTGATTACGGTTCGTTTGGTTAAAACTGCTAACCGTGTCATCATTAGTATTTCAGATCAAGGACTTGGTATTCCACGAAAAGACATTAACAAAATATTTGATCGTTTTTATCGAGTAGATAAAGCCCGCTCTAGACATCAAGGAGGAACAGGTCTTGGATTAGCTATTTCAAAAGAAGTAGTAGAATCGCATAAAGGGCGCATTTGGGTTGAAAGTACGGAAGGCAAAGGCTCTACTTTTTATATCTCTTTACCCTTTGAACCATTAAATGAAGGAGAACCGTGGGATGCAGTTTAGAAATTATATTGTCAGGATTTCTTTAGTTGGTTTGGTTGCTTCGAGCTTATTTTTAACTTTTTTAATCTGGACTAGCAACCAAAGTTTAGAACAAGAAAATTATGAAAATCCGGTAGTAACTGATGAAAATAATCAGTTAAATAATCAAAACTTTGCGCGAGTATTTTTACCAACACAGGTTGTAAATGCGCAAAATGGTCAGAATTATGTTCTAATTAACCAACAAAATGACTTAATCAGTAGCCTAATTGCTATGTTAAAATCTTGGAATTTAAAATTAAATCAAATCCAGACTTTAGATGATAAGAGTTATTTAGAAAAATTAAATAATCAAAATTATACTCAGGTTGTTTATACAGATAGCATGTCATTAAATGTCTTTTCAGATGTTATTGATAAAAAAGAATTACGACAAAATGATGATTTTATGTTTAATCGTGTCTTTATTCCCAAAGATTTGGATAATCATATTTACTTTGCTAATGATCAAACAAAAGAAATTTATGCGGTGGAACGTGGGGGTTATGATGCATCAGGATTTAATAAATTAGTTGATGATTATGGGTTTAAAACACCAGCGAAGTTTATCAAGTTAGCTTCAAATCGATACGTTCTTAACTACACAACTGAACCCAAACTTTCAGTCTATAGCTATATGATTTATCGTGAGATGGAAGATAGTTATGTTTCTCGGTTATTGGGAAATAATATTGCTCCCCCTCAAACAAATTATGTGACAACTTATAAGTCAGGAAGCAGTAAGCGTTTAGTTGTCGATAAAAATAATGATTCCTTGCAGTACAGCGACGTTTCAATGACAAAAATTCCTCAAGACTTACAAAGTTTATTCGAACAAAGTTTTCAATCTATCTCTAATTTAAAAACAAGGTTAGTTGAATGGCGGTATTATAGTTCTTCAGATGAAGCAGCTGATAAACAAATTACTTACCGAAATTATGTCGAAGGGCTACCTGTATTTAGTCAAACTGAAAATGGGGTAGCAAGCGTCAAATATTCAAATAGTGGCGAAGAAATGAACTTTACTAATCAAATGTTAAAAGTTCCGATTCCACCAGATGGCAAAGTCGCAACTTTACCAACGACGTCAGAGCTCCTAAATCAGCTTAAAAAGATTGGTTATGACTATCAAAATATCCAAGACGTTGAACTGGGTTTTGAATGGCAAAAAGATGCAACTAATAATGATTTGATCGATTTAGTGCCGACATACTACGTTAAAGTGAATGACAAACTGGTCAATTACGAAACACTGATTAATAAGTCATCTACTAATGATGTATCTACAGATAATAAATAGAAAGGAATTGCTATGGATTTTAGAAAAATAGAATACATTTTCATTGCGGTCTTTTTATTTATTAATATCTTTTTGAGTATTTCAGTTCAAAATCCGCCTTTTTTTGAGAATAGTTCAGCTAATAGTAATGACAACACCATTAATTCAATTCAAAAAGATAATATTAGTTTTCCTGAATTATCAACGACTACTGATGAAAGTCAGTACTTAGCAACACGCAATTTGAATAGTTTGGCTAACTACAATCAATACTTAAAAAATCAGCGTGTAAGTTATGATACTGATAAAAATGTGCTAACTAGTCAGCTTAATCAAGTGATTCATTATCAAAAAGAATCAGTAGCTAATGACTTAGCTCAATTTATGAGAAATAGCGAAAATGTCATTTATGGATCAGAGTATGTTTATGCACCTGAACTCTCAACAGATACTGAGGTTATTTTTGTACAACAGTTAAATCTAGGTCAAAGTAAACAAATGACAGGATTAATTTACGATGATAAAAGTCAGATTCGGTTTCAAATTAAAGGAAATAATATTACAGGCTATACGCAAAGTTATGTTAACGATTTAGCTCAAATAGGTGAAAAACAAGCAACAATTAGCCAACAAAGTGCCATTATTAACCTCTACAGTCAAAAATCGATCAGTAACAACTCAAAAGTGAATTTTTTGAAGCTAGGTTATAGTCCACTTTATAATACAACGATTAGAGGTAGCGAGATTTATGTCCCAACATGGTATGTGGGCGTTATTACCAATAATGATAATCGTTTCTTTGTAAAAGAAGTTAATGCATTTGATGGAAAAGTAATGAACTAATAAGGGAGCAATTCATAAAATGAAGTTATCAGTTTTAGCTAGTGGGTCAAAAGCCAACGTCACGTATATTGAAACAAGTCAGCATAAAATTTTAATTGATGCAGGACTTTCTGCTAAAAAAACGAAAGAAGCACTTGCTAAAATTGATCGAGATATTGCAGAAATTGATGCGATTTTTATTACACATGAGCATAGTGATCATGCCAAAGGATTAGGTGTTTTGATGAGAAAATATCACATTAAAGCCTATACTAATCAAAAAACTTGGCAATCTTTACTAACTAAGATAGGAAAAGTGGATACCGAACTTTGCCAAATTTTTGAGACAGGTGAATTAAAATTATTTGATGAACTACAAGTATTGAGCTTTGCGACTTCACATGATGCGGCTCAACCACAGTGTTACAAAGTTAAAGAAGCTGAACAATCTGCAGTTATTGTGACAGATACGGGTTATGTTCCTCAAAAAATATGGCCAACCCTCAGTGATTCGACAGTTTACGTGATGGAGTGTAATCATGATATTGAGTTATTGCGTTCAGGTCCTTATAGTTGGGATTTGAAGACAAGAATTTTATCTGATCAAGGTCATCTTTCAAATTCAGATAGTGCAAAATTGTTAGCTAATTGGGTTGGCGAAAGTACGGAGTATATTTATTTAAGTCATTTAAGCAAAGACAACAATACGCGTGAGGTTGCTTTTGAAACCATAGATGAAAGTTTACAAAAAAATCATATTTACCATGTTAAATTAATGAAAACACAGCAAAATCATGTTCAAAAGTTGATAACTTTATAAAAGTTGTAATCATTTTGTCACACATTTTTCTAAATTTAGCGTTAGAATAGAGGCAAATAAGGAGGAATTGATATGGCTAAAAATCAAGAAAGTCAAAAATCAACTAATAAAGGATGGAAATTGGTAGCTGTCAGTGCTGCTGCTGGTCTTTTAGCAGGAAGTATTCCTTTTGCAAGTGTTGGTGCTTATAATGCACTATCAGGTAACCAATCAATTGTACAAAGTAGCAATAATGTTAGTTCAAATACTAGTGGTTCTGCAAAACTACAAAACACATCTACAGGATCATCAAATAATGGCTCCATGACTAGTGCATTTAATAAAGTTAGTGCGGCCGTTGTTTCAGTTTCAAATTTACAACCCGCAAAATCTAGTCAAAATAGTTTATCATCTTATTTCGGTCAAATGTATGGAGATGATGAAAAAGCTAAGAGTACCCTTCAAACCGCTAGCGAAGGTTCAGGTCTTATTTATCAAACTGCTAACGGTAAAGGATACATAGTAACAAACAACCATGTTATTGAAGGTGCAACTAAACTTCAGGTTATTTTGAACACAGGTGAAGCAGTCGATGCTAATGTTGTTGGTTCTGATAGTGTGACTGATTTAGCTGTTTTATCAATTGAATCTGCTAAAGTTCCAGCTACGGCTAGTTTTGGTAGTTCAGATAGTTTAGAACCAGGACAACCTGTGATTGCAATTGGTTCACCTCTAGGCAGCCAATATGCAACAAGTGTGACTCAAGGAATTATCTCAGCTAAAAGTCGTACATTGAACAGTAATTCCGGTACTCAAACAACTGTTATTCAAACTGATGCCGCAATCAACCCAGGGAACTCAGGTGGTCCATTGGTTAATTCTGATGGTCAAGTAGTGGGTATTAACTCTATGAAACTGGCTCAAAGTCAAGATGGTACCAATGTTGAAGGTATGGGATTTGCTATTCCAAGTGATGAAGTTGTAACAATTATTAACCAACTTGTTGAAAAAGGTTCAATTACAAGACCTAAGATTGGTGTAAGAGTAGCAAGTGTTAGTGAAATGACACAACAACTTCGTCAAAAAGTTCAATTGCCAGACTCAGTAACTGGTGGTGTTTATATTGCTTCAGTAGATGATAATACATCTGCTAAGGAAGCTGGTATTCAAAGTGGTGATGTTATTACTAAATTTGAGGGACATGCTGTTAACTCTGTAACAGAATTACATTCATTGCTTTACCAAAAACAAGTTGGCGATACAATCAGTCTTGAAATTGTTCGTGCTGGACAAACACAAACTGTCAGCTTAAAACTTAACTAAAGCTCTGATATAATTGAGATGGTTATCATTTGATAGCCGTCTTTTTTGTATGTATAAAATGTGAAACATGTATAATGTTCGGATTTGGATGAAATTAATCAAAAATCAGAAAAGCACAAAAGGGTCAATACCTGTGGATAACCTTGTGAATTGTGGATATCTAAAAGATTTGAAGCAGAATTAACAATAGATATAAACCTCTATAAACATTAACGTAATAGTGTTTTAATCACTTTATGAAAAAACGAACTAAAATTATACTTTATAAGTTATTAAATTTTTTATAAGAGGTAATATCAACTTATAGTGGTTTAATTAATTGTTATATACAAGATATATGACTAGTGTTTCACGAAATAAAGGAGTTTTTGATAAAATGCCACAAAAAATAGTGTGTGTAGGAAAACTAAAAGAAAAATATTTGAAGTCAGCAATTGATGAATATCAAAAGCGGATGCAACGCTTTGGTAAACTTAATATTGTTGAAGTCCCTGATGAAAAAGCACCTCAAAATATGAGTGATAAAGAAATCGAACAGGTCAAAGATAAAGAAGGTGAAAAGATTTTATCTAAAATTAATGATCAAGATTTTGTGATTACGCTTGAGATTTTAGGTAAAGAAATTTCATCAGAAAAACTAGCTCAAAACATTAAGGACTGGACAACATATGGTCATAGCTCATTGGTTTTTGTTATCGGGGGTTCTAACGGATTGAGTGAGGCTGTGATGAAACGTTCTAATTATGCTTTGAGTTTTGGAAAAATGACATTACCTCATCAATTGATGCGAGTTGTGTTGTGTGAACAAGTTTATCGTGCTTTTATGATTAATAGTGGTAGTGCTTATCATAAATAAAAATACCTTTTCAGATGAGAAGGTATTTTTTATGGTCAAAATTTAAAAACATGGAATATATAGTTGACATCTATCAAAGATTATGTAATATATAAATTACTTAAGGAACTTATATATTACTTTTAAGGAGTAACTGCTGATGGAAAATAAAGTTAAAGTAGTCCGGATTTCTGAAGGTATGCAACAAAAAGATTTAGCCTTAAAAGTGGCGATATCAAGACAAACGCTTAGTTTGATTGAAAAAGGACAATATAATCCCTCTTTAAAGTTATGTATCAAGCTAGCTGAAGCCTTGGGGTCAGATTTAAATTCATTATTTTGGAGGATATAATTATGCAAAAAGAATCATTATATGTTAGAGCTGTCAGAAGATTTTATGGGATTGCAGGATAATTTGACGAATATCGCGAACAGGAAATTAACAAAATTGGAAATAAATCATTTATGATGTTAACTATCTATAACATGCTTTCTGTATTTGTCGCTTGGTTGGGACTTATGAGCTCTTTAGATAAGGAGCTAACATTTGCGAGTTATATTATATGTAATTTTGTTGTGCTGCTCGGAATATTTGGCTATATTGCGATCAAAGTTTATCGATTAAAGCTTGATCAGGTCGAAGTTTACAATGATACACAGTACGGCCAACTAATGAGAAAATCAAAGAAAAGTTTCGTTTTAGGAGGACTATTCTTTTTTGTAGGTACTCGTGTTTTAAGCATTATAATGAATTTAGTTGATGCTAAAAATCAGCTATCATTGATGGATTTAGTTCTTTCGCCAAAAGATAATATTCAAATGTTAATATCGACAGCATTATTTATTATTTTTATGTATATCCTAACGAAGGCCAGAATTAAAAAAGATGAATAAACAATAACTCAAAAGCCTAATTTAAAATTAGGCTTTTTTATATTGAAATAACTGTACTTTAAATTAGTACTAGGCTAGTGTAGTTGACGATCAATTCAATTGAGGATAGCAAAATGAAAACAAAACAATTTGAAACGCAATTAGGCACTTTTTCAGCACAAGTAAGACCAGGCAAACCACTGATTGTGTTCTTAAATGGTGCAGGGAATATTGAAGCTTGCGATAATTTTGCTTTGATTATTAATCAGTTAAGCCCTGAATATGGTATTTTTGCGATAGATTATTTGGATAATGGTAGAAGTGGTTTAGCTCAAAAGAATTATACTTTGGCCGATGAAGCTCAAAAAATTGCCCAATTTATCAAATTGCAGGATTCAGAATCTATTGCAATTGTGGCTCACAGTATTGGCGGAATCTATGCTAGATATTTGGTACAAGAGTTGGCCAATGTTAGGGGATTAGTTTTAATTGAACCAACTACTGGAGAAATTATGCTAAATCCACCTCAGACTCCTGACTATTTAGCAGCCCAACAACAGCCCATTACACTGGATAGTTTAAAAAGCTCACTTTCTGAAATTTTTTCGACTCGGCTAGTTAAAAAAATAGTAAAAAGTATCACGACTCCGCCAGCTGAACACGATCAGTCCTTTACCAAAATTCAGCAACAAAATTTTAATCAGTTATTACTATCTAATCATAGTCAATTAACTTCAGAGTCTGTTGTGATTTTTACACAGCCTTATCGTTTAGAAGAATATCAGCGTTCAGAATTTAAAACGTCGAACACCGAAAGGGCAACCCATTGCCTGCATTGGCATTATTCAAAGCAACTCACACAGGCGATTGTTGATTTAATCAAACCTTGATGCAGGTCAAGAATTGGGATAAACTGTATCAACAATAATAAGAGGTGACAATTATGCAAGAAGATATTCGACAAAAAGTAAAAGAAAGAATTCAATCAGGTGACTTTGACTGTGCCAAAGAGCTGACCATGTCGATGTTTATGGGCAAACATAAATTATTTATTTTATGGGAACTAAGAAAGGGCAATCCGATTCACTTTAATGAGTTTACACGCCTTATTCCAAATGTCAGTCGCAAAGTATTAACTAATCAGTTAAATGAATTAATTCAAGATAATATGATTAAAAAAAAGGACTATGATGAAGGCAACGTCAAACGTGTCAGTTATGAATTAACCCAAACTGGAAAAACAATTATGCCAATTCTTGAGGCGATGTATCAATGGGGTGAAAACCGCATTGAAGAGCTAAAAATCAGTCCTAATTACCAAACTAATTCGAGTGAAAATTAGGGAGTTACCTCAAGGTAACTAATTGTTTCAAAACAGTTCTTTCGATAAACTTTTAATTACAAAAAGTTAGTAGGAGGAACAATTAATTATGAAATTACAACTCGCAATTGATTTAGAAGATGTAGATGGTGCGATTGAACTTATCGAAAAAACAAAAGATAGTGTTGATGTATTTGAATATGGCACTCCATTAGTTATTAACTTTGGTCTTGAAGGACTAAAGAAAATTCGTGAGCGTTTTCCAGATATTACGTTATTAGCTGACGTTAAAATTATGGACGTTGCTGGTTACGAAGTTGAGCAAGCAATCAATTATGGTGCAGATATTGTGACAATTTTGGCTGCTGCTGAAGATCAATCTATTAAAGATGCTGTGGCTAAAGCACATGAACATGGCAAAGAATTATTAGTAGATATGATTGGGATTCAAGATGTTGAAAAACGTGCTAAAGAACTAGATGAAATGGGTGCAGACTATATTGCAACTCACACAGGTTATGATTTACAAGCACTAGGTCAAACACCACTTGAAAACTTCAACAAAATCAAAGCAACAGTTCAACAAACTAAAACAGCTGTTGCAGGTGGTATTAAAGAAGATTCTGCGCCAACAATTATTTCACAACAACCTGACTTATTAATCGTTGGTGGTGCAATTTCAACTGATGATAATCCAGCTGAAAAAGCAAAAGTGTTCAAGGATATGATTGATAATGCCTAAGCAATCTAATTGGCAATTAATTTTGTCAGAGTTGCAAAAAGGGGCAGTTGAAGTGAACGATTCACAACTGGAATTAGTTCGCCAAGCTAACCGTATCTTTGTGGCAGGAGCAGGACGTTCTGGGTTAAACTTGAAATCGTTTACGATGCGATTAAATCAACTTGGAAAGCCAACTTATGTTGTGGGTGAAACGACAACCCCTGCCTTTGGTGAAGCTGATTTATTAATTGTCGCAACGGGTTCTGGAACAACTAGTCAAATGATTCAATTTATGGAGAAAGCAGCTAATTTAGGTGGCAAAGTATGGCTCCTAACCGCTACTAAACAGACACCCGCTACTGAATTAGCTTCAGAAATCACGTATTTAGCTGGTAAAGGTAAATTCGATTCAGGTGAACAATCAACTCAACCGATGGGTTCGCTGTTTGAACAATCACTATTGATTTTTGGAGATGCTTTTACACTTTCATATATGAACCAATTTGATATTTTGGAATCAGATATGCAACACAATCATGCAAATTTAGAATAGAAAAAAGCTGCTAGTATTTGGTAACTAGCAGCTTTTTTGAACCTAATAAATTGTAAACAATCTAATTTGGTGTTATGATATTCTAAAATAAATGACAAGTCATGGAGGCAATCAAATGACAGCAAAATATGATTATGATGTTCTTTACTTAGGTGCAGGTCACGGGACTTTTGACGGTGCAGTGCCACTCGCACAAAAGGGCTTTAAAATTGGTGTAGTTGAAGCCGATAAAATGGGTGGAACTTGTCCGAACTGGGGCTGTAATGCCAAAATAGCGTTGGACGCACCTGTTTTGATTCGTCATCAACAACAAAATATGTCTGATTTATTCGAAGGTGAACTTCCTAAAGTAAACTGGAAAAATAATATGAAACACAAACATGATGTTATTGATGCACTACCTGATATGATCGAAGGATTGGTTCAATCCGTAGGAATTGATGTTATTCATGGCTTTGGTCAATTAAAAGATAGTCATACTGTTCAAGTAAACGGTGAAGAAAAAACAGCTGAAAAAATTGTGATTGCAACAGGTCTACATCCACATAAATTAATGGTTGATGGTCATGAATTAGCTCATGATAGTCAAGAATTTTTAGCTTTGGATGAATTACCTGAAGATATTACCATTATTGGTTCTGGTTATATTGGAATGGAATTTGCATCAATTGCTCAAGCAGCAGGTGCTAACGTGACGGTTATGATGAGTCATGGTATTGTCTTGAGAAACTTTTACCAACCTTACGTTACTTTAATTGTTGACCAAATGAAAAAAGATGGTATTCAATTTATCGAAAACGCTAATGTTTCTGCTTTTGAACAAACAACATCAGGCTATGTTGTGAAATATGGTGACAATCAAGAACATGCTACTAAATGGATCTTAGATGCTACAGGACGTACACCTAATGTTGAAAACATGGGACTTGAAGAAGTTGGTGTTGAATATGATCAAACTGGAATTAAGGTTAATGGCTATCTTCAAACAAGCGTAGATAGTATTTATGCTTCAGGGGATGTTATTTCAAGTTCTCAACCTAAGTTAACACCTACCGCAGCTTTTGAAAGTGCTTATTTAACACAATTGTTTTCACGTGAAACATCAAAAGAAATTGATTTTCCAGCAGTTGCTTCAGTGACATTTACAACACCAAGAATTGCACAAGTCGGTGTTTCAGTCGACGAAGCTAAAGATAATCCTGATTATCGTGTAGTGGAATCAGACTTAGCACAAACAAATTGGTATTATCAAGCCTTTAAAGAACCAATTGCCAAGAGAAGTCTTGTTTTTGATCAAAATAATCAATTAGTTGGTGCAACTGAAGTTAGTCAAAAAGCAGACGACGTCATTAATGCCTTGGTTCCAATTATCGAATTAAAACCAACAAAAGAACAAATGGGTCGGATGATTCACTTGTTCCCATCAATTGCTAGTGATGTTTTTAGTTCACTATAAATCATTACAATACTGCACACTGTTGTGTGCAAAATACATAATTCAATTGAATAAGGAGATGTTAAAATGAAAACTCAACAATACGATTACGATGTGATGTTTATTGGTGCAGGTCACGGTTCAGATGGTGCGGTGATGCTGAATAAACATGGCTATAAAGTAGCCAAAATTGAAGCTGAAAAAGTCGGCGGAACTTGTACAAACTGGGCATGTAATGCCAAAATTGTACTAGATGGTCCAGTTAAATTAAGCCGAACACATGAACAATTAAAAGATATTGTTCAAGGTGATTTACGTTTAAGTTGGGAACAAAACATGGCTCACAAACATGAAGTTATCGATCCACTAGCTGATGGTATGGAAAAGAAATTTACAGGTTCTGGTATTGATGTGCTTCATGGCTGGGCTAAGTTTGTTGATAATCATACTGTTGAAATTGACGGCAAAACCTATACATCAGATAAATTTGTGATTGCAACAGGCTTGCACCCACATCAACTAGATGTTCCAGGAAAAGAATATGCTCATGATAGTAAAGATTTCCTAGACTTAAACCCATTACCAAAACGAATGACAGTTATTGGTTCAGGTTATATCGGAATGGAATTTGCGACAATTGCGAATGCTTTTGGTAGCGAAGTCACTGTTTTGATGCGTGGAGATCGTGTATTGCGTCAATTCAATGCCGAGTATGTTGATGAAGTAGTCCAAGATATGACAGAACGTGGCGTTAAATTCATTAAAAACGCTACAGTAAGTGAATTCACTCAAGAAAATAATCACTATATTGTGCACTACGATGATGGCAAAACAGTTGAAACAGACTGGATTTTAGATGCAACAGGTCGTGTACCAAATACGTCAGGATATGGTTTGGACGAATTAGGGATTCACTATAGTGATAAAGGGATTCAAGTGAATGGTAAAATGCAAACTAATATCGACAATATTTTTGTTGCAGGAGATGTCGCTGATACAACTTATCCAAAACTAACACCAACAGCAACTCACCACTCAAACTATATCGCACACTTTATTATGGGGGATACCAAAGATGATATGAAACCATTTGTGGTACCAACTGTAACCTTTACTTCACCAAGAATTGCTGAAGCAGGCGTAACGGTTGCCGAAGCCAAAGCTGATCGTGAAAAATACGATATCTTAGAAAGTGATGTTACAGGCGATTGGTTCAGAAAAGTTAATGAAGATAAAATCGGTAAACAAACACTTGTTTTTGATAAAGCTGGCCACTTAGTCGGTGCAACTGAAGTCAGTGAAGAAGCTGAAAACTTTATTAATGCGGTTCTACCAGCGATTGCATTGAAATTAGAACGTGATCAAATCGAACAAATCGTCCCACTATTTCCATCAATTATGCACGAAGGATGGAAGAAACTTTAATTAACAAAAAATGCATCCAGTTTAGGATGCGTTTTTTATTTGGTCAGGTTATAGCATCAGTCAGGTAAACACGATATAATAAATTTATATTATTAAAATAAAATGAAAAACAGGAGAGACTCATGACAGAATTAAAACGATTATATGATGTTTTTGAACCTAAACATTATGACTTATATATTGATGTTAATCGTGAAACCAAAACGATTAGTGGTACAACAACAATAGTGGGTGAAGCAAAAGAAACAGCAATGGCTTTACACCAAAAAGATTTGGCTGTTTCAGAAGTGAAAGTAGCTGGTCAAGCTGTTGATTTTACAATTGATAAAGAAAAAGACTTAGTTAAATTTGAAACACCAACTACAGGTGAAGCGACGATTGAAGTGACTTATACAGCACCATTAACTGATACGATGATGGGTATTTATCCTTCATACTATGAACATGAAGGTGTCAAAAAACAATTAGTCGGCACACAATTTGAAACAAACTTTGCTCGCCAGGCTTTTCCTTGTGTGGATGAACCTGAAGCAAAAGCAACCTTTGAATTGGCACTAAAATTTGATGAAAAACCAGGCGAAATCGCTTTAAGTAACATGCCAGAAACCCTTGTTGAAGAGGGTGTGCATTACTTTGATAAAACCGTTAAAATGTCAACGTACCTAGTGGCCTTTGCTTTTGGTGAAATGCAAAGTAAATTAACAGAAACTAAAAGTGGGGTTAAAGTTGGCGTATTTTCAACAAAAGCACACCAATCTAATGAATTAGATTTTGCTTTGGATATTTCAAAACGTGCCATTGACTTCTATGAAGATTTCTACCAAACACCTTATCCATTACCTCATTCATGGCAATTAGCATTACCAGACTTTTCAGCTGGAGCAATGGAAAACTGGGGACTTGTAACTTATCGTGAAGCCTACTTATTGCTAGATCCAGACAATACAGCACTAAGTATGAAACAAGTAGTCGCTACTGTGATTGCCCATGAACTAGCTCACCAATGGTTTGGTGATTTAGTTACAATGAAATGGTGGGACGACTTATGGTTAAACGAAAGTTTTGCCAATATGATGGAATACGTGGCAATTGATGCTATTCAACCTGATTGGCATATTTGGGAAAGTTTCCAAACAGGTGAAGCACCTGCCGCTCTTCAACGTGATGCAACTGATGGTGTCCAATCTGTTCACGTTCAAGTTGAACATCCAGCTGAAGTTGATTCACTATTTGACCCTGCGATTGTTTATGCTAAAGGAGCACGTTTACTAGTTATGGTGCGTTCATTAATTGGTGATGATGCTTTACGAAAAGGGCTTAAGAATTACTTTGAAGCTCATCAATATAACAATGCAACAGGTCCAGATCTTTGGAAAGCTTTAGGTGAAGCCTCGGGTATGGACGTTAGTGCTGTGATGGATTCATGGTTAGAACAACCGGGTTATCCTGTAGTTAAAGCTGAAGTAATTGAGGGTGAACTAACCTTATCACAACAACAATTCTTTATTGGTGAAGGTCAAGATATTGACCGCAAATGGCAAATTCCGCTCAATGCAAATTATAAAGAACTGCCAGAGCTATTCACTGAAAAGAGTGTTTCTTTAGGTAACTATGATGCCTTAAGAAAAGCTAATAAACAAGCATTGCGTTTGAATGTGAACAATAATTCACACTTTATTGTGCAATATGATCAAGCTTTACTGGATGATATTTTAAGTGATGTGAACCAACTAGATGCAATTGCTCAAATGCAACTATTACAAGATTTACGTTTACTTGCTGAAGGCCGTCGTCTGTCTTATGCTGAACTAATCCCACTGTTACAAAACTTTGCAGATAGTTCATCAAATATTGTGAATGCAGGTCTTTACCGTTTAGCTAACAATCTAAAACGTTTTGTTAAAGAAGATAGCCAAGCTAAAAAAGATTTACAAAACTTATTCAACCGTTTAAGTGAAAAACAATTTGCTCGTTTAGGCTTCACACCAAAATCAGGTGAATCAAATGATGATCAATTGACTAGACCTTATGTGTTAAGTGCGGCTCTTTATGCCAAAAATGAACAAGCAATGAGTGAAGCACACGATTTATTTAACCAGCATCGCGATAACTTGCTAAGTTTACCAGCTGAAATTCGTTCATTTGTTTTGAGTAATGAAGTGAAGAATTATGGCTCAAAAGAATTATTTGATAACTTGCTTACACAATATCAAAAATCTACTGATGCTAGTTATAAACGTGATTTAACTGCTGCTTTAGTTTCAACATCTGATGTTAAATTAGCTCAAACGCTGATTTCAAACTTTGAAAATAGTGAAGTTATTAAACCGCAAGATTTAAGATCATGGTTTAGTGGTTTGCTTTCAAATGATAAATCTCAACAACAAACTTGGGATTGGCTACAAAACGATTGGCAATGGCTTGAAGATACCGTGGGTGGCGACATGGAATTTACTAGCTACATTACGGTTGTTTCAAATACTTTTAAAACAGCTGAAAGATTAGCTGAATTTAAAGCTTTCTTTGAACCAAAAATTAATACACCAGGTTTAACTCGTGAAATTAAAATGGGAATTAAAGCAATTGAAAGTCGTGTAGACTTAATTGAATCAGAACGTGAAGCAGTTGAAAAAGCACTAGCTAACAACTAATCTATGAAAAAAGCAAGATAGGCTTAAGCCTATCTTGCTTTTTTATTTTGCCATTCATCTCGTAGTAAAGACCAAATCGTTGAATCATGAAAACCATCTCGTAATAATTCACCTGCACGGTGAATACCATCAAAATGAAAACCAGCTTTTTTAGCAACATTGTTGCTACTGTCATTTTTAACACTGGCGTGAATTTCAACTTTGTCAATGTCATAATCGGTAAATGCAATATCGCATAGTGCCAACACAGTACGATGCATAATGCCCTTGCCACTAGCATCTTTATCGAGCCAGTAGCCAATCTCAGTACTTTTATCGCTCGCATGAAATCGGTTTAATGTGAGCGTACCAACAGGTTTGTGATTGTACCAAATAATGGTTAATAACATCTCACCTTTACCGTATTTTTGTAGACAATCTTTCAAAAATTTTTCTTCATCTTTTGGACTTTTGATGTTGCTTGCCCAAGGCAACCATTTTGCAAATTCAGTGCGATTTTTTTCAACTAATTGGTAAATTGCCTCAGCATCTAGTTCGGGTCTAGGTAGAGCAAGTTCTAATTCATGATCAATTTTGTAGGTAAACATAATTTATTCTCCTTAAAAAGTTTTTCAACAAAATTTATAATCGCAAACCTTTACTGAATAAGCTTTTTGTTGATAGAGGCTGTTATTAATTTAAAAAAGAGTTTGACATTCGATTATAATCTCGCTATAGTAGTCATCAACAAAGTAAATAATTAAATTTTACTGAGAAAAGATGAGTAAATATTTATCTTATTTTAACAGAGAGCCATGTTAGGTGAAAGATGGTATTTAAGAAAATATTGAAGATGGTCTTGGAGTAAGTTTAAATTGTGAGCCAGTTAGGTTAGCAATTTACGGGATAACACACGTTACTGTGTTGAAGGATAGCTACCATGAGTGTCCGGATCGAAGATGGTGATAATAGCATTGTATAATTATCACTAATATAGGGTGGTACCGCGTTTAACAACGCCCCTAGGTTTAAGCATAGTCTTAGATCTAGGGGCGTTTTTTTATGGTCTTAATCAAAAAAGGAGAGTTGAAAGTATGTCAGTGAATGCGTGTAATGGATTTTTAAAACAACAAAAAGAGTGGATAAATAGTCAACAAAGCAATCCTATGACTATCGTGATTTTGAATTTAATGCCTAACAAAAAAGAAACGGAAAGACAATTTTTGAATTTATTAGACAGTTTAGATGCTGAAATTGCGGTGCAATTTATTTATCCTAAAACACACCATTCAAAGCATACACAGGCTAAAGATTTAGCCGCATCTTATGCCACATTCGATGAAATTAAGCACCAACAAATTGATGGTCTAATTATTACTGGAGCACCTATTGAAAAGTTGGCGTTTTCAGAAATTGATTATATTGATGAATTAATCACTATTCGAAACTGGGCCAAAACACATGTTAAACAAACCATCAACGAGTGTTGGGCTGCCCAACAAGGTCTTAATCAAGATTTTGAGATAGAAAAAATCAATTTAAAGCAAAAATTATTTGGTATTTATCAAGCCAGTTATTTAGCTGAAGAAAACGAGTTAACGAAATATTGTGAAACGATAACAATGCCACAATCACGCCATACTAAATCTCTTGTGGATGAACAAAACTTACCAAAAGATTTAACGGTTATTGCCTCGAGTCCAGAGGCTGGTCCATTTATTTTATACTCTAAAAAATATCACCAACTTTACATTAGCGGTCATCCAGAATATGACACTCATACGCTTCATAATGAATACTTAAGAGATTTAAACCAACAAAAAAAGATTCAAAAACCAAAAAATTATGACACTAATCAACAGCTAATTAATACTTGGCAAGCTAGTAGTCAGCAATTTTATCAAAACTGGTCAGACTTAATTAAGAAAGAGGTTTTACTTTATGACACAATTTAATTTTGAAACTTTGCAAGTTCATGCAGGACAACAAGTTGATAAAGAAACAGGTGCTCGAGCTGTTCCAATTTATCAAACAACCTCTTATGTTTTTGATAATCCCAAACAAGCTGCAGATCGTTTTGAATTAAAAGAACCAGGTAATATTTATACTCGATTAACCAATCCCACAACAGATGTTTTAGAAAAAAGAATTGCAGCTCTTGAAAACGGCACATCTGCTGTCGTTCTAGCTACAGGTGCAGCAGCAATTACGTCTGCGATTTTAAATATTGCAGGACAGGGTGATGAAATTGTATCAGCTAGTAGTTTATATGGTGGTACATACGAATTGTTTTCGGTAACCCTACCTAAATATGGAATTACAACTAAATTTGTTGATTCTGATAATCCTTTGAATTTTGAAAAACAAATCACCGAAAATACCAAGGCTATTTATGTTGAAAGTATTGGGAATCCTAATATTAATCTCGTGGATTTTGAAAAAATTGCAGAAATTGCACACCGACACAATATTTTATTTATCGTTGATAATACCTTCGGAACACCTTATCTAGTTAAACCATTAGAACATGGAGCTGACATTGTGGTGCATTCTGCTACCAAATTCATTGGTGGTCATGGAACAACAATGGGTGGTGTGGTTGTTGAAAATGGTCAATTTGATTATCGAAAAACGAATCGTTACCCAGAATTTATTACACCAAATCCACACTACGATGGTTTGATTTTTGCAGATATTGAAGGAGCTGCTTTTACAACTAAAGTAAGGGCAGAAACGCTAAGAGATTTAGGAGCCGCAATTAGTCCATTTAATTCATTTTTACTACTTCAGGGACTGGAAACATTGTCGCTAAGAGTTGAACGTCACGTTTCAAATACTGAAAAAGTCATCGATTTTCTAAAACAACATCCTAAAGTTGACTGGATTAATTATCCAAAATTAGCAGATAATCCTTACCACGAACTAGCCAATACTTATTTCAAAAAAGGAACAGGCTCAATTTTCACTTTAGGATTGAAAGGTGGAAAAGCAGCTGGTCAAAAATTAATTGAAGAACTTCAGTTATTTTCATTATTAGCCAATGTTGCAGATACTAAATCACTCATTATTCATCCTGCTTCAACAACTCATGCTCAATTAAACGAGGAAGAACTAAAATCAGCTGGTGTAACACCTGATTTAATTCGCTTATCAATAGGAATTGAAAATAGTGATGATTTGATTGCTGATTTAAAACAAGCACTTGATAAAATCTAAATTTTAAGGAGCAAAAAAATGGAAAGTCACTGTACATGGAAGAAGAAAATCGATACGATTCTTGCCCAAGCAGGAAATCGCCAAGATAATGTCACGGGTGCGATTTCGATGCCACTTTATTTTTCAACAGCTTATCGACACCACGGTTTAGGTGAATCAACAGGTTATGATTATTCACGAATGAACCAGCCAACACGACAAGTACTCGAAGAAGTATTAGCTAAACTTGAAAATGGTGTGCGTGCATTTGGATTATCATCAGGGATGGCTGCGATTCAATTGGTTTTTACGCAATTTAAAAGTGGTAATCATATTGTCGTATCTGATGATTTGTATGGTGGTTCTTTTCGATTTTTTGATTTATTGAGCCAACAATATGGCATTGAATTTAGTCAATGGAATGGTCAGGATTTTGACCAGCTTGCCCAATTGCTGACCGAAAAAACCAAAGCTGTTTGGATAGAAACACCCTCAAATCCAATGATGAAAGTCATCGACATCAAAAAGACAGCTGAATTAACACATCAAAATCAGGCTCAATTAATTGTAGATAATACGTTTTATACGCCACTCATTCAACAAGTTTTGGATGAAGGAGCCGATATTGCAGTTCATAGTGCGACCAAATATTTGTCAGGTCATAATGATATTTTAGCTGGGGCCGTCATTTGTAAAGATGAGCAAACAGCTGAGGTTCTGGATAAAAATCTGATTACAATTGGCTCAAACATTAGCCCATTTGATTCATGGTTGCTACTTCGTAGTCTGAAAACTTTACCTATTCGATTGAAGAAGCAACAAGAAAATGCACAGCAATTAGTCAGTTTATTTAAACAATCAAAGGCCGTAACTAATGTTTTATATCCAGGTAAAGGCGGTATGATTAGTCTTTATACGGCAAAAAATATTAAAATCGATACGTTTTTAAAGAAGCTGGAAGTCGTTTCTTTTGCAGAAAGCTTAGGTGGAACAGAAACCTTAGTCACTGTTCCAGCTGTTCAAACTCATGCCGATTTAAGTGAACAGCAACGACAAAAAACAGGTATCACCGATAACTTACTACGAATTTCATGTGGTCTAGAAGATAGTGATGATTTAATTAAAGACTTCAAACAAGCATTTAAGCAAGCTGAAAGCGAGGAATGAAAAATGAGTCAAGCAGAATTTTCAGATTGGACTAAAGTAGTCAAATCAACAGCTAAACCTGATTCCCATACTGGAGCGGTGAATCCACCGATTTATTTGTCTTCAACATTTGAACAACCCGGACTCGATGAATTTGGTCAGTGGGATTATGCCCGAAGTGGTAATCCAACTCGAGATGTTTTGGAAGAAAGTATTGCAGAACTTGAAAATGGTGACCGTGGGTTTGCCTTTGCTACCGGAATGGCCGCAATCTCAACAGCCTTACTAACGCTTAAACAAGGTGATCACGTTATTGTGACAAAAAATGTTTATGGTGGTACTTTTCGCTTGGTAACTGAAGTTTTAGTTAATTATGGTATCAGTCATACATTTGTTGATTTAAGCGATGAAAAAGCGTTGAAAGATGCTTTTCAAGAGAACACTAAAGTGGTCTATCTTGAAACACCAGCAAACCCGACTTTACAAGTAACCGACATTCAAAAGGTTTCAAAAATTGCTCATGAAAGAGGTGCTTTGGTATTTGCTGATAATACTTTTATGACACCTATTTTACAAAAGCCATTAGAATTAGGAGCAGACCTTATTGTTCACAGTGCAACTAAATTTTTAGCGGGTCATAGTGATATTTTAGCGGGACTTGTCGTGACGAAAACTAAAGCTTTATCAGATCAAGTTTATTTCTTACAAAATGCGATGGGAGCAACTTTAGGTGTTGCTGATTCCTTCTTGTTATTAAGAGGGATTAAAACACTTGGTGTTCGAATGCAAACTTCGTCAAGAAATGCCCTAGAATTTGTCAAGTGGTTAACCGAGCAACCTGTCGTTACAAAAGTGAACTATCCTGGACTTGAAACATCTGACAGTTATTATTTACAGATTAGCCAAGCAAAAGCAGGTGGTGCGGTTTTATCATTTGACATTGGAACTGAAGAAAATGTCAAAAAGTTAATTGAAGAAATTAAAATCCCAGTCTTTTCGGTATCTTTAGGTGCAACTGAGTCAATTATTTCATACCCTCCGAAAATGTCCCATGCTGAATTGAACCGAGAAGAACGTCTAGAACGTGGCATTACTGATGGATTATTAAGACTATCAATTGGACTTGAAGACATTGATGATTTAAAACAGGATTTTGCCCAAGCTTTTGAAAAATTAAAGTAATCAAACAATCTGAAGGAGGCCCTTATTATGCCAAAAATTAATGGAACACTTAGTCACTATGATACAGTTGGTAGTTTTTTGAGACCTGAAAGTCTAAAAATTGCACGTGAAGAATTTAATCAAAATAAAATTACGCAAGCTGACTTAACACAAATTGAAAATGAAGAAATCAAAAAATTAGTCCAAAAACAAAAAGAAGTTGGATTAAAAATCGTAACGGATGGTGAATTACGCCGAAGTTACTGGCACTTAGATACTTTTTGGGGATTTGATGGGATTAGTCATACTAAACAAGAACATGGCTATTTATTCCAGGGTGTTGAAACTCGTAATGATTCTGCTCAAGTGAGCGGAAAAATCAAATTTAACCCTAATCATCCTGATTTATTAGCATTTAAATATTTGCAAAGTCTAGTTGAACACGATGATGAGTTAGTTGCTCGTCAAAGTATCCCAGCTCCTGCTCAACTTTATGCAGAACTGGTCAGAGGACCTGAGAATATTGAAGCAATCGGTCGATTTTATTCAAGTGAAGATCAGTTAATTGAAGACGTTGCCCAAGCCTATCACGATTTAATTATTGCTTTATATAATGAAGGCTGTCGTCATGTTAAATTAGATGACTGTACTTGGGGAATGATTGCCGATAAAAGTTTTTGGAAGACGATTTCAAAAGATTATCAAGATATTGATCGACTAAAAGCCCTTTACCTAAGCTTTAATAATCGTGCATTAGCTGATTTACCAGAAGATTTAGCAGTGACAACGCATGTTTGTCGTGGTAATTATGCCTCAACATGGGCAGCAAGTGGGGGTTATGAAACCGTTGCTGATACGTTATTTGCAAAAGAAAATGTTTCAGCTTTCTATCTTGAATTTGATGATGATCGTTCAGGTGATTTTGAACCCTTAAAACATGTTACACCTGGTAAAGAAGTCGTTTTAGGATTAATTACTAGCAAAAAACCAGAACTTGAGTCAAAAGAAGTCATTAAATCGCGTATTAAAGAAGCTAGTCAATATGTCCCACTTGAAAACTTATCCCTAAGCACTCAATGTGGTTTTGCTTCAACAGAAGAAGGGAACCATTTAACTGAAGAACAGCAATGGGATAAAATTAAACTCGTAATCGAAATTGCAAACGAAGTATTTGCAGTTGGTAAAGTTAAATAAAAAAGCTAGCTATGATGTGACCCCAAAAAGTTGGACACATTGATTTAGTTAAAATGGGTGGTGAGTTTTCGGTATTGAACCGGAGACTTGCCACCCAATTTTAATTTGATTCGATCATTATTGTAATAATGAATCCATTTTTTCATCGCGTCAACTAATTCGGGTTTTGTTTGATAATGTGTTGTCATGACTTCAGCTTTCATAATGTGAAAAAATGATTCCATGGCTGCATTATCTAAACAGTTACCTTTGCGTGACATACTTTGACTAATTGAATTATCTTTTAACGTTTTCTGCCAAATTGGTGTTTGATATTGAAATCCTTGGTCACTGTGTAAAATAGGTTGTGTCTGTGTTTGAGGTAATCGTTTAACCAGTCTTTGAACTGGATTTAGTGTCAACTTTACAGTCGGATGGGAACTGATTTCATAATCTAAAACTTCTCGAGAATACAAATCTAGTATTGGCGATAAATAAACGCGATGGTTGATATCGGCTTTACCATATCTAAATTCACTGACATCTGTTACCAGTTTTTGATAAGGTTTTTGAGCATCAAAACGACGCTTGAGATGATTATTTGCGATTTTTCCAATTTGACCCCGATAAGAATTATAGCGACGCTTTTTCTTACCATAGGCGGTTACTTGCAAGTGATTTAACTGCATGATACGCTGAACACGTTTATGATTAACGTCTATCCCTTCATTTTTTAGGGCGAAGGTTAGACGGCCGATAACCATAGTTAGGATGAGCCTGCTTAATTAATTTGATGTGATTAAGCAGTCGCTCATCTTTTTGTTTGTCTTGATTTAAGTGATAATAATACACACTTTTAGCCAGACCAATGGTATGCAAAATAAACCGAGTTGAATACTCAGGTAATTGTTGGATTAATTCTGTCGCAGCTTTGATAGTTGAAGTTACTTGATGTTTGATTCTTTCATAGTGATACTTAATAAAGTAATGTGGATCTTGTGGTTTTATTTGTCTTTTAGGGCAACCAGGACATGATTGTAAGCCTGATTCACCGTATAACTCCCATTGTTTTGCCAATTATAAATCGTACTAGCAGTTGGAATATTGAAATATAAAGCTGCTTCAGGATAGGATAATTGGTGTCTTTTTTGAAAGTCTAACACCTGCAGTTTAAATTCAAAAGTATAGGTTTTGGTGTTTGGTTTTTGAATCGCTAAACCAGCTATACCATAACGTTGGTAACGCTTAACCCATTTGAAAATAGTACCAGTTTGAGCAATATGATATTGACGACACAAGTTGGTTGAACTTTTCCCATTGAGATAATCGGTTACAATTTTTAGTTTGAATGCTTGATTAAATTTGACCATAAAAAAGACCCCTTTAAGTTTGGATTTTTGGTCCAACTTTTGGGGGTCACATCATGAAGTCTTTTTTGCTTGGCTTTCGAAAATAATAATTAGTTTTTACCTTTCAATTGTCTCATGTATTTTTTGAAATAAGAGCCAAAAATACATACCGCAACAATTGATATAACAATTGAAAGACAGATTTTGATATTTATACCACTTGTAAATAAGGTATAGCTATCAAAAAATATATTTATGATAGCTGCTATTGTAATAACGGCGGTTTCTAAAACTTTAAGCTTGATCATAAAAATTTTTCCTATTAATTTTCACTATAAGGCTATTAAGTTATCTTTTTACCTTATGAGTTACTTAATAAATTAACCGTAGTGAAGAATCTTTTCGTTGTTTTCGTAATATTTTGTATTACAAATTTATAATACCTTGGATTTTATGTTAATAGTAGTTTAATAGTGTGGATTTAAAATGTCTACAGAGTGTAGCGATAATTTAAATATTAATAAATTGTCTATTTTATTGTTTTCATGATAATTAATTGGAGTTTCATGAAACTTTTCTTCAACAAGTAGTGTTGATTATAATAATTCTACTAATTGGTGAGTAATTTTGATATTAGTTTGATTACTGGTTTATATTAGATTTATCATAATAAAAAAGGAGATAAAATATGGAGAAAATGATTTGTTTATCTAATGCAGAATTAGAAAAAATTAATGGCGGAGGCCTTTTTGATTTTATTGGTAATACATGGAGTACAATTTACAATACTGGAAGAGATTTTGGAAGAAGTGTTGTCAGAGGCGTAATGTCTTAATATAGGAGGTATAGAGAAATGAAAAATAGAAATGGTATTGAGTTTGAGTTAAGTGATGATAAGTTACAAGAAATTAATGGAGGTTTTTGGCCTGCAGTTTTGGTTGGAGTTGGACTTCCATTTGCTGCTGGTGCAATTGCTGGTGGTTTTGATGAATATGCAAGACAAAGGGGTAATCGTTAAATTATGATTGAATTTATCATTGATAATAAATCAACATTAACTAAAGTTGGTTTAGCTTTAGTGGCTTTCATACTTTTATTGGCGTATCCGTCAACTTTTGTTAGTATTTATAATACTGGTAAAGATTTCGGAAGAAGTTTAATCAATGGTCTAATGTAATTTAGTGATTTGAACATCAAATTATTGATTTCTTGCATGAAAATAAAAATTAGTTATTTAAAATATTTATAATTTTTATTTTCGTGATGACTAGTATTCAAATTAATCTTTGAATCGGTTTTAAAGTAAACTTCAAAGTCAGATGAGAACTAATTTTATAATCTAAAACTTATCGATAATATAAATCTAATACTGGCGATAGATAAACACACTGCTTAATATCAGCTTTGCCATATCTAAATTCACTGACATCTGCTATGAGTTTTTGATAAGGCTTTTGAGCATCAAAACGATGCTTAAACTGATTCTTAGCGATTTTTCTAACTGACCACGATAAGAATTGTTTTATCTTGTTGTGAGACCTCGCTTGTAAGTGATTGACCTGAATGATACGCTGAACGCGTCTGTGATTATCGTCTAGTCCCTTCATTTGAGACGCCGATAAAACTATAGTTAGGATGAGCCTGCTTAATTAATTTAATTTGATTGAGCAATCGCTCATCTTTTTGTTTATCTTAGTTTAAGTGATAATAATATATGCTTTTAATTAGGCCAACGGTATGCAAAATAAATCGAGTTGAATACTCAGGTAACTGTTGAATTGATTTTTTTCGTACCTTTGATAGTCAAAGTGGTGTGATGTTTGATTCTTTCATAGTGATATTTAATAAAGTAATGCGAATCTTGAGAGTTCATTTGACTTTTAGAGCGACCAGGACGTGACTGTAAACCTGGTGGGCCCATATAATTCCCATTGTTTTCGCCAGTTATAAATCGTGTTAGCAGTCGGAAAATTGAAATATACAGTTGCTCAGGATAGGATAATTGATGGCTTTTTTGAAAGTTTAATACCTGTCGTTTAAATTCAAAGAATAGTTTTTGGTATTTGGCTTTTGAACATATAAGCTAGCCATACCATAACTTTGGCATCGATTAACCGATTTAAAAATAGTGCTCGGTTTAGCAATATGATATTGACGGACACAGACTAGTTGCTAAATACTCTGTGACGACTTTTATAAATTTGATCATAAAAAAGATCTCTTTAAGTTTGGATTTTTGGTTCACCTTTTTTGTTTATATCATATAAGAATTTTTGATAACGAAAAATAAAAAACTGAAACATCTTGTTTGTCTCTTTTGATATCCTAAACAACGAAACATTTTGTTTGTGTTAAAATAATAACAGTTATTAAAAATACTTATTAATAAGGAGAAAATGTATGAAAAAATTATCAGATAAAAAATTATTCAAAATCAGAGGGGGAAGTACTGGTGATTTTATGCGTGGACGTTCAAAAACAGATCCACTGCAATGTATTTTTTCATTATTTACTAGATGTTAACTTAGATAGGTAAATTATATGGTTGTAGATACAAAAATATACCTATTACATTTTTCGCTTTTAACTATACTACAGATTATAGTCCTTTTTTTTATTTTATATTCGGTTACTAATACTAAAAAAATAATTTTATATCTACTCTCAATGGTACCTATAATGATATTGTTAATAGTTTCTGACTTATTTAATATCCTAACTATATGCATTACGTATTTTATATTTAAAAGATATAAATTTGATTTTTTTGTATTAAGCAGCATATTATTCGTGCAAATAATATGCACAATAACATATTATTTCTGTGAATCTATATTAAATTTTGTGGAGAAAGTATTTAGTTCAGAAATTACTTCATTTTATCCAATATCATTTTGGAGTAATGTGTTCCTGTTAGTAATAGTTATTTTTCTAGTAAAGAGATATAAAATTGTTGATAGATTAAAAAAAAGTAACCTAATATCAACATCACTTTTTTTATATTTTTTTCTAGTTATCAGACTCACTATTTTTATAAGTAATTTCTTTGATATTTTAGATACATCTATAATGGTGATTAATTTTCTGTTGATAGTTCAGGCAATTTTTACAGTATTAGCTTTTTTAATTATTTCATATAATCGGCGTAAAAAGTATAATTTTCAACTTTTAAAAAAACAGTTAGATGTTCTAAAAGAGTATACAAAAGAGCTAGAATATGATGAACAAGTTAATGCTAAATTCAAGCATGATTATAAAAATTTGTTATTGAGTTTAAAAGGTTCAGCAGAAAATGATAGTAGTTCTGAACTGATTAATACTGTTTCCGATTTAGAACAATACTCAGATAATTATTTCAAAAAAATAGAAGTTGACTTTAGACACTGTCAAAATATTAAAAATGATTATTTGAAGAGTTTGATTATTTCTAAACTATCAAAAGCCAAACAAAAAGAGATAGCTTGTCATTTTGAATGTGAAATGGTGGTTGATAAGATGCCAATTGATCAATTTGATTGCGTTAGAATGTTTGGCATTGTTTTAGATAATGCTATTGAAGCTGCCGTAGAAACCGCTCATCCAAGAATTGATATCATGTTGTATCAAGATGATAATCAATTAGAGTTTTGGGTAAGAAATAATTATGTAGCTAATACAATTGATTTGAAATCATTAAGACAAGCGAATGTTTCGACTAAAGCAGGACATTCTGGATTAGGATTAGTTAATATTGAAGAGATTAGTCAAAAACATCCTAATATTTTAAAAACTTTTTCTAAGAAAAAAGATATTTTTTCAGTAAACATTAAAATTTTAGTTAATTAATAGAAGGGAACGAGATATGTCTTATCCAATTATAATCTGTGAGGATAATCCTGTTCAGTTAAAACAAGTTGAAAAGACGATAACGAATTATCTATTATTTCATGAAGGAAATTTTGAGATTAAATTGGCGACACAAAGTCCCGATGACGTTATGCACTATTTATCACAAAACGAAGTTTCAAATGGTATTTTTTTGCTAGATATCGACTTAAATCACGCAGTTAATGGGATTGAATTAGCTGTTCAAATTAGACAGTCATGTGTGGATGCAAAAATTATTTTTATCACAACTCATGACGAGCTAATGCCTTTAACTTTACAAAGAAAAGTTGAGCCTTTAGGATTTATAGCCAAGGATCAAGCATTAGATGTCTTTAGAGATGAAATTCTAGAGCTTTTAATTCTAGCAAAAGCAAGAAATGATAAATACAATACTGATAAAAATAAAAGTTTTAATTTTTCTATTTCTAATCAGACTTTTTCAATTAATAAAGATGAAATTTTATCAATTGAAACCTCAACTATTCCGCATAAAATCGTTTTGTATACGATTGACGAGCAACATGAGTTTTATGATAAATTATCTGAAGTATCTGCTAAACATCCTGAACTGTTCAAAATTAGTCGATCATGTTTAATTAACTTAGATAATATTGAAACGGTTAATCATCATGATAGAGAAATCACTTTTACAAATGGGATGACACGATATTATTCAATTGGAAAAAGTAAAAAATTGAAAAATGCAATGAAACGATAGGTGTCTAACTAACGCCTATTTTTTATGGTCTTAGAGGACGAAGAAAAACATGAAAGAAAACCAGTCATTTATCAGACAACATGAACAAAAAGATTGTGGAGTTGCCTGTTTAGCAATGATTCTAAAAACATACCAAACAGACGTCTCATTTTCTGAACTAAGAGAATTATCTGGCACAAATTTAGAGGGAACAACAGCTCTAGGATTGAAAAAGACTCTAGAAGCTTTTAATTTTAAATGTGATGCTTTTAAAGCTGATGAATCAGTATGGCAAAATAATGAATTAAAATTCCCTTTGATTGCACACCTAGTTGTTGATAATCAATATACACATTATGTTGTTATTTATGGTATCAAGAAAAATAAACTGATAATAGGTGATCCTGCTCAAGGAAAAGTAGAGAAAACAATTGAGGAATTCAATCAAGAATGGACAGGGACTTTACTTTTTGCTACTCCCAATGAAGACTATCAACCTGTACAACGAAAAAAATATCGCCTATCTTCATTTATGCCTTTAGTTATGCAGCAAAAGAAACTACTCTCTTTAATCGTTATCCTATCTATTTGTATAACGATGCTCGGAATTGCTTCTTCTTATTACTTTCAAAGTATTATTGATTTTCTAGTTCCTCGACAAGAAATTAATTTACTTAATATTATTTCGATAGGTATGATTACAATTTATGTAGTGAGGACAGTATTTGAATATTTGCGTAACCTTTTGATGACTAAACTAGGTCAAAAAATGAGTTTAACTATCATTTTGGACTATTTAAAGCACGTTCTACGACTCCCTATGAGCTTCTTTAATACAAGAAAATCTGGAGATATCATTTCTAGGTTTTTAGATGCTAATAAAATTATCGATGCACTAGCCAACATTAGTTTATCAATGATTTTAGACTTGGGAATGGTGATTATCATTGGGATAACACTACTGGCTCAAAATAGTACTCTGTTTTTGATTGCTTTAGGAACACTGCCTTTTTATATGGTTGCCATATTAGCCTTTGTTAAAAAATCAGATAGAGCAAATCAAGAAGAGATGTCTGCTAGTTCGGAACTTAATTCTAATATTATTGAAGCGTTTAATGGCGTTGAGACTATTAAAGCTTATAACGGGGAACAGGTAGTAGATGATAAAGTTACAGAATTGTTTGAAAAAG
Organism: Holzapfeliella floricola DSM 23037 = JCM 16512; assembly: GCF_001436605.1. GTDB lineage: Bacteria > Bacillota > Bacilli > Lactobacillales > Lactobacillaceae > Holzapfeliella > Holzapfeliella floricola. The sequence continues at coordinate 142,919 of NZ_AYZL01000006.1, read as the reverse complement.
CTTTGAACAAATCATACGACAACAATAAATTAAATAATCTACAGCAAACTTCCAAACAATTAATACAGTTGATCAGTAGTGTGCTAATTTTATGGATTGGTTCCTATTATGTGATGAATACTACCATTAGCTTAGGACAGCTAATTACATTTAATGCTTTATTAGTCTTCTTTACAGAACCTTTGCAGAATATCATAAACTTACAAGCAAAATTGCAAACAGCAAAAGTCGCTACAGAAAGATTATCTGAAGTTTTATCAATTGAACGTGAACAAAGTCATAATGAAACAAAAGTAGAAGCTGATGCATTTAATGAAGATATCGCAATTAACAACGTTTCATTCTCTTATAAAATGGGAACTCAAACTTTGGATAATATTAATTTTAAGATTGCGGCTAAAAGTAAAGTTGCTTTGCTTGGACTTAGTGGATCTGGGAAATCTACTTTAGCAAAAATTTTAGTTAACTTTTTTGAACCCTCAACTGGTAATGTGAGTTATGGCCATTATAAAAGTTCAGATATCAATAATTCCCAGTTAAGAAACCATGTTACTTATATTCCTCAAGAATCTTTCTTTTTTAGAGGAACAATACTAGAAAACTTAACCTTTGGTTTAGATGTAATACCGACTTTAGAAGAAATTAAAGAAGTTTGTGACAGAGTTAAACTAAGTGACTTTATTCAACAACAAGAATTGCAACTAGGAACGATGCTAGAAGAAGGGGCTTCTAACTTATCTGGCGGACAAAAGCAAAGGTTGGCCATAGCTAGAGCTTTACTCAAAAAATCTAATGTTTTTATACTAGATGAGGCAACAAGTGGTTTAGATGCTTTAATAGAAAAAGAAATTACCGACTACTTGCTATCATTAAATCAAAAAACAGTTATTTTTATTTCACATCACTTACCTGTAGCTAAAAAATGTGATCAAATTTTAGTTTTAGATAAAGGAAAATTAGTTGAACAGGGTAGTCACAGTGAGTTAATTAAGCAGGAACAGCTGTATCATCAATTATGTAACATATAAAAAAAGGTGACATCTATGATTGATTAAAGTTAAGATAGTTGTAGAACACAGACTTAGAGGAGTAAATATGTCACTTTATCAATTTCAAAATAATCAACTAACGCGCCTGAAAGCCATTCCATTTAAAGTTGAAAAAGAAATTCAACGTTTAGTCGAGGAAAATACTGAAGTTTTGCTGGGATTAACTTTTTTGGCGACTGAGTTTCACGTGGAACATTATCGCTTAGATACAGTTACTTTTGATGAAACAACTAATAGTTTTGTGATTATTGAGTATAAAAACGATACCAAATATAGTGTGATTGACCAGGGATATGCTTATTTGAATACATTACTCAACCATAAAGCAGATTTTGTTTTGCTATATAACGAGGTTCATGGCACGCATAGACGCGTGGATGAATTCAATTTTGAACAAACTAAAATTAACTTTATTACCAAAGGGTATACGAATTATCAGTTAGATGCAGTGAATAATCCGGAGTTACCAATTGATTTATATCAAATCAAGCAATTTGAGAATGGTCAAATTCAACTCGATTATACTGAAAAAACAAAGCCAGCAAAGGTGGCTAAAAGTCAAACAATGTTAACTAAAGAGCCAGTTAACTTTACACAGATTAGTGAATTGAAAAACTATACTGAAGCCGATATGTTGAGGAAAGGTTCAGATGAAACAAACGACTTGTATCAGGAATTGAAAACTGAAATTTTGGATTTGAATCCCAATATTTCAATCAAAGCTCATAAAACTTATCTGGCTTTTTTGATTAATGATAAGGATTTTTGTGATATCACCATTCAAAAGAAGCAATTAAAGTTATTCTTGAATATGAAATTTGGTCAATTAAATGACAAACTCGATTATGCCCGAGATATGCGAAATATTGGTAAATATGGGAATGGGGATTATGAAGTGACATTCAATAATCATACTGATTTACCTTATATTATCGATTTAATAAAACAATCTATGGTAAAAAATGATCAGTAAAAAACCTTTAGACTTTAGTCTAAAGGTTTTTATTTTTTTGAAACTTGATAAATTTATGTATTTCAGAGAACGATGCCCAGGGTTTGCCAGTTTTTATTAAAGAAAAAGATTGGTAACTAATAACAATAGCTTGAGCTAGCATGTAGGAAATAATAATCCAAGCCATGAATGCTGCGGCAAATTCTATATTTGATAAAGTTGAAGAGAATAAATACACACCAAATGAAGAATTACCTAATATAAGATTAATTGTGAATAAATAAAGTACTGCCTTTTTGTGCAAAGACTTTTGAAAATTATCTGGGCTGAAGCGGTTGAGCTGGATATTTAGATAGATTGAGGTCAATATAAGTATGCAAGAATTAATTGTATTATTGTAAATTTTAAGCAACGTTAAATAGCCTAAAAATATAAAAATAATTTCAATATATAATGCCCAGTTAACTTTCTTTTTGAATTTAGACTGCAATTCGTTTGAATTTAAAAAGATTTTTTGTTTCTTGTTCATTAATTGATTTTCTGGGATATTAAATATGCTTTCAATAGCTTTAACTAAGTAATAATCAGGAATTCCACGATTATTTTCCCAAGCAGAAATCGTTTTACGAGAAACATTGAGTTTTTTGGCAAGTTGATCTTGAGTTAGATTGTGATAGTTTCTGATATATTTGATTTTCTCACTAAATTCGATAACTGTAAGCTCCTTTAATTTTGATTTGAAATATGTTTTTCTTTATACAAAATGATTATGACTTTATAAATAACAAAAATAGCATAACTGATTATTAGACTAACAATTATTAGACTTGCTAATATTCCTAAATTGTAGCTGATACTTAAATGTGAACTAGCATATATAAGTTTATTAGAAAATATTCCGCCTAAAAAAGTATTGCTAATCAGTATTACTCCAAACAAACCTAGAGGAGAAGCATATTCAGAAAAATAGTTAGCAAATTTTTTATAATAACCTCTTATTAATTTATTTAAGTAGAAAGTATTTAAAAGTAAAAACGGCGTATTGTAAAAAGTATTTACTAATTTCATTAGGGTTAAGTATCCAATAATTAATGATATGGTTTCTATGACAGAAATGATTTTAATTTTTAAAAGCTGTTTTCGTTTTAATTCAAACATATCAAAATTGATTTCTTTTTTCGGATTGAGAAGAGAGTCAGAATCAATATTAAATAATTGTTCAATAGCTTTAACTAGATAATAATCAGGAATTCCACGATTATTTTCCCAAGCAGAAATCGTTTTACGAGAAACATTGAGTTTGTTGGCGAGCTGATCTTGAGTTAGATTGTGATAGCTTCTGATATATTTAATTTTCTCACTAAATTCGATAACCGTAATCTCCTTTAATATGAGTTTATGAATTATTTTAATTATATCGAAAAAGTTGTCCATAGAATAGGTAAATGTAACCCAAAATAGCTAAGTAAATCATTAATAATTTGTTATAGTCAGGTCAGATAGCAGGATATTTCAAAAGAGGAACATCTTTTTGAAATGGAATAATTAACTAGGAGAATTATTAATGAAGCGAGGAACAATTAAATTATGCAGTGCGGTATTATCTGCAATATGTTTATTAGGCGTGGGACAAACAGCAAGTGCTGCAACAAAGCAAGTTATTAAGGAGGATGATTATAATAAAGGTGTAACTGCAACGGTTAATTATGTAAAAGGGTATGGAATTTCTACTTGGAAAAATGTTGATGAAACACCTACAAGACACTATTTACCAACAGGAACGCAATGGATTGTTAACCACGTGTCAATGCTAACAGATAATTCATTTTGGTACTTAGTTGGAAATAATGAATGGGCTAGTGCTAAATATTACGATTTAAATCATGAATATAATAATCAAAAAATGAACGCAGTTATTACCATTAAAAATACAAATACTTTTAGAAAAGGTGTTCCTATTTTTTCTGACACTACAAGTTATAATCAAACAGGATTTGTAAAGTTTAATAATGATTATCAAGTTTTCAGTAGACAACTTGTTAATGGTAAAAATTGGTATAATGTTGGCCAAAATCAATGGATTGAAGGTCAATATGCTGATATTAAGAGTGAAGTTTCACGAGAAGATAAGGTATATCCAGATAATTTACCAGATGTTAATCAAAAGAACTATAATTTTTATCAAAATAAAATCAAAAATCGACAACTATAACTAGTGGAGGATAACGATATGAAAAAGAAAACAATTGCTACAGGGTTAGCATTATTAACTGCTATGATTGGACTTTCAACAAGTCAATCCCAATCAGCAGAAGCAGCTGCACCTGATAAAACAGCAACCGTCAATTATGTCAAAGGATATGGCATTGCGACATGGCGTGATGTTCAAACAGCTTCCAGTGTAACAGGTCATTATTTACCAACAGAATCTCAATGGTTAGTGAATACAACTGTTACAGGAGCAGACGGTCAACCTTGGTACCTAGTAGGAAATAATGAATGGGCAAGTTCTAAATATTATGATTTGGGTAATGAAAACTCAGTACAAGATTTAGATGCTATTGTTAAAATGGAGAAAAATGATTATTATGATACTCAATTTATATACTCTAGTCCATTAATCCCTGAAATATCGACTGTTACTTCGCCATTTGGAACTGAATATAAAACATTTAGTAAAAGAGTTGTTGGCGGAAATGCGTGGTATGAAATCGGTAAAAATCAATGGGTTAAAGATATATGTGCTACGATAAAAAGTGAAAAATCTAGGGGGAATAAAACATTTTTTGAGCCTACAGATTACAGGAAAGGTCCAAATCCTTATCAGGGGGAGTAAAATATGAAAAAGAAAACAATTATCTCAGGGTTAGCATTATTAACTGCTATGATTGGACTTTCAACAAGTCAATCCCAATCAGCAAAAGCAGCTGCACCCGATAAAACCGCAACCGTCAATTATGTCAAAGGATATGGCATTGTGACATGGCGGGATGTTCAAACAGCTTCCAGTGTAACAGGTCACTATTTACCAACAGAATCTCAATGGTTAGTGAACACAACTGTTACAGGAGCAGATGGCCAACCTTGGTACTTAGTTGGAAATAATGAGTGGGCAAGTTCTAAATATTATGATTTAGGTGGTGAAAATTCAGTACAAGACTTAGATGCAGTTATTAAAATTGAAGCTGATGTTGATTCAAGAGGAACTGAGACACTTTTAAGTGCGGTGGGCTTTAGAGGTAATAAAGCTACTGGTCGGGTTTATCCAAATATGGAATACAAAGTACAATCCCGAAGACTAGTAAGAGGCGAGGCTTGGTATGAATTGGGAAAAGATCAATGGCTTCGAGCAAGCATGGCTACTATCAAAACAGAAAAATCTAGAGGCAATAAACTAATATCTGAACCAAGCTTTATTACAAATAATCAATAATCTAAACTTAATAGAGGACGTGTAACCCGAAATAGCTAAGAAAACCAACGATTATTTGATATAGTCAGATATTAGCAGTTCCATAACAACTGGTAGTCGTTAGGAATTGCGATACTTTTATCAAAACGCTAAGTACATTGTTGATAATTAGGAGGTTGTTATTTAAGTTCTATTATGGAAGATTGACGAGATATTAGTAAGAAACAAGCTTATATCATAGGGATATCAGCAAGTAGTGGGTTAATATTAAGTCAATTGAATCTCATAATCTATTGGAGGTAATGAGTAAATGACAAACACTCATCGAAAACTAGTTTTTATTTATACGGGACTATTTCTAATTATGATAGCCATGATTTTAGCTTTAGTATCTTATTTGAGTATTTTGCCAGGTAATGATTATGTATGGCAAATACCAAGAGTTTTGCTTTTGATTTTCATTTTATCAAATGTCATAAAATTAGGACTGTGGCTATTTAAAAGCGGTTTAAAAATAAAAGAATAACGCAATCGATAGCCTTAAAAAATGATACTAGTTATCATTTTTTAGGGTTATTTTTTATTTGCAATAAATCGCTTAATAATGTATTTTAAAAATGTACTTTCTAAGTACACACATATACGTTTACTTCTGAGTAAAAACATACAAAAAGGCTTGTTTGACGACTGTCAAGCAGGCCTTTTTTGTGTAGAATAAAAGAAGAGAGTTAAACACTATTTAATAGGGAGAATCAATAAGTGATTATAAAGAGGGTATATTATTTAGATATTTTAAGAATTATGGCAATTATAGCGGTGATTATGATTCATGTATCGTCTCAAAGTCTGTATTATACGGCAGATGTGAGATCATTTACTTGGCAGAGTTTGAACTTCTGGGATGCGATGATGCGATGGTGCGTGCCAATATTTGTCATGATTTCTGGGGCATTGTTTTTAAACCCCAAAAGAAAACTAAATCTAAAGAAATTGTTTCAAAAAAATATTGCTAAGATTGCTTATCTGACAATTTTTTGGCATATTGCATATGGTATTTTCAATTATTTTGAAGTAGGAAGTTTAAGAGAAGCAATCGTCACAATGATTGAAGGTTATTCGCACTTATGGTTTTTGCATATGCTGCTAGGACTTTATGTACTCATTCCACTGCTACGCAAAATTACTGAAGATATAAAATTAACACGTTATTTTTGGGCTTTAGCACTTATTTTCACGTTTTTATTGCCAACATTATCAGAATGTTATGAAAATTTGGCGATTTATCAAACTATGCCACACGCCATTAAAGTTATTTTTGATAGTATAGCGATTTCTTTTTCAAGGATTTACTTTAATTTCACATTAGGTTTTTCAGCTTATTTTGTGGCGGGCCATTATTTTGATGAAGTCAGCATACCAAAGAAGTGGCGTCATATTTTGTACATTTTAGGGCTAATTAGTGCAATTATTACTTTTGCGGCGACAGGAATATTATCACATCACTATCAAGTTATTATGATTCCACTCTATAGTTATACAAGTTTTAACGTTATGTTAACCACTTTTGCACTGTTTATTTTTATCAAACAATTAAGTAACAAGATAGATTGGCAATCTAATTATAATCAGAAATGGTCACCTTATATGGTTCAGTTATCTCAAATTGTAATGGGGATTTATTTAGTTCACTTTTTCATTGTGACGATTTTAATAAAAAAATGTCAGGCATTTGAGTGGTTCAATAATACATTGATTGCTGTACCAGTTATTTCAATAATTGTTTTTCTTCTATCAATATGTCTGACATTGATTGCACGTCGTATACCATTACTAAAGAAGTTTATGATGTAAAATCGAAAACTTTTAATTTAGTTAAAAATAATTTTGAGTATTTTTTAGGAAAAAATATTATGATTATTCTTCCGTGATTTTGGCTTAAATCAAATAATAAGTTGTCTCAAATAAAATTTTCTTAGTTTTACCTTCAGTTATTTTTAGTTTTATGGGAGCTGAAGAATCTAAAATCTTATAAGATGAAGATCTGGTGCTATAATCAATATCGTTGATTTTTGATTGGGTATTATTAACGCCATCACTAATCAATTCTTGTTTATTTTGAGAAATACTGATATCTGTGTAATTATCATTAGGAACACCAATCGTTGTATGATTGTAATCGTATGGTGTATCAAATATAAGCGTGAATTGGTTATATTGAGAAACAATTTGATAACCAGTTATTTTCGTTGGCTGATTTAGAAGGTAAACTGTATCTTCACGTCGATTAAAAGTGCCGGCGTTATTTTGGTAGATAATATGCTGATCAAGTTGTGCTTTAGAGTGTTGTGAGCTGTTGTTGGGTTGATTTGAGCAGCCAGTTAAAACCAGTATAAAAATTAGTCCAAATAATTTTTTGTTCATAGTGATTCCTTTCATAATTTTGATTTAGTTGAGGTAGTAAGTTCTTTCAAATAAAATCTGATTTGTCTTGTAGTCAGATAATTGAAAGTAAACGGGGATCGTTAAATCAAAAAGTTGAAAATATTTGATGGAGTTATTTTCATTGATAACCTCTTCGTATACTAAAGTGTGATCACCTTGTTTAGCAGAGACTTTAAAAAAAGTATTAGTGTTGTTTTTTGTCATCTTGATAGGTAATTCAAATTGATTGGGATTATCGTTATTACTAGTAACTGCTAGATTTTGAATGATGGTAGAACTCGAACTTTTCGGCAAAGTCAATTCGTCAGTTTTTGAATTTGTGTCAATAGGCAGTGAATTTTGCGATGATTCCTGTGATGGTAATTCATAATGTTTAACTGAGCATCCTGTAAACATTATTAAAGTTAATATCGTCAACAATGTACAACTGTACTTTTTAAGCATAAAAGTGTAACCTCTTTTCATAGTTATTAATAAATTCAAATTACTAAAGATAGTCGAAGATGAACATCCCCAAATTGTTGATTTTTGATTATCTTTATTTTGTAGAGAAGTTCTTTGTAACTGATTTCAAATTCTGGGTGAGATTTAGTATACTGAAACTACAATTGGAGGCGTGAGATGTATTTTAGTCATAATTTAAAAAGATTACGAAAACAAAAATCATTAACTCAAGAGCAATTATCACAGAAATTAAATGTTTCTAGTAAAGTCATTTCATCTTGGGAGAATAGTCGAACTGAGCCTGATATGTTATCGCTTCAAAAGATTAGTGCTTTTTTTGAAACGACAATTGACGACTTGATTCATCATAATGGTGTAAGTGAAGACCATTCAACAGTTCCGATGGGCAACCGACATCGTTTATTTAGCAAACTTTTTATTATTATGCAATTGATTTTAGTTCTACTAATGTATGGCGATACTTTCCAGGTAGTTAATTTTCCAGGTGCTTTTGTATTGGTCATTGTTAGTATTTTGGTTTATGGTATCTTCTTTCGCAAAACAAAAATGCAAAATAGGGGATTTATACTAATGAGTTGCCTGCCATTTAGCTTAATGCTTATTAATTTAATTGTTTTATTTCAGCCACTCATTGCAGGTCATATCACTGGAATTACGATTGGTACTATACCAATTATGTTAAACATTAAAGTCTATTATGTTTTGGCAGCATTGATTATAAGTATGAGTGAGTTTTCGATTATCTTGGCGTTCTTAAATAGAAAAAGCTAGTCCAGATTAGGACTAGCTTTTTGATTAATAAACCAATGTAACATGACAATTGCTTGTGATGTGACAACATTTTGGTGTAAGTTAAAATAAGAGAGCGAGGAAAAATGATGACATTAGGACAAAAGTTACAAGAGCTAAGGCAAGAAAGTAGAGCGACACAATCACAGGTAGCAAAAGAACTATATGTAACTAGGCAAACTATTTCTAGATGGGAACAGGATCAGGCTTTGCCCAGCATTGAGACACTAAATCAGATTGCCCATCTTTATCAAACACCACTAAATACTTTGGTTTCAGATAAGAATTATAATGAACAAAAAAATAACAAGAGAATAAATATTTTAGCCTTGTTTGGTGTCATTTTGTTTAACTTGATAGTTGGTCTTGCTGTGTTTATTGTGGTTATTAGTATTGTGTTTTCACTTTGGGTAACCCTTATTGCTTTTATTTTATCACCATTCATATTATATATATCAACATTGTCAGGGCTGCAGTCTTTTGCATTATGGCAATTAATAAGTAGTGTGTTACTTTGTATATTTGGAGCAGTATTGATTCCATTTTTATATAAGGGAACTGTTAAAGTAGTTAATATTATTAACCATTATTTAGGATTAAACAAAAAATTAATTTTTAGTCATTAATAACAAAGAATTTTTCTTAGTAATGAAAAATAGCCTGAAAAGGCTATTTTTAAGTTTCACTATTATTAGGATTTTTAAGTCGTTGTTGGCCTATAATTTTACCTCCTTTAGTGGCACTCAAAGTAAAATCAGAATTATCGTCTTTAACTGGATAACATATATAATAATAATGATTTGGATCAGTTTTATCCATATTTTTTGCAGGTGAAGACATTCCACTAAAGTTTAATTGAACTGTTACAGGTGATGGGGCATTATCTTGGTAAACACTGAAAAAATTAGTGAAGACGCTATTACCATCGATATCATTGTTAGGGATTTTGCTATCTGATTCAAACTTGATAACAAGTTGTGAATACTGAGCAGTATCATGTAAATAATCAGAGTACTCACCTTTTTTAACGACCTTGTACCCTACTATTTTAAGTCTAAGTGAGTCAGTTTCGAGTAATCCATTTTCGAAAGATCCTGTCTTAGAATTAGCTAGTTCATTATCAAGGTTAATATTTGTTGTAGCAGGACTTTTATCGTTAGTACATCCTGTCATAACTAAAGTTAATAATAATAACCCCATTAATATTATTTTTTTCATTTTAAATCCTCCAAAATTTTATTATTTGCATTATAACATAGAGCTTACTTAACTGCTGATTGTCCCTATTAATTAGCAGTTATATCGGTTATAGTGGAAGATACAAGACTAATATTGGAGGATATGATTGATGGTAAATCGAAAACAACTTAAAGAAAGAGCAAGAGACTTGATTAGTCAAGATAGGGGTTATTACTTTAAATTAACATTATTGCCAGCATTACTACAGTTTATGGTAATTGTAGCTGTTGTACTGTTACTGTCAGCTGATATCTCAAGTTTGTTTTCTGATATGAATCCACTAAAGGCGATGCAATTAGCTTATTCATTACTAGCAACTTTACTTAGTATTTCAGTATTTTTTTCATTAATTAAAATCTGGTTTGACTTTAGTATGAAAATGATGATGTTGCGATCTTATCGAAAAGATAAAAAACCAAAAAAAGTATCCAAAGCCATTACTTATGTGTTCACAGATAGTAAGTGGCTGTACGTGATTGGGTTATTGATTGTAACCGGAATTTATACGAATATTGTGAATTGGATTACAGAACTCTTTGTTGATTTAGTTGCAACGATTATGAGTTTTGGTAGAATTGCTGCTAATAATCAGACGCTATCCGTAATTTTGGTTGTCGTTTATATTCTGATTGCAGTTATATTGAATATTATTAGCGTTTTATTTTTAAATGTGAATGAACAAATTGCTTATGCTTATCTAGATAGTTATGACATAGGAGAAGGTGTTTTCTACACTTTCAAAAAGGCGTTCGTTTTAATGACAAAAAAAGAAAATATGCTACAATTCTTCTATTTACAGTTAAGCTTTTTAGGGTGGTATATTCTAAATACGCTAACTTTAGGAATACTAGGAATTTGCTGGTTTAACGCCTACGCTGAAATGACTTATGCTGGATTTTATGATGAAATAACTAAAAAAGAAGATTAAAAAAAGACTTAACCATTAAGGTTAAGTCTTTTTAAGTTGTTCTTAAAGTAAGTCACTAATGATCTGCTTGATATATGATTTATTAAACCAAAAAGACTGTGTTGTCATATAATTGCCAGTATATTTTTGATTATCTTCAGGTGTTTTAATCCATTTTGCAAGTGTTGGTAGTTTATTAGCATATTCATTATTTTGATAACTTGAAAGACCAGAATGTGGCCTAACATGAATAATTGATTTATCAGTAGCTTTAATCAAGTTATTATGAACACGTTGACCTCTAAGTTCTAATTGAACACCTTCTTGTAATTTGCACTTAGTATCAAGCCAGGCTTTTTTAATAGTTGTATCCAAATCGTATTGGGGAACATTATAAAATTCAATACCTTTTAGTATGATTGTACTTTTGTCGATTTTTTTGAAAACTACAAATAAAAATTTGCTTTCGATAAGGTAATTGTGTAAATCAGCTTCAGGATTTCCATTCTTATCAGTCCAATTTTGAGTTACTAATTCTTGAAAGTTAAACTCTGGAAACGACATATGTTCAGTAGGATTATTTTTTTCATCAACTAGAATAGTTTTTGGTACAATTGAGGCTTTTTCAAATTCAGCAATCTTATCAAGTTTGCTATTCTTATTAAGACCTAAAATAGCTCGAACAATCATATTACGAATACTTTTACTTGTTGAGTTAATTTCAAAGATTTCTTGCAGTTCTTTTTGACTTTTGCCAACATAAGGTGCAAATTTGTCTTTGATTAACTCTTCAAGTGATTTATTTTTAACTTCACTAGCATTTTTGATAATACTTTCGTTGCTATTATCATTGAAGACGTATTGTCTTAACAAGTTAGTCATAAATCCTGACTTAAAAGAAAAAGCACGCTGTTTTGCTTTAATATCTGAAAAAGGTTGGCTACGGACTGATTTTCGATTAGCACCTTTAGTACATGCAGATAAGTAGTCTGTTAAACTTTCACTCAATTCATGAGCTTTACCAGCTTTTACATATTCTTGAATGATGTGCCAATCTTTTTTGATAATTTCAAAATCAGCGGGATATTGTTGCATTTGATAGCTGAAAACTTCTTGAAAGAACCATTCTGACTTAGAAACTTCTGGATTAGCCTCATAAAAAGCTAGCTCTAAGTTTTTGTTTTTTTGAATTAAATGACTACTATCAAATGATTCATTAACGAGGTTTTCGTAATTAATAATGTTCAAAACTAGTCTTTCTTTAGCACTTATTTTGCCGCTTTTTAGTCGTTTAAAAGGAGTCGCTTTTAATTCAACAAGTCCTAGGTCAGGTGAACTATCCGAATCTTTTGGCTTTCCAAACCACTCTTCAAATAAATCTCCCATTAAATTTTTGTTTCCATTGACGCTGTAGTTGAAACGTTCAATTAAGTCTTTTTGCTTAATATTACGAATACCTTTAGCTTTTTCATGCACTTCTTCAATACTTAAATATGTCATATTGATTTTTCTCCCCTCAGATTTGATCTTTTGTTATAAACAAAGTATAATAAAAGACATCGAAAACTTTTAAATAACAATAACTAGATAGAAGGAAACTGATACGATGCCAAGAAAATTGAAAGTACTAGAACTATTTGCCGGTGTTGGTGGATTTAGAGTAGGACTTGAACATGCAAATAAAGAGCTCTTTGAAACAAAATGGGCTAACCAATTCGAACCTTCTCGTAAAAGCCAAGATGCCTTTGAAGTTTATGATTATCATTATCCAGAATCTCACAATATTTGTACAGATATAAACGAAATTTCAGATGATGAGTTTAAGCAGATGGATGCAGATATTATTGTAGGTGGTTTTCCTTGCCAAGATTACTCAGTTGCCCGTTCAGTTAAAAATGAGATGGGAATCCAAGGGAAAAAAGGGGTACTATTTTGGCAGATTATCCGTGCAATTGAGAATATTAAGCCAAAATATTTAATCTTAGAAAACGTTGATCGTTTGTTAAAAGCACCTACTAAACAGCGTGGTCGAGATTTTGCTGTAATGTTGTCCGCTTTAAATCATTTGAATTACTCAGTTGAATGGCGTGTTGTTAATGCTGCTGATTATGGTGGTGCCCAACGCAGAAGACGGGTGTATTTTTTCGTTTTTAGAAATGACTTACCTTATGCTAAACAGTTGGATAAGCAATATGAAATTAACGACGATAAAACCCGATATGATTCGTATATTTTCAATGAGGGTTTATTTGCTAAGCAATTTAAAATTAAACAAGAAGCCTACAAAAAAAGACATGCAGCCTACACATTATCAGATGATATTGTTGAGGTATCAGATAATTTTTCTGGTAAAGTTTTCAATACAGGTGTAATGCGACATGGTGAATATTTTACAATTGACACACAAGCACTGGGAAATGAACAACCAACAGCTTTGAAGGATATTCTACAACCAGAACAAGATGTGGATGAAAAGTATTTCGTTGACGATGCAACAAGAATTGAAAAATTTGCTTATCTTCGTGGTCCTAAAAAAATTAACAGAACTAGTCAAGAAGGATATGAATATACTTATTCTGAAGGTGGCATGTCACCTTATGAAGATATTAATCTTCCTGGTCGAACAATGCTGACCTCTGAAGGAACAACTAATCGATCAACTCACTGGTTGAAAATTAATAATCGCTATCGCTTTTTGACACCAATTGAAACGGAACGTTTACAGAGTTTTCCTGATAATTGGACGAAATATAAAAAAGTTGATGGTGAAATAAAAGAAGTATCAAACCGTATGCGAATGTTCTTTATGGGAAATGCTTTAGTGACTGATATTGTTAAACGAATTGGGAATTATATTGACTATATCGAAAATAATTATAAATAAAAAGCTTGCTGAGCCTTCAGCAAGCTTTTTTAGATTAATTGAATTAAACCTAGTGAAATGATTCCAACAACAACCGTTATTAATAAACTTTTTGAAAAAATGGCGGCGAGTAAGGTGGGAATAGAAGCGAGTAGATTTGGAATATTGAGTTCAGGTAATTGACCTAATCTTTGAATAAACAAGTTTTCAAACCAAAGAGCAGACATAATAACAATCGGAACAAAGTTTAAAAATTCAATCGCTTTATCAGGCAAATTAACTTTTTTAAGGACGGCAAATGGTAAAACACGTGAACACCAAGTGACAAAACCACACAAAAAAATGGTTAAGATAACAAAGTTAGTTGAAGGCATTTTTAATCACCACCCCTAAAGAACAGCCAATCAATGTGACAATAATGATTAAAATATTTGACGGTAAGAAAATCAGCCCAATGTACATTAGAATTAATACTAATCCAATAACCGTTAATTGTAATTTTTTACTTAATTTTTGATCACTTTCAACTTGTAAATAAAGTAGTCCAATAAACATGGCAACAATCGCAAACTGAAGCCCGAGTGATTGAGGATTAGGTATAAAGTTTCCAACTAATCCGCCAATAATTGACGCAATAAACCAGGTTAAATAAGCAACGATATTAGCCGTGTTAAACCACGTAAACGATAACTGATTTTGCGTATAGTTTAATTTATTCATACTTAACGCAAAACTTTCGTCAGTTAATAACGTTCCAAGCCATAAATTTTTAAGTAGTGATTCTTTTTTGAAATAAGGTGCTACAGATAAACTCATGATAAACATGCGAGAATTCACTAAAAAAATAGCCAAAACAATTGAAGCAAGTGGCGCATGGGCTAGCAACATGCTCACTAATACAAATTGTGCTGATCCGGCATAAGTGATGAGTGAAATCAGTCCAATTAAGAAGATAGATAATCCAGAAGCTTGCCCAATAATCCCAAAGGCAATCCCAATTCCCAGATACCCAAAAGTTGTCGGCAATACATCTTGCATAGCTGTTTTAAAATCTAGTTTTGAATTCATAAAACCCCTCCTCAAGTTTAGTCAATACACTACTTGACTTTGGGGTTAAATTCAACAAAAAAAGCCAACCAATTAAGGTTAGCTTTTAATAAAAAACGAGGGAATGCGATTAATTAAAATCAAAACAATAATAATGGCTAAAATCGTGTCAGGAATGACATAACTGCTATTGTAAACCAGCGAATATAACCAAACAGGTTGACCTTCAGGTGCAAAGCTTTGATAGAAGAAAATTCCGGCTAAAAAGTGGCTAATTAAAGAAAATATTCCCCCAACTAGTCCTCCCATAATTACGGTAAATCCAGCTTTTTTAGATTGCTTTTGCTTCAGTGCTTTTTTGAATTGTGCTGAAAAAATCCCCGCTAATCCAATTAACGCAAAAGCCAAAATATAGTCGAATAAGACTTGAATTGGATTTAAAAAGTAGCCCCCAAATACTAAAGAAATCACGCCGGTAATTAGACCAGAAATACTTCCAGTTAATAAACCGTACTTTAAACTGAGTAAAATAATGGGAACAAAGGTTAGTGAAACGCTTCCGCCTTGTGGCATTTGAAATAAAACCAAATAGTTAAATACAATAGCTAATGCCGACATAATCGCCGTTTCTGTTAATAATTGAACTTTAGTTGTCATCATAGGTTATCCTCATTTAGTTAAATTAGTTGTTAGACAAAGTTTAACAGAATTCATCATAGTTTGATTGTAAAAAAACGCTTCTTAAAAGTAGAAGCGTTTTTTAATAATATTAGTGATTTTGTGCTTCAAATAATTGCCCCGTTTTGATCAATTGTTCAGGGGCATCCATCACGCCCATATTAGCTTGAATAACGATTAATTTGTCGGGAATATCGTTAGCTTTTTGCATAGCGTTAACTAAATCTTTTTCAGTATCGACATTAATAAATAGATATTGCTTATCAGTTGCACCAAAGGCATGGGGAATTGTATAGTAGTTTAATTGAGGCACATCGTTATAGGGCTCAGTTTCACCATGAATAACACGTTCAACTGTGTAACCGCTGTTTTCAATAATGAAAATGACAGGTGTTAAGTTTTCTTTGAAAGCAACTCCAAAATCTTGGATAGTTAAAAGAAGTGACCCTTCACCAGTTGAAAGGACAGTACGACGGTTATCTTTTTGGTTGGCGAATTGTGAACCCAAAGCAGAAGGGAAAGCATAACCAATTGATCCCCAAAGCGGTTGTCCAATAAAGTTAGTGTTGGCTTTTAGTTGTTGACTTGCTAACCCAAAGAAGGAAGTTCCTTGTTCAGCAACTAGCGTATTCTTGCCTTGAACAAAGTATTGTAAAGCACGGTCATAGAATTCTTGTGTTAATTTGTTGTCTGTTGCTTTTAATTCGTTTGATGCAAGTTGTGGACGAACGACTTTGTCGTAGTTTTGGTTTAAGTTTGTTGCAGCTAACTGATTGATAACAGCTTCAAAATTATACGGTGTGGTTAATCTTTCGCCGTAAATCGTAACATTATCAAAGTTTAAACTGATTGTTTTTTCGGGACCAAAACTTTGCGTAAATCCACCAGTGATGGAGTCTGTCAATTTAGCACCAATAGTAATCACAGTATCTGCTTCATCAACAAAACGATTAATAGCTTCATCAGAAATTGATCCGTTGTAAGTTCCAATAAAGTTTTCAAATTCTTCACTTACTGTACTTTTACCCATTGCAAGAGTAGCAACAGGAATATTATTGTGTTTTGAAAAGTCTTCGATTGCATCGCCTAAGTTAAAACGTTGTGCTTCATGACCAACGATGATAACTGGTTTTTTAGCAGTTTTAATTGCTGAAGTGATTGTTTCAAATGATTGAGAAACATCAGTTTGTTTGCTTTCAAATAAGTGTGGGATGTTAGCTTTTAAATTGTCATTAACAGGAAGAGCGACTAAATCTGTTGGTAAAACAAGGTAAGCAGGTTTTTTATTTTCGTAAATGTAATGAATGGTATCATTAATTTGATTAATCGCATTATCTTTCGTTAAAAAGGAAGCTTTAAGACCTAAAGCTTCGTGTGCTTTAATGAAACGTTTGAATTGACTATCTGCAAATGTATGGTGAACAAGTCCGCCATTATGTTGCACTTTTGTTGTAGGTGCACCAACAATTTCAAGTACAGGAACTTGTTCAGCAACACTACCAGCAAGTCCATTAATTGCACTTAATTCGCCAACACCAAAGGTTGTGACAAATGTCGCAAAACCACGTTCACGCGCATAACCGTCAGCCATGTAAGAGGCGTTTAGTTCGTTTGCATTTCCAATCCATTTCATATCATGACGGTGAGTAATGTGATCCAAGAATTGTAAGTTGAAATCTCCAGGCACTCCAAAAATTTCATCTGAACCAAGATATTTTGTTACATCTAATAAATAATCTGCTAAGGTATACATAGTATAAGTCTTCTTTCATCTCAAAAATTAATCAGTCAATTTAATTGACCTATTCACAATTATCACTATACTATTTCAAACCAAAAAGTCAACTAAGTTGACCTAATATTTTACAGGAGGATTTCTATGGAATCTAAAAATCGCTTAGCGACGATTTTTTTCGCTTACCAAAAATTTGCAAGTTTAATTGATTATGAAGCCTATGGATTAACCAAAAATCAACATCGGGTGTTATTTTGCTTATACACACTAGAAGAGGCCTCAATCAAGAACTTATTGTTAGTTTTAAATATTTCAAAACAAGCATGCCACGTTTTAGTTAAAGACTTGGTTGAACGAGAATTGGTTTATGAAGTCCCTTCAAAAGTGGATAAACGTATTAAACTATTGAAATTAACGACAAAAGGTCATGAGTTAAATCAACAAATGAATCAGGAACAATCTCAAATTATCGATGCTATTTTTGAAGCTCAAGATGACGATTTTGAAAGAGCCATGGCTCAAATGGCTGATGATTATTTAGATGCGTTAAAATAAAAATACTGCAGGAGGTAGTTAAAATGAAAAATCAAAAAGCTCGCGAAAAAATTCAACAAGCACTCTATGATTTGATTGAATCGGGGAATCAATTATCAGATATAAAAGTGACGACACTTTGTCAAAAAGCTGGAATTAATCGCTCAACTTTTTATGATAACTACCTTGATATTTATGATTTGGCAGATCGATTAAAAGTTTATTTAGTTGATAGCTACCTGACCTTTTTGAAAAACGATCAAGAAAAAAGTATCTTGTCATTATTACGACATATGTCGCAATATCCCGAAACTTATCGCTTATTCTTTTGGTTTAATTTAGACGACCAACTCACAAAAAACCATGAAAAAATAAAACAATTCGCTTATCAAAATAGTCGTCTGAAAAACCCTTACCAACATTTGTTTTTTATTTCAGGACTAAATGCAGTTATCAAACAATGGTTAGCTAACGGATGTCAAAAGTCACCAGAAGAAATTGCCGATTTACTTGAACATAATTTAGCGAAACTTTCGGAGTGATAAGTCCGTATTTTGAAAGATAAATATCAGGTTAATAATTAAAATGATTGAGCAGATAACAATCCCTGTATAGCTCATAAATGAGCTTTTCATCAAGCCATCTTGGCTGTATCTAGCAAGCATCAAAGATTGCATATTATAAACAGAGACAAGTGCTGTCATAAAATTAATAATGGCGTAAAAATTGAAAAAGTCTTTAAAGTGATTTTGTTTTTTAAATAAAATGACGACAGATTTGATTAACATACCCAAGGTGTAACCAGAAATCAGATAAATCATTTCATCACGATAAACAATTTGATAATAGTGATTTAAAGTCAAACCAACAATCCCTACAAGCATCAAATTAATAGACAGTAGAATCACACTGATTAAAAGTGTCGATTGTTGTGGGAGTTTTTGATTTCGAGTAAAAATAAGAACTGTGAGTCGAAGTAAAAGCACAAATAAATAATAAAGCCCCATAGTTGTATGCCAAATTGAATTATAAGTTATCCCCAAAAAGAGTTCGTAACTTAAAATAAAGCTATTAATAACTAGGCCACTTAATAAGATAATGTGTTTGATACTTTTATTTTGACTTACTTTTTTAATCATAGGGGCGACTTTTTTGCTAATGATGAGACAATCTAAAAATGCCACAATTCCTGAAAAAGAGGAACAAGTTAGTGTAATCCAGTCTGCTACTGCTAAGTTTTTATTAAAAATAAAGGGTAAGATGAAAAGCATCATGAGATTTAAAATAATTAAAGTAGGGCCAATTTTTTGATTAATTTGAGTCAATTTCAAGTCACCTTCACTCCAGTTTAAAAGTTCGTCAATCTTTATTTTAATTCACGAATAGTCTGATCATAACCCACAATTTTTCTAAAAATGTTGGATTTGGATGAGTTGACAGAATGAAAAGTGTGCTATAGGTTAAATCTGAGGTGAATAAAATGAAAGTATTAATTGGTGTACCAGAATCAAACTCAAATTTATCTGCTGAAGAAATCAAACAACACTTTGAAGAAAGTGCCAAGACTTATCAATTTGATTTAGCTTTAAGCACTGATAATTTAACGTCTTCAGAATTAGATGAAGTTGAAGTTTATGTTGGAAATAATATCGCTGTGTTGACCCAACTTCTTGAACGACCTCACAGTCAGTTGCGTTGGGTGCAAACTTTATCAGCTGGGATTGATAACTTGCCCTTAACACGATTACAAGAAAAAGGAATTCGACTAACAACGGTTAAAGGCATTCATGCTGAACCTATCTCTGAGTCCGTTATTGGGATGATCTTAGCCATGTATCGAGGCATTAATGAATCAGCCCAAGAAGGCCAGTGGTTTAAATTAACGCAAACACTCAAAATGCTACAAGGAAAGCAAGTGGTGATTTATGGGACAGGCCATATCGGCGGTCGAATTGCTGAAATCTTGACGGTTTTTCATGCTAAAACTATTGGAATCAACTCTAGTGGACATGAAGCTAAAGGCTTTCAACAAGTTGTCTCGATGGCTGATAGTCAACCTGCAATTGAAAATGCGGATATTTTAGTTAATGCATTGCCCTTAACACCTCAAACAAAGCATTTATTTAATGCAGACTTATTTAAGCAACTTAAACACCATCCGTTATTTATCAATATTGGACGAGGACCAAGTGTGAATACAAGCGATTTAGTACAAGCACTTGATACTAAACAGTTAAGTGGAGCGGCACTTGATGTTACTGATCCAGAGCCTTTACCAAAAGATCATGCGCTTTGGCAAAAGGCTAATGTTTTGATTACGCCACATATTTCAGGTATTCACGCCGAATATTTGGCTGAGTCATTAGCCATTTTTAATCACAATATGACGGAATTTGTACAAAATGGACAAGTTGTTCAAAACCAAGTCGATTATAAAAAAGGTTATTAGTATTAAAAAAAGAGTTAGCAGTTGCTAACTCTTTTTTATTATCCTTGTTTCAACCCTTTTGAAAGTGGAATCAAACTAAGTAAAGCCATAATCCCGATGATAGCTAAAATAGTGCCGAATACCAGTTGGTTGAACACCATAGTTAGTGATAAACCACCACCAAATATAATAACACCAATAATAGCCACTAAAGCAATACCGACTGTTTTAAGTGATAAGTTGATTTTGGGCTTATTTGTCATTTTTCGGTGAACTATAACGGTAATTAAACTGAAAATAATGCCTAAACAACCAACAATGACACCTTGATTGTAAAGTCCTGAATCTGGAAGGAGTGCCATGCTCATGCCACTACCTAAGACTAAGGCACTAAATATACCTAATACTAACGTTACAAAACTACTTTTTTTCATTTCTTTCACCTTCTCATTGATTGTTAACTATTAATGTTGATGTTTTTGTTTTTCTAAATCTTCACGACGTTTTTTGTTTTCTTGACTTAAACGTTTTTGAGCATCCTCAACTGATTCGCCATCACGTGTTAAATATAAATCAACGAATTTGTTTTCAACTTGTTTGTAGCTACCAACAACCGTGTCTTCGATTTTCTTATAACCACCGACAACACCGTTTTCGATTTTTTTGTTTGCTTTGATTAATTTTGATTTTGCCATTTGAATAGCCTCCTTATAAAATCTCTTTGCGTTTATCTATGTCTAGATTATAGTGCGGTTTTATCAGGGGATTCAATCAACAGCTTTTTTGAAATTGTTGGGTAAATCTGTTAGCAACTAGTAGTTGCAAGGTCGGCAATAAGGTATTGCCAGTCAAACAATTGCTATTTTAAATGCGAAGAGGATAATGAAATTTATCAATACAACCGAAAAGAGGAGAAGCGATGAACAACGTTTTTAGTCAGCAACTCGTTAATTTAAGAAGGCAAAATAATTGGTCACAAAGTGAGTTAGCAGAAAAGCTGTTTGTTTCAAGACAAGCAATCTCAAAATGGGAAATGGGGACATCTGAACCTGATATAGATAAGTTAATTCAATTATCGCAATTGTTTAATAGTGATTTGGATTTTTTGATAGTAGGAAAATCAATCCATAAGAATCAGATTCTATCAGTAAATAATTTATCAAAAGCTTATGAGTATCCTGTATTAAAAAAGATTAACTTTACAGTTCACAGTCGAGAACGAATTGCTTTATTAGGATCTAATGGTGCAGGGAAATCAACTTTGATTAATTTGATTTTAAGTCAACAACAACCAGATACTGGTGATATTGAATTGAAATTAAATCCAAAAGAGGATTTGAATGTAATGAAGCAAGAAGATAATCTTTTACTTGCTTGCACGGTTTGGGAGCAAATTGCCCTAGTTTCAAATATGATGAATAACTATTCGCAAGAAAAGATCACTCAGTGGTTAAAACAATTTAATTTAGAAAAACAAATGAAAACTAAAGTTAATAACTTATCGGGTGGACAAAAAAGAAGGCTATCTTTATTACTGAGCTTAATTCGTCCTTCCAAACTCCTTATTTTAGATGAACCAACTGCTGGAATGGATTTGGAATCAATTGATATGTTTTGGCAATCTTTAGATTATGTTTCGGGGAGTGTGCTAACAGTTACACATGATTTTAATCAAATAGATAAATACTTTTCACGTGTTTTGTTACTCAAAAATGGTGAAATTTATGCAGATAGTTCAGTAGACAAGATTCACAGTCATAATCAAACGATTGAACAATGGTATCGTCAGCTCAATAAGGAGAACTAAACATGATTAGAAGTATTCAGCTTAAGCAGATTTATCGCAATAAACGATTTTTATTTTTTACGATAATGGTGCCATCATTTTATTATATTTTCATGATTTTGATGTATAAAAACAATAATCAGGCAAATTTCCAACAAATCATAAACGAAACGTTACTTCCGATTTATTGTGAGTGTGTGTTACTTGGGATTGTTAGCAATAGTTTATTAACATTTGGTTCTAAAATTAGTTCAACTAGAAAATTTTACAGTTTGTATAATCGTATAACGACTTACACTATTCACCAATTTTTAGTTGATCAAATTATGATTCAAATTATCGCTAATTTGACGATTAGTACACTAATTACACTTGTTGGATTTGGATTTCAAGTTTTATCATTTAATTGGCAAACCCTATTATTATTTTTATTACTTAATATTTTAGGTATTTATTTTACAGTCATTGGCTTTTTTATGGGTCAAAAAATCAAAACGGAAACTTTTCAAATGATGAGTATGCCATTGATACTACTCGTACTAGCATTTACATTGCCTTATCATCTCATGACATCAGGTACTTTAATTACGCTAATCACCATGATTCAACAACTATTTCCAATTCATTATTTTTACGGTATTTATTATGATTTAATGATGCAAAACAGCTATTTAGGCAATCTTTTAGGCTTCACTATTAGCTTAGTTCTGACATTAATACCTGTTTTATATCTTAACTATAAAAAGTTAAAGTGATAAAATTTATTAAAAATAAATTAATTTTACATTTGACTTTTTAATGATCAGGTGTTTTAATAATGACAACAAACAACACAGGAAGGGAATTTCAAAATGAATAATCTCAATCATAGTCGTAACTATTATTATAACTTTTATTACTTTAGCAAAAGCGTTTGCTAGTCCAGGTTTACTGATGCAAACGCTTCAAACAAGGCGTTTGCATCTAAAGCATAGGAGTTATAATAATTCTTTGTCGGTTAGATGCAGCAAGTCATCTAATTCGATAAAGTGATAGTTAGTTATGATTACAGGTTTTCATATGTGTAATTTAATTCTCTATAAACCAAAGTCGGTTAGATGATTATCATCTAGCCGACTTTTTTATTTAGGAGGATTTAAAAATGAGTCATGGAAAACTGAAAACGAGTTTATTCTTGAACTACTTAGTGCATGGAATGGCCTTAATCATTGTCGCTCAAAATATTAAAGAGCTTGGAGCTAATTGGGCAACACCTTTGGCAACAGCATCTTATGTATTGTCAGGAGTTGGACTTGGTCGACTTGGTGCTTACCTTATTTTGGGGTACTTATCTGATAAAATCGGTCGCAAACAAGTTTTAATGTTAGGGATGTTGGCTTACTTCACCTTCTTTATCGTTTCACCGTTTAATCACAATGTAACCATTGCTTATGGATTATCGATTTTAGCAGGGGTAGCTAATTCAGCCTTTGATTCAGCGACTTACCCAACATTTTTAGAAATCGGCGATAAAAATAAATTTGCTAGTATTTTACTTAAAGCGTTTATTTCAATTGGTGAATTTATCCTGCCATTAGTAGTTGCGAGTCTACATAATAATGGTATGTGGTTTGGTTGGTCATTTATCGTTGCAGCCGTAATTGTTCTCATCAATTTTGTCACAATTTTAACAACCAAATTTCCTAAACAACAATCAGCGATTGCTGAAGAAGTTGCCCAACAATCACCATTTTCTGTAAATAAAAAACGATTAATTGCTATTCTACTAGGCGTTTACAGTTACACGTCCATGGCAATAATGATTTGGTTCACACAGTGGATTAGCTTATTTGCCATAGATATTTTACATTACGATGCACTTACTTCACACACATTAATTTCACTATACAGTGTCGGCTCAATCTTAGGAGTTTTAAGTATTTTCTTCTTACTCAAAAAAGAATTTTCAGCAACAAAGTTACTAGTTTTAATGAGTATGATTTCACTAATGTCTTTGATTGTCGTTACACAAGTTGCACAACCAACAATTTCAATGATGGCCGCATTCTTATTTGGCTTTAGTGCGGCTAGTGGTGTTATGCAGATCGGATTGAACTTATTAATCCAGCTATTCCCACAAAACAAGGGTATTTTAACTGGTATTTACTTTATGTTTGGGAGTATTGCTTCATTCACAGTGCCACTTATTACAGGAAAATTATCACAATTTGGAATTCAAGTTGCCCTACAAAGCAATATTATTGTCGCTATCATTGGTACATTAGCAGTTATTGGCATTTACTTTGCTTACAAAACCGTACACCAAACTGATAATTTGAGTGCTTCACGTGAAAAAATTAATCAAATTGATCAACAAATTGTTGGATTATTACAACAGCGATTTGAAGCGGTAACCGCTGTTAGTGAAGCAAAACGACAAACAGCGAAACCTGTTTTTGATCCTAAAAGAGAGCAACAAGTTTTAACAAAAATCACGAGCTATAGTCAAAGTGACAAGTTAGCACCTCATTTCAAAAAAATTTATCAAGGTATTATGGATGCATCAAAGGATTACCAAACAGAACTCAATAAAATCGGAGGAAATAAATAATGAATTACTTAACAGCAGGAGAATCACACGGCCCACAATTAACTGGGATTTTAGAAGGTATACCAGCAGGATTAACAATCGATGTTGACGGAATTAATGATCTTTTAGCGGCTAGACAAGGGGGATATGGCCGTGGCAATCGCCAACAAATTGAACATGATCAAATTGAAATAACTGGTGGTGTCCGTCATAAGAAAACACTCGGTTCACCTATTTCTCTAGTTATCAAGAATATCGATCACAATCACTGGAAAGATATTATGAATCCCTTAATTGATGCGACACCAGAAAATACAATTCGTAACTTAACTCGTCCAAGACCAGGTCATGCTGATTTAGCCGGTGCCATTAAATACAATCACCAAGATTTAAGAAATGTACTAGAACGTTCATCAGCTCGTGAAACAGCTATGAGAGTGGCAATTGGGGCTATTTGTAAGCAATTACTTAAACAATTAGATATTGATATTGTTGGCTATGTTGAGCAAGTTGGTTCAAAAATTGCTGATCAAAAAGCTTTACTAGACGTCCAAGAAATCGAAAACAAAATCAAACAAAACGATTTAAGAGTGACAGACCAAGCACAAGTTGAAAGTATTCACGAGTTAATTGACCGAACCAAACGCAATCGAGATACCTTAGGCGGTGTGGTGCGTGTCGTTGCCACGAATATGCCTGTCGGGATGGGAAGTTACGTCAGCTTTGATCAAAAACTAGATGGCAAAATTGCAGGAGCTGTTATGGCAGTTAATGCAATGAAGGGTGTTGAAATTGGCGACGGCTTTGCGACATCTAAAAATCCAGGAAGTGCAGTTATGGATGAAATTGACTGGCAAGAAACTAAAGGTTTTGGTCGCTTAACTGATCATTTAGGTGGTTTTGAAGGTGGAATGACAAATGGTATGCCAGTCATTGTTAAAGCTGCTATGAAGCCAATCCCAACTTTATACAAACCCCTTCAAAGTGCAGATATTAAAACCAAAGAAATCAAAAAAGCAAATGTTGAACGTTCAGATACAACGGCTATCGTACCAGCATCCATTGTGATTGAAAGCGTGGTTGCCATTGAATTAGCTAAAGTCATTACCGAAACTTTTGACGGTAGCAATCTTGAACGTCTTAAACGCCAAGTCGCTGATTACCGAAAAGAAGTTTTGAATTTTTAAGGAGTCGATTATGAAAGAGTTAACAACAGCCCTAAAGACTGGGCTAACGGGTGAACTAACCGTTCCAGGTGACAAAAGTATTTCGCATCGTGCCATTATGTTGGGAGCTTTAGCTGAAGGAACGACAACTATTCACAATTTTTTACAATCCAAAGACTGCTTATCAACACTTAAAGCTTTTCAGGACTTAGGTGTTGAAATTGATAATCAGATAGATGTAGTGACTGTTAGAGGTGTGGGATTAAATGGGTTAAAGCAGCCGCAAAAACCGCTAGACATGGGAAATTCTGGGACAACAACCCGACTTATTATGGGGATTTTAGCAGCCCAACGCTTTCAAACAGACTTATTCGGGGATGATTCACTTAGTAAGCGACCACTGGATCGAGTCTGTCAGCCATTGCGACAAATGGGAGCAAAAATTGAGTCAAAAACTGATAAGTTACCACTAACGATTGAACCTAGTCAGATTAAACCAATCACTTATGACTTACCTGTTGCTAGTGCTCAAGTCAAAAGTGCTGTCATCTTAGCTGGACTTTTTGCACAAGGTAAAACACAAATTATTGAAAAACAACCTACACGTGACCACACCAAACGCTTATTAAATACTTTTGCACCGGATACAATCCAAACTCAGGCGGATAAAATTACGGTTAATCCGCCTAAGCAATTAGTGGGACAAACCGTTGAGATCCCAAGTGATATTTCATCTGCTGCATTCTTTATGGTCGCAGCAGCGACTTTGCCCAATTCTGATTTAACGCTTAAAGCGATTAGTTTAAACAAGACTAGAACCGGATTACTCAAAGTACTTGAAAAAATGGGTGTTCAGTTAACCTTTAAAAATCAGCGGAATTTAAGTGGCGAACCAGTTGCCGATGTTCAAGTCAAAACGAGCCAGTTAAACGCCATTGAACTCAAAGAATCAGATATTCCTGCTATGATTGATGAATTGCCTATTATTGCACTTCTTTGCAGTTTTGCTAATGGGACTAGCAAAATCACAGGTGCACAAGAGCTACGTGTTAAAGAAACCGATCGAATTGCAGCAGTGGTAACAGAATTTAAAAAATTAGGGATTGCAATCACTGAATTACCTGATGGTTTTATCATTGAAGGAAAACCAGAGCTAACAATTGTAAATCCTCAATTATCAAGCCACAAAGATCATCGAATTGGCATGACATTAGCGATTGCAGCTCTTAAAGCTAACCAATCATTAGAATTAGCAGATGCAGAATATGTGGGGATTTCATACCCTAGTTTCTTTGAAGATTTAGAGAAAGTGATGAGGTAGTCAGGATGGAAACAGTGTTTATAAGCGGCATGGGACTGATTGGTAGTTCTATTGCCCGAATTATTCGCCAAAAAAATAAAGCAATTAAGCTACTAGCCGAAGACGTTAAGGCCACAAATACTGATTATCTGTTAAAAGAAGGGTTAATCGATGAGATTGTTGCCTTTGAGCAAGGCGTTAAAGCTGCTGACTTTGTTTTTTTGGCAACACCTGTTTCCATAATCAAACAACAACTACAACAGCTGGGGGACTTACCATTGTCTTCTAAAACAATTGTGACGGATGTTGGCAGTACCAAATTATCGATTATGGCAGTTGCAAAAAAAGCTATCCAAAAAAATAAGCAACTGCGGTTTATTGGGGGACATCCGATGAGTGGGTCGCATTTAACTGGTAGTCAAAATGGTCATGTCCATTTATTTAAGGAGGCATTTTACTTTTTGATTAATCAAAATGGCAGTGACGATGAAATCAAACAACTGACTTCACTTTTAAGTGAAAGCTGCAGTCGATTTACACGCCTTTCTGCTGAGGAACATGATCAGTTAGTTGGCATCACAAGCCATTTACCACATCTTTTAGCGACAACATTAGTCAATACAGCAACTAAGGAATTAAAAGACCAAACAATGGGTCTTGAAACTGCTGCCAATGGGTTTAAAAAAACAACTGAAATTGCTCAGGCAGATGAAGTGATGTGGCAAGCCATTTTTTTAGAAAATAAAGCGATTATAGCTGATCAAATTAATCATTTTCAAGCAGAATTAGAGCAACTGAAGCAAGCCATTTTATCAGATGACCAAGCAACTGTAATTAATCAAATCAAGCAAGCAAAACTAACGAGACAATCGTTATAAGGAGGAATTAGAATGCCTGTTATTTTAATTGGATTTATGGGAACGGGAAAATCGACAGTTGGCAGATTATTAGCTGAAAGTATGAATCAATCATTTTGTGATTTAGATGAGTTAATTGAAAAAGAAGCAGGAATGACAATTCCTACTTACTTCGATACTTATGGTGAGCAAGTTTTTCGACAATTAGAACAAGATCTACTCAAAAAAGCGATTGATGAGTATGATATTTTATCAACAGGTGGTGGAACACCTACTATCTCAGCCAATCAAAAAGTCATTCAAGCGGCAATGGGAAGAACTATCAAACTGGATGCACCGATTGATGAAATTCGGGCCCGAATTGGGGATGATATGAATCGTCCTATTTTTAAAAAGTTGAGTCAACAAGCCTTTAATGAACTTAAGGAAAAGAGGGATGCGATTTACACTAAATTTTGTGATGTAATTATTGATACTAGCCAAAAAAACCCTCGAGAAATTGTAGCAGAAATTAAAGCACTCATTTATTCAAATACTGACGAATTAAATTACGCTTCACTCTAGAATAGAGTTCAAAGTTGGCGAAATGAATAAATTTGTTTATGATAATTCTTACCCTACGTCACTTAATAATTTAAAAAATAAGAGGCCATTATGAAACATTTAGATTATCAACGACAAGACCAGTGGCAAAAGCCAACTAATATCTTATGTCAATCACCGATTTCTTTGAAAAAATCATCTTCAACCAATATGAAAGGTCAATTAGTTTTAATTAATTTTCATCAAGTCATAATGATTAAAGACCAGATTGTGGGTCAACAGTTTATGAGTCAAGGTGACCTCGATATTTTCGGTATTAAATGGCAACTTGAACGGTTTCACTTTCATGAACATTCAGAACATCGCATTGAAAACAATTACTATGATATCGAAGTTCATTTTGTATTTAAAAATAATACATCTATTTTGGTGGTTGCCGTACTAGGTAATGTTAATAAGTATAGTCAGTCGAAGTTTGTAGAACTTTTTGAAAATAATTATGCGCAATTTGAGCTAGCTTCAATTTTTCCTAAAAAATCTAATTACTATAGCTATCAAGGATCACTAACGACGCCCCCCTTTGATCAGTCTGTTCGGTGGTTAGTAATGGCAGATCCTATCGAAATTAGTTTTGCTGATTTATTAGCTATTAAGGAAAGCTATCCAAATAATTACAGACAAGAACAACCCTTGAAAAAAAGAAAAATTAACTATCATATAACGCCATAAGAAAAGAGCCTCTACGTTTTGTAAAGGCTCTTTTTAATCTTCTAAATTATTGATGATATGATGCATTGTTTTTAGGAAAGCTTGCTGTTCAGTTTTATCAAAAATTGATAAGTTTTTCTTCCACCAATTGTTTCTGATTTCTAAAATGCTAGGAATTAAGCTACAACCTAAGTCGGAAAGTTCAAGACTTTGTGAACGTCCAGTACTTTCTTTTTTATTAATATAGTCAATTTTGATGAGCTTGTTCACCTCTCGAGTGACTAGCGCACGGTCTTGACCTAAAACCTTCGCAATTTGATTTTTATTAATATCTTTATTTTGATAAATTATTAATAAAATATTTGCAGTTGTAGGGTTGAGATTTATTTTTGCACATTGTTTATGTGTATCATTGTAATATTTTCTAGCGAGTATGGATACATATTGTGATAAATTACCTAAATCTTCCATATCAATCTCCTCAATTAAAGTTGCCTAATGCACAGCTATAACTATAACATGAATCTAACATTTTTCTATGTTGACAAATCAACATACCGGTTTTATGATTATGTAGACAACTCAACATTAAAAAATAAGAGGATTTTAAATGAAAATAGAAAAAAATGGGTCAAATGCTTTAATTCAGACCATGATTAATCAAGGAATTGATTATATTTTTGGAATTCCGGGTGCAAAAATTGATCAATTATTCAATGACTTAAAAAATTATCCAGACTCTAAAAAGCCGAAGTTAATCGTGGCTCGTCATGAACAAAATGCTGCTTTTATGGCCAGCGGCATTGGTCGGTTAACTGAAAAGCCAGGTGTGGTGCTAGTGACATCAGGACCAGGAGTATCAAATTTAGCGACTGGTTTAATTACGGCTACGTCAGAAGGTGATCCAGTTATTGCATTAGGAGGTCAAGTGCCAAGAAATGATATCTCACGATTGACACATCAAAGTATTCCTAGCCGAGAATTGTTATCAGAAGCAACTAAAAGTAGCTATGAAGTTGAAATGGCAGATAATATTTCTGAAGTTTTTATCAGTGCCTATATAGCAGCAACATCCCCTAAAGCGGGAGCTAGTTTTATTTCAATCCCACAAGATGTGTTATCGGCACCAGTTGAAAAAGAAGCGATTAAACGATTTGACTTGCCAGATGAAAATGCTGAAGCAACAACAGCATCATTAAAAAAAGTTATCAGTAAGATAAAAAATGCGGATTTTCCAGTTATTTTAGCGGGAATGCGCTCATCTGAACAGCGCGTAACCGATGCTTTACATCAATTACTTAGTCGCTTTTCTATTCCAATTGTTGAAACCTTTCAGGCGGCAGGGATTTTGTCACACAAATATGAGCATAATTATTTTGGTCGTGTCGGATTATTTAGAAATCAAATAGGTGATACCGTATTAAAGCAAAGTGACTTAGTGATTACAATTGGCTATGATCCTGTTGAATATGAAGCACGTAACTGGAATTCAAGTGGTTATCGAGAAATTATCAACATTGATACGGTTGATCCAGAGATTACTAATGAGTATCAACCTAGTTTGATTATAAAAACTGATTTAGCTAACACAATTAATAAGCTAGCTCAATTATTACCAGAAGGTTTAAAAATAAAAGCAACTTCAAATCAGATTATTCAAAAGTTGCGCTATCAATTTGATTATGAAGAATCAGATTTTAAATTCAAAAACCCTGATTTACTTAATCCGCTTCAGATTGTTGAAACATTGCAGCAATTTGCTGATGACAGTAATATTGTAACAGTTGATGTGGGGAGTCATTATATTTGGATGGCGAGATATTTTAGGAGTTATCAACCGCGTCAGTTGTTATTTAGCAACGGAATGCAGACACTAGGAGTCGCTTTGCCCTGGGCAATATCTGCTTCTATTTTGAATCCAGATAAAAAAATTATTTCTGTTTCAGGAGATGGCGGATTTTTATTCTCCGGACAAGAGCTAGAAACCGCAGTTCGACTACAGTCAAATATTATTCATTTGATTTGGGAAGATAATGCGTATGATATGGTGAAATTCCAAGAAGAAATCAAGTATAATCAAAGTTCAGGGGTAGATTTTGGACCTGTAGATTATATGAAATATGCTCAGGCTTTTGGTGCTGAGGGAATTAAAGTCAATTCGCAACAAGAACTAGCCGAAGCCTTAAACCAAGCAAACGAGATACAAGGTCCAGTTATTATCGTGATTCCTGTAGATTATAGTGCTAACATACAGTTAAAAACTAGCTTAATTGAAAATACTACCAACTAATAAGGAGTGATTGCTATCAGCTACATTGAATGGTCCGATGATACAATTAAACGATTTAGAAAAAAGCTATTAACTTGGTACGATGAAAACAAACGCGACTTACCTTGGCGAAAAGATACCAATCCTTATCATGTGTTTATTAGTGAAATTATGTTGCAACAAACACAAGTGAATACGGTTATTGATTATTATTTAAAGTTCATTGAAGCTTTTCCTACAGTTTTTGATTTAGCCCAAGCACCTGAAGATAAACTGATGGCTGTATGGCAAGGATTAGGGTATTATTCTAGAGCACGTAACATGCAAGCAGCTGCTCAGCAAATTGTTTTCGATTACAAAGGCCAGTGGCCTAAAACAGCTAAGGAGCTTGAAAAGTTAAAGGGTATTGGCCCTTATACGTCGTGTGCCATTGCCTCAATTTCTTTTGGTGAAGTAGAGCCGGCTATTGATGGTAATGCATTTCGAGTTTTTGCACGATTGCTCAAAATTGAAGACGATATCGCTAAACCTAAAACGAAAACAATCTTTTATGATATTGTCAAAAAAATAATTGATCCTAATCGACCTGGAGATTTTAATCAGGCAATTATGGATTTGGGTTCAAGCTACATGCGAGCTAAAAATCCACTTATTGAACAATCACCTGTTTATGAGTTTGATGCTAGTGGTCAAGATGGTACTTGTCTCAATTACCCAGTTAAGACTAAAAAAAAGCCGCCACAAAAGATACCTTATTACGGTTTTATTATAAAGACTTCTGAGGGTTATTTAATGGAAAAAAGACCGAAAACAGGTATTTTAGCTAATTTTTTGATGTTTCCTTTAGTCAAAAAAACTTTAACTGAAATTGAGTCATTTGAAAATTATTTTAAAAGCAATTATGCAGTAGAGATAAAAAATGCGCAGTTGAGTGATGATTTAAAAGTCATTCATACGTTTACACATCAACAATGGCAGATTAGCCTTGTTGTGGCCGATTTAGTAGCTTTTGATAATTCCAATTTTATTGAAGTTACATCTGAAGAACTAGATTATCTTAATTTGTCGGCTCTGCAAAAGAAAATGAACAAAATTTTAGCATAGAAAAAAGACTACTCATTTGAGTAGTCTTTTTTAGTTGGCTTTTTTATCATTGAATCTAATGAAATAGATGATTGTCATGATAATTAAGAACGCAACCCCAACCAACAATGATGCACGTGTAGCTGGGTTGATGAACATATAAACTAATGTAATTGCTAAGAATGCCAAAGTTACATAGTTAGTGTAAGGTGATAGAGGCATTTTGAATGGATGGTCTTTAAGTAGTTCAGGATGTTGTTTTCTAAATCTTAAATGACTGATTAAAATCACAACCCAAGGAACCATCCCTGGTAATACACTTGAACTATAAACTAGTTCAAAAATGTTGTTAGTGCCCGGGAATAATAGTGGAATGACAACACTTAAAAATACACCTAAAAGAATTCCCAATGTAATTGTGATAACGCCGATATAAGGAACATTATGACTATTCAACTTTTTAAATACTTTTGGAATTTGATTTTCACTAGCTAACGTATATGACATTCGGCTAGCACTGTAAATACCAGAGTTAGCACCTGATAAAGCAGCAGTTAGAACAACAAAGTTGATAATCCCTGCTGCAAATGTAATACCTGCTTTTTCGAATGTGGCCACAAATGGTGAACCAACTTCGTTTAAACCATTCCATGGGTAAATTGTAACAATAACAAAGATAGCCCCAATGTAGAAGATTAAAATGCGACTAACTGTTGATTTGATAGCACGCACAAGAGTTGGTTGTGGGTCTTCAGCTTCACCAGCTGTAATCCCAACTAACTCGATACCTTGGTATGAAGCAAGCACCAAGGCTAGTGCAAACATAAATCCGTTGAATCCACCAGTGAAAAATCCACCGTGTGCCCAAAGGTTACTTAATCCTGTCGCAGGATGACCTGCAAGACCAAAGAAGATAAAGATTAAACCAACGATAATCATTAAGACGATGGTGACAACCTTAATTAGTGAGAACCAAAACTCTAACTCACCAAACATTTTAACGGAGATTAAGTTTGCAATCATTAGAAGTGCAATAGCGATTACACCAGGAACCCAAACAGGTAATCCCGGGAACCAAAACTCCATATACTCACCAATGGCAATAACCTCACTCATTCCAACAACAATAAATTGAAAAATATTACTCCAAGCGGTTAAATACCCAAATACAGGATGAATATATTCAGAAGCAAATTTTGAAAATGAACCTGTAGAAGGGTCAACGTATAACATTTCACCCAAGGCTCTCATAATTAAGTACAAGAATAATCCGGCAATGGCGTAAGCGATTAAAACAGATGGTCCAGTCCAACCAATGGTTGATTTGGCTCCCATGAATAAACCTACCCCAATTGTACCGCCAAGCGCAATCATCTGCATATGACGATGTGATAATTTTCTTTCCAAGTTCCGTACACCTACTTACTATATTTTATTCATTCATTTTACATGAAAACAAAAATGCCGACAATGTTCAATTACAAAAAGTAATAAAAATAAGCAAAAAAAGCTTGTATTTAAGGACACAATCCGTTAGTATTACTTATGTAAAGGTTGTACACAACTTATATTTGTGAAAGTGAGGCGCTAATTATGAAATTAGTTATTAAGGATACAGCAAAAGATTTCTTGAAAGATAAATTACCATCAGATAAGAGACACGTTTTCTTGGCATTAGATGATGGTTCTAGCAAGTTTTCAAAAATGGGTGGTTCTTGCGCCATAGGAAATAAGTTTCAGTTTGTGTTTAGTAATCAACCAGATGATGACTATCAAAATGTTATCGAAAATAATTTTGATTTAGATTTGACTATGTCAAAAGAAGAAGAAGCCTTCTTAGGTAATGGACTGGTCTTAGAATATAAAAATGCAGCGTTAGTTTTACGTGATGATAGCGGTATTTTAGATGGTGCTGTTTCAGTAGTTGAATACACTGAACCCGCTAATGCCGACCAGTTGAAAAAAGATATGGAAAAGTTCGGTACAAAAATTTGTTAAAATAATTAACTAGCCATGCGTTGAGCATGGCTTTTTTTGTATCTTGCAGTACGAAAAGAAATATTAAGCAATTTATGATAAAATAATAATAGATTTAATAAAAAGGAAGTTGATATTTTGGATAATTCTCGACCGAAACTGACAAGAAAAATCATGCTATTTGTATTACAATCTCTAGTTTCATTTGCAGGTATAGCAGTGCTGTCTTTAGGAGCTGCAATATTGAGATTAGGTTCTGTTGGATTGGATCCGTTCACAGCAATAAATACGGGTCTTTCTGCTAAATTAAATGTAGATTTGGGTGTCTTTCAACTTGGTTTCAACTTTATTATATTCATATTTATTGTATTGCTTGATCGTAAAAAAATCGGGTTTGGCACTATAATGAATATGGTTTTAGTAGGTTTTGAAATTCAATTCTTTTATGAATCATTTAGTAACTTCTTTATTTTAACTTCAACTTTTGTTTCAATTGCTGCTGCAATTATAGGATTATTGCTGTTCACTTTGGGAAGTTCATTGTATATGGGCCCAGGACTTGGTGTTGCTCCCTATGATGCGGTAGCTCCTATTTTGAGTAAAAAGTTTCATATTAAATATAAGGTAGCACGTATTATTCAAGATTTATTGTTTATGGCAGGCGCTTTTTATTTAGGCGGTCCAGTGGGATTTGCAACAATTATTATTGCTTTCTTTGCGGGTCCACTAATTACCATGTGGAATAAACGTGTTAGTTATCCGCTAGTTCGAAATGTTAAAGAATTTGCAGCTGAGCCAACACCTAAGAGTTTAGGGAATCGCCTTGTTGCTGCAACAAAAGTTGGTTATGAAGCAGTTAGAAAATCATATGAAGAAACCTTTGAAATTCAAAAAGAAATGACGGGTTTTAGTGATGAAGAATTGCAAAACCGTATTAAAGTTGCTAAGCAAAATTATCAAGATGCTGAACGTGTTGCACAAAATTCTCAACGTCAGTATGAGATGTTAGAAAAAGAACGTGAAAACAGAAATGAATAAGTATATGAATAAGGATGGTAATAAGTGAATCAAAATAAAATAACAAAAACACTAATACGTTTTTTCCTGATTGCTGTGGGTGTTGAAATCATTGCAATCAGTATTAATCTTTTCGCAGCACCTCACAAAATCGCATTGGGTGGTGTTAGTGGAGTTTCAGTTTTACTAGATGCGGTATTTTCAATTCCTACTTACGCGACGGTTTTAGTTTTAAACTTATTGATGTTGGTCTTGTCGTATCTGTTTCTAGGAAAGAAGACAACAATTAATATTGCCCTAGGGAGTTTAATGTTGCCGATTGGATTAGCTTTGACACCAGAAATCATGTTAGTTAAAGATCCGTTTGTCAGTGTAATTGCTTCTGGCGCAATTTTTGGAGTTGGGCTAGCCCTATTGTACAGATGTAATGCTTCAAGCGGTGGAACAGCAGTGCCACCAATGATTGTGAAAAAATATTTTAGAATTAAAGAACCCATTACCTTATTAGTAATCGATTTAGTCGTAACGTTCTTCAATATTTTTGTTACAGGATTTGAAAGCTTTGTAGTTGCCACTATAGCGTTAGTAATTTCTTCTGCTGTTATTGATTACATTGAAACCGGCCTAGATAGAAAAAAAGTGCTTTATATTATGTCGACGGAAAAAGAAAATGAAATAAGAAAAGCTATTTTGGCTTATGGAACGACAACGACTATATTTGATGTAACAGGTGGTCACAGTGGTGATGAAAACCGCATGATTATGGTAGTTATTGAGAGTAATGATTACTTTGCTTTATTAAGTATTTTAGAAGATATTGATCCTAAGGCTTTTGTTTTAGTTTACAATGCCTCGGAAGTTCATGGTGGATTTTCATTAAAAGATTAGGTATACTTGATTTTATTCCTGATT
The DNA here is from genome assembly GCF_001436605.1 of Holzapfeliella floricola DSM 23037 = JCM 16512. Classification (GTDB taxonomy): domain Bacteria; phylum Bacillota; class Bacilli; order Lactobacillales; family Lactobacillaceae; genus Holzapfeliella; species Holzapfeliella floricola. The sequence goes on along the minus strand of NZ_AYZL01000006.1, from coordinate 106,192 downwards.
TTCTATATTATAGACTAGAAAGATTAAAATAAGGAGAGATATTATGGGACACAACAAAAGAACAAACGTGCACGTCGGCGTAGGTAATGACCGTCGTCCAGTAAATAGTACAAACTTGAAAAAACGTTTACAAGATAACTTAGATGTTATTAACTTTTTGAAATCAAGAAAAGATAACGCCTAATAAAGAGCGATGATATTTTATGATATCATCGCTTTTTTTTAAGCAAAAGTTGAGTTTATGGAACAGGTTTGATAACATAGAAAAAATTTATCAAAAAATAGGAGGATATTTTATGGGAATGCATGCATACTTACAAGGATTGAACAACTTGGAGACATTGAATCGAGCACCGGGGTATTTTCAATACCAACAACACTCTGTTTCTACACACTCTTTTAGAGTGACGCAAATGGCGCAAATGCTGGGCGATTTAGAAGAAATTTCAGGTCATACGATTAATTGGCGCGTACTCTATGAAAAAGCCTTAAATCATGATTATACAGAGCGTTTCATTGGCGATATTAAGACACCTGTTAAATATGCAACTTCTGAATTGCGTGAGTTGATTGCGAATGTTGAAGATTCAATGACTGAAAGTTTTATTAAAAGTGAAATTCCACAAGAATTACAAGAACGTTACCGTAGACGATTATCTGAAGGTAAAGATGAGACGTTAGAAGGTCAAATTTTATCAATTTCAGATAAGATGGATTTGTTATATGAAGCGTTTGGTGAAATTCAAAAAGGAAATCCACAAGAAGTTTTCATGGAAATTTACCGTGAAAGTTTACAAAGTATCAAAAAATTCAATCACTTGTATAGTGTGCAGTACTTCTTTGAAAATATTTTACCTGAAATGTTAGCAGAAGACTTTCCATTTAGAACAAGAGTAGTAGAAGTTACTAATTTAATTTTAGAATAAAAAAACACCGCTTGAAGCGGTGTTTTTTTATTGGTTCAAATAACGTTTTAAGAACTCTTTTGTACGAGCTTCTTTTGGATTGTTAAAGATTTTTTCTGGTGTGCCTTCTTCAGCCACCACACCTTTGTCCATAAAGACAACATGATCTGAAACATCACGTGCAAAAGCCATTTCGTGAGTTACCAGAATCATAGTCAAACCAGTATGTGCTAATGCTTTCATAGAAGCAAGCACGTCTTCAACCATTTCAGGGTCAAGCGCACTGGTAGGTTCATCGAACAATAGGACATCTGGTGACATTGAAACGGCACGAGCAATCGCAACACGTTGTTTTTGTCCACCTGAAAGTTGAGCAGGTTTTGCCTTGATGTAAGGATCCATACCAACTTTTTTAAGTTGTTCCATAGCCATTTCTTCAGCTTCTTGTCGTGAACGGCCAAGAACAGTCGTTTGGCCTACAATACAGTTTTCAAGAACGTCTAAGTTGTTGAATAAGTTAAAGGATTGAAAAACCATGCCGACTTTGGAGCGGTACTTGGTAATTTCAAAACCGTTACCTAAAATGTTTTCACCTTTGAAGTTAATTTCGCCATTAGTTGGATCTTCAAGCAAGTTTAAACATCTTAGTAAAGTTGATTTACCAGAACCGGAAGAACCAATAATGGTTACAACTTCACCCGGTGTAACATCTAGTGAAATATCTTTTAAAACAAGATGATTTCCAAATTTTTTCTCTAAGTTACGAACACTAATAATTGAGTCTTGGTTAGCCATTAGTTTTTCACCTCTCTTGAATTAGAAGTCACTTGTTCTTGATTAGCCATTAAATTGTAATCTTTAGGACCATTTAATTTCTTTTCGATAAGTCTGAAGATACGTGTAATTGTAAAGGTTAGAACTAAGTAAATAAATGTAATTGTTAGGTAAGTGTGGAAGAACTGGAAGTTTTGTCCAGCAATTGTTGAACCTGTGAAGAATAGTTCAGAAACTGAGATGATGCTCAAGACGGAAGTATCTTTGATGTTAACGATGAATTCGTTAGCAACAGAAGGTAAACTGTTACGAACAGCTTGAGGGAGAATGATTTTTCTCATTCGTTGGAAGTGATTCATTCCTAAAGCACTTGCAGCTTCAAATTGTCCTTCGTCAGTTGAAATAATCCCACTACGGATGATTTCAGAAAGGTAAGCCCCTGTGTTAATTGAAACAACAATTAAAGCAGCTAAAGTACGGTCTAAGTTAAGCCCAAACATTTGAGCAGCACCGTAGTAGAATACAGCAGCTTGCACAATCATCGGTGTTCCACGGAACAGTTCGATATAAACAGAAGCCAGGAAACTAGCAACTCTAGTCGTCCAACGTTTACCACGCGATTTAGCAAGTGGAATCGTTCTGATAATTCCAACTAACAAACCAATGAAGAAACCGACGATAGTTCCGATTAATGAAATGAAAACTGTCATAGCAGTACCACGAAGTAACATAGCACCATATTGTTGCCAAATATTGATGAACCAATTACCTTCAGTCGCAGGTTTTGGCTGACTGTGAACGGCTGTTGTCATCATTTTATCACGTTCATCTTCGGGAATAGTTGCTAGAATTTCGTTAACTTTTTCAAGATTTGAATCACCTTTACGTAATCCAATTGCACTTTGTGTTTCTGAAGGATCTAAATGGAAACCTTGTCCTCTTTTGAATTCAATCATTTTAAGATTTGGATTAGCACTTGAAACGCTAATGCCTTCCGGCTTTTCAGAAACGTAACCATCGATAGTTTTTGATTCAAGAGACACACGCATTGCTGAAAAGTCTTTCATAGCAGGTTCTTTGATGGCACCTTGAATTTGTTCGATAGCATCATAATGGAAAGTTCCCAGTTGTCCTGTGATCTTAGCACCATTAAAGTCAGCTAAGTTAGTTGCGTTAGCGTATTTGCCAGTACTATTCACAACCATTACAATATTTGAGGTGTAGTAAGCGTTTGTAAAGTCAATAGCTTGGCGACGTTCAGGTGTTGGTGACATACCCGCGATAATCATATCGATTTTGCCAGAAGTTAGAGAAGGAAGTAATCCATCCCATTGGGTTTTAGCAACCACAACATTTTTTTTACCAAGTCCAGCGGCAATTTTTTTAGCCATTTGAACGTCATATCCATTGGCATAAAGTGATTCTCCGTCAATTTTGACAGCCCCATTAGAATCATCTTGTTGTGTCCAGTTGTAGGGTGGGTAGTTAGCCTCCATTCCGACACGTAAGGTATCACTTTCTTCAGCGTGCACTTGGTTGCTGGAAAAACCGGCTAATCCAAGAAGCATGATAATAGCGGAAAAGAAAGTTAACAGCGGGTTAGCTTTCAGATTTTTCATAAAATTACTCCTTCATTTTTTAAATTTACACAATAAAAAAAACCTTTAAATAATAAAGGTTTTGAGGCATTATGAAATAAATTATTGGTGATTAAATAACATAATAGCACTCCTCAGATAAACTGAGACAGTCCTAGCCGTCTGTCGACTAGGCCCAGAAGACTAGCAGTGTAGTCTGCTAATGTTCTTCGGCGAAAATCCTGCTACAATTGGTCAATGTGAGCTACCCACTCGCAATTATTTAGTGATTACCGCAACCTCTATTGCATTTCTTATTAAATTTACTTACATATGATACCCTTAGAATAGATTATTGTCAACGAAAACCAGGAGGAACACCATGAAAGTCCAAATTTTTGTTTCGCACCCCGATGTTAATAATTCTGTGACACAACAGTTTTTCAAATCAACACTCGCTTTGGCAGAGGCAGATGTTGAGATAACGGTTCTCGATGAAGAACTTCATTCAAGTCAGCAATTTAATGTTGCTGACCATCAAGAAAAAATTTTAGCTGCTGATCATGTCATTTTGCAATTTCCATTATATTGGTATTTGGCACCTTACTCACTTAAAAAATGGCAAGACGATGTTTTCACTAATCGATTTATCAATGAGCTGAAAAAAGTCAATCAATTGAAATCAAAAAGCTTATCTCTAGTGATTAATACAGGACAACCTCAAAAGGATTTTCAACCCGGCAAAAAATCACAATTTAGTTTAAATGAAATTTTAAGACCTTATCAGGTTTTCGCAAATGAATTAGGATTTGATTACTTAACACCGTTTATTGTGTATCAATTTGCTTATTTAAATGAGCAAGAACAATACCATTTGTTGGTTGATTATTTGATTCACGTAGAATTAATTAATCCAAGTTTTGTTGATAAAGGTCAGTATTTATTAAATAAAGTCAAGCAAACGATTGAATTAGATGCAAAAATCCAACTGCAGGCAGTTGTCGATACCTTAGAAGAACAGCTAACCGATTATAAAGACTTACGTGAAGCATTAGATGAGGTGAAAGATAATGAAGAATGACTGGATGAAAGCCATTATTGAAGAAGCAACAAAAAACGAAAACAACTACGAAAAAAGAGCATTATTGAGTTATCTCAATCAATTTCAGCATCAACTAGAAGTGCGTCACGATTTAGCAGAAGGCGAATTAGATGGTCGACTCTGGAATCATGAACAATGGTAACTCCTATAAATTTGTTAACAGGCACTAGATTTCGTAATTTTTATATATGGTTATAATTTTAATAGATTGGAAAAAATATTTCGTCTATCGGTATTTGTCTTATTAATAAAATTAGTTGTCAGAACCCAATTTACTAACAAATCTTCATTTACATTTTTTGACTTATTATGAGCATAGTACCCCGCTAGATAAAGGATATAGTCCATTCTATCAATTTTAGAGTATAACTTTTTTGTTTTCAATAGAGCTAAGGCTTTGTCTAAATCATTTAATGTTTCATTTATAATCATTTTTAATGTGTTTGAATCTAATCGAGCTAGTTTTTTTTCTTTTGTATCAGACGGTATCGGACAAAAGTTATTAGAATGAGGAGTTTTAAGATGAACTTCTAGTTCTGGTGTTAAAAGGGCAACAGGATAAGAAACGTTGGTAGTGTAAGGTTTAAATAAGTTATCCATATCTATTTCCGCAATTTTTTTACTAAAAGGTTCAGCATATTCACGATATATATCGAAATCATTAGATCCGAGTTTGGCAAAAGCCATCTGCAATGCAGTTACCTTACTACCAGCATTATTTAGAACCTCGAACCATTCGATTTGTTCTTTTTCAATCATACGATTAGCAATATGTATAGTATAACTGTACTGTGTTAATTTTGTTCTTACTTTAGCTATAGTACTTATATCTTTAAATGACTTAAATCCCGAATTGTCTAAATAATTTGTTAATTCCTCTTCATTTTTGTTTAGTAAGATACCAACAGGAATTTGATAATCATATTTTGAGTTATCTTTAACTAATTTAAACCTTCCTTGGTTTGCATCGAGTACAATATTTTGAACAGATTCGTGATTTATATAGGCCTTATAGTTTGTAGCCAGACGTTGTTGACCATCAATTATGGAAAGAGTTTCATTTGAGAGTTTATTACTATCAATAATTTCTCTGTTAATAAGATCGACTTGGTTTACTTTGTTATCATACGACAGTTTGTTGAAAGATATAGGGGCAACTGGTGCCTTACCAAATAACTGATAATTGAAAAGACTTACCATTTTTGATTCTGGCCAGCTTAGATTTCTTTGGTAGATGGGAAGGACAATTGTGAGGTCATCTATTTGTTGATTCAAAGTGGATATATTACTACTTTGACTTTGTTTTGTTGGATCAAAAGAGCAGCCTTGCTCTAGCTTGTTTGATATCATTTGAATTTTCTCCTTTGTATTTATAAAACAACTTTAACCTTAGCTGCTAAAAATGTCAAGAATTAAAAAAGTTGTAATATCAGCTTTTTTATATTTATATATATAAAAATATATTTAGCAGCGAAAAAAGAACATATCCGTAAAACGGATATGTTCTTTTTGAATATAAATTATTTAGTCGCCCCATTCTTCAACAGCTTCGTTGATTGAGCCGCCTTCCCATGAAAAGTCATTGTACCAAAGTGAACGTTTTTCTTGGTTCATGCTGTATAATTTTTGCATATCTTGAGCAGATAATTCAAAGTCAAAGATGTCAGCATTTTGTTGGATACGTTCTTCATGAACAGATTTAGGAATTGTGATAATACCGCTTTGGAAGTTCCAACGTAAAACAATTTGAGCAACTGTTTTGTTGTATTTATCAGCAATTTGTTTTAGTTCTGGGTCATTTAAAACAGCGCCACCGCCAAGAGGTGACCAAGCTTGTAAATGAATACCATGTTGTTGGTTGAATGCTAAAATGTCACGTTCTTGAATTAGTGGATTGTATTCCATTTGGTTAACAGCTGGAATAATTGTTGCGTGATCAAGTAAGTTTTGCATACGTTCGTTATCAAAGTTTGATACACCAATTGCACGAGCTTTACCAGCTTTGTAGATTTCTTCAACTGCACGCCATGTATCCACGTATTTACCGGTTACAGGCCAGTGAACAAGTAGTAAATCAACGTAGTCAGTTTGTAGACGTTCTAATTGACCATCGATTGCGTCAAGTGTTTCTTGGTAACCTTGGTCACCACCGAAAATTTTAGTTGTTAAAAAGATGTCTTCGCGGGTTTTACCAACAGCTTTAAGTCCTTCAACAAGACCTTCACCAACACCGCGTTCATTTCCATATTGTTTAGCAGTATCAAACATTTCATAACCATGTTTTAAACCTAGCATAACTGCTTCTTTTGCTTGAGTGTTGTTAGATTTCCAAACACCAAGTCCCATTTGAGGAATACTTGTACCATTATTTAAAGTGATACGTGTAGATAAATCGAAACTCATAAATAAAATCCTCCTTTATATTTTCAATTCTATAAAAACATTTTAGGTAAATAATTTCAAATGAAAATTATGAATTGATAAGCATTTATAGAAATTTTAATTATTTATCACGGAAACTTCATATTAAGTTGATAGGATAAACTTGATAAAGTAGGTGAAAAGTTGTGTATTCTTTTTTGAAATTTTTGCTCAAATTGGGATTTGAAATTATGATTTTAGGTATATTTTGCTGGTTTTTGTTTACCCAAGTCATCAATATCGGTATTATAAAAGGGCAATCAATGGAAAAAACATTGTATGACGGACAATATACTATCTCTTTAAAGATGATTAAGCCAAATCGTGGCGATATTGTTGTTATTAAAGCACCAGATAATCCACAACTACGCTATATCAAGAGGGTTGTCGGTATTGGTGGCGACACAATCCAGGTTAAAAATAATCAATTATATATCAATGGACAGTTAACAAAAGAGCCATACTTAACTCCTGATGCTAAAACAGAAGATTTTATTTTAGGTGATTTCACAGGTAGAGCACACGTTCCATATGGGTGCTACTTTGTGATGGGAGATAACCGTAGTAATTCATTGGATAGTCGTTCTTTTGGTTATATAACTCCAGATAATTTGGAAAGTGTTGTTAAATTCGTGATTTTTCCATTTCAAGATTTTAAAACAGTTTAATATCGAAAGAGGAATAAAATGATGACTAAAAAATCAATTGCTGTGGTAGGTAGTTTAAATATGGATGTGATACTTCAAATCATGGAATTACCGGAGGCCGGTGAAACGATCCAAACCCAAAAATCTATTTCATATGCCTTTGGAGGTAAGGGTTCTAACCAGGCTGTTTCTTGTGCAAGAAATGGTACTCAAGTTTCCATGATTGGCTGTCTAGGGCAAGATAGATATGGCGAACAGTTTGAAAAAATGCTTCAAAAAAATAACGTAGACACACGATTTGTGAAGCAACTGGCTAATGAAAATACAGGACAAGCTTATATTTTGTTGCAAAGTTCAGGTCAAAATTCTATTGTGGTATCTGGTGAAGCTAATCGTTTATTAACCACTGAAATGATACAAGACAGCTTGCCTGTTATTCGGGATTCAGATTTTGTTTTAGCTCAATTTGAAGTCCCACTAGCTGCTATTGAAGAAAGCTTTGTTTTGGCTAGAGCTAATCAATCTAAAACAGTTTTGAACCCAGGTCCTGTTATTGAAGGAGACTTTGAGCATTTATATTCACTAACTGATATTATTATTCCAAACGAAACTGAAAGTGAAAAATTAACAGGAATTAAAATTATAGATGACCAAACCCTAAGAGATTCTGCAGAATTTTTTCACCAAAAAGGAGTCAAAGTTGTCATTATTACACTCGGCGAATTGGGAGTATATTACTCAAACAGTGAAAATAATCAAACAGGTAATGTTGAAGCACATGTGGTTAAAGCAATTGATACCACAGCAGCTGGCGACACTTTTATTGGAGCTTTACTATCACAATTAGATTTTAGTTTTTCTAATTTGGAATCGGCTATTTCATATGCAAACTTTGCGTCATCATTAGCTGTTCAAAAATTGGGCGCAGTTGATTCAATTCCGACGGAAGAAGAAGTTAAATCCAAAATAAAAAAATCTTAGCTAATTTAGCTAAGATTTTTTTATAAGGTACTATTGTCGCGCAGACAATAGTTTATATTGAACTTTGTAAAGAAGTCTTTTGGTGATAACTGATAAAGCACTTTCATATTTTCTGGGCTCATATCGATATTTTGGATAACAAATGATGACTGCTGATCAGTTTTATCAATACCAACTAAGTATGTGGTGTTTTGCTGGCTAATTAGTTCACTTGGATTCCACAATTCAAATAGTTGAGATAAATGTTGGTGGTTGAGTTGTCGCTCTGATAAAACAGGTGACACAGTCATTGTTTGATTTAAGGCAGGCAGTTGAATACCCATGTTTTGGTAAAATTCTGTCACAGCATTGAGACCTTTGATGATGGTTCCACGCAACTTACGATTGGTGTCAATTGTGTTTTTGTGCATAGCTTTTAGAAGCTTTTCAGCAGCATCAAATGCTAATGGATAGGTATGATGTAAAGTCGTATTGCGTGTTTTGAAACCTTCACAAAAGATAAAAGTATCCAAAATTTGTAAAGTGCGAGACAATTTCAAAAAAGCACTGTCTGTTGGCTTTTCTTGGGGGATAACATCTAGTACGCGAGTTAAGATAGCTTGTTGTACTTCATAAGTTAAGACATCCAAATCTTTTAAATCTGGTATTATGATTTGATGAAGAACACAGGTTGTTGTAAAATCGCCAACTTCACTAACAACTTGAGATAAGTTATCTTGATTCAAAGGAAAAGCTAACCCAGAACTTACAACATTAAGACCGTGTTGTTTAAGATGAAGTAACTCATGTGCGACACAAAAATTAATGAATTCTTTTTTTGGAACATTGATTTCATAAGTATTGGCGCTTATAGGTTTAGTGAATGAGGCTTCTGGGTCTAAGCCATCTTTATGATCATCGTTGATTTTGATAAGTAGTTTTGCTTTTAATAATGTTTCAACTTCAGTTAATAAAGCTGCGACATTAGGATATAAATCAGTAGTCAACATGTTTCTCCTTGTTATTAAAATTCTTCATATACTGCAGGATTTTGGTTTTTTTGACGACCATCCGGTCTGTCTAGCTCACAAATACGTGTCACTTCTTGTGGCGATAGATTGAAATCAAAAATATTTTGGTTTTGTTCTTGTCGATTTTTTGAACTAGATTTTGGAATAGCAACCACATTTAATTGAAAAATCCATCTTAATATAACTTGATAGATAGATTTTTCATATTTTTTTGCTAGCTCTTGTAAAATAGGTTCATCGCTTACTAAAGCGGCTCGATGTAACGGACTCCACGCCTGTGTTACGATATTATTTTCTTCATGGAATTCACGAAGTTCAGGCTGTGAAAAATAAGGGTGTAGTTCGATTTGATTAATAGCTGGAAAGACGCCTGTTTCTTCTTTTAATTTAGTTAAGTGCTCGGGTAAAAAGTTGCAAACACCAACTTCTTTAATCAATCCCTCTTTTTTGGCATCAAGTAATGCTTTGAAGGCTTCAACGTAAAGGCCTTGTTTTGGATTAGGCCAGTGAATTAAGTAGTAGTCGATATAATCAACATCAAGATTTTCAAGAGATGTTTTAATTGCTTGCTTAGCATCATCGTATTTTTGAAAACGTCCGGGTAATTTTGAAATAATTTGAATTTCTTGGCGATTAATACCGCTTTGCTTGATAGCTTGACCTACTTCACGTTCATTTTGATAGTTGTATGCTGTATCAATTAATCGGTAACCACAATCTAGAGCAGACTTGATACTTTGTATACCGTCTTCTTGTGTTAATTTATAAGTTCCAAATCCTAATGCAGGTATTTGGGTATCATTATATAGTGAAAAATTAGGAATCATCATAAAATCTCCTTAGTTTAGTTTAGTTTATCAGGCAAGCTATTCTTGTATGAAATCGTATTGGGTTGATTGGTTGATAAACTAGTTAAAATTGTAAAAGTACTGTTAGTTGAATAAGGTATTTGAATACCGGGAGACCCATCATCAAAAGATATTAAGATTGTAATCGTTTTATTTTGAGTATTTACTGAAAATTTACCAGATTTAATTTTAACCATTTGATTGTTAAACTCTTCAAAACTGCCATCCGGATTATAATTAATGTAATCGATAGTTTGACCGTCACTAGAAATCCTAGTCCAGGTTCCAATTAAAGACTCAGAGGCATACTGAGGTGCATATTTAAGGCTGTTAGTCATATAAAAGTTACTGGCCACAGGCGCAACATCGGTTGACCTTGAAAACGTTCCCAAGTTATCGACAGAAACTTTAGTATCACCTTGGTTAAACCTAAAATACAGGTAGGTTTCTCCAGAATGTTGTGCAAAGTAGGTTAACTTTAATAAAATAATGTCCTCATACTCACCAGCAACTAGATAAGATCCCGAAGCCTGATAGTCTTCACTTTTATAAGTATATGTGCCATTGTCCTTAAACGAAAATGACGTGTTAGAACCTGACCAATTACCAATAAAACCGTGATGGTTAATTTGGATTAAGGCATTTGATGAGGGATTATTAATTGCGGACGAATTAGATTCGGATATAATGTCTTGGCTCATGTTTGCAACTTCCAATTCTCGTTTTTGGCCTAAACTTGAAATAATCACAAGTAACAGTCCAGCTAAAACAATTATAGTGGCAAATATGGCAAGAACGATCTTCTTTGATTGACTAAATTGGCGCAATATATAACCTCCCTTCAATACTATTGTTTATTATCTCTAAAAATCCCCTATTTGTAAAATGAGGTTTTAAAGAATAGGGGACAACAGGCGTGATACTTGCTGTTTGAGCTTTAGTGACTGAGATTGTTGATTAATCATATTTTGCGTGAGTAAAGTGCAATCTTTCATGTCATGTTTAAAATGCTGTGATAACTGCCGACTTATTTTTTTGTCATAAAAGAAAGCATTAGCTTCAAAATTAAGCATATAACTTCTAAAGTCCTGATTCATGGAACCAACAGTTGCAAATTTATCATCAACAATAACAGTTTTGGCGTGCAAAAAGCCATTATTGTAGATATAAATTTCGATGCCGTATTTAGTTAAATAGTTAGCATAATATTGTGTTGCACGGTAAATAAAAGGGTGATCAGGTTTACATGGAATCATTATTTTGACATCAATGCCAGACCTTGCTGCAATAACTAAAGTTGAAATCATCGAATCATCAGGTACAAGATAGGGTGTTTGAATCCATATTTTATGTCGTGCAATATTCATTAAGCGAATAACGCCGTTTTTCAAAAAATCTTCTTCCTGTTCAGGACCGTCAGAAACAATTTGAATAGCTGTATTATCACGACTAGTTGAACTCGGATTTGGAAACAAATCCTGTCTAAAGACGATTTTATTTTTGTTATCTTGGACAGATGCATTAAAGTCTAGAACGAATCTTTCTTGAAGAAGTAAAGTAGCAGGGCCTACGATTCTGACATGCGTGTCACGCCAGTAACCAAATTTTTTCTTGCGACCTAAATATTGATCACCTACATTAAATCCACCAGTCCATCCTATTTGACCATCAATTACCACAATTTTACGATGCAGATGGTAATTAAGACGATATTTTCTAATCATATTTCGTGAAGTAATGAACGGAACGACAATTCCACCCAATCGTTCAAGATTATCAAAAAAACTACTACTGTTACCAACAGATCCCCAAGGGTCATAAATTAGCTTAACTTCAACCCCTTCGCGTGCTTTGTCTTCTAGTAACGTGATAAAGTCATGGCCAATTGCATCGTCATAAAACGTATAGTATTCGACATGAACACTATATTTAGCTTTGATAATATCTTTAAATAACTTTTTAAATTTAGAAGCGCCATCGGTAAAGAAATTAACATCATTTTTTTTTGACAGCGGGTTTTTATAATCATAGTTGAAGTAGTCAATAACCAAACGTGCATCTTGAGTCGTGTCGTTTGGGTTATCATAATTAAGGCTTTCTTTTTCGAGTTTCTTTGCAAAATCTAACCCAACTTCTTTTTGGGCACTGATTGACATTAAATTCTCTTCGGCTAAGCCGCGTCCAAAAAAAGCATAAAGTAAAAATCCTAAAACTGGTAAAACATTTAACAAAATCAACCAAGCCCAAGTCGTCGCAATACTCCTTGGGCGTTTGAAGACTAAGTAAATAGAAAAAAGTGTATTAAAAAAAAGTAGTATAAAAATAAGCGGTTTTAGAAAATTCACGTTAAAAAATCTCCATTATAGACTAGATGAGTTAGTCGTTATTTCGGTTAGTAAAAAGTAAAACGAGACGAAGTAGCTGCAAAAAAGTACTTAGGGCTGATGCAATGTAAGTAAATGCAGCAGCAGTTAGAACTTTCTTGACAGCTGAAAGTTCAGTTTCAGTTAGTAATTTTTGGTTTTTAAGTGAGACTACAGCTCTTCTTGAGGCATCAAATTCAACAGGAAGTGTGACCACTTGAAATAACAACACAGCGGCAAATGCTAAGATACCAATATTAATCAATGTTTGATTCATACCCAATAAAACACCAATAAGAATAAGAGGCATTGAAAGGGATGCACCTAAGTTAGCTACTGGAACAATGCGTGCTCTTAATCTCATCGGTGCATAATCAGATGCATCTTGAATAGCATGACCAACTTCATGAGCTGCAACGCCAACAGCAGCTACTGAAGAATTATCAAAAGTAGCTTCTGATAAGTTTAAAGTTTTGTTTTGGCCATTATAGTTATCAGTTAAGTTTCCCTCAATGGCATGGATAGTAACATTTTGAATAGTTTGATCAGCTAAAATTGCTTTTGCAGCTTGTTCACCAGTTAAATTGCTTTGACTTAAAACACGGCTATATTTAGAAAAAGTAGACTGGACAAACATTGAAGCAAGTGCCGAAAGCCCCATTCCGATTAAAATAAGGAAAAAGTAAGGGTCATAGAATAAAGGAAACATAAAAATCACTCCATTTCATTTGAATATAAAAATCGATTTAAAACATCAATAGCATATCGATTGTCATGAATTAAACTATGTTCACCAAATTTGCCTAAAAGTTCAAATTCATGGAACTCTTTAACGACTGGTGACAAGATGTATTTAATAGATCTAGCTGAGATGACTGAAATATACTTATCAGTATTAGAATCGTCATCAACATTGCCGTACATATTTAAGATACGGACATTTTTTGGAAAACGGTGCCGTTTAAATAAAAGTTGCAGGTAGCGCAGGTTCATTAGAATCGGTCTGCCTTTTTTGGTGAGCTGGTTGACATTTGGGAAGTCCCCTAAGTAAACAACACCATCAAATGGCCCGGCTAATAGCACTAGTTTGTTTAATCGTGGAAAATGGCTTGAACGGTGTTTTTTCATTGCTTCAAGGACTAAACTAGTAGCCCCTAGTGAATGCCCTACAGCATTGAACTGTGTGAAGTGATAGGTATTGGCTAAAGCTGGTAAAATCATATCTAAATATCTTGTAATCCCAATATTACCCACAAATCTATCTTTGAAAACAACTTGTACAATAGGATGAGGCCCATCACCTAAATCTCCATCGTAGTCAATATTTCCTAGTAAGTCGATTGTAACACGCAAGAAAGTTTTATTTTGACTATAACTCATTGCCGCATCGACCATTTGCTGTGTGGAAGAGTCATTTCCTCGAAATCCGTGAACATAAAAGGTTGGAATTTGTTTACTTGGTTTAATATCGGGTTCTCGTTTTTTATAACGATATTTTTTGCTAAAAAGGCGTAAAAAAGGTTTAAGAATACCAAAACTAGTTAAAATTCCCATTACAATAGAGAGGTAAGAATCTGTTTTCTTTTTTTTCATTCATCAACCTCCTTTGTTTAATGTAATAGTATTATTTTACATTAAACTTGTTAAAATGAGAAATATAACGAAAATAACAGGAGGTAAGCTTATGAAATACTACGCAGTTAAAAAAGGACGTCAGGTTGGTATCTATAAAGATTGGGATAGTGCAAAAGCACAAGTCGATGGCTATAAAGGTGCTGTCTATAAAAGTTTTAGTACTAAGCAAGAAGCTGATAACTTTATAGCAGGTATCACGGTGAAACAACAGCCACCAAAAACAGAATTACAAAGCATGAAATCAATTAGAGTGTTTACAGATGGTGGTTCTAGAAACACTGGAAATTATAAAGGCGGTCAAGTCAAAAAAACGGACAAAGCAGCATGGGCTTTTTTGATTCAAACACCTCAACAAAATTATAAAGGGACAGGATTTGAAGCAGGTGCCACAAATAATCGTATGGAGATTATGGCATTACTAAAAGCTATGTCATCAATAACATCATTAAAATTAAATCCTGATGAAGTTGAATTTGTTTTAGATTCAAAGTATGTTTTAGATGCAATCAGACTGGGCTGGTTAAAAGGCTGGGCAAAAAATGGATTCAAGCGAAAAAATGGAGAATTGAAAAATAAAGAATTATGGCAAAAGATGTATGAATTACTACCAAAGTTTGAAAAATCAATTTTTTCATGGACTAAGGGACATGCAGTAAGTCAAGGAAACATATTTGTGGATGAATTGTTGAATCAAACAATGGATCAAAATTAGAGAAAGAAGTTTTGGGTTTTGATAAATGATGCCGAAGAAAAGCTAAATGATGTCAGTCAACTGAGCTTTGGACAAGAAAAAGTAACTCATGAGATATTTGATCAAGTTAAAAAACACTTTTCAGACGATAATCCTTATGTGATATGGTTAGATGGGGATGCAGGGACAGGGAAAAGCGTAGTACTGACAGAATTATTCAAAAAGATTCAATATGAGAGTCGTACACAAAAAAACACATGTCTTTATCAAACCTCTAACTATCTGACAGTTAATCACGCTGAAGTAATTAAAGTTTACAAAGGAATTGCTGGGAAAGAACCACATCTTTACAAAAAAGATGTTCAAAAACCAACCACTTTAATTAATCGCCTACAAAAAGAAAACAAAAAAGCAGATGTCGTTTTGATAGATGAGGGGCACTTGTTGTTAACTCAACCCGATAGATATAACAATTTTAATCAAACCAATCAATTGGATGAATTAATTAAACAAGCTAAAATCGTTGTTATCGTTTTTGATGAACATCAATTTTTGAAAACGAAAAGTTTTTGGACTAATCAAAAACTGCAGTCTATTTTGCAAAAATATTGCCACAAAAAGTTTAAACTAACTGAACAGTTTAGACTGAAAGCGCCTACAGAAGTTCTTAACTGGATTGATAATTTTGCAAAAGAACGCCAATTAGTCAAATATCCAGAAAGCGGGAATTATGATTTTCGATTATATACTGACTTATCAACCATGTATCAAGATTTGAAGCAAAAAAATAGTCAATATGGATTGTCACGCTTAATTAGTACAGCTGATTATCCTTATAAACTAGATGGGAAGTTGTATTATATTACAGAGCCAGGATTTAGGTTGCCATGGGATCATGATATTAATCCAAATTTGCCATGGGCTCAAAGACCTGAGACAATCAATGAAGTAGGTTCAATATATACAATACAAGGTTTTGATTTGAATTATGCAGGGGTTATCATAGGACCTGGAATAACTTATGATAAAAAAACCAATCAAATTATACCCAAGCCAAAATATTATCAAGACTTTGAAGCTTTTAAGAAGTCTTCGGATGAAAACAGCAATCAGCAATTATTAACAATTAAAGAGCAGATTATGATGAATGCAGTTAATGTCCTACTAAAAAGAGGCGCTTATGGATTGTTCATTTATGCTAGCGATTCTAATCTAAAAGAGGCATTTGCCAATTTTAACTCCAATAATTGGAAGTGATAACCTTTAACAAAGTCTTAAAAAAGTGTAAAATAGCTTAGAAAAGCCATTTTTCTAATGTAGAATGAGGGAGATAAACGCTATGAAAGGTGAAGATAAAGAATGTGTGAAAAGCCATTATTAACAGTATTAATGCCAGTTTATAATGTAGAGGGTTATATTAAAAGGGGTCTAGACAGCTTATTAAAGCAAAAAAATGAAAATTTTGAAATATTGGTTATTAATGACGGTTCAACGGATAAAACACCTGAAATTGTCGAATCATATCGCCATCAGTTCAAACATTTGAAAATGGTGTCACAGCCTAATATGGGACTTTCAGCTGCTCGAAACACCGGACTTGATAATGTTGAAACACCTTATTTAACATTTCTAGATGGTGATGATTGGGTTGAGCCAGAATTTACAAATCACTTCATCAAAAATATGTCAAAACAAGATGTAGACCTAGCAACAAGTAGTTTTTTTATTGACTATGAAGGAAAGCCAAGTAAGGTTGCACATAAAAAGAATGAGTCTAAAGTTTTAGATAGAGGCCAAATGGCCACACAAATTATTAGACCAGGTGGTAGCGTCAAAGGCTATACTTGGAATAAGTGTTATCGTATTGATTTAATTCGTAAACATAACTTGAAATTCGACGAAACGATTTCAATTATGGAAGATCAGTATTTCAATTTGAAATATTTAGAAAAAGCGCAGGGATCGTTTTTTTATAGTACTAAACCTTTATATCACTACATCCAGCGTGATGACAGTTTAATTCATAATATTGATCTTAAAGAATTTGCCGTTGCGATGGTGAAATGTCATGGACTTTATATCAACTTAAGTATGTCAAAGAAAAATAACCGGCCCAATAAAAAACAAAAAATATTGAAACAAGAGATTGAAACAAGTATTGAAGAGGAGAAAAATGAATATCAAAGTCAATAATATCTCATTAAACTACCAAAAACTTGGATCAGGACACCCATTAATTTTATTGCACGGTAATCAAGAAGATAGCCGTATATTTGATCGATTAATGGCTGCTTTAAGTGCACAATATACTGTTTACATAATTGATACCCGCGGACATGGACAAAGCGAAAGACCAGATACTTTTTCTTATCAGGATATGGTTGAGGATATTGCAAGCTTTATTCGAAAATTTAATTTGAAGCAGCCGTACTTATTTGGGTTTAGCGATGGTGGAATTGTGGGGTTGATGCTTGCAAGCCAATACCCTAACATTCTAGGAAAATTAGTTGTAGCCGGAGCTAATACTGAAATTTCAGGTTTAACTCGAAAGGAACGGTTGAAACTTAAATTTGAGAACTTTATTAAACCCAATCCGTTGATAGAATTGATGCTAAACCAACAACCAATCACAGATGTACAACTCAAACGAATAACTGTTCAGGTTCTAGCGATGGTTGGTGAAAAAGACGTTGTTACCATAGAACATACACGTGAATTTTCTAGCAAAATCAAACATGCACGATTAATGGTTATGCCAAAGCAAACACATGATAGTTATATTACTCATAGTTTGTACTTGGTTCCTACATTAAAAAACTTTTTCAAATAAAAAATCCTAACATTATGTTAGGATTTTTTATTTTGATAATGCAATAATTTCATCAACGACTGTTTCAAGATAACTAATAGTATTTTCAAGTGGTGTTGACGTTGTAATATCGATTCCTAGTTTGTTAGCTGAATCAATAGGGGAAAGTGAATTTCCAATCGCTAAAAAATCTAGCCAATTATCACGTTCTGCTGTTGGATTTTCTTTAAACTTTAAGAATTCCTGTGTTGAAATTGTAAGAGAAGCTGAGTAAGTGTAGCTATAAAGTCCCATGTAATAGTGACTCTGACGCATCCAAGTTAATTCAGTACCCTCATTATAATCAAGACTATCACCATAAAATTGTTTTAGTACGTCTAGTTTAAGATCGTTAAGAATTTGGGCGTTAAAACTTTTGCCTTTATCAACTAATTGATAAACTTTTTGCTGGAAAGCAGCTTCAAGTAAATGAGTGACAAAGTTGTGGAAATAAGTATTATTGAATAATTTCCCTAAAGCAAAACGTTTTTGCTGGTTGTTTTGACTAGTTGTAGACAAATAATCCGTCAATAGTAGTTCATTAAATGTTGAAGCTGTTTCTACAATGTAGGTTGAAGGGTTAAAGTCAAGATAAGTATTCGCTTCACTACTTAAAATGCCTTGTCCGGCATGTCCTAATTCATGTATCAAAGTATAAACATCTGAAAGTGTATTTTGCCAAGATAATAAAATTTTGGGTTTCTTTTGATAAGGCTGTGCACAAAAAGCACCGGTTTCTTTACCTTTGTTAGCAGTGAAATCAATCCATCGTTCATTAAATCCTTTTAAAATCATGTTTTGATAACTATTGCCTAAAGGTGCTAATGCATTTTTGATGTAGTCTTTCGACTGTGCGATAGAAACTTTGGGTGTGTAGTCAAAATCAATATCGATTAGTCGATCAGCAAAAGTCAATTGATCTAGTTGATGTTCATTTTTCAAAAATTTTAGGTATTTTTGCACAACGGGACCAAATTTAGTCATAATTAAATCGATTTGACGATTGAACATTTCTCGAGAAACTTCTTGATTATATAGTAGATAGTCGATAACGGAATCAAAACCATATAAATCGGCTAAAACTTTTTCGCTAGTTACCTTATTTAGATAATTAGCAGCTAGTGTGTCTTGGTATTTGCGAAGTTGTTTTGAAAAAGCATCAAAAGCCGTACGTCTGATATCGGTGTTATGATGAAAAGCGTAATAGTCTTCATATAGGCTAAAGGAGAGCGGGTAAGCTTGGCCATTAACCGTGAAATCATCAAAAGATAAGTCAGCACCGATGACTTGGCCATATAATCGGCTAGGACCTTGAAGTACGGGCATCAGTTTATTTAATGTTTGTTCGATTTTTTTGTTAGGCGCAATTTTTTGTTTTTGTTTAATATTTCTTAAGAATCCAGTGAATTGAGGATTATCTCTCATTAATTTTTTGAAGTTTTCGTGAGGTAATTTTAAAAGTAAATCTTCAAAGAATTGTAAATTGGTTGTTAATTCTGATTCGATTTGGTCTCCTCGAAACGCAATATTACTATTTTCAGTGTTAGTTAAATCAACGGATTGATTTAAAAAAGCATAATTCAATAAAATATCTGCGTGACACCATAAATCGTTATAATCAAAAAGTGCTGTTTCAATTTCGCTAATATTGAGTGAACGATTGGCGTATTGTTTACGGAATTGTTGAACCTGATCCATCAAATTATCAGCTTGGTTTGAAAAATCAGCATTATTTTGACATAAATCACTTAAATCGTAGGTATAACTTTTTTCGACATCTTTGCGATTAAGGTTGGCTTTTTTTATGCTCATTTGAAACCTCCAAATAATAATTTTGAATCGATTATAGCATTTTTTAACTATTGACGACATTTATTTGGTAAACTAGAATTGAAAAAATAACAAATAAAAAGGTGAGATTTAATAATATGTCAACATCAAAACATTCAATTAAGTTACTAGGACTAAATGGCAATCTACCATTAGCTGAAAAAATCGCAGCTAAAATAGGTGCTCCTTTACTTGAAACGAGTACACGTCACTTTAGTGATGGTGAAATTCAAGTGAATATTGATGAAACAATTCGTGGTGATGATATTTATGTTATTCAATCACTTCAAAATCCAATCAATGAAAACATTATGGAAACACTGATTGTTATTGATGCGTTAAGACGTGCATCCGCACATGAAATTAACGTTGTTCTTCCTTATTTTGCTTATTCGCGCGCAGATAGAAAGACACATTCAAGAGAACCCATTACAGCTAAATTATTAGCAAATATGATTGAAGAAGCGGGTGCGGATCGTGTGATTACGCTTGACTTGCATGCTGATCAGGTTCAAGGATTCTTTGATATTCCTGTTGATCATTTGCAAGCTATACCGATTTTAGCAAAATACTTTATTTCTAAACGTTTTGAAGAAGAAGATATCGTAATTATTTCGCCTGATCACAGTGGAACAAAGTTAGCTAGAAGATTTGCTGAATATTTTAATGCACCAATCGCAATTATCGATCAACGTGGTCCACACTATGATACGGAAGCTGTTAAGGATGTTATTGGTGATGTCAAAGATAAAACTGCAATCGTAGTGGATGACATGATTGATACGGGTGTACGCTTTGCTTATGCTTCAAAATCGTTGTTAGCCGCTGGTGCAAAAGAAATTTATGGAGCTGCAACTCACGCTTTATTATCAAATGGAGCAAGTCAATTATTAAATGATGCTCCAATTGAAGAAATTGCGGTAACCGATTCAATCGAATTGCCAAAAGAACAATATCCAGAAAAAATCAAACGTTTATCAGTTGATTATTTATTTGCAAATGCAATTGAACATATCTATGATAAAAAATCAATTCATTCTGTTTTTGAAGAACAACAAAAACTATAAAAAAAGAAAGTGCGTATTATGCACTTTCTTTTTTTATCTGTCGTTTATTAATCTTCAAAAACTTTAAAACGTGTACTGTCATCTAAAAAGTCTTTATCACCAGCTGGATTTTCAACAGAACCAAATGGCATCTGAGCTCTTAACACCCAGTTTTCTGGAATATCAAAGGCTTCTTTAACTTGATCATCAATGATTGGGTTATAGTGTTGGATGTTGGCGCCAATATTATTTGAAGCTAAAGTGGTCCAAACACTAAATTGCGCACCACCGAGACCTTGCTCACTCCAGTCATGCATATTTTGTGCGTAAGGTGCGAATTGTTTTTTGCTTTCTTCGATAGCATCTTGGTCACTGAAGTAAAGGATAGTACCGATACCATTTTTGAAAGATGATACACGCGCCTTTGATTGTTCAAAAGCATCATCATCTGACATGATGCTACGTAGCACATCAATTGTCATATCCCAAACTTTATCAGAAGAGTTACCAAACAAAATAACAGCACGAGTTGTTTGATTGTTAAAAGCAGTTGGTGATTGTTTAATGGCTTCTTTAATTAAAGTAGTAATTTCTTCTTTTGACTGAGGAACGTTTTTACCTAAAGCATAAATAGAGCGACGTTGAGTCATTAAGTCGATAAATGAGTTATTCATAGAAAATACCTTCTTATTCTTATTTTTTAGTTGTTACTTTTAATATCACAACTTCATTGTAAAAGTCTTTTTGGTATTTGTCAATTAAAAAGATTAGTCGATGATATCGTAAATTTCAGATAGTGGCAGACGTTTTTTTGGTGTTATTTCTTCATTACGGTAACCAAAACCAGCCATTAAAGATACACCGAACTTTTCGCGGTCTAAAATACCTTTTTGTGATAAGTAATCTTCAACTTTATCGATGTCAAAGCCTTCGATAGGGCAGCTGTCAATATCTAAGAATGCAGCAGTTGTCATCATATTAGCTAGTGTAATATAAGTTTGTTTAGCAGCCCAGTGATAAAGGTCGTGTGCGTTATCGAGTTTAAAGTCGTTTCGCTGAAAACTAGCAACACGCTTCAAAAATGGTGATTCAGGATCATAAGTACGTTTGCTGACAGTTTCAGTGAAGTGTTTGATATAATCGCTTGTTGGTGTAACATCTTTACGAGCTAAAAAAATAACAAAGTGACTAGCGCCAGTTAAACTAGGATTAGCTCCCCAAGCGACATCTTTTAAATCTTCTTTAACCGTATCGTTTTTAATTAGTAAAATTTTCCACGGTGAAAATCCAAGTGAACTTGGGGATAATCGACCAGCTTCAACGATTGTTTCCCAATCACTATCAGAAATCTTTTTATTACTATCAAATGATTTTGTTGCATATCTTCTGTTCATTACATTTAATATTTGTTGGTTTTTAGTCATTAAAAATCCTTCTTTCTTATTTTTTATAAGTATAATTAGTTTAACGTACTTTTTTTAATCATTCAATTGATGTATAGTATTAAAAGATTAGAAAATATCACCAACTGACATTGGAGGGTTTTAATATCGCAAATACAAAATTTAGTAACGCTATCTATATTTTAGTAGCAATTGCAACTAGTGATAATGAACAATTATCAAGTCAAAAAATCGCAGCACAGTTCAACGGTTCAGCCTGTGTTGTTAGAAGAATCATGTCAGAGTTGAATAAGGATGAGCTAATTAATACAACTCGGGGTTCGGCTAAAACGACACTTTTAAAAGATCCCAAGGATATGACGTTATATCAAATTTTCAAGACAGTTACACCTGATTATAAGATTTTAAATGTTGATGAAAAAGTTGATCAATCGTGTCCGCTAGCACGTGCTATGCCTGAAGTATTAAAAACGAGGTATGAAGATCTGCAGCGTACAATGGAAAATCAGTTGAAAGAGCAAACCTTGCAAGACGTGATTGATGATATAAAAAAAGCACAACCTCAGTGAGGTTTGTGCTTTTTATTTAGACTTGATAAAGGTTTCGCCGTCTGCTTTTGGTGCGGTTGATTTACCAATGAAGAAGGCAAGAACAACAATTGTGATTAAGTATGGTGCGACTTTGAAGACAACATCATTCCAACCAGAAATAATTGGAATGTAAGCTCCTACTATTGATAAGCTTTGTGCAAATCCAAAGAATAGGGCGGCAAACATTGCACCAATTGGATTCCATTTACCAAAAATCATCGCAGCAAGCGCCATAAACCCTTGTCCAGCGATTGTTGAAACATTGTAGTTTAGGGTAATTGCTTGTGACATGATGGCACCACCGATACCACCAAGCATTCCTGAAATTAAAACGGCTGAGTAACGCATTTTATAAACACTGATACCTAAGGTATCAGCAGCTTCAGGATTTTCACCAACAGATCTTAAGCGCAAGCCAAATCGAGTTTTGTAAAGAACCCACCAAGAAGCAAAAGCAAGTAAAATCCCAATCCAACCAATCACTAATGTGTTACTGAAGAAAATATCACCAATAACAGGGATTTTTGAAAGTAATGGAATATCAGTTGTCGACATATTTTGTTGGATAATAGGGGTTTGACCTTTACCATCGTAGATAACTTTAGTTAAGAAAACAGCAGCAGCAGGTGCTAACATGTTCAGCACAGTACCACTAATGATGTGGTTAGCACGTAAGTTAACAGTTGCAACAGCATGAACAATTGAGAAAAGCAAACCACAAATTCCACCAACAATTAAGGCTAACCAAGGTGTGGCAGCACCGAATGTTTCGTTGAAAGAAATACTGAAAACAGTTGAGGCAAAAGCACCAATTACCATGATACCTTCTAGTCCAACGTTAACAATTCCACCACGTTCAGAAAAAGTACCACCTAGTGATGTAAAAATTAATGGAGAAGCATAAATCAAAGTAGTTGAAACGATTGTCATTAAAATTGTCATTGTGTTCATTATGCTTTACCTCCTTTTGATTTGTTTGTTTTCATTTTTTTAGAAATATATTCAAATAAGTAACTTGCACCAACAAAGAAGATAATTAAAGCAATCACAATATCGACAATTTCTGAAGGTGTATTTGAGACAACCGGAATGTTTAAGCCACCAATTTTTAGTGAGGCAAATAATAGTGAAGCAAAGACAATTCCGATAGGGTTACCGTAAGCTAGTAAGGCAACAGCCAATCCATCAAAACCAACAGAAGGGGTGCTTGCTAGAACTAGAATGTTTTGATAGTTACCAATCCCATCAACAGCACCACCAATACCGGCAAGTAGTCCTGAGAGTGTCATCGCTAAAATGATAACTTTCTTGGTACTCATACCAGCATATTTTGAAGCATCTGAGTTCAAACCGATTGAACGAATTTCGTATCCAACGGTTGTTTTTTTCATAACGAAAGCCATGATAATAGCAATCACAATTGCGATGAATAAACCGTAGTGGAAAGTGGAGTTATTCGTTAATTCCATTAAGAAAGGAGAGCGCAGAGAAGCACTTTGTGGAATAGACTTACTATAATCAGCATCGCCATTTGCTAGGAATGATTTAACAATCCAGTTAGATAGATACAAAGCGATGTAGTTTAACATAATAGTTGTGATAACTTCGTTTGTTTTAAGGTAAGCACGAAGAACACCGGCAATTCCTGACCAGATACCTCCAGCAATCGCACCAGCAGCAATTGCACCTGTGATTAAAACAACTCCAGGGAGTGAAGGAAATGATAGGACGAACCAGATAGAAGATAGCCAACCAACAAGGTATTGACCAGCTCCCCCGATATTAAAAAATCCAGCAGAGGTTGCAACTGAAAATCCAAGACCAGTTAAAATTAACGGTGTTGCTTGACGAAGCGTTTCACCAATTGAGTTTGGATCACCCCAAGCTCCGGTGAATAAAGCTTCATAAGTCATGATAGGATCATAGCCTAGACATAACATAATAATTGCACCAAGGACGAAACCGGCTAATATTGAAATTAAAGGTATACTTAAACGACTTTTCCAATTCTTTGACATATTATTTATCTGCTACCTTTCGTTTGCTTTTTTTGATTTTATCAAGAGGTGTTCCTGCCATCATTAAACCAAGCTCTTGTTCAGAAGTCCTGCTTGCTTCAACAATTCCCATGTTTTCCCCATTGTGCATAACTAGGATACGGTCAGAAACGTTCAAGATTTCATCTAATGAAAAGCTAACAAGTAAAACACCGTTTCCTTTGTCACGCTGATCAACAAGACGTTTATGAATATATTCAATCGCACCAACATCAAGTCCACGAGTTGGGTTAGCAGCAATCAATAACTTAGGATTACGTTCAACTTCTCGAGCAATAATTACTTTTTGTTGGTTACCACCTGAAAGTGCACCAGTTTCACTTTTTTCGGAAGAAGTACGAATATCAAATTGTTCAATTAGGTGACGAGCATGTTCGTTCATGTAGTTATACTTCAACACACCATGAGCTGAGTCAGGTTTACAATAATAACTTTGTAATGCAATATTTTCTGATACAGTCATTGGTAAAATTAAACCAAATCGTTGTCTATCTTCAGGAATATGACCAAGACCTGCTTCGGTAACTTTTCGAACTTTTAGGTTGGTGATATTTTGATTATCTAATGTAATTGAACCAGATGAAGACTTTTCAAGTCCACTAATAGCTTGAACTAGTTCGCTTTGTCCATTACCATCAACACCTGCGATCCCTAAAACTTCACCAGCACGAACATTAAAACTAAGATTTTTAACACGTTCGACTTTTTGACTATCTTTAACAGATAGGTTTTCAATTTTCAGAACAGCTTCACCAGGTTTTGATTTAGTTTTATCTGTTTTGAAGCTAACTTCACGTCCAACCATCATATCAGCTAGTTGTTGCTCAGATGAATTTTTAACCAAGACACTACCGATGATTTGACCACGACGAATAACTGTACATTCATCAGCAACTTCTTTGATTTCATCTAATTTGTGGGTAATCAAGATAATTGATTTACCTTCTTGAACCATTTCCTTCATGATTGCCATTAATTCTGTGATTTCAGAAGGGGTTAAAACAGCTGTTGGTTCGTCGAAAATCAAAATATTAGCATCACGGTAAAGTAATTTAAGAATTTCAACACGTTGTTGCATACCGACAGAAATGTCTCTAACTTTGGCATCTGGATCAATTTCTAAATGATATTTTTCGGATAAGTCCATGATTTTTTGTCTAGCTTGCTTAAGGTTTAAAATACCAGCTGCCTTAGTGGGTTCGGCACCTAAAACAATGTTTTCAATTACAGTAAAGTCATCAACCAACATAAAATGTTGGTGGACCATTCCGATTCCAAGATTGTTGGCATCTTTTGAGGAAGTCATTGCAACTTTCTCACCGTTAACGAAAACGTCACCGCTAGTGGGTTGATACAAACCAGATAAAACGTTCATCATGGTAGACTTACCAGCACCGTTTTCACCTAGAAGTGCATGGATTTGTCCTTTTTTAATTTTTAAATTAATGTCGTTATTGGCTTTAAAATCGCCAAATGCTTTTGTCATGTGCTTGAGTTCAATTGCACACGAAGCTTGATCAAAATTTGATTGCATCTGTTGTATCTCCTTCGTCATCCATTTATTACTACTATTATATCGAAAAATAACCAATTGTTAAATAAAGGTTAAGCATAAAAATAAGAGCTGAAGTTAGTTTCAGCTCTTATTATTTGGTTGTGAGTTAAAAACTAAGATTAAGGTTTTTCTGGAACTGTTATTTTCCCATCAATAATATCTTGTTTAGTTTGTTCAACTTTGTTCCAAATATCAGTTGATAATTGACCTTTTGAAATGTCAACACCATTTTCTTTCAAACCAAAAACTTTGTGTTGTTTACCTGGGAAGTTACCAGCAAGTGTTTCGTTTGAAACTTCTTCAACAACTGTGTTTAAAGCCTTGATTGATGAAGTAAGTGTTAAGTTACCACCGTCGTATTGACCTTCTTCGGTTTGGTCACGGTCACAACCCACAACATAAACTTCTTTACCACTCTTACGAGCATCTTTTGCACTTGAGAAAACACCTAATCCAGCACTTCCAGCTGCTTGATAAATGGCATCATTACCATTATTATACATTGCTGTTGCAATTGATTTAGCAACGTCAGCTTTATCAAAAGCACCAACGTATTTAACGTCAACTTGAATATCAGGAACAGCGGCTTTAGCACCAGCTACATAACCTGCTTCAAAACGATTAATAACTTCACCTTTGACACCACCGATAAAACCGATTTTTTTGGTTTTACTATTCAAGGCAGCAGACATACCAGCGAGGTAAGCTGATTCGTTGTCTTTAAATGTTAATGAAGTAACGTTATCTAAATCAGGAACAACAGTATCAATAATCGCAAACTTTGTATTTGGATTTTGTTTAGCACCATCTGTTACAGCTTTATCAAGTTTGTAACCAATAGCATAAATTAAGTTATAGTTGTTTTTGATTAATTTGTTAATATTTACGGGATAATCTGAATCTTGGTGAGATTGAACGTAATCGTAACCACCTAATCCTTTAGTTAGGTTGTGTTCTTTGCCCCATTTTGTTAAACCTTCCCAAGCGGATTGGTTAAATGATTTGTCATCAACTCCGTTTAAATCGGTTAAAAGGGCTACAGCGAGTGAATTTCCTTTGTTTTGTGATTCGGAATTGTTCGAAGCCGAACGATTTGTACAAGCTGATAATGGTATGATGATGCCAAGTGCTAAAATAGCTAAGCTTATTTTTTTGATTAATTTATTCATAATTTCCTCCGTTATAGGTAATTAACCTAAAATCATTATATCAATATAATAACAGAAGACTGATAAATTAAAAAGTAAAAACTGTATGTTTTGTAAAAAAAGCATATAAACGTTCGTGTTTATGTCAATTTGAGTATAAAAAAACAACTTGAGTATAAAAAAACAACTAGTTTAAACTAGTTGTTTGAGTTTTTTTAATGATTAAATAGTGATTTTACCTGACATAATATCTTTTTTAGCTTGATCAACTTTTGCCCAAGTATCATCGCTTAGTTGACCTTTAACTAAATCAACACCATCTTCGTTAAGACCATAGATAGTGTGTTTTCCACCAGGGAATTCACCGTTCGCATTTTTATCAGCAACGTCTTTAATAACGCTTGATAGGTTTTTGATAGAAGAAGTTAAAGTGACATTTCCACCACTGTATTGACCTTCATCAGTTTGGTCACGATCAGCACCGATAACCCAAACTTTGTTACCACTTTTAGCTGAATCTTTAGCAACTGAGAATACACCAGTACCTGTTTCACCAGCAAGTTGGTAAATCACATCTGCACCTGTGTTATACATTGCAGTTGCCATTGATTTACCTAAATCAGCGCGACTGAATGAACCAGCATATTTAACATCAATCGAAATATCGGGGTTAACAGATTGTGCACCTGCACGGTAACCTTTTTCAAATTTACCTAGAACTTCACCTTGAACACCCCCGATAAAACCGATTTTGTTAGTTTTAGTTGAAAGTGCAGCAGAAACACCTGCAAGGTAAGCGGCTTGTTCATCTTTAAAGGTTAAAGATGCAACGTTTGATTGGTCAGAAATCACGTCATCAACAATTGCAAAGTTTGTATTTGGATTTTGTTTAGCAGCATCACCAATTGATTTAGATAAACGGTAACCAACACCGAAAATCATTTGGTATTTATTTTTGATTAGATTATTAATTTGAGAAGTTAAGTCTGAATCTTGTGTTGCAGCAGCATAGTTAAAACCACCAACACCCTTGGTGATGTTTTTTGACTGCCCCCATTGTTGAAGACCTTCCCATGCAGACTGGTTAAAAGATTTATCATCAATACTACCTAAAACTGTAACAGCTGTAGGTGTTTTGAAATTTTGGTTAACTTGACTTGCTGATTCTGTTGCTTGTTTTGAGCGGTTGGTACACCCTGTCAAAGCAAGTGAACACACAGCTAATGTAGAAATAATTCCAAAAATATAACGCTTCTTCATATATAGACCTCCGAAATAATTAAAATAGTAAAAATATTCAAAACCTCAAACATGTTACTAAATTTTTTTGTTGAAATCAAGAGATATTGAGAATGTTTGTATAAATTATACTGATAACGGTCACAACAAACAAAATAGTCTGTTGTCACTTTGGGTATTATTGTGGTAATATTTCTAAGGAGTAATGTAGATAATGTCATTATATTATGGTAGGAGTTGTTTTTATGGCGAATGCAACACAATCAGTACAGCCAAGATATCAACAAATCGCAATTGGAATTGCAGAGCGGATAGTTGAAGGGCGCTATGTTGAAGGTGAGAAATTAAGAGCACGTTCAACTATTGCAATGCAGTTTCAAGTTTCACCGGAAACTGCAAGAAAAGCGATTACAATTTTAGCCGATCTTTCTATTGTGGAAGTAAAGCATGGATCTGGTTTTTTTGTTTCTTCAAAAGATCGTGCACAAGAATTTATTAAGCAGCATCAAGATGTTAGAAGTTTAACGACGATTAAACAAGATCTAAATCACAGCATTAAACGACAACAGTCAGAATCTAAGGAATTCATTACATTACTAAATAAATTGGTTGATCAAACCAAACGATTTAATGAAGATAATACTTTAATTCCATATGAACTACTTGTAACTGAAGATTTTGAAGATCATTCTAAAAACATCAGTGAGTTAAACTTTTGGCATAATACTGGAGCGACAATTGTTGCAGTTAAACATAAAAATAAAATGATTGTATCTCCAGGACCGTTAGCTAAAATAGAAGTAGGAGATATTATCTACTTTGTAGGTGATGAATTTGCCTATCAAAGAGTTGTAAATCTACTCATGTCAAGGTAATCTAGAGGTAGCTATTTGACAAAAGTGACCCTAGGTGTTTTAATAGTGTGGTCACTTAAGAAATTGAGACAAAATTATATGGAGGTAACCATGCCAGTAGTAGAAGTTAAAAATTTAACAAAAGTCTTTGGTAGAAAGTCCAAAGCGGCACTAGAAATGGTTAAAGATAAGAAAAGCAAAAACGAAATTTTACGCGAAACAGGGTCAACTGTAGGGGTCTATGATGCAAGTTTCAAAGTCGAAAAAGGTGAAATCTTTGTTATCATGGGTCTTTCAGGATCCGGTAAGTCAACATTGATTCGTTTAATCAACCGTTTGATTGAACCAACTGATGGCTCAGTTATGGTTGATGGCGATGATATTGCTAAAGTAGATAAAGATAAGTTACGTGAAATTCGCCGTACTAAAATGAGTATGGTTTTCCAAAACTTTGGTCTTTTTCCAAATCGTACAATTTTAGAAAACACAGCTTACGGATTAGAAATTCGAGGCGTTGAAAAAGAAGAACGTAATCAACGTGCAGGGGAAGCACTTAAAAACCTACATTTATATGACTTTAAAGATCAACTACCTAGTCAATTATCAGGTGGTATGCAACAACGTGTAGGGCTTGCCCGCGCACTTGCAAATGATCCAGAAGTTCTATTAATGGACGAAGCGTTCTCAGCTCTTGATCCATTGATTCGTAAAGAAATGCAAGATGAACTGTTAGAGCTACAACAAAAATTACAAAAAACAATTATTTTTATCACTCACGATTTAAATGAAGCACTTCGTTTAGGTGACAGAATTACAATTATGCGTGACGGTAAAATTCAACAAATCGGTACAGGAGAAGAAATTCTAACAACTCCTGCCAATGACTATGTTAAAACATTCGTTCAAGATGTTGATTATTCACGTGTGTTAACAGCTCAAAATATTATGGAACCGGCTTCATTGCTAAATATTCAAGCAGAAGGTCCAAATATTGCATTGCGTCGTATGAAGCATGACCGCGTTTCAATGCTTCTTGCAGTTGATCGCGATCGTAAGTTACAAGGTGTTATTACTGCAGATGCCGCACGTGATGCTAAAAACACAGGAAAAGATTTAGTAGATTACCTAGACACTTCAATTCCAACAATTGCAAAAGACACAACTGTAAACGATATCTTCAATATCATTTACGATGCTAAAACACCGGTTGCTGTAACAGAAAACGGAAAAGTTTTAGGTGTTGTTATTCGTGGTAGCGTGATTGAAGCATTAGCTGATGAAGATGCTGAAAGTATCGATACTAACGATATTGTAGATGTTCAACCTGAAAAGGGGGATAAATAATGTTATTCAACATGTCAGTTCCTCAACTTCCTGTAGCAGATTGGGTTGAAGCACTTACTCAGTGGTTGACCACGACTCTGTCAGGCTTGTTTGGATTTATTCAAACAATTGGGCAAGGATTAATGAACGGCATTACAAATTATTTAACATGGATTAATCCTTTTGTAATGATTGCTATCGTAGTAATTGGTGCGTTCTTTATTTCAGGACGTAAGTTCGGATTGGCTGCTTTTAGTTTAATCGGATTATTATTTGTCGAAAACCAAGGCGCTTGGAACGACTTAATGAGTACTTTTACTTTAATTTTGGTTTCAAGTTTATTAGCCGTAATTATTGGGATTCCACTTGGTATTTGGTCATCAAAAAGCAACGGTGCTCAAGCTATAATCACGCCAATTCTTGATTTTATGCAAACAATGCCAGGTTTCGTTTACTTGATTCCTGCTGTTGCATTCTTTGGTATTGGTGTTGTACCTGGTGTGTTTGCATCAGTTATCTTTGCACTACCACCAACAGTTAGAATGACGAACTTAGGTATCCGTCAAGTTCCCGGTGAACTAGTTGAAGCTTCTGAATCGTTTGGTTCAACAGCTAGTCAAAGACTATTTAAATTAGATTTACCACTTGCTAAAAACACAATCATGGCTGGTGTTAATCAGACCGTTATGCTGTCACTTTCAATGGTTGTTATTTCATCAATGATTGGTGCGCCTGGTCTTGGACGTGGTATTTTGTCATCTGTTCAAAGAGCACAAGTGGGTAGTGGTTTTGTTAATGGATTATCTATCGTTATTTTAGCGATTATTATTGACCGTTACACACAAGGCTTAAACCGTATTATGAGTGAAAATATTGCTGATGAAGCTATTCGCCAAAGTAAAAAACGTAATCGTCTAATTGGTGTTATTATTGCACTAGTTGCACTAGTGGGTGGATTCATCACACAAACAGTTGTAGCTAGTCAGTCAGGTACAACATCAAAAGGTAATATCACATTGGCTTACTTTGAAATGGACGACGCTGTAGCAACAACAAACGTAGCAGCACAAATCTTGAGAGATGCTGGGTACAATGTTGATGCAACACCATTAGATAATAGTGTTATGTGGCAAGCAGTTGCTAACAAGCAAGCTGATGCATTACTTGCTGGTTGGTTACCATTAACCCATAAAGCACAATATGAAAAATTTAAAGATCAACTAGATTTATTGGGTGCAAACTACGAAGGTGCGCAATTAGGGTTAGTTGTACCTTCATATATGAATGTTAACTCTATTGATGATCTTAAAAATCAAGCAAACAAAACAATTGTAACTAACGAACCTGGTTCAGGTGCGACTGCTGCAACTAAATCAGTTATTGATCAATATGCTAACTTAAAAGACAACGGTTGGA
Organism: Holzapfeliella floricola DSM 23037 = JCM 16512; assembly: GCF_001436605.1. Lineage (GTDB taxonomy): Bacteria > Bacillota > Bacilli > Lactobacillales > Lactobacillaceae > Holzapfeliella > Holzapfeliella floricola. The sequence continues at coordinate 73,929 of NZ_AYZL01000006.1, read as the reverse complement.
AGATTGAATCATCATCTACAGGTGCAATGGCTGTTTCATTAGGACAAGCTATTAAAAACCACAAAGAAATTATTATTAGTGGTTGGACACCTCACTGGATTTTTGGTGAATATGATGTCAAATTCTTACAAGATCCTAAAAAAGGTTTTGGAGACTCAGAAACAATTAATACATTTGCTCGTCAAGGATTAAAAGATGATAAGCCTGAAGCTTACAACATCTTGAAACAGTTCAAATGGGATGACAAAGCTATTAATGAGGTTATGCTTGCTATTCGTGGAGGTAAATCGCCTCAGGATGCTGCCAAAGACTGGATTTCAAAAAATAAAGATAAAGTTGATGGCTGGATTAATAGCAGCAAATAAAAAAGTCACCTACAACGATTTGTAGGTGATTTTTATTAGTAAAAGTGACTATTTTTAGTCATCTAAAGAACGATGTATTTGTCACTTTAATACCCAATGTGTTATTATATAGATGTCAAGAAATTAGAGATATTTTATTAAAAAATTTTATTTTTAAAATATTTAGTTTTATGAATATCCCGCTGCAACAATGTTTGTAATGGTTGTAGTGCCGGAAGTTGTAGTAATTAAAAATGATTCCAAATTAATATAAGATGAAAAACACTCAAACATATTAGTAGTAATCTTGACAAAAAGTGCCTTTTTATGATTATATGTTATAGTCTGTTAATCATCTTAACAAAATTTATGGAGGTAACCATGCCAGTAGTAGAAGTTAAAAATTTAACAAAAGTCTTTGGTAGAAAAACTAAAGCCGCTCTAGAAATGGTTAAAGATAAAAAGAGTAAAAATGAAATCTTGCGTAAAACCGGCTCCACTGTAGGGGTTTATGATGCAAGTTTCAAAGTTGAAAAGGGCGAAATCTTCGTTATCATGGGTCTTTCAGGATCTGGTAAATCAACATTGATTCGTTTAATTAACCGTTTAATTGAACCAACAGATGGTTCTGTTATGGTAGACGGCGATGATATTGCTAAAGTAGACAAAGATAAGTTACGTGAAATTCGCCGTACTAAAATGAGTATGGTTTTCCAAAACTTTGGTCTTTTCCCAAATCGTACTATTCTAGAAAATACAGCTTACGGATTAGAAATTCGTGGTGTTGAAAAAGAAGAACGTAACAAACGTGCCGGAGAAGCACTTAAAAACTTACATTTATATGACTTTAAAGATCAGCTACCTAGTCAATTATCAGGTGGTATGCAACAACGTGTTGGTTTAGCTCGTGCACTTGCAAATGATCCAGAAGTTTTATTAATGGACGAAGCATTCTCAGCTCTTGATCCATTGATTCGTAAAGAAATGCAAGATGAATTGTTAGAGTTACAACAAAAACTACAAAAAACAATTATCTTCATCACTCACGATTTAAACGAAGCACTTCGTTTGGGTGACAGAATTACAATTATGCGTGATGGTCAAATCCAACAAATTGGTACAGGGGAAGAAATTCTAACAACTCCTGCCAACGATTACGTTAAAACATTCGTTCAAGATGTTGATTACTCACGTGTGTTAACAGCTCAAAACATTATGGAACCGGCTTCATTGCTAAATATTCAAGCAGAAGGTCCAAATATTGCATTACGTCGTATGAAGCATGATAAAATTTCAATGTTGCTTGCGGTTGATCGTGAACGTAAGTTACAAGGTGTTATCACTGCTGAAGCTGCTCGTGATGCTAAAAATACTGGAAAAGATTTAGTAGATTACTTAGATACTTCAATTCCAACAATTGCAAAAGATACAACTGTAAACGATATCTTCAATATCATTTACGATGCTAAAACACCGGTTGCTGTAACAGAAAACGGAAAAGTTTTAGGTGTTGTTATTCGTGGTAGCGTGATTGAAGCATTAGCTGATGAAGATGCTGAAAGTATCGATACTAACGATATTGTAGATGTTCAACCTGAAAAGGGGGATAAATAATGTTACCTAATATGTTACTTCAACAACTTCCAGTTGCTGACTGGGTTGAATCAATTACGAACTGGTTAACTAATACACTATCTGGCCTATTTGGTTTCATTCAAACAGTAGGTCAAGGCTTAATGGATTGGATGACCAATTACTTAACATGGATTAATCCTTTTGTAATGATTGCTATCGTAGTGATTGGTGCGTTCTTTATTTCAGGACGTAAGCTAGGATTAGCTACCTTTAGTTTAATCGGATTACTATTCGTGTTGAACCAAGACTTGTGGTCAGATTTAATGAGTACATTTACATTGGTACTTATTTCAAGTTTGGTTTCTGTTGTTATTGGTGTTCCTCTTGGTATTTGGTCATCAAAAAGTGATCGTGCACAAGCAGTTATTACACCAATTCTTGACTTTATGCAAACAATGCCAGGTTTCGTTTACTTGATTCCTGCTGTTGCATTCTTTGGTATCGGAGTTGTACCTGGTGTATTCTCATCAGTTATCTTTGCGTTACCACCAACAGTTAGAATGACAAACTTAGGTATTCGCCAAGTTCCTGAAGAACTTGTTGAAGCTGCTGAATCATTTGGTTCAACAGGTAGCCAACGTTTATTTAAACTAGATTTACCACTTGCTAAAAACACAATCATGGCTGGTATTAACCAAACAATTATGTTATCACTTTCAATGGTTGTTATGTCATCAATGATTGGTGCGCCTGGTCTTGGACGTGGTGTTTTATCTGCTGTACAAAGAGCTCAAGTTGGGACTGGTTTTGTTAACGGTATCTCATTAGTTATCTTGGCTATTATTATTGACCGTTACACACAAAACATTAACCGTCTAATGTCAGCAGAATCAAAAGCTATTGACAAAGACGCAAAACTAAAACAAATGAAAGTTCGTCGCGGTGTTTTAATTGGATCAATTGTTGTAATCGTAGTTAGTGCAATTGTTCAAGCTGTGATGGGATAGCTATTATTGAAACATGTTAATTTATTGAGAAGAGAAAAAAGAATTGAATTTATTACTTTATTTGAGAGCATAAATTATTTCTTCTTATCAACTCTTTGAATCAACATTTTGACATTTTAATAATAAATAAAAATGTGCTCTCTGGTTTCTTTAGAGAGCACATTTTTTTGTACATATAATGCGTAAAGCAATTAAATTTGGAGGACAAAAGTAATTATGAGTAAATTGAAAAAAGGTATATTAGCCGTATTAATGTTAGCGATTATCATGCCTTTATCAGCCTGTTCAGCAAATAGCAGTAAATCATCAGAAGATAATTCAAAAACTGTGAAATTAGCTTACATGGAATGGGATGATTCAGTCTCATCTACTAATCTAGTAGCTGAGGTCTTGAAACAAATGGGATACACAGTAGAAATGACCCCATTGGATAATGCGATTGTATGGCAATCAGTCGCCAATAAGCAGGCAGATGCAATGGTATCAGCCTGGTTGCCACTAACACACGGTCCACAGTATGATAAATACAAAAATCAAATTGATGTCTTAGGAGCTAATTTAACAGGTGCTCAATCAGGTTTAGTTGTTCCGTCTTATATGAATGTTAATTCTGTTGAAGATTTATCTAACCAAGCTAAAAAAACAATTACAGGAATAGAACCTGGTGCTGGTATAATGACAAATGCTGAAAAAGCAATGAGTCAGTATTCTAATTTAAGTGGTTGGAATTTAATGTCTTCATCAACTGGAGCAATGACAGCTTCACTAGATAAGGCATACAAAAACAAAGATGAAATTGTAATTACAGGATGGGCACCACATTGGATGTTTACAAAGTACGATCTTAAATTCCTAAATGACCCTAAACAAGTTATTAGCTCACCAGAAACAATTAATACTGTTGCACGTCAAGGATTGAAAAATGACAAACCAGAAGTTTACAAAGTTTTAAAAAACTTTAAGTGGGATATGAAAGATATTGGCGATGTTATGTTTGATATGAATAATGGAAAAAAAGCCAATCAAGCTGCTAAAGACTGGATTGCGAAAAATCAAGATAAAGTTAACAGTTGGAAAAATTCATAATTATAGTATAATGAAGGAATGCGCTATCAACCGGATAGCGCATTTTTTATTGCCGAGATAAGTTGGAGGAAAAATATTTAAATGAAATTTGCTAGGAAAATTAGCATCATGTTGTCACTATTGTTAGTTGGATTGAGTATAACTGCATGCTCTTCTAAAAAAACCAGCCAAGTACAAGATACACAGCCATCTTCAAATAAGATAAGGTTAGCTTACAAAGAATGGGATGATGCTATTTCATCAACATTTGTGGTTGGTGAGGTTTTACAAGACATGGGATACCAAGTTGAGATGGTACCTTTAGACAACATTTTTATGTGGAAGTCAGTAGCTGATGGTAGCGCTGATGCTATGGTAACGGCATGGTTGCCCACAACCAATGGTCCGGAATATAAGCGTTACAAAAATAATGTGGATATCATAGGTGAAAGTTTGGTAGATGGTGCAAAAGCAGGATTTATCGTTCCATCATATATGTCAGTTAACTCAATAGCCGATTTAAAAAATGAAGCTAACAAAACAATTACTGGGATGGAACCTGGAGCAGGAATTACTGCTAATGCTGAAAAAACATTAAAAAGATATCCTAATTTAAAAGGATTCAAATTAATGCCTTCGTCTTCAGGAGCTATGTTTTCTGCTTTAGACAAGGCTATCAAGAACAAAGAAGAAATAATTATTACAGGATGGATGCCGCATTGGTCATTTAACAAGTATGATATTAAGGTTTTAGATGATCCACAAGGAACAATAAGTGCTCCAGAAACAATCACAACGATTGCTCGAAAAGGATTAAAAGAAGACAAACCAGAAGCTTTTAAAGTTCTACAAAATTTCAAATGGGATTTACCTGATATTAATGAAATCATGGTTAAACTAAGTGATAATGTTGACCCTAAAAAAGCAGCTAGAGAGTGGATTGAGAAAAATCCAGAGAAAGTAGCAAGCTGGAAACAATCTTGATTGTAAGATGAAATGATTCTTAAAAAATTCAAATTTTCTTTGAAAAAAGTTCAAAAGTTGCTAGAATGGAATTGTTGATTTTCAAAAAATATCAAGGAGGAAATTTTAATGAAACTAATGAAAAAGATTTTATTAACAGCTTTTGTAGCCGTTGCTGCAGTAGCCGTTACTGCATGTTCATCAAACAACAGCAGTAACAATTCAAGTGATAATAAATCAAACTCATCTAAAACAGTTAAATTGTCTTACGTTGAGTGGGATAGTGAAGTTGCTTCAACAAACGTTTTAGGTCAAGTTTTAAAAGACATGGGGTATAGTGTTGAATTAACTCCACTTGACAATGCTATTATGTGGCAATCAGTTGCTAACAAACAAGCAGATGCAATGGTATCAGCTTGGTTGCCAAGTACTCATGAAGCACAATACAATAAATATAAAGATAAAGTAGATCTATTGGGTGCTAATCTAGAAGGTGCAAAACTTGGATTAGTTGTTCCTAAATACATGGAAAACGTGAACTCAATTTCAGATCTTTCAGATCAAGCTAAGAAAACAATCACAGGTATCGATGCTGGTGCTGGTGTTATGTCAGCTGCTGAAAAAACTGCTAAAGAATACGACAACTTAAAATCATGGCAAGTGCTACCATCTTCATCAGGTGCTATGGCAACTGCTTTAGATAAAGCATACAAGAACAAACAAGAAATCGTTGTAACTGGTTGGGCACCACACTGGATGTTCGCTAAATACGATCTTAAGTTCTTAGAAGATCCAAAAGGTACAATGGGTGCTGCTGAATCAATCAACTCAGTTGCACGCCAAGGTCTTAAAGAAGATAAACCTGAAGTTTACAAAGTAATTAAAAACTTCAAATGGAGTAACGAAGATATTAACAGTGTAATGCTTGCAATCAGTAATGGTGAAAAACCAGAAAAAGCTGCGCAAGATTGGATTGCTAGTCATCAAGACAAAGTTAATTCATGGAAAAATGCTTAATTAAGTCCCAAACAAAAACACTAGCTCATAGCTAGTGTTTTTATTTATATTTTGTTTTAGGTAAATTTAAATTAATACGTGATATTTTTAAAATTATTGTTACAATGAAGGCATAAATTGATTATGTTTAAAATTACTAGGAGGAAAAAGAAAAAATGACTGCTAACATAGACGTCCCCCGGCTGCCGATAGCTGAATGGATTGACGGATTTGTGCAATGGTTTACACAAACATTTGCGCAACTGTTTAATGTTATTCAAACAATTGGACAAGGGGGTATCGACTGGATTAGCGACTTTTTAATTTGGATTAATCCGTTTGTGTTAATGTTACTCATCGTTGTGACAGCGTATTATATTTCAGGCAAAAAACTAGGATTAACAATTTTTAGTTTTTTAGGATTATTATTTATCTACAATCAACACTTGTGGAATGATTTAATGAGCACATTAACATTAGTGATGGTTTCAAGTTTAATTGCACTAATTATCGGGGTTCCTTTGGGAATATTAGATGCTAAAAGTCAAACTGCTTCAAAGATAATCACACCCTTTCTTGACTTTATGCAAACGATGCCGGGATTTGTTTATTTAATTCCTGCTGTTGCTTTTTTTGGAATAGGAGTTATGCCAGGTGTTGTATCATCAGTGATTTTTGCTTTGCCACCGGTTGTTAGAATGACGAATTTAGGTATTCATCAAGTACCGAAGTCTTTAGTTGAAACTTCTGCTTCATTTGGTTCAACAGATACGCAGAGATTATTTAAGCTTGATTTGCCTTATGCGCGTAATACGATTTTAGAAGGGGCCAACCAAACCATTATGATGTCATTATCAATGGTCGTTATTGCATCAATGATTGGTGCTCCTGGCCTTGGTCGTGGCGTTTTATCTGCGGTCCAACGTGCCCAAGTCGGACACGGTTTTGTAAACGGTCTGGCACTTGTTATTATGGCTATTATTATTGATCGATTTGCTCATAATATAAACCGCCATGTTGCACATCGAAAATTGATAGATGCTCAAAGTAGAAAGCATCAACATAAAGTTCATATTATAGCCGCTGTAGCCTTAATTTTACTGACAGTAACTGGGGGTGTTGTGCAAGCCGCTACGACCTCAGGCAACCATTCCAAAGGACATATTAAGTTAGTCTATGTCGAATGGGATGATGCAGTAGCTACAACCAATGTTGCAGGTGAATTGTTACGTCAAGCAGGGTACGATGTTGATATTATGCCATTAGATGATTCAATTATGTGGAAGTCAGTAGCCACTAAACAGGCAGATGCGATGTTGTGTGCCTGGTTACCAACAACTCACAAGAATGAGTACGCTGAGTATAAAAATCAACTCGATTTACTAGGTGTTAATTATGATAAGGCTCAAGTAGGGTTGGTGGTGCCTGATTATATGAAGGCCAATTCTATTGAAGATTTAAAAAACGAAGCAAACAAAACGATTACAGGAATTGAACCCTCTGAATCGATAGTTGATTACGCACAAAATGCCACAAAAGAATATACTAATTTAAAAGGTTGGCAAGTTAGTACATCTTCATCAGGTGCGATGGCAGTCGTTTTAGGTCAAGCTGTTAAGAATCATCAAGATGTTGTTGTAACTGGTTGGTCACCACATTGGATATTTGCAAAGTATCACTTGAAAATTTTGCAAGATCCTAAAAAAATAATGGGTGAATCTGAAAAAATCAACACAATTGCACGACAAGGGTTGAAAGATGACTATCCAGAAGCATATAGACTACTTAAAAACTTCAAATGGGATGAACAAGATATTAGCCAAGTCATGTTGAGAATTAGAAATGGTGAAAATCCACAAGAAGTAGCACAATGGTGGTTATCGAGTCATTCATCTCGTGTACAAACTTTTAAACAATAAAAAAGACGACAATTGTCGTCTTTTTTATTGCCAGTCAAAACCTTGATTACTAAGTATTTTGGCAATATCTAATCTTTTTCCTTGTATTAAGTGACCCCCTTGAGCTATTTGTGTAATGAAAGAGTCATTTCGATTATGGGAGTCACGACTATCGTAATAATCTTTAACTTTTTTATCATAGGTGTCAAAATTGATGGAATTGATGTGATTTGTGTCGTAGCTGTTTTCAAATAGGCGGTTAGTATCATCCAGTTTTGGTTTAATGTCTGGCTTATCATCAGGATAACCAAACGCCATAGCAAATAGAGGAAAAGTATATTTTGGAAGTTTGAGCAAATCGATGACTTTTTGTGTATCATTTAAAATACTACCCAAATATACTGAACCAATATTTAAGCTGTCAGAAGCTAAGCTAGCATTTTGTGCCATTAGTGAAGTATCAACAATTGCATTAATAAGAGAAATAGGTTTTTTGTACATAAAATGTTCTTGATTTTGTTCTTTAGCAATCGCAATATTACGGTACTCGTCTGCTATAAAAACAAGCAAAAGACCGTTGTTAGCAACATAAGATTGGCCACAAATTTCAGCTAGTTGTTGCTTGATTTTAGGATCTGAGACTTCAATAACTGAACCAGCTTGTCTAAACTGAGTCGTTGGAGCACTGAAACTAGCCTTAGTAATTTGCTTTTTATCGTCACCAGAAAGTAACATAGGTTTAAATTTTCGAATACTAGTTCTTTGATTAATTAAATCAAGAACATGAGTGATTGACTGTGACATAAGGACACCTCTATATAAATTTTAATTGTTTTAATTGTAGGCAATTTTAATCAACTTGTAAATAGTAAGTGTTAGGTTTTAATAGGATTTTATAGAATATGTTATAATCTAAAAAGAGAATTAAATAAAAAGTCTGAGGTGCATAATAATGGCTACAAAGGAACTGAAGAGGTCAAAAAGGGTAACATCAACGGCTAAAAAAACAGCAAAGACTCAGCCAAAAAGTTTAGCTGGTTTTTTAGTGAGTGATATTTTGGTGATTATACTATCAATTTTACTAATGGCTACCTATCTAAACCCAAGTTTTATGAAGTCAAATCTAAATGATTCAACACATATGTCTAACTACATTAATCGACAATTCGTTAAACTGTCTAATGCTGTTTCAAATGATCAAAATCAACTGTCAGCTAAAATTTTAAATGAAGAGCAGGTAAAAGATGTCATGAACGACATGATTGATTATACGTCTGGCATTCATAATTTTAGAAATAACAGCTTGCAGATTTCATCTGAAATCAAAACTACGTTGATAAATATTATTGATGATAGCAGCGCAACAAAAGCCAAACGAATCAAAGTGGCATTACAAGAAAATGATCAAACATCGCAATACGCAGTTTTAAGTGCATTTGATTTAGATGCATTAACAACGTTGTCCAATGCGGTTACATTGTTTTGGATAGTAGCTATTGGCATTTTATTAATTGCACTTATTTTACTAGTGATTATTTTGAATAGAATGCGAAAGTCAAATTTAACTTGGAAGTTAGCTCTCAAAGAGTTTTTGTCAGTAGTATCAAGTCTGGGCTTAATATTGACAATATTGTTTATGATTTTAGCAATTGTTTCATCACTTTTTGATTTTTCAAATTTTATAGGGGAGTTTGCGGCAACAGTTATTCAATATACCTCATATCTATCGTTTAATGTTGTTCTGGTTGGAGTTATTATGTATGTTATTTCAACACTGCCATTAGCGTTATTTAAATCGACTTTAACAAAATAAAAAAGGTTTCTCGAGTATATCGAGAAACCTTTTTTATTTTTCGTCAGCCTTAAATTTTTCATCGGCTTCTTTTTCATCGTGTTCACTTTTTTCATCATCTTCATCACCAATACCTGAGTAAGGGAAGATAACAATTTTGTGTGAGAGATAATTAGCCATATAGATTTGATTAAGTTCATATCCTCTAAGTTTAAGCTGTCTCATTAACCAATCTTCATCACGGTTGATGACATCTAGCGCATCTTCATCAATTTGGCCGTCCATAATAATAGGATATTTAATGGTTTCATCGCCAACCTGAGTAACTGTCAATTGACCATTTTGTTCAACTACACCACGTTTAACTTTGCGAATATCAAAAGCACCTGTGGAACGTAGTTTGAAAGATAAATCGTGAGCAGATAAGCCAATGCTATTTAAAACGTCAACATTGATTTGACCATTTTTAATGACTGTTACCGGTGAACCGTCAATTGCACGTTTGAAGAAACGACTGTGATTAGTTAGTAGCTTAACAAATGATACAATAAAAGACCAAACTAGCAAGACAATAAAGAATTGAAGGAGAGTAACGTCTTTGCTGTAAAGCATCCCCCCGATAACTCCCCCTAGAACGTAGTTTTGTAATTGATCAACAGCATTACTAGGTGCCAAGTTTCCTTTACCAAAGACGTTAATTTGAATAATCACAGTTGTGAAGGCTAAAATTAATTTAAGACCAATATCAACATAGTTAAACATTACTTTTCCCCCTAGTTAATTAATATATTTAATATCTTTTGTGTTAATTAAATTGGTTTCCGTTAAGTCATACGAGCTTACGGCATTGTCGTTATTGAACTGTACTTTATAAAAGCGTCCATTACTACCACCAATATTTAAAATCATACCGCTAGAAAGTGAGGTTTGGTTAACAAATATTTTATCGGTGTCAGTATTTTGATTAACTTTAACTGCATCAAGAAATGTTTTAACTTGTGCTGAATTATTAAATGAGTTATGTGCTTGTTGGAAACTTGAATATTGATTAAGTACCAATAAAGCAGAGAAGATAACTAATACAATCAAAATGTCACGGTTACGCATTGAATCTTTATTCCTGAAATAATCAAAAGCAGTCCATGCTAAAAATCCGAGAACAATAATAATCAAGGCGAAGCGGATAATGATACTTAAATCGCTTTGACTACCTTCAAAAAAGCTATATGACCAAAAATCTGTTAAAAAGTAAAACATTATTTTCAATACTCCTTTACCTGTAGCTAAATTTAAATTACACTAATTGGTTGTGGGTAATTAAAATCATATTTTAATCACTAACATACTTATCATAACGCTATTTTTAAATTTTTTCTATTTTAAAATAGCAGTTAAAAAATAGGAGCGATTCATTTTGGATAAAGAGTCAAATAAGTTAGGCTTTTGGAGTATTGTATTATTAGGAATCAATGGAATTATTGGTTCTGGAATATTTTTACTACCAAATAATGCTTATAAGTCAATGGGAACATCAAGTATACTTGCTTTTTTATGTGCAATGATTTTAGCATTATTCATTGCTTTAGTTATCGCTGAAAACGCTTCATTGTTTAATGATGATGGTGGACCATATCTTTATACTAAAGAAGCTTTTGGTGATTTTATAGGTTATGAAATTGGTGTTATTAATTGGATTGCACAGATTGTTGCTTTTGCGACAGTTGTGAATGGGTTTGTGACAACGCTATCAGGAGTCTCCCCCATTTTTTACGATACAGTTATTAAAAATATCACAATCGTTATTGTCTTCTTATTATTAATGCTTTTGAATATCAGAGGATTGAAGCTCAATCGAAACGTTAATAATATTTTGACAATTTCAAAACTCGTGCCATTGGTACTTTTCTTAGCTGTAGGTATTTTCTTCTTAAACGGTGCTCACTACCAGCCATTAATTGCTGAGGGTGTTTTGGAGCCTAATAACTTTTCACAAACAATCTTTTTGATCTTTTATGCTTTTGGTGGCTTTGAATCACTTCCGCTTGTTGCTGGGGAAATGAAAAACCCAAGAAAAAATCTTCCTCGTGCGATTGTTACAACAATTTTAATGGTGTCACTAATTTATGTTCTATTACAAATTGTTTCAATTGGGATATTAGGTAGTGATTTAGCTAACAGTGTCGTCCCAGTTCAAGATGCCTTTACTAAAATTGCAGGACCATTTGGGGGAGCAATTGTTGCGGCCGGTACCGTTGTGGCAAGTGCAGGGGCCTGTGTTGCAGGTGCTTTTTGGATGTCTAGACCAGGTGTTGCAATGTCAGAAAATAAAATGTTGCCACAGTTTTTATCAAAGAAAAATAAATTTGAAATGCCACAATATGGTATTATCGTATCAATGATTATCGCACTTCTAGTTTCATTAAGCGGTAGTTTTGTTTTCTTATCACAAATTAGCTCTGTCATCACGTTTGTTATTTTTATTCCAACAACATTAGCATTAATTGTGTTTAGATTTAAACACAAGGAAAGAAAAGGGTCATTTACAATTAAAGGTGGCTTAATTATCCCTATCCTAGTTATTATTTTTAGTGTTATTTTGTTAACACAGACCACCTTTATTCAATGGATTTCACTTATTTTAACATTTGTGGTCGCAATTCCGTTTTATTTCATATATTATAGAAGAAACTAACTTTTACTTAGTAATTACTTCAGAGAGGAAGTTGAGATTGTTAATTAAAGAAACCAATTTGAAATTATTAATGACAATACCTTTTTGTTTAGTACATCATTCCAACATTTAAAACGCAGATTTTAAATAGTAGGAGCAGATGTATGAGATATCACCAAGTACAAGAATTTCTTTATGACCATCGACATCTTATTAATTTTAGCTAATCAATAATTCAATTACTAAAAATTAATGGGAGATTATTACTATGAAGAAATCAAATCAAAATAAAAACAAACTTGGCTTTTGGAGTATTGTACTACTCGGAATTAATGGCGTGATGGGATCAGGAATTTTTCTGTTACCCAATAACGCCTATAAATCAATGGGGACAGCTAGTTTACTAGCCTTTGTGTTCGCCTCATTTTTAGTTTTACTAATTGCTTTAGTTATAGGGGAAAATGCTTCGCTTTTCAAAGAAGATGGCGGTCCGTATCTCTATACAAAAGAAGCATTTGGAAACTTCGTAAGTTATGAAGTTGGAATTTTAAATTGGTTAGCACAAATTTTTGTGTTGGCGACTGTTGTTAACGGTTTTATTACGACACTGGCAGGAATATCACCAGTATTTGCTGGCGGATGGATTAAGACTGTCGCGATTATGATGACATTTTTAGTTTTGATTATTTTAAATGTTAGAGGATTAAAATTAACAAAATATGTTAATAATTTGATGACTTTTTCAAAATTAATTCCGTTGTTTTTATTCTTATGTATCGGAATTTTCTTTTTAAAAGGTCAAAATTTTCAACCTCTTACACTACCACAATCTTTTGAACCTTCTAACTTTGCTCAAACCGTTTTCTTAATTTTCTACGCTTTTGGTGGCTTTGAAGCATTACCACTAGTGGCTGGTGAAATGGAAAATCCTAGAAAGAATTTACCCAGAGCTTTAATCGTAACTATTTCTTTGATTTCAGTTATCTATATTGCCCTTCAAGTTGTTTCTATTGGGATTTTAGGACCAGATTTAGCAACTAGTGTTGTACCAATACAAGATGCCTTTCAAAGAATACTTGGGCCTATTGGTGGAATAGTAGTTGCTGCAGGGACCATTGTAGCCAGTGCTGGAGCAAGTGTCGCAACTGCCTTTTGGACACCACGCCCAGCAATTGCACTTTCAAAAAACAAAATGTTACCTGAATTTTTGTCCAAAGAAAATAAACGACAAATGCCTTACATTGGAATTATTGTAACTTTAGTTGTTTCGATGTTTATTTCTATTAGTGGCAGTTTTGTTTATCTCTCACAGGTGAGTTCAGTCATTACATTCTTGTTATTTATTCCAACAACATTGGCGCTTGTGGTATTTAGATATACTAAAAAAGAAGAAAGAACATTTAAAGTTAAAGGTGGCAAAACAATTGCAGTCCTAGCAGCTTTAATCAGTATTGTATTACTTACACAGGCTTCATTAAGTCAGTTTATCGGAGTACTTATCGTTTTAATTTTAGCAGTGCCATTTTACTTTATATATGCTACAAAAAATAGTAACGAGAAAGGATAAAACCATTATGGAAACAGGACACCTGATGTCGGTTCCTTTTTGTTTGATGTATTGGCGTTCTTAAGCCATTAATCAAGCAAAAAATACATTAAAAGGAGCCAGTAGTTATGAAAAATCAATTGCAAAACAGTTTACAAAATAAAATAGGAATGGCACTTACTCATTATTATTGGCGCTACTATCAAAATAATAACTAAGCAAACAGTCAATTAATTTTCGATAGGAGTGTTTTATAATGGGAAAAAGTGAACAAAAAGAAAAGAATAAATTAGGTTTTTGGAGTATTGTATTAATCGGAATTAACGGAATTATTGGATCAGGGATTTATTTAATTCCCAATTCTGCTTATGCCAAGGTGGGGACTGCAAGTCTATTAACCTTTTTATTAGCTGCTGTACTTGTTTTAACAGTAGCATTATCTATCGCTCAAAATGCGTCATTATTTAAAGAAGATGGTGGTCCATACTTATATGCAAAAGAAGCTTTCGGTGATTTTGTGGGGTATATTGTTGGATTATTAAATTGTATGTTACAGATTACGATTTTAGCCACCATCATTAGTGGTTTAGTTAAAATTTTGGGCGGTTCATTATCATTTCTAAGTGGTGAATTCACACAAAAAGTGTTAACTGTTGCTATATTTGCAGTTTTAGCCATTATTAACTTGTCAGGTGTAACATTAGCGAAGTACATTAACAATATTATGACTATCGCTAAGTTGTTACCATTAGTTTTATTCATTGTTATTGGTGTTTTCTTCATCAAACAAGGCAATTATTCACCAGTTGTACCGCCTCAAGGGATTAGTTTTGATAGTTTTTCACAAGCTATCTTACTTATTTACTTCGCATTCGGTGGTTTTGAATCATTACCATTGATTGCTGCGGATATGAAGAATCCAACACGTAATTTACCACGTGCTTTAGTGACAATTATTGCACTAGTTTCAGCATTTTACATTTTGTTACAAGCTGTATCTATTGGTATTTTAGGAACAGAACTTGCACAAAATACAGTGCCGGTTCAAGCTGCCTTTGGTCGAATTCTAGGACCAGTTGGATCAGGAATCGTGGCTGTTGGTAGTGTTGTTTCAATGGCAGGAGCTGCAATGGCTGTTGCTTTATGGGCACCTAGACCTGTTGGCGCTATGGCGCAAAATGGTATGCTTCCTAAAGTCTTAGCTAAGAAAAATGCTAAAAATGTACCAGCGGTAGCAATTATTGTAACTTATGTATTATCTATGCTGTTATCTTTATCTGGTGGATTCGAAATCTTATCACAATTAACATCAGTGATTTCCTTGGTGATTTTCTTACCAACGACACTTTCTGTAATGGTGTTTCACTTCACTAAAAAGGACGTTGAACGTCCTGTTAATATAAAAGGAAGCTTATATATTGCTGGGTTTGCAACAATCCTAATTCTTATTTTGTTAACACAAACTTCAGCAGTTCAATTACTGAGTGCAGGTGCAGCTATTGTCTTCTCAGCAATTATGTACTTCATCACTCAAAAATCACGTAAAAAAGCTTAAGATAATTTAAAGAGTACCCACAATTGGGTACTCTTTTTTTCTAACATGTTACAGTTGAAAGGACCTATATTAATGGAGGAATTATCATGGAAAGTTTGTCAAAGTTTAAATCAATTTATTTATGGCTGTTTATTGTGGGGATTGTCTCATTAATTATCCCAGCTGCAAACATCTTTTTTATTACAACTGCGATTTTAATTTTAGGAACGGTTTACGTTATTGCTAAATCACCTAAAGACGCAGTCAAAAAACGAGGCGCAATTGTATTATTGGTTGGGGCAGTATTTACAATTTTAGCTTTTGTGTTATTTCAAGCTGTTCACATCGATCAAAAATTACTTAAACAATTACAACAAAATTCACAAGCTATCGATGAGCAAAAATTATCGCAATTCATAATGTCGATGTTACCTGGTTTCATTGTAGCTTTTATCGGATGGGTGATTCGCATCGTAGGTGTTGTATTGTCATTCAAAGAATATAAGTATCTAAAAAAAGAAGAGGCCTAATGAGGCTTCTTCTTTTTTAGTGCTGTTGAAATTAAAACAACTTCTAAAATACTTAATATAACTAATAAAATAATGGCATTATGCGCACCATTTACATAAGAGTGAGTGGTTTGTTGGGTTTGCGTGATAATTGTTGAAATCACGGCAGTTCCCATTGCACCAGCAAATTGTTGCAATGTGTTTAGCAGCGCATTTCCGTCAGCGTTTTGTTCTTTTGAAAGTTGTTTAAGACTATTGGTCATAATATTACCAAATGCAAATCCTAATCCAATCATGTAGACAATGTAGAAAATAGTGATTAACAGATTTGATAGATTTGAGCTAAATATCCAAAATAGTAAAGTACCTATCAAAATTAATGAAGATCCTAATATTATGGGTTTTTGTGGACCGAATTTATCTAATATTAATCCACTAAAAGGCGATAGTATTGCCCCCATTAAAGCGGCAGGTAATAATAATAAACCAGCAACTGTGGCATTGCTATTATTAACAAGTTGAATGTAGTTAGGTAGTATGAAAGAAAAAGATAAAGTTAAAAATTGCAAAACAAAGAAAGAAAATAAGTGAATACTGAATTTTTTGTTTGTCAAAATAGTGAAGTTAATAACGGGATTATCAATTCTATTAGAACGAACAATTAATGCTAATAATCCTAGTAAACCGACTGCTAAAAATCCAATAACGGGTAAACTAATTAAAGAATGTGTACCCATGTTACTTAAACCAATAATCAATCCAACAAAAGTTAACATAATAAAAGCAAGACTTAGATAATCAAAATTAGTTTTAGATGTTTGACTAGCTTGCTGAATAGAGATAAAACCAAGTAAAAAGGTCACGACTAAAACCGGAATTAAAATGATAAAAATGTAGCGCCATCCAAGATTAGAAATGATTAATCCGCCAAAAGTAGGTCCGACAGCAGGTGCTATCGCGGTAATAAGTGATCCTACTCCCATCATGATTCCTATTTTTTCTTTAGGCACTTGTTCTAATATAATATTGAACATTAATGGAAGTGCAATTCCCGTTCCGATACCTTGAATTACCCGACCCAGAATTAATAGTATAAAGTTTGGTGCAATAGCATCAATCACTACACCAACAATAAAAAATAAAATAGCATAACTAAAAAGCGTTTTGTTAGTAAATCTCTTCTTCAGTGTTGCGGATAATGGAACGATAATTGATAATGTTAAAAGATAAGAAGTTGTCATCCATTGTACTGTTGATGTCCCAACTTGAAATTCCGTCATTAGTGCAGGAAATGCAATATTCATAGCTGTTTCAACAACAACACCACAAAATGACATAATACCTGTTGCGATGACTGCCATAAGCGTTTTGGGTTGAATTTTAGATACCAAGAAAATTCCTCCTTATTTATTAATATAATAATTTAAAATAGATTCAAATGTTTCGATTTCTTCTTTTGTAAAAGTGTCGTACAGTTGATCTTGCTCTAACTTCATATAGTTTTTGATTGAATTAATCAGCTCTTTTGATTTAGATGTGAGATAAATGAACTTCTGACGACTATCCTCAGGATTTTCAACACGATATATCAGTTCTTTTTTTTCCATTAACTTTAATAAGTTGGTGGCAGTTGATCTCTTAATCACAAACTCATGTTCGATTTCTTTTTGTAAAGCGGGACCATTTGAAAGACTAATAAAATCTAAAATTGACATTTGAGTGCTAGTTAAATCGTACTGCACAGCAAAGTTGTTAAAGCTTCTAGTCAAATTATTTGAAGCAATTTTAAGTAAACGGCTCATATTTTTTTTCAAAGTAATACCTCCTTTTTGTTAGTTAGCTAACGAAATAATAGTTTAATGATTTCTTCACACAATGTCAATAAAAAAAACGTTCAAATTTGAACGTTTTAACAGTTAACCTTTAAAAGCTTCGAGTGCACGTTGTCGTGCAAATTTGTGATCAACGATTTCCTGTGGATATCCTAATGTTTGACGTTGAGAATCATTAGGCTTGTGGATATCTTTATTGGATAAATTTGCTAGATTGGGCAAGTGTTGACGGATGAAGTCACCTTTTGGATCAAAGCGTTCGCTTTGTGTTGTAGGATTGAAAATTCTAAAATAAGGTGCAGCATCTGTACCAGTTGAAGAAGCCCATTGCCAACCGCCAATGTTTGAAGCTGAATCATAGTCAATCAGCTGTTCACTGAAATATTTTTCGCCCCAACGCCAATCAATCAGTAAATCTTTAGTCAAAAACGAAGCAACTACCATTCTAAGACGATTGTGCAATTCACCTGTTTGTTTAAAATGTTTCATAGCAGCGTCCACAAGTGGATAACCAGTTTCACCATCTATCCATTTCTGGAAATCCTCTTCGCTATAGCGCCAATTAATTTTGCGATATTCTGATTTAATTTCTAAATTTTTTGCATCTGGATTATAAGCATAAACCATATTGTAAAAGTCTCGCCAACAGAGTTGACGAATAAAAGCTTGTTTAGCATCACTTTCGGGTGCATGCTGTACAAGACGCCAGTAAACTTCGCGAATAGAAATCAATCCAGTTGTGAGGTCTTTTGATAAATCACTTGTGCCATTTAAAGAAGGAAAGTCACGGTCTTTTGGATAATCCTCTAAGCGGTTATCAATGAATTCATCATAAGATTCACGAACTTGTTTTAAATTGGTATTAAAAGACTGCTCAATATTTTCAGTCAGTTCTTTTAATTTAGCAGTTCCTTCTTTAAATAAATCAATCTCTTGTCTTTGAATAACTAAGTGCTTAAACTTCTCTAAATCTACTTTTTGAAATGCTGGTTTAGCTAGTTTTTTCCATTGATTATAATAAGGTGTGAATACTTTAAAAGGCGTTTGATCTTTTTTAAGCAATTCATGTGCACCAATTAAATGGTGGTCCATAAAGCCATAAAAATCGACGGTATGATTTTGGGCAACCTTTCGAATAAGATGATCACGTTCAAGACCATATCCACGTTCAGAAATATTGGTGTAGATGGCTTTTGTTTCAGGAAATTGAGTAAGGAGTTTATCAAAGCTATCTTCGGTATCGCCATAAATAAAATGCAAAGGCTGATTAATTTGAATTAAATTATCATTGAATACTTGAACAGATTGAAAGAAGTAATCTTGGCTCTTGCTATTTTCTAGTAGTTGCGGATTATTAATTTGAAAAACACACATAATCGGTTGATTGGTTTTTATTGCTTCAATCAAAGCTGTGTTGTCATTAAGTCTTAAATCATTTTTGAACCAAACAATTATCATAAAATACCTCCATAATAGTAATTAACCTTATTTTATCATTCTTGAAATTATTTTTTTCAAATTAACTATTCGAAATCAAAATAAATTAAGTAACCTTATTATAAAAATCGAATTTCGCAAAATTTTATTACACAAATCATAATATAAATGGTACGATTATAATTGATAAATACACGACGGAGGGGTTTTCATGTCAAAGACAGTTCGCGAACTTTCAGAAGAACTTGGCGTTTCAAAAACGACAATCAATAAGCTACTTAAAGATGAAAGTAGACAACAATATGTTGAAAAAGTAGGTAACAAATTTGTGATTTCAGATGAAGGTGTTGAATCAATTACAGCACACTTTGCAAATTCTGACTCACCCAAATCAAAGGCTAAGCCAAAAGCACAAGCTAAGCCAACTTCAAAGAAAGAAGAGCTACTTACCAAAGAAGAAGCTCAAGATACTGAAGTGAAGGATGAATCTGAAGATTTATCAAAAGTTACAGAGCTTGAAGCAGAACTTGAACAAGCTAAAGCAGAGCTTGAAAAAACAAAAGAAGCTCTAGATGAAAAAGAATCAGAGTTAACTCAAAAAGATGATAAAATCGATTCATTGAAAGATAAAGTGACAGAAGTCAAAGAAGCGGTTTCATCACAAAAAAAATCAAAACCTTGGTGGAAAATTTGGTAAAAAAAATAATCGCATACTAGTATGCGATTATTTTTTTTATCCTTTACCATCCATGAAAGCAGGATAAAGTGTCATTCCACCATCAACGAATAAAGTGATACCAGTTACATATTTGGATTCATTTGAAGCCAGCCATGCAGCGGCTGCTGCAACATCTTTAGGTTCACCGATTTCTTTCATCGGAATCATATTAGTGGTTTCTTCAAGTTGTTTTGGATCATCAAACTTTTCAGCATTAATTGGCGTTTTAATAGCACCTGGGCCAATGTTATTAACCCGAATATGATGACGAGCATATTCAGATGCCATAGTTTGTGTAAGCAACTTAACGCCACCTTTACTTGCGGAATAGTGAGCAAAAGTAGGCCATGGAATTTGTTCGTGAACGCTAGAAATGTTGATGATGCTACCAGGTTTATCTTTATCTAAGAAGTGGTTAAGTGCTTTTTGACTTCCCAAGAAAGTTCCGGTTAAGTTGACATCGATAACACGTTGCCAATCTTTGAGTGTTAATTTTTTGGTTTCATGTTTATTTTCCATACCAGCGTTATTTACCCAAACATCAAGTCCACCGAATTCTGATACGGCTGTTTCAAGTAAATGTGAAACGCCGTCCTCTGTTGAAATATCAGCATGAATCGCAATGGCATCGCCACCGTGTTTTTTGATTAAGTCAACAACTTTTTGAGCGCCTTTTTGATCGGAGTTGTAATTAATAACAACTTTCATGCCTTCTTCACCAAATCGGCGACTGATAGCTGTTCCAATTCCTTTTGAACCACCAGTAACAACGGCAACTTTTTGATTTAAATCTTGATACATATTTTGACCTCCCATTTTTCTTAAGTACAAGAATTAACTAATTTATTTGACCTATTGATAGGGTTAATTGATATTACTGCATTACGTAAGACTTTAATATAAAAAAACTCAGTTCATGCCTATTTTGAAATAATCACGATAACTGTTAGTATTCCAATTGTTATTTTTGAGCACCTCTTTTCAAAACTAGTTATTTAGTTGATGAATTCATTTTAAACCTTGAATTTCACTTCAAGGCAAGTAGTTTTTAAAATAAAAACTTTTCAACTCATCAAGTCGTGAGCTGAAAAGTTTACATGTTAAAGTTTCTGATAGTAATTCCAGCGACCTTTTGATTTGAATTTTGATACATAATTATACCTTCTAAGTATAATTACCATCATTGGCTGATTTGCTTAACCCATTGTTTGGGACCTAAGTAGTACCAAACTTCTTGACCAACTGTAATTGTTTGGCCATAAGGGAGCGTTTCGCCAATATTTAAGAAATGATAAGTTGATTCTCTTTGACTTGGATAAGGACTTGTGTAGACTTGACGATCAAGCATTCTAGAAGAAATATCAATTAAACCAGCTTTAATATCTGGATTTGAAAATTCAAAGAAATCCTTAAACCATTGGTCATCTCCCAAATTATAAAAATCATTCCCGTCTTGGTAAGAACGTCCAAAAACTAAATATTGAAAATTATTACGAGACTCTAGTGAATCGCGAATAAACTCGGCTTTTTTCATTAAGTTCTTTCGAAATTCATTAGGTGAAATTTCAACTTTAGGTGTTTGTGCAGTTGGTTTTGTTTGTGCAGGTGTAGTAGTTGGATTCGTGGTTGAAGTTGGTTTTTTGACCGCTTCTTCATCAGTCAAAGTGATTTCGGGTTGGTTGGCAGCAACTTGATTAAATAACTTAAAGTTGTAGCTGTAAACGCCTTCAACTTCTACGTAATATTCATGAGTTGAGACTAACGGCAAATCCCCGGGAGAAAATGTGATAATTGTGTGAAAATTACCAAATTGATCTTGACTATAGTTCGACACGTTTTGAGCATCGACAACTTGTCCAGTATCAACATCTTTAACCGTAATTTTAGGTGTACTAAAAATAGCTTTATCAGATAGATAGATAGACCAAGGGGTATTTCGACTATTAATCATTTCAATTGGGAATAATGTGCTTGATGGATAAGTAACAGTACTTTTTGAAGGTTGTTTGAAGATATCATTACCATACATCACAGGTTGTACAAAATAACGGAAACCATTACTACCATAAGCAGCACCAATACCAGTTTTACTGATACGAGAAGATAGTAGCCAAGCACGATGACCAGTATCATTGCCTGTTAAGTTGTAGTTATCACGAACTAAATCTGTAATCACATCACCAGCACTTTGATCATAGATGTTGAAATTTAAGTTTGATGAATTAGAAACTTGCTGTGCAATTTTCCAATCGTCATCAGAAACAAAATCAGGTTTAGTGGCATTAGGTAAGCCATGTTGATTTTTAAAAGGTGTTGCCTGAGCTGCTGCCATAATGGAAGCAGTTAATTGTGCATCACTATTTTCTTCTGGCAAAGAAGTGATGGCAGGCAAACCAAACAAGTCACGATAGTAGTTAATGTAAGCAATTGTGTTTGAGATATAACTATCAGGTAGTTTACCTGGTTGAAATGGCTCAATCAAACTGGGAACATCTTGATAAAGCGTTTGTGCGTTAATCGGTGTTTTATCTAAATTATTGTAACGAGATTGAATGCTTTCAACTTGTTGCTTTTCAGCTTTCGTGAATGTGGCAGCTTCAGTATAATTGTTTTGATTACCTACCAATAAAGTAACTGAAAATAGTGCTCCAAAAAGCAATAAGCTTTTTTTCTTTTTAAATTGAATCATAAAAACACTCCTCCTATTACTGACATTATAAGCAAAAATTAGGAAAAAAGTTAACTTTAAAGTTTATATTTAAAAAATATTTTTGAATTAAATTAACTCGTAGTATAATACAACCATACTACAGTAATTAACTGAGAGGAAATTTACATAATGAAAAAAACAAAAGTAGGCTTGATTTTTGGTGGGAATTCTTCTGAATATGAAGTATCCGTTCAATCAGCTAAAAATATCTATGAAGCTATCGATAAAGCTAAATATGAAGTGTACCCAATGGCCTTAACCCAATCAGGATTTATGGTGGATTTAGAAACATCAAAACAATTATTTGATAATCCACATCTTGAAGTAGAAAATAAAGCGGCTGTTGAAAATGTTGCAAATATTGTGCAATTAGGTGACTACCAAGATGTTGATGTCTTTTTCCCAATTGTGCACGGTAACATTGGTGAAGATGGTGCTTTACAAGGATTATTTAGAATCTTAAATAAACCGTTTGTAGGATCAGATGTCTTGAGCACTGCTGTCACAATGGATAAAGATTTCACAAAAATTATTGCCCAAAGTGCGGGTATTAAAGTAGCAGATTGGGTAATTGTTAAACGCCATACACAAGATGACTGGACCTATGACAAAGTCTCACAAAAACTAGGGTCAACCGTTTTCATCAAACCATCAAACCAAGGTTCTTCGGTAGGAATTAGTAAAGCGATTGATGAAGAAAGTTTCAACAAAGGACTTGCTGAAGCTTTTGAATACGATGATAAAGTGCTAGTTGAAGAAGCAATTAATGGTGTTGAAATTGAAGTTGCCGTTTTGGGAAATGAAAATCCTCAAGCAAGTGGTGTTGGTCAAATCACCACACCCGAAGGTGAATTTTATAGCTATGAAAATAAATACATTGATGAATCTGGTGCAACGTTAGCTATTCCAGCACCTATTTCTGAAGAACTTACTGAAGAAGTGAGAGCCGAAGCCTTGAAAGTTTATGACATCCTAGAATGTTCAGGACTTGCACGTGTTGACTTCATGTTACAAAATTCTGACTCACAAATTGTTTTTAATGAGTTAAATGCGTTACCAGGATTTACCAACATCAGTATGTATCCAAAATTATTTGAGCTTGCGGGTATTACTTATCCAGATTTAATTGATCACTTAATTTCTTATGCCAAAGAGCGTTTTGATCATAAAAAAGAATTACACCACACGAGATAAAAGGGTGCTACTAAAAGGTAGCCCCTTTTTTAAAGCGTAAGTTTTCTTAAAAAACAGATTTATCTTTGGAAAAAGAACTTAAAAGCGTTAAAATATGAAAGTATGCCAAAAGCATAAATTACATAATCGGAATAGGAAGATAATTCATGTCGCCTGTAACTCAACATACAAAAATCAATCGGGATTTTATTATTTATTGTCTAATTGGAATTAGTGGATTGGTTGTTGATTTTGGAAGTTTTTTCATTTTACATACTATTTTTGAATCTACACAAATTTTAAATTTTGTCAGTTCAACATTAGGACTCACTTCCAATTTCTTTTTGAATGCTCACTACAACTTCAAAGTTAAAGATAATTTATTGAAGCGCTATCTAAATTATTATGTGGTCGGTTTAGTTGGAATCATGTTTAGTAATTTAATTTTATTTATTTTCGCTACTAAATTAGGTTACAATATTTATATCGTTAAACTGTTTGCTTTAGGTATTGTCACCGTATCACAGTATACATTTAATAAATTCGTAACTTTCAAAGAAGCAGCAGATGACAAGGTAACAGATAATTAAAATTTACAAAAAAACGTAATCAAATCTTGAACTTTGATTACGTTTTTTTTGGAGGGATCTTTTGTGGAAAAAAACTTAATTTATAAAAAAATCATGCATGAACTGCAAAACCAAATTTTAGATGGTGAATATCAAGAAACAATGAAGCTACCTGATGAAAGAACATTGAGCCAGACTTTTGGGGTAAGCCGTAGTTCGATTAAACGGGCTTTGAAGTTATTAGCTGATAAGGGTGCAGTTTTTCAAAAACGAGGTTCAGGAACATTCATCAATCCAATATTTGTGAAAAATGATTCGGTATTTCATTATAAAAACGGATCTAATTTAGGAATTAGTGATAGTTTTCAAATGAATGGCCAATCACCTCAAATAAAATTATTATCATTCAATGTTGAGCGCTGCCCTAAAGAATTAGCGACTGACTTATTTATCAAAGACACGGACTTTGTTTATGCTTTTAAACGATTGCGTTCATTTGATGATCAGTCGTTTATGATTGAGACTGGTTATATCCCAATTAAGATTTTGCCACAGTTAGAAGAAAAGACATTGACTGAATCATTGTTTAAGTATGTTGAACAAGTCAAAAAGCAAGGTGTGACAAAATCTTATTTGACAATTGGTGTGAGCCCGTCAACTGAAGAAGATAGAACCGAGTTGAATTTATTATCTACGGAGCCGGTAGGGACACTATCTGGAATTTTCTTCTTGGATGATGGAACACCGTTTGAATATTCTCAAATGCGGTTACGCTATGATTACATGAATTACCATACATTTGTCTCGTTAGAAGATTAAGATTTCTTAAATTGGTACGCACCTTTTTTATAAATGGTTGACTATTAGTAAGGGGAAACTTTATACTGGGATTATCAAATCAAGCGAATTATTTCGGAGGAAGAATTACATGGTAGACTACAATTCAAAACAATATTTTGATCTAATGACAAAATACTGGCGCGCTGTTAACTACGTTTCAGTTGGTCAACTATATTTAAAAGATAACCCATTGTTAAAGAGACCACTGCAAGCAGATGATTTAAAAATCCATCCAATCGGTCACTGGGGAACAATTTCTGGTCAAAACTTTATTTACACACATCTAAACCGTGTGATTAACAAATATGACCTAGATATGTTCTACATTGAAGGACCTGGTCATGGTGGACAAGTAATGGTTTCAAACGCTTACCTAGATGGTTCTTATTCAGAAATCTATCCTGAAGTTTCTCGCGATGAAGCTGGAATGACTCAACTATTCAAACAATTTTCATTCCCAGGCGGAGTGGCTTCACATGCAGCTCCTGAAACACCAGGTTCAATCCACGAAGGTGGAGAACTTGGTTATGCACTTTCACATGGTGTTGGTGCAATTTTAGATAATAAAGATACTATTTCAGCAGTTGTGATTGGAGACGGTGAAACTGAAACTGGCCCACTAGCTGCTTCGTGGTTCTCTAATGTATTCATCAACCCTGCTAAAGATGGTGCCGTTTTACCAATTGTACACATGAATGGTTACAAAATTTCAAACCCAACTATTCTAGCACGTAAAACAGATGCAGAACTCACACAATACTTTGAAGGTATGGGCTGGAAACCTTACTTTGTTGAAGGCAACGATGCTGATAAATTAAACCCTGAAATGGCTAAAGTGATGGATCAAGCGATTGAAGAAATCAAATCTATCCAAGAAAATGCTCGCCGTGAAGGAGCAGAAAATGTGACTCGTCCTAACTGGCCAGTGCTAATTGTTCGTACACCAAAAGGCTGGACAGGTCCAAAAACATGGGATAACAATGTCATTGAAGGCTCATTTAGAGCTCACCAAATTCCAATTCCTGTTGACCAACATCATATGGAACATGTAGGTGCTTTAACTGATTGGTTAAACTCATATGGTCCAGAAGAATTATTTGATGAAAATGGTCGCTTGATTCAAGAATTAGAAGATCTTACACCAAAAGGTAATCACCGTATGGCAATGAACCCAATCACAAATGGTGGAATTAATCCTAAACCACTTAAAATGCCAGATTACCGTCAATATGCATTAGACAACTCAAAACGTGGTCAAGTGGTTGCTCAAGATATGTTGGTTATGAGTGACTTTATTGGCGATATTATTCGTCAAAATCCAGATAACTTCCGTTTATTTGGTCCTGATGAAACGATGTCAAACCGTTTATATGATGCTTTTGAAGCTTCACCTCGTCAATGGTTAGAAGCAACTGAACCAGGTGTTGATCAATACATTAGTCCTGAAGGTCGTATTATTGATTCCCAATTATCAGAACATCAAGCAGAAGGACTACTAGAAGGCTATGTTCTAACAGGTCGTCATGGATTCTTCTCATCATATGAAGCTTTCTTGCGTGTCGTTGATTCAATGATTACCCAACACTTTAAGTGGTTACGTAAAGCTAATGAAATGCCTTGGCGTAAAAAATACCCATCATTGAACGTATTAGCAACATCAACTTCATTCCAACAAGATCACAATGGTTATACTCACCAAGATCCAGGTATTATTACGCACTTGGCTGAGAAAAAACCTGAATACATTCGCCAATACTTACCAGCTGATGCTAACAGTTTATTAGCTGTGATGGACAAGACACTTCGTTCAGAAGAAAAAGTGAACTTAATTGTGGCTTCAAAACAACCTCGTCCACAATTCTACAGTATTGAAGAAGCAGCTGAATTGGTAGATAAAGGTCTTAAAGTGATTGACTGGGCTTCAACTGATAACGGTGAAGAACCTGATGTTGTGATTGCTGCAAGTGGTATGGAACCAAACGTTGAATCACTAGCTGCAATTTCAATCTTGCATGAACAATATCCAGACCTAAAAATTCGCTTCGTAAACGTTGTGGATATTATGAAACTTCGTTCACAAAAATTTGATCCTCGTGGATTAAGTGATGATGAGTTTGACCGTATCTTTACTAAAGATAAACCTGTTATCTTTGCTTTCCATGGTTATGAAACCTTAATTCGTGATTACTTCTTTGACCGCACAAACCGTAATGTTTTCCCTCACGGTTACCGTGAAAATGGTGATATTACAACACCATTTGATATGAGAGTTGTGAACGAATTAGACCGTTTCCATTTAGCACAAGATGTGGCTAATCAAGTATATGGTACAAAAGCAGCAGGATTTTCAAGTAAGATGGATAGCATTTTACAAAAACACCACGATTATATTCGTGATATTGGTGATGATCTTCCTGAAGTACAAGAATGGGAATGGAAACCATTAGACAAATAAAAAAAGAGAACGCTTAAAGCGTTCTCTTTTTTTATTTGTCTTCAGTAACAACCGCAGTTCCTGAACACATCACCATTAACATCTCATTGGCTAAATCATAATCAAACTTAACGCCAACAATGTCGGTGGCACCAACTGCAGCCGCACGTTGCTTCATTTCTTCAATCACTTCAGTACGAGCTTGCATCATTTCATTTTCATAACCTCTTGAACGACCACCGAAAACGTTACGAAAACTTGCACCGATATCGCGAAACATATTTACACCGGCGACTGCTTCACCGAAAACAATATCGCAATATTCAGTTATCTGTTTACCTTCGATTTGATTTGTTGTTGTGACAATCATCATGAACCTCCTAAAATTTATCTTGTATGGCTAGTTTACTCCTTAATTAATAATATTTAATTAAAACCAATATGAAATTAACCTAAATTTAAATAAATATGATACGCTAAAATGTGAAGTGTTATCTATAAGGAGGAAAATCATGACAACAGAATTGAAAGTTAGTCATTTAAATAAGAAATATCGTACCAAAAAAGCGCTAGACGATGTTTCTTTTGAAGTTAAGTCTGGTCAAATTGTCGGGCTGGTAGGACCTAATGGTTCAGGTAAAACCACATTAATGAAAGCAGCACTAGGGTTGATTAAAGTGGATGGGGAAGTTGAAATTCAGGGTGATCCCGTCACTTTCTCAAAACATAAACAACTTGAAAAAGTAGGACAGTTAATTGAATATCCAGCTATCTATCCATTTTTAACTGGATATGATCATTTAAAGATGTTCGCTGACGGTAAAAATCAAAAAGCGCGTATTGATGAATTGGTGCAGGATTTGGGGATGCAAGACTACATCAAAAATCGTGCCAAAAGTTACTCACTAGGGATGAAACAAAAGCTAGGGATTGCCATGGCATTAATCAACAATCCTAGTTTAGTGATTTTAGATGAACCTATGAATGGACTAGATCCTCATGCTGTAATTGAAGTTCGTCAATTGATTCAAAAATTGGCTAAACAAGGTGTGACATTCTTGATTTCTAGTCACATTTTGAGTGAACTAGAAAAGGTAATTGATCACTTAATTATTTTTAACGAAGGTAAAGTTGTTCGTGATACAACACCTCAAGAACTAAATGGCTCCTACAAGATTCGTGTGGTTATTAAAACAAATGATGACCGTGCTGCTTGTGAAACCTTGAATAATGCTGGATTCAAAATGCCAAAAACAAAAGTGAGCTTTTTACTAAAAGATGAAACAACATTAGCTGTTGTGATTAAATTCTTAGTAGAGCAAGGTTTTGATGTTTTAGATGTGGATAAACAGGCTTCTGACTTAGAGTCATCTTTAATGAAGTTACTTTATCCAAATGAATCAGCGCAAGGAGGAGAAGCATAAAATGGGGACATTAGTTAAAAACGAGTTATTTAAATTACGTAAAAAAAGCAGTACATGGATTATGATTTTGTTGATGTTTGTTATTATGCTTTTAGGCCCAATCCTGACTATATTATCAGGTTCTGAAGTGATGAGCTACACAGCAATTTCATCTGCTGGAGCATTGTGGCTGGTCGTAACCTTGATTTCATCTGCTGGAAGTATTTTATCAATGGAATATGAATATGGAACTATTAAAGAATTATTTGCTTCTAAATATTCACGTGGAAAAATTTTAATAAGTAAATGGTTTACAATATTTATATACTCAATTATTTTAAATATTTTATTAGTTGTTTATACTGGCATTATTTATTATGCTGGGCGTTTGTTGACTACTAATATGTCATTTACGTGGTCTGAAAACGCTATTAGCGGTGAAACGGTTACAACGATGACAGAAAGTTTTTTAAGAATGTTAGCTAGTGATTTTATTAACGCTTGGTTAGTGATTTCAGTTGTGTTTTTATTAGCAAGTATTATCAAAAAATCATCATTGGCTGTTACATTAGGATTGGTATTCTTTTTAACATCATCAATGATATCGTCACTTCTATCAAGTTTAATGAAATTGACAAATTTAGACTGGCTAAAATATACGCCATTTAATATGCTATTTTTGAATTTTAATGAAAGTACTGCATCTCTTGAAAAAGTGGCTCATTTAAATGCAACTCAACTTGGAATTGGATCATTAATTTATATCATCATCTTCTTAATTATCGGTTTACTATTTTACCGCAGAAAAGAAGTTTAATAAAAAAGCATTGAGTTTTTACTCAATGCTTTTTAGTTTGTGCTATTAGTGTAAATAGATTTCACGTAACTTTTTGATTTTGTCATCTGTTACGCCAAGAATATCTTTCAAGTAGTTGTCGATACCGCCGAAATCTTTGTCCATTAATTCAAGTGC
The DNA here is from genome assembly GCF_001436605.1 of Holzapfeliella floricola DSM 23037 = JCM 16512. Taxonomy (GTDB): domain Bacteria; phylum Bacillota; class Bacilli; order Lactobacillales; family Lactobacillaceae; genus Holzapfeliella; species Holzapfeliella floricola. The sequence continues at coordinate 43,940 of NZ_AYZL01000006.1, read as the reverse complement.
ATAGTTAATGTAACCTTCTTGAACAGAAACCAAATCTTTAACGGCTTGATAAGTTACAGGATCGCCACCTTTTTCTTCAACAAGACCTAAGCGGTTGTCAATATAAGGTTTTGAAGCTTGGTTAGTTAATAAATAATCTTCTTTGATAGTTTCATAATTCATGCCAAGTGCGTGCATTAAAAAGACACCCGCCATACCTGTACGATCTTTACCTGCTGTACAGTGGAAAAGAAGTGCTTCGTTATCTTGGTCGTTTTTGAGTAAGTAGTCAAAGAACTTGCGATAAGCTTTTTGAGCTTTTTCACCTAAAATGATATCGTGATAAGCATAAATCATACGGTTAAAACCAAATTTTGGATCATCTGTTGTTTCATCAGCTAGTTCTGTTGCACTTTTAGAGTTATCGGTTAAATCTTGTGAAAAAACAGGATTCCAAACGTATTGAGCACCTTCAGGAACACGGTCTGGGACCGCTTTGATTTCTTCTTGTGATCTAAAGTCCATGTCATAAGTTAGTCCGTGGTCTTTTAGGACTTGGATATCTGCATCACTTAAATCACCTAAATGGCCACTACGCAAAAGTTTGTTTGGTTTAATAGTTAAACCATCTTTATTTTTGTAGCCGGTAAGTTCACGGAAATTAGAACCGTTTTTTACACCAATCATATTATATGCCATTGGATTTTACCTCGCTTTATTTTTGATAAATGGTACAACTTCTATTTTAAGCTAAAACCGGCAAGACCTCAAAGTCTTAACGCTAATTAGTGTAAATAAATTGCTTTTAATTTTGCGATTTTTTGGGGTGTTAAATTCAAAACTTCTTCAAGGAAAGTTGGCATATCACCATATTTTTCATTAATTAAGTTAAAAGCATAGTCAACGTAGTCACTTCTAACAGTTGCAAGGTCTGTGATTGCTTCGATGGTTGCTTCATCTGCATCGTTTTCATGAGCAACAGCTAAGCAACTATTCAAATATGCAGTAGTGGCGGGATTAGTTAATAAGTAATCTTTTTTGATAGTCTCTTCATCAAAATCAAGTGCTGATAATAAGAAAATAGTAGCCATTCCTGTACGGTCTTTACCTTCTGAACAGTGATATAAGATAGCTTGATTATCTTGATCATTTTTGAGTAGGTAATCAAAAAATGTACGATAAGCCTGTCTAGGATGGTCGTTTAAGATGATATCGTGATAGCAACTAATTAAATGCTTATAACCAAATTTAGGGTCATCAATTGTATTTTTAGTGATATCAACTGTACGAACAGCATTTTTAGCGATTTCTTCTGAGAAAACAGGATTTTTAATATAGTCAGCATCGCGTAGTACACGATCAGGCATAGTAGTAATTTCATGGTCAGTTCTGAAGTCCATATTATAGACAACACCATAGTCTTCTAAAAATTTAACGTCATCGTCGGTTAGTTGACCTAGATGACCGGAACGAATTAGTTTGTGAGGTTTTATCGTTAAATGTTCGCGATTAACGTAACCGGTTAATTGACGAAAGTTTGAACCTTTTTGGATGGGAAGTAGTTGATTTTTCATGATATGACCTCATTTCAGCTGGGTTATAGTCAGCAAATTGTCAGCTTCAGGATATTATAATAAGAATAAGGGTAGAATTTAATTTTTTATTTTACGTATAATTTGTCTTGATTATATATTAATGTTCGTATATTATATAACTATAACGTCTAATTCGGAGGAATCGTTCATGAAAAAAATCAAAAGTCTTATTGCTATTTTAGCCGTATCATTATTAGCTGTGATGTTAACCGCATGTTCAAAAAATAATTCAGGTTCATCGTCAGAATCAACAAGTTCTACTGCTAAAAGCTATGTTCCACAATCTATTAACCTACAGGTAACGCCTAGTGTTCAAGCAGGTGAAATGGAAAATTTAGCCAAACCACTTGGTCAAATGTTATCAGATAAATTAGGTATTCCGGTTAATGTAACGGTTGCTACCGATTCAAATTCAATGGTTGAAGCAATGTCATCTAAGAAAGTAGACATGGCATTCTTATCACCAGGTAACTATGTCAAAGCCCATCAAAGAGGTGCTGCAGATGTTATCTTACAAGCGCAACGTTACGGTCAAAATGATGGTAAAGTGACTGATCAACTAGTTGATAGTTACCGTTCAATGATTACGGTTAAAAACGGTAGCAGCATTAAGAGTTGGGAAGACCTAAAAGGTAAGAAAATTGCGGTTCAAGCCGTAACTTCTGCTGCAGGTTATATGTTGCCGGTTCTTGAATTAAAAGATAAAGGGCTTGATGTTGAAACTCAGGCTCAATTAGTCACTGTAAAGGGTCATGATCAGGGTATTATTTCTGTGTTAAATGGCGACGTTGATGCTGCCTTTACTTTTGAAGATGCAAGATTGAATGTGCAAAAAGATGATCCAAATATCATGAATGATGTGAAAGCTGTTTACTTCACTGAACAACGCATTCCAAACGATACAATTAGTGTTCGTTCAGACATGGATGAAGCTTTCAGAACAAAATTAGCTGATGCAATGATTGAAATTGCTAAAACTCCAGAAGGACATAAAGTAGTTAAATCAATTGCGAGTCATGAAGGTTATGTAAAATCTGACGACTCAAAATTCGCAAGTATGTACAAAATTGAAGAAGCACTACAAAACAAATAATCAAGCAAATAAAAAACACGCTAAGCATAAAGCTTAGCGTGTTTTTTATTTATACTTTAAAAGATTTCAAATAATTCTTTTTTTGGTTTTGGTTTGATTTTGACTATTTTAATTATATTATTTTGAATTTTAAGTCCCAATAACATCTGTACATTTAAGTAGATTCAAGGTAAGATATTAGGGATTGTGTTTTGACTCAAAATAATGAAAGGTTTTGTAATATGAAATAATTAAAGAATGATTTGGAATCTTCTTTTTCAATAAGGAATTAAGGTGTCTTATTGAAAAAACTATTGTAATACATTTTGAAAAAAAATAAAAGTCTTTTATTGATTTTTGTTCAATTTTATTTGTTGAGTTAATGTTAACGTACTATTAATTATATGAACAATTTACAATGTTCACTTGGTGAAAATTATAGAAAAACGAACATTAAGTATGTATAATAGGTATATTGTTGGGTATTCCCATTTATTAAAATGAATTTGAGGAGTTTTTATATGTCAGAGGGTTCAAGTATGCATCCAATTATTGAATTGGCTAATGTCACTAAAGTTTATCCAAATGGTGTTAAAGGTCTAAATGATATTAACTTATCCGTAGCTAAAGGAGAATTTGTGGTAATTGTTGGTTTATCGGGTGCGGGGAAAAGTACACTTCTTCGTTCAATCAACCGTCTACACGATATTACAGAAGGTGATATCAAGATTGATGGCCAATCAATCACGAAAGCAAAAGGAAAGTCTTTGAGACACATTCGTCGTGATGTGGGTATGATTTTCCAAAGCTTTAACTTAGTTAAAAGAATGTCTGTTTTAAAAAATGTTTTAACTGGACGTGTTGCTTATTATAACTTCTTAAAATCGAGTTTGGGATTGTTCTCAAATGAAGATAAATTACGCGCATATGAAGCACTTGAACGTGTAGGATTAGAATCAAAATTATATAATCGTGCAGATGAATTAAGTGGTGGACAACAACAACGTGTGTCAATTGCACGTGTGTTAACACAATCACCTAAAATTATTTTAGCTGATGAACCCGTTGCCTCACTTGATCCAAAAACAACCACTCAAGTGATGGATGATTTAAGAAAAATTAATCAAGATTTAAAAATGACAGTGATGGTTAACTTACACTCTGTTGAGTTGGCTAAAAAATACGCTACTCGTTTTATTGGAATTCGTAACGGGGAAATTGTGTTAGATTGTCCAGCAAGTAAAATCACAGATGAAAAGATTAAATCTGTTTATACTGCTTCAAAAACAGAGGAGGCAGCTCAATAATGGAACAGTTACCAAAAAAGCCGCTTAATTTAAATAAATGGATTGTAACAGTGGTTATGATTTTGGGTTTTATCTATTCTGTTATGATCACTCAGCTGGATTTTACACAGTTATTTGCTAACTTAGGCGATTTTACCGAAATTTTAGTTAAAATGTGTTCACCAGACTGGGGCTATTTGGATAAAATTACAAATCCTCTGCTTGAAACAATTAAAATGTCCATCTTGGGAACTTTAATTGGATCTGTTATTGCATTTCCATACGCATTATTAGTGTCACAAAATATTGTCAAAAATAAAATTGTAACAGGTGTATTTCGATTTATTTTGAACATCATCAGAACAATTCCTAACTTATTACTGGGAGCGATTTTCGTTGCTATTATCGGAATTGGCGCCGTAACGGGGGTTTTTGCCTTAGCCGTATTCACATTCGGTATGGTAAGTAAATTGTTCTATGAAGCAATCGAAACAATTGATGAAGGCCCAATTGAAGCCTTAACAGCTGTTGGTGCTAGCAAAATGCAAATCATCCGTTATGGTGTTTTACCTCAAGTAATGAGTTACTACATCAGTTATGTGCTTTATGCATTTGAAATCAACGTTCGTTCTTCAACAATTTTAGGTTATATTGGTGCCGGAGGAATTGGATTATTCCTAGAACGTTCTTTAAGTATGTATCGCTATGATCGTGTCGGGTTAATTGTACTAGTGACTTTCATTGTCATTTTAGTAATTGATGAAATTAGTAACCGTTCAAGGGAGGCTTTGACAAAATAATGCAGTCAGTTAAACGTTTACCAAAACAAGAAAAATCAACAATTAAAACGGTCCGCAATATCGTTATTTTTGCATTAGTTTTTGCAATTATTATTTGGTCATTTACAGGTATTCCCTTTACAGGAATTAAAGAGCAAGCGGGAAAAATTACAGCCTCAATTTTTAATGGCTTAATTCATCCAGATCTTGACTATGTTTGGCGTGGAGACGGTGAAGATTTAATTAGTAACTTAGTTGCAACGATTGCGATGGCATTTTTAGGTACGTCAATTTCTGCTATTATTAGTGTGCCATTTGCTTTTTGGGCAGCTCGAAGTAAATATAAACATCGTTTTACCTCCGCTACAGGTAAAATTGTGTTAACATTTATAAGGACTTTTCCAGAAATTGTTCTAGCCTTAATGTTCATCAAAGCTGTCGGCCCTGGTGCTTTTGCCGGAGTTATGGCTATGGGAGTTCACTCCATTGGAATGCTGGCTAAGTTATTCAGTGAAGCAATTGAGAACTTAGATGGCGGAACAGATGAAGCAGTTATTGCATCTGGAGGATCAAAACTAAACGTCATGATGTTTTCAACTTTTCCACAAGTTTTACCTGAGTTTGTTTCAAACACATTGTATCGTTTTGAATTATCGATTCGTGCAGCTACAACTTTAGGGTTAGTAGGTGCTGGGGGAATCGGTACACCACTTGTGTTTGCATTATCAACACGTGCTTGGTCTCGTGTAGGTATCATTTTAATTGGGATTATTGTGATGGTAACACTTGTCGATTTTGTTTCAGGTAGCATTAGAAAACGTCTAGTTTAAAAATTATTTATCGGAGGATTTTATGAAAAAGATTATTAAGTTAACAGCACTTATTGGTGCGTTGTTAGTAACCTTAGGATTAACAGCTTGTTCTTCAGGTTCAAAAACAACTGAAAAACAAACTGAAGATCCAAAGAGTTTAACTGTTCAGTTTGTACCAAGTCGTCAAGCTGATACAATGGAAGCACGTGCTAAACCTTTGGCTGATTTATTATCAGAAAAACTGGGGATTCCTGTTAAAGTAAGTGTTTCAACAGATTACACTTCAATGGTTGAAGCAATGGCTTCTAAAAAAATTGATGTTGGTTTCTTACCACCTGATGGGTATGTAAAAGCGCATGATCGTGGTGCAGCAGATGTTTTACTTCAAGCATTGCGTTATGGTGTTAAACAACCAAATGGTCAATCAACAACTGATTTAGTTGATGGTTACCGTTCAATGATTGTGGCCAAATCAGATAGTGGCATTAAATCTTATGAAGACTTAAAAGGTAAGAAAATCGCTGTTCAAAATGTTACCTCAACTTCGGGTTACATGATGCCAGTGGCTGATCTTAAAGAAAAAGGCTTCGATGTTGAAAAAGATGCGCAATTAGTGACAGTTAAGGGTCACGACCAAGGTATTATTTCAGTACTAAATGGTGATACAGATGCAGCGTTTGTATTTGAAGATGCAAGAACATTATTGCAAAAAGACAATCCAAATATTATGTCTGAAATCACACCAATTTACTTTACTGAAATGATTCCAAATGACACAATTAGTGTTCGTTCAGATATGTCAGATAGTTTTCGTCAAAAATTATCAGACGCATTTATTGACATTGCTAAAACAGAAAAAGGTCATGAAATCGTAGCTTCAATTTATAGTCATCAAGGCTATGAAAAAGCTGATGACTCAAAATTTGATCTTATTCGTAAGTATGAAAAATTAATTAATGACTAGACTATTTTTTCATTGTTAGTATTTTGATACTAGCTATTACAACTAAAAAAGATACCCTGAAAAGAGGGTATCTTTTTTAGTTGTAAATTCAAAATGTTATACTAATAATAAAGCTAAAAAGTTCAAGAAATCAGGGTGGATAATATGGTAATGAAGTCTATTTTAGGTTTGATTGATAAAAAAACGAAAAATTTGTCAATAATTGACAGAAGGTCGAAAACCGGAACATATGCCGGAATTGTGGGTCTGATTTTAAATATCATCTTAGTCGCAATTAAATTAACAGTAGGGCTAATATCAGGTTCTGTAGCTATTATGGCAGATGCGATTAACTCATTGTCTGATGCAGGTTCTTCGGTCTTAACATTAGTCGGTTTTCATGTTTCAGGTAAAAGACCTGACTCTGGTCATCCTTATGGACATCAGAGATTTGAAGATATTTCAGGCTTGATTATTGCGGTTGTAATGTTGATAGTAGGGGTTCAGTTTGTTTTTGAATCAATTGGTAAAATCATTTCGCCAACCGATATCGATTTAAGTTTAATTTCTTTAATTTTTTTGGTTGTATCATTTGTGATCAAATTGTGGCAAGCGATTTTTTATTATAAATTAGGTAATAAATTGAAATCTAAAACATTAATCGCTACAGGAGTTGATGCAAGAAACGACTTGATTACGACTGGATCAATTATTTTCAGTTCGTTACTTTTTTACTTTTTAAATATTAATATTGATAGTTATTTGGCTCTAGTAGTTGCAGTTTTCATTGTTTATTCGAGCTTTAAATTGATTACTGAATCAATCAATTTATTGATGGGGTCTCGCCCTGAAAAGCAGTTGCTAGAAAAAGTTGATCAACAGTTAATGTCTTATCAAACTATCTTAGGCTATCATGATTTGATGATACATGAATATGGACCTAATCGAATTTATGCAGTAATTGATATTGAGCTTGATAGCACTCTGAGTCTTGATAAAGCACATGAGATAGTTGATCGAATTGAGCGTGATTTTGGCAAAAAATTTAATATTAATCTTGTTGCACACATGGATCCTATTGATATTCGCAGTCGAAAAGCGACACACATTATGCAAACTATTCGAGAAGTTATCAATTCATATGAAACTAATTTAAAAATCCATGATTTTCACGTGGAAACGCTTAAAAATAATGATCATTTGATTCGATTTGATATTGTTGTACCAAATGATAGTCCCTTAACTGATGATGAGTGGTTAGTTGAGATTAATCACGCGCTTCGTAAACGACTAGGAGACGTGACAGTTCAAATTAATTTTGACCATACTGACTTAGGTGTTGACCGTTCATTAATTTAACTGCAAAATGACGAAAAATTTGCTATAATTTATAGCTATAAATGCCCTAGGAGGATATTATGAGTAAATTAGCAATTTTGCAATTATCAGATGAAATTACAGAATCAGAAAAAAAGATTGTTAACCAAACAAAAGAAGTCGATTTAGCACGCATTTTTGAAATAATTGACGGATTAAAAGTTTTAAATCAAAAAGCAAGTCAATATGTTGATATGACACAAGATGATTACTATCAAAATGAATCAGACCATCGTTTAACACTTGAGAACATGAAGCAACCATTATCAACGTTGTCAGATCGAATTTTAACAAATCACGTAGATGGACTTCCTGAAGATAATCAACTAAACTTTGATTACAACCATGAATCCGTTTTAGAAGATAATAATTATGACCGTGAAATGGACTTTCATGTTTTATCTTACAGTTTAAAAGTTATTAGTGCAGCTGCAACAGTTGTCGGAATTGCCAATCTATCAAACGTATTATCTAAAGATGCGGCTATTTCAATTATCTTGGCAGCTTACAATTTACAAAATCGTTAAAAGGTCACTTCTACTGAAGTGGCTTTTTTATTATGATTGATTTTGTAAATCAAGCTAACCCGTCCTTGCTCTATGGTAAAATAAAATAAAGTTACCAAAAGTCTTTTAATCAAAACTACAAAAGAGGGAAACCAATGCTTAGAAAGATTCAATCTAACTTAAATAAATTAAAAAGGAAAGTCGATCCTTTTGATAATATGCAACGATTTACTAAAGTTGGACAGTATCATGTCGGGGCTGTTGAGGCGACACCTCATCGTCAAAATTACTATTTAGTCGTGAAATATAATAATCAAAATGTATTGAAACAATATTTAATTCCTGAGGATGAACATTTAGAACTCAAAAGTTATCAGAGATCATGGTCAAAGAAACTAAAACGATTTCATGCATTTGAGGAAATTTCATCAAAAAGACGTTATATTATGCAAGAAAATATTGAAAAGTTTAGTGAACGAGTTAAAAAGTTCATCCAGCCAAATACTTTTAATATTGGGTTGATTACAGATACTTTTGATAGACAACTTATGGCGTCTGAAAATTTAAAAAGTGATGGGTTGCAGCAAATTGAAGAATTTAATACATTAGGCGAATTGGGTTTATTAGATTTAAAAGTACATTTAGGAAATTGGATTTCTGGTTGTGATGAGGGTTATACATCGCAAAAGCGTTTAATTGATATGCGTAATGCTTTTCAAGATGGGCAAATCCCTTTTGTTAATCTAAAAGGAAACTGTGATGATAACGATAGTTACGACGAACAAGAACCCAAATGGCCTAGTTTTGGTGAACGTGAATTTGAAGATATTATGTGGCACAAAATGTATCAGCAAGAAGCTCTGAGTTTTATTTACTCAGGTAATGGTGTAAGCTATTATGATTATCAAAATTTCAGGATTATTTTTATTAATACTAGTGATTTACCTTACGATATTGATAGCCACGGTCAAAAGAGATTCAATACGAAAAAAACACTGGCCGTTAGAGAAGACCAAGTTGAAGAAATTATCGAAATTTTATCAATCAGCCATCACAAGCGCATTATATTTATGGGTCATAGTGTTCCTATTACTAGACGTGGTGACAATGCCTTAAAGTATAATGGCCGTACTTTACATGAATTATTTGTGGCATTTAACCAAAAAGCGATAGGACATTTAAGTAATCATGGTGTACCAATTGAATTTAAATTAGGCAATCAATTTGATTTTTCAAAAGTTGTGGATAGTCAGATAGTTAGCTACATTGGAGGCCATCATCAAACTGAATCCAATTATCGCTTGAATACAATTGACTATATTACTTTGAATACAAGCTCACGTCTTTTTAATAAAAAGCAAAAAAGAGAACTTGATACACCTAATGAAGTAGCAGGATATGTATTAAATATCAATCCTAGTCAAAATGAAATTCAATTATTTGGTTATGGTGCATCAACTTTTCGTAAAATTTTCAAAATATAGTCCACAAAATAACTAAAAAGGGTTACTATAGTTAATTGTGATAAAAGATATCAAGAAGTGCAGAGGAGAGATGAGTATGTGTGGAATCATTGCTTTTGTTGATCCAAAAGGAACAAACAAAGAGGGATCAATTACGTCAATGATGGATATGATTCAACACCGTGGTCCAAACAGTGGTGGTAGTTTTATTAATGAAACGGCCGCACTTGGATTTAGAAGATTATCAATTATTGATTTGGCGGGTGGAACTCAGCCAATTTATAACGAAGATGAAACCAAAGTAATTACCTTTAATGGTGAAATTTATAACTACAAAGAAATTCGTAGTGATTTGATTGAAGCGGGTCATGAATTCAAAACACAATCTGATACAGAAGTATTGCTTCATGGGTATGAAGAATACGGAATGGCTAAGTTGTTAGATAAAGTTCGTGGCATGTTTGCGTTTTTGATTTGGGATAGTGAAGCCAATCAACTTGTTGGTGCGCGAGACTTCTTCGGAATTAAACCACTTTACTACTATAATCGTGATGGTCAATTTATTGTCGGGTCAGAGATTAAGTCATTTTTAGAACATCCTGATTTCGTTAAAGAGTTGAACATTGAAGCAGTTAAGCCTTATTTAATGAATCAATATAACGATTTAGAAGAAACTTTTTTCAAAGGTGTTTATAAATTTCCAGCAGGACATTGGTTTACCTATAAAGATGGCGAATTGAATATGCACCAATATTGGGATGCAGATTACACACAAAATGATTTGAGTTTTGAAGATACTGTAGAAAAAATTCATGAAGTGATTTCTGAATCAGTTGATTTGCATAATGTATCAGATGTCCCTGTAGGAAGCTTTTTGTCAGAAGGAATTGATTCAAGTTATATCACGAGTATTTTGAAACCTGAAAAAGTATTCAGTGTCGGTTTTGATGATAAGACATACGATGAAGTTAAGAATGCACGCGATTTAGCTAACATGAAAGGCTTTGACTTTTATGAATCCCGTGTTAAACGTGATGATGTTTTGCGTGATTTTGAAGAAATGCAATATCATATGGATGAACCTGATGGTAATCCAAGCGTTGTACCACTTTGGTATTTAGCTAAATTAGCTAGAAAACATGTAACTGTTGCTTTATCGGGTGAGGGTGCAGATGAATTATTCGGTGGGTATGTAAACTATGGGATGCATTCACACAACACATTAATAAAGGTTTTTGCCAATGGATTGAAACGTCTACCTAAGAATGTGAAGACAAGATTAAGTCGTCGATTATCAAAATCACGTAATTTCAAAGGTAAATTACATTTATACACGAGTATTACAGAACCTAGTGAATATTACGTTGGACAAGCCAAAATTTATGACGCAGATTATCCATCAATCTTTTCTGCACAAGACGCTAACCAAGTATTACAACCGGTTTATCGTAATAAAATCACGGTCAAAAGCATTTACAAGCCTGATTTTGAAAAAGTGAAGTCGTTAGATTATGTGCGTCAAATGCAATATATTGATTTGCATCACTTCCTAGTAAATGACATTTTGCAAAAAGCAGATAAAATCTCAATGGCGCACTCATTAGAAGTTCGTGTGCCATACTTAGATCGCAAAGTTGCCGACTTTGCAAATAGTATCAAAACATCATACTTGGTAAATAATAAAGACACCAAGTATGCATTACGTAAAGCAAGTGAAGCGGTTGTGCCAAAAGAATGGTCACAACGACCAAAACTTGGATTTCCAGTGCCAATTAAGAAGTGGTTGAGAACACAATCTTTCTATCAACAAGTTAAAAAGTTATTCTCTGAAGAATTTGTTAAAGATGTGTTTGAACAAGATAAGTTACTTAACTTACTTGAACAACATTATACGGATGAAGCTGATCTGCAACGTCAGATTTGGACGATTTATAGTTTTCTTGTTTGGTATCGTGCTTATTTCATTGACTTTGAAGGCACGAAAGAAAAATATCGCCGCGTTCAACCTGAAGTCAAAGACATGATTGATCAAGGTAAATTAGTGAATACTTAATAACTTAAACAAAAAGGTTTCGATTTTTAAATCGAAACCTTTTTTGTTTGGACAAAATGTAACCAAAATGGTGCTAGGCTTGCTGAGCATACGTAGGTAAACTAGTAAGTAGTAAGGAGGTATTTCAATGGATGTAGCAGACAGATTAAAAACAATCAGACAGCAACGAAAGTGGTCACAGGAAGAACTGGCAAAAAAATTATACGTTACAAGGCAGACTATTTCCAGGTGGGAGACTGGGACAAGAGAACCGACCCTTAGTGCTTTAAAAGACATAGCAGAAGTTTATCAAATAAGTTTAGAGGAATTATTAGGAGGAGAATTAGTCATGAAGAAAAAAGAATTAAATTGGTTTGCTATTTTAGGATTAGTTATCTTTAATGTTGCATTTTTAGGTACAGTTGGCATTTTAGTTGGGTTAGTTTTATTTTCGTTATATTTTATTGGAACGATGAGTTTGATATCGACGATAGGGTTAATTCAGCAACTATTATTTCCATCACCGAACCAGACAATTGACATGGCAATAAAATATCCATGGTCAATTGCTTTGTTACCCATTATTGGTGTTTTACTCTTAGTTGCTGCAGTTTATGTCACAAAATTTTTAATGCGTTATGGTTATAAATATTTTAAATACAGTATGTCAAAATCTTTTTATGAAGTTAAATAAAAAACGATGTTTTTGTAAACATCGTTTTTTTGAACAGTTTTAGTTGTAATTAGGACTACGACCAAGTAGTAGTTTATGATGATAGAAAAGACCACAATTAATTAGGAGAAAGAATAATGGAAAAAATATGTAATTGGTCACAAAATGGCCATCAAAATATGGCGCAATATCATGATAATGAATGGGGATTTGCAGTTTTAGATGAAACTAAAACTTTTGAGTCGATGATTCTTGAAATAATGCAAGCGGGCCTTTCTTGGCAAACGATTTTGAACAAGCGTCCTGCGTTTAGACAAGCATTTTCAAACTACACTATTGAAAAAATCGCACAGTATAACGATTACGATGTTAAACAGTTAATTTCAAACAAAGAGATTATTCGTAATAAACGTAAAATCGAAGCAATTATTTCCAATGCACAATTATTGTCATTGCTTCACGTAGAAGAAGCGTTTAGTTTGAATGCTTATCTGTGGTCATTTTTTGATGATAAGCCTTTGATAATGAATTATCACACACAAGCAGATATGCAAGGATTCACATCTATTTCATCAACTATTAGTCGCGAGTTGAAGAAGCAGGGGTTTAAATTTTTGGGACCAACTATTGTACAATCTTGGCTAGAGGCGTTAGGCATAATCAATTCCCATCTAACCGCGTGTCCTGTTAAACAGCAGTGTGAAAACTTTTTTAGCAAAAACTACACATTGTAGTTTGACAACTTACTTGTGTAGGTGTATTATTTCAAATGTTAGTTAAGGGGGTTATGAAGTGGCAAAAAGAAATACCGTTGGTTATGACAGAGTCATTGAGATGGCAATTAAAATTATCGAAGATGAAGGTCCAGAAGAATTAACTTTTAGAAACCTAGCTAAAGCTTTAGATATTAAGTCTCAATCTTTGTATAACTACTTTAAAAATCAATCAGAATTACTTGAAGAACTAGGGACTCAATTTGTGAGATGGTTACATCAAGAGCTAACTGAAGGACTTATAGGATATTCAGGTAAAAAGGCATTGATAAAGTATGCTGAAATTATCAGAAATTATTTTTCTGAACGTGGTCAGTCGATTTCTTTAATTCATAAAGTTAAAAACTACGATAAGAGCTCTGACTTTTTTGTAGAAATGAAAAAAGTAATTGATTTGATTGATCGGATTTTGGATTCGATTGATTTGCATGGTGTGGATAAAACCTCTTTTGGTGAAGGCTACATCAGTCAAATCCTTGGTTTTTTACTCATCGAACAATTAGGATTTCTTGATCAATATGGATTACCTCATAACGATGAGAGTTTTCGTCAGATGCTTGAACTCTCGACTAAGATTATTGATTAATACATAACGAAAGGATAAGAAGTCATGAGTCAATTTTTCAAAAATCATTATCATGCACTTATTGGCTGGTTACTAGCATTAGTGATTGCAATTGTTGCATTGCCAAATGTTGGGGAATTAACCACTCAAAATTCTGCCATTAAGCTACCTGATACTGTTCAAACGCAACTCGCTGAAAAAATGAAAAATCAGTGGAGTGATTCTCAAAAAGATACGACTGAAGCTGTTGTGATTTTCCACAATGAAGGAAACGCACTTTCACAAGAGCAAAAAGATCGTGTCAAAGAAACTGTGGATAAGTTACGTCAAAATGGATCTGAATACGGCATCAAGAGTATGACAGCTTCAATGGATAATGAATACACACAAAAACAATTGATTTCACAGGATGAAACGACCCAATTATTACAATTAAATATTGATAAAAATCATGGGACACTTTCAGAAATTGAAAAGCAGTTGAATGAAGCAACCAAAACCGATGGTGTGACAACTTATGTGACAGGCGCAGATATTTTAACAAACGCCTTCAGTCAAAAAACACAGGACGGGATTAAAAAAACAGAGGTTATTGCTGTTATCTTTATCTTTTTCGTGTTGATACTAGTCTTTAAGTCACCGGTGGTACCGCTAGTTTCCATCGCAACGGTAGCAGTGTCATTTATTGTTTCCCTAAGTATTGTGACCAACTTAGTGGCACACTTTGGTTTCCCATTCTCAAACTTCACCCAAGTCTTTATGGTGGTTGTACTATTTGGGATTGGAACTGACTACAATATTTTGCTGTACGATGAGTTTAAGGATCAGCTCAGTCTGGGTGTTTCCAATTCAGAAGCCATGCAAGTAGCCCGTAAAAAAGCTGGGCATACCATTTTATATTCAGGAACTTCTGTTTTAATTGGATTTGCAGTTTTAGGTCTTGCACAATTTTCAATTTATCAATCAGCTGTTGGTGTAGCAATCGGAATTGCTGTTTTAATTCCGGTCTTGCTAACGCTAAATGCATTCTTCATGGTTGTACTTGGCAAAAAATTATTTTGGCCAGCAAAAAGTTTTGAAGGTCACTCAACCAGCAAATTCTGGCACATGCTTTCAAAAAATAGTGTTTTAAGACCAGTTTTAAGTTTGTTGCTAGTCCTTGTGATTATGTTGCCATTATCATTCATGTACTCAAATCATCTTAACTATGATGACTTAGATGAATTGGGTAATGATACGCCAGCTAAGGTTGGATTTGAAGTCGTTCAAGCTCATTTCTCAAAAGGAACCGCTGAACCAACAACATTGTATGTGCAAAGTGACCAAACTTTAGATAATACGCAAAATCTAAAAGATATTGACAGTTTGACCCAAGCAATTAAAGCTATTCCAGGTGTCAAAACGGTCACTTCTGCTACACAACCTGGTGGCGATCAAATTGACAAACTTTATGTTGATAGCCAAATGAAAACAGTTAATTCAGGAGTTTCTGAAGCACAAAAAGGTGCTAAAGATTTACAAACTGGATTAGTGGGTGATGGACAATCAGCTCAAAGCGGGAATCAATTGCCAACTGATTTATTAACGGGGGTTAATAACGCAAGCAGTGGGCTAACTCAATTGCAAAACGGTAGTCAACAACTTGTTGATGGCTTAACACAGCTAAATGATAAGCTAGCTAGCCAAACAAGTGGACAATCCCAAAGTCAAATCACGCAATTAGTTGATGGCTTGCCACAAATTAATTCAGCTATTCAACAATTAAATGGTGCTTTGCAAAATGCTGGGACTTCTGGTGTTGATACAAATAGCTTGACGCAAAAATTAGCTCAAGTAGCAGACCATACCAAAGCAATTGGGGCTGAATTAACCCAAGCAGGTCAAACCTTAACTGGATTACAAGCTGAGCAGCAACAACAAAGTGCACAATATCAACAAATGCTTAGCCAATTACCCGAATCAGCTCGCCAAGCTATTGTGCAAAAAGATCAAAAAGTGCAACAAGCGTTAGCACAAGTTGGTCAAAATATTCAAAATGCGGGAAGTCATGATCAACAAATTGGTCAACAACTACAAGCAGTTAGTCAAGATTCACAATTATCAGGCATGATGCAACAATTGACAACATTGAAACAACAAGTCCAAACACTTGCTGATAAATCAAATGTCGCATTACCTGGTGCAACTCAAGCACTTAACCAATTGTATGGTGGTTTAACCCAAGTTCAATCTGCTGTTGCTCAAGGAAACACTGGTGCCCAGACACTTAATGGTGGTCTTACAACCATGACTGAACAAATGCCACAAATGGTTGACGGTGTTAAAAAAGCAGGTGATGGTGCTGGTCAATTGCACACTGGTTTAGGTACTGCCTATGACTACTTGAACAATTATCAAAACTCAGCTTCTGCTAAAACATTCTATATTCCATCTGATCAGATTCATGGCGAAGAATTCCAAAAATCATTAGACACTTACTTGTCAGCTGACAAGAAGACAACAAAATTAATGATTATCTTAGATGAAAATCCAAGTTCTGATGAAGCTATTCAAAAGGTTAATGAACTAACCAGCCAATCAAAAGGTATCTTGCAAAATGGTTCACTCAATAATGCAAAAGTTGCATTTGGTGGTCAAACAGCTACAATTGCCGATACACAAAAGACAGCTAACGATGACTTTATTCGTACAGCCATGATTATGGTATTGGGTATTGGTATTGCCTTGGTTTTTGTCACACGTTCAATCTTGCAACCCCTTTACATTTTAGGAACATTGTTACTAGCTTTCCTAAGTTCAATGACAATTACTAAATGGGTGAGTGCAACATTCCTTGGACATGAACTATTAACTTGGAACACACCTTTCTTCACCTTTATCATGATTTTTGCATTAGGAGTGGATTACAGTATCTTCTTAATGATGAAATATCGTGAATTTGGTGCTGAAGGCTTACAACCAAGCGAACAAATTATCAAAGCTTGTGAAATTATCGGAGCAGTTGTGATTTCTGCCGCTATTATCTTAGGTGGAACATTTGCTGCATTAATTCCAAGTGGTGTTTTGACATTGATTCAAGTAGCACTAGGCGTGATTATTGGTTTACTAATTTTGGTCGTTATTTTACCAATGATTCTATCCGCTGCTATTCGATTAACTTATGAAACATTCAATTTTAAAAAGTTATTCAAAAAAGACAACTAATTAATTCAAATCTTATATAGACAACTTTAAAAAGACAAACGAAACCGACTCTCATTTGAGAGTCGGTTTTTTAGTGGCAAAAATCAGCCGCTTATCTGTTGATTTAGACCACTCATCGTTTTTTGAAATACAGCAGAAGAGGTTAATGGTAATCTTTGTCTTGAGGTGAGTAGTTATGAATTTAATTGAAGCAAAAAAATTAACAAAGTCATATAACAATCAAATAGTTGTCAATCGAATCAATATGAGAGTTAACAAAGGCCAACTAACTGCACTTTTAGGTACGAACGGTGCAGGTAAATCAACAACAATTGCAATGTTGATTGGCTTATTAAAGCCAACTTCTGGTGAAGTTAAGTACAATAGTGAAAATAACCGACCTGTCAAAATAGGTGTTGTCTTTCAGCAAAGTGTGCTAGATGAAGAATTAACGGTTAAACAAAATTTGAAAATAAGAGCAAAACTTTATCAAAATCAATCAACTGATTATTTTGAAAAGTTAGTAAAGGTAACAGGATTAACTGATTTTATGGATCAAAAATATGGTCGACTTTCAGGTGGGCAAAAAAGACGTGCAGATATTGCAAGGGCGCTTTTAAATCAGCCTGATATCTTGTTTTTAGATGAGCCAACAACAGGACTAGATATTCAAACACGGCAAGCTATATGGTCTTTTATTCAATCCCTGCAAAAGAACGAACAACTAACAGTATTTTTAACGACTCATTATTTGGAAGAGGCACAGTCAGCTGAACAAATTTATATTATGTCAAAGGGAGAGTTGGTAGGATCAGGCTCTGCAGAAGAAATCAATCAAACTTATTCAATGCCAACTCTAAAGTTAGTAGCTAAAGATGTGGACGCATTAAAACAACGATTGTCATTAGATATTGCCAGTGAGAGTAATCATGTTTTAACCGTATATCCAAAATCGGCAAGTCAGGCAATTGCAATTTTAGAACAGGTTAAAGCGTTTATTGTTGATTTTGAATTTAAGCCAGGCGATTTAAATGATGCGTTTGTCACGTTAACAGGAAGGAAGATGAAGTGAAATGTTGAGTCTAACTTATCGTAGTCTAAAATTATATTTTTGTAGTCGATCTAATGTATTACTGTCAATGCTTGGAGCATTAATTGCATTTGTTTTGTATTTGGTTTTTATCAAACAAGGGATGGTAGATCAATGGCAAAATATGCCAGCTAAATTAGCGTTGCTTGATAATTGGTTAATTGGCGGTGTGCTGTCAGTTACTGCAATTACAACGACATTTTCTAGTCTTAAACAGTTTGTTTTAGATAGGGAATCAGATTCGATATTAACAGACGTTAGTTACTTCAAAATTCAGATGAGCTATGTTTGTGCCTCAGCTATTGTGGGGTTGTTGATGCAAATAATGATGGCTATTGTAATGATGAATTATTTTGCAAATAGTGATCAGGTTACATTTGATTTGGCTTTGTTACCACAATTAATTATCATTATGTTATTAGCCACAATTTTATCAACAGCGATTAACTTATTGATTTTACAATTCGTCAAAAAAGTCAGTACGGTAGCACTATTAAGTACAATTATTGGGACAGCTTCAGGATTTTTAGTGGGAACATATATTCCACTAGGTGCATTACCTAGTTTTGCACAATGGCTTGTTAAACTTACACCAGGAAGTTACGTTGCGGCTTTGTATCGACAACTGCTAATGTCTGATTTATTGCAAAACAACTTGGGGAACCAACTCGATTTAAGACATGAAGTTGAGTTTAACTTAGGCGTTAAATATGATTTGTTCGGTTCACAATTGAGCACGTGGCAATATTGGGGTATCTTATTAAGTGTTATTGTGTTGGCTATGGCTTTAATTGCGATAGTATCAAGTTGGCAAAAACGTGAACAACGTTAGGAGTTGGAGATGTGAAGGTTGAATTTATACCAGACAAACAATTGGCCAAAGATGTGATTGAGCTCGATGTTCGTGCGTCTGAATTAACACCAAATGTTCAAAATTTAATAAGCCAGTTAATAAATTTAGATAATAAAGCAGCTATCATTCCAATCAAAGAAGAAGATTGCGTGATAATTCTTAAACCCAGCGATATTATTTTTGTGGATGTTATCTCAAATGAATTATTGATTTACACCCAAAATAAAACCTATCAAATCAAAGAACGGCTAAATCGGTTTAGTGAGCGATTAGGTGGATATGATTTTGTACAAGTTTCAAAACATGCATTAGTTAACCTGAATCATTTGATATCACTTGAAAATAGTTTTTCAGGAAACATGTTAGCGATTTTGACGGCAGATTATAAGACAGATGTCAGCCGTAAATATTTAGGTTTATTAAAACAAAAATTAGGAATTTAGGAGTGTGTTGTATGAAAAAATTGATTAAACATGTGAATCAGCTGTTAATAGGTGCATCAACAGCTTCTTTGATTTATATTGTTGCCTTAATATTGAAATTAGATGTGCCAAGTTTGACGATTCAAAATGGCCTAATTGTGGTTGGTCTGGGAGCAATTATTGGGTTATATTCTGCTGTGTTCGATAGTGAAAAGCTATCATTTTTAACAGCACTAATTTGTCATTTTGTTTTGACTTTATCCAGCGTATTATTTAGTTTGTTATTTTTTAATTCTTCAATAACAATTATTCAGGAGGTCGGTTTTTGGGTTAGCTTTTTGATGATTTATTTGATTATTTGGGGCGGTGTGAGTTTATATCAACGCATCAGTATCAAAAAAATTAATCGAAAACTACAAGATAACTATCATAAAAGATAAATTTTGGTTAATTTTAAACCTTTAAAATTGATTTTTTGTCATTAATTTGTTAAAAGTACTTAATATCTAATTCTTGTATGGTAAAATAGAGTGGAATTTCTAAAAACCAGATGACAATATTAAGGTGAACTAAATGAATGACAATCAACCAAAATTCACCCCGATATTACTTGGTAGTGATATCAATGTTTATGGAATGGCTCGCTCATTTCATGAAGCATACGGGATGAAAGTAAAAGCATGGGCATCAGGCAAGTTAGCAGCAACACGTTATGCTAATATTGTTGAAATTGAAACAATCCCAAATTTTGGGGATGATGAAGTTTTTATTGAAGCCATGCGTCAAAAAGCAGAAATATATAAGAATCACTCAGAACCAGTTATTTTAATTGCTTGTGGGGATGCTTATGCTGAATTACTATCTAAATACAAAGATGAATTAAAAGAAACGTTTATCGTCCCTTACATTGATTATGATTTACTTGAAAAGCTCAATCATAAAGATACATTTTATCAAACTGCTGAGGAATACGATTTACCTTACCCCAAAACAAAAATTATTGATGAAGCACAATTCAAGGATGGTGAGTATCAAACTTTACCATTTGATTATCCAATTGCATTAAAACCTGCTAATAGTGTAAAGTGGGCTGAAATCAATTTTCCAGGTAAGAAAAAAGCTTATACAATTCAAGATGAAGCAGAATTAAAACGCTCTTTGGAACAAATTTATGCGCACAATTACCGTGATCGTATCATTTTACAAGAGTTTATTCCTGGTGATGATTCAAATATGCGGGTATTAAACGCTTATGTAGATCAAGATCATCAAGTGAAAATGATGTGCTTGGGTCATCCATTGCTAGAAGATCCAACACCACATTCAATCGGAAATTATGTTGCCATCATTCCAGAATATAATCAGGCATTGTATGAACGTGTTCAAAGTTTTCTTGAAGCAATCAAGTTTACAGGATATGCGAACTTTGACATGAAATATGACCATCGTGATGGTCAGTTCAAGTTCTTTGAAATTAACTTAAGACAAGGTCGCTCGAGTTTTTATACAACTTTAAATGGTTATAACTTAGCTGAATGGGTTGTTAAAGATTATGTGACAGATGAATTGAAGTCACAACCAACGACATATGCGAACCAAGCAGGTAACAAGCATATGTTATGGTTGGGTGTTCCTGAAAAAGTATTTAAAAAATATGCCACTGATAATGAAGATAAAGCTTATGCACTTGAATTGATTCGTCAAGGTCGTGTTGGGACAACTGTCTTTTACGACAAAGATATGGGATTCAAACGTTTCTTCTTAATGAAGTACATGTTCCATAATTATATTGGCCGTTTTAAGAAGTACTTTGAAGAAAATAAAGGTCAAAATATCTAAAAAACGCAACTTGTTTGAGCAAGTGGCGTTTTTTTATTAGTTGGAGGTATTTAGATGTTCAAAAATAAAGTGGGAGTTATCATAACTTGTCTAGTGCTAGCTATTCCGCTAGCACTAATTTATAGTTTGGCATCATTATTGATGCATCCCCAAAATCTCAATTTCACAACAGACTTCATCCTAGCTTATGGTGTTATTTTACCCATTCAAACTTTGGCTATTATCGGGTATTTTATTCATCAAAACAAAAAGCATTAAACTCAGCCGTTAATTTTTGACTTGTTTAACGACAAGACTATAATAATCACCGTAAAATAAATTTATACATATAACACGGAGGCTTTTATTATGGTTGAAGAATTATCTTCAGAAGTTATGAAACACTTAAAGAAGTTATCAAATAGCGACAATGTTGTAAGTGCACTTGCAATTGATCAAAGAGGATCATTGAAGCGCATGATTGCATCTGCTGCTAACCAACCCTCTAATGAAACTGAAATCGTTGATTTCAAGAAAGCAGTATCCCGTGAGTTAACAAAATATACCTCAGCTATTTTGCTAGACCCAGAATACGGCCTTCCTGCATCAAAGGTTAAAGCTTCAGATTCAGGATTGCTACTGGCATACGAAAAAACAGGTTATGATGCAACAGAACCAGGACGCTTACCTGACTTACTTGAACATTGGTCAGTACGCCGCCTAAAAGAAGCAGGTGCTGATGCGGTTAAGTTCTTGCTTTACTATAACCCAGATGAAAGCGAAGACATTAATCAAAGAAAACATGCCTTTGTTGAACGTGTTGGTGCTGAAGCTAAACAATATGACTTACCTTTATTTATGGAAGTGGTTACTTACGATAATAACGTCACTGACGCTAGTTCAGCAGAGTTTGCTAAATTAAAACCAGCTAAGGTACTAAAATCAATGGCGGAATTTGCTAAACCACAATATAATGTGACTGTTCTGAAAATGGAAGTTCCTGTTAATATGAACTTCGTTGAAGGATACGGTGATGGTGAAGTGGTCTACACTAAAGAAGAAGCTAAGAAATACTTCAAAGAACAAAGTGAAGTTACAACAAAACCTTATATTTTCTTAAGTGGTGGTGTTAGCTTTGATTTATTCAAAGAAACATTGAAATTGGCTAAAGAAGCCGGATCAACATTTAGTGGTGTCTTATGTGGCCGTGCTACTTGGAGACCAGGTGTTCAACCATTCGCTGCAAAAGGTGAAGAAGCTGGAGACAAATGGTTACAAACTGAAGGTCGCCACAATGTGGAAGAACTAAATGCCATTCTTAAAGAAACAGCCACCCCTTGGACTAACAAAGTACAAGAAGATAAATAAGTTTCAAAAAAGTCAGCAAAATTGCTGGCTTTTTGTTTTCTCATCATTATTTAATTGTGTTATCATAGTAAACATACAAACAAGAAAAAGGTAGGTTTATTTATGACACATTATATGAACGTTCGTGGTGGTGCAGGTGACATTACAGTTCCTGAAACAAAATCACCAAAAGATAATCTTTATCTATCAGTTAATGCTGAATGGTTAAAGACAGCCGAAATCCCAGGAGATAAGCCTGCAACAGGTAGCTTTAATAAAATTGCTGAAGATGTTGAAAAAACATTAATGGCTGATTTTGAAGATTTTGCCTCAGGTAAAAAAGAACCCAAAGCCAAAGAGTTAAAAGAAGCCATTAAGTTATATCAATTAGCTTTAGACTTTGATAAGCGTAATGCAGAAGGTGCAGAACCTATTCAAGAAGACTTAGCCAAATTGACTAACTTGAAAGATTTTGCTGACCTTAACCAACAAGCTGGTCAATTATCAAAGACAGGATTTTCTCTTCCAATTGATTTTGGGGTTAATATTGATATGAAAGATACTAAACACCATATTTTATTCCATAGTGGCCCAGGCGTTTTCTTGCCTGATACAACACAATATGGCACTGAACAAGGTGATCAGTTATTAGCTGTTTACAAAGATCAATCTGAAAAGTTATTACAATTAGCAGGTTTTGATAACCCAACAGCTAAAGCTTACGTTAAAGATGCTCTTGCATTTGATGAAAAATTATCAAAAGTGGTTAAAAGTAATGAAGAATGGGCAGACCGTCCAGCAGTGTACAACCCTTATTCAGCAGCAGACTTCAAAAAACACTTCAAGAGTTTTGACGTTGAAGGCTTAATCACTGAACTTGTGGGTCATATGCCAGAACGTTTGATTGAAGCTGAACCAAGATTTTTAGAACATGCTGAATCATTAGTAAACCCAGATAATTTTGACGAAATCAAAGGGTGGATGATGATCACTTATATCAATAGTGTTGTGGGATCACTTTCACAAGAATTCCGTGAAACAGGATTTGCTTATAATCAAGCATTAACGGGTGTTAAAGAAATGGCTAGACCACAAAAACACGCGTATCATTTAGCTAATAGTCGTTTTGCAGAACCTGTAGGGAACTATTATGGTGAAACTTACTTTGGTGACGATGCTAAGCAAGATGTGACTCGTATGGTTGAAAAAATGGTACAAATCTACAAAAACCGTATTCAAGCAAATGACTGGCTGTCAGATGAAACTAAAGAAAAGGCCATTGTGAAACTGGAAAAGATTGCCGTTAAGATTGGTTACCCTGATAAAATTGAAGACATTTACTCAAAATTCCATGTCACACCAGCTGAACAAGGCGGCACATTATATGGTAATTTGTCTGCTATGAGTCGCATTTCAATTCAAGAAAACCTAGACAAGTTGACTAAAGAAGTTGACCGCTCAGAATGGGCAATGCCAGGTAACTTAGTGAATGCTTGTTATGATCCAAGTCGTAATGATATTACATTCCCAGCTGCTATTTTGCAAAAACCATTCTATGATTTACATCAATCTTCTTCTGCTAACTATGGTGGAATTGGCGCTGTTATTGCGCACGAAATCTCACATGCTTTTGATAATAATGGCGCACAATTTGATGAATACGGTAACATGAACAACTGGTGGCAAGATCAAGATTTTACTGAATTCAAAAAACGGACACAAGATATGATTGATTTATTTGATGGCGTTGAATATGGTGATGGCAAGATTAATGGTAAACAAGTTGTTTCAGAAAACGTAGCTGATGCAGGTGGTCTATCTAACGCTATTGAAGCAGCAAAATCAGAACCAGATGCTGATTTGAAAGCATTATTTGAGAACTGGGCGCGTGTTTGGAGTCAAAAAGCTGAAAAAGCTTACATGCAAATGTTGCTTGCTGTTGACGTTCATGCGCCAGGTCCAATGCGTGCCAACGTTCAAGCACAAAATATGAATGAATTCTATGAAGTCTTTGATGTTAAAGAAGATGATGGTATGTATCTAGAACCAGAAAAACGCGTTAATATTTGGTAAAATAGAAAGTCTCTACATTTTTGTAGAGATTTTTTATTTTTCTAAAGTGTCGCTTTTGTGATATGATAAAAATATGTTATTTTAATATTTTATTAATTTAAAGAAAAGGAGGTAATCATGTTATCAAAATTGCTAGAAAGTAGATGGTTCAACCGTTTGTATCATGCCATTCACAAGGTATTTGTTTTTGATGTGACAGCTTTATTTTATAGCGGGCTATCCTTTATTTTAATAGTCTTGTACTTTTATGGTCAGATGTACGTTGTTAATCATTTAGAGTACCCTGAAAGTTATTTTATTGGGCCAGGCAGTTTCTATGATGTTGTTTATCTACTGGGTAAAAATGATCACGTGATTGCGCCTTTGATTGTCACGACATTATTTTTTATTATGCCATTGCTACTGAGTTTAGGGTCAATCGTTCGATTTAAATCTCGGGGTCGTTACTTCTTAATCTCAGTATCGACGATGAGTGTAATTTTTGTCGGTCTATATACATTTGTTATTAACAAAAGAGACTATCGGTTTTATCCTGTGAATTATTTCAATATGACAAGTCTTGTCACGCTATTTATTTTAAGTGTCATGTTACTTTATGCAGGGTATCTCATTTACCAAAAACAAAAAATTGACAAGGGAGAAAGCTTGGATGCACAAAACTGAAAAAACTAAACTGTTAAATTTTATTATGATTAAAAAGCAAGATGAGGTTTTGATTTTGAATCGTCATGATAAGTTTAAAGGCTACACATTTCCCGGCGGTCATGTTGAAGCAAATGAATCTTTTGTTCAAAGCGTTAAACGAGAAGCTAAAGAAGAGACAGGACTTGATATTGTTGATATTGAACTAGTGGGGACTTGTCAGTATCAAGAGCAAGATTATCGCCGTGTTATTTTGTGTTATCAGGCAAAGGCTTCCACAACTAAACTATTATCTAGTTCAGAAGGTGAAGTGTTTTTTGCCAAGTTATCAGATTTAGATATAAACAAGTATGCTAGCGGGTTTAAAGAACTGCTAGAGTTGTGTATTAATCCTAATTATTCTGAATTAGTTTTTGAAACTTTACCAAACGAAGAGAATCAAACACACTATTATTAAAAAAAGCACCTGACAAATTGTCAGCGTGCTTTTTATTTGAGCTTAGTCAACATTTGAGATAACATGCGTCGTTCTGTTGGAGTTAAGCCAGAAGTCAGTGATCGTGTGGTTTGGGTGATAACATCATCCACTTGTGGATAAATGCGGGCACCTTTCTCGGTTAAAGAAAGAATTGATGTTCGACGATCCACAAAATCTTGTTGTTTGTATACCAAATCCAAATCAATTAGATGCTTAAGTTGACGCGTCACATTGCTGGCATTGATGGCGGTATTTTGAATCAATGCTTCTTGTTTGAGTTGTCTTTCTTTGGCCACTTTCAAAAAGAAAAAGTAGTTGGTGCTGTTTAATTGAAAAGGCTTGAGATTTTTATTGAGTTGATTTTGAAATTTGCGAGATAATAAGGAAAATAAAGGCAAAATATCATTTGCTTTCGTCATAACAAGCCTCCTAAAGTGATAATTTAACAATTTCAAGTATACACTAATTTCACTAAAATAGGAAAACTCACAAGACTCAATATTGGTAAAAATCATGAGTTGGGTGTAGGCTCAAGATAATAAAATAAATTAGAAAGAAGTGTGCAGATATGTCATTAACAACAAAAATTGGAAAAAGTAATATTGAAACAAAAAAGTTGGGACTGGGAACCAATAAAGTTGGGGGACATAATTTGTTTCCTAATCTAGATGATGAAGAAGGACAAGAAGTTGTTCAAACGGCAATTGATTCAGGAATTGAAATGATTGATACAGCATTTGCTTATGGATTAGGACGTTCAGAAGAATTGATCGGGGAAGTTCTAGCTAAAAACCCAGCACGACGCAAGAAATTAACAATTGCTACAAAAGCCGCACAAGATCCAGCACAAGAAATGGCCATTAACAATGACCCGGAATTTTTAAAACAAGCTGTTCATGATGCACTTAAACGATTGCAAACTGATTATATTGATATTTTTTATATTCACTTTCCAGATAAAGATACACCAAAAGATGAAGCTATTGGTGCTTTGCATGAATTAAAAGAACAAGGGCTAATTCGAGCTATTGGGGTTTCAAACTTCTCGCTTGAACAATTAAAAGAAGCCAATAAAGATGGCTATGTTGATATTGTCGAAGATCGTTATAACTTATTGCATCGTGAAGCAGAAGATGAGTTATTCCCATATTTACGCGAGAATAATATTTCATTCGTGCCATTCTTCCCATTGGCTTCTGGATTGTTGACAGGTAAATATCATGAAATCACTAGCTTTGCAGATGATGATATTCGTAGCCAAGATGAAGACTTTCAAGGAACACGGTTTGAACGAATTATCAAAAGTATTCAAGAAGTTCAAAAAATTGCAGATGCTTATGGCGTAAACGTTGCACAGTTAATCTTAGCTTGGTATATCAAAAATCCAGACATTTCAGTTGTTATTCCTGGTGCTCGTGTTAAAGAACAAGTTGTTTCTAATATGCGCTCACTTGAAATCATTTTGAACCAAGAAGATTATGATAAAATTGATAATCTATTTCAGCTATAAACCTATGCTATAATTAATTTTGTAACTAATCTTCACAGGAGGACTAAGTCACGATGAGACAATTATTTGCATTATTTTGGCTAGTACTAGGTGTCATCTATTTGTTTTTTAATATTTCAGATTTGTTCACCGCATTTTCATTCAAATCAGTGCTTTTAAGTTTGGTAGCACTGTTTGTGATTGCAATCAGTGTGGGTGATTTGAAAAATAATCGACAATAAAAAAACAGCTACTTTTAAGTAGCTGTTTTTTTGTGAATTTAATTAAAGGTGACGACTTGCCATCCATTTAATCATTTCAGGATCATGGTGATCAAAGAATTGACTAGTTTGTGTATCTAGTGTTTTGATTTGATCCATGTCTTCTTTTGATAATTCAAAGTCCAAAACATCAATATTTTGAGCCATTCTTTCAGCTTTAACTGATTTAGCCAAAGGAATGATATTACGTTGTACTAACCAGCGTAATATTACTTGAGCAACTGATTTATGATATTTTTGACCGATTTCAGATAAGATTGGGTTAGTGAATAAACCGTTTTTACCTTCGGCAAAAGGTGCCCAGGCTTCAATAGTAATGCCATAATCTTGAAGATAGCTTACTTTTTCAATATTTTGGTTGAATGGGTTCACTTCAATTTGGTTGACCATTGGTTTGATTTTGCTGAATTCTGCTAGGTTAATGGCTTGGGCAACATCAAAGTTTGAAATTCCGATTGATTTAAGCTTGCCTGCTTCATATGCTGCTTCCATAGCGCGCCAAGCACCGAAAATATCATTATAAGGTTGGTGAATTAAAAGTAAATCAAGGTAATCTAGTTGTAAACGGTCTAAAGAAGCTTGAATAGCTTGAGGGGCTTTGTCAGCTGTGACATCTTCAACCCATAGTTTTGAAGTAACGAATAACGCTTCACGAGTGACAAGTCCTGATTCAATTGCTTCTTTGATAGCTTGGCCGACTTCAACTTCGTTGCCATAACTAGCAGCAGTATCGATTAAACGGTATCCTGTTTTAATAGCATCAAGAACAGCTTGTTTTGTTGCCCCTTCTTCACTGATTTGAAAAACACCAAAACCAAGTTCTGGGATTGTTACATTGTTTGTTAATTTAGTCATTTGTTAGTCTCCTTTTTCATCTTTAGCATGATAAACTAATTTTTCATTTTCATAGTTAAGTGTATGATCTTCAAAATGATCAATTTTATAAGAAAGATAGTTAATTGTTTTTTGTCTTTCTTCAACTTCTTTGAGTAGTGAGTCACGTTGTTCAACTAATAATTGTTTGCGGTAATCATTGGTATTTTGGTCACTGCGAAATAATTCAACGAATTCAAATAATGCTTCAATTGACATTCCTGCGTTACGCAAAACTTTAATATAAAAGACCCAGTTCATATCCATCTCTGAATAGTCGCGATAACCGCTAGTGTTACGAGTGATTTTAGGGAGCAAACCAATCCGCTCCCAATAACGCAACGTATCTTTTGATACATCGAATTCCTTACTAACTGCATCAATTGTCATTTTTAGCACCTCTTTTCAAAACTAGTTGTTTAATTGATAAATTCATTCTAAACCTTTAAGTTCACTTCAAGGCAAGCCTTTTTTGAAAATAAAAAAGAGTGCTACTCATATCTTCATGAGTAGCACTCTTTTACTAGGTATTAAAGTTCTTCAACTAGGACCTCAACGTGTGGGGTTAAGCTGTAAAATTTTTCGATTGAATAATTAGTGATTTGTTTAGCACTTGAATAGATAACGTTAGTTAAGGCTTCACTCACACAAGAAAAGTATTGCATGAGTAAACCGTCAAACATTGGCTTAATCGTTCCGTTAATCATGCCATTGCGTTGTCTAACAGGAACTGTTTTTGGAATTTGGTTATAAACATGTACGGTGATTTTGATAGCACTTGCAATCGGTAAATCTTGATACATGATTTTGGCCTCTTGGCTCAACCTAGCAGAATATTGCTTAATGGCTTCTAGGTTTGATAGATTCTCAAACTGAAAATCTTTTTGATTAGTTTCAACGTCATTAGCGTCGAATTTTAAATGGATCAATAAAAAACTCCTTGGTTATGGGTCATAAATTACGGTTGCCGAAATACGACAACCCAATAAGTATACCACGTTTGGCACTAAACACCTAATAAAAAAAGACAACCACAAAATTGTAGTCGTCTTTTAGGTTAGAAATTAAGAAATTGAATCGTGAACTAATCCACGTTCTTTGTGGTACCAGTTGTTCCAATCTTCAAATGTTTCAAAGTTGTGAACGTCTTCATTACCTTTTTCAGCAATATCATTAATTAACATTTTGAAACGATCACCTTGATTAAATAAACATTTACGCATTAATTCATAGTCAGGCACGTTGATGTTTTGGATGATGAAACGGTTCAAGTCCATTGTTAAGTGATGTGGACGGTCATAGTAAGTCAATAATTCAAGATTATCATTCTTTAGACGATCAATATAAAATAACACGAAACTTTTATCTTTATCTGAGTAGTCAGGGTAGTCCGTATCTTCTTCAACGTTGTAAGTGAAAGGACGGTCAAAGATGGCACGGTTCTTGTTGTAAAATTCGTCAGCAAAGCGTTCTTGAACGCTTTCTTCAGTTGTTTCTTGTTCTTGTTGTAAGTCTTTTTCTTCAGCCATTGTTAGGCTCCTTTCTTAGTGTGATTCACCAAGGAATTCTTCTACATCTTCCATTGTAATAGAACTATGGTGATTTGCAATAGAAAAACGATGCAACTTTTGTAATTGTTCATCAGAAAATTCTTTTTCATCAATTCCAAGAGCCGTTAACCGTTTACGAGCTTGAATGAGTTCTTGGATAGCTGAGAGATTAGTTAATTCTGTTGTGGGTTGTGGGGTAGGTTGATTAGAAGCAGTGACCTTTTGTTGAGTCTTGAATTTAGCTTTGTCAGCTTCTTGCTTATCTTTTGCAGATTTTGCAAGAGACTCAAACTTGGCTTTGATATCACCAAAAGCAGGTTTTGATAATTGTTCATCAGTTAACAAGCGATTAGTTTGGTCAATGACTTCTTGATAGTGGCTTTCATTGAAGAGTTGACGCAGATTATTTAGTTTTGGGTTGTAGTCAGACTGAATGGTGGTAAGGGCGTTGTCAATCGTACTAACCCAATCACTGGCTGTTTCACTCATCATAGCATTGCCGTGTTCAAGCGTTTGTGCTTGGTTGAAGTAGTCTTTTGCTGTGACTAAATCAGAGTTTTTGAAATAATTCACGGCTGTACTTAATAGTTGGGCTTGATTCTGGTAGGTCTTGGCAACCCCTTTGTCATCATAAATGGTGCTGGCTTCATTGAATTGCTGTTTAGCACTTTGATAGTTTCCTTTTTTAGCGGCATCTTGGGCTAAATTGAAAACGAGATTATAGTGGTTTTGTTCAGCATTAGCGTTAAGTGAACCATTAGCAAATAGCATGACTGCTAGACCAATAGCCATTACACTAGCAACTGCTATCACCACCGAAAAAATCGACTTTTTCATCTGTATCCTCCGTAAGGTAAAAGTAAAACTGAAACTTCAAGTTTCTATATTATCGGTAATTATCAAAAAAAACAAGATGACTTGTCCAGTTTACTCGATTTCAAACGTTACTAAAGATGTAAGCAATTTGAAGCTAGCTCAAAAGAACTTACACACTTATATAAACAATAGAGGAGAACAATATTATGACCGATACAAGAGATTTCATCAGTGCTAACTTAGAACTAACTTATTCAAATGAAGAAAACAAGGCCTACAAGGGCGGCATTCATACCCGTCGCTTCAGTGATATTCGAGAATCTGCAACGTCAACTGACATTAAGACATTTGGCCAAGCGATTGAATCCCTCACTGCAGGAGATGTGATGCAAAAAGCCGTACTAGTGACACGCCAAATGATTCAAACTGATAATGGAGGACAAAACTAATGACTAATGAAACTTTAACTTTACAACTCGAATTCAAAGACGCTGAAAAGAAAACACGTCAACTAAATCTGGAACATACCAAACAAGACTTATCCGCTGAACTCGTGCAACAAGCCATGAACCAAATTGTAACTAGTCACTTGATTGACAAAAAAGGAGTCGATGCGTATCAATCACCACAAGCTGCTCGCTATATTCGTCGAACTGTATCTGATGTATTTGCTGCTGCAAAAAATTAGGGTGTTGCTTGAACTATTCTTTCAATTAACTTAGCTGAGAAAGTATCCTTTGTGATGAGGGATGCTTTTTTAGTTTACAGTTATGTTTCAATTATTTTACAGTTGAGTAATAGAACTGTTAACAAGCATAGAAAGAGCGTTTATTTCCCTTTAAATCAACGATTATCTATTTTGTGACCAACCAAAAAGCCTTTGCATTATTATAATATTTTGTTACAATGTTCATGTGGTTATGCGAATGACCTAACTAGATAGACTTAATTCAACCTGTACAGCATGCGTGATCTTTTCATGACGGATGACTACCCAGGTGGATTTATAGACCGCCTGATTCGTAAGTAAGGGTTAATGTACATTATGGGTTTACCCAATATGTTAAGCCGTCTAGCTAAGGCTTCGTAACTTAACAATCTAAAGGAGGACACCACAATTATGAAAAAATCATCAATCAAATACTTTGGTGTGACAGCTGCTGCTTTACTAGCAGTTGCACCAATGGCTGCACAAACAGTATCATCTTCTCAAGGAAATACAGTTGCAGCTGCAACATCTGATGACACAAAAAATGCTACTACAGCAGCTCTAAACAGTATGAACTCATCAGTAACACTTTCATCAGCAGACAAAGTTTCAGCTGCATTGAAAAACACAAATGGTTCTATGAATCAATCTGCTAAAACAGGCTATTCAGATTTGAAAGATCAAGTAGCAAATAATGACTTTTTAGGTAAATTGTTACCTGCTTATACAACTATTACAAATGATACATCTGTAGAATATCGT
Source organism: Holzapfeliella floricola DSM 23037 = JCM 16512 (assembly GCF_001436605.1). Taxonomy (GTDB): domain Bacteria; phylum Bacillota; class Bacilli; order Lactobacillales; family Lactobacillaceae; genus Holzapfeliella; species Holzapfeliella floricola. The sequence continues at coordinate 11,699 of NZ_AYZL01000006.1, read as the reverse complement.
TTATCACAAGTTGATGGTATGTCAGGTGATGACTTATCACAAAATGTAGCCAACAAAACTAAAAATGGTGCATCATACCCAGTGAACTTTACAGTTACTGCTTATGACACTGCCAATAAAAATGTTGTGGGTACAAAAAACATCACAATTAACTTCACAGGAGCTACAACTAATTCAGCTGAAAAAGTTAATCTTACCTTTGATACAGCCTCAGCAAAAGTTGGTGACAATTCATACAACTTTAACTTAGGTTATCAAGCTGTTAAAGATTTAATTGTTAAAGATGATTCAGGAAATGCAATTAAAGCATCGGGAACAAAAGCTCAACTTACAAAACAAGATAACAGTGCAGTTCCATCTACCGTAATTAGTTCAGATACAGGAAACTTTTTACAAAATACTCAATTGAAACAAACATTGACATTCACAATTCCTGCTATCAATACAGGTACAACTTCAAACCCTAGCTATAAAGTTCCTAGAGAAGTATCATTAAATGGTACTCCTGTCAGTCCAGTAAGTGATACTGCAAATGAGACAACAAGTAATGCAAACATTACTTACCAAGTAACGCGTAATGTTGTTGTATACAACAATGATATTTCAGCAACACCTTTCTTCTCAGTTAATGGTACAACTGCATCAAACGGTTCAATCGTTACTTTGAAAAAGGTTGACTCAGCTGATACAGAAACTAAAGGTTACAGTGTAAACGCAAATGGTGTAGTTCAAGCGGGATCTTCTGCTAAGACATCACAAATTGCCAAAGCCTTGAACACAGATTCTGATGTTAACAACAATAAAGTACAATTCAACTACGGTACCGGTGTGAATACTGACAACGCAATAATTACAAAAGATGACATTGCTAACGGTATTAAATCAATCGGTGGTAAAGTTGATAGTGATGGTTTAGTATCTGGTTTAAAAGGTGTAAATTATATTCCTGTAACTGTTTACAGCCCTATTAACAACAAATCAGCAAACATCCAATTGCTAGTTAACTTCTCAGCATCAACACAAAATGCTGATACTTCACTACCTGGATTTACTTTTGATAACAATACAGATTCATCAAAAGCTACATTGAATCCATCAGATATTACACTTATTCAAGGTCAAAAATTCAACGCTTACGATGGTGTTAAATCTTTTGATAACACAAATAACAGTGCTCCTGAAATTATGAGCGGTTACTGGACAGTTTCAAACCCAGTTAACACAAATGTACCAGGTTCATACACAGTAACTTACTCAGTAACAAACTCACAAGGTAAAACAACTTCAGTTAACCGTAAAGTTAACGTGCTATCAGTAAACAATGCTGGTGTAGATAAAGTTGTTAACTTCGTACCTGGTTACGGTGTTATGGTTTGGTCAGCTACTGACAATGCAGTTAACGCTACAAGTGACTTCGTACAACACGGTACAACTGTTAAAACATTTGATACAAAAACTGTAGATGGCGTATCTTACACACGTATCAACAAAGCTAACAGCAACCAATGGGTACAAAGCAAATACTTTGACGCAAACGCAAACAACGCACCACAAACAAACAACAACGATAACAACACAAACACAGATTCAAACAAAGAAACACCATTTGAAAGCACATTGACAATCAACTACGTACCAGGATACCGTGTATTCTTACGTGATGGTCAAGCTAACATGCAACAACAATCAGTTGCTCATGGTGAATCATTCAAAGTTTGGGCTAAGAAAACTGTCGGAAACCACACATACTACCGTATCGGTACAGATGCACAATGGATTGAAGACACATACGCTCAATTCTAATTAATACCTAATTAGATATTAAAAGACAATCTCAATTGAGATTGTCTTTTTTTGTGTCTTCAAATATAACATTTTGGTTACAAGTCGGGGCTTGACCTTGTTTAGCAAGTCTAAAGTTGGTACGATTGAGATAATAAGATGATTATAAAGAGGAGAGTAACTATAATGAGTAAAAAGTTTCTAACAACCACGTTAGCTGCTGCAACAGTTCTGTCTGTGTCAGCGTTGCCAGCGTCACATTTGTTGTCACAACAAGCTTCAGGTAATACTGTACAAGCTGCAACTAATGATAACGGTCAATTTATCGAAAGAATCGCACCTTATGCTCAAGCACAAGCAATGAATTATGGTGTTTATCCATCTGTTATGATGGCACAATCAATTCTTGAAAGTGCATGGGGAACATCAGCCCTTGGACAAGCACCTAATTATAACCTGTTTGGGATTAAAGGCGCCTATCAAGGTCAATCTGTTATGATGCCAACAAGTGAATGGGATTACAATGCAGGTAAATATATCCAAATTCAAGCACCATTCCGTAAATACCCTGACTTTGGCGCATCATTTGGTGATAATGGAGATAAGCTTCGTAATGGGTTAACAACTAACTCTAATTTCTATAATGGTACATGGATTGAAAACACAACAAGTTACCAAGATTCAACTAAGTGGCTAACAGGTCGTTATGCAACTTCTCCTACTTATAATACAAACTTAAATCGTGTGATTGAAACTTATAACTTAACGCGTTTTGATCCACAAGTGACTGCGGTAACAGGGCAAGTCCAAACTAAGACAACAGCTAACTTATACAACACTTACACAGGCGTAAAGACGAAGTCTAATACTGCAACAGCAGGTCAAGTTTTCTCAATCAACCAAAAGGTTGTTTTACCAGACAACAGTGTCTACTACCGTCTAACGAATAATCTATGGGTCAGTGACAAAGATGTGACTTCAAACATCAGCCAAGGGCCAACGAATAGTAATCAAAATACACAACCTACAACTGACAAAGCCCAAAGCTTTGCACCATTCAGTAAAGGTGCACAGTTGAATAGCAATGTTTCAGGCTATCAATTGGGTTCAGATAATACATTCAGTGCAAGTAAACAGTTGACAAGTCAACATATTCAACTAACAACTAAAGCAACAACGACACAGGGCGCAGTTTACTATCTATCAAGTACAAATGGTGTTTGGATTAAAGCTTCTGACTTAACTTTAGATAAAGACCAAGTGAGTCAAGCACCCGAAAACCCTGTGAATAAGACAACAATTGAAGCTAAAGATATGCGTATGCAAGATAACTACAATATGTATAGTTTAAATGGCAATACATTTAGCTTATCAAGCAATACCAATAATTTTAGTGAAAAGAATGTCAAAGCAATCCAAAAAGCTACACAAGGTAATCGTACTTACTACTTATTATCAGATGGTCAAAAAGAATTGGGTTGGATTGATCAATCAGGTGTTATTGATGGCTATAAAGTAGTTGAAGATTTCTACAACAAACAACCAGTTAAAATTACTGACTTAACACCTAGAACTGTCACAATCAAAGATAACTTCGACATGATGGCCTTAAAAGATAACTTATTTAGTCCTTCAATCAATACAAGTTCTTTGAGTAATAAGACTGTTACAATTACTAAGCAAGCAGTTAAAGATCACAGTATTTTCTTCTTAGCAACCGATGGCCAAAAAGAATTAGGCTGGATTGGTCAAATAGAACTTGATATTCATACAAGTAATCAAAGTAACTCACTAACTACACAAGATGTAACGCCACAAAAAGTGTCTGTTAATACAGGTGCTAAGAATTATTACTTAATGAACAATGGCTTTGTGAATGCAGGCGAAAAATTATCAGCATCAATGACAGTAATCAAAAACGCAAGCAAAGACGGTATCAGCTACAGCTTACTAGCAACTGATGGCAAGACACCAGTTGCTTGGGTACAAAGTTCAGATGTCAAAGCTACTAATGCAAATACACAACAACCGACAGATAACAAAATCACAACTCAAGATGCTTCAGGTCACAAGGTGACAGTTAACGCTAGTGCCAAGACTTACTACTTAATGCCAAATGGCTTTGTTGAAGCTGGTGAAAAATCACCATCATCAATGACTGTGATTAAGACAGCCACAAAGGGATCAACTCAATACAGCTTATTATCACAAGATGGTAAGACACCATTTGCATGGGTACAAACTTCAGACATTAAATCAGACAGCACAACATCAAATACAACTGATAACGCTAAAGTCACAACTCAAGCTATCACACCTAAATCAGTTAAAGTTGCACCTGATTACAACACTTACTACTTACTATCAAGTGGTTTTTCACGTTTTGGTAACACATCAGATATTAAGGACTCACAATTCAAAGTAATGCAAACTGCAACTCAAGGTAATAAGAATTATTCACTACTTTCAACAGATGGCCAAACCCCATTTGCTTGGGTATCAAGTGAAGCAGTGAGCGACAACCAAACAACACCACCAACATCAAACAACACAACTGCTAATATTTCATTAACTAATGTATCCAAAACAGCAACTGTTGTGAATGGTGGCAATGCCTTCTACCTAACAGGCAATAACAGCTCACTAGCACTAACTAGTGCAGGCAAGAGTGATAGTTTTACAGGTTCTGTTCAAGTAATCAAACAAGCCACTCAAAACGGTAAGAACTACTACTTAGTATCAAAAGATGGTCATACAGGACTTGCTTGGATTGACGAAGCAGGTTTATATTTTGGCGGTAATTCAAACCAAAGTAGTGTGCAAATTACTAAGGAAGATGGCCAACCTGTTTGGGTTCAACAAAGCAATCCAATGTTCCAACTACGTAACAATAGGTTTGAACCAATTCAAGGTAATGGCAGCTCTGCTAATGATTCATACCTCCTAACTGAAAGTGCAAAAGTTGGTCAAACAACTTATTACCACGTTTCAAAAAATGGCGGTGGTGATGATTTTTGGACAACAACACTTAAATTCCAAACTGGTCGTTTTACTAACCCAATCTCTGTAGCAGGTGTCGCAAAGATTAACTACATTCCTGGTTACAGTATTCGTGTGTGGGATCAAGACCAAAAACCAACTGATAATTTCTTAAAGCATGGGACAGAATGGCGCATCTTAGGTGAAGCACATTCAGATGGTAAGACTTACTATCAAGTTGGATTAAATCAATGGATTGACGGTCAATACGTACAATTAAGTAACTACAATAGATATAACTAAACAAACAAAAAAACCTCTCACAAGAGAGGTTTTTTGTTTGTTTAAAAATAATAGTACGCATTAACTGTATATTATGCTAATCTTAAGTTATTATAATATAAGGAGAGTATAATGAGAATTAAGTCGCATCCAGCATTAGAATTTTTTAAAGGAAAAATCATCTCACACGAGTTTTTGCAAACGGAGGAAGCAAAACAACAAATTGAGTTTAAAGATAGTCATGTGTTATCAGAAAAAGTGATAGCCATGTACTCATTCTTTGATGCGCCTATATTTTCAGGAGTGAAAACAATTATTTTTGATTTGGATCATGGGGTTATCGGGGTTAAAGCATCAACTAGACAATTAATGAATGATTTTGTAAAGTCAGGCACTTTGAACTTCTTACATGACCGTTATTTAAGGCGCTACTTTAAAGCGTCACACTTACATACATTTTGTTGTGGCACTTATACGTTTTTTTCATTGAAGGGATATGCTAAGCAAGTGACGGATTGGGTCGGGTTACACCATATTTTAGATATGAGTGATAATCAGCGTTTGATCTTATTTAAGTCACTTGTTGGGCTAGACTTTCGCTTCCAGGGTTTATTTGCTGTGGTTCATAAATTCGTGAATGAATCGGTTTCCATGTCAGCGTTTGCCCATCAGATTCTGCGACTGTTTTTGGATGAGCGTGGGTTATTATTTGCACCAAAAGACAACTTCGTTAAACGCTCCTTAGCCTTTAACGATGACTATATTTTGCGTCATTATCGACTGTTATTTCCAAGAAGTACGGAAAAAACAGTCTTTTTTTGTACCCTTATGAAAGAGGAGGCACTTAAAATCGCTTATCAACTACTCAAAAAAGAATATGACCTAATTATTGAAGAGCGTGAATGGTTACAGTTAATTGATTATCGGCTGAAGTCAAAACTTTATTTGTGGTAATTTTGCCCGCTGGGTAGTAGTGAAAAGGGTTGATGGCTGAAGAACCCAGGTATTGAATGATTAGCCTAATGTTGATGCCTTGCGGGGTTAGCTTGGTTAGACAAGCGGAGGAAGTACCAGTGTGATTCTTATATTCTAAGACTACCACAAGCGCTTGTGGCAACTTTTAGACGAAGAGGTCACAATATGGAACAGGCATTTAACCAAGCATTAATTAATAGTCGCGTGATACACGGGGCGATTAAAGCTGCCGGAATTTATCACTACAGAATGGATTATCAAGATTTTGTACAAGACGGCATCATTAATTACGCTAACGTTTACCACAAATATGCACCGCAAGAAGAGATGACTAAGATTAATCAGCTCGCTTTTCAAAAAATCAAATGGCAAGCACTGGATCAACTGAGAAAGCAAATGAGGCAAAGTGTTGAGGTTATCACAACAGACGAACAGTGGGAACTATTTCAAGATAACAACTCGTTTGATATTAGTGAAATAATTAATCAATTATCTTTTTCAATCCAAGATAAAAAACGACTTATTGCAATTTTTGATTCGGGATATACAATGGTGGATTTAGCTAAGAAAGAAAATATTTCAACCAAACATTTACAACGATTGAAGCAAGAATTAAGACGACAACTAACGAATAATTAGCTGTTAGTTTTCAATTGTATTACAAACCCCCCAACTGTATTGAGTATCGGCGGGTTAAATGTTAATTTATTAATATCGAGACTAATTTGTAAACAGCTCATGATGGAGGAAACATCTTTAAATGAAATCAACTAACAAAAAAATGCTTAAATTAGTGAGTGCGTCATCTTTAGCACTGACTTTGACTTTAGCTATTCAAAATAATTCAACTAATCAACAATCTGATAATCAATCACACGTTGTGCAAGCTGCAACGTCTCAAGTGAATGACTATATTAAAACTAAAGGATTTGCCAACCCAGCAGTCAATATTTCTGCTTCTACCTTTACTTCTGATGGCACGTATCGTTATGGTCGTCCAGAAGGGGTTGTCATTCACGAAACTGCTAACCCAACTTCAACAATTTATAATGAAGTAACGTACATGAAGAATAACTGGGACGATATTGGTGCTTATGTTCATGCTTTTGTAGATAAGTCCCAAGTTATTCAAATCCACAATCCAAGTCGTAGCGTTTGGGGAGCTGGCCCAGTTGCTAATAAACGATATATTCAAGTTGAATTGGTTCGTGAAAAGACATTTGACGGATTTGCACGTTCTGTCAATAATGATGCTTACTATGTAGCAAGCTTACTTAAGACTTACAACTTGCCTGTAGATAGCGCTGAATATGACGGTGCTGGAACAGTTTGGTCACATAATGCTGTTTCTAAATTCTTAGGAGGAACAAACCACACTGACCCTGTAGCTTACTTTAACAGCTATGGTTATAGCATGGATCAATTTATTGACCTAGTTAACCAAAAATATCAAGCTCTAGGGGGTAATACATCATCACAATCACCAACCCCAACCCCAACCCCAACCCCAACCCCTTCTAATACAGTGTCACAATATGGTGCGACTGAAAAACAATATACAGTTAAATCAGGAACATCAGGCTACTTATACACCTTAGGTTCAGATAATAAATTTAATCAATCGTCATCAGCTTCAAGTTTAGCTAATGGTCAAATTTATTCAACTAATACCAAAGCAACATACAACGGTGAAACTTACTCTTTACTAAAAAACAGTAGCAATGTTCCTTTTTCATGGATTAAAGACGCCGACTTAGTTGAATATATTAAGAATCAAGATCCAATTACTTCTCAAAGCAGCACTAGCTCATTGGCTACAATTAATGCGGGTCAACCAATCTACCAATACACAGACGAAGGTTACAAATCAAGTAACTCAGCAACTAGTCAAGCGACTTTAACGTTGACAACTAAAGCTATTACAAAATCAGGTAAGACTTACTACTTGGCAACTCTAAATGGCCAAAACTATGGCTGGGTAAATGCAAATAACGTTTCAATTGTGAAACCTGAAGTTTCAAACTTTAATAGTCCAGTAACGGTTAATGGTAATCAACCTGTTTACTATCTAACAGGAACAGGCTTTGGTGATGCAGGATACTCAAATTCATTAAGTGATATTTCACAAATCACACAACAAGCAACTTATAACGGCCAAACTTATTACTTGCTATCTAATAGTCAAGGCAGCCCACTAGCTTGGATTAATAGTAAAGGTGTGTCTCTTAAAGCAAAACCGAAGCCAGTTGTAGCTGACTTTACAAGCAATGCGTCAATTAAAGGTGGTTACAATACTTACTACTTAACAGGTAATGGCTTTTCTAATGCGGGTAATTCAAGTCAATTAACAGGGATCAACCGTGTATTACAAAAAGCCACATTAGAAGGTCAAACTTATTACCTAGTAGGTAATGGTTCAACACCAATAGCTTGGATTAGTGAAAGTGGTGTGACGTTACAAGGTAATACACCTGCACCAGAACCAGCAAAACCGGCAATCAGCAATTACAGCATGACTAATATTCAAGTTGGAGCTAATCAACCAGCTTATTACTTAGGAAGTAATGGCTTTAGTGATTCTGGTCAAAAGAGCCAAGAATTCAGTGTAACTCAAGTCATTCAAAAAGCAACGTATGCTAACAAGACTTATTATCTACTAGCTGATAGTGCAGGATCACCAGTTGTTTGGGTGCCAGCAGATGCTGTTTCTCAAAAAGCTAACCCAACCCCACAACAACCTCAAAATACTAAACCAGTATACTCAGATGTTAACCAAGCTGCTTCATTGAATAGTAATTACAAAACTTACTACATGATGGATTCAGGATTAGTGGATTCAGGGATGCTAACACAATCTATTACGTCAGCTAAAAGTGTTGTCAAAAAAGCGCAAATTGACTCAACAACATACTATTTAGTGTCAGATGGACAATCACCACTTGCATGGGTTGCTGAGTCAGGCGTTAATTTCAACACGACAGCCAACCAACCAAAACCTCAAAAACCTACAGTTTCTCAAATTACACCGCAAAACATCACACTAAAAGGCAATCAAAATGCTTATTATTTGATGGATAGTTTTGTTGATGCTGGAAGTACTTCATCTTTTGCAAATGTGGCTAAAGAAGTGACTGCAAAAGTAAACTACAACAACCAAACTTATTACTTGGTATCAGATGGACAATCACCACTTGCATGGGTTCCTGAAGCAGCCGTATCTTTTAGCACAAATACTAACAATTCAACACCAATGGCTAGTCAATATACCATGAGCGATGTTAACCAATCAGCAACAGTTAAGTCTAACTACAAGATTTACTACTTAATGGCTGAAGGTATGGTTGAAGGTGGTTTAAGTCAAAATCTGCAAAATGTGAATGCTGTTGTCAAAAAAGCAACTTACAATAACCAAACTTACTACCTAGTATCAGATGGTCAAACACCACTAGCTTGGATAAATTCACAAGGTGTGAATTTGAATGCTAATACTAATTCATCACAACAAAATGTGACACCAATTAGTGGTACTGTAACAATTAATTATCCAAATGCTTCAATTGCAATCTGGGACAAACCAGCTTCTTCAACAATTGATGGCCGTTACTTGCCACACGATTCACAATGGCAAATCTTTGCTAAACAAACCACAGCTGACGGTCGTGTTTGGTACTGTGTCGGTACTGATCAATGGATTGATGCACAATACGCTAACTTAGCTAACTAATTACTTCAAAAAGCAAAACCTAAATTGATTGGGTTTTGCTTTTTTTTAGTTGATCATGTTAGCTTTTCTGACATAAATGATTTTTTTTAGAAAAGGTTTGTTATAACATTTAATGAGGAATAATTGATTAGCATTTTTTATAGTGACGAAATTGGTCTATCTGTTATTTGATTAACATAAGATGACTTTTTTATGGTATATTAGGAAATATAATGGAAAAGGTGAGAGGGATTTTTATGAAAAAAAGCATCGTAGCAATACTTGCAGCGATTGTATCAGTAATATCAATTGCACTTGTAACGCCACAGCAAACATCAGTAAATGCGACAGAAAAGAAAGTTTACCAAATTGGTACAGACGTTACTTTTCCGCCGTTTGAATTTTCAAACAGTACAAATGGTCAATACGTGGGAATTGATATTGACTTGATGAAAGCTATTGCCGAAGAAGAAGGATTTGAAGTCAAAATATTACCACTTGGGTTTAGCGCGGCTGTTCAAGCTCTTGATACTGGTCAAGTTGACGGTATGATTGCTGGAACAACAATCACTAATGAACGTAAAAACAAGATGGATTTTAGTACACCTTATTACCACAGTGGTATTATTTTTGCTTCTGCTAAAGGTAGCGATGTTAAGTCAATTGAAGATGTTAAAGGCAAGCGTGTTGCTGTTAAGACTGGGACATCTGGTGCTAAATATGCCACTGAGAATGCAGATAAATACGGTTATCAAATCGTTAATTTTGACGATAGTAACTCAATGTATCAAGATGTAATCACTGGCAACTCAGCAGGTGTTTTTGAAGATATGTCAGTTGTTTCTTACGCAATCAACCAAGGAACAGCACTTCAAATTGCATCCGATACATTATCTAACGATCCTTATGGATTCTCAGTTAAAAAAGGCCAAAATCAAGACCTATTAAATGCTTTTAATCAAGGTCTTGAAAAACTAAAACAAAATGGTACATATGATAAAATTATTGCTCGGTATGTTGGAGAAGAAGCCATGAATAATCAACGCCAACAAAAGAGTGACGAAAGTAGCTGGAGTGGTCTACTAAAAGTTAATGGTTCTTCTTTGATGGAAGGACTAAAACAAACACTAATCCTAACCGTGATGGCGATTTTCTTTGCCACAATTTTTGGTGTCATTTTCGGATTAATGGGTGTTGTTCCAAGTAAAATATTGAATGGCATTTCAACTACTGTAATTTACATTTTCCGTGGATTACCACTGTTAGTATTAGCATTGTTTATTTATACAGGTATTCCAAGTTTAACGGGTGTTAGAATTCCAGCTGTTGTGGCCGGAATTATTACCTTAATGTTCAATGAGGGGGCTTATACCGCAGCCTTTATTGCAGGTGGGATTAAGTCTGTTGATAATGGACAAATGGAAGCTGCGCGTTCACTTGGGTTACCATTTAGTAAAGCCATGAGACGAGTTGTTCTACCACAAGGAATTAAATTAATTATTCCATCATTTATTAACCAATTTATTATCACATTGAAAGATACCTCAATCTTATCAATTATCGGACTAGTTGAACTGACTCAAACAGGTAAGATTATTATTGCTAGAAACCTTGAAGGATTCAAAGTTTGGGCAATTATTGCACTAATTTACTTAGTGATTATTACGTTATTAACATGGGCTTCTCAATATGTAGAAAGAAGGTTGAGTAAATAATGACTAAACAAACGGAAAATATTATTAAAGTTCGTGACTTGCAAAAAAGTTACGGTGATAATCATGTCATTAAAGGCGTTGATTTAGATGTTAAACGTAATCAAGTTGTTGTTATCATTGGGCCTTCTGGATCAGGGAAGAGTACCTTTTTGAGAATGCTAAACCATTTAGAAGAACCGACAGATGGCAATATCAATATTGATGGACATGACTTGAATAGTAAAGAAACTGATATTAATAAAGTCCGTGAAAAAATCGGCATG
>NZ_AYZL01000020.1 GCF_001436605.1 Holzapfeliella floricola DSM 23037 = JCM 16512 | reverse complement strand
GGTAGAGCACTTGACTGTTAATCAAGCTGTCGTCAGTTCGAGTCTGACAACCGGAGTTATTGTGGAGAGTTGTCCGAGCTGGCCGAAGGAGCATGATTGGAAATCATGTATACGGGTTTTCCTCGTATCAAGGGTTCGAATCCCTTACTCTCCGTAATTACATATTTTAATATGGCCCGTTGGTCAAGTGGTTAAGACACCGCCCTTTCACGGCGGTATCATGGGTTCAAATCCCGTACGGGTCACTTTCGGAGGATTAGCTCAGCTGGGAGAGCATCTGCCTTACAAGCAGGGGGTCACAGGTTCGATCCCTGTATCCTCCATAACTTAGGTCCCATGGTGTAGGGGTTATCACGCCTGCCTGTCACGCAGGAGATCACCGGTTCAAATCCGGTTGGGACCGTAAAAAAGATCAGCTATAAGCTGGTCTTTTTTTATAACAAATTTTAATTACTGTTGATTCTTACTTGTGTTCCCGATAGGATCTAGTTAAATACTAGATATGCCTTGTAACCGAATCGAAGGGGGAAATAAAAATGGAAAAATATTTATTTACATCTGAGTCTGTTTCTGAAGGTCATCCAGATAAAGTAGCTGATCAAATTTCAGATGCTATTTTGGATGCTTTACTAGAACAAGATTCAAATGCCAGAGTTGCTTGTGAAACCACTGTAACAACTGGCTTGGTTCTGGTAGTTGGTGAAATTAGTACAACCGCTTATGTTGATATTCAAAGCGTTGTACGTAACAAAATCAAAGAAATTGGATACAATGATCCAAGCCTAGGTTTTGATGGCGAAAACTGTGCTGTTTTAATTAATATTGATGAACAATCACCTGATATTGCTGGTGGTGTTAATGATTCTTTAGAAGTTCGTGAAAATAAAACTGATAAAGATGAGTTTGACCAAATTGGAGCTGGTGATCAAGGACTAATGTTTGGTTTTGCGGTTGATGAAACACCTGAATTAATGCCATTACCAATCTCATTAGCACATCAATTAATGAGAACAATTTCTCAAAAAAGAAAAACTAATAGCTTATCTTTTTTAAGACCAGATGCTAAAGCTCAAGTAACTGTTGAGTATGATACAAACAATAAACCTGTACGAGTGGACACAGTTGTCTTAAGCGTACAGCATGATGAAGTAGTTACAAATGATGAAATTAAATCAGAAATGATTAATATTATTTCTGAAGTTATTCCAGCAAATTATTTAGATAAAGATACTAAATATATTATTAACCCTAGTGGTCGTTTTGTTTTGGGTGGACCAAAAGGAGATGCAGGATTAACAGGGCGTAAAATAATTGTTGATACCTACGGTGGATATGCTCGCCACGGTGGCGGTGCTTTTTCTGGTAAGGATGCTACAAAAGTAGATCGTTCAGCCAGTTATGCAGCACGCTATATTGCCAAAAACATTGTTGCTTCAGGCCTTGCTACAAAATGTGAAGTACAATTAGCTTATGCTATTGGTGTGGCACAACCTGTAAGTATTATGATTGACCCTTATGATAGTAGTGACTATTCAAATGAACAATTAGTAAAAGCTGTTCGTAAAGTTTTTGATTTGCGTCCAGCAGGTATTATTAAAATGTTAGATTTGAAGAAACCAATTTATCAAAAAACAGCTGCTTATGGACACTTTGGTCGTCCAGATCAAGACTTTCCATGGGAAAGAACAGATAAAACTGATGAACTAAAAGAAAATATCTAAGTAAAAAGTCTCGCTTAAATTAAGCGAGACTTTTTTTATTAAGCAAACACGTATAAAAGATGGCAGTACCAACAATGGCTAGTAAAAAACCGCCAATAACATCGGAAGGATAATGAACACCAACAATCACACGGCTTATTCCTATTAGTAGTGGAAATAAAACACAGCAGATTTTAAAAATAAATTGCAGTTTTTGAGGAATATAGGGTTTGTAAACTAGGTAAAATACACTAAAAAGAAATAAACTATTCATTGCATGGCCACTCGGAAAAGAAAATCCCCTAGCATTGACAAGGTGCATAATTGATGAAGGCCTTGGACGCGCAATCCACTCTTTTAACAATAGGTTGGTTAGTAAAATGCTGAGACCAGAGCCTGCCATAAGTAGACCAAGCTGATATTTTTTTTGATAAAATAAAAATCCAAAAGTAACGGCACTAATTGCAACCATGGGTAGTGGATTACCAAGCAAAGTAATCGCAATAACCAAATTTTTATAATGATAAGTAAACTGATTTTGTAATAGTTGAGTAAATAATATATCGACTTTTGAAATAAATTCAGCATGATTTGCTACTAAGATTAACCAGATAATAAAAACAAAAAGACTAGCAATGCCCAAGTACATCCATTTATTTTTAAAAGACTTTGAATTAAAAATCATAAATGACTCCTTGTATTTTTTTTACGATGTGATAAAGTATAGTTATTATATCGCAAATTATTTCAGAGTAGTAATTATTTTAGTAACTGAGCAGAAAGTATGCGGGTGATGCGAGCATATTGTTACCATAATGAACTTACTGATTGTTTTTGGTTTGCACGTCTAGTCAGCGTTAAAGACATTGAGGTGTTGTACAACTATTGTGCAAAACTTAGGTGGTACCGCGAAATTAACTCGTCCTATGATTATTAATCATGGGACTTTTTTATTTAGGAGGAACAAAATATGAGTTATGAACATTTAAATATTGAAAAAAAATGGCAACATTATTGGCAAAAAAATAAAACGTTCAAAACGACAACAGATTCATCAAAGGATAACTTTTATGCTTTAGATATGTTTCCATATCCTTCAGCTAAAGGACTTCACGTTGGACACCCTGAAGGTTACACAGCAACCGATGTTGTTTCAAGAATGAAACGTGCTCAAGGATACAATGTCTTGCATCCAATGGGATGGGACGCTTTTGGATTACCTGCTGAACAATATGCGTTAGATACTGGACATGATCCAGCAGAATTTACAGATGAAAATATTGAACGTTTTAGAAAACAAATTAATTCACTAGGATTTTCATATGATTGGGACCGTGAAGTTAAAACAACTGATCCAAAATACTATAAATGGACACAATGGATTTTTGAGCAACTTTACAAAAAAGGACTAGCTTATGAAGATGAAGTTGCGGTTAACTGGAGTCCTGACTTAGGAACAGTTGTTGCTAATGAAGAAGTTATTGATGGTAAAACTGAACGTGGTGGTTTCCCGGTTTACCGTAAGCCAATGCGTCAATGGATGTTAAGAATTACAGCATATGCTGAACGATTACTTGAAGATTTAGAATTAGTTGATTGGCCAGAAAACATTAAAGAAATGCAACGTAACTGGATTGGTAAATCAACCGGTGCACAAATCAAATTTAACATTGATGAAACTGATAAAGATTTCAGTGTTTTCACAACTAGACCCGATACACTATTTGGTGCAAGCTATGTTGTATTAGCACCTGAACATAAACTAGTTGCACAAATTACAACTTCTGAACAAAAAGCAGCTGTTGATGAATATGTTGAAAAAACAGCGTTGAAGAGTAACTTAGATCGAACAGATTTAAACCCAGAAAAAACAGGGGTATTTACAGGTTCTTATGCGATTAATCCAGTAAATGGCGACAAATTACCAATTTGGATTGCTGATTATGTTTTAGTTAGCTACGGGACAGGTGCTGTAATGGCAGTTCCTGCTCACGACGAACGTGATTTTGAATTTGCTCAAAAATTTGATTTACCTGTTAGAGAAGTTGTTGAAGGTGGCGATGTAACACAAGCTGCTTATACTGAAGACGGCACACATGTTAACTCAGGTTTCTTAAATGGCATGGACAAAGCCCAAGCCATTGAAAAAATGATTGATTGGTTAGAAGAAAATCAAGCTGGAGAACGCAAGGTTAACTACAAACTACGTGACTGGACATTTTCACGTCAACGTTACTGGGGTGAACCCATTCCTGTTATTCACTGGGAAGATGGCGAAACGACGCTAGTACCTGAAGAAGAATTACCATTGACGCTCCCTAAAACATCAGATATTAAACCATCTGGAACAGGGGAATCACCACTTGCACGTATTGAAGATTGGTTGAACGTTGTTGATGAAAACGGTCGTAAAGGTCGTCGTGAAACAAATACAATGCCACAATGGGCTGGTAGTTCATGGTACTACTTAAGATACATTGATCCACACAATGAGGAAAAATTAGCTGATTACGATAAATTAAAACAATGGTTACCAGTTGATTTATACATTGGTGGGGCAGAACACGCCGTTCTTCACTTACTATACGCGAGATTCTGGCATAAATTCTTATATGATATTGGTGTTGTCCCAACTCCAGAACCATTCCAAAAATTATTTAATCAAGGGTTGATTTTGGGTGCTAACCATGAAAAAATGTCCAAGTCAAAAGGAAATGGTGTTAACCCTGATGATGTGGTACAAGAATATGGTGCAGATGCCTTGAGAATGTATGAATTATTCATGGGCCCCTTAGATGCTTCAACCAGTTGGGCAGCTGATGGTCCAAACTCAACACGTCGCTTCTTAGATCGTGTATGGCGTTTGATTGTTAACGAAGAAACACATGAACTTTCTAAAAAAATTGTAGATGCACCAACAGAAGATTTAGATAAAATCTATCACCAAACTGTGAAGAAAGTTACAGAAGATTTCGAAGCGCTTCACTTTAATACTGCAATTTCTCAAATGATGGTATTCGTTAATGAAGCTAATAAAGCAAAAGCACTTAACCGTGAAATGGCTGAAGGATTTGTTAAATTACTTGCCCCAATTGCCCCACACATGATGGAAGAAATTTGGCAAGTTCTAGGTCATAATGATAGTATCAGTTATGAACCATGGCCAACATTTGATGAATCTAAACTAGTAGAAGATACTGTTGAAATGATTATTCAAATTAACGGTAAGTTGAAGAGCAAGATGATGGTGTCAGTTGAAGCTACTAAAGAGACTATTGAAAAACAAGCTCTTGCTGATGAAACGATTCAAGCTCAAATTGGTTCAAAGGAAATTCGCAAAATGATTGTGGTTCCACAAAAAATTGTGAATATTGTGGTTTAAAATTTTATATAAATTAAGCAAAAAGCACTTTTTATAAAGTGCTTTTTGATATTATAGAGATATATCAAAATATCTAAGTAAGGAATCAATATGCAAGAAAATAATCAAAATCAAACCACGTCAAAGAATACTCTTTTAAGAGGGTCCGCTTGGATGACGATGGGCTCTATCTTTTCACGTATTTTAGGAGCACTTTATATTATTCCTTGGTTTGCCTGGATGGGTAGTCATGGCAATATCGCCAATGCACTGACGGCAAGAAGTTATAATATTTATAGCTTATTCATCATTATTTCAACTGCTGGAATACCAGGAGCTATTGCCAAACAAGTTGCCCATTATAACGCTTTAAATGAGTATGGTGTTGGGCGAAAGTTATTTCATCGAGGCATCATGTTAATGCTTGGGTTGGGAGTTATCTCAACTATTGCGATGTATTATTTTTCGCCATTATTAGCAGGAGATGATCCGCGTCAAATTCAGGTTATGCAAAGCCTATCTGCTGCGTTATTGCTAATCCCAGTTATGAGCTTAATCCGAGGGTATTTCCAAGGGTACAATGATATGGCGCCAGCGGCACTGTCTCAGTTTGTAGAGCAGCTATTCCGCGTGATTTATATGTTGGGTGCAACGTACATTATTATGAAATTACATAGTAGTGGCGATTACGTGTTAGCAGTTACGCATTCAACTTTTGCGGCAGCTGTAGGTGCCCTAGCAGGACTAGCATTGTTAATTTTTTACTACTACAAAAAGAAATCACAAATGGATTACCTTGTACTCAATAGTGATAATGCAATCAGTGTCTCTACTGGGAATTTATTCAAAGAAATTGTTCGACAATCGATTCCCTTTATTATTATTGACTCAGGAATCACGTTATTCCAACTAATTGATCAATACACATTCAATCAATTTATGGGGACTTTTGTGAAAGTTTCAACTGATCAATTAGATAGTTGGTATGCCTTATTCGGATTAAATGCCAACAAGCTAATTATGATTACAATTTCATTGGCTACTGCTATGGCTGTGACTGCAATTCCATTATTATCGGGTGCGCATGCTAGAAAAAACTTTCCAGAAATCACAGCACATATTGATGACACGTTAGAATTATTTTTATTCGTTATGATTCCAAGTAGCTTTGGAATGGCTGCAGTAGCAACTTCTTTATATAGTGTCTTCTATAACTACGATGCTTTAGGTATTAGTGTGTTATACCTGTCATCTTTTGTAGCTATTGCTTTAGGATTATTTACCATTTTAGCTGCAATTTTACAGGGACTTTCAAGAAACAGGCTAGCTATTTTGTATTTAATAGTTGGAATTGTAATTAAGTTAGTCTTACAGTATCCATTAATTGCATTATTCAAAATTTATGGACCTTTAGTTGCAACAGGAATAGGAATGAGCATAACATCATGGTTAATGCTACATCACTTAAAAGTCAGATTTCGTTATAGTGGTGAAAGAACTAAGCGGCGGTTTGCGGGAATTGTTTTGTTTTCAGTATTTATGTTTATTCCAACAAAACTTGTTGAATCTGGATTGATTTGGTTAATGCGTCCAGATGGCAAATTGAGTTACTTATTTATTTTTGTAGTAAGCGTGTTGATTGGAGCTACTGTTTATGGTTATCTGGTACTGAAAACAAGACTAGCTGACCGTATTATTGGCTCAAAGGTGGCAGGCATTAGGAGAAGATTGAAGATATCATGATACGTTTAGATCGATTTTTAGCCAATAGTGGAATTGGTACTCGAGCAGAAGTAAAAAAATTAGTCAAGCAAAAGCAAGTTAAAGTCAATGGCAAGTCAATAAAATCACCTAATCAAAAGTTAAAAGACACTGATCAAGTCATGGTAAACAATCAAATTGTCTCAGCTTTGGTAGATCGCTATTTCATGTTTAATAAGCCAACAGGCGTTATTACTGCTACACGAGATGCCAAGCATCAAACATTCTTGCATTATTTTCGAGAGGAAGTTCATGTTGAAAAGTTAGTAGCAGCAGGTCGACTGGACAAAGATACGACCGGGTTATTAGTTGTGACTGATGATGGGCAGTTTGTCCATGAAATTATTCATCCTAGCAAAAAAGTACCCAAGATTTATCAAGCTGTGATTGATGGACAATTGACTGAATCTGATAAAGAGTTATTTGGTCAAGGGATGCAATTTAAAGATTTTACAGCGCAACCTGCCCAGGTTAAAACGGTTAAATTATTGCCACAAAATCAATCAATAATTGAAGTGACTATTCACGAAGGTAAGTATCATCAAGTTAAACGGATGTTTGAACAAGTCAAAAAACCAGTGCTCCAGCTACATCGGGTACAAATTGGGCAACTCCAATTAGATGAACGCTTAAAGCCTGGCGAGTATCGTGATTTAACTGACGAAGAACTTATAATGCTTAAAACGAAATAAAAAAAGCGAGGACCTATTATATTAAGGCCTTCGCTTTTTTTATTTTTGACTGTAACGACTCATAAAATGTGGAATTTCATCAATAAGCCTTGAAGGTAGTACAACATAGTTTGATTTGCTTAAATGATTGGCAATAAAACTGTGCAGATAAACTGCTGCATAGATTGTGTCGGCTGTTTCACCAAATTGTCCTATAAATGCTGCGATAATACCAGCCAATGTGTCGCCCATACCACCAGTAGCCATAGCAGGAGTGCCAATATCAATGAAATGAGGTTCACATTCATTTTGAAATACGGTTGTTTTTTCAGATTTTAAGACAACCGTGAGATTTTTAGCAATGTATTTTAAGTAGGTTTGGTTAGCTTTTTCATCTTGAAAGTTCATTTTTAATCCTGTTAATCGTTGCCATTCAACTTGATGAGGAGTCATGATGATTTTTTTAGCAGCTCTAGGGGTTAAGGATGTATTTTGGGCAATATTATTTAATGCATCAGCATCTAATACAATCGTTTGATTAGTCGAAATTGATTCCTTAACTAGAGTCATCAGTTTTTTAGCATAGTCATCTTGGCCTAATCCAGGACCCAAAACAACAACGTCAACTTGTTTAATTAACTGTACTAAGGTTTTTTGATCACGCCAATCCACGAACATTGCCTCCGGCACGCTGGCATGTAGGGCGGGTAAATTAATAGAATGTGTAGCCACGCTCACTAAACCAGCGCCTGCATAAATAGCTGCTTTAGCAGCCATTGTGATTGCACCACCATAATTATAATTTCCCCCGATAAGTAGCAGTCTACCATAACTACCCTTATGACTATGAGTTTCCCTTTTTTTGATTGTTTGAGTTAAACTATCAATTGTTATTTCTTCCATCAAAAGAACTCCTCTAATTTGTAATTACTTTCATTCTACTAGAGATAGTCTAAAATTAAAAATGAGATTTGGTTTTGAAAGTTTTAAAAGAGTCTTAAGAGAGAGTGCTAATAAAATTAAAGTTTGATACAATGAAAGACACAATAAATAAAATGGAGGTACTCTATATGGACCATATTGTTACTCACGAACAAACAAAACCTAATAATACACGACAGTTGCTTAATAAAACTTTTCAAAAAGTAGCTGCTGCTGTTTTGATTACAGCTATCACAGCTTTTGCTGGTAATTATGCATTTGCAGGTGTTTTTGCAAAATTTTCACGTTCAATCTCAGGTGCCATCATTTTTATGGTGCTAATGTTTGCCTTAATTTCACAGGTGCAAAAATCAATTCAAAGTCGCCAAGCTAAACGTGGAACAAAATTGTTTTATGGACTAGCTGGATTGAATGGACTATTTTTATCGTATATTTTTTCTTATTTTTCATTAGGAACAATAGGAGCATCTTTTCTAGTCACAAGTGGATTATTTCTAGCGTTAGCACGTTTTGGCTTGACTACTGAAAAAGATTTAATTAGCTGGCAAAAAGGATTATTCATTACATTAATTGGTGTGATAGTGTTATCATTATTTAGCCTATTCATAGGCACAACAGTTGTGAGCTTGATGATTAACATCGCAATACTTGTTTTGTTCAGTCTTTATACTATTTTTGATACTAATCAACTAGTAAGACGCTATGAAAGAATTTCACACAGCGATATCGAAGGTGTGAGTTCGTTGTTTGCCCTAACGCTATATATGGACTTTATCAATATTTATCTATCCATTCTTCAACTCCTAGGAAATAATGATTAGATAATAAAAAACTTGAAAATACAAAAAAAATCGTGTAAAATTTTGTAATTGGAATTACTAAAGAATATGGATTTGAATTTATTTATAAAGCGAGTTATGTTGGTGAAAGATAACAAAATAATTAATCCTGTCGCACTTTAGAACAAACTAAATCAATTATGTAAAGTGGATGTTAAACATCAATTAGAGTGGTACCACGGGATTTTTCTCGTCTCTTTCACGACAGTCGTTGTGGGAGAGTTTTTTTATTTATAGGAGGAATTAAAAGCATGAATTTCAAAGAACGTGTCGTGAAAAGTCTGCAAACTATTTTGCAAGATAAACTAGATGGACAGACAATTGAAAAACTGATTGAAAGACCCAAGTATTCTCACTTAGGTGATTACGCTTTTCCAGCTTTTAGTTTAGCTAAAATTGAAAAAAGAGCACCTCAACAAATTGCCTTAGACTTAGCCAAAGAACTGCAAGGTGATGATTTTGCTAAAGTTGAAGCAGTTGGACCATATGTGAACTTCTTTATTAAACATGATGAACTAACATCAGCTGTTGTTTCTACAATTTTATCAAAAGGCAATCAATATGCTAGTCAAAGTGAATCTAAAGGTAATGTCACAATCGATATGTCTTCACCTAATATTGCTAAACCGATGTCTATGGGACATTTAAGGTCAACAGTTATTGGTAATTCAATTTCATTGATTTTAGATAAAGTAGGTTTTGATCCAATCAAAATTAACCATTTAGGAGATTGGGGGACACAATTTGGTAAGTTGATTGTGGCTTACAAAAAATGGGGTAGTGAAGACGAAGTCAGACAAGACCCTATTAATAATTTGTTGAAATATTATGTTGAGTTCCACGAGGAAGCAGAAAAACACCCAGAATTAGATGATGAAGCTCGTTTATGGTTTAAAAAACTAGAAGATAATGATGAAGAAGCTTTAAAATTATGGCGCTGGTTCAGAGAAGAATCACTAAAAGAATTCCAACGTGTTTATGATATTTTAGGGGTAACTTTTGATTCTTATAATGGTGAAGCTTTCTATAATGATAAGATGGATGCTATTGTAGAAGAATTAAAAGAAAAAGACCTACTGAAGGAATCTCAAGGTGCTCAAATTGTTGATCTTGATGATTTAGACTTATCACCAGCATTAATTCAAAAATCAGATGGGGCCACACTTTACATGACGCGTGATTTAGCTGCGGCTATTTATCGTAAAAATACTTATAACTTTGCTGAATCACTTTATGTTGTTGGAAACGAACAAAGTGAACACTTTAAACAGTTGAAAGCAGTTTTGGGTAAAATGGGGTACGATTGGTCTGATGATATCCGCCATATTCCATTTGGTTTAATCACATCAGGTGGTAAAAAACTGTCTACTCGTAAAGGTAACATTATTTTACTTGAAGAAGTTTTATCTGATGCTGTAAGATTAGCTAAAGCTCAAATCGATGAAAAGAATCCTAACCTGCCTAACAAAGAGCAAGTTGCTCACGAAGTTGGGGTAGGGGCAGTTATTTTCCACGATTTAAGAAATGATCGTCTAGATAACTTTGACTTTAATTTAGAAGAAGTCGTTCGTTTTGAAGGAGATACTGGTCCATATGTACAATATACAAATGCACGTGCACAAAGTATTTTAAGAAAAGCAAACCATACAGTTGATGCAACACCTTCTCAACTGGAACTAACTGACGATTATTCATTTGAAGTTGCTAAAGAATTATTGAAATTCAATGAAATTGTTCAACGTGCAGCTGAAAAATATGAGCCATCAATTATTGCTAAATATGCGATTAATTTAGCACAATTATTTAACAAATATTATGCCAACCAACGTATTTTAGATGAGGATAAGCACCTAAATGCAAGGCTAGCCTTGGTTGAAGCAACCAGTGTTGTTTTAACAGAATCGCTACGTTTACTAGGTGTCAATGCTCCAAAGGAAATGTAAAACATGAAACAAAAGAAACGAAGACAAGATGAACTGTTGAAAATCCTAAAAAGTCATCATATTAAAACACAGTCTGATTTAATGAATTATTTGAATGATAAAGGAATTAATATTACCCAAGCCACGTTATCTCGCGATATGAAGGAATTGGGTATTATCAAATTGATTCAAGATGATAGTCAAATGTCTTACGTTGTTTCGGGAACTCAAGAAATTGATGATTTAACACAGTTAAAAGAGGTTTTCGCAAACAATGTACAAGACGTTTTGCAGATTCAATTTACGGTCATTATTAAATGTAATCCTAATTCTGCTAATGTTTTGAGTGCGCTAATTGATAATCATGGTTATTCAGAACTTGTTGCGAGTTTAGCTGGCTATGATACACTTGTCTGCTATTGTACAGATGAAGAAAAAGCTAAACAGTTAAAAGCAGAATTTCTTAAACTAAAATAAAAAAGCAGCCCTAGGGCTGTTTTTTTATTTTATCGTTATTTGATAGATTAATAATTAATTTTTCAAAAGAAAAGGGATTTACTAATTCGACTTGAAAAGCTTCTAAAGCCATGATCTTATCGGAATTAGCTGATGGATCATAAAGAGGATCATTAATAATAGGCATGTTGTGATGACTAAGGTGGACACGAATTTGGTGAGTACGACCAGTTTCTAAATCGAGTTTAAGTTTTGCAAGTGAACTTGTTTGACTAATAACTGAAAAGTGGGTGACGGAGGGCAATCCATCTGAGCGAACACGTCTTTTTCGTTTATCGGTTTCATCTAGTCCAATCGGATCTAAAATGGTGCCGTTATCTAGAATAGAGGTGGTTTTTCTAACCGTTGCTAAATAAAATCGTTTCATTATTTTAAGAGCTAATTGGCGATTTAAGATGGGCACAACAATTGGATTCTTAGCCAGTAACAAAAGCCCACTCGTCCACATATCTAAGCGATGAATCATATAAACATGTTCATTGGTTTGGTTGAGGTAGTATTCAACATCATTCATTGCGGTGTTATCCTCATCGGGTCGGTTAGGATGAGTTTTTTGTCCAGCAGGTTTATTAATAACAATAATATCGTTGTCTTCATAAACAATATCAGGTAGTTTTTGGCTAGGTAAGTAGGCCTGTGAGGTTTCAACTTGCGTGAAGTTCAAGTTAATTGTGTCGCCAGCACCTACTGTTGTATTAATGGGTTGATAAGAACCGTTCACGGTGACTGCTCTTTCAATTCGTAAAAAATGTTGCCATTTTTTAGGAATATACAATTGTATTAAAAGTTCACGAATTGTGCATGGTGTAAAGGATTTAGGTAGAGTTAATATACGTTTATTTGCTAAAGACATCTTTAAATTTTTTATACCTTTCATTAAAGAAATAAGAATCGGGACTATTTTGTGCTAAAATAACGAGGAAAAGATAGGAGGATGTCATGGAAAGTTATGCCATCAGACTATTAGATCTGACAAAATCAGGTCTGAGTCATTTGAAAAAAGTGAATCATCGCTTCCAACTTGTGAGGTGGCTGATTCTAGCAGGATTGACGCTTACATTGATGATTTCCTTTTATTGTACAGCATTAGTTAAATTGACACCAGTTGGCCAGTTAGGAGATTCTCTAAGGTCAGTAACAACAATTTTTGATCAAAATAGTAATAAAATTGGAGAAATTTCTTACAATAGAGGAGATTATACAAAAATTGACAAAATTTCGCCTTATTTGAAAGATGCGGTTATTTCTACAGAGGATAAAGACTTTTATAACCACAGTGGTTTTAGTCTAACATCAATGGCAAGAGCAAGCTTGAGTTTGGTCACTAAAGGTATGGTTACGCAAGGTGGCTCCACTGTTACCCAGCAACTAGCTAAGAATAGTTTTTTGACGCAAGATCAAACCTTTTGGCGAAAAATTAAAGAGTTTTTTTACGCGGTTCAGCTAGAAAAAGATTACTCAAAAGATCAAATTCTTGAGATGTATTTAAATACGGCTTATTTTGGTAATGGTGTTTATGGTGCCCAAGATGCATCATTAAAATATTTTGGAAAGAATGCGAGTGATTTGACAGTTGCAGAAGCGGCTACCATTGCGGGGATGCTAAAAGGGCCAAACTATTATAATCCAATGGATTCAAAAGAAAATGCAGTAAGTCGTCGAAATCTTGTACTAGAGCTTATGCAGAAAAATAATGTTATTTCAAAAGACCAACTGCAAACTTTTAAAAACCAAGCAATGATTGTGACAGACCGGTATCAAGTATATCAAAGTGCTTTTTCGGATTATAATCAAGCTGTCCTTCAAGAATTGAAGACGCAAAATAATTGGGATTATAATGATATTGCTACTCGTAATCTAAGTATTTATACTTATCTAGATTATAACGTTCAAAGTAATATGAAGAAAACGTATAAAAACGATAGCCTATTTCCGGATAATGCTTCTGACAATCAAAAAGTTGAAGGAGCAGGACTCGCGATGGATCCAAAAACTGGGGCTGTACTTGGAGTTGTAGGTAGCCGTGGTAAAAGTGACTTTAACCGGGCCATTCAGATGCAGCGTCAACCAGGGTCAACAATGAAACCGTTGGCTGTTTACACACCAGCTTTACAAAATGGCTATCAGATAGATTCGAAACTGCAAGATAGTTTACAGGCTTATGGATCAGATAAATATACCCCTAAAAACGTTGATAATCAGTATGAGGGGGAAGTGCCACTATATCAAGCACTGGCGCAAAGTAAAAATGCACCAGCAGTGTGGTTGTTGAATCAAATTGGCTTAAACCAAGGGATACAGTCTGTTAAAAATTTTGGGATTAGTTTAAGTAATGCTGATCAAAACTTGGCTCTTGCATTAGGTGGTCTTCAAACTGGTGTATCATTACTAGATATGGCTAAGGCCTATTGTGCTTTTGCCAATGAGGGGCAATTACCTAATCAAGTTCACACCGTTAAAAAAGTGGTGGGGAATGATGATAAAGTCTTGGTAGATAATACTAATTTAAATACTCATCAAATTATGACACCAGAAATTTCAAAACAGATGACGAGTTTATTGTTGAATGTATTTGATAATGGAACGGGTAAATTTGCTAAGCCTTATGGCTATCGTATGGCAGGTAAAACGGGAACAACAGAAGTTAAATTAAGTGATGGGACAACCAGGGCTAATGATCAATGGATAATTGGCTACACTCCAGACATTGTTTTAGTCAGTTGGATAGGATTTGATAACCCTGATGATACACATTACTTGGGTGGAACCAGTGAAACACAAATATCTTATTTATTTAAACAAGTTGCGCAAAGTGTGTTGCCCTATACAAATAAAACAACATTTAGTGAAAAAAATGCCCAACAGCTTGTTTCTGAACGAAATGTTCAAGGTAATTCAACAAGTTGGGTGGATGATTTAACAAAAAGTGTTCAAAATGTTTTCGATGGTGTTGGTCAAACAATTGGTCAATGGTACAATGGTATTAGAGATAAGGTATCACCTTAATTAATATTAGAAAACAGGAGAATTAATAGTGAATATTTACGACACAATTAACCAATTAGCAGCAGAATTAAAAGAAACTCCAGAATATAAAGATTTACAAGCTTCATACGAAAAATTATCACAAAACGAAGAAGCCTTTAAATTATTTAAAGATGTAAATGATATTCAAAAAGATTTACAAGCTAAACAAATGTCAGGTCAAGAATTGACACAAGAAGACATGACTAAGGCTAACGAATTAGGCCAACAAATGGAAAAAACAGAAGAAATCGTTGACCTAATGAGTAAAGAACAAAGCATGCAACAATTATTCCAAGACATTAATGGTGCTGTTTCAAAATCAATGGATGAACTTTACCACGATTTAAATAACTAGAGAACTTAAAGAAAACGGAATAATACGTTCCGTTTTTTTTTTTATCTGAAAAAGGGGGGTAAAAGATGAAATTTTTACATATTGCAGATGCACATTTAGATAGTCCATTTAAGGGATTGTCTTATTTACCCAGCAAGCTATGGCAATCAGTTTATGATTCGACTTACTTAGCATTTGAAAGTGCTATTAATCAGGCGATAGACAACCAAGTCGACTTCGTTTTAGTAGTGGGAGATACTTTTGATGGGCCTAAGCCATCTTTACACGCTCAAAAGTTTGTTGCAAAGCAGTTTGAAAGACTAAATAAAGTGGGTATTACTGTTTTTTTAACTTTCGGTAACCATGATTATTATAAAGCGGAAAACTATGCTTTTGATTATTCTAATAATGTTGTTATCTTTAATTCAGAAGTTCAGACTAAAAATATTACCACTAAAAAAGGTTTGCCGGTAGACATTGTGGGGTTTAGCTATGTGCAAAATCATATTACAAAAAATATCGTGCAAAACTTTCCAGAAGTATCAAAAAACCATTATACTATTGGAATGATTCACGGAGCATTAGCGACCTCTGACATTAATCAAGATAATTATGCACCCTTTGAAATAGCTGATTTAATCAAAAAAAATTATCACTACTACGCTTTAGGTCATATTCATAAACGAGAGATTGTAAGTCAAAGACCGCTTGCCGTATATAGTGGAAACTTGCAAGGGCGTCATATTAACGAATCAGGTCAAAAGGGATGTTATTTGGTAACAGTTGATGAGCAAACTTTTGAAACTAATCTAACATTTATTCAAACAGGTCAGATTATTTTTGATAAGTTAGTAGTTAAGTTAGACCAGGTAACAGATATTCAGCGACTACAAGACAAAATTGAAAAAGCACTTGATTTAATTACGGTTCAGCAAATGAAAATGGTTAAATTGGTTATTCAAAATAGTCAATTTTTGTCACTTAATGCTAAAGAGATAATTAATCAGACTAATCTTTTAGATGAAATTTCTCAAAATATTGATTATAGTGTGATTCTTTATGATGTTGAGCTTGAAGTAAATCACAAAATTGATATGACTGAAATTGATGAAATTTACTTTGAAGAAGCAAAAGATAGCTTGCTGAATCAAACGATTGTCTCTGAAAAATTAAGACCGTTATTAAAAAAATACTTGCCGGTTGAACAGTTGATTGATCATCCAAATGATTTAACAAAACAAGTGCAACAACTGGTGCAGCTGGAATTAAGTGAGGCTGTGACGAGGAGTGAAGAGAGTGAAGATTGAGCAAATTAGAATTGAAAATTTTGGAAAGTTTTCAGATAAAACATTTAATTTTACGACTAATCAGACCGTTTTTTACGGTGAAAATGAAGCAGGAAAAAGTACATTAGCTGCTTTTATTAGTCAAATTATGTTTGGATTTCCAAATAAAACAACTAAGAAAAAGCAATATCATCCTTCGCCTATGCCTAGTCTTTTTGGCGGTGAGATTGTTTTTTCAGATGGTAATAGTCGGTTTGTTTTAAAGCGTTATCTTAATAAAAAAACAGAAGGTGACTTTTCTGTTTTTAAAGACGATTATGAAGTTGATGCTAGTGTTTTTTTTGATAGAGTTAAACAAGTTAATGAAATGTTTTATCAACAAAGTTTTGTCTTTAATCAAGATACGTTACAAAATATTTATGGCGTTAGTGAAGAAGAATTAATGCAACAGATTTACTATTTGGGTGTTACTAATAGCAAACAATGGCTACAATTAAGTCAAGACAAGGCAAAAAACAGCGCTGATATTTATCGTCCAAGAGGTCGAAAACAACCATTGAATCAGGAAGTTGCCAAATATCATGAGTTAAGTGAATTACTACAAGAAAAAAATGAAGAGTTCAAGACTTATCAAATTTATCAATCTCAATTAGAAGAAAATCAAAGTAGATTAGATGAGTTGCAACGGCATTCTAACCAATTACTTGATTATCTTACACATCAAAAACAAATCAAAGAGAAATATTCGTTACTCGAAGATTATCATAAACTAGAACAGCGAGTTAATATTAGCCAAAAGGGTTTTAAGAATGTTGACTATCGAAAAGTGCAAGAATTAAAATTATCTTTATCACAATTGGATGCTCAAATTGAAAGAGATAAAAATAATTTAGAGTCTACTAAATATAGTCATAACAATGATTCACAAGAAATTTTAAATAAATGGTCAGAAATTCAATATGACTATCAGGAATTCAAACGTTTAGAAAGTTCAGTTAATCAAAAAGAAAATGATTTAGCTTCGATTGTTGACTATACACCACAAATAACAAGAATTGCACAATTATCTGATGAAGAATGTTTGCAATCACAGCGTAAATTAACAGATTTTGAGAGTTCAAAAGATACTAGCTCATCTGGTCAAATAGCTTTAATTGTTAGTATTTTAGGTTACTTTGCAACTATTGTAGGGTTGTTTATTAATCCTAAAGCAACTTTTATTTTGGCGATAGTTTCAACAATTTCTTTGCTTATTCATTTTAAAAATAATGGTCGTGGCGCTCAAAAAAGAAAAGAACAAGAGCGGCATACAGAGTTTAATGAATATCTGGATTATTATCAATTTAATGAAGCTGCAACAATCAACAGTTTAAAAGAGGGATTTGAAAAACGAACTTATTTTAAGCGATTGACTAGTCAAATTGAACAAGATAAACAAAACATGCTGAGTCGAAGTCAGATAATTACTGATTTCATGACTCAGTTTGGGATAGACCCTGATATGAATCAATTCGAGTCTCTTAGAACAAAGATTAGCCAGGTACAACAAAAGCAATTAGATTTGAAACAAGAAGAAAGTGCAAGAGAATTAAAATTAAATAATTTGGAATTATTGCAGAGTCAGAAACAATCTCTTCAGTTTGAACTCAATCAAATTTTAGTAAGAAATCAATTTGAGACAGTCGAAGATTTTGAAAAAGCTTATCAAAGTCATATTCAAGCACAAGAAGATAATATACGACTCAATGCTATTAAAAAAGAGATAGGCTCCTTGTGGCATGATGTTCATGATTACAAAGAGCATAGACAACGTTTTAATCAAGAATTTGATTCAACAGAGCAGTCTTATGAAGAACTAAAACAGCAACAAATTACAGTTCAAAAAGCCATCGCAACGTTAACTGCAAAACAAGATTTACTAGTGAATGATCAAGGAATATTTGATTTGAAACAACAAATTGCACTACAAAAAGAAAAAATCAATCAATTAATAACCGATTGGCTTACACAGGAGTTGACGTCGGAAGTAATTATGAAAATGCTTGATGTTGCTAGTGCTAACCGATTTCCTAATATGATTGAACGTAGTCAAAAGTATTTTGAAATACTAACTGTAGGACATTACAAGCATGTGAAATTCACTAAAAATAGCCTGCAAGTTGTAACTAAAGACAACAAAAAGTTCGAGGTTAACGAATTATCTCGTGGAACAGCTGAACAACTATATTTTGCGTTGAAGTTTGCTTTTATTGAACAGATTAGTGATATGATAAGTTTACCTATTGTGATTGATGATGCTTTTGTCAATTTTGATAATCAAAGAGTTAAGATGATTCAGCAATTACTAGATGAGATAACAGATTATAACCAAGTTTTTATTTTTACAGCGAGAAAAGAAATTAAAGCGTTGTTTAGACCAGAAGATATTATTGAACTAAATTAAAGGAGAAAAGACGGTTGTTTACAAAAAAATTATTAGAATACCAAAGTGGCGAAGAAATGGATACAATTGTGCTGCTTAAACAAGTTGATGTTCGTGTAGCAAAGAATGGCAAGCAATTTTTAGCAATTGTATTCGAAGATAGTTCTGGTGAAATTAGTGGTAAGTATTGGGATGCTTCAAATGAAGATGTCAATTTATATCAGGCCGGAGAAATTGTTGAAGTTAATGGTAGACGTGAAACTTATCAAAATAATCCTCAAATTAGAATTTACAGCTTGCGTCCAGTTATGAAAGAAGAAGGCTATGAGGTTTCACAATTTGTAAGACAGGCTCCTGTTTCTTCAGATAGTTTGCTGGATAAAATGAGTTATTACCAAAATGAAATTGCACACCCTGTTTGGAGCAAACTTGTAAATTATTTAGTTGATAAATATCATAAACGGTTTTTTGAGTATCCTGCAGCTAAAACAAATCACCATGCTTTTGCAGGGGGACTAGCCTTTCATACTGTGTCTATGCTTGACTTAGCGCATCATATGTTGGATATTTATGAAGGTATTAATAAAGAATTGCTTTATTCAGGTATTATTCTCCATGATTTAGCTAAAACTATTGAGTTATCTGGTCCGATTTCAACTGACTATACACTGGAAGGTAATTTGATAGGTCATATTGCATTAATTGATGAAGAAGTTGTCAAAGCTGCTCAAACACTTGAAATTGATGAAGAAACAGAGTCGTTTTTATTGTTGCGACACTTGGTTCTATCACATCATGGGTTAAAAGAGTATGGATCACCGGTAAGACCTCAAATACTTGAAGCAGAGGTTTTACATCGAATTGATGAATTTGATGCTTCAATGAATATGATGACGGAATCACTAAAACAGATTAGTCCAGGTGAATTTACAGGTCGTATTTTTGCTTTGGAAAATAGAAAGTTATATAAACCTTATTATCGCAAATAAAAAAACTCCGAATTTTTCGGAGTTTTTTTATTTGCGATAATGATAATTACTTAGATTCACTTGATTGACTTTGTGAGTCTACTGATGATTGGTTTGTTTGACTTTGTGAGCCTTCACTTGCAGAACTTGAAAGGTCTGTAGATGAACTTGCTGATTGGATATAAGAAGCTAATGCATCACTTAAGTCTTTATCTTTGATACTTGGGTTAGCTTTTGTCAATACTGTTGAAATAACATTTTGCATAACTGAAGTATCTTTCATCCATGATTCGTAAATTTGGTTATCGATATCTTGTTTATGATCTTTTAGATCACCTTTACCAGGGTTATTAGCCATTTTGATGATATGGTAACCATATTGAGTCTTAACAGGCTCAGTTGTGTATTGGTTTGTTTGTAATTTGAATGCGGCTTCTTTAAATGTTGCATCTAAAGAAGTATCTGTATTATCAAATTCAGGTAGTTTACCACCATTTTCTTTAGTTGCTGTATCTGTTGAGTATTGTTTTGCTAACTCATCAAAGTTTTTACCACTGTTTAAATCAGTAATAATTTGTTTAGCAGTGTTTTCATCACTAACTAAAATATGCTGTACAGTAACTTTAGGTTGGTAACTTTCCCAAGCCTTTTGTTCATCTTCAGCTGAAATTTGTTTAAGATCTTTCATAGCAGCCTCAATTAATAAGTTAGTTCTTAAGCTTTTCTTGAAAGTTGCTTCTGTATAGCCGTTAGATTGTAAAATTAGTGAGAAATTTGAACCATATTGGCTACCGTATTTTGAATATTCATCATTAACATTTTGTTCAGATACTTTTGAACCATATTGGTTTTCTAAAGCACCTTGGATAATCATATTAGCTAAAGTTGATTTACCACTTTGGCTAGTCTTTAATTGGGTGTAAAAGTCATCTTGTGTGATTTTACCACCTGAATAGTTGGCCACGGTTTTGTCAGAAGATGAAGAACAAGCCACAAGTGTTAGTGACATTGCTGCAACTCCTGCTCCCGCTACAATTTTTTTCATATAACTTTTCATTATATCGTTACACATCCTTACTTAATTTGTTGCGCCAGTTAGAATATAGCATAATTTAGACTCACATGATATCAAATTTAAAAAAATTCATAAATCTGTCAAACTTTATTTGATTATTTATTACTGTCTAGTTTAGACTCTAAGTCCCTAACTTTTTGTTGAAGTCTAGCAATATGAGGTTCAGCGTAATAATTGAATTCCTCAACATCTTGGGTAAGATCGTCGCTAAACTTTTCAATAGTTTTTACACCTTCATTTTGAAGATAGTTAAGTTTTTGCTGAATTTTTTCGCGCTCACGGTTAATATCATCAAAATCTTGCCCAGTTTCTTTAATACCTTCAGCGAAGTCTTTACCAAAAGTATTGCCTGTATTTTGATTCTTAGTATTAGCTAAAAAGACGCCTGCTGCTGCACCGAGTAGACTACCAAGTAAAAAATTTTTCATTGTTTTTCTCCTTTAAGTAAAGTGACTAAAATTGTGTTTTAATTGATTTGGCTAATTCTTCGTATTTTTCAGGGGTGTAGTGACTTTGGTTTTCGGAAAAATGAATGCTAAAATCATCTTGTTCACTATAGCGTGGAATTAAGTGAATGTGAGCATGAAAGACAGATTGATAAGCAACTTCACCATTATTATTCAAGAGGTTAATGCCTTTGATATCAGTGTTTGACGCTTTAATTGCGCGTGCAATTTCTGGTATATATTGAAAGACATTTCTAGCGTCTTCTCTGTCAAAAGACAAAAGAGAATCACGATGTTTTTTAGGGATAACGAGTGTATGTCCTGGAGTCGTTTGTGAAATATCCAAGAAAGCCTTCACGTCATCATTTTCAAAAATAGTGTAACTTGGTATTTCATTGTTTATAATTTTGCAAAAAATGCAGTTATTTTCCATATTATTTACCTCTAAATTCTACGTTGTTTTTATTTTCATGCTATCATAATATATAGATTTTTTCATTTAGATTAGGAGAATATTATGTCACTAAAATTAAATCAGGTAACGGGCGGTTATGCTCGTGTGCCCGTTATCAAAGACGTTTCTTTTGAAATAAATCCCAGTGAAGTAGTTGGTCTAATTGGACTAAATGGTGCTGGGAAGTCAACGGCTATTAAACATATATTAGGTATTTTAAAACCGATTTCGGGAGAAATTACATTAAATGAACAGACAATGGCACAAGATACCAAACAGTTTAAAAAGCAAATCGCAATAATGCCAGAAACACCTGTGCTTTATTCAGAACTAACTTTAAAAGAACATTTAGAAATGACTATTTTTTCTTACGATTTAGATTACGACAAAGCATTTGAAAGGGCTGAAAAGCTACTTGAAATATTGAGACTAGATAACAAGCTAGATTGGCTACCAGTCAATTTTTCAAAAGGAATGAAGCAAAAGGTAATGATTGTGACAGCCTTTATGACAGACGCATCACTTTTTATTATTGATGAACCATTTACAGGACTTGATCCACTGGCTGTCGAAGATTTATTAAACTTAATTGCTGAAAAAAAGGCAGAAGGTAAGATGGTTTTACTAACAACTCATATCTTATCAACTGCGCGTGATGCGATTGATCGCTTTGTTGTGTTAAACGATGGTCGTGTGGTTTCAAATGGAACATTGGATGATATTAAATCACAATACCAATTGACCGATGGTCGCCTTGAAGACTTATATTCTCAATTGGCAAAGAGAGGTTAAGTTATGAAAGCGTTATATCAGACAAGATTAAAGAAAAATCTAGTTAAACAGTTTCGTTATTTGCAATTAGTTTTTAATGACCACTTTTTGCTAGCTTTAATTATTGGAATGGGTGGTCTACTATTTTGGTATGCCGATGTCATGAAACGTTTGCCTAATAATCAATGGTACTATGGTTTAGTTGTTAGTGTGATTTTATTTATTCCTTATCTTTTTGGAAAATTAGCCACGTTTTTAGATGAGGCAGACCAACAGTTTTTGTGGGCTAAAGACGATGAAATAATGGATTATTTTAAACCGGCCAAGCAATATAGTCTAGCTCTACCAGTGTTTTTTATTTTGTTAATTTCCGTGGTGTTGTTACCATTAGTTTATTTTAAGATGTCTTTTTCATTAATTGGATATATCATAATTGTAATGGGACTGATTACAGCAAAAATTTTAAACATTGAATTGCAAACTAAAAAGCAATTTGCAATAG
The DNA here is from genome assembly GCF_001436605.1 of Holzapfeliella floricola DSM 23037 = JCM 16512. Classification (GTDB taxonomy): domain Bacteria; phylum Bacillota; class Bacilli; order Lactobacillales; family Lactobacillaceae; genus Holzapfeliella; species Holzapfeliella floricola. Next base: position 424,038 of record NZ_AYZL01000020.1, on the reverse strand, counting down.
CACAAAGCTATCGAAAAGTCATTGTATGGAGTCAACCCGTAATACTATTAGCACTTATAGGTTCAATTTATTTATTTTCACCATTATTGTTAATTGTAGCTGTAGTGGGAATTATTTGCAGTCGAGTATTTTTGAATACGGTGCATGTAAATTTTGACTGGCGCCAAGCAGTTCAAGTAGAATCACGTCGCCAAGAATTAATCTATGCTTTTTACAGTTTGTTTACAGATGTTAAAGAACGAACAGCTAAAATCAAACGTCGCAAATATTTAGATTTTACTTTAGATTTGTTTGTTAAAGATTCTAAGAAACAATCGCCACAATTTTTCTTGCTTAAGCGAACATTGATTCGAAATCCAGAGTACTTAAATTTACTAGTCAGAATGACAGCGTTTGCCTTGATTTTGATGGTAATTTTAGATAATAGCTGGTTTACGTTGATTATGGGAATCTTCATTGTGTTTCTAACAGGTTATCAGTTGTTGCCGTTGTATAATCAATATGACCGTCATTTAATGTATTTTGTAATGCCTTTTGACTCAACTAATAAGTTTCAGAGTTTTAAGCAATTATTAACACAGGCACTTTTACTAGAATCACTTATTTTATCTATTGGGATGCTTATTAAGTATGGTGTAGCCGTTAATGTTTGGATTGCGATTGTATCCGTTAATATTTTTGTTATAATATTTACTTATGGGTATTTATCGTTAAAATTAAAAGCTAAAAAGTAGGAGAATATCATGAGATTAAGACGCAAACCGTGGACACGTAATATGATTGAACAAAATCCAGATTATATTTTAGACCGTCCCAAAGCTGGGTTAATTGATTGGAGCAGCCGTTTTGAAAATCCTGATGCACCGCTTTATATTGAGGTGGGATCAGGAAAAGGACAATTTATCATCAATCAGGCTAAAAAACACCCAGATGTTAATTTTGTCGCCATTGAGATACAAGAAGCAGCTATTGGAATGATTCTGAGAAAGCAACTTGAGGAACAGCTACCTAATCTACAGTTGTTTTTAGGTAATGGTGAAGCTTTAACAGATTATTTTGCTGAAAATTCAGTTTCAAAAGTATTTTTGAATTTCTCAGATCCTTGGCCTAAAACAAAACATGAAAAAAGAAGATTAACTTATAAATCTTTTTTGGATATTTACAAAACAATTTTACAACCCAATAAGGGCATTGAATTTAAAACTGATAATCAGTCACTTTACAATTATTCAGTTCAAAGTTTTAATAATTATGGGATGCATTTTGATTTTGTTTCAGTAAATTTACATGATAGTAAAATGGCTGAAGATAATATTATGACTGAATATGAAGAAAAATTTTCAGCTAAGGGACAACCTATTTATGCTTTATATGCACATTTTAGTGCTTAAGTTAAGATGAAAGAGAGACTATAGTTATGGAAAAAATGAGTAATTTATCTCGCGAAGATTTTAAGAAACTAATAGCACAAAAAAACACTGTTGTTTTGATGTTTAGTGCAGATTGGTGTGGCGACTGTCGTTTTATAAAACCTCAGTTACCGGCTATTGAAGCCGAATTTAGTAAGATGACTTTTTATGAAGTTGATCGCGATCAATCGATGGATGTTGTACAGGACTTAAATATTATGGGGATTCCAAGTTTTGTTGTGTTTAGAGATGGTCAAGAAATTGGTAGATTAGTAAATAAAAATCGTAAAACTAAAGAAGAAGTAATTAGCTTCTTATCAAATCTAGGCTAGTTTAAGAGGAGCGTTAATATATGTTGATTTCAAGTTTAAATGCACATAGTTTTTTTGACACATTAATCGTTATTTTAGGACCTGATAAAGGAACTACAAATATAAAAAAAGTTGATGATACAGTTTGCTTAACTAACGAAGATAATCAAGTGATTGGGTATAACTTTTTCAATATTTCAACTTATACAGATATTGATCCAAACCAAAATGGTCAAGTGTTTTTAACTAAACATAATATTGATCAACTAAATAAGAAATTAATTGAAAGCAATTTTGACGCCAATTTAACAGTAGACGATCAGCCCAAAATTGTTTATGGTTTCGTTGAAACATGTGAACCACATCCAGATTCAGATCATATGAATGTCACAACAATTGATGCTGGTCAATTGGGTAAACACCAAATCGTATGTGGTGCACCAAATATTGCCCAAGGACAAAAAGTTGTTGTGGCACTACCTGGTGCAATGATGCCAAATGGTCAATTAATTTGGCCTGGCAAACTGCGTGGTATTGATAGTAGTGGTATGATTTGTTCAGCTAAAGAGTTAGGACTTAAACATGCGCCAACTGCTAGAGGAATTTTGGTGATGCCAGATAAGACAGTAGCCGGAGATGCTTTTAAATCTAATGAAGTCGATGAACTACTTGCAAACGGTGTGATTTAATTCACATCGTTTTTTTGTAATCAAAGTTATCCCTGAAATAAATTTAATGCTATAATTATGGGTGAAAATAGACTGGAGTTATGAAAATGTTAAACAAAAACAATCATTATTATTTTATTGGAATTAAGGGCTCAGGAATGAGTGCTTTAGCTTTGATTTTGAATGACTTAGGTTATCACGTATCAGGTTCTGATATTACAGAATATACCTTCACTCAAAAGGGACTAGAAGATAGACAAATTGAAATGCTACCTTTTTCAGAAGACAATATCAAACCAGGGCTTTCAATTATCGCAGGGAATGCTTTTTCAGATGACCATATGGAAATTAAAAAAGCACACGAATTAGGCTTAAAAGTGGTTAGATACCATGACTTTGTTGGTCAACTGATTAAAAGCTTTACAAGTATTGCCATTGCAGGTGCTCATGGTAAAACAAGTACTACGGGATTAATGGCTCATGTATTGGGTGGGATTGAACCTACAAGTTATCTAATTGGAGACGGTACGGGAAAAGCTGTTAAAGATTCTCGTTTCTTTGCTTTTGAAGCAGATGAGTATCAACGACACTTTATCGCGTATTCACCTGATTATTGTGTGATGACCAATATTGAATTTGATCATCCTGACTATTTTAAAGACTTAGATGATGTTTATGATGCTTTTCAACAAGAAGCTTCACAAGTTAAAAAAGCATTGTTTGTTTATGGTGATTCTAAGTTATTAAAATCATTAAAAGTTGATATTCCCAAATATACTTATGGTTTCAATAAAGACGATGATTTTTGTGCAACAAATATTGAAAAAACTGCCGAAGGATCATCTTTTGATGTTAATCACCATGGTAAAAAATTGGGTCGTTTTATGATTAAACTTTACGGTGATCACAGTATCTTAAACAGTCTAGCCGTTATCGGTGTTAGTTACATGGAAGGGCTAGATATGGCAACAGTTGCTGAAGAACTGTTGACGTTTAAAGGCGTTCAACGCCGTCTGGCAGAATCAAAAGTGAAAGATATGACGATTATTGACGATTATGCTCATCATCCAACTGAAATTGATGCTACGATTTCTGCCGTTCGTCAAAAATATCCTGAAAAAGAAGTGATTGCGGTTTTTCAGCCTCATACTTACACACGTACTAAGCAATTCTTGAGTGAATTTGCAAAATCTCTACAAGAAGCAGACCACGTGTTTGTGACCCCAATTTTTGGCTCTGCTCGAGAACAAAAAGGAACAGTGAAAAGTGAAGATTTAATTAAAAAGATTGAAGGTTCTGCACATTTAATTACTGAAGAAACCGTTGATCAATTGAATCAATTCTCTAATGCTGTTTTAGTTTTTATGGGTGCTGGAGATGTCCAAAAATACGAACGTGCTTACCAAAAACAATACAAATAAAAGCAACCAACTCGGTTGCTTTTTGTGCTTTTAATAAGGAGAAACACATGAGTAAACGGAAAAAATTATTATTAATTGATGGTAATTCTTTAGCTTACAGAGCGTTTTATGCTTTATATAACGTGGTTGATAGATTCGTTAATAACGAAGGCCTTCATACTAGTGCCATTTATAACATGAAGAAAATGCTTGATACTTTACTAGAACATCACCAACCTGATAATGTTCTAGTTGCATTTGATGCAGGAAAAACAACGTTTAGAACTGAAATGTTTGCCGATTACAAAGGAACACGTGCCAAAACACCCCCTGAGTTGTTAGAACAATTACCTTATATTCGTGAAATGTTAGACCATATGGGATTGAAATGGCATGAACAAGATAATTATGAAGCTGATGATATTATTGGTACTTTAGCTAAAAAAGCACAAAGTCAAGATTTTGAAGTAATTGTTGTAACGGGAGATAAAGACTTAACCCAATTAGCAGATACGCATATTCAAGTTGATGTGACTGTAAAGGGTGTTAATGAGATTAAGTCTTACACACCTGATTACTTTGAAGAAGAGCTTGGGATTACTCCTTTACAGCTTATCGATATGAAAGCCTTGATGGGAGATAACTCAGATAATTATCCGGGTGTTACCAAAATAGGTGAAAAGACAGCTCTAAAACTTGTTCAGAAATATGGTTCAGTTAAGGAATTGTATAATCATGTTGATGAAATGAAGAAGAGCAAGATGAAAGAAAATCTTATTAATGAAAAAGAAATAGCTTTCTTATGCTATGACTTAGCAACGATTAAGGTAGATACACCTCTTGATTTTGATTTGGCAGATACAGCTTTACAACCACAAAATTCTGAACAGCTCGTTTCTTTTTATCAAAAAATGAACTTCAAGTCATTTCTAGATAAGGAAGTTCTAGACAGTCAATTTGATCAAAATACACAAGAAGAAATCAGTTACACGGTTTTAAATAATGAAGAAGATGCGCAAAAGCTATCGGATATTGTTGAAGGGCCCGTAATTTTTCAACTAGAGTTATTTGGCGAAAATTACCACGAAGCAGATTTTGTTGGATTTTGTCTAGGAATCAATGGTAAGTACTTTGTTAGTTCAAATATTGAACTCTTGACAACATCTGCAATCAAGCAAATTTTAGAGTCTTCTCGTATTAATAAGTGGGTGTTTGATGTTAAGCGAACCATTGTGGGTCTAAGAAGACTAGGTGTCACATTGAGGGCAGTTGATTTTGATATGCTACTTGTTTCTTATTTATTAAATCCAGACCACAATCAAAATGATTTAGGAGAGTTGGCACAATCTTATAATTATTTTGATGCTAAAAGTGACGTTCAAGTTTACGGTAAGGGTGCCAAAAAATCACTACCTGATGAAGATGGCTTATTTGAACATTTATCTCGCAAAGCTAGAACCATTGAGTCTATAAAATCTGATTTGATGAAGCAATTGACTGAGCACAATCAAGACCAGTTGTTTGATGAAATCGAATTGCCGTTGGCATTTGTTTTAGCAGAAATGGAAATCATTGGAATTAAAGTGCAAGCATCAACGCTGCAAGAAATGTCTGTCATTTTAAGTCAACAGCTACAAGAAATAGAAACTAAAATCTATGAACAAGCTGGAGAAGAATTTAATATTAATTCACCTAAACAGTTAGGACAAATTTTATTTGAAAAATTAAATTTACCGCCGGTTAAAAAGACTAAAACAGGGTATTCAACTTCTGTCGATGTTCTTGAAACTTTGAAAAAGAAAAGCCCGATTGTGAGTGATATTTTAGACTATCGTCAAATTGCTAAAATCCAGTCAACTTATGTTAATGGATTGCTTAAAACGATTCATTCCGACCAAAGAATTCACACGCGTTACCTGCAAACACTAACTGCAACAGGTCGACTATCATCAGTTGATCCCAACCTACAAAATATTCCGATTAGATTAGAAGAAGGACGTAAAATTCGACATGCTTTTGTACCTTCCAATGAGGAATCAGTAATTTTTTCTAGTGACTATTCTCAAGTTGAACTACGTGTTTTAGCTCATATGTCAGAAGATGAAAATATGCAAGAAGCATTCAAGAGTGATTATGATATTCATTCTCATACAGCTATGAAGATTTTTAACTTGTCTTCTCCTGAAGAAGTAGATGGCAACATGCGTCGCCAAGCTAAAGCGGTTAACTTTGGAATAGTTTATGGTATTTCAGACTATGGTTTAGCTAAAAATCTAGATATTTCAAGAAAACAAGCTCAGACTTTTATTGATCAGTACTTTGCACAATACCCAAAAGTTAAACAGTTTATGGATGACACCATTGACCAAGCTAAAGCTGATGGTTATGTTGAAACACTGATGCACCGTCGTCGTTATTTACCTGATATTCATTCTCGCAATTTTCATTTAAGATCTTTTGCAGAAAGAACAGCTATGAATTCGCCAATTCAAGGAACAGCAGCTGATATTATTAAAATTGCGATGATAAACATGCAAAAAGCTTTGCAAGACAAACAGCTAAGAACTAAAATGTTACTACAAGTGCACGATGAGTTAATATTTGAAGTGCCTAAAGATGAATTAGCCATTATTGAAGAGCTAGTACCACAAGTGATGACTTCTGCTATTCAATTAGATGTTCCTTTGGTTGTTGATAGTTCATATGGTCAATCATGGTATCAAGCCAAATAAAAGTGTAAGGAGAAAGTCAATGCCGGAATTACCTGAAGTTGAAACTGTTCGAAAAACCTTAACATCACAAGTACAAGGCAAAACGATTAAATCTGTTGATATTATTTATCCTAATATTGTTTCTGGGGATGCTGATCAGTTTAAAACCAAGTTGAAAGGCAAAACTATTGAAAGAATTGACAGGATAGGCAAGTATTTACTATTTAGAATTAGTCATGATTTAACAATTGTGTCACATTTGAGGATGGAAGGTAAATATCGTTTGGTTTTACCTGAAGATCCTATTCAAAAACATGAACACCTTAGTATTTTATTTACAGATGGTACACAGTTGCGTTATGATGATGTACGAAAGTTTGGCCGTTTACAGTTAGTAAAAACAGGAATGGAACGGGTTGAGACGGGAATTCGACACTTAGGATATGAACCCAATCAAGTTGAATTTACAACGTCATACTTTTATCGAGCTCTTCAAAAAAAGAAGAAAAACATTAAAAATACGCTGCTTGACCAATCTGTTGTTAGTGGACTAGGCAACATTTATGTTGATGAAGTTTTATGGTTGAGTCACATTCATCCATTAACTCGCGCGCAGGATTTAACCGAGTCTGAAGTGGATGATTTGCATCAGGAAATTAACGAAGAGATTAAGCTGGCCATTGAGCTAAATGGCACTACAATCAGAAGTTACCATGACTCTAATGGTAACGAAGGCCAGTTCCAATCTTTTTTACATGTTTATGGCAAACAGGGGATGCCTTGTGAAAGGTGTCAAACTACTATAGAAAAAATAAAAGTAAATGGGAGAGGAACATCATTTTGCCCAAGTTGTCAGGTGGTAAAAAATGACGGATAAAATAGGATTAACAGGATCGATTGCAACGGGTAAAAGTACTGTTGCTGATATTTTTAAATCATACAATATACCGGTTGTTGATGCGGATGAAGTTGCTAGATCACTTATTGAGCCACACAAAAAAGGTTGGCACAATATCGTTGATTTTTTTGGTGAAGATATTTTAAATGAAGATCAAACGATTAACCGAAAAAAATTAGGTTCGATTGTTTTTTCTGACGCAACAAAGCTAAAACAATTAAATCAGATTAATGGTAAACTGATTCGTCAAGAAATAATGCGTCAAGTAGAGCATTTCAACACACCAGAAAATGAGTTAGTGATTGCAGATATACCTCTATTATTTGAGTCTGATTATCGGACTGAATTTGATAAAGTCATGCTTGTTTATACAGATGAGACAATGCAACTGACTAGATTGATGAAACGCAATAAAATGACTGAAAAATCTGCTCAAAAACGTGTTCGGGCACAGTGGTCTATTGAACGTAAAAGAACATTATCTGATATTATTATTAACAACTGTGGAACTAAAAAACAAACTAAAAAACAAATAGAGAAATATCTTAGTGATAACTATCCCCAAATAGTGCTGTCGCAGGATAAACGTTAGGAGAATGATTGCATGCAATGTCCAATGTGTCATCAAAAAACATCTCGCGTGATTGATAGCCGTCCAAGCGATGAAGGCCGTGCAATTAGAAGGCGTCGAGAATGTGAAAACTGTCAGTTCAGATTTACGACTTTTGAACGAGTTGAATTAACACCACTACTAGTTGTCAAAAATGACGGAACTAGAGAAGCTTTCAATCGTGATAAAATAATGGCAGGTCTTATTCGTGCTGCTGAAAAAAGACCTATCAAAAGTGAAGCACTTAATAAAATCGTTGATAGGATAGAAAATGGTATTAGAACCAGTGGTGACATGGAAGTCCCTTCTAAAAAAATCGGCGAATTAGTTATGAGCGAGTTGTCACATTTGGACGATGTTGCTTATATTCGCTTTGCGAGTGTTTATCGTCAGTTCAAGGATGTTAGTGGTTTTATGACTACCCTTGAAGAGATGATGAACAAAGAAGATTAAGATTAAGTAGTCACTAATTATGACTTTATTTAACAATCCTAGGCAGCAATTTTATACGCTATTTCCACAGCAGCTTACTGCGCATGAAATTGAAGTTCTAACCTTACTTTATCAGCCACTAATTGGTGCTAAATCAGTTAGTTTGTTTTTAACACTGAACCAACTGGCGGATAAGATGCCTACTAGATCACAATATAAAACACTGATACAAATACAAGAACAAACAGACTTATCGCTTAATGAGATTGATCAAGCAAGGCAAAAATTAGAAGGTGTTTCTTTGCTCAAAACTTATCAGGATTCAAATGAGGTTTTGGGTCTATTTTTTGTTTTTGAGGTTAAGCCGGTGTTATCCGTATCTGAATTTTTTCAAACTTTTTTATTATCTAGCTTACTATTAGAAAAAATTGGAGAAGTTCGATACCGAAAATTAAAAGAGAAATATGTGCAGCCTAAACCAGTCGTTTTTAATCAACCTAAAGACATTTCGAGTAGTTTTTTTGATATTTTTCACGTTAGAGAAGAACAAGTCCTATCACCGTCACCTGCAGTTCAGGAAATGGCAAGTCAAACCAAAAAGTACTCTCAAAATGATGATAGTCAACTAGATAAAAAACAATTTGCAACAATCGAATGGGGCTTTTTAACTGACTTTTTAGCGGCCTATCATATTCCTGAAAGAGAAATTATGAAGCATCAAAAGCGTTTCTACGATATGATGCGATTTTATGAGATTTCAGAACAGGATCTAGGAAATATTATTGTAAAAACGTTAAATGTTGGAGATGCAACGCTAAATTTCAAACGAATTGAAAACATGCTTGCTGATACCTATCATTCAACAGCTCATGTTGCAAAACAAAATTTACAAACAAAATCAAAGAAACCACAAGATCAAGAATCCTTTAGTATTGAAGAAAAGAAATTAGTTGCAAGCGCTAAAAAAATAACGCCATTACAGTATTTAGAACGTTACAAAAACCAAAAAGGCGGTTTTTCAACATTCAGTGAAAAGCAAATTTTGTATCGTTTAAGTCAAAATGTACATTTATCAGATGAAATTATTAATATGATGATTTGGATTGCCCTGCGCTATGAACCAACGCTAAAACAAAATTTGATGGATAATTTAGCTAATGATTGGCTTCAACAAGGTATAACAAGTGCTGAACAGGTTGTTGAGTACCTAAAAACTAGAGAAAATAAATCGCCTAAAACACATAAAAAAACAAAGTATCAACCTAAAACGACTCATAAAGAAATTGCCACTGATTGGTCTAAAAAAGAAAACCAATCGCAAATTCCAGAAAAAAAAGAACTATCCAACTTGGATAGCTTACTGGAAGAAATTGACTATCCAGATTAAAGGAGGGGTTTAAATGCAAAATATTTCAAGAGTAATTAACCAACTTCTTGAAAAGAAGAATGTCAACATTAGCTTAGATGAACTAATGTCTGATGCAATTAAAGATAAAGATGTCCAAAAATTTATTAAGGATAATAAAGCAAAATTAGATGAAGGTGCTATTGAAAAAAGTAGTGCAAATATTTATGAATATGTGACACAAAAAAAAGCAGTGGAAGATGAGTTGAATAATCCACTATATGGATATGAACCACACTTAATTATGAATGATGGCTTGATTGAAGTAAGCTATGAACCGACTCAGGCATCACTAGATAAATCTAAACAAAAAAAACTAGCTAAGCAGTTAAATTATATTTCATTACCAGATAGCCTGAAGACAGCTTCTTTAAACGACTACAATGATGGTAGTGAAGGCAGATTTGAAGCTTTGGCAGGATGTGCAAGTTTTATTCGAGATTATCTCAACGATGAAATAGGCAAAGGCTTCTTTTTATGTGGGGACTTCGGTGTTGGTAAGACTTATTTATTAGCAGCCACAGCGAATAAGTTGGCAGAAAAAGGGACACCTGTTTCAGTTGTCCATTTTCCAACTTTTGCCTCAACTATCCGATCACAAGTTCAAAATAATACGGCTATCATTGAAATTGAACGTTTGCAAAAAACACCAATTCTAATGTTAGATGATATTGGAGCAGAAACATTGACAGCTTGGATTCGTGATGATGTTTTGGGTGTGATTTTACAACACAGAATGGAACGCCGTTTGCCGACATTTTTTAGTTCAAACTTCTCAATGGCTGAATTAGAAAATCATCTTACTTATGTCAAAGGTGATGTTGAACCAGTAAAGGCTAAACGAATCATGGAACGTATTAAAAGTTTGTCATATGAAGTAACTATTAGTGGATCAAATAGACGTAACCCAGAATAAGTGGTTTATACTTGACACTTTTATTAAATTAGCTATAATAAAGTTATCATATAAAAGATAAGCTGATACATTAATTCCAGAGAAAAAAGCCTTGGCTGAAAGCTTTTGATTGTATTCAGTACCACTTTTATAGCAATATGAATAACACCAATAGGTTGACTACCGTTATCAAGTCTTACGAGAGAGGTTATTTTTTATTAACCTAAATCTTGGGTGGAACCACGTTTATGACGTCCCGATGCAAATTTTTGTATCGGGATTTTTTATTTTTGGGAGGATACATAATATGAGTTTTGAACTAGTATTTCCAGATGGAAACCGCAAACAATATGATGACGCTGTTAGCGTTAAGGAAGTTGCAAAATCAATCAGTACAAGTTTAGCTAAAAAAGCAGTTGCTGGTGTTTTAAATGGGGAACTTCTTGATCTAAATGAAGAAATTTCACAAGATGGAAAAGTTGAAATTGTTTTACAAAATGATGAATTAGGATTACGTGTGTTACGTGACACAGCAGCATTCCTATTCTCATATGTGGCTAAAAAAGCACATAGCGATATTAACTTTGGTGAAAGTAAAGCTATCGAAGATGGTTTTTATGTTGATACAGACAAAGAAAATCAAATTGCTGTAACAGAACTACCAGAATTACAAGAAGCAATGCAAAAAGTAATCAAATCAGGTCTTCCTATCGAAGTTGACATGATGGACAAAGCCGATTTAGAAAAACATTTTGAAAATGATGAATATAAATTGTCATTGCTAAAAGCAATTGATGCTGTTCAAATTAAAGTTTACAAAATGGGTGACTTTATTGATTTTGGTTATAAAGCATTATTGCCAAATGCAAGTGGTGTTAAAGAATTTGCGCTACTTTCAGTAGCTGGTGCTTACTGGCAAGGTAAATCAGACAACCCAATGCTACAAAGAATTTACGGTACAGCATTCTACAAAAAAGCTGATTTAGAAGCTGACTTACAACGCCGCGCAGATATTAAAGAACGTGATCACCGTACTTTAGGTCGTGATTTAGACTTATTCTTCGTAGATCCAAAAGTTGGTGCTGGGTTACCATACTGGATGCCAAATGGTGCAACTATTCGTCGAGTAATTGAACGCTATATTACAGATAAAGAATTGGCTGCTGATTACGAACACGTTTACACACCAATTTTATCTAACCTAGACCTATACAAAACATCAGGACACTGGGATCACTACCGTGAAGATATGTTCCCACCAATGGATATGGGTGATGGCGAAATGCTTGAACTACGTCCAATGAACTGTCCTTCACATATTCAAGTGTTCAAACACCATGTTCGTTCATATCGTGACTTACCAATGCGTATTGCTGAACTTGGTATGATGCACCGTTACGAAAAATCAGGTGCCTTGACAGGACTACAACGTGTTCGTGAAATGACTCTAAACGATGGTCACACATTCGTAGAATTAAAACAAATCAAAGAAGAATTTGTTAAAATCCTGCGTCTAATGATGGAAGTATATAAAGACTTTAACATCACAGACTACAGTTTCCGTTTGAGCTACCGTGACCCTCAAAATACAGAAAAATACTTCCAAGACGACGAAATCTGGGAAACAGCACAAACAATGCTTAAAGATGCGATGGACGATTTAGGATTAGATTACTATGAAGCAGAAGGTGAAGCTGCATTCTACGGTCCAAAATTAGATGTTCAAACTAAAACTGCTCTAGGAAATGAAGAAACACTTTCAACGATTCAACTAGACTTCATGTTACCTGAAAAATTTGAATTATCATACATTGGTAACGATGGGGAAGAACATCGTCCAGTGATGATTCACCGTGGTATTATCGGAACACTTGAAAGATTCATTGCCTATTTAACAGAATTATACAAAGGCGCATTCCCAACATGGATTGCACCTATTCAAGCTCGTATTATTCCAGTTAACTTGGATCTTCACTCAGATTACGCAAAAGACATTAAGAAACAAATGAAGAAACTTGGCTTACGTGTTGATGTTGATTTACGTAATGAAAAAATGAACTACAAAATCCGTGAAGCTCAAACTAATAAAGTTCCTTATACAATTATTGTAGGGGATCAAGAGACAGCTTCAACATCTGTTTCAATTCGCCGTTATGGTCAAAAAGATACAAATACATTTGCTTTAGCCGAATTTTTGGATGCAATTGTAGCTGATGTAAATAACTATAGTCGTGAAAAATAAAAACTTGACAGATATTATATAGTTAGATATAATTTTTTAAGAATGAGAGCAAGTAGAAGTTCCCGCTTCTCGCCTAAGTCAAAGACCTCTAGGCTAATCGATAATAATCTGTTGATTAAAAAGTGGGTGCTTATGCACCCACTTTTTACTTGTCCTCAAATTTTTTTGGAGGTGAACAACCATAGCTAAAGATTTATTAATAAACGAAAGAATCCGTGCTCGTGAATTGCGAGTAATTGCTGAAGATGGTGAACAGTTAGGAATACTAAGTCGTAATGAGGCGTTACAAAAAGCTGAAGAATTAAACCAAGATTTGGTTTTAATTTCACCTAAGGCTAAAACGCCAGTTGCTAAAATTATGGATTACGGAAAATACCGTTTCCAACAACAGAAAAAAGAAAAAGAAAACAAAAAGAAACAAAAGGTTTTCAGTCTTAAAGAAATTAGATTAAGTCCAACGATTGAAACAAACGATTTCAATACTAAACTTAAAAAAATTCAAAAGTTCATTTCTAAAGGCGATAAAGTACGTGTATCAATTCGTTTTAAAGGAAGAGCTATTACTCATAAAGATATTGGGCGTAAAGTTCTAGAACAGATGGCAGAAGCTACATCTGATGTTGCTAATATCGAAGCAAGACCAAAAATGGATGGTCGTAGCATGTTCTTAATGCTTGCACCAAAAGCCGATAAAGATTAATCATACTTTTTAGGAGGAATTATCAATGCCAAAACAAAAAACACACCGTGGTTCAGCTAAACGTTTCAAAAAAACTGCTAATGGTGGACTAAAACGTCACCACGCTTTTACAGGTCACCGTTTCCACGGAAAAACTAAAAAACAACGTCGTCACTTAAGAAAATCAGCAATGGTATCAGCAAGTGATTTTAAACGTATTAAGCAAATGCTTTCACAAGTTCGTTAATATAAAAACAAGATTGTATCGTATTTTAGGAGGAAATTATTATGCCAAGAGTTAAAGGTGGAACTGTTACTCGTAAACGTCATAAAAAAGTTTTAAAACTTGCCAAAGGTTATCGTGGTGCTAAGCACTTACTATTTAAATCAGCTAACTCACAAGTTATGAACTCATACCGTTACGCTTTCCGTGACCGTCGTCAAGTGAAACGTGAATTCAGAAAGTTATGGATTGCTCGTATTAACGCTGCAGCAAGAATGAATGAAATCAGCTACAGCCAATTAATGCATGGTTTGAAATTAGCTAACATCGATATCAACCGTAAAATGCTAGCTGACCTAGCTTACAACGATGAAAAAGCTTTTGCTGACTTAGTATCTCAAGCAAAATCAGCCTTAAAATAAAACTGTTCCCCTGAATAAGAAAGTTCAGGGGCTTTTTTATGGATAAATTTCAGGAGAAAACATGAGCATTTTTAGACCGAAATATACAATTGATACTGTTTATAATCTAAATCCGATAACTTTGAAAAAAATGGATATTAAAACCGTGTTTAGTGATCTTGACAATACATTAGTGGCTTGGAATCAAAAGCAGACACTTGAGAAAATTAGCCAACTAAGAGATAGATTAAGTAAACATGGGATTTCACTTGTTGTGATTTCAAATAATAAGCACGAACGTGTTAATAAGGTATTAGAACCTTTAGGGATTGAATTTATTGCAAGTGCTAAAAAACCATTTAAACGAAATCTGGTTAAAGCAATGGCGCAATATGGTGTGAATCCTGTCGAGTCAATAATGATCGGTGACCAGATTTTAACAGATATTTTAGCTGGGAATTCAGCTGGTATGCAAACGGTTTTAGTCAAGCCTTTAATTAAATCTGATGGCTGGCATACTTGGTTGAACAGATTAGTTGAAAAATTTATCTTAGGGTGTTTAAATTCAAAAGAAAAGATAACTTATCAGGAGGATCTTCATGAACAATGAAACCATTCAATGTATAGGTTGCGGTGCAACTTTACAGAATCAAGATAGCCAAAAATCAGGTTACTTACCAGCATCAGCGTATGAAAAAATTGAAAAAGCTATGCAAAACAACGAAGAAGTAGAAGTTTATTGTCAACGCTGCTTTAAGTTGAGACACTATAATGAAATTATGCCTGTACAAGAAAATGCAGATGATTTCTTGCGTTTATTGAATCATCTACTTGAAACAGATGCTTTAGTACTAAATGTGATTGATTTATTTGATTTTCAAGGTAGCATGATTTCGTCATTACCGCGTTTTGTGGGAGATACACCAATTATTATGATTGGAAATAAAATTGACTTATTCCCCAAAAACACCAACTTACGTAAGGTTAAGGATTGGGTTCGTCAGCAAGCCAACAAGTGGGGAATTTATCCTGAAGAAATCTTATTAACAAGTGGTAAAAAACAAAAAAATGTCGATGAGTTAATCGAATTAATTAAGAAAAAACAGCAAAATCGCGACATCTATGTTGTTGGAAGTACCAATGTCGGGAAATCTACACTAATTAATAGTATTATCAAAACTCTTTCTGGAGTGGAAAATTTGATTACAACTTCAAAATTTCCAGGAACTACTCTTGATAAAATTGAGATTCCACTTGATAATGGAACATCGTTAATTGATACGCCTGGTATTATCCAAAAAGATCAAATCGCACATATTTTATCACCAAAAGACTTGAAATTAGTTGCACCTCAAAAAACTATCAAGCCTAAAGTTTATCAGTTAAATCCTGGTCAAACGCTATTTTTAAGTGGACTAGGTCGTTTTGATTATGTTGATGGCCCAGGTAAACAAAGTTTTATTGTTTATGCTTCTGATGATTTATACATTCACCGCACAAAAACGGAAAACGCAGATGCCTTTTACGAAAAGCATGTAGGCGAACTATTAGTTCCGCCTCAAGCAGAACAATTAGAACAATTAAAACCACTTAAAGGGTTGAGTTATCACACCAAAGAAAAAAGTGATTTGTTATTTGGTGGTCTTGGCTGGATTACAGTTAATGATGATGTTCAAGTTAAAATATTTTCACCAGGAGCACTAGGTTTAGGTACTCGCCGTGCAATTATTTAGGTTTATCAGAGACTTCGTTCATATGCTATAATATTTTTAACAATGAAATGAAGGAGCTTAAAAAATGGTTAGTCACACATCTGCAAAAGCAATCCCATTACATCAAGTTCAAACACAAAGACTAAAAAATAAAAAAAGACAAATCGGGTTAATTGGTGGTACATTTAATCCTGTTCATCAAGCCCATCTTATTATGGCTGAACAGGTCTTATCAAGATTAGGTCTTGATGCTATTTGGTTCTTACCAGATAACATTCCGCCTCATAAGCAAAAAAAATCAGCCATTGACGCCAATTATCGCGTTGAAATGTTGAAACTGGCTATTGAAGACAATGATGATTTTGATTTGAACCTTTCAGAAATTTATCGTGGCGGTGTTAGTTACACGCTAAAAACGATTAAAGCGCTGCAAGAACAGCATCAAGATATTGATTTTTATTTTATTTTGGGTGGAGATATGATTCAAGACTTACCAAACTGGTATAAAATTGAAGAATTATTACCTTTAGTTACTTTTGTAGGTGTTAAACGTCCAGGGTATGAAGTGGCAAGCCCATATCCAGTGATTTGGGTTGATTCACCATTACTTGAAATAAGTTCAACTCAAATTAGAAAGCGCTGTCAAAATCACGAGTCGATTCGTTATTTAGTTCCTAAAAAGGTAATGAATTATATTAACGAGAAGGGGTTGTATCAAGATGAATCTTAAATTTAATGAGACTTATTCTGTACTATCATCAGATGAAATTATTGCAAAATCTCAAAAAAAATTAAGCCATGGTCGGTTTGAACACTGTGTACGTGTTAGCCAAACGGCAAAAGAATTAGCTAAGCATTACGGTGTTGATGAAAATCAGGCGGCACTAGCTGGGTTTGTGCATGATTACGCTAAAGAAGTGTCAGTAGAGGAATACATTGAGACCATTAAAAGTCAAGATTTTGATCAAGATTTATTGAACTACAATCGCGGTATTTGGCATGGTATTGTGGGCGCTTATTACATTGAAAAAGAATTAAAAATAACCAACTCAGCTATTTTAACCGCTGTTAAGCGTCATACAACAGCTGACACCGAAATGACCGACTTAGACAAAATCGTTTTTATGGCTGATTATATCGAACCAGCTCGTCATTTTCCAGGTGTAGAAGAAGCTAGAAAATTAACTAATCAAAACTTAGATTTGGGTGTGGCTTATCAGCTGCAACAAACATTAATTTATTTAATTAAAAACAATTTTAAAGTTTATCCTAAAACATTAGCAAGTTATAATGTTTGGAATGTAAAATAAAAGGAGTATTTTTTTGAAAGATAGTAAACAAATTTTAGATTTAGTAGTCGAAGCCATTGACAATAAACATGGCGAACAAACAGTTGCGTTAGATATGAAAGATTCAAGTGTTATGGCGGACTATCTTGTAATTACACAAGCTAATTCACATCGCCAATTACAAGCAATCGTTGATGAAATTGTAGATGAATCAAAGAAACAATCAGCTGAAATTCTACAAGTTGAAGGTGATAAAAATTCAGAATGGTTATTAATTGATTTGTACGATGTTATTGTAAATGTCTTTTTGCCAGATGCGCGAGATTTTTATGCGTTAGAAAAATTATTTGCTGATGCAAAATTAGTACAATTGGATTAAGACAATGACGTATCAATCCTTTGCCAAAGTATACGATGAATTAATGGACAAGAGCCTTTATCCTAAATGGCTTGATTATGTTAAGCACCATATTCCAAACGGCAGTAAAATTCTTGAAATTGCAGCTGGTGCTGGAGATTTATCTGAACTGCTAATTGATGCAGGTTATGAAGTAACTGTAACTGACTTGTCAAAAGATATGCTTAAACTAGCGGAAGATAAGTTACAGGGAAGAGCCAAACAAATTAAAGTTTTGGATATGTTAGAACTGAATGAAGTTGATCAATACGATGCTATTTTATGTTTTGATGACTCCATTTGCTACATGTCTGATTTAGCTGATGTTACGCAAGTGTTCAATAATGTTTATCGCGCATTGAAGCCTGATGGACAGTTTTTATTTGATGCACATTCGCTTTACCAGATGGATGAATTATTTGATAATTACATGTTCAATGTTGAAACGGACGATTATTTGTTTATTTGGCATAGCTATTTGACTGATGTTGAGCATGCAGTTGTTCATGATTTGAAGATTTTAACACCGGATGGCAAAAATCGTTATCAATCTAAGGAAGAGCTGCATTATGAGCGTACTTATCCATATCAAGACTACATTAGAAGCTTAGATTGGGCCGGCTTTTCAGATATTGAGATGACATCCGATTTTAGTAATCGATTTGACGAAAAGAAGGCAAAACGATGGTTTTTCAAAAGTAAGAAAGGATAAAAAATGAGTGTAACAGGAGTTATTGCTGAATTTAATCCGTTCCATAGTGGGCACGAATTTTTAATGAATCAAGCACGCCTTGTTGCGCAAGATGATCCTATTATTGTAGTGATGTCAGGTAACTATGTTCAGCGTGGGGATATTGCAATTAGTGATAAATGGACAAGAACTGAGGCAGCATTAACTGCAGGTGCAGACTTAGTCGTTGAATTGCCTTTTCATCACGCAGTACAACCAGCAGATAGATTTGCACGGGGTGCAATTGAAATATTAGCTGATTTAGGTGTTGAAACGCTAGTTTTTGGCGCTGAAAATGCGCGACTGAACTTTGAATCATTAGGCCAAAAAATTGGTGAAATCATGCAAAAAAGCGCTGATTTTTCTGACTATACTCAAACTTATGCCGCACAGTATAATGATACGATTGCTAGTGAGCTAGGATATGAAGTCAACCGTCCTAATACATTATTAGCTATTGCATACTCTGTTGCTAATGTGAAATTGAAAACAAACTTGAATATGTATCCTGTTAGACGTTTAGGTGTTGATCATGATCAACCACTTACAAAAAAACAGCCTGTTGCTTCGGCATCAGCTATTAGAAAAGCTTTGAACCAACAACAGGGTTTAGAATCAGAATTCAAAAATTGGATACCTAAAGCAGAACTATCAGCTATTTTAGCACAGCCTAATTTTCCTGATTGGGAAATGCTTTTCCCATTTTTAAAGTATAAAATTGAGTCAACTTCTGCAACCAATCTTGCCAATATTTATCAAATGACTGAAGGCCTTGAAAATAGAATGAAACAGGTTATTCATCAAACCGATTCTTTTGGTGAATTTTTAATGGCACTTAAGTCAAAGCGTTATACTTATGCTCGATTAAGACGACTATCTTTATATTGTTTGCTTAATGTTTCTAGTGAGCAGGTAATGACATATTCACAAAAAAAATACGCACGCGTTTTAGGTTATTCCAAATTAGGTAGACAGCACTTGAAACGAGTTAAAAAGCAGACTGAGTTAACAATTATTAGTCGTGTTAATAAGAAAAACGCTAATTTAGACGGCGATTTAGCACTGGAAGTTCAAGTTGACCGTTTATATGAACAAATGTCTAAACAAACTAGTCAGAATTTTGGTCGTCGACCAATAGAAAGGAAATAAAATGTTAAAATATAATTTTTCCGATTTGATTCGTTACGAGAATCAGTTCACTTCTGTTGAGCAAGATATTGACTTAACGGATGTTTTAAAAGAAAGAACTAAGAATATGATTGAGGAAGCCAAACATGTTCAAGTGACAGGGGAATTGATTAATGACCAACCCTTTGTCATCTCACGTCTACACGTCAAAGTCGACTTGGTGGTACTTTCAACAAGAAGTTTAACGCCTATTAGGTATCCACTTTCTTTTTCTTTTGACGAAGCTTATACCGATACTAAACCGCGCGAAGAAGACTTTGATTTGTATGGTACAATTATCGAAGTTGAAAATGATAAGGTCGAATTACAAAAGGCAATTGAAGATAATATTATTTTGAACTTGCCAACAAAAATTTTGACTGAAGAAGAAAAGCAAAATGATGAAATGCCTTCTGGAAACACCTGGCAGGTCATGAGTGAAGAAGATTACTTTGAACAAAAAGAAAAAACAAAAACTTCACCATTTGCAAAATTGGGTGACTTATTAGAAGATAATGATGATAAAAAATAAAAACATTACTTTATAATCTAGCTATCATCTGATACGATTAATGAGAATAAAACGGAGGGATTTTGTTATGAGCAAACAACCACAAATTGGTGTAATTGGAATGGCTGTTATGGGTAAAAATCTTGCCCTAAACATTGAAAGCCGTGGATACACTGTCGGTATTTATAACCGTACAGCCGCAAAAACCGAAGAAGTAATGGCTGATCATAAAGAAAAGAACGTAGTACCAAGTTATAACATCAAAGAATTTGTTGAGAGTCTAGAAAAACCTCGTCGTATTGTGATGATGGTTAAAGCTGGATTTGGGACAGATGCTGTTATCGATGAATTATTACCTTTGCTAGATAAAGGCGATGTTTTAATTGATGGCGGTAATACATTCTTTGAAGACACCGTTCGTCGTAATGAAAAATTAGACAAATCAGGTATCAACTTTATTGGAATGGGTGTATCTGGTGGAGAATTAGGTGCTTTACAAGGACCTTCTATGATGCCAGGTGGTCAAAAAGAAGCCTATGATTTAGTAGCACCAATCTTAAAAGAAATGTCAGCTAAAGCCGAAGACGGCGAACCTTGTGTAACTTATATTGGACCTAATGGTGCGGGTCACTATGTTAAAATGGTGCATAATGGTATCGAATACGGTGACATGCAACTAATTGCTGAAAGCTACAATATTTTGCGCAACGTATTAGGCTTGAGTGTTGATGAAATTGCTGAAATATTTGCTGAATGGAACAAAGGGGAACTTTCAAGTTACCTAATGGAAATTACAGCCGATATCTTAACTCGTAAAGATGACTTAGGTTCAGACAAACCAATTGTTGACTTAATTTTAGATGCAGCTGGTAATAAAGGAACAGGTAAATGGAGCTCACAAAACGCGTTAGAATTAGGGGTTTCACAATCACTAATTACTGAAGCCGTTTATGCTAGATATATCTCTGCCTTTAAAGATGAACGTATTGAAGCAAGCAAAGTTTTAAAGGGACCTAAGTTTGATGGTGCTTCATTGAACAAAGAAGAAGTTATTGAAAGTGTTCGTAAAGCACTATACTTCAGTAAAATCATGAGTTATGCTCAAGGATTTGAACAAATGCGTATTGCAGCAGAACATTATGACTGGCCATTAAACTTTGGTGAAATTGCCAAAATTTGGCGTGAAGGTTGCATCATTCGTGCACAATTCTTGCAGAAGATTACCGATGCATATGATGAAGATGAATCCATTAATAACTTATTAATGAATCATTATTTCGCTGATATTGCAAATGACTATCAAGATTCCGTTCGAGATGTTTTATCTATTGCAATTAAAGCCGGAGTTCCTTCACCAGCATTTTCTAGTGCAGTATCTTACTTTGATTCATATCGTTCAGAAGTAGTTCCAGCCAACCTTATTCAAGCTCAACGTGATTACTTTGGTGCGCATACTTACCAAAGAACTGACCGCGAAGGAACTTACCACTATCCATGGTATGACGAACAATAAATGATAAGGAGCTGTTAATCAATTAGCAGCTCTTTTCTTTTGTCTATGTAAGTGGACTTAAATTATGTTAAAATTAAAAGTGAATATTAAATGAAAGTATCGGTAAAACTATGAGTAAAATTTTAATCATTGAAGATGAAAAAAACTTAGCAAGATTCGTAGAACTAGAATTACAACATGAAAAATATGATACACATGTTGAATATAATGGACGTAAAGGCCTTGAAATGGCTTTAAATGAAGAATGGGATGCCATCTTGTTGGACTTGATGTTACCAGAACTAAATGGTCTAGAAATTGCAAGACGTGTGCGTCAATCAAAGAGTACACCTATTGTGATGATGACTGCTCGTGATTCAGTAATTGACCGTGTTTCAGGACTTGATCATGGTGCAGATGATTATATTGTTAAACCATTTGCTATTGAAGAACTATTAGCTCGTTTGCGTGCTGTATTGCGCCGTGTTGAGATTGAGGACAGCCAAGGGACAAGTAACTTAGCTAAGCAAAAAATTGTTAAATTTAACGATTTAGTTATTGAGACAAGTAATCGTACAGTTCATCAAGATAATAAGATTATCGATTTAACAAAACGTGAATATAATTTGTTGATTACCTTGATTGAAAACGCTAATAATGTTGTTTCTCGTGATCAACTGCTTCACAAAATCTGGGGACCTGATTCAAAAATTGAAACAAACGTTGTTGAAGTTTATATTCGTTACCTAAGAAACAAAATCGATGTTAAAGGAAGACCTTCATACATTAAGACAATACGCGGAACAGGTTATGTAATGAGAACGGATGATTCAGTTGTTAAATCAGACCAAAACGAACAAACAGAATAAAAATAAACAAAAAGAAAAAAAGAATTTTCACATTTCAGTTGCATTTAAATGGACAGCAGTAATGGCATTGACTGTTACAGTGATGTTTGCGGTCTTTTCGTTAGTGATTACACATTTAGTTCAAGAACAGTTAATGGTACAAGAGCGACAAGCTGTAGAGGAAACTACGAAAAATTTTGAAGATCGATTATCAACAATTAGGTCAGATTTAACGATTGCAACTGTGGTTCCAGCACTCTCAACTAAAAATGAGCAATCCAATAATCAGAGTTCAGTTCAAATGTCTTCTGATTTGGATCATAGTGGATTGAGCGAGGCTATTTATAATAATTTAACCAATAAAGATATTAGCGCGACGGTATATAATTTAGACCTTGAAAAATTATTTCAAACGCGACCAACTAATTATTTGCTAAGTCGTGAGACACTATCTTTTGGTGAAAAATTTGTTGAGAATTCAAAGGGTCAAACAATGTATTTGATCAAGGCAATTAAGTCAATAAATGGTCATAATATCACAGGGTATATTGTTGTTGAAAATAAAATGACTAATTATAATAATATTTTGAATGGATTGCGTTTTTGGATGTTTATCTTATCAGCTGTCGGTATTATATTAGGTATACTAGTGAGCTACTTGTTGATATCTGGTATGTTGCGTCCAGTTAGACAAATATCAAAAGTAGCAAGAGAAGTTGATGAGCACCCGGATGAGACAGTTAGAATTCCCGATTTACATCGACATGATGAATTAGGAGATATGGCATCAGCGTTTAATCAAATGCTTGACCGTATGCAACGTTATATTGATCAACAAAAACAATTTGTGGAAGACGTTTCACATGAGTTAAGAACGCCGGTTGCGGTTATTGAAGGCCATTTAAAACTAATTGATCGTTGGGGAAAAGATGATCCAGAAGTACTAGCAGAGTCAATTGATGCTTCAATTCAGGAAATTTCACGTATGAAACACTTAATACAAGAAATGCTTGACTTAACGCGTGCAGAACAGATTGAGGTACTTTTCCCAAATGAGGTTACAAAGGTTTCTCAGGTTGTTCAGCAAGTAGTTGATAACTTGCAGATGATTCATCCAGACTTCAAAATTGTTTTGGATAATGATGTTTCAACGAAGACTGAAGTGAAAATTTACCGTAATCATTTTGAACAAATTTTGATTATTTTGCTTGACAACGCTATTAAGTATTCTAAAAAACGTCAAGAAGTGCATTTATCCGCCTCAACGGACACACGAAATGTTAGTGTGATTGTGCAAGATTTCGGTGAAGGAATTACACCAGAAGATAGAGATAAAATATTTAATCGTTTTTATCGCGTAGATAAAGCTCGAACACGAGAAAAAGGTGGTAATGGGCTTGGATTATCTATTGCACAAAAACTTGTTGGTGAATATGGTGGACAAATTAGTGTTGAATCAGAGCCTAACGTAGGTAGCCAATTTAGAGTTGATTTTCCTATTTACAGACCAGAAAAAACTAAAAGTCGTAATGGAAAACAAAATAAAAAATCAAAATTGATAAAATATGATGAGAAATAGTCATAGTTAAGGAATGTTTTCTGAATTAAAATCAGAAACATTCTTTTTATTTTGAGGGACAAAAAAATCACCTCATAAGCGTTCAAAATTAATTTGAACGCTGTGAGGTGATTTTTAAAAAGTTTGTTAATTTTTTTTATTTTGTTTACCAGCATTTTTTTGACGATTTTGGTCACGTGTATTGGCTGTTTGCGAATTGTCAGAGTTACTTTGAGCTGTGTTGGTTGAAGAAGTACTGTTTAATATTTCTTCAATCACTTCAGGAGTTACAACTTCAACAATTTTAGTGTCTTTGTTTGCTGCTTCACTTTGCTTCTTGATTCGAGGTTGGAGGATGTAAGACATCACCAATTGCTGAATCAATACAACAATACCACCAACTAAGAAGTATAGCGAAATTCCTCCAGGAGTTGCAATACTGATAAAGAAAGTGACTAGTGGGCTAATAAAAGCAGTTGTTTTCATCATAGGCTTTTGTTCTGGTTCGGCCTTGTTATACATAATAAAACTTTGGATAACGTAAAGTAGTGTTGCAATTACTGTGATGATGATAGAAGGACTACCAAGTGAAATACCAAAGAAGCTGGAATGAACAATATCTTGGGAGTATTGAATTGATTGATAAATCCCCATCAAGAACGGTAATTGAATAATTAATGGCAGACATCCAATCCCCCCTGTGATTGACATATTATTTTCACGATAAATTTTCATTTGTAATTGGTTGATCTGCATTTTTTGTTCTTGTGTTGTAGCAGGATTTTTAACTGCTTTTTGAATAAGTTCTGTCTGAGGCTTAACGAGTTTCATGCGTTCTTGGTGACGTAAACTTTTTGATTGCTGATTAATCATTAGTGGCAAAAGAATTAATCTAAGTACGCCGGTGATGATAATTAATCCCCATCCGATACCGTTGGGTTGGCCAATAGTATTACCAATATTTAACATGATTTGTTGAATAGGCTTACCAATTAAAGAATAGATAAAACCTTGGATACCTCCAGGTTCACCAGTAGCAGTGTGAGCAGCACATCCTGTTAAAATCAGGGCCAGTAGTGCAATAAGCACAATAAGTTTTGTGTGTTTTTTAGTCATATAGTTGTCAGAAATCCTTTCTAAGAGTCTCTAGATAATTATACTAGAATAGTCAGTGTAGTCAATTCAAGTCGAAACTATTGAAAAAATGAACCACTTTTGTTTTTTTAGATAAAAGTGGTATAATTATTCATCGCAAAAGGAGAATTTTATGCAACAAATTACATCATTAACGAATAAGACAATCAAAGAATTAAAAAAGCTCCAACAAAAAAAATATCGTCAAAAATATGGCTTATATTTAATTGAAGGCTTTCATACAATTGAGGAAGCATTAAAAACCAACCAATCTTACCGCTACTTGATTGGAACAGCAGATGCTTTGGCTAAGCTAACAGCTAATTATAATGTCAAAGAAGATAAAGTATTAGAAGTAACCGATGAGATTGCGAGCACTTTACGTCAAACCAACACATCACAATCAATCTTTATGGTATTGACTATAAATCAACCTAAGTCCTTTAGCTTTTATCCGGGGAAATGGGTTTTGTTAGATAATCTGACTGATCCAGGAAACGTGGGAACAATTATTAGAACAGCGGATGCAGCAGGTTATGACGGTGTTATATTAAACAATGAAAGTGTTGATTTATATAATGACAAAGTTCAACGAGCAATGCAGGGAAGTCAATTTCATATTACAGTATTGCAACATGAGCTTGGAGATGCAATTACTAGTCTGAAAAACAAAGGAAATCAAGTTTTTGCTAGTTGCTTAAATGATGAAGCTGTCCATTCAAACAAAATTACAGCAGGTAATGCATTTGCTTTGATTATTGGAAACGAAGCTCATGGTGTTAGCACTCAACATTTAGAATTGGCTGATGTCAAAACTTACATTCCTATTTTTGGCCAAGCTGAATCTTTAAATGCAGCTGTTGCTGCTGGAATTATAATGTATCAATTTATTTTATAAAATATAATAAAATATGTTACTATACATTCGTAAGTAACTTTCAAAAATCATGGAGGGATTTAATATGTGCACCAAAACTTTACAGACAACTGAAAATGAAATTTTATGTCATTGTTTTATCGAATCCTTTGAATTTTTAGGTAAAAAATGGAATGGATTAATTATTTGTGCTTTATGTAAAAATGAGGCAATGCGTTTTAAAGATCTAGCCAATATTGTACAAAAGTGTTCTGATCGCGTTTTAACAGAACGTTTAAAAGAACTAGAATCTTTAAAAATCGTTAATCGTTCTGTTGATGAACAAAGTGGCGTTATTCGTTATTCCTTAACTCAAAAAGGTGATGAATTAAAACCTGTTATGGATCAAATTCACGCTTGGGGAAAACGCTGGCACGAGGAATAAATTAGTTGCGATATTGTGCTTTTTAGTTTAGAATTTAAAGCATACAGCGATTGAAGCTAGTAATAGTGTGCCAAATCAAAGCGAGGGTTGGGTAGTGAGAGCAATCCATTTAAGCACTATGAATTTCACTTCAGGAGTAGAATCTAATCCATTCCGGCTATCACCGTTATCTGATGTACTTAAGTGTATTAGACTTTGTGTCTGATAAAACAGGGTGGTACCGCGATGTCAAAAGCCTCGTCCCTTTTTGGGATGAGGCTTTTTTATTTTGAAAGGAGAATTATTATGTCTGTTTTTGATCATATTCAAACATTAAAAGATCAAGGATTAACACAAATTAAAGAAGCTAATGACTTGGATACTTTAAATAATATTCGAGTGAATTTAACAGGTAAAAAAGGTGAACTAACCAAAGTGTTACGTTCAATGAAGGACTTATCAAATGAGGAACGTCCTAAAGTTGGTCAAGTTGTGAATGAGGTTCGTGATTTATTTGCGACAGAAATTGATAACAAAAAAGAACAACTACAACAAGCTGAACTTGAAGCACAAATGCAAAAAGAAGCAATTGACGTCACACTTCCTGGTAAAGAAAGCTATCTAGGAAGCCATCATTTGATTAACATTGTGCGCCAAGATATCGAAGAGTTCTGTGTGAGTTTAGGTTATCAAGTGATTACAGGTCCTGAAGTCGAATCTGATCATTACAACTTTGAAATGATGAACATTCCAAAGAATCATCCTGCTCGTGATATGCAGGACACCTTCTATGTGGATGCTACACACGAACACTTAATGCGTAGCCAAACTTCACCTGTGCAAGCGCGTACACTTGAAAAACACGATTTTTCAAAAAGCCCATTAAAAATGATTTCACCTGGTAAAGTTTACCGTCGTGATGATGATGATGCGACTCACTCACATCAATTTAACCAGTTAGAAGGTTTGGTTATTGATGAAAACATTACAATGGCTCACTTAAAAGGAACACTTCAAGCTATTGCCCAACATGTTTTTGGTGAAGACCGTGAAATTAGATTAAGACCCAGTTACTTCCCATTTACTGAACCGTCAGTTGAAGTTGACGTAACTTGTTTTGCTTGTGGTGGTAAAGGTTGTTCAACATGTAAATCAACAGGTTGGATTGAAGTTTTAGGTGCTGGTATGGTGCACCCTAATGTTTTAGAAAACGCTGGTGTTGATAGTCAAAAATACGGTGGATTTGCCTTTGGTCTTGGATTAGACCGTTTTGCTATTTTGAAATATGGTGTAAGTGATATTCGTGACTTCTACCTTAATGACGTTAGATTCTTAGAACAATTTAGACAGGAGGCCAAATAATGTTAGTTTCATATAATTGGTTAAAAGATTATTTAGATGTGACAGTAGACCCTGCTGATTTAGCTGAAACAATTACACGTACAGGGATTGAAATTGAAACCCTTGAACATCCTCAAGAAGGTTTGAAAAAAATTGTGGTCGGACATGTATTGTCTCTTAAAAATCATGAAGATTCAGATCATTTAAGAGTAGCACAAGTTGATGTTGGTGAAGAAGAACCTTACCAAATCGTTTGTGGTGCACCAAATATTGCAGAAGACCAATATGTGATTGTGGCATTGCCTAACTCACGTATTGCTGGCAATGAAAAAATCAAAAAGGGTAAATTACGTGGCGTTGTTTCCCAAGGAATGATTTGTGGATTACAAGAAATTGGATTCAGTGACTCAGTTGTACCAGAAGAAGTTAAAGACGGTATTTATGTTTTTGAAGATGCGATTGCACCTGGAACAGAAGTTTATGAAGCATTAGGAATGGACGACTATATTCTTGATTTTGATATTACACCTAACCGTGCGGACACTTTATCAATGGAAGGTGCAGCTTATGAAGTTGGCGCTATCTTAAGTCAAAATCCTAACTTAAAGATACCCGAAGTTTCTGAAGATTCACAAAGTTTTGATTCACAAGTCAAGGTATCACTTGATTTAGATGAGTCTGCAGTTTCAAATTATCGTTTAAGATATTTAACAGATGTTAACATTGCTAAAAGCCCACTTTGGATGCAAACACGTTTGATGAATGCTGGAACACGTCCAGTTAATAACGTTGTCGATGCTTTGCAATACGCTATGATTGAAATGGGACAACCATTAGCTGCCTTTGATGCTGATAAAATCGAAGGTGATTTGCAAGTTCGCTTTGCAAAATCTGGTGAAACTATTCAATTGAAAGATCAAGACCCAATTGAACTAGGTACCGAGGACATTGTTATTGCTGACAACCAAAAAATTCTTGCATTAGGTGGTGTTGTCACTTCAACTGCTGCTGAAGTCGATGAAAAAACAACTTCACTCGTATTACAATCAGCTATCTATGATGGTGCTTTAGTACGTAAATCAGCTCAAAGACATGGTGTTAGAACTGATTCTTCTGC
The DNA here is from genome assembly GCF_001436605.1 of Holzapfeliella floricola DSM 23037 = JCM 16512. Lineage (GTDB taxonomy): Bacteria > Bacillota > Bacilli > Lactobacillales > Lactobacillaceae > Holzapfeliella > Holzapfeliella floricola. The sequence continues at coordinate 395,178 of NZ_AYZL01000020.1, read as the reverse complement.
TCGTTTTGAAAAAGGTATTAACTGGGATAATACGCAAAAAGCAATCGACTACTTAGCACAACTTATTGCTGAAAATGGTCAAGCAAAAGTATTAGCGGGTACAAAAGTGATTAGAGATACTCAAAAATCACCTGTTGTGATTGATATTACAACTGCTCGTATTAACCATGTCTTAGGAACTGAATTAAGTACAGCAGATATTATTGCTATTTTTGAACGTTTACAATTTGGAGTTGTGGCCGAAGGTGATACTTTAAGCGTGTCAGTTCCAGCAAGACGTTTTGATATTTCAATTGACGCTGATTTAGTTGAAGAAGTTGCCCGTCTTTACGGATACGATAACTTGCCAACTGTTTTACCAGTTGTTGAACAAACAATCGGTGGTTATGATAGACAACAACAAGCATTAAATAAAGCACGTGACTTGTTAGTTGGCTTTGGCTTAGATGAAACAATTAACTACTCTTTAACAACTCATGATAAAGCGATTAGCTTTGTCAAAGAAGCAAAAGATGTAATTGCTTTAGACTGGCCAATGACTAAAGAACACGAAGTGCTACGTCAAAACTTAGTATCTGGGTTATTAGATAGTGCTGTATACAATGCTGCTAGAAAACAAACTGATTTACGTTTATTTGAACAAGGTCGTGTCTTTAGCCAAGAAAATGGTCAAAACCAAGAAGTTGACCACATTGCTGGATTATATGCTGGACAAAACCGTCCAAATAATTGGCAAAATGATGTTAAAAACTTTGATTTCTATGAAGTGAAAGGTCAAGTTGAAGCGTTCTTAAAAGCCATGGGCTTCACTAAAGCAACAAGTTATGTGGCAGAACCAATTAAAGGGATGCATCCAACACGTACGGCAGCTATTTACTACGGTGACCAATACGTTGGCTTTGTCGGTCAAATTGACCCACGTGAATTACCAAAAACTAAGTTGAAAGAAGTTTATGCTTTTGAATTAGATATGGAGACATTACTTTCTATTGATGTTGAACCAACAGTTTCAAAAGAAGCACCAAAATATCCAGCAATCAAACGAGATTTGTCATTGCTAGTCGATGAAGCTATAACTAACTCACAAATCACTTCAGTTATTGATGAAAACGGTGGTAAGCATTTACGTGACGTCCAAGTATTTGACGTTTATTCAGGTGACAAATTAGAAGTCGGTAAACAATCCATTGCTTACCAACTTACTTTCCAAGATTTTGCCCAAACATTGAAAGATGACAGTGTTAATAAGGCTATTGAAGCCATTACACAAGCACTAACATCAGAACTTAATATTAGTGTACGTTAGTTAATGGGGAGCTAATTATTATGAGTAATCGTAAACAAGATAAACCTACAAAAAAATTAGTAAAGTGGATTGTGTCAATACTTGTTATTTTAATTGCTGTCGTAGGAATATCAACGTTTGTATATGTTAATCAATCTTTACAACCTTACAATGTTTCAGATCAATCCAAAAAAACGGTTAATATTCCAGAAGGTGCAACTAATCGTGATGCAGCAATCATTTTGGAAAAAAGTGGGTTAATTAAAAATTCAACTATTTTTACTTACTGGGCTAAGTTTAATCACTATGATGGTTTTAAAGCTGGGGACTACTCACTATCTCCTTCCATGACGCTAAGTGATATTGTCAACAGTCTACAAAATGGCTTAAACAAGGCAACAGAAGGGCAAATTGTCATTAAAGAAGGGGACGATATCGATGATATTGCCACTTCATTTGATAAAAATGGTAAGTTTAAGAAACAAGATTTTCTTGATTTAGTTAATAATAAAGACTTTATTAAAAAATTAGCTGAGAAATACCCAAACTTACTAAATGGTTTAATAGATAGAAATAACTTACGCTACTTATTAGAAGGCTATCTATATCCAGCAAGTTATGACATTTTTTCATATTCAAAACTTGAAGATATTGTAACGACTATGGTTGATAAAACTAACCAAGAAATGACACCATTCTATGACCAGATTAAATCACAAAATAAAACTGTTCACGATGTCTTAACACTAGCTTCTCTAGTTGAAAAGGAAGGCGTTAGTGATAATGATCGTGCTAAAATTGCGGGAGTTTTTGATAATCGTTTAGATCAAGGAATGACGCTTGGAACAGATATTTCAGTATTGTATGCACTAAACCAACACAAGACAATGCTTTCAATTGATGATACCAAGGTAGACTCACCTTATAACCTTTACCAGAATAAAGGAATTGGCCCCGGGCCGTTTGCAATGCCGAGCGAATCTTCGATTAAAGCTGTTTTAAACCCTGCAGATCGTGATCAAAGTTACCTCTATTTCGTAGCTGATTTGAAGACAGGAAAAGTCTACTATAGTAAAACTTATGATGAACACATTGCGACAAATACAAGTTTAGGACAACAAAATTAAACATGTAGTTGACAAATTGGTTTATTCACTCTAATATTTATCAAGAATGAATATAGAAATATGGGGTGTTTATAAGGATGGTCGAAAGAGTATTTCCAATGACAGCTGATGGTAAACAACAGTTAGAGGAAGAATTAGAAACTTTAAAACTAGAAAAAAGACCAGAAGTTATTGAAAGAATTAAAATTGCACGTTCTTTTGGTGACTTATCTGAAAACTCAGAATACGAATCAGCAAAAGATGAACAAAGTGTGCTAGAAGGCCGCATTAAGCAAATTCAAGAAATGCTAAAATACGCACAAGTTGTTGATGCAACTCAAGCAGAAGCAGATGAAGTTGCAATCGGTAAAAAAGTGGTCTTTACAGAAGTGGGTGAAGATGATCCTGAAGAATATATTATTGTGGGTTCATCAGAGTCAGATCCTCTATCTGGAAAGATTTCAAACAATTCACCAATAGCCAATGCATTGATTGGCAAAAAAACAGGAGATGTTGTTTCAATTGCAACCCCTGGTGGCGAATTTGATGTTGAGATTTTAGAAGTAACATTAGCTGATTAAAATAAAAAAACGTCATTAGACATTTTAGTCTAATTGACGTTTTTTTATTTTATGATGTGTATATAAACCACAAATTGTTAAGAAAAATGTCATACTGGATAATATTAACGGATAAATGACATAGTCTGGTTGATAGTAGTATTCAATGTGATGTGAGCCTTGTTCTAGAGGTAAACTCCAAAAAGTATTAGCCCACTTGGTAGGCTTTACAAGATTGCCATCAACTTTGAACTTCCAACCACTATCAGCGGGAATTGAAGTCATGAATCGTTTGTTTTCTGATAAATCAATATCTGACGTATAGTGCGTATTCGATAATTGTTTAGTATTTGTCGGTATTGATTTCAACGAGTCGATATCTGTTTTGAATGAACTATTATCAAATCTATATAAAGACAATAATGAAAACGACAAAAAGTCTTTTTGTAGTTCTAATTTAAAAGTGATTTTGATATCTTTTTGATTGCTAGCAATGTTTAAAACACGATTTTCATTCCCGCCAAGTGAGCTACCACTAACGATAATATCATTAATGTAAAGCTTAACTTGTTTGTTATCAAAGAAGTTTGGCACCAATAAGTAATAGGAATCGTTAGTTTCAGGTGTGAAACTATATTCAACTGTCGCTTTTTTACCTTGCTCTATTACGTGATAAGAAGTTGTATCTAGTGATTTTTCAACACTAACATTTGAAAGAGAAACCGCCATATCAGGTTGCTTTTTAAAGTAGGAGACTTGTTTATTTAGTAAATTAGATAGCAACTCTTCTTGATTTAAAATAGGTCGGTTAGTTGCCAAGGAAACTTCTGAGGAATTTTCTGGTGCAACAAATGAAATTGGTAAAGCATTATCATTTTTATAAACATCAATTTGATAGTTTTTCATGATTTTTTGGTAAGTATCCAGATCAGGTCTGGATGATAGTGTTGCAAATCGATTAGGCGTTTTGAATGGGAACTTATCTGAATTATCAGTGTAATTGTAATAATATTTAACGCCTAATAATGAGTCGGTTAGAAGAGTCCCATTTGTGTAGCTGTAGGAACTACCACTACTTTTAAGACCTATACGGTTCAAAAAACTACTTTGATAATAAGGAGTTAATGAGTTAAAGTGACTGATGCCGTTAAATTGGCCACTAAAAGGATCATCATTTGATCGATAATAAGTTTTTTCTGTTCGATAAAAACTATTATCCGAAGATTTGATTTTTTGGCTGGTATCTGCGTTTTGGTGTGAGTAATTAACGTAAGCACTATTTGATTGATAAGAAATGTTATTCAAACTTGCGGCAAAGTTACTTGAAAGGTCTAATGTGACAAGTGCCATCAATAAAATAGGAGCAATTGCACCCCATGCGTTAAACCGCTTATATAGGTAAATTCCCATTGCAAAGAACATGGCTGTAAAGGCGATATTTAACCAATCTAAAAATGTAAATTGCGTTAAGTTAATTGAGACAAAAATAATAGCTGCAGCAATTAACACTAGTTGAACAATCCAAGTTTTCTTACTATCAAACCTGATATTTTTGAGATAGTCGCTAGCTAGTATTAAACATAAGAAGACTAAACAAAATGTAAATCTACCTGGGAACCAAACAGGAAATTGTCCCATATGCCACATTAAAACAAGCGGAATAAAAGATAAAGAACCAATCATAAAGAAGAAAAGTCCAAAGAAACTAATTCTGATTCGTTTAGCAATGGCTTTGTTCATGAAGAAACCAATAACAGCTAGTAATAAAATACTGCTGAAGTAAATATTTGGCATACCATAAGACATCTGATTGAAGTCAAAGCTACCAATCATTAATTTTGCTAATGTATTTTGTGGAGGATATTGAAAGGCAAATTCGAATTGTGATCCTTGTGACTGCCCTTTACCAGTTAATAGTTCAAGCACAGTGGGAATTAATATAACAGCTGTTAAAAGAGCTGATAAAATATTGGTTGCGGCATATTTGACAAATAGTTTGCCCCAGTTTTTAGGACGATGAATAATCCAAAGTGTGATGTAATAAAAAAGCCCAAACAGTAAAGCCATGTACCCTGAGTAAAAGTTAGTAGTCAACAAAGCACAAGTTATTAATAACAATTTTTTGAAATTGGATTTTGAGATGAACCAATCATCAATGGTCTGAATTAAAATTGGGAGCAAGATAACAGCATCGAGCCACATCAAGTTGAAATTATTAGCCACAACAAAGCCACACATAGCATAAGCGGTTGATAGAGCTAAAGTTGTATAACCGTTTAAATGATTACGTCGATTAAAGTAATAAAAACTACTTAAACCAATAAAACCAATTTTAGTTAAGATAATAAAAAATATCCCCGTTGGGAAGAAGGCGGTAGGGACCAGTAACAAAATCAAATTAAATGGACTTAGTAAATAATAAGCCCAAGTTCCCGACATTGCACCACCTAGTCCCTTGCTAAATGAATAAAAAGCGTCACCAGGATTTTGAGTGACTGTGTGTTTGAAATAAGCCAAAAAGTCAATATATTGTTGACCTAAGTCTACTGTTAAAATTGAATTATCACCAAAAGGATAAGCACCTCTTAGTGCAAAATAAATCAAGAATAAAATAAAAGGTAATAAGAAACTGATCCATCTGAAAGTTTTGATGTTATCGACTTTTATTAGACGAGTTAGATATTTGTTTTGCATAATCTCCATCCATTGTTTAAAAAATTTTCAATACATTTGTACTGAATAGTAATCCACTCCAAATTTTGTTAAAATAATTTTATTATATTAAGGAATGAATTGTCGTGAAATATTTAAAAAAGTTAAAAAATTCAACAAAAAAAAGCACCTCTTCAATCCCTACAAGAATGAATATTCTTTTGGGCGTTATTTTTATTTTATTTGCGTTACTTATTATCCAATCAGGTCATTTGCAATTGAATTATGGAAGCCGGTTTCGTGCTGAAGTCGATACATCAGACCGCAACCTTGTTCAAGCTAATGTTCCCAGAGGAATCATGTATGATTCAAAAGGACGTGTATTGGTTGGAAATGAATCAAAAAATGCCATCACTTATACTCGTGGGATGAATTTAACCACGAAAGGGATGAAAGAAATAAGTGACGACCTTAGTCAGTATATCTCTTTAGACGGTGACAGTGCAACTAGTCAAGACTTAGCAACTTACTATTTAAGTGATACAAGGAATTATAGTGATTTGTTAGCTAAGATGCCTAAAGAGCAGACAGATGCCACAAAATTATCAAGCACACAAATCTATGCTAATGCTGTGAAATATTATATTGGTCAAAAACCACAAGTCACTGACAAGCAAAAGTCAGCATCTATTATGCTACGCAAGATAAGTGCTGCTTCAATGCTTTCGACAGTTTATGTAAAAAATAATAATTTAACCGATAAAGAAGTGGCACTAGTTGCTGAACATTTATCAGAATTACCGGGAGTCAATATTGGTACTGACTGGACAAGAGTTTATCCAAATGGTGACTCTGTTCAAAGTGTTATTGGACGGGTTTCTAGTGAACAAGCAGGACTACCAAGTGACCGGTTGCAATACTACTTAACTCAAGGATATTTGAGAAACGATCGTGTTGGAACTAGTTATTTAGAGCGTCAATATGAGCCGATTTTAAGAGGAACTAAAGCACTTAATCAAGTGAATATTTCATCTTCAGATAATACTATTGAGGAAATCAACACAGTTTATCCTGGATCAAAAGGAAGCAGTCTGACTTTTACTTTAGACTTACAGTATCAACAGATGATTTCAGATAGCTTGAATAAGTATTATCAAAAAGCTCAAGCTGATGGTGTAACAAAATATTCTGCAGGAGCTTATGCTGTGGCAACTAATCCTAAAACGGGTGCCATACTTGGAATTGCTGGCATTGGGCGAAACCCTAAAACTGGCGAAACCTATAGTGATGCTTTGGGAACCATTAATCACGCCTTCACAATGGGGTCTGTTATTAAGGGTGCAACTGTTCTTGGAGGATTGATGAACGGTGCGGTAACCCCTCAATCCAATACTCTACCTGAAGAGGCTATTTATTTAAGAGGAACTCCGGTTATGAAATCGGTTTATCCGCTAGGGACTTTCTCAGCATTAAATGCACAAACAGCGTTAGAAGTTTCTTCTAATATTTACATGATGCAACTGACGCTAAGGTGGTTAAAAGCGGGGTATGTTGCTAATGATTACATAACAATGCCGCAAGATGCTTTTGTGCAAATGCGTAATATTTATTCTCAATTTGGACTAGGTGTTAAGACAGGAATTGATTTACCTAGTGAAGTTGCCGGTTACCCAGGGCGGTCATTTGATACAAAAGGTAATTTGTTATCAGGATCTGCACTGGCGCTTTCTTTTGGTAACTATGATGGGTATACTGTGATGCAATTAGCTCAGTATGTTTCGACAATTGCAAATGGTGGCTATCGTATGAAACCTTATCTTGTTAAATCTATTGGACAAACAACTGACGACAATAAATCCTTTATGACGCAGCACACCAATTCCCCAGAAGTGTTGAACAAAATTGATTTCACATCAGAACAATTACAGGTAGTTAAAGAAGGGTTTTCTCAAGTGGTTCATGGGCATAATGCTTGGGGGACAGCTCATACACTTGCTGATATTCAGCCTGCTGTTGCTGGTAAAACAGGGACTGCACAGACTTTTTATTATGATCCTGATAACCCAGGAAATCCTAACGCACCTGAAACGACAACATCGAGTTTTGTAGGGTATGCACCTGCAGATGATCCCCAAATTGCGATATCTGTTGTTTTTCCTGACTTAGATGTTAATTCCCAGGGACACTACAATTTAGACGTAGCACACGAGATGTTTACAAATTACTTTAAATTGAATCCACAAAAATAGTAGAAAAATCAAAAAAAAAATGTTATTATATACGAGTTAAATGCATCATAGAGAATTTAGGGGGTGTCATACGCATGAACGTAAATATTAACTTAGAGTGTACATCTTGTCACGAACGTCTTTACTTAACAAAGAAAAATAAACGTAACCACCCACAACGTTTAGAATTAAAGAAGTACTGCCCTCGTGAGAGACATGTCACACTTCATCGTGAAACAAAATAATGAAAACAGCAGGGCTAACCTGTTGTTTTTTTAATATATAAAAGGATTTCTATTATGGATAAGACCGAGCTCAGAAAAGTACAGTTTAAGAGATTACAAGAATTTTCTAAAACCACTCAAAAGCAACGAGAAGAAATCAGCTTATTTCACCAGTTTACTTCGCATCCAAAGGTTAAAATAGCTGAGACTATTGGGTTGACTATCGGAGACATGTTTGAAGTAGACACGCTTCCTTTGATTGAGGCGTTGCTTGAAATGGGGAAATCGGTTTATTTAGCTAAAGTACGACCAAAAAAGCAGATGGATTTTATTGCTTATAATTCAGGTGATGGGTTACATCAGTCTAAATTTGGTGTATTAGAACCTAAAAAAGAGTCACCAGTTAAAAATCAGTTAGATTTAATTGTGGTACCGGCGCTAGCAATTAGCAAAACTCACCGCTATCGTGTTGGTTTTGGTGGTGGTTATTTTGATCGTTTCCTAAATCAATATCAAAGTAAAACCGTAACTTTAGCGCTAACGCCGATGATATTTGAAAAAGCAGAGTGGCCGGTTTCTATGATGGATGTTCCAATTGACGAGTTAATTATTCCTGGTGAATAGTAAAGGAGTCTAGTAATTGCAAAAAATTAAACGTTTTATTACTTCAGACATGGTTGTTACTTATACCTTATTAGGTGTAATGGCATTAGTATTTTTGTTTGAATGTCTAAGTAGTCGTCGACTAGCCTTGTTTGATAGTGCGATAGATTCAGGAACATTATTGAACTTTGGTTCGTTATTTAATCCATTGGTTATCATGTTTAATCAATGGTGGCGACTAATCACCGCTCAGTTTATTCATATAAATTTACTACATTTTATCTCCAACGCTGTTATGATTTACTATGTCAGTCAATTTTTAGAACCTACTTTAGGAAAAATAAAGTATTTGAGTGTTTTTTTACTATCAGGAATTGGCGGAAATTTAATGTCTTTAGCCTTTGGTTCGGACTTAACGGTTTCTGCAGGTGCAAGCACTAGCTTATTTGGATTGTTTGGTGTGATTCTCGTTTTAGTGTGGGATAATCAAACACCCGCTATGATGGCTATTAAGCAACAATTTTTAGCCTTAGCTATTTTGAATTTAGTGCTCGATTTATTTATTTCAGATATTAACATTCAAGGGCATTTTGGAGGCTTATTATTTGGTGTATTATTTGGTATAATATTCGGTGGTCAAAAAAATCAAAAATTATATGCTACAAGATGGCGAATAGTTGCGATTTTTGCTACTATAATCTTGACATTAATTTTAATTGGAATAGGAATGCAGGTTTCGTACTAATGAAACAATTGTATGACGTTCAACAATTATTAAAGCGGTTCAATATTTATGTTTATGTTGGTAAGCGTAAGTGGGATATTGAGTTGATGGCACTGGAGCTAGATAATATTTATCATTCTGGCCTGATTACCCAAAAGGAATTTATTTCCGCAAAAGTAGTATTACAGCATGAATATGAAATTGAAAAGAGAAAGGAAGAACAACGTGGATAAAAAATTAATTGGTGTCGACTTAGGAGGCACCACAATTAAGTTCGCTATTTTAACTAACAATGGAGAGATTCAACAACGTTGGGCAGAAGATACAAATATTTTAGATGATGGTTCACACATCATTCCTGATATTATCAAATCTATCAACCACCATTTGAATCTTTATCACATGAAACCAGAACAATTTGCTGGAATTGGAATGGGATCTCCTGGTAGTGTTAATCAAAAGGATGGTTCTGTTGTTGGCGCTTACAACTTAAATTGGCGTAAACCAGTGTTCCCTAGACGTGATATTGAAGAAGGTACAGGAATTCCTGTTTTCATCGATAACGATGCTAATGTAGCAGCTCTTGGTGAAAAATGGAAAGGTGCCGGTGATAATGCCTCTAACGTTGCCTTTGCGACTCTTGGAACAGGTGTTGGTGGTGGAATTATCGTTAACGATCAAATCGTTCATGGTGCTGCTGGTGCTGCAGGTGAAATTGGTCATATTATCGTTGAACGCCATGGATACAGATGTACTTGTGGAAACAATGGTTGTTTAGAAACAGTTGCTAGTGCAACTGGTATTGTACGTGTGGCTAGAGATTTAGCAGAAGAATATGCTGGTAACTCATCACTAAAACGCCTACTGGATGCTGGTGAAGAAATCAGTGCAAAAATTGTGTTTGATTTAGCTAAGAAAGATGATCCATTGGCTGTACGTGTTATCAACCGTATCTGTGATTATTTAGGATACGCACTCGCTAATATTTCCAACACACTAAACCCTGATTTTGTTGTTATCGGTGGTGGGGTTTCTGCTGCAGGTGACTTATTGCTAAACAAAACAACTGAAGCATTTGAAGAATCAGCATTCCCAAGCGTTAGAACTTCAACCAAATTACGCTTAGCCTCACTAGGAAATGAAGCTGGCGTTATCGGTGCTGCTTCACTAATTGTTCAATAAAAAAGCATAAGGGGATTTCGACATGTTAGTTTTATACGTTGTTTTAGCAATTATTGTGTTGGCAATCTTGTTTAATTGGTTATACATTCGTTTTTACAGTAAAAAATTAGCGGGTGCATTGTCTAATGAAGATTTTCAAAACACTATGCGCAAAGCACAGATTATTGACTTACGTGGAACAGATGCGTTCGATCAATCTCATATTTTAGGAGCTCGTAGTATACCTTATACACAACTTAAAATGTCTTTTGCTGAAATGAGACCCGACTTGCCTGTTTACTTATATGCAGATGGCCAAAGCATTTGTGTACGTGCAGCAAGATATCTTGTTAGCAAAAAAGGATTTAAGAATGTTAAATGGTTGAAAAAAGGTTATCGAGACTGGGAAGGCAAAACAAAGTCTTCTCCAAAAAGTTACTAAATAAAAAAGCTTGGTTATTAACCAAGCTTTTTTATTTAGTTATATTTATTTTGCACGACGATGTGCGGATAAACTCTTACGAATTGCGCGACGGCGGTTTTCTTCAATACGTGCAACTTCTTGTTCTTCTGGTTCTACAACTTTTTTCTTGAATGTGAATGCAGCACCTGCAAGAGATGCTACAGTAAGAGCAGTACCAGTTAAAACGCCACCTAAAAATTTTTTAGCCATCTGAAATTCCTCCTTTGAATTGTTAAACCGATTTTATCATAGTTTTAGAAATATATTAATAAAGGACTGTCTAATTTGAAAAAAATATTAATTGTAGCAGGGCCAACTGCTGTCGGGAAAACAGCATTTGGAATCGAACTGGCGCAAAAGTTTAACGGAGAAATAATATCAGGAGACTCAATGCAAGTTTATCGTGAAGTCTCCATTGCGACAGCTAAACCGTCATTACAAGAACAAAAACAAGCAACTCATCATTTGATTAATACGCAAAGTATTTATGATGAGTTTTCTGTTAAAGAATTCGTTGAAAAAGCTGATCAAAAGATTTCTGAAATTACTTCACGAGGTAAGTTGCCAATTATTGTAGGGGGTACAGGCTTTTATTTAAATACATTGATACACGATTTTAAATTGGGGGCAGAAAAAGACGAGAACTATTTCAACATTGAAGAAAACTATCAAAACATGCTTGAGGAAAAAGGTGAAGTCTATCTTTGGCAACTGTTGTCTGAAAAAGACAAAGCTGCAGCTGAGAAAATCCCTAAAGAAAATCATAGACGAGTGATTAGGGCGCTAACCGTAATTAAAGTAACAGGACAATTGTTTTCAAAGCAACAAGAAAGTCTCTCTGTTAAATATGATGCTTTATTGTTGGGTTTAAACACTGATAGAGAAGTTTTATATCAAAGAATCAATCAAAGAGTTGATTATATGATGACAGAAGGATTACTTGATGAAGCAAAACTAATCTATCAAAATCAAAATCGAATTTATCAAGCTAAACAAGCTATAGGTTATAAAGAATTTTTTGCTTACTTCGATAACAATGTAACATATGAAAAAGCCATTGAGCAGTTAAAGCAAAGTTCAAGACGCTATGCAAAACGCCAATTAACTTACTTTAGAAATAAATTACCCATGCATTGGATTGATCCAGTGACCAAAGATAGCCAGTATAATAGTATTTTGAAAGATATTTCAAACTGGTTGAAAAAATAGTGTTAGAAAACCTAACATCAGAGGTTGTGAATTATAAAAAGTGCTGTTATTCTATTGGTGTGTTGATGAGGTATTAAAAATGGATGAGATAAAACAAAGAAAATCACAGCCGTTATTAAAAATTTCGATTGTGATGGAATTGACGGGTTTGACTGCTCGTCAAATTCGCTATTATGAAGATCAAAAGTTAATCAATGTTTATCGTACAAAAGGGAAACAGCGATTATATTCATTAAATCAAGTTGATATTTTATTAATCATAAAGCAGCATTTAAGTGATGGATTCAATATTGAAGACATCAGGGCGTACTTTGATAGTCAAAAACGCCAGAAAAAAGCTGTTAACGATAAACAAGCTAGACGTTTATTATTTGATGAAATGATGAACAATAGTCCTTTTGGTTCATCCAATCAGCACTACTAAATTTATAAGTTAAAGGATAGTTACGACGGAGGAAAAAGAATGTCAAAGGCATATACAAAGCAAGAGATTAGAGAAATTGTTGAACAAGAAAATGTTAAATTTTTAAGATTAATGTTTACAGATATTAATGGTGCTATCAAGAATGTTGAAGTTCCAGCAAGTCAACTAGAAAAAGTCTTGAATAATGAAGCTGCTTTTGACGGTTCTTCAATTGACGGATTTGTAAGAATTGAAGAAAGTGACATGTTACTACATCCAGATTTATCAACCTGGTTGATTTTCCCTTGGGAAGTAGAACATGGCAAAGTAGCACGATTAATCTGTGATGTTTATATGCCAGATGGCACACCATTTAAAGGAGATCCTCGTTACAATCTTCGTCGTGTTTTAAAACAAATGCAAGACCAAGGTTATTCAGCATTCAATATTGGACCTGAACCCGAATTCTTCTTATTTAGACTAAATGAAAACAACAAACCATCACTTGATTTAAATGACCAAGGTGGATATTTTGATTTAGCTCCAGTTGATTTAGGTGAAAACACACGTCGTGATATTGTTTTAGAACTTGAAAAAATGAATTTTGAAATTGAAGCTAGCCATCACGAAGTAGCACCTGGTCAGCATGAAATCGACTTTAAATATGCGGATGCACTTGAAGCAGCCGACAAAATACAAACTTTTAAATTAGTAGTGAAGACTGTTGCACGAAAACACGGGTTACATGCAACATTCATGCCAAAACCTCTACAAGGAATTAATGGATCAGGGATGCATATTAATATGTCACTATTCAAAGATGGTGATAATGTATTCTTTGATAAAAATACAGATAACCAACTATCTAAAGAAGCCATGTACTTCTTATCAGGTATCTTGAATCATGCAAAAGCATTGACAGCGTTGAACAACCCAACGGTTAACTCATATAAGCGTCTAGTGCCAGGGTTTGAAGCACCTGTGTACATTGCTTGGTCAGGTACAAACCGTTCACCTCTTATCCGTGTTCCACAATCACGTGGACTAGGAACTCGTCTTGAATTAAGAAGTGTTGATCCAGCAGCTAACCCATACTTAGCTATTGCAGGAATCTTATCAGCGGGTCTTGAAGGACTTGAAACTAAAGAATTACCAGTAGAATCTGTTGATCGTAACATTTACCACATGACAGATGAAGAACGTCGTGAAAACAATATTACTGATCTTCCAGGAACATTGAATGAAGCGGTTGATGAATTCGCAGAAGATGCTGTTATCAAGGAAGCATTAGGCGAACACTTAACACAAAGCTTTATAGATTCTAAGAAACTTGAATGGTCAGCGTACCGTCAAACCGTTTCTGAATGGGAAAGAGAACAATACATGGAACTATATTAAAAGTAGAAGCTGTCTGAATAATTCAGATAGCTTTTTTTATTTTGTCGATAAAGTTTGTGATCGAAGGATGGGTTTCAAACTTTTGATAAATGAGGTAAAAGTGTCTAAAAAATGGAACCCCTAGGTCTTGAAATTTAATGGTGTCATCAATTGCATCTAAGCTTACAATCGATTTACCAACTCCTTGCTTCAAAAGATCCACGATTAACTGATTATTTTTAATAATAATACTATTTTTAGGTACAATGTTATGACTATTCAGATACTTTTTAGTGTAGTGATAAACGCCAGAACCTTCTTCTCTGAGCAACCATGTATCAGATTTGAGATTACCGGCTAATACTAATTGATCTGTTTTTATTTTTTCAGTAATAATTAAATTGTGATGAACAGGTTTTTCAACGATACCAAAAGCCAAGCGATGATTTAATACATCATCTAAAATTTCTTTAGAATTATGTACTTCAGCTGCTAAATTATACTCGTTATAAATAGCAGGAGGTAATTGAGATAGCAATTGGGGGACGAAAGTATGCGCGCTAGTTTGCGAACACGCGAATAATAAATCATATTTTTTGGGATTATCACTAATATCGGTTTGAATAGTTTGCCATTCTTTCAGAATTTTTGTGGTGCTTTGATATAGTCTGGTGGCATTAGGTGTTGGCTCAAGTTTAGCTTTACCATTTCTAATGAATAATTGTGTATTCAATCTTTCTTCTAGCTGTTTAATGTGCAATGAGAGGCTAGGTTGAGAAGAAAAAAGTTGTTCAGCTGCTTTTGAAAATGACAACGTTTCATATACAGCAATAAAAGTGTGTAGTAATTTGAACATAGGAGTCCTTTCTTTTTGTTATTAAGGTTATTAATAGTATATATAGTTATTATCTATTAAACAAATACCAATATTAATGATGTGGTATAGTTATGCCTGTACTGAAGGAGAGGAAAATATGAAAATAAAAAAATCTTTTTTACCAGGTATTGCAGTGACATTACTTGTCTCTGTTGTTGCTAAATATTTAGCAATTTATTTACCTTTTATTGGAGCAGAATCTTTGGCCATGTTGATGGGGATTTTGTTAGGTAATACTGTTTTAACACAGTCTAAGCTAAATTCAGGTGTTAAATGGTCAGAAAAATATCCCATTGAAATTGGAATTGCACTACTAGGGTTAACAGTAACGCTTAAAACTATAGAGTCTTTAGGGATTAATGGTATTTTATTTATTGTGTTGCAGATGTTGTTGACTATCATTGTGGCAATAGTGTTAGGGAAAAGAGTCTTTAAGGTATCAAAAAAATCATCGCTTTTAATGGCGGCAGGTAATGCTGTGTGTGGATCAAGTGCAATTGCGGCTGTATCGCCAGAAATCAAAGCAAATGATGATGAAAGACGAACTGCAGTAGCAACAGTTAGTTTAGTTGGAATTGTCTTATTAATTATTCTGCCAATTGTCGGTCCTGTTGTACTCGGTAAGCAAGACTTACTTTTAGGTGCATTAATAGGTGGGACTCTTCAATCTGTAGGACAAGTTGTGGGGACAGCGTCTTTAATTAATCAAGACGTGACAACATATGCAACACTATTTAAAATGTTGCGAGTGATTTTATTATCGGTAGTGGTTATCAGTTTTGCAAGAATGGCTCAGGGAAAAAGTCAAAAAACTGCCCAACCTAAAAAATCAGTTAGCCAATACATTAAAGTACCTTGGTTTATTTTGGCATTTATTATTTTTATTTTGATTAATAGTTATGTTAGTTTACCAACGCAGCTAACGCATAGTGCAAAAGAATTAACCAGTTTCTCTGGTGTTATTAATCTTGCTGGTATCGGCTTAAACTTAAAATTGAAAACGATTAAAGATTCCGGTAGTCGATTTTTAGGTTATGGATTATTAATTAGTTTGCTGCAAGTTGTAGGTGCAATCAGTTTAATCAAACTATTGTTTTAGTTACTTATCATTAGTAAATAATTAAATAAAAATGAAATGGGAGCTTGAATTACACGAAAAAATAACTTATAGTTAATTTAGTAGAAGAGGTCGCAATTGACAACAGCTAGTTAGCTCGCTATCACAATAGTATTAGTTAAAATTAGTGAGGGGATATTGCCGAAACGTCAAAGAGTTGTGACGATTTGATGTTGGGGTGTGGTTGAACAAATCACAAACTGTCATAAGCACATAACTTATGGAGAGCTATCGACAAATTGACGTCTAAAACATTTAGATTCTTTTGTCTGCCCAGACAAAGGAATCTTTTTTGTCTAATATTTTAAGTAGCCACTCTTTTGAATAATAATTTACGGAAATAGGAGACTGTCATGCCAGATTTATCGTCAAAATTAAGTGCAACATACAACGAAAAGTTAGACTTAGTTAATCCTTCGGGAATTAGAAGCTTTGATCAAAAAATATCAGCTATCGAAGACATTGTGAAATTAACAATTGGAGAACCTGATTTAGATACCCCCAATCATATCAAAAATGCTGCAGTAGAAAGTATTCAAAATAATGATTCTCACTACTCAGCTCAAACGGGTAAATTAGAGCTTAGAAAAGCAGTTTCTGATTATTTAAAGCGTCAGCAAGGTTTAAATTATAATCCAGAAGATGAAATAATCGTGACAATTGGTGCAACAGAAGCTATTTATGCAACTTTTGAAACAATGCTAAATCCAGGGGACAAAGTGATTGTCCCAACGCCAACGTTTGCCCTTTATTTTCCAATTATTGAATTACTAGGTGCACATCCTATTATGGTTGATACCTCACAAACAGGATTTCAACTAACACCAGAAAAATTAGAAGAAGTTATCAAAGAAGAGGGTTCATCGGTTAAGGCGGTCTTACTCAATTATCCAAGTAATCCAACGGGAGTCGAATACGACAAAGAAACGGTAAAAGCTTTGGCTGATGTTATTAAGCAGCATGATATTTTTGTTGTCACAGATGAAATATATTGTGAATTAACTTATGGTGTTGACCATTTTTCGATTGCTAAGTTATTGCCTCAACAATCAATTTATATTAACGGATTATCTAAATCTCATGCTATGACCGGATACCGAATTGGTTATGTTTGTGGGCCAAAAGAATTTATGTCAAAAGTTACAAAAGTACATGCTTTCATGGTGACGTCACCTTCTAATCCTGCACAGGCTGCGGCTACAGAAGCTTTAAATAATGGAGATGAAGATGCGGTTGCAATGCGCAAAATTTATCAAAAACGCCGTGACTTAATTGTTGATGAATTAACAAGTATGAACTTTGAAATGGCTAAACCTCATGGAGCATTTTATTTGTTTGCTAAAATACCAGCATCCTGCACACAGGATTCTTACCAGTTCGCACTAGAATTAGCTGAACAAGCAAAAGTCGGTGTTATTCCTGGAAGTGCTTTTGGTAAAGGTGGACAGGGTTACATTCGTTTTTCATATGCAGCTTCTGAAGCTGATATTCAGCTAGCAATGGATCGTATTCGTGATTACCTTAACACAGTCAGATAATTAATAACTTGAAATCAGGAGGACAATCAATTGACAGACAGAATGATACCAAATGTAATGGGAACTCAACACCCTGACAATGCCAATATTCCGTTCTTTAAAAAGCATCATAGTCCGTTTGTTTCAGCATTTGAAGAAATAGATGAAGCATATGCTAACTTTTCAACTCTAGATGCCGATGAATATATGTGGGATTGGGAAGGAAAGCATGCCGATTCTTCTGTTATTAGCCGTTTGTACACTAAACAATATGATTATTTTAAAAATCACGAACTTGGTGATGACAAATTTTTAACGTTTAGACTACCTAATATCTGGGAAGAAAAAGGTTATAGTTTGATGCAAGCTATGACAACAATGATGTTGGCAGAAGATTTTGCAGATGATTTAAAGTTCAAAAAGCGCCCGCTATTTGAAGCAGTTTTGCCAATGACTAAAAGTGCAGATCAATTGATTGCTATGGAAGATAAGTTTGCATCGCTTGCACAATTCAAGAATAAAGAGTTTGAAAATACTCACCCTAATAGTGATCAGCTCCAAATGATTCCATTATTCGAAAGTTTTGAAGCACAATTAGATGCTCCTGAAATTTTAAAAGAATATATGGTCATGTATGAAAAACACTTCAATCGACCAATTAAGTATCTACGTGTTTTTCTAGCAGGTTCTGATTCTGCACTTTCAAATGGTTTCTTAAATAGTATTATTGGAAATAAATTAGCATTGTCAAGACTAGGAGCATTTTCAAAAGAAAGTGGTGTGCCGGTTTATCCAATTGCTGGGGTAGGAAGTACAATCTTTAGAGGGGGGCTTTCTCCTAAATCCGTTGACCGTTATCTTCAAGAATTTCCTGGATTAAAAACAGCAACTGTTCAATCGGCCTTTCGTTATGATTATCCAATTGATGAAGTTAAATCAGCAATTGATAAATTACGTAATGGGCTACGTCAAAGTGAGTTTAATATTGTGAATTCAGCTGACGAAGCGATTTTGCTTGAAATCGCAGCAAAAACAGCTAAAGAGTACCATCGTACACTAGATCCGTTGATTAATGACTTGCAATCTGTTTTTGATGCTTTTCCCAAACGTCGTGACCGTCATCAACACGTGGGGATGGTTGGTTATTCTCGTGATGTTGATGGTTACAAGATGCCTCGTGCGATTACGTTTACCGGCTCTTTATACTCGGTGGGAATTCCACCAGAAATAATCGGGTCAGGACAAGCATTGAGTAAATTATCAGAAGATGAATGGGCAACTTTACAAAGCTACTATCCAAATATGAAACGTGACTTTGAACATGTATTAGGCTTTTATAGTCCAGAGGCAATGGCAGTCTTAAAACAAATCAATCCAGAATTTGGTAAGATTGAAGCCGATGTCGCCGATTTAACGAAACGTTTTGGTATTGAAGCTGGTCCAAAAACAAAAGAACAAGCTCAACATTCTCAACTAGCAACAGATTTAGTCAGCATTTCAGATAAAGAAGTTCAGACTTTATTGATTGAAAAAATGAGTAAGCTAAGAAGATTCTTAGGCTAACAAAAAAGACATTTGCAAAAGCAAATGTCTTTTTTGTTACGTTATTAAATTAAATAAATTGAATAATTGACATTAAAATGGGAACAACAATGATAAATAATACGGTACTTGTTGTCACAATATTAGTTGCATATTTAACATCACCGTGAGCCTCATTAGCCAAAATAGGCAGAACGGCAAGCATAGGTGTTGCTGATTGAACAATTAAGGTTTGAGAAGCAAGTGTCGGTAAATCAGAACCCATGCCTCTAACCGCTGTTAATACCAAAATCATGATAATAGGTGAGACAATGAATCTACCTAGTAAAGCTACGATAGTATCACGGTCAAAACTGATGCTTTTTAGTCCTGCATCAGCTAAAACAATCCCGATGTAAATCAATGATAAAGGTGTCACTAAGTTTCCAACATAAGTTAACGCGGAACTGACAAACGAAACTTTCATAATTGGAATATTTAGTAGTAAAAAGATAAGAGCAACTAAGAAACCGATTAAAGGCATTGGTAGAACTTTCTTCCAATCAATTTGACGTTTAGTTTTTTCTTGAGGTTTAGTTGGGTCATCATTTGAAATCAAGAAGACACCAAATGCCCAAGTTGAAACGGTATTAACAATATAGTAGACCAAGAAGAAGGTCATACTTTTATCGCCAAATAGAGCAATATTCAAAGGTAAACCAATAAATATTGTATTAGCATTAACAATTGCATTAACGAAGACGCCACGACGTCCGGGACGAACTTTCATAATTTTAGCTAGTGCAAAAGCAATAATATAGCCAATGATTACACTAATAAAAGCGTAAACAAGATACAAAGAAAAACTTGATAATTGGTCGCGAGATAAGCGGCTCAATACTGAAACAAAGATTGAAGCTGGCAATGCAATATTTTTGATGAATTTTGAAATGGTTCCAGCAAAATTATTGTCGAACCATCCTGATCGTCTGAGAATATAACCGAGTACCATAATCAAAACGACGACGAGAACGCTTTGAATTGAATTCCATAAAACTGCCATTTTAAAACTACCCCTTAATGTTGAATTTAGTCATTGTTGATGTCTTGATATTCAGGTGTCCATTTCATATCAGCTACGGCTTTTTTGACATCTTGAATAGGTTCTTTGTTTAGACCTTGATCAACAATACTTTGAGCAACGACTTCTGCTAATTTTTGTGAGAATTCTGTAATTTTTGAAACGGGAGGTAAGACAGCTGCACCAGGCTTTGAAGTATCAACAATTCCGCCTAAAGCGTGACAAGCAGCAGATAATGTTTCTTTATTAAGTAATTTAGCTGTTGAAGCAATTAACCCAAATCCTAAACCAGGATACATCAAAGCATTATTTCCTTGGCCAATTTGGTAAGAAACACCGTTATAGTCCACATCTTCTGCAGGGATACCTGTTGCGACTAGTGCACGACCATCTGTCCATTTAATTAAGTCTTCAGCGGTAGCTTCAGCTAATTTTGTTGGATTTGATAATGGGAAAATAATAGGACGTTCAGTGTTTTTAGCCATTTCTTTAACGATAGTTTCGGTGAAAGCACCAGGTTGAGTAGAAGTCCCAATCATAATTGTAGGATGTACGGCTTTGACGATAGCTTCTAGGTTAGTCAATTCATCAGCGTTAGTGAATTCACTACGTTTTCTGGTGAAAGGTTTTTGAGCAGGAGTTAAATCAGGTGTATCTTCAAATAATAGGCCTTGTTTATCAACGGCATAAAAGTGCTGTTTAGCTTCTTCTTCAGTCAAACCTTCTTGCATTAATTCGTCCATAATTTGGTTAGCAATTCCCATGCCAGCAGTTCCGGCACCGAATGTTAGAATTTTTTGGTCTTTGATGCTTTCTTTTGAAATATTTAATGCGCCTAAAATACCAGCAAGCACAACCATACCGGTTCCTTGAATATCATCATTAAAAGTCGCAATTTTATCCTTGTATTTATCTAAAATAACTTGAGCATTTGAACGGCCAAAGTCTTCCCAGTGTAATAGTGATTCAGGAAATAACTTTTGTTCTGCTTGAACAAATTTGTCGATTGCTTCATAGTAACGGTCGCCTGTAACTCTTTTGTGGCGGTTACCTAAATATAAGGGGTCGTCTAATAGTTTTTGGTTGTTAGTTCCGGCATCAATGCTGACAGGAAGCACTTGTGAAGGATCAATACCTGCAGCAGCAGTGTAAACCATTAATTTACCAATTGCGATGTCAACACCGTTAACGCCCCAATCTCCCATACCTAAAATACCTTCACTATCTGTCACAACAACTAAGCGGATATCACGACCACCAGCTGCGTTTCTTAGCGTATCTTCAATATCTTCGGGCGTATCGACAGAAACAAATGCAGCATTTTGAGGATTTAAGAACAGTTCATTGTATTGTTCAATAGAATCTGCAACTACGGGATCATACACAATAGGCATGAACTCAACAAGATGGTCATCCATCAAACGATAGAATAAAGTTCTGTTTTCGTTGAATAGTGTCATCAAGAAAATGCGTTTTTCAAGCGGTGTTGTTTTGCTTTGAAATTGAGCATATGCTTGCGTTGTTTGTTGTTCAAGTGTTTGAACTTGGCTAGGAAGAGTTCCAGTTAAGCCTAATTTTTGACGTTCTTGTTTTGTGAAAGCAGTTCCTTTATTTAAAAAAGGATTATTTAAAATAGATTGGTTATGTAACATTTTGATGTTCCTTTCGACTATATAAAATTAAGTACGAATCTTATCCTAGAACTGTCGAAATATTATAGTCAAACTTGTGATATACTATAAATTAATTTTATAGTATACCTAAAAACACTGTCGTAATGGGAGTTAGTTATGAACATTAAACATCTAGATTATTTTCAAGAAATTATTAGTCAAAAAAATTTTTCAAAAGTGGCTGAAAAATTTGAAGTGAGTCAGCCAACAATTACAACGGCTATTAAAAATCTCGAAAAAGAATTTGGTACAGCTTTGTTAGTACGTGATCGCATTCATAATACGGTTAGTCCCACACCAAGTGGATTACAATTGGCTGAACATGCAAAAGTTGTCTTACATGAAATTGAAGTAGCCCATCAAGAAATTAATAATTTGACACAAAATAAGATTGTACTGGGATTGCCGCCAATTATCGAGAATTACTATTTTCCTAAGATAGGATCAAAGCTAGCCAAAGAAGGCCTACTTTCAAATGTTCATACAGTTGAAGGTGGATCAATAGCTTTGCGTAATGCCGTAAGAGATGGCAATGTTGATTTGACTTTGCTTGGATCAATTGAACCTTTGGCTTATCAAAATTTAATAGCAGAAGAATTCGATAGGCAACCTTTTTGCGTTTATGTTTCAAAGTCGCATCCTTTAGCTAATCGAAAACGGATTTATTTTAACGAGCTTCGTCACGATGCTTTTGTATTTTTAGATAGTAATTTTGTTCATAACACAGCGTTTAATAAACTAAGTCGACGGAATCATTTCAGACCTAACATTGTCTTTAAATCTAATGATACACATATTTTGATGAAATTAATTAGTGAGAATGTAGGGGTGGGGTTCTTTACTAAGATAGTTGACCATAACGAAGAGGAAGTAACTTGTCTAGAATTATTAGATCATGAACAGCCTGAATTTATCACGAGTATTGTGTATCGAATAAACTATGTTTTGACACCTAGCCAACAACAATTATTGACTATTTTGCACAGTATTTTATAGAAAAAAGCCAACTCAGATAGCAAGAGTTGGCTTTTTGTTTTTATTTGATTGAGTAGTTAAATGATGATTGTGTTAAGTCAATAGTATAAGTTGTTTGTTCTAGTGGACGTTTGGTCATGCCAACGTCTGTGCTGTAAATAATTAAGCCTAGTTGACTGTCTTTTGGAAGATGGTAATACGTAGGCTGCAGTTCAAAACTTAACTTGTAAAATTCATTAGGATTAATATCGACTGCTTGTTTACCTTGGTAGTTTTGCAAATTAGCATGTCCTTTTGCGATTAATTTAAAATCTGTTGTTTGAGTTTGAGGTTTAAATTCTCGCAGTGTTTCATAAGCAAATTGATAACCTAAAGGTTGAGCATTCATCTCAATGATTTGAGGAACGATTGATAAACGATGGCGTTTTTGATACTCAACTAACATTACAGATAGTTGACCTTTGTTCATTGAAGAAGCCACAGATAAGTTTATCTTTGGACGTCCTACCAAAGTACTATCAGTATTATTTTGAGAAAGTCTAATTTTAAGTTGTTCAGAAGCTAACTCGGATAATTCTCCTTTGATGAATGCATTTTCCCACTGTCTGGGACTTAGACCAAGCTGCTTGAAAGTTTGTCCATTATCTGTGAAGATCTTAACTTTTTCAGAAGCTAGTTCAGATAATACTTGAGAATGTGGCGCACCAATGGCATTATTCCATGTTTTTTCAGCGTGCCATACATCTGCTTCGATATTATCTTGTATTAGAACATTAGGCCACTGCTCAGCAGCGTTATTTTGACTATTTAGTAGTTCTTCAGATAGCCATAAGTTCATCATGTTAGTGAAATCGATGGAAGCAAGGTTGTTCATGTAAACATGTTCACCTTGATGGAGGAATAATTTATGCTTAATAGGAAGTTTTTCTAGTTCTTGCCAAAGTTTGTAAACATTTTTGGGTTTAACATTCCAGTCATTAAGGCCATGGACACCAATATAAGAACAGTTTAGCTTTTCGAGTTGATGGCGATAGTTTCTAATGTCCCAAAACTCACTGTATTGTCCAGTTGTACGATCTTGTTGTTCTTGTAGGTAGGCCATTTGTTTTTTGAATTGTTCTTGCAATTTTAAAGCATGCCCGCTGTCTTTTAAATTACTTTGGCAAACAACAGCTAATGAATCACAATCTTCACCCTGGCAAGCATCAGGAGCGATAACTAAACCATTTTCACGATAATAATCATACCAACTTGAAATAGCTGCTTCAGAAATAATTGTTTTAAGTCCTTTAACTCCCGTGCTTGCAACAGCTGTTGCAAGGGTTCCTAAGTAAGATTTACCGGTCATGGCAATATTACTATTTGACCAAAAAGCAGCGGTTGTTTTGGTTCTTGCAGGGGAAGTATAAGCAATCCTATCACCTGTAAGCCACTCAATAACTTCTTTAGCACAAGTTGTTTCACTAGGATCACCAGTGTTGCGTAAGCCGTCAGAACCTCTTGTTCCAAAACCACCAGCGTATATATTAGCAAACCCACGAGCAAAGAAATAGTCATTTAGACGATAAATACGTTGTCTTGTTGCTGTTTCTTCAGCATGTTGTGTAGAGGATGCATCAAGGACAGTTTTTTCAAATGTATTAATAGTTGCTTCTCTGAAATAAGGCTGATTTTCCATTGTTACTTTGGTGAGGTTTTCATCTACATTATGCAAATCATTTTTGTCATCATTTGTACCACCAAAATAGGGGTTGGCTGTATACAGGGAGGGAACTTTTAGACCAAAATCAGTTTCTTTTGGTCTAAAAATGGTGACTTGAAGCAAATCTTTTTGACCATCTAAGTCGGTATCAAGATCACTTTCAACATAAACAACTTCTCTAATCATGTTTTGAGCATCAAAAACAGGCAATGATTTACCATTAAAGAATAGGTGTTGATTAAAGTGAGGGTCTTCAATGTATTTTAAGAAGAATCCTTTATCCGCAAGATTATCAATTAACTCATATCCGTTTTTTGCACGTGTATTTAATAGTAGATACAGTGCTTCGATGAAGTTGGTATCATCTATTTTATCTGTTTCAATAAAAGGCAATTGATTTTCTTTCAATAGCTTAAAAGGATCTGATAAGTCAAAATCTTGATTAGCTTCGTAGTTGAGTAATTGGAGAGCTAGAGCATAGAATTCGCAATTACTAAGAGCTGTGTTATCTTTATTTAACCATTGTTTAAGTGTTTTTTGATTATTGATAGCTAGTAAATCAAATTTATAGTCAAGAGATTCATTTGATGTGACTTCAGGAAAAAAATTGCTAAAAGCTGTGTAGATATTATTTGAAAAAGAGAGTTTGTTGTAGTTTTTAGATACAAAATCTAGTTGTTCAAGTTCTTTTTGCTGTTGCTCCAGTGGCAGGTGTAATCTGCCATATTGATTATAATTCATCTGAATCCTCCGCATTATTAAAAAATTAATGATTAGCTAATAATAATTTTATCTTTTTTAGAGAGATAATAAAAGGGCTTAACGTTAGATAAACAAAAAAGGGACTAACTCTCAAATGAGTTAGTCCTTTTTTGATGGAAATATAAGATGACACAGGTGAGATTCGAACTCACGACCTACGGTTTAGAAGACCGTTGCTCTATCCAGCTGAGCTACTGTGTCAAAACATTACTTAAACAGTATACCTAGAATGAGAGCAGGTGTCAACAATAAATGCTAATTTTTTTAAAAGAAATATTTATTGAATATTTAACTTAATAAATTGACGTTTTATTACTTATTTGATAATATTAAGTAGTTGTATTTGTGTACCTCACATCTGCAACCGCATGCTCAAGGTTTTAAGCCGTTAGGCACCTTGTTTAGTGGCGAGTCTAAGAATATATTTTCAGGAGGTGTACAATATGTACGCAATTATTAATACAGGTGGTAAACAGTACAAAGTCGAAAAAGGCGAAGCTGTTTACGTAGAAAAATTAAACATTGAAGAAGGCCAAAACGTAACATTTGACCAAGTTGTTCTTGTAAACGACGGCAAATCTACAAAAGTTGGTACTCCTTTTGTTGAAGGTGCTAGTGTTGTGGCTAAAGTTGAAAAACAAGGTAAAGAAAAGAAAGTTGTTACTTTCAAATACAAACCTAAAAAACATAGCCATACTAAAAAAGGTCACCGTCAACCTTATACAAAAGTGGTTATCGAAGATATTAAAGCTTAATTTAATTTAATGACTTTGCGAGGTGAAAAAAATGCTAGATCTTAACAATATTAAACTATTTTCTAAACATAAAGGTGGAGGTTCTACTACTAACGGTCGTGACTCTGCTGGTCGTCGTTTAGGTGCTAAACGTGCTGATGGTCAAACTGTAACAGCTGGATCAATCTTATTCAGACAACGTGGAACAAAAATCCATCCTGGTCAAAACGTTGGACGTGGTGGTGACGATACTTTATTTGCAAAAATTGAAGGTGTTGCCAAATTCGAACGTCTAGGTAGAGATCGTAAACAAGTTTCAGTTTACCCATTAGAACAAGCTAAATAATAACTTTTAAAAGGCTGAAATTATTCAGCCTTTTTTTATTGGAGGAAATATGAATCTTTATCAAAAAAGAAGAGAACAAATCTACCAAAAATTAACTAAAGAGCAAAAACAGGCAGTATTGTTATTCAACGAAAAAAATATTCGCTATTTAACTGGGTTTACAGGTGATGAAGCTCAGCTGTTACTCACTGTGCAAGAGGAGGCAGTGTTAATGTCGGATTCGAGGTTCATGGGTCAAATTGAATCTGAAGTTGACAAACAAGTTGAAATTTATAACAAAAAAAAATCATTGCTTAAAGAGTTAAGTGAAGTTATAACTAGTCGAAATATTAAACAACTAGCAATTGAAGGCGATCACATTAGTGCTTCTTTATTTATGGACTTAGCTGATAGGTTGAGTCTTATTGAACTTAATTTTTGCCATCAGTGGGTAGAAAAACTTCAAATGATAAAAGATACTGATGAAGTTTCCCTAATAAAAAAAGCAATTGAAATTTCAGAAAAAAGTTTAGAAAAAATTTTACCAAAAATTAAACCAGGCATTACAGAAAAACAGGTAGCTAATTTATTAGACTTTCAACTAAAACAAGATGGCTTATCCGACATTAGTTTTGAAACAATTGTTGCTTCAGGCTATCGTAGTGCCTGGCCACACGGAGCTGCTAGTGATAAAAAAATCAAAAACAATGAGTTAGTCACAATTGACTTTGGAGGTTACTATAAAGGGTATACGTCAGATATTACGAGAACTTTTGTGGTAGGTGAAGTATCTGATGAGCTCCAAAGAATTTATCACATTGTTTTGGAAGCTAATAAACGTGCCACGGATAAAGCAAGAATTGGTTGTACAGGACTTGAAGTTGATCGTGCAGCACGTGAGTATATTCAAGAATGTGGGTATGGCGAATATTTTGGACACGGAATTGGACACGGTATCGGTTTGAATGTTCATGAATTAACTGATTCAAGATTATCGTTCAAAGATGTCACATTACAAAAAGATATGATTATTACAATTGAGCCTGGTATCTATGTTCCAGGACTTGGCGGTGTTAGAATAGAAGACGATGTATTAGTAACTGATGGTGAACCAGAAGTACTAACGACATTGTCTAAATCCCAATTAATCAAATTATAATCTTGCACTATACATATTAAAATTGATATTATAAAGTACAAGTAAAAGCGGAGGAAAAATACATGATTTCAGTAAATGATTTAAAAAATGGTTTAACAATTCAATTCGATGGACAATTATGGAAAGTAAATGAGTTTCAACACGTAAAGCCGGGTAAAGGTGGAGCATTTGTACGTACAAAATTACGTAACTTGAGAACAGGTGCTGTTCAAGAAAAAACTTTCCGTTCAAGTGAAAAAGTTGAACGTGCAACAATTGATAACAATGAAATGCAATATTTATATGCTGATGGTGACAAGCACGTGTTCATGGATACAAAAACATATGAACAAGTTGAATTACCAAATGATGAAATTGTAGAAGAATTAAAATTCATGAAAGAAAACATGACTGTCAACGTGACAATGTTTGAAAATGAACTACTAGGTGTTGAACTACCTAAAGTTGTTGAATTAACTGTTGCTGAAACAGAACCTGGAATTCGTGGAGATACTTCTTCTGGTGGTTCAAAACCTGCTACAATGGAATCAGGAGCAGTTATACAAGTACCATTCTTCGTTAACGAAGGTGATGTATTGAGTATTAACACAACAGATGGAACATATATTTCTCGCGCAAACTAGTAGATTAGTAAAGTAGAGGTGTCGATATGGCAGAAGATACAGCGATTTTGTTAGCAAAAGATGGATCAGATGATCAAATTAAGGTTAACCTGCATGTACTTGAAATTATTTTGGGGATTGCCGCAACAAAAGTAGAAGGCGTTTATCAAATGCGAGGTACTTTTGGCAATAATCTCAATGAATTATTTGGGCGTATCAATCGAGGTAAAGGTGTCACAATTGAGGTTAATGAACATAATCAGTTAAAGACAAATGTTTACGTTTACTTGAAGTACGGCGTTAGTGTTCCGCAAGTTGCGTTGACACTTCAAAAAGAGTTAACTGAGCAGCTTAAACAAATGACTGATTTAAAATTAGATAAAATTAATATTCATGTTGTTGGTCTTGTTTCTCAAAAACCTGAAAAAATCGACCCTGATGCTTTATTTGACGAGGAAATGACTGATTAAGGGAGAGCCAAATATGAACCAACACGATATCCGCCGAGCAGTGCTTCAAGCAAATTTTATTCAATTAAGTAGTGAGTTAACAGTAGATCAAGCACTTGAAACTGTGAAAAATCATTATTTGAACGAAGAAGATACATTACCTCAATTCTTAGAATTGTTAGTTAAAGGTGTGGCATCAAAAAGAGATGAATTAAATCAAGTCATTGATGACCGTTTAAGTGATAAATGGCAATTTAACCGAATTGCTAAAATCAATATTGCAATCTTACAATTAGCATTGTATGAATTACAGTATACTGAAACACCAACGGCTGTTGCTATTAACGAAGCTTTGAATTTAGCTGATGAATTTAGTGACGAAAAATCCAAGAAATTTATTAATGGATTATTATCAAATTTTAGTAAGCAATAATAATGAAAAAGCTGGTATATTTTTGTATACCAGCTTTAATTATAATGGAGGAAACTATGTTTAAACTGATAAGCGGAAAAGCTATTGCCCAAAAGAGACAAGAAAATTTGCGTCTAGAAGTTGAGAACTTAAACGCTAATGGCGTAACTCCTAGTTTAAGAGTGGTTTTAGTTGGAAATAGTGGACCTAGTGAAATCTATGTGCGTAATAAAGCACGTCGTGCGAAGGAACTTGGGCTAGATTTTAACCTAATTAGATTCGATGAAACAGTTTCTGAAAAAGAATTAATTGAATTTATTGATTCATTAAATCATGACAAAACTGTGGATGCTATATTGGTTCAACTACCTCTTCCACAGCACATTAATGAAGAAAAAGTTGTTCAAACAGTCTCGCCCAATAAAGATGTAGATGGTTTTAGCCCGATTAATTTTGGCTATTTATGGCAAAATAATCCAAATATTATTCCTTCTACAGCTGGGGGTATTATGACTTTACTTGAAGAAAGTGATATTACGACTACCGCTAAGCATGTTGTGATTGTCGGCCGTAGCAATATTGTTGGCCGTCCTTTGGGAGCTTTGATGTTAAATTCTGATGCAACAGTTACCATGGCTCATTCTAAGACTAAAGATTTGAAGTCGATTACCAAACAAGCTGACATTTTAATTAGTGCGGTAGGTAAAGCACACTTTATTACAGCAGATATGGTTAAAAAAGGTGCTACAGTAATTGATGTCGGGATGAATCGAGATGAAAATGATAGACTAGTGGGAGACGTTGATTTTGATGATGTTTCTTCAGTAGCCGGTGCTATGACCCCTGTTCCTGGAGGAGTTGGTCCAATGACAATTTTGACATTAATGGAACAAACTATTGAAATAGCTAAAAAGCGTGTTTAATGATGACAGAAGAAAAATATTTAAGTGTTTCAATTTTAACAACCTACTTAAAGCGAAAATTTGATTTGGATCCATATCTCAAAAAAGTATATTTAACAGGAGAAATTTCTAATTTTAGAATGCGTCCTAATACACATCAGTATTTTTCAATTAAAGATAATCAATCCAAAATTAATGTGGTGATGTTTAAGTCCGCTTTTCAAAAGTTAAAATTTACCCCCGAAGAAGGAATGAAAGTGCTAATAGAGGGTCATGTTAGCATTTATCCACCGACGGGTAGTTATCAGTTTTATATTGATAGCATGCAACCTGATGGGATTGGAGCATTATATGCAGCATATGAACAACTCAAAAGTAAGCTAATCAGTGAAGGAATATTTTCGGCTGATAAAAAAGAAATCCCAAAGTTTCCAGACAAATTAGCAGTTATTACAAGTCCGTCTGGGTCTGTGATTCAAGATATTATTACGACAGTTAAACGGCGTTATCCTAAATGTCAGATTGTTTTATTTCCAGCAATTGTACAGGGTGAAAAAGCCAAAGATAGTTTAATTAGAGCTATTCAACAAATTAAACAAACACATCTTGAATTTGATACAGTGATAGTTGGCCGAGGCGGTGGATCGATTGAAGACTTATGGCCATTTAATGAAGAACAAGTGGTTCGACAATTATTTGAGTTGGACATACCAATTATTAGTTCAGTTGGTCACGAAACTGATACAACTTTAAGTGATTTAGTAGCAGATGTTAGAGCTGCTACGCCAACGGCTGCTGCAGAAATTGCAACACCTAATTTACCAGATGTCATTAATTATTTAACTCAAGCTAGAAGCAGAGTTTATCAATCAATTTCAAAAGAACTAGCTTATCGTAAGCAATCATTAGTTAATCTAACTGACAATCCTTTCTTGAAAAATCCTGGTCGTATTTATGAGCAGCAGCTACAATTAGTAGATCAACTATCTAATCGCCTGCACCAAACAGTTAATCAAATTGTAAAGAAAAAGAGTTATCAATTTGAAATTATTGGTCAACAAATAGATGGTAAGTTATTGAGTCAACGAATTAGTCATTATCAAATGCTGGTAGACAATCAAGAGCGTCAGTTAACTTATTATTTTAGGCAACTGTTAAATCAGCAACTAGCACGTGTACAATATGCAATGAATCAATTAGATGCACTAAGTCCGCTCAACACAATGAATCGGGGATATACTTACACAGAAGACAGCCAAGGACAACTAATCAAAACGGTTGCTGAACTGTCTGCCAATCAGCAATTAATAGTTCACTATCAAGATGGTAGTGCGATAGTAGATGTACGTGAAATAAAAAAGGAGAATAAAGATGACTGAATCAACTAACTTTGAATCCCAGTTACAAGAATTGGAAACTATTGTTAAAAATTTAGAAAATGCACAAGTTCCTTTAGAAGAAGCACTTGATCAGTTCAAAAAAGGTGTTGAGCTAAGCCAATCGCTTCAAAAACAATTAGTTAGTGCAGAAGATACTGTTAATAAACTAATGAATGAAGAAGGACAACTACAAGACTTTAATACAGAAAAGGACTAAATATAGCGTGAAAAAAGTAAAAGAGTTGCAAGCAGATTATTTATCAAAATTTAACCAATTTCTAACTTCTGAAATTGAAACAAAAATCCAAAATCCTGATTTTGCTCAAATACTTAAATACTCAATTCAAGCGGGTGGGAAACGAATTCGCCCCCTATTTGTATTTGCTGTTTGCAAGATGTTTAATCGTCCAATTGATCAAACTGTTTTTAAAGCGGCAGCCGCAATTGAATGTTTGCATACTTATTCACTTATTCATGATGACTTACCAGCTATGGACAATGATGATTATCGCAGGGGTCAGTTAACTAGTCATAAAAAATTCGGTGAAGCTAATGCAATTTTAGCTGGAGATGCTTTGTTGACATTAGGTTTGCAGTGGCTAGCTGAATTACCTAATCATGCTAGTGATATTGTTGCTTATGTTAGTCAAGCTGTCGGTCCAAATGGTATGGTTTATGGTCAGTACTTGGACGTTCGGTCTGAAACTGATCAATCGATTCAAGATATCGCAAAAATTCATCATTTGAAGACAAGCCGATTATTTCAGGCAAGTTTATATACCGGACTTAAGCTGTCTGAAGCAACGGCAGATGAAATTTCAAGTACCTTGCGTTTTGGGGATGCATTTGGATTAGCGTTTCAAATCTTTGATGATTTAGATGATGCTAAACAAAGTTCACCAGAAGGTCATGACGATCAAGATAAGACAACTTATGTTAGCGTATATGGAATTGACGGCGCACAATCTCATTTGACCGAAGAGATAAGTAAAGCTCGATTAGCATTAATTGATATGTCTGGTTGTGATTACTTATTAGATTTTTTAGATTACTTTGACAGCGAGGAATAAGAGTTGAAAAAAAGAGTAGATGTAATTTTAGCAGAACAAGGGTATTTCCCTTCAAGACAACGTGCTCAAAGTGCGATTATGGCGGGGAACGTCTTAGACCATAATCATCAACGAATTGATAAAGCGGGAGATAAATTTGAGGAATCTGAAACATTTATCTTAAAAAATCATGATGCTAAGTATGTGTCACGAGGTGGCTTTAAATTAGAAAAAGCCTTGAAAGTTTTTGATATCTCATTACAAGATAAAATTTGTTTAGATATTGGCGCTTCAACTGGTGGTTTTACAGATGTTGCCTTACAAAATGGTGCTCAAAAAGTTTATGCTTTAGATGTAGGATATAATCAATTAGCTTGGTCTTTAAGAGAAGACCCTCGAGTAGTTGTGATGGAAAGACAGAATTTTCGTTATAGTACGCTGGCTGATTTCACTCAAGGTCGTCCAACTTTTGCGATGACCGATGTCTCATTTATTTCATTAAAACTAATTTTGCCACCCATGTATAATATTTTAGAAAATAATCACGATGCCGTTTGCCTAATTAAACCTCAATTTGAAGCAGGACGTGAAAAAGTAGGTAAAAAAGGGATTATTAAAGACCACAAGGTTCATGCGGAAGTACTAGAGACAATTATTGATTTCTCACTAAAAACTGGTTTTGATGTTCTTAACCTAGACTTCTCACCGATTAAAGGTGGTCATGGTAACATTGAATTTTTAATTCATTTACGTAAAAATGAATCTGGGTCTGGTCAAAACCAATGGAATAAGCCTGTATCAGAACTAATAGCGTTAGTCGATGAAGGAATTTAAAGTAAAATAATGAAAAAAGTACTGAGACAAAATGCAATTTTAGATATTATTAAAAATAATACTGTGCAGAGTCAACAAGAATTACTAGACCATTTAAATCATCGAGGCATCGAGACTACACAGGCGACAATATCTAGAGATTTTGATGATTTATACATTGATAAAAATCGTTTAACAGCTACAGGTTTTGCTTATGGTCAAAATAAAAAAATGACGCAATTGAAGAAAGATAGACAGTTTTTGTCGTTTCCAATAACGGATATTAAGCAAAAGCGTGACATGGTTCAACTACAAACACACCCAGGAATGGCTGAGGCTTTGGGTGAAGAAATTAAATCCAAAGATTTAGAAGGACTATTCTCTGTTATTGAAAATGATGCATTGGTTCTAATTATTTTTTATTCAGTTAAAGATGCATCAGCTTTTATTAAATATTTGCATCAATTGTAAGAAATGGGGATGCTATGTTAAGTCAATTAGATATTAAAAATTTTGCGATTATTGAAGAAATTCAAATGACGTTTAATAATAAAATGTCAACTTTAATTGGTGAAACCGGTGCGGGTAAGTCAATCATTATTGATGCATTATCACTACTACTTGGTCAACGCGCTTCGTCTGAAATGGTTCGCAGTCAGGCTAGTGAAGCGGTAATCACGGGATTATTTGAACTTGATCGCAATCATGATAAGATTCAACATTTACTAGATAATTATAATATTGAGCTAGATGATAGCCAATTAGTTATTCAAAG
Source organism: Holzapfeliella floricola DSM 23037 = JCM 16512 (assembly GCF_001436605.1). Taxonomy (GTDB): domain Bacteria; phylum Bacillota; class Bacilli; order Lactobacillales; family Lactobacillaceae; genus Holzapfeliella; species Holzapfeliella floricola. The sequence goes on along the minus strand of NZ_AYZL01000020.1, from coordinate 361,359 downwards.
ACGACTTTCTCAAAAAGGGCGCAATATTATACGTGTAAATGGAGAACTGACAACAGTGAGTTTACTGAAGCAATTAAGTCCATTCTTAGTAAATATTCATGGCCAGCACGACCAACAAATTTTAATGAATCAAATGGCTCATCTCTCGTTGTTAGATGATTATGCTAAAGAAAAACTAAACAAAGTTAAAAAAAATTATACTGAAGCATTTGAAACTTATCAAAACTTATCTCGTAAATTAGAAAAAATCACGGATAATGCTCAACAAGTTGCTCAACAAGTTGATATTTTAAATTTTCAAATAAATGAAATAGATGAAGTTGAAATTAATTTTGAAACGGACCAAAAACTTGAAGAGGAACTTGAAAGGTTATCAAATTTCCAGTCTATTAGTGACAAAATCTATCAATTATTAGCTTATTTTGAATCAGATGACCAAGGTTTAGCATCAATGATGAATGCTGTTAAAGCTGAGTCAGATAATCTAACTGTTTACGGAACGGAGTTCAAAAATTTAGCACAAACTGTTAACGATGCTTATTACTCGATTGATGATGCCAATCATCAACTGCATACGATTTCTGATAACTTTGACTTTGATGAGGATCATTATCAATATATTTCTGATCGTGTAACGCAATTAGTAACGTTGCAAAAAAAATATGGCCCCACATTAAAAGACGTACTCTCTTTTAGAGACAGCGCTCAAAAACAATTAGATGAATTATTTTTCAGTCAAGATGATATTGAAGCCATCAAACAACAACGTGAAAGCGTTTTAAGAGATGTTAAAAAGTATGCTGCCCAACTGACAGATATTAGAAGTAAACAAGCTAAACTTTTAGAGCAAGAAGTTAAGCAGCAGTTAAAAGATTTGTATATGGATAAAGCCCAATTTGAGATTAGATTTCGGTTAAATAAAGAGTTTGATAAAAATGGTCAGGATAATGCGATGTTTTATATTTCATCTAATACTGGCGAAAACCTGCAGCCCTTACACAAAGTAGCTTCTGGTGGAGAACAGTCGCGTGTGATTTTAGCCTTGAAAACTATTTTTTCACGAGCTGATCAGGTTTCTACCGTTATTTTCGATGAAATTGATACGGGAGTTTCTGGCAGAGTAGCGACCGCCATTGGTCAAAAAATGAGGCAAATTGCCCAAAATCAACAGGTTTTAGTTATTACGCACTCGCCACAAATCGCCTCATTATCGGATTATCGCTATTTGATTGAAAAACAAGTTCTCGATAATCGAACAAAAACAGTGATTAATAAACTTAATTTAGACGATTCAATTGAAGCTATTGCCAAGATGATTGCGGGTGATTCAGTTACCAATCCAGCTTTAGAAAATGCTAAGGAGCTACTTGGTTTAACGCAATAGAGGCTATTTATATCTTAAGGCTTGAAAAATGTTTGGAATTATTGCATTATTATAGTAATACTTTAAAAATGTTGGGAAGATAAAACGATGCCAAGTAAAGGTTTATTAATTGTCCTATCCGGCCCCTCTGGTGTGGGTAAAGGGACAGTCAGACAAGCACTTGTTGAAAGCCATGCTTTTGACTTTAAATATTCAGTTTCAATGACAACTAGAAATCCTCGTGAAGGTGAAGTTGATGGTATAGATTACTATTTCAGTGATAAGGCTTCTTTTGAAGCAGCCATTGAAAATGGGGAAATGTTGGAATACGCACAGTACGTTGATAACTACTATGGGACACCACTTAAACCCGTTAATGATATGTTAGAACAAGGGCATGATGTTTTACTTGAAATCGAAGTAAAAGGTGCAATGCAAGTTAGAGATAAAATTCCAGAAGGAGCCTTTATCTTTTTAACACCGCCTGACTTGTCTGAATTAAAAAACCGTATCGTCAAACGTGGTACTGACGATTTAGATGTCATTCAAAAGAGAATGACTAAGGCTAAAGAAGAAATTTTGATGATGGAAAGTTACGATTATGCTGTAGTTAACGACGAAGTTGACTTAGCAGTGCAAAAAATCAAATCCATCATCGATGCTGAACACGTTCGAGTTGACCGTGTAATCGATGATTACCGTCAAATGTTAGATAAATAAAAGGAGTAACAATTTATGATTTCATATCCATCAATTGACAAACTATTAACAAAGGTTGATTCACGTTATTCATTAGCAGTTTTAGCTGCAAAACGTGCACATGAATTAGAAGATGGCGCACCTCAAGCTATTGAAGAATACAAGTCAAGAAAAGTTGTCGGTCATGCACTTGAAGAAATCGCTGAAGGTGCCGTTGAAATCGACCCAAACCATAAGGCTAATGTTGCACGTTAATAACTAATTGGCTTATATTTTGATGAACCTTCATCAACATCTTTGTATGTGGATGGAGGTTTTTTAATCGTAAAGAGAGGTTTTTGCATGTCTAAGTTTGCTGACGTAATTGTTGACGTGGCGACACAAGATACCAATAAAACATTTCAATATCAAATTCCTAGTCAACTATCTGATTTAGTTAAGGTCGGTTCAAGAGTAGAAGTCCCATTCGGACGCCGAAAAATTCAAGGATTCGTCGTTACTATCAAATCAACTAGTAGTTTTTCAGGAAAATCGAAGAACTTACTATCTGTGATTGATGAATTTCCTCCTTTAAATTCTGAACTTCTACATTTGTCAGATCAGTTAGCTAGTCATCTACTAACTTATCGTATTTCGGTTATTCAAACGATGTTACCTAATGTTTTAAAAGCTAACTATCAACGATTTTTGCAACCAACTGACTCTATTTCTGAGTCAACTTATCAGCAACTATTTCAAAATCAAGAAACAAAGCAGTTACCGCTTAACCAGATTAAAGATTATGAGTTAATTAAACTCATTCAAAAATCACTCAAAAATAAAGAAACAAAAATTGTTTATCAGGTTAAAAATAAAGCAAAAGATAAAGTGACAACTCAAATCGATTTAGGACTGGGCATGCCGGTTTATCAAAAATTATTGGCCTCAATAAGATCCAATGCAACAAATCAACAAAAGCTTTTGAAATTCATCATAAAAAATCCACAAAAGTTCCCTATTATACAGACACAGTTGGTTAAAGAAGCAGAATTATCGACTAATTTTCTATCAGAAGTAGAAAAAAAAGGTTGGATAAAACGCTCAAAGATTCAAATTAATCGGAACCCACTTGCTGACTTGACGATACAAAATGAGGCTTCTGCTAAAGTGTTAACACAGGAACAAGAAACAGCGGTTCAAGCAATTAATCATGCATTAGCTAAAAGACAAAAGCAGGTATTTTTACTCGAAGGAATTACAGGAAGTGGCAAGACAGAAGTTTATTTACAAACAATTGCTAAAGCACTGACAAATCAAAAACAGGCTTTGATGTTAGTTCCTGAAATTGCTTTGACACCTCAAATGGTTAGGCAAGTTTTTGCACGTTTTGGTGCTAAAGTGGCAGTTTTACATAGTGGGTTATCTGATGGTGAACGTTATGATGAGTGGCGTCGGATTAATGGGCAAGAAGTTGACGTTGTGGTGGGGGCAAGAAGTGCCATTTTTGCACCACTGCAAAATTTAGGATTAATTATTATTGATGAAGAGCACGAGAGTACTTATAAGCAAGAAGAGAATCCTAAATATCATGCACGTGAGGTTGCAAAGTGGCGGGCAAAGTATCATCAAGCTGTTTTAGTTTTAGGTAGTGCCACACCTTCACTAGAATCAAGAGCTCGAGCACAAAAAAAACGCTATCAACTTCTGTTGATGACAAAACGCCCGACACAGTTAGCACTACCACAAGTTGACTTAATTGATATGACACAGGCTCATTTTTCAAGTCAGCTAGATTTATCTGATGAATTAATTACCGGCATTAAACAGACTATTGCTAAAAAACAACAAGTTATATTGTTGTTGAATCGGCGAGGATATGCTAATTTTATGCTATGTCGCGATTGCGGCTATGTACTAAAGTGCCCACACTGTGATATTTCTTTAACACTCCATAAAGACACTCAACAAATGAAATGCCACTATTGCGGGTACGAAGCATCTATTCCTAAACGATGTCTTGAGTGTCAGTCTACTCGGATTAAGTTCTTTGGTAGTGGCACTCAAAAAATTGAAGAATTATTGCAACAATTAATACCTGAATCGACTATTTTAAGAATGGACGTTGATACAACCAGAAGAAAAGGTGGCCATCAAAAAATTCTGGATGCTTTTGGTAACCATGAAGCTGATGTTTTATTGGGCACTCAAATGATAGCCAAAGGGTTAGATTTTGAAAATGTAACCTTAGTAGGTGTCATTAATGCAGATAGTGGCCTATCGTTTCCAGATTTCAGGTCATCTGAGAAAACGTTTGATTTGTTGACGCAAGTTAGTGGCCGTGCAGGACGTGCCAGTTTACCTGGAAAAGTCCTGATTCAAACCTATAATCCTAATCACTATGCGATTCAACTAGCTAAGAATCACAATTATGAAGGATTCTATCAAAAGGAAATGGCAATCAGACGCCAAGGGCAATATCCGCCTTATTTTTATTTGAATTTAATTACCGTAACGAGTAAATTAGAACAAAAGGCAGCAATGGTGGCCTTTAAAATTAAAAGCCTGCTAAAAAAAGAACTCAGTGACCAAGCTTTGATTTTAGGACCAACACCTCAGGCAGTAACACGCCTTAAAGACCATTACTACTATCAAATTTTAATCAAATATAAAGTTGAGCCTAAATTGTACTCAGTACTCAATACAATTAAAACTCAAGCTTTTGATTCGAAAAAAGACAAGGTCAATATCTATTTAGATGTTGATCCTTATCAATTTAATTAGAAGGTGACAAAAAATGAAAACAATTATTTTTATGGGGACACCCCAATTTAGTGTCCCAATTTTAAAAGGGCTCAATGAGTCTGGCGATTATAAAATAAAAGCGGTTGTAACTCAACCAGATAAAAAATTAGGTCGTAAAAGACAATTAACACCCACACCCGTAAAGGCTTATGCTAATGAAGCTGGGTTACCTGTTTTTCAACCAGAAAAGTTAACTCAAAGTGACGAGTTATCTAAACTAATCCAAGTACAAGCAGATTTTATTGTAACGGCTGCTTATGGTCAGTTTTTGCCAACCAATTTCTTGAATTCTGTCAACATTGCAGCTGTTAACGTTCATGGATCGTTATTGCCTAAATATCGTGGTGGGGCACCTATTCAATATGCCTTGAAAAACGGTGATGAAAAAACGGGTGTAACGATTATGGAAATGGTCAAAGAAATGGATGCTGGTGACATGTATAGTCAAGAAAGTATTAAAATTTCTGACGAAGACAACGCAGCTACGATTTTTGACAAGTTAAGTTATTTGGGTCGTGATTTACTATTACAAACACTACCTAAAATCGCTGCAAATCCTACTGACAAAACGCCACAAAATCCAGATAATGTTTCGTTTTCACCTACAATCAGTAAAGAAGAAGCACAAGTATCTTCAATTCTGACAGCTAAAGAGGCTCATGATTTAATTCGAGCACTTAATCCGAATCCAGGTGCCTTCCTTTATATTAATGGGGTGCGAACAAAACTGTGGCAATCACATGTGTTAGATGAAAAAACAGATTATAAACCTGGTGTACTTGTTGATAACCATAAACGTTTTTGTCTAAGTTTTGCTGATAATAGTGTACTAGAAGTCGATGAAATTCAACCAATGGGTAAACCTCGAATGAAAATCAGCGATTATCTTAACGGCCATGGTCGAAATCTAAAAATTGGAGAAAAAGTAGTTAGTGATGAAGAATAAATCTGCTAGACGAATTGCCTTAGAAACCTTGATTTCAGTATTCAAAAATAAGAGTTACTCCAATATCGCATTAAATCATGCACTAAAAAAATCAGACCTTTCAAGTCACGATAAAAGCTTAGTAACACAATTAGTTTATGGAACAATACAACATCAAATCTATTTAGATTATCAAATTCGTGCTATTTTTAAAGAAAATAAAAAAGCGCCTTGGATGAGACCACTTCTAATGATGTCTATTTATCAACTATTCTTTTTGGATCGTGTTCCAAATCATGCGGTATTAGATGAGGCCAACCTATTGGCAAAGCAATATTCTAAAAATAATTTGTATAAAGTTGTTAATGGTGTCTTACGAAATGTTATCCGTCAGGGTCAACAAAAGCCAAGTCAATCAAATAGTGTTAGATACTTAGCAACAATGTACAGTATTCCCGAATGGTTGGTTGATTATTTTATTGGTCATTTTGGAAAAGGAAAAGCTGAAAGTATTTTACAATCGATTAATCAGCCACCACAAAACACAATCAGAATTAATCGCAAAGTTACAACTAAACCAGAAGTTTGCCAATGGTTAAATAAACAAAATATTCAATATGAAGAATCCAAACTTTCTCCTGATTCATTACATTTATCATATGGTCCAATCAACCAACTAGAGTTGTTTGAAACAGGAGCAATTACCATTCAAGATGATTCGGCAACACTAGCTGCCCAAAGCCTAAAAATACAGCCAAATGATAACGTTTTAGATGCTTGTGCAGCTCCAGGTGGTAAAACTATTCAAATTGCTGAAGAGTTAGCATCTGGGAGAGTGACGGCTCTAGATATTCATAAAAATAAGTTGAACTTGATTAAAGACAACGCAACACGTATGCAAGTTGCTGATTTAATTGAAACCAAACAATTAGATGCTAGATTAGTGAGTCAAGAACTTGGAACAGAAATTTATGATAAAATCCTAGTAGATGCACCTTGTTCAGGATTAGGTTTGTTGAGAAGAAAACCAGAAGTTAAATATACAAAAGAACTTTCTGATGTTAAAAAGCTCAGCCAAATCCAACTTGAAATTTTAAATGGTGTTTGTGATAGCTTGAAACCAAACGGTCGTTTGGTTTATAGCACATGTACCATTACTAATGAAGAAAATGAACAGGTTGTTAACTCTTTTTTGAAGCAACATCCTGATTTTTCATTAGAAAAGGTTTATCTAAAAGCTGATAACGAAACAATCAGATCTGATGACTTTGTCCGTATTTTTCCAGACACCTATCAGACTGATGGGTTCTTTATCGCTTCTTTAGTCAAAAGTGAAGGAGATAAATAAGTGATACAGACTGCATGGCAAACAGATGTTGGGTTAGTTAGAAAAACAAATCAAGATTATGTCAAAGTGTTCACTAATCCAGAGGATTTAGTTCTCGCAGTTGTGGCTGATGGTATGGGTGGGCATCGTGGAGGTGATGTAGCTTCTTCTATGGCTGTGAATCACATTGGTTATAGTTTTGAGCAAACTTCTATTCATAGTTACAACGAAGCAAAATCTTGGTTAGAAGCCGTTTTAGTTAAAGAAAATAAGGCAATATTAGAAGCAAGCAATCAGTTCAAAGATTTACGTGGTATGGGAACAACTATTGTTTTAGTAATTGCTTTTAAAGATGCTTATTTATTCGCTCACTTAGGTGATTCCAGAGCTTACTTATTAAAACAAGAAATTTTATATCAAGTGACGGAAGATCATTCCTTGGTAAACGAATTATTGAAGCAGGGTGAAATCACACCTTCACAAGCTAAAAACCATCCACAAAAAAATATCATTACAGAGTCACTAGGCGTTTCTCAATCAATTAATCCAGAATACGTCAAAATGATTCCTAACAAATTTGATATTGTTTTATTGTGTAGTGATGGTTTAACAAACACGTTAACTCGTTCACAAATTCAAAAGGTCTTGAATCAAGATATGACTTTACAAGAAAAATGTGATGTTTTAATTGCACTAGCTAATGAAGCTGGTGGCGAAGATAACATAACAGTGTGCTTGTTAACAAAGAATGAAGAGGTGTAATTGTATGTTAGAAAAAGGTTATTTACTAGCCAAAAGATACAAAATTATCAAGCTTATTGGCCGTGGTGGAATGGCTGACGTTTATCTTGCACAAGACATAATTTTAGAAAGACACGTTGCAATTAAAGTCATGCGCGGAGAATTTCAAAATAATTCACCATTAGTTAGACGCTTTCAAAGAGAAGCATTAGCCACTAGTGAGCTAAGTCATCCTAATATTGTGAGCATCTTAGATATTAGTGAATCGCAAGGGATGCAGTATCTAGTTATGGAATACATAGATGGCTCTAATCTAAAAGATTATATTAAAGAAAATTATCCCATTTCAATGAATAAAGTCATCAACATCATGGACCAGATTTTGTCAGCAATTAAACTAGCTCATCAACATGAAGTAATCCATAGAGATTTAAAATCTCAAAATATTTTGATTAGCAAAACAGGTGTGGTTAAAGTAGCAGATTTTGGAATCGCCATTTCATTAGGTAAAAATGCGGTGACGCAAACTAATAGTTTGTTGGGATCAGTTCATTATATTTCACCCGAACAAGCTAAGGGCTCAATGGCTACTAAACAATCTGATATCTATTCACTGGGAATTATCTTATATGAATTGATAACAGGAAATGTGCCTTTTGGCGGCGAAACAGCTGTGTCAATAGCTTTGAAACACTTCCAAGAAAATATTCCATCCATCAGAAAAATGCACCCAGATATTCCACAATCACTTGAGAATGTGGTTTTAAAAGCGACTTCTAAAGATCCAGAAGATCGCTATGAAAGTGTTTCAAAAATGAAGGCAGATCTTGATTCAGCACTTGCGGCTAATCGAGTTGATGAAGTTAAGTATGAACCTGCACATGCTTTGAAAACTGATGACACAAAAGTTATCCCAGATTTATCAGGTCATGTTGCTAACTTAACTGAAGCAGAGCGTGAAGAGACAAATCATGGGGCCGAAAGTTCAGAAGAGGACAAAGTTCCTAAAAAACGTCATCTTTTTTGGTTTATTGGTTCAGGTATTACGTTATTTTTATTAATCATCTTCTTAGTATTTAAGGTGTTTGCTTCCAATGGAACTATGATTATGGTTCCTAATTTAGAAAATCTAACCCAATCAGAAGCTCAAAGTCAATTGACAGCGCAGGGGTTAGCAGTTGGAGCCGTAGACGGGCAAAATAATTCAACAGTTGAAAAAGACAAGATTATTAGGAGCATGCCCAGTGCCAATACTCAAGTGAGATCAGGAACAAAAATTGGATTGATTATTTCCTCAGGACCAGGATTAACTGCTATTCCAAATGTAGTTAATCAAAACTATGATCAAGCTAAGGAAGTGCTAGAAAAAGCTGGATTTACAGTTCAAAGGAAGGACCAATCTTCTGATTCAGTCGATAAAGATTTAATCCTAGCACAAAGCGAACCCTCTGGTAAACAAGTGGATGCATCAAAAACAACAATTACTTTAACTGTCAGTACAGGTATTCAAAAAATTAAATTACGTGATTTGAGCGGCTATTCGGAAAAGAGCGCACGCGATTATGCTAATGAAGTTGGAATTAATTTAACAATTAAGCAAGATTATTCTAATAATACTCCTGAGGGTCAAATCATTAGTCAAAACCCTAACGCACAAGTTGAAGTTAAAAAAGATGATAATGTTACCGTTACAATATCCAAAGGCAAGGAACCATCATATGAATCTAGTTCTAGTTCTAGTTCAAGCTCACAATCAAATAACAATAAAATCATTACCCAATCTTTCGAAATTGATTACAAAAAAGATACTGCAGTTAATGGTCAAAATCACATTCAAATATACGTTAGTGATGCTTTGAACAGTGGACGTAATATTTATCGTGATGAACAAATCACACAAGATAAAGACTATACAATTACATTTAACTTAGCACCTAATACTAACGGCTCTGTTAGAATTGTTAGAGATGGTGAAACCATTATTAATCAAACAGTGAAAAATTAGCGAGGTTTTATGATAAAAGGACAAATTATTAACTCTATTTCAGGATTTTATGACGTTGTAACTGACCAAGGAAAATATCGAACAAGGGCCAGAGGAAATTTGAGAAATAAGCGACAAAAACCTATTGTTGGAGACTACGTTGAAATTCAACCAGAAGAAGCTACTAAAACTGGTTACCTAATGTCTATAAATGAACGAAAAAATTCATTAAAACGGCCATTACTAGCCAATATTTCTGATGTTTTATTGCTTATTTCTGCCAGGGAACCAGAATTTTCTCCGAAGCTACTAGATCGATTTTTAACCTTCATTGAAGAACATCATGTCGATATTGCTATTTATATTTCTAAAATGGATTTACTTTCTGATGATGAAGTAACACATTTAAAGAAGCAACTAACCTATTATGAAAATATTGGTTATCCTGTTTTTTATTCAGACCAACCATTATCAGTATTAAAAACTTACTTTAAAACTAAACATTTAAGTGTTTTAGCAGGTCAATCGGGTGTTGGGAAATCGACATTACTCAATCAACTTAATCCAAATGCTCAACAAGAAACTGCTGAAATTTCCCAGACTTTAAATAGAGGTAAACATACGACGCGCCAAGTTCAATTATTTGAACTAGAGTCTGGTTATTTAGCAGATACACCCGGTTTTTCATCCATTGATATTCAAATGATTCAGATAGATGACTTACGAGATTGCTTTGTTGAATTTAGAAGTAAAGCACATCTTTGCCAGTTTAGATCATGCCAACATTTTAATGAGCCTAATTGTGAGATAAAACACTTGGTTGAAACGGGTGAAATTTTACAATCTCGTTATGATATGTATTTAGAACTACGCGAAGAAATTGAAAGAAGTCGTACACCAGAGTATGTTAAAAAGCAAAGAAAAAGGAGAAAATAAAATGAGAATTATGCCTTCTATTCTAGGTGCGAATAGCCTTGAGTTACATAAAGAAATTGCTAGAGCAAAAGAATCAGGCATTAATGGTCTTCACATTGATGTGATGGATGGTCATTTTGTTCCTAACCTAGGTTTTACGGCTCAAAATGTTAAAGAGATTAAACAAAACTTTCCTGAAATGGAAGCAGAAGTTCATTTAATGGTAAGTCATCCAGAACAAATGATTACTGACTTTATTGATGCAGGTGCAGACATGATTGAATTTCATTTTGAAAGCACCACGAATGCTTATTATTTAGTCCAACAAATCAAAAAAGCAGGTGTTAAAGCGGGTATTGTACTGAGTCCTGCGACACCGGTATCAGTTGTTATGTCTTTGATTGAAATCGTTGATCAGATTTTAATTATGACAGTTAACCCAGGATTTGGTGGACAAGCCTTTATCAAAGAAATGATGTCAAAAGTAGCTGAAGTAGCTCAACTTAAAAACGCTCAAAATACTGACTTTGAAATCGAAGTTGATGGTGGTGTGAACGACCAAACTTTTGAGCTTGTGAAAAAAGCAGGTGCCACTGTAGCTGTTTCTGGTTCTTACTTATTTAAAGGCAACAATTTTCACGAAAGACTAAGCAGGTTGGTATAAAAAATGTCGGGGAACATAAACGTTGTCTTAGGCGGCCCCTCCGGTTATTATCCGACTGATTTGAAAAATCGTTTACAAACAGGCGGGAGAGTTATTGGTGTTGATTATGGTGCACAGTGGCTTTTGGACAATGAAATTATTCCTGATATGGCAATTGGTGATTTTGATTCAATCAGTGAATGTCAAAAATATCAATTAAAAAATAAGGTTGATAATTGTTTGATTTACTCAACTCATAAAGATTATACAGATGGTCAGCTTGGACTGATGAAGGCGGTTGAACTGTTAAAACAGCAGGGAACTGATGATTTAATCATGATTTATGGTGCAACAGGCGGGCGGCTTGACCATTTGCTTTCAAACATATTCATGGTACTAGCACCAGATGTTTTACCTTATGTTGAAAAAATCAGATTGATAGATAATCATAACGAAGTTATTTATATTAGTGAAGGGAAACATCAATTTTACGCTAAACAGGATCAGAATCAAACTTATTTTTCTGTCATCCCGTTAACTGGTGTTTCTCATTTAACTATTGCGGGAGCAAAGTATCCATTAACAGACTTTTCTTCTGAACAACTTCAACCTTTTATTAGTAATGAATTTGAAGAAGATAATCCAATACAAGTACAGCTAGATAAAGGTATCATCGCCATTATTTATAGCAAAGATTAATATGTATGTATAACGTAGACAAAATAAAAAAGCCATGTTCATTAAGAACATGGCTTTTAATTGTTGTTTGTATTAATTAAAAATTAAACACGGGTAACTTTACCGGATTTTAGAGCTCTTGCTGAAACCCAAACACGTTGTGGCTTTCCATCAACAAGGATGCGAGCTTTTTGAAGGTTTGGCTTCCACTTGCGACGTGAAGAGTTCAAAGCGTGTGAACGCGCGTTACCGAATGTTGTCTTACGACCTGTAATTACATCTTTTGCCATTTGCTAAACCTCCTTTTCCAGTAAAATAATTCAATTACTAATATAAGATATCACAACCAATAGAATAATTCAATTACTATATGAATTTTATCAAAAATAATTTAATAATTGTATGCGCTGTGATAAAATAGAAAAAGTAAATGATTTGGCTTCATTATTGGTAATGGAGGGAAGATATGACTGTAAAAATAAACACAAAATATGGACAAATCGACATTTCTAATAACGTTATTGCAACTGTTGTTGGTGGTGCCGCCACAGATATCTATGGTATTGTTGGTATGGCAAGTAAGAATCAACTTAAAGATGGTATGAACGAGATTTTAAACCGTGAAAATTACACTAAAGGTGTGGTTATTAAACAAAATAATGGTGATATTGTAGTTGATGTTTATATTATTGTCGGTTATGGCGTTAAAATGTCAGAAGTTAGTCGTAATGTGCAAAACAGCGTCAAGTATCACTTGAAACAATATTTAGGAACACAAGCAAAATCTGTCAATGTTATTGTACAGGGTGTCAAAATTCTAGAAGACTAGTTAAAAGCAAAGCTTTGCTAGTTTTATTTATTTTCAAATATCTGGAGGTTATAGTATTGGTTGTCACTGAGATTAATTCAGCCAAGTTTCGCGATATGGTACGTATTGCGACTTATCGCTTAAATAAAAACGCAGAATTTGTTGATTCATTGAACGTTTTTCCTGTACCTGACGGAGATACGGGAACAAATATGAATCTAACAGTTCAAAGTGGGGAAAAAGCTGTTAATGAAAGCAATGGTTCACAAGTAGGTGAACTAACTGCAGCTTTAGCTAAAGGAATGTTGATGGGAGCACGTGGAAATTCAGGTGTTATTTTGTCACAGTTATTTAGAGGATTCTCCAAAAAGACTGAAGACAAAGAAGTTCTTGATTCACAAGCTTTAGCAGATGCTTTTGTTGGTGGTGTCGAAACGGCTTATAAAGCTGTTATGAAGCCTGTTGAAGGAACAATTTTAACAGTTGCTCGACAAGCTGCTCGTGCCGGACAAAAAAAGGCAACAGAAACATCGGACGTGAACGAAGTTATGCAAGCAGTTGTTGAAGGCGCACACAAATCACTTCAACAAACACCAGAATTATTGCCCGTTTTAAAAGAAGTTGGTGTTGTTGACTCAGGTGGACAGGGATTGCTGTTTGTTTACCAAGGCTTTTTAGAAGCACTAACAGGTGAAAACGTTTCAGATTTATACCAACCCGATAAATCTGAAATGGATGAAATGGTTAATGCCGCTCACCATCAAGGCGTTCAACCACAAATCTCAACACAAGAGATTCACTTTGGATATTGTACAGAAATGATGATTGATTTAACTGCCGATTTTGAAGGTAAAAAAGAATTCGAATACGATGAATTTAGAGAATATCTAAATGACTTAGGTGATTCTTTATTAGTTGTTTCTGACGATGAAGTAGTTAAAGTTCATGTGCATACAGAAGTACCGGGACATATTTTCTCTTATGGTAATAAATTTGGTAAATTAGATAAAATCAAAGTAGATAATATGCGTATCCAACACGAAAATGTTGTAGACGAATCTCATAAATCAGAGGTAGAACCTGTTGATTTTGCGGTTGTTGCTATCGCAGTTGGTGAAGGTTTACGTCAATTGTTTGAAAGTTTAGGTGTCAGCTATGTCTTGAGTGGTGGTCAAACAATGAACCCAAGTACACAAGATATCGTTGATGCTGTTGAAAAAATAAAAGCGAAAAAAGCGATTATCTTACCAAACAACGGTAATATTATGATGGCTGCTAAACAAGCTAAAGAAGTATTATCCATCCCTGTTGAAGTAGTCCCAGCAAAAACAGTTTCTCAAGGAATGTCAGCAATGCTTGGATTTGATCCAGAAGCTTCACTTGAAGACAATGCTGAAAGTATGACTGAATTAATCGAAGGTGTCACAAGTATTCAAGTTACTCGTGCAATTCGTGATACAGAAATTGACGGTGTTGAAATTCACAACAACGACTATATGGGACTTTTAGATGGTAAAATTGTTCACTCAACTTCTGATAAATTTGAGACAATTCTTGAAACCGTTAAAGATGGGTTAGATGAAGATAGTGAGATTGTAACTATTATTATTGGTGAAGATGGTTCAGAAGAAGAAGCGCAACAACTAGAAGATTGTATTTTAGAAATTGATGAAGATTTAGAAGTTGAAATCCACCAAGGTGATCAACCCGTATACGATTACTTAATCTCAATAGAATAATAATGATGAAGAAAAAGCTTTTAACCCCCTTAAAAGAGATAAAAAATGTTGGACCTAAAACACTCGATAAATTTAAACAATTAAACTTATCGACAGTTTATGATGTCCTTTATAGTTATCCAAGAAAATATGACGATTACAATGCGTATGAATTATCTGCGATTGAAAATGGTCAAAAAGCGACGTTTGTAGGTCGTGTTATCACACAACCTATTGTTCGTAAGGCAGGTTTTAAAAGAACAATTCTTTCTTTCAAACTAAAAATTGACCATGAAATCATCATGGTCAGTTTTTTTAATCAACCTTGGATGAAATCAAAAATTGAACAGGGTGAAGTCATTGCCGTTTACGGAACTTATCAAAAACCGGCTCAAAGGCTCAATGCTATACAACTAGTCCCTCAAAACTATTTAAATCGTTTGATGCCAAGCTATTCATTGAGAAAAGTTTTCTCACTTGAAAGCTATCAAAAGTTTATTGTGAGTTTATTGAAAGACCGTGAATTGATTATTGATGATGCAATACCACTTTATTTAAGACAGCGGTATCAATTGTTGAACGATAATCAATTAATTAGATTCATGCATTTTCCAAAAACAAAACAACAACAGCAACTAGCTAGACGAAGTGCTGCTTTTCGGGAATTCTTTTTGTTTCAGATGCAATTACAAGAGATTATCTATCAAGAGTCTTATCAAGAAGTTGGTATTGTCAGGCAGTATCATCGCATACCTGTAGATAGTTTTATAAAAGCACTCCCTTTTGAACTATCAAACGCTCAAAAGCGAGTTGTTAATGAGGTACTGGCTGATATGGCACAACCTAAAGTTATGCATCGTCTGCTTCAAGGAGATGTTGGTTCTGGAAAGACGATTGTAGCCGCAATTAGTGCGTTTGGTGCGATAACAGCAGGGTATCAAGTTGCCTTGATGGCACCAACAGAAATATTAGCACAGCAGCATTTTGCTAAATTACAGGAACTATTAAGCCCTTTTGGTGTTAGCATCGCGTTATTAACGGGTTCATTGACTATCAAACAAAAACAAGCTATTTATCATGATTTAGCAACGGGAAAAACTAACTTTGTTGTCGGGACACATGCTTTGATTCAAAAAAACGTTGAGTTTAAAAGGTTAGGGTTGGTCATTGTCGATGAGCAGCATCGCTTCGGTGTTAATCAAAGGCAAAAATTAATTGATAAAGGTGACGCAGTTGATTTGTTATCTATGACAGCAACACCTATTCCAAGAACCCTAGCAATGACAGCTTATGGCAATTTGGATATCTCAACTATTGATGAATTGCCTCGGGGACGACAAACAATTGTCAGTCAGTGGGTTAGCCCTAAACAAGCTACGATAATCTATCAAAGAATGTTACAACAATTAAAAGAAAAGTTTCAAATTTATGTCGTTTCACCTTTAATAGAGGATTCTGAACAGCTTAATTTAGAGAATGTTGAAGCATTATATCAAAAAATGTTGCAACATTTTCCTGATTATTCCGTTGGTCTTTTGCACGGAAAGATGAGTGCAGATCAAAAGCAGCAGGTCATGATGGCATTTGAACAACACAAAATTGATATCTTAGTTTCAACTACAGTCATTGAAGTTGGTGTAGATGTCAAAAATGCGAATATGATGGTCATTTTTAATGCTGATTATTTTGGGTTATCGCAATTGCATCAACTTAGAGGACGTGTTGGTCGCGGTCAAACGCAAGCTTATTGTTTGTTTGTTTCAGAGCCAAAAAGTGAAACAGGTAAAAAACGGATGGCTATTATTGAACACACAACAGATGGTTTTGTTCTAGCTGAAGAAGATTTAAAGCTCCGAGGACAAGGTGATTTGTTTGGTCATAAACAATCTGGTGTACCAC
Source organism: Holzapfeliella floricola DSM 23037 = JCM 16512 (assembly GCF_001436605.1). Taxonomy (GTDB): domain Bacteria; phylum Bacillota; class Bacilli; order Lactobacillales; family Lactobacillaceae; genus Holzapfeliella; species Holzapfeliella floricola. Next base: position 344,878 of record NZ_AYZL01000020.1, on the reverse strand, counting down.
AATTTCAAGTTGGCGATATTTTAAAAGACTATCAAATACTAGTAGAGGCTAAAAATTCCGCCCAAGAAGTCCTGACACATGATCCTTTATTGACTCGAACACCTGAAAACCAAAATTTAAAACAACTATTAAATTATTTAAAATCAAAAACGAAAGATTAAGGAGACAAATTAATGAAAAGAATTGCAGTAGATGTTATGGGTGGCGACCAAGGGCCAAAAGCTGTTATTGATGGTGTTTTAATGGCTAGAGAAGAACTATCAGATTTTACTTTTGTACTTTATGGAAACGAAGATCAAATGAAAGCACATTTACCTGAAAACATGAAGCAAATTGAAATTGTGCATACTACTGAGGAAATATTAGGTGAAGATGAACCAGTTAAGTCAATTCGTCAAAAAAAAGATGCTTCAATGGTATTGGCCGCTAAATCTGTGAAAAATGGTGAAAATGATGCGTTACTTTCACTAGGAAATACAGGTGCACTACTTGCTTCAGGCATTTTTATTGTTGGTCGTATTAAGGGAATTGAAAGACCTGCATTGATGCCTGTACTTCCTGTTGAAAACTCAGATAAAGGCTTAACGTTATTAGATGCTGGTGCCAATGCATCTTGCAAGTCTAAACATATGGTTCAATGGGCAGAGATGGGAAGTTTTTATTCACAATCTATTCGTCATGTTGAAAATCCACGAGTTGCTTTGCTAAATAATGGGAGTGAGTTTGATAAAGGTGATGAATTGCATCAAGAAGTGTATCAATTATTGAGTGATCGACCTAATATTAATTTTATCGGTAATATTGAAGGAAACGAAGTTCTTCAAGGAAAAGCAGACGTACTTGTCGCAGATGGCTTTTCTGGTAATGTAATGTTGAAAACACTTGAAGGAACAGCTTCAACTATTATGGGAGTATTAAAAGAAAACCTACTTAATAATGGGTTAAAAGTAAAAGTGGGAGCTGGGTTAGCAAAACCTGCTTTTAAAGAAATCAGCAAACAATTTGATATGGCAATTTATGGTGGTGCTGTACTAATGGGTGCTAAGGCGCCAGTTATCAAGGTTCACGGTCGAGGAGACGGTCGCTCAATCTATTATGCTTTCCATCAAGTCGATGAAATGTTGAAACAAGATTTAGTTCAACAAGTAAAACAAGCATTTGATAAAAAATAGTTAATAATTATAGTAGACATTTGGAACTGATTGAACTAGAATTGTTGGGTAATCATTTTATTGGAGGTACCTAATTTTGAATAAAGAAGAAATTTTTGATAAAATTGCTGATTTGATTGCTGATCGCTTTGAAGTCAACAAAGATAAAATTGGTCCAGAATTAAATTTTAAGACAGATTTAGATGCAGATTCAATCGACTTTGTTGAATTTGTTCTTGAAATGGAAGATACATTTAGTTCAGAAATTCCAGATGAGGAAGCTGAAAAACTAACAACTGTTCAACAAGCTGTTGACTACGTTTACAACAATTTATAAAAAACAGTAGCTTAATAATTAAGCTACTGTTTTTTTACGTTGAAAAATTAATTTTTCATGATATAATTAATCCAATAATTAAATATTTAATAAATCTCTAATAAATTAAGATTTTTTAAATTGAACTGGAGGAATTTCATTGGAAAAACCAAGCGATTTGCTTTTAGATATTCAACACTTGCATACAGGTTTTCGATTAAAAGGAAAATTTTATGATGCGGTTGATGATGTCTCTTTAACATTGAGGAAGAATGAAATTCTAGCAATTGTTGGAGAATCAGGGTCAGGAAAAAGTACACTAGCTTCTAGTATTATTGGGCTTTATGACCAAAAGAACACAAGAGTTAGAGGAGATATTTTATTTAATGAGTTAAATCTCGTTGGATTAAATGAATCACTATTTAACCGAATTCGGGGAAAAGAAATTGGTATGATTTTTCAGGATCCATTAGCTGCACTAAATCCACTAATGCGTATTGGTGCGCAAATTGAAGAAACTTTGTACTATCACACAAAATTAAATGAAAAAGAACGAAAAACACGTGTTTTAGAGCTACTTGATCAAGTGGGAATCCCAGATCCTGTAAGAATTAGTCGTCAATACCCACACGAGCTTTCCGGTGGTATGCGTCAAAGAGTTATTATTGCGATTGCGATTGCTGATAAGCCTTCAATTCTGTTAGCAGATGAACCAACCACAGCTTTAGACGTAACAATTCAAGCCCAAATCTTAGATTTGTTAAAAGATATTCAAGATGAAACAAGTGCCGGAATTATTTTAATTACGCATGATTTAGGTGTTGTATCAGAAACGGCTGATAGAGTTGCGGTTATGTATGCTGGACAAATTGTTGAGGTAGCACCTGTTGATGAACTATTCACGAATCCTTTACATCCATATACCCGTTCACTACTTGAATCAATGCCGCAAACTGATGTGGATGATGAAGAATTGCATGTTATCGAAGGGACTGTTCCTTCATTAGATAAGATGATGACAGATGGTTGTCGATTTGCACCAAGAATTCCTTGGATTGATGCTACATCTCATGAAGAAGAACCAATTTTACACGAAGTTTCACCTGGGCATGAAGTTCGTTGTACTTGTTATCGAGATTTTTACTTTAAAAACTAAAATATGACGAATGGAGGATAAAAGATGTCATTAATACAAATCAAAGACTTGAAAATTCATTATCCAATTCGTTCAGGTTTCTTTAATCGAGTAACTGACCACGTCAGGGCGGTTGATGGAATTAACTTTGAAATCGAAGAGGGAGAAACTTACGGATTAATTGGTGAATCTGGAAGCGGTAAGTCTACAACAGGAAAAGCAATTGTAGGGTTAGAGGATGCTACATCAGGCCAAATTATTTATAAAGGTCATGACATTACCAAAGCAAGTGAACGTCGTAAATTAAAGTATAATCGCGACGTCCAAATGATTTTTCAAGATTCAATGTCTAGTTTGAATCCTAAGAAAAGAATTTTTGACATTATTGCTGAACCAATTAGAAACTTCGAAAGTCTTTCAAAGGAAGAAGAAAAGAAACGCGTTCAGGAATTATTAGACATTGTTGGGATGCCAAGCGATGCTTTATATAAATATCCACACGAATTTTCAGGTGGTCAAAGACAAAGAATTGGTGTTGCACGTGCGGTAGCCACTAAACCCAAGTTAATTATTGCCGACGAACCTGTATCGGCACTTGATTTATCAGTACAAGCACAAGTTTTAAACTTTATGAAGAAAATTCAAAAAGAATATAACATTAGTTACTTGTTCATTTCTCACGATTTAGGTGTTGTTCGTCATATGTGCGAGAACTTAGCTATTATGCATAGAGGTCGTTTAGTTGAGGTTGGGACAAGAGAAGACATTTATCATAATCCCCAACATATTTACACTAAGAGACTACTTGCTGCTATTCCTAAGATTGATCCGAAGAATAGAGAAGAACATAAAGCTCATCGCCAAGCTGTTGAAAAAGAATTTCTAGAAAATCAAGATAAGTGGTATAAAAATGGCCGCGTTTATCCATTACAACAAATTGGGAAAAGTCATTTTGTTGCTTTACCACAAGATAAATTAGAAGGGGGCCGATAATATGTGGAAGACAATCTTAAGACGTGTTTTGGTAATGATTCCGCAAATTATTATCTTGTCAATTCTAATCTTCTTTTTAGCTAAGATGATGCCAGGTGATCCTTTTACTGGATTGATTGATCCCAAAATGGACGTTAATACTATTGCTAAATTAAAACAAGAGTATGGATTAAATGATGCACCATGGGTGCAGTACTTGAACTGGGTAAAAAACTTGTTCCGTGGTGATTTAGGTATGAGCTATACTCAACATATGAGCGTTACTTCACTAATTGGTGATCGTGCTCAAAATACATTTTGGCTCTCCTTAGTAACAATTATCTTGTCCTATTTATTTGCAATTCCAATGGGAATTATTGCAGGGAGATATAAAGATAAATGGCCAGATCAAACAATTAGAATTTTTAATTACATCACATTTGCGATTCCTGGATTTGTAGCATATGTTTTAGCTTTGTGGTTATTTGGCTATTTATTAAATTGGTTTCCAACAACTGGGACAGTGAGTGTGTCGGTTGCACCGGGAATATTTAACTATATTCTAGATCGAGCCCATCATATTATCCTGCCTGCTTTAGTAGCTGCACTAATCAGTACAACGACAACCGTACAATATTTACGTACGGGAATTATTGACAATCAGGTAGAGGATTATGTTAGAACGGCTCGTTCAAAAGGTGTACCAGAACGTGTGGTATTTAATAAACACATTCTTAGAAACTCTTTGCTTCCTATTACAGCATTTATAGGTAATGTTATTGGTGCCCTATTGGGAGGAGCCGTTATGATTGAAACAGTTTTTAGTTATCCTGGTATGGGTAAACTTTTTATGGAGTCAATATCACAACGTGATTATCCTGTATTGACAGCGCTTATATTAATGTTTGGTATTTTAGCAATTGTTGGTAACCTGATTTCAGATATTGTTATGACAATTGTCGATCCTAGAATTAGAGTGAAGTAGGGAAGGGGGATAATATGTTATTTAACAAAGCAAACAAACAAAATATTAAAACTGAAGCAGGGGAACCTATTAGTCTTCCACCTTCTGGTTTTAAATTAGTATTAAAAGAACTTTTAAAAGACAAATTTGCTATATTTTCTATACTGGTTCTTGTTTTAATCCTGTTATTCACTTTTTTAGGATCTGCATTTGTGTCCAAGGAAAGTTTAGATACAAATATCTTAGATGGTCTAATGCCTGCATTTAGTTCGGGACATTTTTTAGGAACGGATGAAGGTGGGAAAGATATTTTATCGCTGTTAATTGTCGGTGGAAGAAACTCTATAGTCATTGGAATTAGTGTTACAGCAATTTCAATTATCCTGGGGTTAGTTATAGGGTTAATATCAGGCTATTTTGGAGGTGTCGTTGATGATATTTTTATGAGAATCATTGACTTTATTATGGTTTTACCCAGATTTATGATTATCATCATTTTAACTACTATTATTTCAAATTATAATGCGTTTACATTGATATTGTTAATTTCACTTTTTAGTTGGACCAGTTCAGCTAGATATTTTAGAAGTTTTGTTCTAGCACAGAGAGAGCGTGAATATGTGATGGCATCAAAGGCATCCGGATCTTCTAATGTAGCCATTATGTTTAGAGAAGTATTGCCTAATATAAGTTCTATGATAATTATTGATGTTGTGTTAGGTATAGCTGGAAATATCGGAATTGAAACTGGACTTTCGTTTTTGGGATATGGACTTCCAGCCTCTACTCCAAGTTTGGGGACATTGATTGGATATGCTAATGACCCAGTTAACATCATGAGTCGTCCATGGGTATGGTTACCAGCGGTTGTGATGTTACTGATTATTTCGTACATGATTAATTATGTTGGAACTGTCTTTCAACGTGCAGCAGACGCAAGACAAAGAAGATAATTAAAATATAATTAAAATATTTATTGATTTTTTAATTTAGGGGTGCTAATATCTCAAATATAGATTAAAACTGATGGAGGTTTAAAAGGATGGTATACAAAAAGAGAAAATGGTTGCTGCCAATTGCAACAGCTGCCATAGCAATGACGTTATCTGGTTGTAGTAATGGGAATGGAAGCAGCAATTCATCCCAAGAAGCAGAAACAAAAGACAAACAATTTCCTATTGCTGTTTCTAATAGGGCAAAGCCTATTGAAGGAGGAACCTTGAGTTACGGGATGGTTGCTAGCACACCGTTCACAGGTATTTTTAATTCAGCCTTATCAACTACTAGTGCAGATTCAACTGTTGCTCAATTTGGAGCTGAAGGATTGTTTAAAACTGATGATGATTATAAAATTGTAGATGGCGGTGCTGCTAATCTTAAATTAAATGTTGATGCAAAAACTGCTACAATTACAATTAATCCCAATGTTAAATGGTCGGATGGACAGCCTTTAACCGCAAAAGATGTCGTTTATTCCTATAAAATTATTGCAAACCCGGCAACAAAATCGACACGTTACACAGAAGCTCTGCAAAATATTGAAGGTATGGAAGACTATAATACCGGAAAATCAGATCAGATTTCTGGAATCACTTCACCAAATGGCGATGATGGAAACGAAGTAGTTTTAAAATTCAAAGAAATGAAGCCCGGAATGACTCAGTCTGGTAACGGTTACTTTTGGGAACAAGCATCACCAGAGCATCAACTGAAGGATGTTCCATTTGATAAGCTTGTTTCTTCAGATGAAATAAGAAAAACACCATTATATTATGGGCCATACAAGTTAAGTAATCTAGTGCCTGGACAATCGGTAGAGTGGGTACCAAACGAGTACTATTATGGAGAAAAGCCTAAGCTGGCTAAAATCACATTATCAGTTGTTAGCCCAAGCAATGCCACACAGGCTGCATTAAGTAACAAATATGATATGATTGATGTTCAAAATAATGCTTGGAACGAAGTTAAAAATGCACCTAATACTGAATTCATTGGAAAAATTCCTCTTACCTATTACTATTTAGGATTTAAAGTAGGTAAATGGGATGCTGACAAAGGTGAGAATGTTATGAATTCTAATTCCAAAATGAATGATAAAAATCTTCGTCAAGCTATGGGATATGCAATGAACATTGATCAAGTTTATGAAAAATATGCTAGTGGATTATCTTTTAGAGTCCCATCACTTATTCCTGAACAATTTGGTCAATTTTTCGATAAAAGTGTAAAAGGTTATGATTACAACTTAGACAAAGCTAATCAGTTGTTGGATGAAGCAGGATATAAGAAAAATGGAGATTACAGGACAGATAAAAATGGACAGCCTCTAGTTATTAATTTTGCTGCCATGTCAGGAAGTGCTATCCAAGAACCAATTATTCAAAACTATATTCAACAATGGAAAAAAATAGGCTTAAATGTGCAATTGACAACAGGAAGACTAATTGAACCAAACAGTTTTTACGATAAAATTCAAGCAGATAGTTCTGATATTGATATGTTTACAGCTGGATGGTCATTGTCTTCAGAACCTTCTCCAAATGATTTATACAGTCGAAAAGCACCATTTAATTATTCTAGGTTTGCTTCAGATGAACAAGACAAGTTATTGGCTGATATTGATTCAAAAGAATCATTCAATCAAAATCATCGTCAACAAGCCTTCTTCAAATGGCAAGAATGGATGAACGATAATGCTTATGTAATTCCTACTTACAATAGCTATGGTATTAAAGCGATAAACAAGCGTGTTGTCGGATATGACTTAACTCCTAGCTCTTCATGGGCATCAGTTGGTGTATCATCTAACTAAACAGGTTAACAAAATATAAAAAACACTTTTCAATTCAAGGAAAAGTGTTTTTTTGTGCGTTTTTTCTCAAACGACAAACTGGTATAATAGTATACAGAGACAGAAGGAGATTTTAAATATGGTTAGTTCGAAATTTACGAAAAAGTTACGAGACGATTTTCAAATAATATTTAAAGATATGAGTTTGCTTGATGAAGCATTTACGCATTCATCTTATTCAAATGAGCATCGCAATTTGGAACTAAAAAACTATGAAAAATTAGAGTTTTTGGGAGATGCGGTTTTAGAATTAGCTATTTCAGAGTTTCTGTATCATCAATTTCCTGACCTTGACGAAGGTGAATTGACACGTTTTCGATCAAACGTTGTTAGAACGGAAGGGTTTTCGAAATTTGCTAAAGAAGCAGAATTTGATCAAGAGATAATGCTTGGTAAAGGTGAGGAAAATAATGGTGCAAGACTAAGAAAAACATTGTTAGAGGATGTTTTTGAAGCTTTTAACGGTGCATTATTTTTAGATCAAGGAATGCCAGCAGTCTATCAATTTTTAAAAGTTACTGTTTTTCCAGATATTATAAAAGGAGATTTCTCTTATAATGCTGATTACAAAACACAACTTCAAGAATTACTGCAACAAAATGGGTCAGTAAAAATTAGCTACGAAACACTACGAGAAACAGGTAGTGATAATGATAAAATTTTTGAGGTTGCAGTTTATGCTGCAGGTGAAAAACTTGCTGAAGGAACTGGCGATTCTAAGAAAAAAGCAGAGCAACATGCAGCTAGTGAAGCTTTGAAAAAATTACAATAATGGAGTTGACGAAATGCCATTAAAGTCATTAACAATTAATGGATTTAAATCATTCCCAGACAAAGTTACTTTGGAATTTCCTAAGGGAATTACTGGTATTGTTGGTCCCAACGGAAGTGGTAAAAGTAATATTACCGAAGCTATGCGTTGGGTGATGGGAGAAACAAATGTTAGACATCTGCGTGGAGAAAATACGACAGATGTTATTTTTGGTGGAACTGCCATGAAAGCACCGTTAAATCGTGCCGAAGTTACGGTATCATTTGACAACCAAGCTAAACAATTGAATAGTGATTTTAAGGAAATTGAAATCACACGAACTATTTTTCGCAACGGCGATACTAATTATCAAATTAACCAACAAAATGTTAGGCTAAAAGACATTCATGATTTATTTATGGACTCTGGTTTATCTAAAGAGTCTTTTTCAATTATTTCGCAAGGTAGCGTAGAACAAATTTTCAATGCAAAACCTGCTGATCGTAGATCGGTAATTGAAGAAGCAGCGGGTGTATTAAAATTCAAACAGCAAAAAAAGACTGCGGAATTAAAACTAAAACAGACACAAGATAATTTAGTAAGAATTAACGATTTCGTTAAAGAATTAGAGACTAGAATTGAACCGTTAAAGCAGCAAAAAAGTTTAGCGGAAGAGTATCACACACAAAAAAATGGGTATGATTCTAAAAATAAAATCGTACTAACTTTAGAAACCAACGACCGTGTTAATAAGCAAGAGCAAACACGCAACCAAAATAACCAAACAAAACAAAAACTACAAAAATTAGATCGTGTCGTTGCCTCTACACAGCAACAACTAGAAGAATATCGAAAAGAGCGTCATAGTCTTAGAGATAGACAAGATCAATTGCAAGCGGACTACAACAAACTTGTGAATCAAAATTATGAAATTAAAACACAATTAGCTGTTTATGATCAAAGTACAGAATTTGATGAAACGAATCGAAAAGAACTAAAAACCCGTCAAGATGAGTTGCAAAGCCGCCAACAGCAGCTCGAAAAAGAGTTAGGTGAAAAAGAAAAGCAATTAAATACGGTTACTCAACAATATAATCAGTTAAAGGACCAAGAACGCGAACTTAAGACTAAGGTATCTCAAGATCCAGGCAAGTTACAAAAAGATTTAGAATCTCTAAGAGATGATTACATCGATAACTTGCAAAATAAAACGACGTTATCTAATCAAATTATTTTTGCCGAGACGGCTATTAATCAACTTAAAGGTGAATTAACCTCCCCTGAAGTTAAAGAGTTAGAATCAAATTCAGTTAGTCTTGATGCCCAAATTGAAAAAGTTACGCAAGAAAAGCAGACACAAAAAAATTGGTTAGATAAACTGGAAACGGAAGTTGCTGATAGCCTAACTGCTATTGAAAAATCAACAGCTACAGTAGTGAAGAAGCAAAAAGAACGTAGTGAGTTAAAAGAGCTTGCTCAAGGAACAAAAGCCCAGCTACAAGCTCTTAAACGATTACATGACAACCATGAAGGTTACTTTCAGGGTGTTAAATCTGTTTTGAATCATAAATCTGAATTTCCTGGGATTTTAGGTGTCGTCAGCGAACTGATTGATTTTGATAGTCGTCATCAACTAGCTTTAGACACAGCTTTAGCAAGTAATGCCCAAAATTTAGTATCGAAAACTCAAGATAATGCTAAAAATGCGATTAAAACATTAAGGGAAAAGAATTTAGGACGAGCAACCTTTTTACCATTAGATCAATTAAGACAGCAGGTATTGTCAACAGAAGTTAAAAAGATACTAAAAACGACTTCAGGATATCTCGGAACAGCTTCTGATTTAGTCTCTTGTTCAGATGAAGTTAAGCCAGCGGTTATCCATCTTTTAGGTCGAATTATTGTGATGGATAACCTAGATCATGCAACACAATTAAGCCGCTTACTAGAACAAAGACACCATATTGTGACTTTAGATGGTGATTATTTAAGCCCTGGCGGACAAATGTCAGGTGGTTCACACAATAAGAATAGTCAATCACCATTGCTAATCAAGAAACAATTGGAAGATCTCACAGCTAAAAGCCAAGCGTTTGATAGTCAGATTGCTGAAGTTCAGTCACACTTACAACAAGAAATTACTGAAAAACAGCGCTTGGAAAAAATTCAAGCTGAAAATACCAATAAGGTAGCGGAAGTAAAATCTGAGTTAATGGATTTTGATAATCAAATTAACCGTATTCAAGATGAAAAACAATCGCTAACAAAACAGTTGAACTACTTAAGACACGGATTACAAGCTAAAAAGTCCGAATTAGAAAAACAACAAGCACAATATGATCAACTAAACACACAAAAAGTTAAAGCTGAACAAGACGTTGAGAAAGTACAACGAAAAATAAAAGAAACACAGGCACAAATTCAAAACTTTGATCAAATATCTCAGCATGTACAAGCACAATTAAACGAATTGTTACCTGAAATTGCCGTTTTCAAGACTAAGCAAGAAAACTATCAATCTCAAATCACTGAAAAACAAGCTGATATCAAACAATCTCAACAACAACAAGCACAACTACAAGAAAAATTAATACATTTAAGTCAAGCAAAAGAGAAAAACTCACAAGACTTAGACAAACAGAAGAAAAAATTCGAGCAAAACCAAGTAACAATTACAACTTTAAATCAACAAATCAAAGAAACAGCACAAAAACTATCTGTTGTTGAAAATAAAGTTGCAACACTTGAAACAGATTATACTAAGCATTATGATTCAAGAAAAATAGTTGCTGAAGCTCAAGAAAAAGAAAGCAATCAATTAGCTATTTTGAAATCAGAAATCAATACGCGCTTAGAAACTTTAAATCAGGATTATCATCTAACTTTTGAAAAAGCCATGTCTGATATTGGGAATCCAGAAGAGGTCAATATCAATCAACTGCAACACGAAATCAAGTTGCACAAGTTATCGCTTGAAGATATTGGACCGGTGAACTTGGGAGCCATTGAAGAATATAAGGAAGTCAAAGAACGGTATGATTTTCTGCATCAACAGCAAGAAGATTTATTATCAGCTAAATCAACGTTAGAAAACACAATGAATGAAATGGATAAAGAAGTTTCGACACGTTTTAAAGAAACGTTTGAGCAAGTTAGCGCAGCATTTGCGGATATTTTCCCTAAAATGTTTGGCGGAGGTCATGCAAAACTTGCCTTAACTGATGAAACTGATATTTTAAATACTGGGATTGATATTATTGCGCAACCGCCAGGCAAAAAGCTACAAAGCTTAAGTCTACTATCCGGTGGGGAACGTGCATTGACAACAATTACGTTGTTGTTTGCTATTTTAAAAGTGCGTCCAGTGCCGTTTTGTATTTTGGATGAAGTAGAAGCATCACTTGATGAAGCCAATGTTGATAGATTCGCCCAATTCTTGAAGAATTATGATTTAACAACGCAATTTATCATGATTACACATAGAAAAGGGTCGATGGCACAGGCAGATCAATTATATGGGGTTATGATGCAAGAATCTGGTATTTCTAGTTTGCTGTCAGTCTCATTAAGTGAAATTGAACAACAATTGTAGGAGGTTATCATGGGATTATTTGATCGTATAAAAAAATCCATTTTTGGAGATAAAAAAGAACAAGAAGATAAGAAAGAATCAGCTGAATTAGAAGAAGCACAAGAACAACCGTCTGATGAAGAACCAAAAGAGGCAGACTCTGCTCAAAATCCAGTTGATGCTGAAGAAACAAATCAGGATAGTGAGGCAACTGATGAACCTGAAATGGAACCCACTAAAGAAGTGGATAAAGAAGAGTCGGTTGTAAAAGAAACTAAAGAAAACGCTGATTCAAAAGAGGAAAGCTCTGAACAAGAGCCAGCGGATGAGGACAACCAAGAACAAAGTAGTAGTGATGAGGTATCGACTCAAACAGTTGACGAAGTTGAAGAAGAAACTGATACAGAGATAGAACAACCAACTTCTGAAGAAGTTCAAGCCGAAGAAGAATCAGAAGATGATGAAGAGGAAAAGACAGAACATCTATATGAAAAAGGACTGGAAAAGACTAACCGTTCCTTTGGAGATAAGTTAAACGCTTTCTTTGCTAATTTCAGACGTATTGACGAAGATTTTTTTGATGATTTGGAAGACTTACTAATTGAATCAGATGTTGGTTATGAAACGTCCATGAACTTAGTAGAGGCTTTAAGAGATGAAGCTAAATTAAAAAATGCAAAATCAAAACAAGCTTTAAAAGAAGTTATCGTTGAAAAATTAGTAGGTCTTTATGAAAATCCTGGTGAAGAAGATGAAGGGCTGACTTACAATGAAGCCAACAAGCCTAACATTTATTTGTTTGTGGGTGTTAATGGTTCAGGTAAAACAACAACGGTTGGTAAATTAGCAGCACAATTAAGATCACAAGGTAAATCAGTTATGTTAGTAGCAGCCGATACATTTAGAGCAGGAGCTGTTCAACAACTTGTTCAATGGGGAGAACGTGTGGGCGTTAATGTGGTTACTGGACCAGAAAAAGCTGATCCAGCTTCTGTTGTTTTTGAGGGTGTCAAACGAGCTTACGATCAAGAAGTGGACTATCTATTAATTGATACGGCGGGTCGTTTGCAAAACAAAGTTAACCTGATGAATGAGTTAGATAAAATCAAACGTACCATTCAAAAAACATTTAAAGACCAACCGGAAGAAACATTATTAGTTTTGGATGGTTCTACTGGACAAAACGCAATGAGTCAGGCAAAAGAATTTAATCAAGTGACACAAATATCCGGTATTGTTTTGACTAAATTAGATGGATCTTCACGTGGTGGTATTGTTATTGCTATCCGTAATGAAATGAATATTCCAGTTAAATTAGTGGGATTAGGGGAACAGGTGGGAGACCTAGCACCATTTGATACTGAGAAATTTGCATTAGGATTATTTAAGGGATTAATTTAGGAAGATTGGCCAAATAAGGCCAATTTTTTTGTATAATAGAAGTAATTGACGAATTAAAAAAAGTCCTTTAACCTTATGCAAGGAGGTCAACGTATGAGTTTAGAAAAAACGCAGTATTTAACCCAGTTGTTTTCGTTTTATGGACCTCTGCTAACTGCAATGCAACAGCGTTACTTTGAAGATTATTATTTTAATGATTTATCACTTGCTGAAATTTCAGAAAATGCGGAGGTTTCGCGACAAGCAGTTTATGATAATCTCAAACGAACGACACGTTTGCTAGAAGATTACGAATCTAAATTGAATTTAAATCGTAATTTTTTAGCCATTGAACAGTTAAGTCAACAAGCACTATCATTGATTGATAAGCAAAATTATATTGAAACCAAAGATACTATCCGAAAAATTAGACAAATAATAGAGGAGAACTAAGTATGGCATTTGAAGGCTTAAGTGAACGTATTCAAAATGCGTTATCCGGCTTACGTAAAAAGGGTAAAGTTACCCAAACTGATATTAATCAAGCAACTCGTGAAATTCGTTTAGCATTACTTGAAGCGGATGTTAACTTTAAAGTTGTAAAAGAGTTTATTGCGAAAATCAAAGAGCGTGCACTTGGATCTGAAGTACTTGATAGTTTGACACCAGGTCAACAAATTATCAAAATTGTTAATGAAGAGTTAACACAGATGATGGGTGAGTCAGCTGTTGCATTGAATAAATCTGACAAAATTCCAACAGTTATTATGATGGTTGGACTTCAAGGTACGGGTAAAACGACTACAGCAGGTAAATTAGCTAATCGTTTGATGGCTGAACAAAAAGCACGTCCGTTGCTAATTGCAGCCGATATTTATCGTCCAGCTGCTGTTGACCAATTGAAAGTGATTGGGAACCAATTAGAAGTCCCTGTGTATGAAGAAGGTGTCAACAATTCCGCCGAAGATATTGTTAGACATGGGATGCAACAAGCAAAAGAAAACAAAAATGATTATGTTATTATCGATACGGCGGGACGTCTTGAAATTGATGAATCCTTAATGGATGAATTAAAAAACGTTAAAGAAATTGCTCAACCTGACAATATTGTTTTAGTGGCCGATGCAATGACAGGTCAAGCTGCTGCAACAGTAGCTGATGGTTTTAATCAAGCACTTGATATTACTGGGGTTATTTTAACAAAATTAGATGGTGATACTCGTGGTGGTGCGGCTTTATCTATCCGTTCTATTACCAACAAGCCAATTTTATACGTCGGAGAAGGAGAAAAATTATCTGACTTGGATATTTTCCACCCCGATAGAATGTCTAACCGTATTTTGGGTATGGGTGACATGATGAGTTTGATTGAAAAAGCTCAACAAGATTACGATGAGAAAAATGCACAAGAATTAGCAGAAAAAATGCGTGAAAACACATTTGATTTCAATGATTTTATTGCACAAATGGATCAAATTCAAAGCATGGGGCCAATTGATGAACTAATGAAGATGATTCCAGGTATGGCTAATAACCCCGCACTTCAAAACATTAATATAGGTGAAAAAGATATTGCACACTTAAAAGCAATTGTATATTCAATGACTCCTGAAGAACGTGAAAATCCAGATATTTTAACGCCTTCTCGTCGTCGTCGTATTGCAGCAGGTTCTGGTCGTAATATTCAAGAAATTCACCGCATGATTAAACAATTTAAACAATCAAAAGAAATGATGCAAAAAGTATCAAAAGGAAATACCAGTGATCTTGAAGGAATGCTTGGTGGTGGAATGAAGGGTAAAATGGGTAAGATGGCCATGAATTCCATGATGAAACGTTCTCAAAAGAAAAAGAAAAAACGTCTTAAAAAAGCTAAAAGATTCAAATCATAATCTGTTAAGTAAAAACCCTTTACAACTTAAAATATCCATGCTAAACTAATTAAGTTAATAAAAATAGGAGGTCATTAATATGGCAGTTAAAATTCGTATGCGTCGTATGGGTTCAAAACGTAAACCTTTCTACCGTCTAGTGGTAGCAGATTCAAGATCACCTCGTGATGGTCGTTTTATCGAAGAAGTAGGTTACTACAATCCAGTTTCAAACCCAACACAATTAAAATTAGAAGAAGATTCAATTTTAGAATGGTTACAAAAAGGTGCTCAACCTTCAGATACAGTTCGTAGCTTGTTATCTGGTGCTGGAATCATGACAAAATTACACGAATCAAAATACTCTAAATAAATTTTCAAAAGCTTAAATGAGATAACTTCATTTAAGCTTTTTTTCTGAAAGGAGTTAAATCCATGTTAACTAAATATGAAGTAGGGAAAATTGTTAATACTCATGGAATAAAGGGAGAATTAAAAGTTTTTCCATCGACAGATTTTATTGAAGAACGCTTTGCACCGGGCATGTCTTTGGTTATTGAACACCAAAAACAAGAAATTGAAGTGACAGTTAAAAGCACACGTTCTGTTAAAAACTTTTTACTAGTGCTATTTGAAGGGCTAGAAGATATTAACCTCGTCGAAAAATATAAAAGTGACTTACTTTATGTAGCAAAAGAAAATATGCAAGAGTTGGAAGAAGGCGCTTATTATTATCATGAAATTATTGGGCTTGAAGTTATTGATTTAGATAAAGATGAAGTGCTTGGCAAAGTAACTGAAATTTTTCCAACTGGTGCAAATGATGTTTGGACAATTGAAAAACCCGGGCGAAAAGATGTTTTGATCCCATTCTTAAACCAAATCGTTAAAAAAATCGATTTGGAGCAAAATAAGGCTTGGGTAGAAGTACCTGAGGGGTTAATTGATGAAAATTAATGTTTTGACACTGTTTCCAGATATGTTTGACGCAATGAAACACTCAGTTGTTGGGAAAGCCATTGAAAATGAAAAGCTAAACTTAAATGTGATTGATTTTCGTAAATTTACAAAAGATAAGCAAATGCATGTTGATGATGCACCTTATGGTGGTGGACCAGGTATGGTATTACAAGTTCAACCAATTGCCAGTGCATTGTCTGAGATTGAAGACAAACAAAAAGTTGTGATTTTAGCACCCACAGGAAAACCTTTTAATCAAAAGATGGCAACAGATTGGGCTAACAACTATAATAATATTACTTTTATCTGTGGTCATTACGAAGGATTTGATCAGCGCGTTTATCAATATGCGACTGATGTTGTGTCCATTGGTGATTTTATTTTGACCGGTGGGGAAATTCCAACAATGGCAATGATTGATTCAACAGTAAGACTAATTCCAGGTGTTTTAGGTAATGAAGATTCAGCAAGTGATGAATCTTTTTCTGATGGGTTATTGGAATACCCACAATATACACGTCCAGCGGAATTTGAAGGACAAAAAGTGCCGGATGTTTTATTAAGTGGTCATCATGCTAACATTAAGTCTTGGCGCGAAAAACAGTCCTTAAAAAATACGTATTTGTATCGTCCAGATTTAATAGAAAATAAAACTTTGAATTTAAGGCAGCATCAATTATTACAAGAAATTAAACAAGAACTAGCTAAACAATCTTAAAAAGAAGTAACGTTGACTTTTAAAAACAATACTGATAAAATTAAAAATTGTGATATCTATCACTAATAAATCGGATACTCCGCTGGTCGAATTGATTAAGAGTGTCGACAAAGGAGAAAAAATCATGAATCAATTAATCAAAGATTTAACACAAGACCAATTAAAAACAGATCTTCCTGACTTCCGTGCTGGAGATACAGTTCGTGTTCACGCAAAAGTTGTTGAAGGTACTCGCGAACGTATCCAAATCTTCGAAGGTGTTGTTATCAAAAGAAGAGGAACTGGCGTAAGCGCAAGCTACACAGTTCGTAAAATCAGTGGTGGTGTTGGTGTAGAACGTACATTCCCACTACACACACCTCGTGTTGCTCAAATCGAAGTAACTCGTCAAGGTCGTGTACGTCGTGCTAAACTTTACTACCTACGTAACCTACGTGGTAAAGCAGCAAGAATCCCAGAAAAAAGAAGATAATTCTATTTTTCATAATAAAAAGCTATTACTTGTTAAAAGTAATAGCTTTTTTGTTTAAAGAACTGGTTTGACAAACAGATATAATATGGTAATATTTGATTCAAATGGTAATACTTACTATTTGAAAGTGAAAGAAGGTAATAATATGAGACAAAATATTCTTTTAGAATGTGCAGAAACTGGTGAAAGATTGTATTTAACTAATAAAAATAAACGTAATAACCCTGAACGTTTAGAATTTAAAAAATACTCACCTAAAAAACGTCAACGTATGATGTTTAAAGAAACCAAATAAGGAGATTAAATGGCTAAAAAATCAAAAATTGCAAAAGCAAGTAAACAAAGAGAACTAATCAGTCGTTACGCGGCAATTAGACAAGAGCTTAAAGCAAAAGGTGACTATGCAGCACTTGCCAAATTACCGAAAGAGTCAAATCCCAATCGTTTACAAAATCGAGATTCACTAGATGGTCGCCCTAGAGGTTATATGAGAAAGTTCAAGTTATCACGTTTGAACTTTAGACAATTGGCTTTGAAAGGCCAGATTCCGGGTGTGAAAAAAGCCAGCTGGTAAAAAACCAAAAACTTGGAGCATTATTCAAGTTTTTGGTTTTTTTAATGAACAAAATATCTGGATGCTATTAAAAGTATTTACATATTTTCAATAGCATAAGTAAATCCTTTCTGAAAAATATCACTTAGTAAATCAGCGAGTTCTTTAGCTGACAACTTTTTCTTAGGAGATGCCCAGTATTTATAAGTTTGAATGATTATATCAATTGAAAATTCTTTGAGTAGTGATAACTTATCATTTGAAGCAGTTTCATATTTTGAATTTTCAAAGAATTTTTCAATCATAATATGTCTAAGCCTTACTTCGAAGCTAGGATCACCATTTGGTCCCAGTAGTATGTGGATAGCAGGTGCATATTTATCAATTGCCAAAAACAAATGCATCATTGCATTAGGATCAGCAATATCAATATCTGGATTTTTTTGCATCCATTTTTTTCGATTCTCTCTAATATGTGCCATGATATAGCATTCAATATGCCCTGCTAGTTGATATTTATCTTCATAATAACGATAAAAACTACTACGATGAATACCTGCTTGTTGGACAATGTCATTTATTGTGACGTCGTCGAATTTTTTATCTTTAAGTATCTTAAGAAAAGCACGTCTTATATTTTCTTGTGTAAGATTTGTTTTGTTTTCGTAAGCCATAATGTCGCTCCTTAAAATGATGTAACAAAATGAGACATAATGACTTATTTTGTTGTAGCTAATCTACCAGATTAAGCGTATAGTTTCAAATGAAATTTCAACTAATATTAACTCATAGGAGGAAGAAAAATGAATACAAAAAATCAAGCTTCAGATATTCATGGCAAAAGTTACAGTAGAATTAGCGTCATGCTCTTAATTTTACTTGCAACTTTTGCAGGTATTTTAATGCAAACATCGCTTGGAACAGCAATTCCAACGTTGATGAAGGAATTTGATATTAACTTAAGCACTGCACAACAAGCAACGACTTGGTTTCTGTTAGCTAATGGGGTTATGATTCCCTTAACAGCTTATTTAGCAACAAGAGTGTCAACACGATTGCTGCATATTATCGCTTATGCTATTTTAGCATTAGGAATCTCAATAACGGCACTAACGCCAGCTACTAACTCAGCGTGGTTTATGTTTTTAATTGGACGTGTGCTAGCAGCAATTGCAGTTGGTGTTATGATGCCTTTAATGCAGATTGTTATTTTAAATATGTTCTCAATCAAACAAAGAGCAACAGCGTTGGGGCTTAGCGGTTTGGTTATCGGGATGGGGCCAGCTATTGGTCCAACACTTTCAGGATGGATTTTAGACCAAAACCACGTTATTTTTGGATTAACGATTTCAAATTCATGGCGTACAATATTTATTATTCCATTGATTGTCATAATTATTGCTCTTGTTTTGAGTCCTTTTATTATGAAAGATGTCATTCCTAACAAAAAAGTTAAATTGGATATTTTATCATTATTTTATTCAGTAATTGGTTTTGGATTATTCTTGTTAGGATTTACAAATGTTGCAACAGACGGTTGGACAGATGTATTGAATGTTATTTCACCTATTGTTTTGGGAATGGTCTTATTAGCAGTATTTGTCTTACGTCAATTGAAACTAGAAGTGCCTTTTTTAGATATTAAGGTATTTAAAGTTAAGGAATTTACAATTACAACTATTACATTAATTCTAGTAACTATGGCTATGTATGGTGTTGAAATGATGTTACCTACTTACTTGCAAAATGTTCACGGGTTAACACCATTGAACTCAGGCCTTACCTTGCTAGGTGGAGCATTGATGATGGGGATTATCTCACCAGTTGCAGGTGTTTTATACAACAAGGTGGGGGTAAAACGCTTAGTTCTAGTTGGGCTTTCAATTATTGCCATTGGAACAGTTCCGTTTGTCTTCTTATCAGAATCGACACCCACTCATATTATTACAGTAATGTACGCTGTAAGAATGTTAGGAGTAGCACTAACAATGATGCCGTTAACGACGCGAGCAATGTCAGCTCTTCCAACTGAAATGTCAACGCATGCAACAGCTGCAAATAATACAATGAGACAAGTTTCATCTTCTATCGTTGTTGCTTTACTGACATCAGTTACACAGAATATTATGAATACTAATGCGCCAAATGCTGCCTTAAAAACATTGGATCCAATTAAATATGGTGCACAAAGTTTAACAGCATCTATGGATGGATTTAGAGTGGCTTTTGCTATTGGTTTAAGCTTTGCGGTAGTTGGTTTAATAATTGCATTGTTTATTACAAACCAAAAACCGGAGACTTTAGAAAAAGATAAATAGGGGGTGCTAACATTGATTATTTATATTGTAATTATATTCACATTATTGACACTATTTTCATGGTTCTTAATCAAACCTAAGTTGCTGAGGGTTGTATTAGGAACGATTTCTTCTGCGTTATTGTTACTTTCTAGTTTATCGATTGTCGCAAATACGGCATATCATTTTGGAATGGAAGAAAAAACAGTAGTTAATACAGCAGAAATTTATACGGCTGGTCAAAAAGAATCACCGGTTAACTTATTGATTGCTAATCAAATTGGTACTCAATCTGGTAATTATGCGATGAACTTTAGAGACAGCCAAGATTCACAAGACCCAACCACTCATTTTGTACCTGACCAATCCCATATGGCTGAATCTGTTAAAAAATCAGCCACTTACAAAATAGTAGATGAACAAACATCAGCTAAATTGATAACTACAACCACAAAATGGCAGTTTTCTTCTGACTTTTATAAAACTTTATTTAAAGTAGAAGATTCGGATTCTGAGTTAATTTCAGAAAAAAATGAAATTACCGTGCCAAAATCAAATTGGTTAGTACTATCAGCAGATCAAGCTAAGAGTTTAGCGGAAAAACAACAAGCAATGACCGATGAACAAAAGCAAGCTCAACAAACACAACTTAAGCAAGAAGTAGCAAAGCAAGTTCAAACTTATCAGGCACAAAATCCGGGTGCAAATCAACAACAGCTAGCAGAATATACTCAACAAGTATCAACACAACTGACGTTACAAATGATGAATTCATTAATAAACTAAAAAAACAATTCCTGATACCAGGAATTGTTTTTTTAAATTATTGAGCGGTACAAACTTATTACTTTGCCTAAGATTTTAATATTGTCAATTTGAATGTCTGACATTGAATCATTTTCTGGGTGCAAAACAACTTTAGTTTGTTTTTTATAAAAACGTTTTAAAGTAGTTTCATTGTCTTCTGTTAAAGCAACAACGATGTCGCCGTTTTGCGCGCTAGTTTGTGATTTAACAAATACATAGTCACCTGGACAAATATGAGCATTGATCATGCTATTGCCCTTAACTTCTAAAATAAATAATTCATTTTTTAAATGTTCCAAATGTGGTGGAATAGGAAAATAATCACTAATTGTCTGATCAAAAGTATAAGCAGGTTCACCAGCAACAACTTCTCCTATAATGGGGATAGCTTCTTCTTTTACGTTTAAACGTTCTTTTCCTAGGTCTGTAATGCGAATAGCACGAGTTTTGTTGCCTTCTTTTGTAATAAACCCGTCTGCTTCTAATTTTTTTAGGTGGCTATGAACAGTGGAAGTGGAGGCGAGGTTAACATGTCGAGCAATTTCGCGTACGCTGGGTGCATATTGATTATCTAAAATGGTATAATAAAGATAATTTAAAATTTCCAGTCGTTTATTTTCTTTGATGTTAGCCATTTAATTACTCCCTTAATATTGTTAAAATAAGGATAGCACATCAAATAATAAATAAACAATCATAAAAAAGAGGTTATTGCTATGAGTCAAAATCAAGAAAGAATCGATCGTATTAATGAATTGGCTAAAAAACGAAAAGAAGCTGGATTAAGTGAAGCAGAAGAAATGGAACGAAAGAAACTTCACCGTGAATATATTGCTGATTTTCGCGCAGGATTTAAACAACAAATTGAAAATATGAAAATCATCGATAAGAGTGGTAAAGAAGTAACTTCTGAAAAAGCAAAAGAAGCACAAAGAAGAAAAGGTTTACGTGAAGATTAGTTGCCAAATTTCTAAATTTTTGTGTAAAATAATATAATGTAACTAATAAACGGAGGTGCATAGTATGAATTTAGGACTTGCGATTTTATTAATTGTGATTGCCCTAATCGGTGGACTAGTCTTAGGTTTCTTCTTGGCTAGATCTTACATGAAGAAATATTTACAAGACAATCCGCCAATCAGTGAAGATATGATTCGCTCAATGATGGCACAAATGGGACAAAAACCGTCATCTAAGAAATTGAACCAAGTAATGGCAAATATGCGTTCAAAAAACAATAAATAAAAAAGTAGCTAGATTATCTAGCTACTTTTTTTGTTTGGTAATGTATTTGAAATTAGGATTAGTTTCTTGATCAATAGCATTCCAATGGTTTTGAATATCTCGATCTAATTGTTGGTTAAATTCATCTGTTAATTTTTGTTTTTTATCAATATAGATAGGGTCACCGAAGGTGATTGACATTTTTTGACGCTTGAAAACACCACTCATTTTTAAGGGACCCTGATAAACAGCGGGAACTAAGGGAACACTAGCCATTTTAGCAATCACACCGGCTCCAGCTTTCACATCATTAGAATAACGTGATCCTGTTGGAAACATGATTAAGCTAAGCTCTGTATTCCTTAAATTTTTAACTGGAATTTTAATAACAGAGGGGCCGGGATTTTGACGGTCAACACTAAATCCGTGGGAATGATTTAAGACAAATCTTAAAATTGGATTTTTGAATAATTCTTTTTTTGCCATAAACATAAATTCCTTTGGACTAGCTGCTAAAGCAAAGATAATGGGTTCCCACCAAGTTCTATGCGGAGCAATTAAAATATAATTACCCTCAGGCAATCTTTCTTTATGCAGAACCAGCGGTCGACCATTTATAATGAAGAATATTGCACGTGCAACAACACGAATAAATCGATAAAACATATTATCACCTTTCTTTTAACCATGTTATTATAACAAAAAAACAGTTTAACTGACATTTGAAAAGGAAATGACATTTATGATACTTTATGAAAACGAAGAAATTAACCATCTATTCGATGAAAAGATTAAAATTATCCAAAACAAAACAGTCTTTTCTTTTTCTTTAGACACAATCTTACTAGCTTATTTTACACAGATTAAGAAGAATAGCAAAATTGCTGATTTATGTTCGGGAAATGGGGCAGCAAGTTTGTTTTTGACACATTATTATAAAAAAGCGCAAATTGATGCTGTTGAAATCCAATCAGATATTGCTGAAATGGCAAAACGTTCAGTCGCATTAAATGAGTTAAGTGAACAAATTACCGTTTATAATAGGGATGCAAAAGAGGCAACAGATTTTTTGAAGAAAGATAGTTATGATGCAGTGATTTGTAATCCGCCGTATTTTGAACTAGATTCTGGACATAAGGTCAATCCCAACGAACAATTGGCGATTGCTAGACATGAAATTATGATCAATCTAGAAGATATTATTAAAACTGCATCAGGCCTGCTCAAAACTAAAGGAAAACTTTTTATGGTTCACCGACCTGACCGATTAACCGAAATGATTACTTTGATGGCTAAGTATGATCTGATGCCTCGGAAAATCCAATCAGTTATTCCAAAAAAAGGACGAGAAGCTAACATTGTTTTGGTAGAAGCAATGGCTAAAGGTTCAATGACAGGTGTTAAACTGTTGCCAGAAATTGTGGTTCATGAAACTGATAATAATTATACTGAATTTATTCAAAGGATTTTGGCAGGTGAATAGGATTAAGTATTATTTTTATGTGCTAAGGTGTTGTGATCAGACTTACTATGGAGGGTTTACAACTAATTTGTCAAAAAGGCTAGCTACGCACAATGCTAAAAAAGGAGCTAAATACACACGAGCTAGAGTTCCAGTTCGCGTTATTTATTACGAAACGTATGAGACCAAATCACAAGCTTTAAAGCGAGAAGCCTGGTTTAAAAAGAAGACTAGAAAGCAAAAACAGAGTTTCTTGAAAGCACATCATAGTTTCGCGCCTTATTTTAATAAAAATAGTTGAACCAATCAAAAATATAGGGTATAATTTGATAGTTGCAAAAAGCAGCAAACCACATCAGTAGTAAATTTTTGATAAGGTGCTTTTAATTAAAGTTTTATCAAAGAGATATAAAACTGCTGAGAGGAATAAAAAAACCAAATGGAGGAATTTATTTATGTCAGTAATCAGCATGAAACAATTACTTGAATCAGGTGTACATTTTGGTCACCAAACAAGACGTTGGAATCCAAAAATGAAACCTTATATCTTTACAGAAAGAAACGGAATCTATATCATCGACCTACAAAAAACAGTTCGTATGGTTGAAGATGCTTACAACTACGTTAAAGCAGTTGCAGCAGATGACGGTGTATTTCTTTTTGTTGGTACTAAAAAACAAGCTCAAGATGCAATTGCAGAAGAAGCAACACGTGCAGGTCAATTCTACATCAATCACCGTTGGTTAGGTGGAACATTGACTAACTGGGATACAATTCAAGGTCGTATCAAACGTCTTAAAGAAATCAAAGCTATGGCTGAAGATGGTACATTTGACGTACTTCCTAAAAAAGAAGTTGCATTGTTAAACAAACAACGCGAAAGACTTGAAAGATTCCTTGGTGGTATCGAAGATATGCCAAGAATTCCAGATGTATTATTCATCGTTGACCCTCGCAAAGAAAGAATTGCAGTTAAAGAAGCTCAAAAACTTAACATTCCTATCGTTGCTATGGTTGATACAAACAGTGACCCAGATGAAATTGATGTAATCATTCCATCTAACGATGACGCTATTCGTGCCGTACGTTTAATTACAAGTAGCATGGCTGACGCTGTTATCGAAGGTAAACAAGGTGAAGACCAAGCAATCGATGAAGCTTCATTTGAAAAAGAAGAAGCAAAATCAGAAGAAAAATAATTTTAATTAACTTGAAAATTTAATAGGAGGTATTTGACATGGCTGGTATTACAGCGGCTCAAGTAAAAGAACTTCGTGAAAAAACCGGTGCTGGTATGATGGACGCTAAAAAAGCGCTTGTTGCTACAGACGGTGACATGGACCTAGCAATCGACGAACTTCGTAAAAAAGGTGCTTTAAAAGCAGCTAAGAAGAGTGATCGCGTTGCTGCTGAAGGTTTAGCAGATGTTGAATTTAGTGGAAACACTGCAGCAATGGTTGAAGTTAACTCAGAAACAGACTTTGTTTCATCAAACGATCGTTTCGTATCTTTTGTTAAAGATGTAGCTGGTAAAATTGCTGAAGCTCAACCTGAATCAGTTGAAGCAGCAATGGCTTTACCATACAACGAAAATGGTACAGTTCAAGACGAAGTTACAAACCTAACATCTGTTATTGGTGAAAAAATTAGTTTCCGTCGTTTTAACCTAGTGAAAAAAGAAGACAACCAAGTATTTGGTGCTTACTTACACAATGGCGGAACAATCCTAGCACTTGTAACATTAGAAGGTGCTGACGAACAAACAGCTAAAGACGTTGCAATGCACGTTGCAGCTATTAATCCTAAGTTTGTTTCACGTGACGACGTTCCTTCAGAAGTTTTAGAACATGAAAAAGCAGCTTTCACTGAAGAAACTAAAAACGAAGGAAAACCTGAAAAGATTATTCCAAAAATCGTTGAAGGTCGTATGAACAAATTCTTATCAGAAATTAGTTTAGTAGACCAAGAATTCGTTAAAGATCCTGACCAAACAGTTCAACAATTCGTTGAATCTAAGGGCGGAAAAGTAATTAACTTTGTTCGTTATGAAGTCGGCGAAGGAATCGAAAAGAAAGCTGATAACTTTGTTGAAGAAGTTATGAGTCAAGTTAGAAAATAACAAAATTTTAACACCGTTGAGGTGTTATTTTTTTGGAAAAAATACGATTTAATACTTTAAATATGATAAAATGTTATCAGTATAGTAGGAGGATTCCATGAGTTCAATTAATTATAAACGAGTTGTTTTAAAGGTTAGTGGTGAAGCTTTAGCCGGTAAAGATGGTTTTGGGATTAATCCTGAAATCATTGAAAGTTTAGCCGAAGAAATTAAGTCAGTTCATGAACTGGGTGTAGAAATTTCAATTGTTGTAGGCGGTGGAAATATTTGGCGTGGAGAAACCGGTGCTAAATTAGGTATGGAACGTTCGCAAGCCGACTACATGGGAATGCTAGCAACTGTTATGAACAGTTTAGCTTTACAAGATGGTCTAGAATCTGTAGGCGTGCCAACGCGTGTTCAAACAGCGATTGAAATGCGTCAAATTGCAGAACCTTATATCCGTCGTCGTGCAATCCGTCATCTTGAAAAACATCGTGTGGTTATCTTTGCTGCTGGAACTGGTAATCCTTACTTTTCAACTGATACTGTTGCAGCACTTAGGGCTGCTGAAATGGACGCAGAAGTTATTTTGATGGCTAAAAATAATGTTGATGGTGTTTACTCAGCAGATCCAAAACAAGACCCAGATGCTGTTAAATTTGATGAGCTATCACAGTCAGATATGATTAATAAAGACCTTCGAGTAATGGATATGACAGCGAGCTTCTTATCAATGGATAACGATATTCCATTAATCGTTTTTAATATTAACGAACCAGGAAATATTGAGCGTGTTGTACTCGGAGAAGATATTGGAACAAAAATTCGCGGAGGAAAATAATAATGCAAAATCAAGCAACGACTAATGCTAAAGAATCAATGAAAAAAAGCGTACAAGTGTATCAACATGAAATCGGAAATGTTCGTGCAGGTAAGGCTAATGCAAGTATTTTAAACCCAGTTAAAGTTAACTATTATGGGGCACCAACACCATTGAATCAAATGGCATCTGTAACAATTCCAGAAGCTCGTGTTTTGATGGTTTCACCTTACGACAAGTCATCATTAGGTGATATTGAAAAAGCTATTTTAGCTTCTGATTTAGGATTGAACCCTGCTAATGATGGTGATGTTATTCGTTTGGTTATTCCTCAACTAACTGGTGAACGTCGTCAAGAACTAGCTAAAGAAGTTGGTAAAATTGCTGAGCAAGGAAAAGTTGCTATTCGTAACATTCGTCGCGATGCAATGGAAGATGTTAAAAAACAACAAAAAAATAGCGATATCACAGAAGATGATTTACGTTCGTTAGAAAAAGACATTCAAAAATTAACTGACGATGCAATTAAAGAAATTGAAGAAGCATCCGATGCAAAAAGTGCTGAAATTACCGAAGGTTAAAACTTCGGTTTTTTGATAGGAATACAAATGAAATCACAATCAAGTAATCTCAACCATTTAGCAATTATTATGGACGGAAATGGTCGCTGGGCCAAAAAGCGATTTTTACCAAGAGTCGCTGGACATAAAAAAGGAATGGACAATGTAAAAACTATTACAAAAGCAGCTAGTCATCTAGGTATCAGAGTTTTAACTCTATATGCTTTTTCAACTGAAAATTGGGGACGTCCAACCGAAGAAGTGGGCTATCTAATGAAATTACCAGCGCTATTTTTTGATAAATTTATGCCAGAATTGATGGCAGAAAATGTTCGAGTAAACGTTATGGGGTTTTTGGACGAATTACCCCAATCAACTTATGATGTTGTGATGAAAGCGGTTGACCAAACAAGTAATAATACAGGATTAGTTTTGAATTTTGCATTAAATTATGGTGCAAGACGTGAATTAACACAAGCAGTTCAAGAGATAGGCCAGCAAATTCAATTAGGCGAATTAAGCCCCTCTAATGTGACAGAGGATGTGATTGAAAAGCATTTATTAACTAGTCAATTTGAAGATCCTGATTTGTTAATTAGGACAAGTGGTGAACAAAGACTTTCAAACTTTTTACTTTGGCAATTAGCTTATACCGAGTTTGCCTTCACAGATAAAAGTTGGCCAGACTTCTCTAAAGAAGACTTGACTGATATTATCGAGGACTTTTCTAAGCGTCATCGACGTTTTGGTAAATTATAATAGTCCAAAAAGAAAGAAGAGACGTGCTAATGAAGATACGTGTATTGACGGCGCTAGTTGCTTTGGCAATCGCGATTCCTTTAGTTTATTTTGGGGGGATTTATTTAACGATTATTATGGCGATTTTGAGTATTATTGCCATGGCTGAAATTTACATGATGAAAAAACGAGTTTTAGTTTCCGTAGACTTTATATTGGCTGCTTTATCTGCAGTTTCTTTGACTGTTTTTGATCAAAACTTGCCGATGGACCGTTATCGAGTATTCTTACTTTTAATGGTTTTATTACTAGGGTTAACTATTGTTGACTCCAATCGATTCAATTTTGAAGATGTTGGTGTTATCGCCATTACATCGTTATATGTTGGACAAGGATTCCATTACTTTTTACAAGCTAGAGCATCTGAAAAAGGACTGGCACTAGTTGGTTTATTATTGGTGATAATTTGGATTACAGATAGTGGAGCTTATCTAGTTGGGAGAACAATAGGTAAACATCCACTGTATAAACCGATTAGTCCCAATAAAACGATTGAAGGTTCTGTGGGTGGGGTTGTTGTCGCAATTTTAGCAGCACTACTATATACTAGCCTTGTGCCATTAAATATGTCATGGATACAAATAGTCATTATGAGCGGCTTATTATCAATAGTTGGTCAAATTGGTGACTTAGTAGAATCGGCTTACAAACGTTTTTATCGAGTCAAGGATAGTGGGACGATTCTACCAGGTCACGGTGGAATTTTGGACCGTTTTGATAGCCTATTGTTTGTATTGCCTATTGCCTATTTAATTGGATTATTTTAAAAAGAACAGGAGTCAAAGAGTAAATGCAGATGCTTGGAATTCTTATATTTCTTATCATTTTTGGGATTTTAGTGGTCGTCCATGAATTTGGGCACTTTATTGTAGCTAAAAAGTCAGGCATTCTTGTCCGTGAATTTTCTGTCGGAATGGGACCAAAATTATTTCAAAAATTACACAAAAATACAACTTATACTGTTAGATGGTTGCCGTTAGGTGGTTATGTTAGATTAGCTGGTCCAGATGACACGGCAAAAATTGATCCCGGATCAATGGTATTACTTCAATTGAATGAAAAAGGACAAGTCGTCCGTATTAATACTACATCGGATGATATTTCTTTTGACGGTATTCCCGTTCAGGTAAAAAAAGCTGATTTAGAAGACACACTTTATATTGAGGGCTTTGAAAATGGCGATGAGGAAAAGTTAAGACACTTTGATGTTATTCATGATGCCACGATTATTGAAGAAAACGGAACAGAACTTCAAATTGCACCAAGGGATGTTCAAATGCAGTCTGTTTCGGTTTGGAAGAAAATCGCAACCAACTTTGCGGGTCCTTTCAATAACGCATTGTTAACCTTGGTTGTTTTTATGATTTATGCTTTTGTTTCAGCCGGTGCACCAACAACAGTAGTTAATAACTTCTCACAAAACTCACCTGCACAAACAGCTGGAATTGAAAAAGGGGATAAAATAGTCAAAGTTGATCAACAAAATATTGCGTCAACAACAGATATTCAACAATATCTTAGCACCACAAAAAATGAACAGGTAACAGTTGAGATTGAACGTAACGGACAAAGTGTTCAAAAAACAGTTACACCACAAACAATTACTGAAAATGAAACTAATTATCGTTTGTTGGGATTAACATTTGATGTTGATGGCTCATTTTCAGCTCGTATTAATCAAGGTTGGAATTTAACAACTAATACAGCAACTTTAATTTTCAAAGGTGTCAAAAGCTTAGTTACTGGCTTTAGCTTGAATAAGTTGTCTGGACCGGTTGGTATCTATAAGCAAGCTTCAGATTTATCTAACCAAGGATTTTTAAGTATTTTGTATTTCTTGGGTGCAATATCGATTAACTTAGGAATTATGAATTTATTACCAATTCCAGGATTGGATGGTGGTAAATTACTACTTAACCTGTATGAATTACTTCGTGGAAAACCAGTTTCACAAGAAAAAGAAGTGATTATTAATATCGTAGGTGTGGTTATTTTATTCGCATTAATCATTGCTGTAACCGGAAACGATATTTATCGCTATTTTATTAAATAAGTAACTTAGTTGGAGGAACTATGAAACAATCTAAATTTTTTATGCCAACCTTAAAAGAAACACCTTCTGATGCTGAAGCTGTCAGCCATCAGTTAATGTTACGTGGTGGTTATGTACGCCAAGTCACTGCCGGTGTTTATTCTTATTTACCATTGGCAAATCGTGTATTATCAAAAGTATCACAAATCATCCGTGAAGAAATGGAAGCAATTGATTCAAGCGAAATGATGATGCCAGAATTATTACCTGCTTCATTATGGCAAAAATCTGGTCGTTATGATTCTTATGGACCTAACTTATTTAAATTGAAAGATCGCCATGAACGTGACTTTATCTTAGGTCCTACACATGAAGAAACATTTACTGAAATTGTCGCTCAAGAAATTAAAAGTTACAAACGCTTACCATTTTCATTATTCCAAATTCAAACTAAGTTCCGTGATGAAAATCGTCCAAGATTTGGACTACTTCGTGGTCGTGAATTTATTATGAAAGATGGTTACAGCTTTGCAAGTAACTACGAACAACTTGATCAACAATACGAAGATATGAAGAATGCTTACCTTAAAATCTTCGCTAGAACTGGCGTAGAAGTTAAGCCGATTATTGGTGATGCTGGTGCAATGGGTGGATCTGATTCACTAGAATTTGGTGCTCCTGCAGCTATTGGTGAAGATACAATTGTTTATACTGATTCAGGCTATGCTGCTAACATTGAAATGGCTTCAAGTTATTTTGTCAAAGAAGAAAACAACGCACCATTACAAGACGTTGAAAAAGTAGCCACACCTAATATCAAGACTATTGCTGACTTAGCAGACTTCTTAAAAATTAGCGAAAAAGACATTGTCAAAAGTGTTGTTTATATTGCAGATGAAACACCTGTTCTTGTTTTAATTAGAGGTGATCAAGAAGTTAACGAAGTGAAGTTGAAGAACTTATTACAAGTTGAAGACTTACGCTTAGCAACTAATGATGAACAATTTGAATTAACACAAGTAAAAGCTGGTAGTATTGGACCTGTTGGACAAAATTTTGCTAAAGAAGTTATTGCTGACTGCAATGTTCAAAATATGGCAAACTTCGTTGTAGGAGCTAATGAAACAGGCTTCCAACTTAAAAATATTAACTTAAACCGTGACTTTACGCCTGATAATTTTGCAGATATTACTGTTGTTAAAGAAGGAGAATTAGATCCGACTGGAAAAGCTGAGTTGAAATTTACTCGTGGTATTGAAATTGGTCATATCTTTAAATTAGGAACACGGTACTCAGAAGCAATGAATGCTAAGTTCTTAGATGAAAATGGTAAAGCTCAACCTGTCATTATGGGGTCATATGGAATCGGTGTTTCAAGATTGCTTTCTGCCATTATTGAACAGCACCATGATGACCGTGGTATCCTATGGCCTAAAGAAGTAGCACCTTTTGAAGTACATCTTATTCAAATGAAAATGAATAATGACGAACAAACACAGATTTCTGAAAAGATGTATCAAGACTTACAAAGTAAATTTGAAGTTTTATATGATGATCGTGCAGAACGTCCAGGTGTAAAATTTGCAGATGCTGATTTACTAGGTGCACCGTTCCGTGTCATTATTGGTAAAAAAGCTGCTGAAGGAATTGTAGAAGTTAAAAATAATCAAACAAAAGAAGCAGTGGAACTTCAAATTTCTGAAGTTGCAAATTATTTAAAAAACGAAATAGGGTAAAACATGTCTAAAGAAAATCAACTATTTTTAAATTTATTAAATCAAGTTAAGTTTAATCAATTAGTTGCTGATGGATTTTCTGAAAATGATAGTTTTTATCAAGGTCAAATAAAAAAAGTGGATGTCTACCAACAAGAAAGAAAGTGGATTTTCCACCTTTTTTTTCCTAAAAAAATATCATTTTCAGCCTATCAACTATTGAAACAAGCGGTTACACAGGAACTCTCTAGCTTTGTAGAACCAGAGTTGGTTGTTGCCTTCGGTGAAAAGTCAGATGCTATTGATAATGATTATTATCAAGATATTATTGAACACCATCTTACAAGTTCATCTATGATTAAACGTATTTTATTGAACTCAAAATCTGACTATCAAAATCGGGTTTTAACTTTGAAACTAGAAAATGCAGTCAGTCAAGCTATGATTACAGATGATGTGTTAGTTGAACTAACAGAGTTACTGCAACAACACGGTTTTTTAGTTGATCAAATTAAAATAACAGTGATTGATGAAGCGCAATCTTTAAAAAACCTGGACAGTCTGTACCAACAGCAACAACAATTTGAGCAGTCGCTTGAGCACGAAGCTCACAAACAACAAGCTGCACCGAAAAAACAAACCGTTACAAGTTCACAAACATCATTAGGTAATCCCATTTCACCTAAGTCACAATTTCAACAGTTAAAAGATATTCAAGAAGAACAACAAGATGTTGTTATTGAAGGACATTTATTTGATGTGGAAGTTCGTAGTTTACGTAATGATAATAAAATGTTGATTGCTAAGATAACGGATTACAGCGACTCAATCACAATTAAAAAATTCCCTCGAAATCAACAAGAAACAGCTGTTTTTGAAAACATCAAACCCGGGATGTGGGCCCGTGTTAAGGGACAAACACAAAACGACAAATACAGTCAAGAATTAACTATCATGATTAAGGATTTTGAGGTTTTTGAAAAACCAGAACGTCAAGATACTTATGATGGGGAAAAGAGGGCAGAACTTCATCTTCATACGACAATGAGTCAAATGGATGCTACTAATTCAATTAAAGAATATGTTCAAGCTGCGGCTAGATTTGGCCATAAAGCAATTGCAGTAACTGATCATGCAGGTGCACAAGCTTTTCCTGAAGCACACGCAGCCGGTCAAGCCAATGATGTCAAAATTTTGTACGGACAAGAAGCAAACTTTGTTGATGATAGCAAAAATTTGCTCGTTCAAAATCCAATCAGTTTAGATGCCCAATCGGCTGATTATGTTATTTTTGATGTTGAAACGACTGGTTTGTCAGCTGTTTATGATCAAATCATTGAAATTGGTGCTGTTCGAATGAAAAATGGGGAGATCATTGAACGATTCGATGAATTTATTAATCCTCATGAAGCATTATCTACAACAACGATTAATTTAACTAGTATCACAGATGATATGGTGGAACAAGCCGATGATGAAAAAGACGTTTTGACTCGTTTTGTTAAGTTTATGTCAGAGTCAGAAGCAATAGCTGGGCACAATGTATCATTTGATATCGGCTTTTTAAACGCTGCACTTGTAAGGTCTGGTTTTAAAAAGGTGTCCATTCCTGTTATTGATACGCTAGAATTATCACGATTACTTCATCCAGAGCAAGGCCGCCACACGCTGGATACATTATCTAGAAAGTATCAAATCACCCTTGAACACCATCACAGAGCCGATAGTGATGCTGAAGCAACCGGTTACTTGTTGTACAAATTGATGACGGTCTTCGACAATCAATTTGGTGAAACTAATTTAGATAACTATAATCAACATAAAAATCCGCATTTAACCTATAAAAGAGCCCGTCCAAGCCATATGACTATCTTGGCAAAAACACAATCTGGATTAAAAAATTTATTTAAGCTCATTTCGATGGCTAACATTAAGTACTATTATCGAACACCTCGTTTGCCTAAATTCCTGCTTGATGATTATCGAGAAGGATTATTAATTGGAAGTGGTTGTGCAGATGGTGAAGTATTCACTGCAATGATGCAAAAAGGATATGAAGAGGCTAAACAATTAGCGAAATATTATGATTATCTAGAAATTCAACCGCCGAGTGCCTACAGCTATTTAATTGAGCGTGAATTAATTCGTAATCAAGCAGATTTGCAAGATATCCTAAAAAATATGATTAGACTTGGCCAAGAATTAGATAAGCCTGTTGTTGTAACAGGGGATGTGCATTACTTGAATCCAGAAGATCATATTTATCGCGAAATTCTAATATCTTCTATCAAGAGTAGTCCACTACGTCATCAAAATCTTCCCGATTTACATTTTAGAACAACACAAGAAATGTTTGATGAGTTTAACTTTTTAGATGAACAAACTGCTTATCAAGTAATTGTTGCTAATCCTAATCGTATTGCTGAATCAACAGAAGACATTGTTCCTGTTAAAGATAAACTGTATACGCCAATTATGGAGCATTCTGAAGAAGAGATTCGAGAATTATCTTATAATAAAGCTTACGAACTATATGGCAATCCATTACCTCAAATTGTTGAAGACCGTATTGAACACGAATTAAAAAGTATTATTGGAAATGGATTCAGTGTTATCTATTTGATTTCCCAAAAACTAGTGTATAAATCTAATAAAGATGGTTATTTAGTTGGATCACGGGGTTCTGTTGGATCGAGTTTTGCAGCAACAATGACGGGAATCACAGAAGTAAATCCGCTACCTCCACATTATCGCTGTGCTAGTTGTAAGTATTCCGAATTTTATACTAAAGGTGAATATGGATCGGGATATGATTTGCCTAATAAAAAATGCCCAAACTGTGACAAAGAATTAGTTAAAGATGGTCATGATATTCCATTTGAAACTTTCTTAGGATTTAAAGGAGACAAAGTTCCAGATATTGATTTGAACTTCTCCGGAGATTATCAACCTGTTGCACATAATTACACCAAAGTTTTATTTGGTGAAGACAGTGTATTTAGAGCAGGGACTATTGGAACTGTGGCTGATAAAACAGCATTTGGTTATGTTAAACATTATGAGGAAGAAAAAGAGCTTGATTTAAGAACGGCTGAAGTTGAACGTTTGGCTAAAGGATCGACAGGCGTTAAACGAACAACCGGTCAACACCCCGCTGGTATTATTGTCGTACCTGATTATATGGATATTTATGATTTCACACCTATTCAATATCCAGCAGATGACCAAAGTTCAACATGGAAAACAACTCACTTTGATTTTCACTCGATTCATGATAATATCTTAAAACTTGACATTTTAGGTCATGATGATCCAACAATGATTAGAATGCTACAAGATTTAAGTGGAATTGATCCATTAACCATTCCAACGAATGACCCGGGTGTTATGGCATTGTTTTCTGGAACCGATTCTATTGGTGTCACACCTGAACAGATTAATTCAAAAACAGGAACATTAGGTGTACCTGAATTTGGGACGAAGTTTGTTAGGGGGATGCTTGAAGATACTAAGCCAACGACTTTTGCTGAGTTATTACAAATTTCAGGTCTATCTCACGGAACTGACGTGTGGCTTGGTAATGCATCTGATCTTGTTGATAGTGGACAAGTTACTTTAAAAGAAGTTATCGGATGTCGTGATAATATTATGCTTGATTTAATCCACTGGGGGATGGAATCTCAAACAGCCTTCCAAATTATGGAACGTGTTCGTAAAGGTAAGGGTATTCCTGAAGAGTGGCAAGAGTTAATGCGTGACAATCCTAATATCCCTAGTTGGTACATCGATTCGTGTTTGAAGATTAAGTACATGTTTCCAAAGGCTCATGCGACAGCTTATGTCATGATGGCTCTACGAATTGCTTATTTCAAAGTACATTATCCAACTATTTACTATGCCGCATACTTTAGTGTGAGAGCAAGTGACTTTGATTTAGTAGCCATGTCAAATGGTAAGAACTCAGTTAAAGAAGCTATGCAAGAAATTAGTGCAAAAGGTAATGATGCGACAGCCAAAGATAAAAGTTTAATGACTGTTCTTGAACTTGCCAATGAGTGCTTAGAACGAGGTATTAAAATCAAAATGGTGGACGTTGAAAAATCAGCAGCTCAAGATTTCACTATTTTAGATGACAATACCTTACTCGCACCGTTTAACGCTGTTCCTGGTTTAGGGGACAATGTAGCAAAACAAATTGTTGCAGCACGAGCTGATAAGAAATTCTTATCACAAGAAGATTTGGCAACAAGAGGAAAAGTTTCTAAGACAATTATGGGCTATTTTGAAGAAAATGGTGTTCTGGAAGGGCTACCCGAACAGAACCAATTGTCACTTTTTTAAATTGATTTAGGGGCTTAAATATGCTAAAATTTAGTCATTGGATGGTTCTTAGTTCGAGTGAGCAGAAATGCTCACTCTTTTTATTGCAATAGGAGGATTATGTGGCTGAGATTACAGAAATTGTTGAATCTTTAGTTACACCAATCGTTGACGAAAAAGGTTACGAACTAGTCGACGTTGAGTACATTAAAGAAAAATCAACACGTTATTTAAGAATTTATGTCAATAAATCTGGTGGGATTGATATTGAAGAAGTCGCACAGGTAAGTGAACAATTAAGTGAAAAACTTGATGAACTTAATCCTGATCCTTTTCCAGAGCCTTATATGTTAGAAGTCTCTTCACCAGGTGTTGAAAGACCTATCAAAAAAGAAAAAGACTGGGAAAGTGCGATTGGTGAATACATCAATGTTAGTTTATACCGTGCTTTTGAAGGCGAAAAAGTATACGAAGGTTTTTTGATTAGTAAAGATGAGTCATTTGTTACTTTAGAAATCAAAATTAAAACACAACGTAAACAACTCTCAATTCCAACGGATATTGTGGCAAAAGCAAGATTTGCGATTGAGTTTTAGAAGGGGACGTATTTCATGTCAAAAGAAATGTTAAGCGCCTTTGAGGCACTTGAAAAAGAAAAAGGAATCAAAAAAGAAGTCATCATCGATGCACTAGAGGCAGCATTAGTTTCGGCATATAAACGAAACTACAACAAAGCTCAAAATGTTGAAGTGATTTTTGATGAAAAGAAAAGCGACATTAAAGTATATGCTTTGAAAGAAGTAGTTGAAGAAGTTTTTGATGATAGATTGGAAATTAGCTTCCCAGATGCATTGAAAATTAATAAAGCATATGAATTAGGTGATGTTTTAAAATTTGAAGTAACACCTAAGGATTTTGGGCGTATTGCTGCACAGACTGCTAAACAAGTTATTATGCAACGCGTACGTGAAGCAGAAAGAACAAATATCTTTGATGAATACTCACAGTATCAAGATGAAGTTGTTCAAGGAGAAGTACAAAGACAAGATAATAAGTTTGTTTATATGAATGTTGGCCGTGTTGAAGCATTAATGTCACGAGCTGACCAAATGCCAAATGAAACTTATAAACCACATGATCGCATTAAAGTGTTAGTATCTAAAGTAGATAACACAACAAAAGGACCACAAGTTTTCGTTTCTCGTACACACGCTGACCTAGTTAAACGTTTATTCGAACGTGAAGTTCCTGAAATTTATGATGGAACAGTAGAAATTGTATCAATTGCTAGAGAAGCCGGTGACCGTACTAAGATGGCTGTTCGTTCAGATAACAAAAACATCGATGCAGTCGGAACTTGTGTAGGTCAAAAAGGTGCCCGAGTTCAAACAATTGTTGACGAACTAGGCGGCGAAAATATGGACATCATTAACTATGAAGAAGATCCTTCGGATTATATTGCAAATGCTTTGAATCCAGCAGAAGTTATTGCTGTTCAGTTTGACGAAGCTCAAAACAGTTGTCTGGTGATTGTGCCAGATTATCAATTATCATTAGCTATTGGTAAACGTGGACAAAATGTTCGTTTAGCAGCTAGACTTACAGGATATAAAATTGATATTAAAGCTGAGTCAGAGGTTGAATTTGTCGAAGACCCCGAAGTAGCTGACTCAAACTCTGATTCATCTAACGATACTTCAGAAAATACTGAAGAATAATCTTTGAGTAGGTGATAACTATGAAAAAACGTAAGGTTCCAATGCGTCGAGATTTACTGACTAATGAAATGGTACCTAAAAAAGAGTTAGTACGTGTTGTGTTAGATAAAGAAGGTAATTTAAGCATTGACCCAACCGGGAAGAAACCTGGTCGTGGGGCCTATGTTTCATTGAAGCCAGATAATATTCAAATAGCTAAAGATAAACAAGTTTTGAACCAATCTTTGAGAATCAAAGTAGATGATGGGTTTTATGACGAGTTGTTTGAATATGTTGATCATCAAAAAGCCAGAAAAGAGTTATTTGGAGATAAAAAGTGATTGATAACCGTCAAAAAGTGTTAAATTTGCTAGGTTTAGCACAAAAATCTCAAAATTTAATCTCTGGTGCACCACAAGTAATTGAAGGTATTAGAAATTCTTCGGTGCAGTTGGTTTTTTTAGCGACAGATACAGCTAAAAATAATCAAAAAGATAT
The DNA here is from genome assembly GCF_001436605.1 of Holzapfeliella floricola DSM 23037 = JCM 16512. Lineage (GTDB taxonomy): Bacteria > Bacillota > Bacilli > Lactobacillales > Lactobacillaceae > Holzapfeliella > Holzapfeliella floricola. The sequence goes on along the minus strand of NZ_AYZL01000020.1, from coordinate 306,882 downwards.
TACTAATAAAGCAAGTTATTATAAGGTTCCTATCATTACAGACTTTACCAGCCATGACTTTGAACAAGCTATTGGTAAAAATCGTAAAATACTAGCTATCTGTGATAAGGGATTTAGTCAAGCAATACAAAAATACTATAGTGAAGAAGTGTGATGCTGATGACAAAAATATAATCGCATCATGCTTGCTTTGCGAAAATAAGAAAGGAATGACCATTCTTTGACCTCAAATCAAAATAATAATCATTCAACAAACCAACAAAACGAGCACAAGCCAACAAAAATTAAAATGAGTGCTGTTAGAAAGCGCAACACTAACAACAATCAGAACCAAAGTAACTCTAATAATTCTAATAACTCTAATAACTCAAGTAATAACAAAAATAGTTATTCAAAAAATCGTAGTAACCAAAATAATCAAAATCAAGATCGTCGTAATAACAGACCTAATTCAAATCAAAAATCCAATAGTACACCTAGACCCAAAGCTGGTTTAAAACATTTGGAAGAACTCAAAGAAAAACAGCGTCAAGATACAAATAAGAAACCACGTAGTAATAATCGTGGTGGACAAAATGGTCGCCCAAATCAAAAAAACAATGAGCGTAAAAGTAGTAGTGACCGTTCTTCAAGTAATGGTCGTCCAAACAACCGTCCTCAAAGTAATAATGGCGGTGGAAACTACAAGAAGAATAACGATCGTAATCAAAATCAAACACGTCGAAATACATTGCCTAATATTCCTGCTGCACCAGAACCTGTGCAAAATGAGTCTGAAAACCGTAATCGTAAACGTGTTGATCACAAGAAAAATGTCAATTCAAAAAACAACTGGCGAAATAATAAGAAAAAGAACAATAGACATCAAGAACAAAATGTTCACCTTAAAAATAAAAAACCTATGCCACAAAGAAAAGAAAAGCCATTGCCAGAAGTATTGGTTTTCGAAGATGGCATGAATGCACAAGACTTAGGTAAGCTATTACACCGTGAACCAGCAGAAGTTGTTAAAAAGCTATTCATGTTAGGTGTGATGGTTAACCAAAACCAATCACTTGATAGCGATACAATTGAGCTTATCGCAACTGATTATGGTATTAATTCAAAAGAAAAAGAACATGAAGATATTTCAGATATTGATAAGATTTTTGATGCTGAAAATAATAGTACAGAAAACCAAACACCAAGACCACCTGTAATTACAATTATGGGACATGTTGACCACGGTAAAACAACTTTACTTGATCATTTGCGTAATACACACGTTACAGATGGCGAAGAAGGTGGAATTACTCAACATATTGGTGCTTACCAAGTTGACACTAACGACCGTTTAATTACCTTCTTAGATACACCTGGACATGCTGCTTTTACAAACATGCGTGCTAGAGGTGCTGACATTACTGATATCATCATTTTAGTTGTTGCAGCAGATGATGGGGTTATGCCACAAACTAAAGAAGCAATTAATCATGCTAAAGCGGCTGGTGTGCCAATTATTGTAGCTGTTAACAAAATTGACAAACCTGATGCAAACCCTAACCATGTAATGGAACAATTGATGGGATATGAATTAATTCCTGAAGATTGGGGTGGATCAACAATCTTCGTGCCAATTTCTGCTAAAACCGGTGAAAATGTTGATGACTTACTTGAAATGATCTTATTACAAGCCGATGTTATGGAATTAAAAGCAAATCCTGAACAAAAAGCAGTTGGTACAGTTATTGAAGCGCGTCTTGATAAAGGTAAAGGTTCAGTGGCATCACTACTTGTACAACAAGGTACGCTTCGTGTCGGAGATCCTATCGTTGTAGGTAATACTTTTGGTCGTGTTCGTGTTATGACAAATGATCGTGGTCGTCGTGTAAAAGAAGCGCACCCATCAGAACCAGTTGAAATTACAGGTCTAAATGGTGTGCCAAACTCAGCTGATCGCTTTGCAGTTTTTGCAGATGAAAAAACTGCTCGTGCAGCTGGTGAAGAACGTGCAAAACGCGCATTGGTTGAAGAACGTAACAATAACAGCCGTGTGACATTAGATAACTTGTTTGATACGATGAAAGAAGGCGAATTGAAACAAGTTGATGTTATTATTAAGGCCGATGTACAAGGTTCTGCTGAAGCTTTAGCTGGATCACTTCAAAAGATTGAAGTTGAAGGTGTTAAAGTAAACATCGTTTATTCTGGTGTAGGTGCTATTAATGAAAGTGATGTCACATTAGCTACTGCAAGTAATGCTATCGTTATTGGATTTAACGTACGTCCAACACAACAAGTGAGAAAACAAGCTGAAACTGAAAACGTTGACATCCGTTTATATGGTGTTATCTATAAAGCTATCGATGAAATTGAATCAGCGATGAAGGGTATGCTAGATCCTGAATTCCAAGAAAAAATCACAGGTAACTTAATTGTTCGTGAAACTTTCCACGTTTCAAAACTAGGAACAATTGCCGGTGCGTTTGTAACGGGTGGTTCAATTCAACGTGACAGTGGTGTAAGATTAATCCGTAATGGTATTGTTATCTATGAAGGAAAACTAGCTTCACTTAAACGTTTTAAAGATGACGCAAAAGAAGTAAATCAAGGCTTTGATTGTGGTTTAATGATTGAAAATTATAATGACATTAAAGTTGATGATGAAATTGAAGCTTATGTTATGGAAGAAGTTCCTGTTAAATAAGAGGGGGAATTCCAGTGAAACATCGTATTGAGCGTGTACAACAAGAAATTTTAAGAGAAGTTACATCAGTAATTCGTAAAAATGTTAAGGATCCTCGTGTTCAAGATGTTACTATTACTGATGCTGATTTGACAGGAGACTTATCGCAAGCTACTATTTATTACAGTATTTTGTCTGATAAAGCCTCTGACAATCAAAAAGTTGAAGAAGGACTTAAAAAATCAACTGGTTTAATTCGTCGAGAAGTCGGACGCAATTTGACAACGTTTAAAGTTCCTGAATTAGTCTTTAAAAAAGATGATTCTGTTGCTTATGGTGCCAAAATTGACTCTTTAATTCGTCAATTAAATCAAAAAGACTAGAAAACGCCATTTTATGGCGTTTTTTTTATAATAAAGGATGGTTAAGTAAGATATGTTAAGTGGTGTGATTGTTTTATATAAAACTAAGGGGATGACAAGTACCGACTGCGTTCGTGATATGCGTCGAGTTCTTCAAATGAAAAAAGTAGGCCATGGTGGGACTTTGGACCCATCAGTGGAAGGAATCTTGCCCATTGCGATTGGACAAGCAACTAAAATTATCGATTTGATGCAGACTCACAATAAAACCTACATTGGGGAGGCTATATTGGGATTTGAAACTGATACTGAAGATTTAGATGGCGAAGTAATTAAATCTCAACCTATTGAAGAACCCTATTCAGAAGAAGTTATCGAAGAAGCAATGGAACAGTTGACTGGTGATATTGAACAATTACCACCGATGTACTCATCAATCAAGGTAAAAGGACGTCGTCTGTATGACTATGCAAGAAATAATATTTCTGTAGAACGTCCCATGCGTCATATTCACGTGTCGAAGTATACTAAAACTAGTCACTCAATATATGACAAAGAGAGTAAACAGCAACGCTTTAAGTTTGAGATAACTTGTGCTAAAGGAACTTATGTTAGAACTTTAGTGAAGCAATTAGGTGATATTTTAGGTGTTCCAGCAGTTATGAGTTCTTTAATTCGTGCTAAAAGTGCAGGATTTGGCCTGAAAGATGCAGTTTTATTGGAAACTCTGAAAGAAAATCCAGAAAAAGCATCTGACTACATAGTTCCTCTTGAACGTTTTTTTGAAGACCAGCCAACTTATAACCTAAGCGATAAGGAATTTGAAATGGTGCAAAATGGTGCAAAACTTAACTTTCCGGTTGACGTAGAACGCTTGTGTTTGTATCATAATCGAAAAATCAAGGCAATTTATAAAAAAGATGTTAAACATCCGCCTCTTTATCGGCCAGAAATGATGTTGCTCCAAAATAGTTAGCCAAAAAGGAGGATATAAGATGTATAGTTATCAACTTGATTATCCAATAAAAAGTCACATTATAGAACCTGATGGCATCGTTTTAGTTTTAGGTTTCTTTGACGGAGTTCACTTAGGACATCGTAAATTAATTGAAACAGGTAAAAAGATCGCAGATAAAAAAGGGTTAAAGTTAGGTATTATGACAATGAACGCCCATCCAAGCCAAATCTATGGTTCTGAACAAACATCTGTACCATTAATTATGACAACTAGTGAAAAAAAGAAAATAATGGATCAAATAGGTGTGGATATATTTTATGTAGGCAACTTTAACGGTCCATTAGCTAAGGTTCAACCTGATGAATTTGTTAATGATGTTTTGATTAAGATGAATGTTAAAGCAGTTGTAGCAGGTTTTGATTATACATTTGGTCAAAAAGAAGTCGCTAACATGTCGCTGCTTAAACAAAAGGCACAAGGTAAATTTGAAGTCTATGAAGTAGATAGTCAAAATAAGAATGGGAAAAAAATAAGTTCTAGCAGAATTCGCAGGTTAATTGAACAAGGTGATGTTGATCAGGCTAATAATTTACTTGGATCCGTCTATCAAACATCAGGAAAAGTTATTCATGGCTTTAAACGTGGTAGACAGTTAGGATTCCCAACTGCAAATATTGAGTCTAATAATAACAAAGTCAGACTAGCTTCAGGCGTTTATACAGTTAAATTAAGAGTTCAAAATCAGTGGTATCAAGGAATGGCGAGTGTCGGGTATAATATTACATTTGATGATGTGAAGGATTTATCCGTTGAAGTTAATATCTTTGATTTTGATGAGGATATTTATGATGAAATTGTTGATGTCAGGTGGCATCATTATCTTCGCCCAGAAGAGAAATACCCATCAATCAATGCTTTGATCGACCAATTAAAGCAAGATGAAGCTGATAGTAAAGCGTATTTTGAAACTTTAAAAAAATAGCGTGATAATTTTAGCCGTCATCTTGACATTCTGCTATTTAGTTGTTATATTCTAATAGTTAGCACTCGTGATTTAATAGTGCTAATTCGAAGAGGTGACGCTATGTTATCAAAACGACAAGAATTAATATTAAAGATGATTATCAATGTTTTTAACAAAACTCAGCAGCCTGTTGGGTCTAAAACTTTGATGGATGAACTCACGATTCAAGTTTCTTCAGCCACTATTAGAAATGAAATGGCTAAGCTTGAAGAGCTAGGGTTAATCGAAAAAACACATTCATCTTCTGGTCGTGTCCCATCAAATAAGGGATATCGCTATTATCTAGATTACTTATTACAGCCAACAGATATGCCTGAAAACTTGCATGAAAAACTGCAAATGGATTTTAATCAGCAATTTCAAAGAATTGATGATATTGTATCTCGTTCGGCAAAAATATTATCTGATCTGACTAGTTATACTGCTTTTGTAGCTAGTCCTGAAATTCAGTTCTGTAGAATTACTGAGTTTCGTATTGTACCGCTTTCTAATCATCAAATGATGGCTATCTTAGTTACTAGTGATGGTGATGTTAAAAATCAACTTTATCGGTTACCTGATGATGTGTCGGTGAAGGAACTAGAATCATTAGTTAAAAAGATTAATGTGGCAGTTAAAGGCAAGACCTTGCATGAGGTTTCAAGTTACTCTTCTGCAAAGTTCATATCACTGCTAGGTGTTGAAGAAGATACTGCTAGTTTAATTCTCCTTCAATTATTGAAGGATGTTTTCAAACCTGTTGAAACAGATCAGCTATTTGTTAATGGTGAATTAAACTTGTTGAATAACTATTCAAACCTTGATGATTTGGATAATTTAAAATCACTTTATCAACTACTTAGTCATCCAGAGATATTTTCAGATTTGATTCATGAAAATAGTCTAAATAATCCAGCATTTTCAGTTCATGTTCGTTTAGGAGATGAGCTACCGCTTGATTTGCTAAAGGACTACAGTCTATTGACGGCTACATATGAAGTCGGTGACTTTGGAAATGGAATTGTCGCTTTACTAGGGCCAACAAACATGCCATATTCACAGATGATTAGTTTAATGAACTACTTCAAAGAAGAACTTGCAGATCAATTACTAGATTACTATAGCAAGTTTAGATAAGGAGGATGACAGTGTCTAACGAAGAAAAAGATATTAAACAAGAAAATACAACTGAAGAACCTGTTGAAGAAACAACTGAAGAAGTTGTTGAAACCGAAGAACCTTCAGAAGTTGAAAAACTTCAACAAGAGCTTGAGGCAGCACAAGATAAATACTTGCGTTCACAAGCTGAAATCCAAAATATTCAAACACGTCAACAAAAAGAACTCGCTCAATTCAGTAAATATGAAGGTCAAAGCCTCGCAAAAGAAATTTTGCCTGCTTTAGATAATTTACAAAGAGCCTTACAAGTTCAAGCTGATGATGAGGCTTCAAGCCAATTGAAAAAAGGGATTGAATTAACTTATAACGCATTAATAAAGGCTCTAAATGATAAAGGTATTACAGAAGTTGAAGCAGAAGGTGCTACTTTTGATCCAAACTATCACCAAGCTGTTCAAACAGTTGAAGCAACTGAGGACCATCCAAAAGATACAGTTGTGGAAGTTTATCAACCTGGATACTTGTTTAAAGATCGTATTTTAAGACCTGCAATGGTTAGCGTTGCAAACTAAGAAATTCGAAAGGAAGTTATTGATTTATGTCAAAAGTTATTGGTATTGATTTAGGAACAACTAACTCAGCAGTTGCTGTTTTAGAAGGTAAAGAACCAAAGATTATTGCAAACCCAGAAGGTAACCGTACAACGCCTTCTGTTGTTGCTTTTAAAGATGGTGAAATTCAAGTTGGGGAAGTTGCTAAAAGACAAGCAATTACAAACCCAGATACAATTTCTTCTATCAAACGTCATATTGGTGAAGCTGGTTACAAAGTAACAGTTGGTGATAAGTCATACACACCACAAGAAATTTCAGCAATGATTTTACAACACATTAAAAAATTCAGTGAAGACTATCTTGGTGAAGAAGTGACAGATGCTGTTATCACAGTTCCTGCATACTTCAACGATTCACAAAGACAAGCAACAAAAGATGCTGGTAAAATTGCTGGTTTAGACGTTAAACGTATTGTTAATGAACCAACTGCTAGTGCTTTAGCTTACGGTTTAGATAAAGCTGAAGAAGATGAAAAAATCCTTGTTTATGACTTGGGTGGTGGTACATTTGACGTTTCTATCCTTGAATTAGGTGACGGTGTCTTCCAAGTGCTTTCAACAAATGGTGATACTCACTTAGGTGGGGATGACTTTGACGAAGCCATTATGGATTGGTTGATTGCACAATTCAAAGACGAAAATGGTATTGACTTATCTAAAGATAAAATGGCATTACAACGTCTAAAAGATGCAGCTGAAAAGGCTAAAAAAGACTTGTCAGGTGTAACAACAACTCAAATTAGCTTGCCATTTATCTCAGCTGGTGAAGCTGGCCCATTACACTTGGAAACAACTTTAACTCGTGCTAAATTCGATGAAATTACAGCTGAATTAGTTGAAAGAACAAAAATTCCAGTTGAAAACGCATTAAAAGACGCTGGTCTTTCAAAAGATGAAGTAGATAAAGTTATTTTAAACGGTGGTTCAACACGTATTCTTTCAGTTCAAAAAGCTGTTGAAGACTGGACGGGTAAAAAACCTGATCACTCAATCAACCCTGATGAAGCTGTTGCCTTAGGTGCTGCTGTTCAAGGTGGTGTGATTTCAGGTGACGTTAAAGATGTTGTTCTTCTTGACGTAACACCATTATCATTAGGTATTGAAACAATGGGTGGCGTTTCAACTAAATTAATTGAACGTAACACAACAATTCCTACAAGTAAATCACAAGTCTTCTCAACAGCTGCTGACAACCAACCAGCTGTAGACATTCACGTACTTCAAGGTGAACGTCCAATGGCTGCTGATAACAAGACTCTAGGTCGTTTCCAATTAACAGATATTCCACCAGCACCACGTGGTGTTCCTCAAATCGAAGTTAAATTCGATATTGATAAAAACGGTATTGTAAATGTATCTGCTAAAGATTTAGGTACACAAAAAGAACAAAAGATTACAATTCAAAGTTCATCAGGTCTATCAGACGAAGAAATTGAACGTATGACAAAAGATGCTGAAGAAAATGCTGAAGCAGACCAAAAGCGTAAAGAAGAAGTAGACTTACGTAATGAAGTTGATCAACTTATCTTTACAACTGATAAGACATTGAAAGAATTAGATGGTAAAGTTTCTGAAGAAGAAGTTTCAAAAGCTAAAGAAGCTAAAGAAGCTTTAGAAAAAGCACAATCTGACAATGACTTGGAAGCAATGAAAGCTAAAAAAGATGAATTGAACCAAATCGTTCAAGATTTAACAACAAAACTATACCAACAAGCACAAGAAGCTCAACAAGCTCAAGGTGGCGAACAATCAGGTCAATCAAAAGACGATGACACTGTAGATGGTGACTTTCGTGAAGTAGATCCTGATAAAGATAAATAACAATTACGATGAAAAAGTCAAATTGTCAATTTGACTTTTTTCATTTATAGAAATGAAAGAGGAATTTTATGGCACAACAACGAGATTACTATGAAGTCCTGGGTCTTTCTAAAAATGCATCGGAAGCCGAAATAAAAAAAGCTTATCGTAAACTATCTAAAAAATACCACCCGGATTTAAATGATTCTGCAGATGCTGAAGAAAAGTTTAAAGAGGCAAGTGAAGCTTATGAAGTCTTGAGTGATTCACAAAAACGTGCGGCATATGATAATTATGGTCATGCTGGTGTTAATGGTGGCGCTCAAGGTGGTGGTGCCGGTGGCTTTGGCGGACAAGGTGCTCAAGGATTCGGTGGTTTTGAAGATATTTTCAGTCAATTCTTTGGTGGTGGCGCTGGTGGCGGCGGCCGTGCCCAAGATCCAACTGCACCTCGAAAAGGACATGACTTAGATTACACAATGACGCTTGAATTTGAAGAAGCTATTTTTGGTAAAAAAACGAGCGTAACATACGATCGTGATGAAACATGTAAGACATGTGATGGTAATGGTGCAAAACCAGGTACTTCAACCAAAACTTGTCAAAAATGCCATGGTTCAGGGCATATGACAGTAGACCGCCAAACAATGCTCGGTATGGTTCGCCAACAAGTTGCTTGTGATGAATGTCACGGTCACGGTATGATTATTGAAACACCTTGTGACACTTGTCATGGTAATGGGACAACTAAACAAAGACATACTGTTGAAGTTAATATCCCAGCTGGTGTTGACCAAGGCCAACAAATTCATTTGACTGGTCAAGGTGAAGCAGGTGCCAATGGTGGCCCTTATGGTGATTTGTATATTGTTTTACGCGTTCGTCCAAGCAAAACCTTTGAACGATCTGGTACAACAATTTATTACACAGTACCAATTAGCTTTGCTCAAGCGGCATTAGGTGATGAAATTGATGTGGATACTGTTCATGGAAAAGTCAAATTACGTATCCCAGCTGGAACACAAACAGGGACAACCTTTAGATTAAATGGTAAAGGCGTACCTCAGTTAAACGGACACGGGACAGGTAATCAAGAAACAACTGTTAAAATTATGACACCTAAGAAGTTAAACGAAGATCAAAAGAGAGCCCTAGTAGACTTTGTTAAAGCTGGTGGTGAAGACATTCAGCCGCAAGATAAGAACTTTTTTGAAAAAGTAAAAGATAAATTTATGTAGATCCAATAAAAGAGAAGATATTAATCTTCTCTTTTTGTTTGTGACCGTTTCAGATACTTGCTATAATAAAGAACAGAAGTAATAGAGGAGAATACATGAATTTAGAAGAATTAAAAGATTATCAATCAAGAATAAGAAATTTTTCTATTGTTGCCCATATTGATCATGGGAAATCAACAATAGCCGACCGTATCTTAGAGTTAACAGATACAGTGTCAAAGCGTGAAATGCACGCTCAAATTCTAGATAGTATGGAATTAGAACGTGAACGTGGTATTACAATTAAATTAAACTCTGTCGAGTTAAAGTACCATGCTAAAGATGGTAAAGACTATATTTTCCATTTAATAGACACTCCCGGGCACGTGGACTTTTCTTATGAGGTTTCGCGTTCGCTTGCAGCTTGTGAAGGTGCTGTATTAGTTGTAGATGCTGCTCAAGGTGTTGAAGCACAGACACTAGCTAATGTTTATCTAGCTTTAGATAATGACCTTGAAATTGTACCTGTCATTAACAAAATTGATTTACCTGCGGCAGATCCTGACCGTGTTAAAGATGAAATCGAAGACACAATTGGTTTAGATGCACAAGATGCTGTACTTGCTTCAGCAAAAAGCGGATTAGGAATTGAAGAACTATTGGAGCGTATTGTAACTGATATTCCAGCGCCTCAAGGTGATTTTGAAGCGCCACTTAAAGCTATGATTTTCGACTCAGTATATGACTCATACCGTGGTGTTGTGCTGTCTGTACGTATAGATGACGGTATTGTTAAACCGGGTGACATGATTGAAGTTATGAGTAACGGTAAAAAGTATGAAGTGACTGAAGTCGGTGTATTATCACCTAAGGCTGTTAGTCGTGATCGATTAGTTGCAGGTGATGTTGGATATTTAACGGCTAATATCAAAACGGTTCGTGATACACATGTCGGGGATACTCTAACACTAGCTAATAATCCAACAACCAAACCAACCCCTGGGTATCGTCCTGCCAAACCAATGGTTTATTCAGGAATGTATCCTGTTGAAAACGCAAAATACGATGATTTAAGAGAAGCGCTAGAGCGCTTGCAATTAAACGATGCAGCGCTTGAGTTTGAACCCGAAACTTCACAAGCTTTAGGATTTGGTTTTAGATGTGGATTTTTGGGTCTTCTTCATATGGATGTTATTCAAGAAAGGCTAGAGCGTGAATTCGATCTTGAGCTAATTATGACTGCACCGTCTGTGGATTATCACACGACACTTCAAAACGGCGATGAAAAGACAGTTGCTAACCCAGCTGATATGCCTGATCCAAGTGACATCCGTGAAATTCAAGAACCTTATGTTAAAGCTGAAATTATGGTTCCTAATGATTATGTAGGCCCTGTAATGGAACTGTCTCAAAGAAAACGTGGTAATTTTGTAACAATGGATTACCTAGACGCTAATCGTGTGAATGTTATTTACGAAATTCCATTATCAGAAATTGTATTTGATTTCTTTGATGAGTTAAAATCTAATACACGTGGATATGCCTCACTTGATTATGAGTTATGTGGTTATCGTCCAAGTGATTTAGTTAAAATTGATATTCTATTGGCGGGTGAAGTCGTTGATGCTTTAAGCTTCATTGTTCATCGTGACTTTGCCCAAGCTCGTGGTCGTGCGATTACAGAAAAGCTAAAATCTGTTATTCCACGTCAACAATTTGAAGTACCAGTTCAGGCTTCAATTGGAAATAAAGTTATTGCACGTTCAACCATTAAAGCTTACCGCAAAGATGTTACTGCAAAGTTGTATGGTGGGGACGTTACCCGTCGTATGAAATTGCTTGAAAAACAAAAAGCAGGTAAAAAACGTATGAAGGCTGTTGGAAAACTTGATGTGCCACAAGAAGCCTTTATGAGTGTGCTAAAAATGGGTGACGATGAAAAATAAAAACTTAAATCCTCTTTAGATTGTCTAAAGAGGATTTTTTGATTGAAACAACTAATGATATAATAGCCAAGTTAAAACAACACTATAACAATTGGAGTTATATATGAAGAAGATAAAACAGATTTTACTGTATTTAGCTGCAGTGATATTATTGACTATCGGACTAACATTAATATTTAATGAACCTATTCAAAATATGATTGTTTCTCATAACACAGAAACTGTACGAACAGCCATAACAAGAGACCAAATTCAAAAAAATATGGAAACTAAAAATGATGATTATGACTTTTCTAAAGTTAAAAGTTTAGATATTAATCAAGTGGGTCAAGCATTGACTCACAATCAAACACAGGTTATTGGATTGATAGCTATTCCAAGTGTCAGCTTAAACTTGCCCATTTCAAAAGGCTTAAGTGATGCTGCTTTATCAGCTGGCGGAGGGACAATGCGTGAAAATCAAAAAATGGGCGTGGGTAACTATCCACTAGCTGGCCACTATATGACGAGTAAAGGTTTACTTTTTTCACCATTAGAGTCAGTTGAAATAGGTGAATTGATATATTTAACGGATTTAGACAAAATATATATCTATAAAATTTATCAAAAAGAAGTTGTAGATCCTTACGCAGTATGGCTTGCTGATAATACCAGTAATTCCATCGTAACGTTAATAACTTGTGCAGATGGTGGTGTTAATCGTTGGGCTATTCGTGGTGAACTAATCGAAACAAAAAATGCAACTAATCCAGAACTTGCTGTATTTAATTTAAAATAATCAAAAGGGGTTAAACTAATTTGAATTTTAAGCAAAAAAAACCAATAAACGTAATTTCTACTGAGGTTAAGTCAGAGTTGGAGCTATCAGATATGGCTGTGACAATTCTTGAAAATAGAGGAATCGTTTCAAAAGAAGCAATAGCTGACTGGCTGAATCCCTCGGAGGATTCAATCTATAGCCCTTTTTTATTTTCAGATATGCAAAAAGCAGTAGACCGTATTCATCAAGCAATAGATTCACAAGAATTAATTACAGTTTATGGTGACTATGATGCAGATGGTATCACTAGTACAACCATTTTAGTAGAAACGCTTGAGGTTATGGGGGCTAATGTTAATTATCATATTCCCAATCGATTTACTGAAGGCTATGGTCCTAATCAAGCTAGTTATCAAAATTTAATTGATCAAGGCACACAACTTTTTATCACTGTTGATAATGGTGTCAGTGGAAAAGAGACTGTTGAATTTTTAAACGACCAAAATATTGATATTATTATTACCGATCATCACAACTTACCTCAAGAGTTACCCAATGCTTTAGCTATTATTCATCCAAGACTAAATGAGCAATCTTATCCTTTTGATGATCTAGCAGGTGTGGGTGTTAGTTTCAAATTGTGTTGTGCATTACTGGATGAAACAGCTTATGAGCTTCTTGATTTGGTTGCTGTCGGAACAATAGCTGATATGGTATCTGTAACTGGTGAAAATCATGCTCTACTTAAATTTGGTATTGATGCTTTAAAAAACACTCAAAGATTAGGATTAAGGCAATTGCTATCTGAAGCTGGCGCTAATCTAGCTGATTTAGATGAAACTAGTATTGGATTTGTGATTTCCCCCAGATTAAATTCGTTAGGACGACTAGCTAATGCAGATAAAGCTGTTGAATTGTTATTGAGTGATAATCCTAAAATTTGTGAATCATTGGCTAAAGAAATTGAAAAAGTGAATGTTGACCGCAAAGAACTAGTTGTCAATACAACTAAAGAAGCACTTACTTTAGCTAAAAGTTCTCAGTATCAAAATCAAAAGACATTGATTATTTATCAAGAACATTGGCATGAAGGAATCTTAGGTATTGTTGCTAATAAAATTGTTGAAGAAACACAAAAACCAGCTATTTTATTGACTAAATCCCAAAACGGCGTGTTAAAAGGATCGGGACGTAGTGTTCAAGGATTTGATTTATTTGCTGCTTTAACACCAATTAAATCTGAATTAGTATCATTTGGTGGTCATAACATGGCTTGTGGATTATCAGTTAAAGAAACTTACCTGACTAATTTAATTCAAAAATTTGAAGAAAGCTTTTCACTAAAAAGTGAAGATAACGAACAGTTATTTGATTGTTGTCTAACACCTGATGAATTAACTTTAGACAAATTGGAAGAAATTTCTGTTTTTGGACCTTTCGGAACCGATTTTGAAACTCCATTATTCAAAATTGATTTACCAAATATTTCTTTTGCAAGAAAAATTGGTCAAACACAAGATCACCTAAAGTTTACAATGATTAACTCTAAGGGGATGCAAGTTGCTGGAATTGGGTTCAATTATCCTCACGTTGATCTCAATCTTTTTAAAGAAAAAGGGATTTTATATGGTGAATTATCCAAAAATGAATGGCAAGGAAAAGTAACGCCTCAATTGATGCTTAAATATCTTGATTTTGAAAAAGAACGGATTATTGATTGTCGTCATTATCAGTTTCAGCAGATAATGACTGTTCAAGGTGTTTATGGTTTCTTTAATGAGTCTAAACGACAGGTATTTAAAGAAAAACTGCAGTTAAATGATAGCCAAACCCAACTTTTACGTCCAAATAAAGGGTTACCACAAACTCTAATTGTGATGGACCAACCATTAAATAATCAGCAATTAGAGGCTATTTTTTCGCAGTCTACCGTTGAACAAGTTTATTTTTATAGTCAAATTAAAAACCTGAATTTAGCCCAAATTCCAAACCAAAATGTATTTCGTGAAGTATTAAAATACTTTTATCAACATAACAATTTAAAAACGACAGACTTAACTCAGGTTGCGTCATTCTTTAATTTATCAATTTACGAATTAAATTTGATTTTAAGGGTGTTTTTAGAACTAAATTTTGTTAAAATAGATAGGGTTCTAATTAAACCAGTTGAAAATGTTCAGTCAAAAGAACTAACATCTTCAAGATTATTACAACAGACACAAAAACAATTACAATTTGTTAATCAAATAAATGCGATGTCGTCATTAGATTTGAAGCGTCATATTTTACAATACTTAGATTAGCAAAGATAGGAGTCTTAAACTTGACAATGAATTTTAAAGATTACGTAGCAGATGTTCCTAACTTTCCAAGCGAAGGTGTGACTTTTCGTGATATTTCACCTTTAATGGCCGATGGTAAAGCTTACCATGCTGCAACAATGGAAATTGTTAAATATGCTAAAGACCTTGGGGTTGATATGGTATGTTGCCCTGAGGCTCGTGGATTTTTAGTAGGTTGTCCTGTAGCAGATGAGTTAGGTGTTGGTTTTGCACCTGCTCGTAAAGCAGGAAAATTACCTCGTGAGACAGTTTCTGTTTCTTATGACTTGGAGTATGGTCAAGACACACTTTATATGCACAAAGATGCAATTAAGCCTGGTCAAAAAGTCCTGGTTGCTGATGATTTAATGGCAACAGGTGGTACGGTTCGTGCCACTATTGACTTAGTTGAAAAACTAGGTGGAATTGTTGTTGGAACAGCTTTCTTAATCGAATTAAAAGACCTAAATGGTCGTGACAAGATTAAAGATTACGACATGTTTACATTAATGGACTATTAATATCAAGGATTATCCTTGATTATGGAGCGTTGGCAGAGTGGTAATGCACCGGACTCGAAATCCGGCGAACCGGTTAATACCGGCGCGCAGGTTCAAATCCTGTACGCTCCTTAACGAAAAAACCCCTTAAAGCTATAAACTAGCTTTAAGGGGTTTTTAGTTCGTTTTCAAATAATAATGTTTGGTGATTATCGGCATCATAAGCGAGTACTGTAAGAGGCTGATTAATTAAAAAGGGCTTTTTTAAATCAAAATCAACTTCTAAATCTGTACCCGGTTGTACAAATTTTAGCTTTTGTGTTTGGTTATTTAAAAATAATGTAAAGGTTAATAAGTTTTCTAGAGGAACTAGACCGGATAATTGATTGTCAATTGTTTCCCAGATTAAATGAATCAATTCTTCTGGTAATGTTTCCATGACTTCAATTGAGGCGTAGCGTTCTTGTAAAGGGTTAAAAGTCATTATTTCTCCTCTGCAATGTCACCAAATTTACCAGCAGTAATATTAACTAAATCTGAAACTTTAATTTGAACACTGCGACCAACTTTTCCAGCGGAAACAATAATTTCATCTTCTGAATTGGCTTGTTGATCATAGAAGATAGGAACTTTTAGTTTGTCATAAATACCGATTGGCGTGTTTGCTCCGTGAACATAGCCTGTTGTTTTTTCTAAATCTTTTAACGGTAGCAAGTGAACTTTTTTATCGCCAGAAAGTTGGCATAACTTTTTGTAGCTGAGATGTTTATCCAATGGAACAACACCAACTAAAATCGCATTTTCAGTACCCTTGAGGACAAGTGTTTTATAAATAGTTGTAGTATGTTGCGGGAAGTTGGCAGTATCTAAAGAGTCAACATCCCCATCTTTAACTGTAGGGGCAATTATCGATTGATAAGCAATTTTTTGCTGATCTAACATTTTTTCAACTAATGTTTTTGATATCTTAGTTTTTTTCTTAGACATTTAAAGACTCCTTTTTATTTGTAATAAGTATAATCTTAGCAATGTGATTTTTAAGTGTCAAAAGAAATCCACGTAAAAATAAGTTATAATGTAACCATAATTTTAATTGAAGCGAGGGAATATTTTGAATTTAATCGAATTATCAATTCAAACAGCGACAGATTCTGTTGAAGCGTTATCAGCTTTTTTAATGGCTAATGGGGCTTTAGGTATTCAAACCAGGGATCGTCAAGATTTTGAAAATAAAAATACGCCAGGGTACGGTGAACTAATCGTTACAGATGATATTAAAGATTTACCAGAGTCAGCAGAAGTTAGTGGTTACTTTGATGAAGCTGATTTTGATGAAACATTGCCCATTAAAACTAAAGAAAAGTTAACTGAACTAAAAGGATACCAATTAAACATAGGTTCAGGTGTAATTGCATTAAATCGTATTATTAATCAAGACTGGGAAAATAATTGGAAAGAGTACTATCATCCTGTTCGTCTGTCTCATTGGTTTACAGTTGTTCCTGAATGGGAAGACTATCAATTAGCTTCACAGTCTGAACAGATTATCCGTTTAGATCCAGGGATGTCCTTTGGGACAGGAACGCACATCACAACGCAGTTAGCTTTACAATACCTTGAAAAAACAATGGTTAAAGAAAATGCACGCGTGTTAGACCTTGGAACAGGTTCAGGAATTTTAGCGATTGCTGCACATAAAATGGGAGCTAAACAAGTCATTGGAACTGATATTGATGCGCATGCGTTGACTTTTGCTGAAGAAAACATCAAATTAAATCGGTTGGAAAGCCAAATCACTTTACAAGAAAGTGATTTGCTAGAACAAGTTTCAGGTGAATGTGACATTATTATTGCCAATATTTTAGCTGAAATTTTGATGGAACTGGTACCGAATTTAGCAGAGCATTTGGATGATAATGGTGTAGTTATTTTATCAGGCATTGATCAAGCTCAACGTGACAAGTTGGTTGCGAAGTTGACTGCTTATAATTTTGAAGTGGTTAGTGAGATGCATCAAAAAACATGGGTAAGTTTACTCGTGAAAAAACAAGAGGTGTAAGTATGCAACATTATTTTTTAGAGGAGCCTTTAGTTGTTGACCAAATAATATCACTACCTAAAGATATTGCACATCGTGTATCACGTGTTAGAAGAAGCAAAGTAGATGATGAACTTGAACTCGTTGATCAAAATCATCATGTTTTTCAAGCTAAAATCATTAGTTTAGAAAACAAAAGTGTCGAAGTTAAAATCTTTGCGGAACAAACTCGCCAAGTCGAGCTTCAACAAGATGTTACTTTATTAGTGGGGATGCCTAAAAAAGAAAAAGCAGAATGGATTATCCAAAAAGGAACAGAACTTGGAGCTAATACCTTTATTTTCTTTAACTCTAGGTATGCTGTAGCCAAATTAAAAGCCGATAGACTGGCCAAAAAGTTAGACCGGTTAAATACGATTGCTAAACAAGCTGCTGAACAATCAAGACGATCAATAGTCCCTGAAGTCAAAGTGCTAGATAAATTAAGTGATCTATCACTATCAGAGTTTGATCAGACTGTAGTAGCTTATGAAGAAGCAGCCAAACAATCCGAAAAGTCTAACTTAGTTAAAGTATTTGAACAAGTACAACCTTGTCAAAAATTGCTGGGTGTATTTGGTCCTGAAGGTGGATTGGCACAAGAAGAAGTGTCAAGTTTAGTGAATCAAGGTGCCGATGTTGCAGCATTAGGTCCACGTATTTTGAGAGTTGAAACAGCACCACTATACTTTCTAAGTACGTTATCTTATCAAACAGAGTTGAGACATTGATGATTAAATTGGTATTTTAAAATTAAGGTTGTTATAATTCAACTATAATAACTACAGAAAAGCTAGGGGTTGAGACTATGTCTAAACATAAAGATTTAACAGTCACAGAGGTATTTGATCTTTGCGC
This sequence comes from Holzapfeliella floricola DSM 23037 = JCM 16512, assembly GCF_001436605.1. GTDB lineage: Bacteria > Bacillota > Bacilli > Lactobacillales > Lactobacillaceae > Holzapfeliella > Holzapfeliella floricola. The sequence goes on along the minus strand of NZ_AYZL01000020.1, from coordinate 288,683 downwards.
TGAATACATGAATCAAGAACACTTAGACTTTGTGAAAAAAGCCTATGAATTTGCAGCCTATCTACACAAAGACCAAAAACGTCAATCGGGACAACCATATATTATTCATCCTATTCAAGTAGCAGGAAGTTTAGCTGAATTAAGAATGGATCCAGAGACTATTGTCAGTGGGTTTTTGCATGATGTTGTTGAAGATACGGAAGTAACGCTTGGAGATGTCGAAGAACTCTTCGGTAAAGATGTTGCGACCATTGTTGATGGTGTAACAAAGCTTGGTAAAATTAAGTATATGTCACACGAAGAACAACTCGCAGAAAATCATCGAAAAATGTTAATCGCTATGGCTCAAGATTTGCGTGTTATCATGGTTAAACTAGCAGACCGTTTACACAATATGCGGACTTTAGGTCACTTAAGACCAGATAAGCAACGTCGGATTTCAACAGAAACAATTGAAATTTATGCACCATTAGCAGACCGTCTAGGAATTAGTAAAATTAAATGGGAATTAGAAGATATTTCACTTCATTATTTAAATCCACAACAATATTATCGTATAGTAAGTTTAATGAAGACCAAACGTAGTGAACGTGAAGGCTACATTGCTGATGCTATTAGTACAATGGAGACAACATTGGATGATTTGAATATAGAATACAATATTTATGGTCGTCCAAAACACATTTACTCTATCTACAAAAAGATGAAGGATAAGCATAAACAATTTGATGAACTTTACGATTTATCTGCTGTTCGTATTCTAGTTAAAAATGTGAGAGACTGTTATGCAGTTTTAGGTGCAGTCCATACAAAATGGAAACCTGTACCGCGACGTTTTAAGGACTATATTGCAGTTCCTAAGGCTAATGGCTATCAATCACTTCATACTACCATTATTGGGCCTGGTGGAAAGCCTCTTGAAATTCAAATCAGAACTGAAGAAATGCATGAAATTGCTGAATTTGGTATCGCAGCTCATTGGGCTTATAAAGAAGGAGTTAGTTCTCCCGTTCGAATTGATGAAGCTGGTGAAAAAATCGATATTTTTCGTGAAATTTTAGATTTACGAGAAGATTCAACTAACGCACGAGATTTCATGGAAAGCGTTAAAGGAGACTTGTTCTCTGATCGAGTTTATGTTTTCACACCGAAAGGTGATGTCTATGAATTGCCAAAAGGCTCTATCCCATTAGACTTTGCTTATTTGGTTCATACAGAAGTAGGGAACCATGCAGTCGGAGCACGTGTTAATGCTAAGATGGTACCACTTGATTATAAGATGAAAAATGGCGATATAATCGAAATCAATACATCATCAAATGCTAATCCAAGTCGCGATTGGACTAATATCGTTAAGACATCCCGAGCACGAAACAAAATCAGACGTTACTTTAAAAATCAGACTAAAGATGAAAATATTGAAAAAGGCCATAACGACATTGAAAACCAATTGATTGAAATGGGTTATTCACCAAAAGAATTTATGGATAAGGAACACATTCAAGAACTAGTTGACCGATTTAATTTTGGCTCCAAAGAAGAATTATTTAGCTCTGTTGGTTATGGTGAAATAACCCCTCTTGTTGCAGCTAATCGCTTAACCGAAAAAAGACGTCGTGAAAACGAAGCACAAAAACGCAAGGAACTAGAAGATTCAATCTTGTCTTCTGTTGATAATAAAGCACATAACCAAATCGATCGATCTAAACAGCATGAACCAACTAAGATGCAGATTCAGCATGAAAATGGTGTTATTATCCAAGGATTGAATAACTTATTAGTTAGACTAGCCAAATGCTGTAATCCGGTACCTGGGGATGCGATTGTCGGCTATGTGACAAAGGGACGAGGTGTCACAATTCACCGTGCTGATTGCTCAAATATCAGTGAGTCAGACCGTATTGAAGGTCGTGTAATGGATGTTGAATGGATGGATGTTTCTTCAAAAGATCAAACATACTTTGCAAATCTAAGTATCTATGGCTTTAACCGTAGTGGTTTGCTAAATGACATTCTTCAAAAGCTCAATGCAGTTTCTAAGAAGCTATCTAATATTAGCGGTCGCGTTGATCATAATGATATGGCACACGTTCGCTTAACCGTCTCTGTTAAAAACTCACAACACCTTAATGAAATTTTGATACAAATAAAAAATATTCCAGATGTTTATGAAGCAAAGAGAGCAGATCAATAATGAAAATTGTTATTCAACGTGTACAAGAAGCTAGTGTGACAATTGATAATCAATTGTACTCACAAATTAAAAAAGGGTTACTGTTACTAGTCGGTGTTCATCAAGATGACACGCCGGATATGCTGCAAAAAGCAGCACAAAAAATTGCTAAAATGAGAATCTTTAGTGATGATAATCAAAAAATGAATTTGAGCATTAAAGATGTAGCAGGTGAAATTTTATCAGTGAGTCAATTCACTTTACTTGCCAATACCAAGAAGGGCAATCGTCCTCATTTTCAAGAAGCCATGGCACCTAAACAAGCTGAAGAATTTTATAATCAGTTCAATGACTTATTAAGAGAAGAAAGCTTAACAGTTAAAGAAGGACAATTTGGAGCAGATATGGCAGTTGCATCAGTTAATGATGGACCTGTCACAATTGTTTATGAGCTGTAGTCTAAATTGACATAGAGCATCTTTTTCTAGTATTCTATACTAATGAATAAGACAAAAAACTGGATAGAGAAGGGTCTTGTGTATGAAGTTACAAAAACCTAAGGGAACAGTTGACATATTACCGGGTGAATCTAATCGTTGGCAGTATGTTGAAACTGAAGTTAGAAATTTTATGGATCTGTATGATTTCAATGAAATCAGAACGCCTATTTTTGAACAATATGAGTTATTTGCTCGTTCTAGTGGTGAATCTTCAGATGTTGTATCAAAAGAAATGTATGATTTCTTCGATAAAGGAAATCGTCATATTGCATTGAGACCAGAAGGGACAGCTGGAACCGTTCGCTCATACGTTGAAAATAAACTGTATGCACCTGAACACGAAAAACCAGTGAAACTATTCTACATAGGTCCAATGTTTCGTTATGAACGTCCGCAAGCTGGACGTCAAAGACAGTTTCATCAAATTGGTGTGGAAGCATTTGGTGCAACGCATCCAATGCAAGATGTCGAAATCATCTTATTAGCCCATGATTTACTACAAAAATTAAATGTTCAAAACTTTGAATTACATCTTAACTCACTAGGGAACGCAGAAGTTAGAAAAAATTATCACGAAGCACTAGTTAATTATTTTGAGCCTTTTAAAGATGAATTATCAGATGATTCTAAACAACGTTTACAAGTGAATCCACTTAGGATTTTAGATTCAAAAGATAAACGTGATCAAGAACTGGTGGCAGATGCACCTAAGTTACGTGATTATTTAGATGATGAAACTAACCAACATTTCGGCTTTGTTTTAAGTATGCTTGATGAGTTAGGTATTAATTATCAAATCGATGATAACTTGGTTCGTGGTTTAGATTACTACACAGGAACAATCTTTGAATTTATGATTGAAGATAAAAACTTGTGGCAAAGCAAAAGCACTGTGCTAGCGGGTGGTCGCTACGATAAATTAGTCGAAGAATTTTCAGGCCCTGAAACACCAGCCATTGGTTTTGGTATTGGATTTGAGAGACTGATGCTAGTTTTACAACAACAAAACCCTGAAATGTTTGCAACAGAAGGTCCAGAGATTTATATTGCTAATGTTGGTGATAATTCTGTGGCAACTGTTTTGAAACTAGCGCGTTCTTTGAGAAATCAAAGAATTAAAGTTGTTTTTGATGTTTCACAACGTAAACTTAAGAACCAATTTAAATCAGCTGATCGTCATCAAGCTAAGTATATTTTGACTATTGGAGATCAAGAAGTCGAAAAACAAGCTGCAACACTTAAAAATCTTGAAGATGGTTCACAAACTGTTGTAGATTTTAAGTCTTTAAACAAAAATGCACTACAATTATTAAAAGAAATTAACTAGGGGATAGTGAAAATGGAAAAACGTACAGCTTATAATGGTCAAGTGACCGAAGAATTAGTAGAAAAACATGTGACACTTCACGGATGGGTTCAAAAACGTCGTAGTTTAGGAAGCTTAATCTTTGTTGACTTAAGAGACCGTTCTGGATTTGTTCAACTTGTTTTCAATACAGCTTTTAGTGCAGATGCACTAGCCGTTGCTGAAACATTGCGTGCTGAAGACGTTATTTCAGTTCATGGTAAAGTCGTTAAACGTTCAGAAGCAACACAAAATCTAAACAATCCAACGGGTAAAATTGAAGTTGAAGTAGATGGTATTGAATTGCTTAATAAAGCAAAAACACCACCATTCGACATCAGTGATGACGTGCAAGCTTCAGAAGAAACTAAGTTAAAATATCGTTACTTAGATTTGCGTCGTCCTGAAATGCAACGCGGCATTATGATGCGTTCAAAAATGATGCACTCAATTCACGCCTTCTTTGACGAACAAGGATTTATTGATATCGAAACACCTTATTTAGGTAAATCAACACCAGAAGGTGCTCGCGACTACTTAGTTCCTTCACGTGTTTATCCAGGTAGTTTTTACGCTTTACCTCAATCTCCTCAATTATTTAAACAACTATTGATGAGTGCTGGATTTGACCGTTACTACCAAATCTCACGCTGTTTCCGTGATGAAGATTTACGTGGAGACCGACAACCTGAGTTTACTCAAATCGATATGGAAACAACTTTCTTAGATGAAGAACAGATCCAAGATATCACTGAAGGTTTAATCAAAAAGGTAATGAAAGACGTAAAAGGTCTTGATGTCAAAACACCATTCCAAAGAATGTCATGGCATGATGCAATGGCAAACTATGGTTCTGACAAACCTGATACACGTTTTGATATGAAACTTCAAGATTTATCAGACCTATTCAAAGATAGTGACTTTAAAGTGTTTTCTGGAGCAGTAGCTAGTGGTGGACAAGTTAAAGCTATCGTTATCAAAAATGGTGCAAATGAATACTCACGTAAACAAATTGATCAAAAACAAGAATACATTAAACGTTTTGGTGCAAAAGGATTAGCTTGGATGAAATTTGTTGATGGCGAATTTAATGGTCCTGTTGCTAAATTTGTAACTGATCAACATAATGAATTGAAAGACAAATTGAACCTTGTAGGAGATGAATTGGTATTATTTGTTGCTGATCGTGCTAAAGTTGTTGCAGACACATTAGGTTACTTACGTGTTGAAATTGCTAAAGAACAAAACTTAATTAATAAAGAAGAGTTTAATTTCTTATGGATCGTTGACTGGCCGTTATTTGAATACGACGAAGGCGATGAAAAATGGGCAGCAGCTCATCATCCTTTCACGATGCCTGACGATGAAGGCGTTAAATTATTAGATACTGAACCTCATAAAGCACATGCTCGTAGTTACGATATTGTATTGAATGGTTATGAACTAGGTGGAGGATCAATCCGTATTCATGATCGCGAAATCCAAGAAAAAATGTTTAAAGTTCTAGGATTTACAGAAGAAAGTGCTAAAGAACAGTTTGGATTCTTACTAGATGCACTTGATTTTGGTTTTCCACCACATGGTGGATTAGCAATCGGATTAGACCGTTTTGCAATGTTACTTGCTGGTCGCGATAACATTCGTGATGTTATTGCTTTCCCTAAAAACTCAAAAGCAAGTGAACCAATGATGAATGCTCCTGCAGAAGTTTCTGATGCACAACTAGCAGAGTTAGGTATCGAAACAAGAGATTAATTAATAAAAAAACGATAAATATTAAATTATTTGTCGTTTTTTATTTTGTTAAAAGGTTGTAAACAATTATTTTTTTGATATACTAACCTTAAACTTACTAAAAAGAAGTTCGAGAGGAGAATTATAATGTCTAAAGATTTAAGAGAACAATTAACTAAAGAACAATACGAAGTGACACAAAACGCTGCAACAGAAGCACCGTTTACGGGTGAATATGATGATTTTTGGCAAGATGGTATTTTTGTGGATGTTGTAAGTGGTGAGCCATTATTTTCTTCAACAGATAAATACGATGCTGGTTGTGGCTGGCCATCATTCACAAAACCAATCGACAAAGTGGTTGAAAAAAGAGACTCTTCTCATGGTATGGAGAGAATCGAAGTCAAAAGTAAAGACGCTGATTCACACTTGGGACATGTATTTAATGATGGACCACTTGAAAAAGGTGGCATGAGATACTGTATTAATTCAGCTGCATTACGTTTCATTCCGGTAAATCAACTTGAAGAAAAAGGGTATGGCAAATACTTAATTTTATTTAACAAATAAGACTTAGGAGGTTAGTTGGATATGAAAAAAGAGTATGCAATTTTTGCAGGTGGTTGTTTTTGGTGTATGGTCAAACCTTTTGATGAACAACCAGGAATTATTAGAGTAACTTCTGGTTATACGGGCGGCCATGTTGAAAGTCCAACATACGAACAAGTTTGTGCGGGTACGACAGGTCACACCGAAGCAGTCAAGATAGAGTATGATGCTGACGTTATTTCTTATTCAGAACTTGTTGAAATTTACTGGCGTCAAACAGACCCAACTGATGCGATGGGTCAATTCCAAGACCGTGGTGATTCGTACCGTCCAGTTATCTTTTACCATAAGGATAGTCAACAAGTAATAGCTCAAAAATCTAGAGATGAGCTTAAAAAAAGCGGGCGTTTTGAAAATCCAATTGTTACAAAAATCGAAAAAGAAGCGCCATTTTATGAGGCAGAAGACTATCATCAAGACTTTTATAAAAAAGATCCAGTAAGATTTGAAATGGAAGAACTAGGTGGTCGCGAACAGTTCAAGAAAGAAGTATGGAAATAGTAGATAATTCCTTTAAAAAATTAGTTTTTTTGTTAAACTTAGGATAAGTTTAAATAAAAGGAAGTAAAAACTATGGATCAACTGTCGCAAATAAGACGACAGCACACAAATTTTTCCAAAATTAGTGCGGCTGTTATTTATGCATTATGTGTATCGATTGCATTAAACTTTTTTTGGGAACCAGGTCATATTTACGCAAGTGGTGTGACAGGGTTTGCACAAATTATTCAAAGTTTATCACACAACATATTACCAACGAATATAATGTATTTTGCTTTGAATATTCCGTTAGTTATTATGGGATGGCTGAAAATCGGTCATAAGTTTACTTTGTATACAGTCTTGGCTGTTGCTTTTTCATCAATTATGATGAAAGTTATGCCACCAATTAGTACACAGTTTGATCCAATTATCTGTGCATTATTTGGGGGAGTGGTCAACGGTGCTGGAACTGGATTTGCTTTAAAGAGTGGTATTTCAACTGGTGGATTAGATATTATTGGCATCATCATTCGTAAAAAAACGGGTCATAGTTTTGGAACTATCAACATCTTTTTTAACCTAATCATTGTGTCTGTAGCTGGATTTATTTTTGGATGGGCATTTGCTTTTTATACAGCCATAGGAATTTTTGTTAATGGCCGTGTTATTGATATGATTTATACGCAAAATCAAAAAATGCAAGTAATGATTATAACTGAGCATCCTAGAGATCTTATTGATGATATCCAAGACAAAATGCGTCGCGGAATTACGATAATTCATGATGTTGAAGGAGCTTTTGGCCATACAGAAAAAACTATCTTATTTACAATAATATCAAGATATGAAATGCATGAACTTGTTCATGTTATTCAAAATAAAGATCCGTATGCATTTGTCAGCATTACAAAAGCTGAAAAAGTTATCGGTAGATTTAAGGAGCCTAAAGTTGAATAAAGAATCATTAATTATTGGTAGCCACGTTAAACTATCAGGTAAGAAAATGTTGCTACTATCTACAGAAGAAACTATTGCTAATCAAGCAAATACCATGATGGTATTTACAGGAGCTCCACAAAATACGAGAAGGCGTCCGTTAGCTGATTTTAATATTGAAGAAGCAACACCTATTATCGAAGAAAATCACATTAATCCCATCGTAGTACATGCCCCGTATATTATCAATTTAGGGAACGTGAAAAAGCCTGAAAACTTTACGTTTGCGGTTAATTTCTTAGCTGATGAAATGAAGCGTGCTGAAGCTATTGGAGCTAAATATATTAGTTTTCATCCAGGATCGCACGTTGGATCTGGTGAAGCAGCAGCTATTGCTCAAATCATCAAGGGATTAGATGAGGCAATTGAAAAAAGTGAGACAAAGACTGTCAGCATTGCACTTGAAACAATGGCCGGAAAAGGGACCGAAATTGGTAAAACCTTTGAAGAAATTGCTCAAATTATTGAAGGGTCTAATTACTCTAATCGATTATCAGTCACATTTGATACCTGTCATGTTTATGATGCAGGATATGATATCAAAAATAATTTTGAAGGTGTAATGGCTGAATTTGATAAAATAATCGGAGTTAATCGAATTTCAGTGATTCATTTGAATGATTCTAAGTTTGGATTAGCCTCTCACAAAGATCGCCACGAGAATTTAGGCTTTGGAGAACTAGGATTCGAAACTCTCCAAAAAGTAGCCTACTATGACTCTTTTAAAACTTTACCTAAAATACTTGAAACACCATTTATTCCTGATGAATCAGATCCTAAAAAGAAATATTCACCTTATAAGTATGAAATTGATATGCTACGTCAAAAGACATTTGACAGTCAATTGAAACAAGTGATTTTAGCTGAAAAGTAATAATTAAGAATTAAATTAAAAAACATAGTGATATTTTGTTGACCTGGTTATCTTTGTTCGATATAATAATCTTGTAATTAGTTGACCTATAGGGTCATAGAAATGGAAGGAGGGATATCATATGGCAAAGACAGTCGTTCATGACAACGAATCTCTTGATGATGCTCTTCGTCGCTTCAAACGTTCCGTTTCTAAAAGTGGTACACTCCAAGAGTACCGTAAACGCGAATTTTACGAAAAACCAAGTGTAAAAAGAAAATTAAAATCTGAAGCAGCTCGTAAACGTAAGAGATAACGTCTCGTAAAACCCTTATTTTTGGTTATATTTCCAGAAATAAGGGTTTTTTTTCGCCCCAAAAAGCTTTATTATTAGTGTAGATATAAATATACTTTTGGAGGCGTATTATTGGCAGAGACAATGATGAAAAACACCTATTTCCAAACCCTAAATTCTGATGATTTGATTAGTTTAGTTGGTGTTAATGATCAATACTTAAAATTAATACAAGATTACTTTGACGTTGAGTTGACTAACCAGGGTGATGGTATTAGCCTTAAAGGTTTAGAACCAGATGTTTTATTAGTTGAACAATTATTAAAGTCACTTTCAAATTTAATCAGTCAGTGTGTTAAAATTAATGGTTCAGATGTAATGAGCGCGATAAAGATGGCACAAAAAGGCACTCTTGATTATTTTGAAGATCTTTATCAAAAAATATTGATTAGAGACGCAAAAGGAAAGCCAATCCGAATCAAAAACCTTAGTCAAGCTCACTATGTTGAGGCTATTAAACATCATGATGTTGTGTTTGGTATTGGTCCAGCAGGAACAGGAAAAACTTACTTAGCTGTTATCATGGCTATATCCGCTTTCAAAAGAGGAGAAGTAGAAAGAATAATACTAACTAGACCAGCAGTTGAAGCAGGAGAAAATTTAGGATTTTTACCCGGAGATTTAAAAGACAAAATTGATCCTTATCTACGTCCTATCTATGATGCACTGTATGCGATTTTTGGTACTGAAGCAACAAATAGGTTAATGGAACGAGAAATCATTGAGATTGCGCCACTAGCTTATATGAGAGGACGCACATTAGACTCTGCGTTCGTGATTTTAGATGAAGCTCAAAATACAACACGTTCACAGATGAAAATGTTTTTAACACGTTTAGGATTTGACTCAAAGATGATTGTGAATGGAGATATTACACAAGTCGATTTACCTTATAATGCTAAAAGCGGATTAATTGAAGCAAAGCAAAGGCTACAAGATATTAGTGCCATTAAGTTTGTGAATTTTTCAGCTAATGATGTTGTAAGGAATCCGGTTGTCACTAAAATTATTGAAGCTTACGAAAAGAATGAGGAACAAGAATGAGCCAATTAGATATTACTATTATAAACGAAGAAAATTTATTGAGTTCAAAACAAGTAGACTGGGCTCAAAGGTTGTTAGATTATACCAAAGATAAAATTGCACCTGAACAATCTATTGAAATGTCCGTCAGTTTTGTCAGTGAAGATGAAATCAAAAAAATTAACCAGACTTATCGTGGTAAAGATAATTCAACAGACGTAATCAGTTTTGCAATTGAAGATGGCGAAGATCAAGATGAAATTGAAATGCTTCAGCAAACATTTGGTATTGCCAGAAATATTGGTGATTTAATTATTTGTCCAGCAATTGTTGCGGAGCATGGAGAAGAATATGGTCATGGATTCGACCGTGAATTTGGATATACTTTGGTTCATGGTTTTCTTCATTTAAGTGGGTATGATCACATTGATCCGGAAGAAGAAAAGGAAATGATTGGGTTACAAAACCAAATCTTAGATGATTATGGCCTTAAAAGATAAAAAACAGATACAAAAAAACCGTCACTTTTTTCAATCATTAAAACATGCTGTAGATGGTATTTTACATGTTTTAAAAGTTGAACGTAATTTTAAAATTGATATTATCGTTAGTATAATTGTAATTATCGTTAGTTTTTATTATAAAATCTCACATGCTGAATGGCTTTGGGTTATATTTTCGATTTTTTCAGTTATTATAGCTGAAGTGGCTAATACTTCAATTGAGACAGTTGTTGATTTAGCTGCGGATTTTAAATATCATGATTATGCTAAGTATGCAAAAGATACTGCTGCAGGTTTCGTTGTTTTGACAGCTATGATGGCGGTTATTATTGGTGCCATTATTTTTATTCCTAAATTTATCAATTAGTGGAGAAATAACACAATATGGAGATAATACAATTAGTACAAATTGCTAAAAATCATTTAAAAAGAGCCTATGTTCCTTATTCTCGTTTTCCAGTTGCAGCTGTTGCACTTGATGCTCAAGGCAATATTTACAAAGGAATTAATGTTGAAAACGCATCTTATGGATTGACGATGTGTGCCGAACGTGTGTGTTTATTTGAAAGCATTAATCAAAATGATGAACGACCAATTATCACAGACTTTGTGGTTATTGGGAATACGCCTAGTGCCATTTCGCCTTGTGGTGCTTGCCGTCAGGTGATGAGTGAGTTATTGACTCAAAAAACACGTATCTTTTTAGCATCTGCTAAAACAGAGGATCTTAAACAATTTAGTTTGAAAGAAATTTTACCTTATTATTTTACAAGCGAGGAGCTTAACAATGGAAAATAACGAATTTAGATCAGGTTTTGTGGGGATTATTGGTCGTCCCAATGTTGGTAAATCAACATTAATGAATCGTATTATTGGTGAAAAAATCGCAATAATGTCAGAAAAAGCTCAAACAACACGTAACAACATTAATGGTATTTATACTTCAGAAAAAGCTCAAATGGTATTTTTGGATACACCTGGTGTTCACAAGCCTAAAAACCAACTAGATGACTTTATGTCTAAATCTTCATTAGGAATGTTGAATCAAGTTGACGTCATTTTATTTATGGTATCTGCTGAAGATAAGATGGGACCTGGTGACAGATTTATATTAAACTTATTACAAGATGTAAAAAAACCTGTCTACCTTATTATCAATAAGATCGATTTGGTTCATCCAGATGATTTATTGGCTTATATTGAACAGTATCGTCATGAGCTAGATTTTAAAGAGGTTTATCCAATTTCTGCAATACAGGGGAATAATGTTGAAGAATTATTAGATCAACTAGGAGATGAACTTCCTGTTGGTCCGCAATTTTATGATGAAGATCAGCTAACAGATAGACCCGAATATTTTGTTGTAGCTGAACTTATTCGTGAAAAAATACTGGAATTTACTCATGATGAAATTCCTCATTCAGTCGCTGTTTTAGTCAATCAAATGAGCGAGCGTATCGAAGGGAAACTTCAAATTGATGCGACTATCTTTGTCGAACGAAACAGCCAAAAAGCTATCGTGATTGGGCAAGGTGCCAGTTTATTAAAACGTATTGGAATTAAGTCTCGTCAAGAAATTGAAAACTTACTTGGCGAAAAAATCAACTTAAAACTTTGGGTTAAAGTCCAAAAGAACTGGCGTAAAGATCCGTTGTTCTTAGCACAGTCAGGCTATAATCCTAAAGATTTGAGCTAATGAACAAACAATGGGTTGAAGGGATTGTTTTTAAAAGGCAACCTTATCAAGAAACTGATGTGTTAGTCCGAATTTTTACTCAAGATTATGGTTTGTTTACGATGATTGTTAAAGGTGCTAAAAGACCTAAGTCGAAGTTAAATAGTAGTGTACTTAATTTTTCTTATGGTCATTATCTGATTGATATAAAGCCTAATCGTATTAGTAGGCTCAATACCACTAAAAAAGTTACTCAGTTTGAAACTATTATTACGGATATTGAAAAAAGTGCCTATGCTACTTTTTTGTGTGATTTGGCTAATCATGCCTTTGTTGACTATCAGGTAGAAAATGATTATTATAACTTACTTAAACAAGCACTGTTAAAAATTAATGAAGGTAAAAATCCAGAAATTGTGATGCAAATTTTTCAGTTAAAAATGCTCAAAGCATTTGGTGTTGCTCCTGAATTAAAAAAATGTGTTATTTGTCACAATACTGTAGGTGACTTTAAGTACTCAATTGAAAAAGGTGGCATATTATGTCAAAAGCACTTATCACAGATTAATAATATTCAACTATTAGATTTGTCAGTTCAAGAAGTGAGTCTTTTAAGGACCTTAGCTTTTGTGCCGCTAGATAAGTTAAATCAAGTAACTATCAAGCTTAAAACACAATCAAGATTATCGAAAGCAATTGATCGGATTTATAATGAAACATTAGAAATGAATTTAAAATCTAAACAGTACTTAAATCAAATGACAGACTGGTTAATCGTTTAAGTTAATTGTTAAATTTTCTTATAATTATATTGAAACTATGACATATAAAGTGTATTCTATTAAGTGTATATCGAAGCTATAATGAAGTAGATTAGTAGTTTATTGAATCTAAATTTAAGCGACTGTGGATTAGTGAGAGCCATAGATTTAGGAATAAATGAAGGGCACTATGGAGTAGTTTTACAATTAAGTAGCCGAATTTTTCGGAATTAGGGTGGAACCGCGATTAATCGTCCCTATGCATGTTTATGCATAGGTTTTTTTATTGCAAAAAAAGGAGTAAATAAAGATGAATATTCAGCAAATGATTGCAACTTTAGAAGAATTCTGGTCTTCTAAAGGTGCTATGATTATGAACGCATATGATACAGAAAAAGGTGCAGGAACAATGAGTCCTTACACTTTCTTAAGAGCTGTTGGACCAGAACCATGGAACGCTTGTTACGTTGAACCTTCAAGAAGACCTGCAGATGGTCGTTACGGACAAAATCCTAACAGACTGTTCCAACATCACCAGTTCCAATTGGTAATGAAACCTTCTCCAGCAAATATTCAAGAATTTTATTTGGATAGTTTACGTGCTTTAGGTATTGATCCACTAGAACACGACATTCGTTTCGTTGAAGACAACTGGGAAAACCCATCTATGGGTGCTGCCGGTGTTGGTTGGGAAGTTTGGCTAGATGGTATGGAAATTACACAATTCACTTACTTCCAAGTGGTTGGGGGAATTGAAGTTAAGCCCGTTACAAGTGAAATCACATATGGTGTGGAACGTTTAGCTTCTTATATTCAAGATGTTGACTCAGTATTTGACCTAGAATGGGCAGATGGTGTGTTATATGGTGATATCTTCAAAGAGCCTGAATATGAACATTCAAAATATGCTTTTGAAGACAGCAATCAAGAAGAATTGCTCACTTTATTCAATATGTATGAAAAAGAAGCACTGCGCTTAATTGAATTAGGTTTAGTTCACCCAGCATATGATTACATCTTGAAATCATCACATACATTTAACTTACTAGATGCTCGTGGAGCTGTTTCAGTTACAGAACGTGCGGGTTACTTATCTCGTATTAGAAACATGGCACACAGAGTCGCTTCTGCCTTTGTTGAAGAAAGACGTAAGTTAGGATTTCCATTATTGAAAAATAAAGCTCAAAAAGCAGGTGAAGAAAATGACTAAAAACTATTTATTAGAAGTTGGTCTTGAAGAAATGCCCGCACATGTGGTCACACCAACGATTAAACAATTACTAACTAAAACAGAAAAATTTTTAAAAGAAAACAAATTAAACTATAAAGAAATAAAAACTTTCTCTACTCCTCGTCGTCTAGCACTACTTGTTGAAGAATTAAACGAAAAACAAGATGATATCGATGAAGTCCAAAAAGGACCTGCTAAAAAGATTGCGTTAGATGATGAAGGTAACTGGACTAAAGCCGCACAAGGGTTTGCTCGTGGACAGAACATGAGCACTGATGATATTTATTTTGAAGAATTAAAAGGAACAGAGTATGCTTTTCTTCACAAAAAAGAAGAAGGAAAACAAGCTAAAAACCTATTAGGTCAGTTAAGTGAAGTTGTGATGTCATTAACATTCCCAACTCGTATGCATTGGGCAAACTACGACTTTGAATTTATTCGTCCAATTCACTGGATTGTGTCATTATTTGACGATGAAGTTATTCCTATGCAAATATTAGACGTTGAAGCAGGTCGCAAAACTCGCGGACATCGTTTCCTAGGAGATCCAATTAGTCTAGCAAAGGCTGATGACTATGAAGAATCCCTAAAGAGTGAATTTGTTATTGCGGATGCAGATGATAGAAAAGCGATTATCCGTTCTCAAATTGAAGAAATGGCTAAAGAAAACAACTGGATTGTTAAACTTGATGAAGGTTTATTAGAAGAAGTTAATAATCTTGTTGAATATCCAACTGCTTTTGCTGGACGCTTTGACAAAAAATACCTTGAAATTCCTGAAGAAGTATTAATTACTTCAATGAAGGACCATCAACGTTACTTTGCCGTTCGTGAAGCAGATGGTAGCTTGAGTGCACACTTTATTTCAGTTCGTAACGGAAATAAAGATCACATTGAAAACGTCGCTTTAGGTAATGAAAAAGTGCTAACAGCTCGTTTAGAAGATGCTGATTTCTTTTATAAAGAAGATCAAAAATTACCAATTTCACACTTTGTCGATAAATTGAAAAACGTAACATTTCATGATAAAATTGGTTCTTTAACTGAAAAAATGATGCGTGTTAAAGCAATTGCTGGTGATTTGGCTAAAAAATTCCACTTTGCTGACCAAGAAACAACGGATGTGGTACGTGCCAGTGAAATTTACAAATTCGATTTAGTAACTCAAATGGTTGGTGAATTCGATGAACTTCAAGGAATTATGGGACAAAGATATGCCAAATTATCTGGTGAAAATGATGAAGTGAGTTTAGCTATTGCTGAACAGTATTTACCAACTTCAGCTGAAGGAAAGTTACCAAGTTCAAAAATTGGGGCATTGCTCTCAATTAGTGAAAAACTTGATACTATTTTGACTTTCTTTAGTGCAGATATGATTCCAACAAGTTCAAATGACCCATATGCTTTAAGACGTTCAGCGTATGGTATTGTTCGTATCTTAGTGGATCAAAAATGGTCTGTTTCATTTAACCAATTATTGCCTGAATTAATTGAAATGTTAGATGGGTTAACACCAGCTCGTTTAACTACATCAGAAGAGACAATTAAACAAATTTCAGACTTTATTTTGGATCGTGTTAAACAGTATTTAACCGTTCAAAACTATAAATATGATGTTATTGATACCGTTATGCATTCTGTACAAAATGATCCATTACAAGTTATTGAAGCAGCTAAAGTATTAAATGAACATCATCAAGACTCTGAATTTAAGTCAGTTGTAGAATCGTTAACACGTATTAGTAACATTTTACAAAAAGCACAATTTAATGGTAATGAATCAGTAGAGGAAGCCTTGCTTCAAACAGACTCAGAAAAACAGTTGTTAGTGGCAACTAACGATATCTTAAGTCAAACTGTCAGCTTACCAGAACTATACAGACAATTAGTCACAATTGAACCATTGATTGAAGCTTACTTTGAAGAAAACATGATTATGGATAAAGATGAAGCTATCAAGAAAAACCGTTTAGCACAATTGAACAAGTTAAACAAATTAGCACACCGTCTAGGAGATGTTCAACGATTAGTCATTAAATAACTTCAATTGTAAGTTAACAGTTGGGGGAGTTAAAATGGCACAACTTATTCCTGAAACATTTATTGATGAGGTTAGAACGAATACTGATATTTTAGACTTTGCCAGCCAATATATTCAGTTTCAAAAAAAAGGTAAAAACTATTTTGGACTTTGTCCGTTTCATGAAGAACGAACACCTTCATTTTCTATTTCTGAAGAAAAACAAATTTTTCATTGTTTTAGTTGTGGACGTGGGGGGAATGTTTTTAAGCTTTTGATGGATATTGAGAATATTTCGTTTCCTGAGGCGGTTTTAAAAGTCGCTCAAGATAATAATATTCCTATTCCGTCAGACCTTCAAAGTAGTACAACTAGTAAACAAGAAAAATTAAAAAGTCATCCACTTAGACAAGCTTATCGTGAAGTAAGTGAGTTGTATCATCATATTTTGATGGTCACGGATTATGGTAAAGAAGCTTTAAACTACTTAATGAATCGTGGAATGACTGAGGCAACAATTAAAGAATTTCAGCTTGGATTTGCACCACCAAGAGACATTGTTTACGATTTCTTACTTAATAAGGGGCATCAGCCAGAAGATTTAGCTAATTCAGGACTGTTTATCAATAGTAATTCTGATGAAAAACTACGTGACCGGTTCAAAAATCGAATCATGTACCCCATTTCAGACAACTATGGCAATGTTATTGCATTTTCAGGACGAACGCTAAGAGACGATTCTGACGAGCCTAAGTACTTAAATAGTCCAGAAACTGACATTTTTAATAAAAGTAAGACATTGTTTAATTATCAAAAAGCCAAAAAGAACCTTAGACAAAGACAGTCGATGGTTCTTTTTGAAGGTTTTATGGATGTTATTAGTGCGTATGAAGCAGGTGTAAAGACGGGGATTGCTTCAATGGGAACAAGCCTTACTGATCAGCAGATTTATCTGATCAAGCAAGCCACTTCTGATTTGGTTATTTGCTATGATGGTGATAATCCTGGGATTAAAGCGACCAATCGAGCTATTAAATTACTCGACAAGAAGCAGCAATTCAATCTTTCGGTGGTTTTACTACCAGACGGGCATGATCCAGATGATTTTATTCGTAGTTATGGCAGTGAAGCTTTTGTTAATCAAGTTAATGGTGCAATGACAACTATTGATTTTGGGTTACAGCTATTACAAAGACACTATAACTTAGATAATAATCGTGAAAAAATAGAATTTGTGAACTCAGCTGTGAGCTTGATTGCGCGTAGTCATACTGAAATCACACAAGATTTGTACAGTCAAAAACTAGCAGAGTTAACACAGTTACCTATTGAAACAATTAAGAATGCTGTTCTTTCTGAAAGTCAAAAACAACGACGACAAGTTTCAAGAAAACCTTATCAAGAACAACAACCAGAACCAAAAAAACAAGATTTCTCAAAGAAATTATCAGCACTTGAAATTGCAGAAGTCAGATTGATTTATTTGGTTTTGAGATATGAAGAAGTGAATGATTTCGTCATTCAGCATCAATATGAGTTCAATAACTCAGAATTAGGCGCTATTTTTAAAGAATGGCAAACGTATAAACAGTCGACAGATAATCCCACAATTTCAGGGTTTATCGATTTTATTTCTGATGACTTAAAGCGTATAATAGTAGCTATAGAGATGATGCAAATGCCTGACTATTATTCGTCAAAAGAGCTTGAAGATTATTTAAGTCGATCGATTAAAGAAAAGCAAGCGCAACAGTTGCAGAAATTGCGAGCTCAGTTGAATGAAGCAAAACGTCAACATGACGAACAACAAGAGCTCGCATTGACGCAACAAATCATCGAATTAAGGCGTTTATTGAATTAATGTAGGAGGTATTTCTATGTCAGAAAACAAACAAACAAAAGTTACAGATCAAACCTCTAAAAGTGCTACTAAGGGTAACACTGAACTTGAAAAAGCGGTTAACCAACTAGTTAAAGAGTCTAAAAAAACAAAAGAATTAAAAGAAGTTGATTTTGCTGATAAACTAGTTCACCCATTTAAGCTAACTAAAACAGCAATTACTGAATTAGTTCGTCAATTTGAAGATAATGGGATTGGAATTGTGGATGAAAAGGGTGAGCCTTCAAAGCTTGCTTTGAGTAAAGAAGAAGCTATTAAGCAAGAAGAAATTCAAGATTTATCAGCACCTTCAAGCATCAAAATCAACGATCCCGTTAGAATGTATTTGAAAGAAATTGGACGAGTACCTCTTTTAAATGCTGACCAAGAAGTCAGTTTGGCTCACCGAATCGAAGACGGTGATTTGGAAGCTAAGCAAGAATTAGCTGAATCGAACTTACGTTTAGTAGTTTCAATTGCTAAACGTTATGTTGGTCGTGGTATGCAATTCTTAGATCTTATTCAAGAAGGTAACATGGGGCTAATGAAAGCGGTTGATAAATTTGACTACCGTTTAGGTTTCAAATTCTCAACTTACGCTACTTGGTGGATTAGACAAGCTATTACGCGTGCGATTGCTGACCAAGCACGTACAATTCGTATTCCTGTTCACATGGTTGAAACAATCAACAAATTGATTAGAATTCAACGTCAATTACTTCAAGATTTAGGTCGTGAACCAACACCTGAAGAAATTGGTGCAGAAATGGATATGGCACGTGATAAAGTTCGTGAAATTCTAAAAATTTCACAAGAACCGGTATCGCTTGAAACGCCGATTGGTGAAGAAGATGACTCTCATTTGGGAGACTTCATCGAAGACCAAGAAGCAACAAGTCCTGAAGACTACGCTTCTTATGAATTACTAAAAGAACAGTTAGAAAATGTATTGGATACATTGACTGATCGTGAAGAAAACGTACTTCGTTTACGTTTTGGGTTGGATGATGGACGTACACGTACTTTAGAAGAAGTTGGAACGGTCTTCAAAGTAACACGCGAACGTATTCGTCAAAT
Organism: Holzapfeliella floricola DSM 23037 = JCM 16512; assembly: GCF_001436605.1. Taxonomy (GTDB): domain Bacteria; phylum Bacillota; class Bacilli; order Lactobacillales; family Lactobacillaceae; genus Holzapfeliella; species Holzapfeliella floricola. The sequence goes on along the minus strand of NZ_AYZL01000020.1, from coordinate 269,466 downwards.
TGAAGCAAAAGCTTTACGTAAATTGCGCCATCCTTCACGTTCAAATCAATTGAAGGACTTTTTAGACTAATTATCAGAAAAGAACTTGATAACATTGTTACCAAGTTCTTTTTTTGTGTTAAAATCATGGATAGATATGGGGAGATATGATGCATTCAAAACGCTTAGAAGCTATTGCAAGCTTAGTTAATCATAATCAAAAATTAGCCGACATTGGAACTGACCACGCTTATTTACCAATTGATTTAGTTGAAAAGAGTGTTATTTCAAGTGCTATTGCCGCGGATATTGCAGAAGGACCGTTGAATAATGCGATTGAAAATATTCAACACCATCAATTAGATAATCAAATATCAACGCGACTTGGTAACGGACTAGTGCCGTTTTCAAAAGAAGATAATATTGAACAAGTGGTAATCGCTGGAATGGGCGGTAAGCTAATTGTTGATATTTTAGAAGAAGCCAGCCAAAGGCAGCTTTACTTTGATACCTTGATTTTAGAGCCTAATATTGGTGAAGAAGAAGTCAGACAGTGGTTAGTCGCTCATCAATACGAAATCATAGAAGAATCGATTGTTAAAGAAGGGCGCCACATTTATGAAATTATTAAAGCCGAAAAATCAGAAAATGTGGTCACTTATTCTGAAGCTGAATTGTTATTTGGTCCAGTTTTGTTACAAAAAAAACCAGAACTTTTTGTGCAAAAATGGCAACATAAAGCTGAAACTTTAACTAATATTTTAGGACAGTTGAAACAACATGCTGAAAATAACCAAGCTAAAATTACTGAGTTTGAAAAAACAGTTAAATTGATTGAACAGGAGGTTTTATAATGGTTCAAGCTAAACAAATTATTGATCGCATTGAACAATTTGCACCACAAAACCTAGCGTTGGATAAAGACCCAATAGGATTACAAATTGGTAATCCTAATCAAGAAATCACAAAAATCATGACGACTTTGGATGTTCGTCAAGAGGTTATAGAAGAAGCAATCAAAAATGATGTTGATATGATTTTTAGCCATCATCCATTAATGTTTCGTCCAGCCAAGAACCTTGACTTGTCTAATCCGCAAAACGCGATGTATGCGCAAATTATTAAACACGATATTGTCGTTTACTCAGCGCATACTAATATTGATATGGCTCCTGAAGGAATGAATGATTGGCTAAGTCAATGTTTAAAACTATCTGACGTTCAACCGTTTGCTTTTGAGTTAACACGTGGCAATACACCTATGGGAATTGGTCGAAAGGGGCAATTGCCACAAGAATTAACTTTGACTGCGTTTTCACAAGAACTAAAACATGTGTTTGGATTACAAGGATTACGTTTAGTTGCTGCAAATCCAGAACAAAAAGTTAAAACAGTTGGTATAATAGGTGGAGATGGTGGAAAATTCTTTTTAGATGCTGTAAAAAATGAGATTGATGTTTTAATCACAGGGGATGTTTATTACCATACAGGACACGATATGCTCAGTTACAACTTACCAGTTATTGACCCTGGTCATCACATCGAAGCTATCTTTAAAGTGAAAATGGCAGAAAAATTGAATGATTGGAACAAAGAAAATGACTGGGATGTTAATGTGATTCAGTCACAAATTTCAACAGATCCCTATCAATTTATTTAAATTAAGGAGAGCATTATGAAATATAATGATTTAACTTCACGTTTTTTGAAATATGTGAAGCAAAACACACGTTCAGATGAAAATTCATCAACAGTTCCTTCTACTCAAAGACAAGTAGACTTTTTGAATAATTTGAGAGCAGAACTTGAAGAAATTGGCTTAAGTGATATCTTTTATAATGAAAAAAATGGATACTTGACTGCTACAATCGAATCAACTACTGATAAAGACGTGCCAACTATTGGTTTTATTTCACACGTTGATACAGCAGACTTTAACTCTGAAAATATCCAACCACAGTTAATTGAAAACTATGATGGTGTCTCAGCCATCAAGCTAGGTGAGAGTGGTTTTTACTTAGATCCTAAAGAATTTAACAGTCTAAATAAATATGAAGGTCATACACTTATTACAACTGATGGAACAACCTTATTAGGTGCTGACGATAAATCAGGTGTTGCCGAAATTGTGACATTTGCCGATTACTTGATTAAGCATCCAGAGATTGAACACGGTAAAATTCGTATTGCGTTTGGTCCAGATGAGGAAATTGGAACAGGAGCAAACTTATTTGACGTTGATATATTTGACGCTGACTTTGCTTATACTGTAGACGGTGGACCAGAAGGTGAACTAGAATATGAAACTTTCAATGCAGCTAGTCTGAAAGTTGAAATTCAAGGAAAAAATGTTCACCCAAGTACAGCTTACGGTGTTATGGTCAACGCTAGTTTATTAGCGATTGAATTTAATGATCGATTGCCTAAAAACGAAGTCCCAGAAAAGACAAAAGATCGTGAAGGCTTCTTCTTATTAACAGACATGTCAGGTAACGTTGATCAAGCTTCACTTTCTTATATTATTCGTGATTTTGAAAAAGATGGGTTAACTCGTCGTAAAGAACTTGCACATCAAATTGCTAATGAAATCAACGAATCATTAGACACTGACCGAGTATCTGTAACAATTCAAGACCAATACGCTAATATGTATGAAGTTATGAAAGACCATATGTATGTGGTTGACTTAGCACGTGAAGCTATGCATAATTTAGATATTGAAACAGATGAAAAAGCAGTTCGTGGGGGAACAGATGGTTCAAAGATTTCATTCATGGGACTCCCAACACCTAACTTATTTGCAGGTGGGGAAAACATGCATGGTCGCTATGAATACGTTAGTGTTCAAGTGATGGAAAAGGCTGTTGATGTCTTACTAGAAATTGCAACTTTAAACACTAAAGGAGAAAAATAATGCCTATTGTACACATTGACTTAATCGAAGGACGTTCACCTGAACAATTAAAGGGTTTGGTGAAAGATGTAACTGAAGCTATTGCCAAAAATACTGGTGCACCACAAGAAAACGTTCATATCGTTTTAAATGAAATGAGAAAAGACAACTATTCAGTTGGTGGAACACTAAAAAGCGACCAATAATAAAAAGCTACTGGACAAAACGTCCAATAGCTTTTTTTAATTTAATTTAAAATAGTCTTCCAAGTAACGAGCGACACCATCTTCATCATTAGTGAGTTCAGTAACATCTTTGGCAATTTCTTTTAGATGACTAGAAGCATTAGCCATTGCAACACCCAAACCAACGGATTGAAGCATTTCGTAGTCATTTTCTTCGTCACCAAAGGCGATAATATCGTCATTTGAAATGTTGAATTGATCGGCTACATAAAAGACGCCATCTGCTTTGTGAACCTTCTTAGACAAGATTTCAATACCTTTAATATGTCCTTTCCAAACATGCATGGAAAGGTTAGGATAGGCTGTTTTGATTTCTTTTGCTAAATCATCAGGATCTTCACTGAATAACATGACTGAAATAATTTCTTGAGGATAAGAATTTGGAAGTAGGTCTTCTTCAGTAACCGTTCTTGGGAAGAAATCAATGTCAGGATTAGCAACTTTATTAACCCAAAAGTAGTCTTTAGATTCAACGGTTAATAAACTAACTTCTGGACGATTTTCAGAACGTTTGATGATATCATCAACAACATCTAAATCAAGACCGACAACGCGTTCTTTGTCCCATTCTTCGTAAGGTAAGTGAACCAGCCCACTGTTGAAATTAACCATAGGGGTATTCAGACCTAATTCTTTGTAGATATGCTTACTGATTTGAAAAGAACGACCAGTTGCTAAAATTACACGGTGTCCTAGTTGAGTCACTTTAGATAAAGTCTCTTTTGTTCTTTGTGAGACTTTTCCTTGACGGTTTAAAGTTGTGCCATCAAGATCTAGTGCAATTAATTTTTGTTTCATTATTTTTTACCTCTTTTCATTGAATTAAACTAATAAAAAACTTGCTGTTTAATTAGCAAGTTTTAGAATGTTCGCATCGTATTTAATGGCCAAAAGCGCCATAGAACTTTAGCTTCAATTTGGCTTTTTGAAACTGGACCGATGATTCGGCTATCTTTTGATACGCTACGGTTATCTCCCATAACAAAGTAGCTATCGGCAGGTACAGTTGTTTCAAAGTCGTTTGTAAAGAGTGAATCAGGGTTGGTAGCCTTAAATTTTGCTTTTCCACCATCTAAGTAAGATTCATCTAATTGTTGACCATTGATAAACATTTGATCGTTTTTGGATTCGATTTTTTCTCCAGGAAGCCCCACAATACGTTTTATGTATAATTCTGTTTTGCCGTCGCTTGTTGGCACTTTTACGATGACAACATCTCCACGACCAACACCAGGATTTCGTAAAGCAATTAAGTTATCTCCAGACTCAAATGTTGTCTGCATAGAGGTTCCAGACACTGTTTCCTTTTCTAAAACAAAAGTAAACAATGCACTGAATAAACCAAAAATCACAATAAATGTAATCACAAATTGAAAAAAGACCTTAAGCCAAGAATCTTCAGTTTGTTCTTTACGCTCGGCACGCTTTGGCATATTTTCGTTATCTGACAAGTTTTTCAACTCCTAATTTTATAGATTTCAATTCACATTATACGCATTTTTTTGCGTAAATGTCAGAAATTCCGCAAAATTATAGGAATGATAATTAAATAGTATGAAAAGTTATTTAAGTTGGTTGAAATTTACCAGTTAATGTTAACATGGCAGTAGTTAATTAATGAAAGATGGGGGATATTTATGAATAAACAATTTAATTTGTCTACACCTACGAATGGTAAATTATCCATTTATGCAGGCCTATTTAAAAAGCCGGTAAATGTTAAAGCCGATGTTAATATGGAAACAGGAAAAGTCTAAATCTTCATTGATCCTGAAGATTTAGAGAAGCTAAAAGACTAGCAGAGTTCTGCTAGTCTTTTTTATGTATTTAGGAAGTTAGGCGTGATAACATTAAGAGAATGTCAAATAAGGAGGAGTTAACAATTAAGAAGATAAGGAAATTCATTTCCATATTTATGGTTACTTTAATCATCGTAATGTCATTATCTGGTGTTCTACTCAAAAGACAAGTTAAAGCAAATAATGATGTGCAACTACCAGAATCAACTCATTTCTTGATAACTAATTCAAATGAATCTTATAAAAAGCTAAATATAGAACTAGATAGATTGAAAAACCAACCGTTATCTCCCATGGCTTATAATACACAGCTTCAAAACTTATTCAACAAGTATGATGGTGCAGAAGCAACTTATACTAAAACTAATTTACTTACATCAAAATTAGCATCAGCTATTTTGCCTCAACGCTCAGATGTTAAAGAGATTGTTTACAATGGGGGGATTAATTCATTTGCGACGACAAATGAAGGACTGCGGTACTTTTCTGAATATTACAGTACGCTAGCTTTAGTTGGTGGTGGTGCAGGACTTGCTTTAGCTGGGGCATCAGCAGGCGCAGTGTTAGGACCTGTAGGTTCATTAGTTGGTATAATTGGTGGAGTAGTTGCAACAATTATTTTACATTCTAGATATAGTGATACTCATGAATTGTATAAAAAAATGGTTGGTAGAGGGCTTCATTCTGGTGGAGTTAGGATGACTTTGACTGAGACCTTTACTATTTCAACATTATATACTGATGAAATATGGTTTAGTTGATTCTTATTAATATTTAATGGAAGGATAAATATGCCCACTCTAATAATTATATTGGTGCTTTTGATAGCTGCTATCATCTTAAATATTGTTGGATTCAAAAGAAAAAAAGTAGAACCCAGAGTGTTAATGATTGTCAGCTTGATCACACTTTTAGCGATTATACTAGCTGTTGTTTATTATATACATCTAGGTGTATTGCCACTCAGTTAATAATTTATAAAATTTTTTGTCTAATAATATAAAGTAAATTAAAGTAGTATCTATCTAAATTAGTAGATGCTCTTTTTTGATTTAAACTTGACGATACAACATTATTAAAATATAATTAATTTTAAATTAATATAATTTAATAACGAGGAGGGGTCTCAATAAAAAAATTATTAACCGAAAACTGGTTGCAAACATTAATTATCAGCTTAACTGCCAGTCTTTATGCACTAGCTAGTATTGCAAGTGCAACGTATTATGGGTATATTGTTGAACACGCTGATAACAAAAACCAAACGCTCTTTTTAATGATGATTGTTATGGGAATTACCATTGTGTTTTTTAGATGGTTATTTGATTTGATTAATCAGTTAATTATGGTGAGATTTGTAGGTAATATAATTTATACTATTCGCCAGAAAATGTTGCAATCTTTAACAAGTAAACAAGTTTTTGACTTTAAAAAGAAAAAGGTAAGCACTTATACATCGAATTTATTGAATGATGTTGAGTTAGTGGATAGGGATGCAATTGAACCCTATTTTGATTTTGTTTCACAGTTAGTTATTGTCGTGATTTCCTCGTTTGCTGTTCTTTACTATCAGCCTATCGTTTTCGTTGTCATTTTGATTGGAACTATCGGGGTTTTTTTAATTCCAATGATGATGAGTCAAAAGCTACAGCAAAAACAATCAGTGTTTTCTGATGAATCAGCACACTTAACAGAGTCAGCCTCAGATATTTTAAACGGATTTGAAACTGTTAAATCAACTCAATCGGTTAATAAGTTTTTAATAGGCTTTGACCAAGTTAATAAGCAATACACTAAGGCTAAAATCTCATCTGGGAAATGGATTATGGCCAATCACGTTACTTCAGGGATGCTTGGCATGCTGGTTCAGTATGCAGCAGTTTTAGCTTCAATCTGGTTTATTATGAATGGTATGATTACGGTTGGCATAATGCTAACGATGGTTCAAACAATGAATACGTTAGTTTTTCCGCTAATTGATATTTTTAGATTGATTCCACAAATCAAGAGTTCAAAACCAATTATGGATAAGATAGACGCGTTGGCTAACGTAACAGCCTTAAATCTAACAACCTCAGATGAGTCATTAGATTTCACAAAACAAATTCAATTGAAGAATATTACAATTACACTTGATAATCAAAAAATATTAACAGATATTTCACTAAAACTAGAACACAGTAAAAAGTATTTACTTGTAGGTGACAGTGGCTCTGGGAAGTCAACACTAGCACAGTTACTTTCGGGTTTTATAACTGATTATGAAGGCCGATTTTTGCTTGATGATCAACAATTAAATAATAGTGAGTACTTATTTAATTGTGTTTCTTATGTCAGCCAGACACCTTATTTATTTAATCAAACAATTAAGCAAAACATTGTGATGAGCCAGTTGTTTTCTGAGTCAAAACTAACTAAGGTTTTAAAACAAAGTAGCGTCAGTGACTTTATTCAAAATGATCAACAATTAGATGATGAACTTTTACAAAATGGTCAGAATTATTCAGGGGGACAAAGACAGCGTATTGCTATTGCTAGAGGTCTTTATCAACAAAAACCACTAACGGTATTAGATGAGAGCTTATCGGGATTAAACTCAAAACTTGCTCACCATGTTGAATCACAGCTACTATCTTTACCAAATACAGCGCTAGTACACATTACGCACCACTTTGATATGAGTTTAATTAATCAATATGATAGTATCATTTGGATTAAAAACGGTCAGATTAAAGCTAATCAAAAACCAGAAAAGCTTTTATCTAATGCAGAATTTCAATCTTTTTTGAAGGTTAAAAGCTAGCATGAATCGTTTACGATATTTGTGTCTACTTTTTAGAACCTTTTCAAATTTGAAGCGAAGAGATAATTATTTCAGTTTTAAAAAGAGAGCTTATCTAAGTAAGCTCTCTTTTTTATTATCGTAATGCCAATTTTATTCTTTTCTTTAAACGACCTTTATTTTTAAGTTGAGTTAAGTCAAAATCACCAATTTCATTACTTTTAGAAACATGTGTACCACCGCATGCTTGTTCATCTAATCCTTCGATTTTTACCAGTCTAACGTGGCGAACGCTTTCTGGAATCAGATTAGTATAGGTTCTAATCAAGTCTTCGTGACTTAATTCCCCTCGATCAACTTCTTCACTAGAGATAACTAAGTCTTGCTTAATTAGATTATCAATTGTTTCTTTGAAACTTTCCTTATCAAGATTATCAGGAACACGATCTTCAGGGAATTGTATTTCTAAACGAGCATGGTTCTCTTCAATAGCACTACTTTTAGCTAGTGCACCATAATGATTATACAAATAACCGGAAACTAAATGTAAAAGGGTATGATAGCGCATATTACGGAATCTAAAATCCCAGTCAATATGTTCAACTACATGCTGTGCGTTAAGAGGCAGTGCTTTGTCGAGATGATAAACTGCATGGCCATTGTCATCACGGCTAAAGTTTGTTCACTATTAACTTCTAGCCAAGCCTTATCACCAGGTTGCCCGCCACCGCCAGGATAGATAATCGAACTGTCAAGAGTGACAGCCATGCCGTTATCATAAAATGATGTGATAGTAGCATCATGAGTGTCTTGATAACTATTAATTAAAAATTGTTCCATGTCTAAAATCTCCTTATTTAGGATGAGTCTTTTTAAAAATTTTTTCGATAGTTGCCATGCTTTGTTCAAGTTCATTGATTTCTGAACTTGAAAGCACTTTCAAATTATCAGCAACTTGATTGTCTGATTGCTCTTCAATATGATTATTCAAATCTTGTCCTTTATCTGTTAAATAAAGGTGATAAATGCGTAAATCTTGTTCATCTTGTTTTCTTTCAATTAAGTCATCTTGTTTTAATTTTCTCAAAATGCGACTTAAATAAGTTTTATCAATACTTAGAATGGGTAGTAAATTATTTGAAATAATACCTTGATTTCTACCGATTTCACCTAAGACGCGCATTTCCAATAGTGAATATTTTAAATCAAAAACATGATTATTAAAAACACCCAATATCTGCGTGTAGAATCGGTTAAAGTGACGAATATTTTTAATAGTCATAGCATTACCTCCAATTCTTTTGATAAACAATACTTTACAAAACTAGTTGCATTTTGTCAACTAGTTTTGTGTTAAAAAAGAAGGTTAATAATTTAACCTTCTTTTTTTGTTTGTCTTTTAACCATTCGATATAACTTTGCAGTTCCAAGAATGGTTAAGCCATAATCTGCTTTGATTTTATCAAGAGCCTCTCTAGGAGACAAGGTTAAGTAAGTAGTTTGGATATTTTTGAATTCTTTTTTTGAAGAGAGAATTTGACGTGCTTTAGCATTAGCTTTTTTATGATCAACCAGCTGACGTACGATACTGAATAGGGCAGCTATAAGTAGTAATATTCCAATAATAAGGTAAATATTCAATGTTTGGCTCCTTATTGTTTTATTTATCGAAAATCATGACGTAATTGCTGACGATAATTTTCAAGTTCTAAGTGATAATATTTGTTAATTGTTGAAAATTGGACAGGACTTTCAACACCATAGACGGCACTTAATTCTTTAAGATGGGTGATAAAGGTCTGAAGAAAGTGTCTAGCTTCTTCATAACCATGACGTTCAAGTTGATGAAGCAAAATCCCGCTAATCCCAACAGCCTTTGCACCTAAACTGAGACACTTCAAAGCATCTAGCGGTGTTTTGATTCCACCAGAAGCTAGGTAGTTCAGATTAGTTTCATTAGCATTAATCAGTGATTGAAGGGTTGATAGGCCAATATCACTTAAATAGCTGTAGTCATGTTCAGAGCGTCTGAAGTTTTCAATTTTAGCAAAATTAGTTCCGCCAGAACCGCTCAAGTCAACTGTTTTAAAGCCTTCTTTTTCTAATAAAGACAAAGTAGCTAAGTCAAAACCAAATCCAACTTCTTTGATAATAACAGGGACGGATAGGTCCCCTTGCAATTGCCTTAAATTCTCTAGCCAAACAAAGTCACGATCACCTTCGGGCATAACAATTTCTTGAACAACATTGACGTGGACTTGAACCGCATCAGCTTGCATAACTGAGACAATATGGTTAGCATCTTCAACAGAGACAAATGGGTTAATATTTGCCATAACTAATCCATTTGGGTTTTCTTGACGAATAATAGAGAAACTGCTTTCTTGTTCAGGCTCTTTTACTAGAATAGAAGCAGAGCCACTGGCAATCCCAATATTGAATTCATTTGCAAGTTGTGCGAGTTGCTGATTGATTTTAGCTGAACGATTAGATCCACCAGACATTGCATTAATATACAAAGGGACACTGAGTGTTCGATTAAACAAGTCGGTTTCAAGATTAACGTTATTGACTTTAGTTTCAGGTAGGGTAGGACGAATCAAGCTCAACTCTTTAAACTTGTCTTGTTCTTGTGTTTCTTTATAAAAAATTTCAGCGAGAGACAGATGCTCATCTTTTCGATGTGAGCGAATGCTTTGTTTGTGTTCAGGTTTCATAAGTCTATCCTTCTAAAGAGAGTGTACTTTAAAATTTAGCGGCGTAATATCTTCATCAAGCCATTGCGATTTCATCTGGTCAACAGTTGTATGAGAGTCAGCAATAACGATAGCACAATCTCCATTTCCTGCGCCTGAAGTTTTAGCAGCACCGTGATTGAATTCAGCAATTTCGATTAATTTGGTTAGTTTTGGAATTTCAATCTGCACGTGACTCATATTTGCAAGCGATTGAAGTAATAATCTATTGTAGCGAATTTCATTTTGAATTTTTGAAGTGTTTCCCGTTTCAAATCCTTCAATCATGCGCAAAATACAATTTCGCGTTTCATTCACGAAGTTTTGATACTTTTCAGGGTATTTAATTTTGGCCTGATCAGTTTTATCAACCAGTTGAGAAGTGTAGGCAGGAATACCACTCCAACCAATAATTAATTCTAAATCTTTAGGTGGCGTTAATAATTTGATTTTCAGCTGTGGCCAGGCAAGGTTTAAAACTTCAGTTAACGGTCTATTTTCTAGCTCAGCTAAAACGGACTTTTTATCAAATGATTGATAGGCAATCCAGCCACCATATACACTGGCAGCAATATCGCCTAGTGAGCCATTGCCTTGAACTTTAAGGTGGGCAATGGCTGCTAATTTAAAAACTAAACTTTTGTCTAGTTCCATGCCATAAAAACTCAATACAGCTTTAACAGTCGCAACAGTTACTGCAGCAGAGGATCCTAAACCATATTTACGTCCATCTTTAGCATCAAGTTCACTATTGATATTCAAATCAAAAATATCAAGTTTACCTTGATTTTCTAGCACGTATTGTTCAGCATAGTAAATCCCCGACAAGATAAAGTGGAAGGGGTTATCTCGGTTATCTAAAACCATTTTATTTTCTTGACGAGTCCAGTGAACAGCATCTTGTGAGTATTGTTTAGAATGAATCGTTCCCACATGTTTTTTACTTTTGTTGATACTAACGCTAACGAATTCATCTAAAGCAACCAAGATAGCAGGGCTAGTTTCTTCAAGTACGGCATATTCACCTGCTATATAGAGTTTTCCTAACGCATATTCTGTAATCAAATTAATTCCTCTTTTTTATTTTTATTATGATAAATACTGAATTCCAGGTCCAAAAGTAGCTTGTATAATTGTTGCTTTTGGTAATTTTTTGTTGAAATAAGCTTTAATCGCGTCAATATTTTTTGACTGTGTTAATATTTTTAAATTTGGACCCGCATCTAAAGTATAATAACAAGAAATACCATTATTGCGCAACTCTTGTACAGCCTGCATGGCAACCAGCGTATCAGGCTCAAAGTATGTGAAGCTTGGAACGGCAGCTAAGTTAGTTGCGTGCATGGCCATAGCGTTATTTTCAGCCACTTTTCCTAGCAATTCAAAGTCGTTTTGTTTAATCGCATAAGTCATTAAGTCTAAATCATTTTTAGCTTTTTGAACCCAAGCATCATAATAAGCAGATGTTTCAACTGTATTTTGCATCCCTGAACGTGAAGGAATCTTTTTACGTGCACCATTTGTCTCAATAGCTAATAAGTGCAAATCCATCTCAGGATGTTCATCAATTGCCGACCCAACTGAAGTCAAATCATTTCCAGTAGACCACATTGCAAAACCACCAAATAAAGAGCGTGTAGCAGAACCAGAACCTAGGCGTGCTAGACGAGATAATTCCGACTTAGATAGGTCAAGACCCATTGCTTTAACAGCTGCAGCAGTTAAAGCAGCAAATCCAGAAGAAGAGCTAGCAAGCCCTGCAGCGGTTGGAACGTGATTAGTAGAAGTTACTGTAAAGTTGGGCAAGTCAAGCTGGTTAAGTAGGGTTTTGATTTTATGAATATGATTAAACACACGATCTGTCATCTCATCATTAACAAGTTCGCCATTTAAGTAGAACTGATTGGTCGTAAAACCAGAACTAAACTCAACTGTTGTGTCTGTATAAAAAGCATCAAGCGTCATTGAAAGGCTTGAGTTATAAGGTAATATAAAATTTTGATTTTTTTTACCCCAGTATTTAATTAGGGCAATATTGGTATGTGCGCGGGCAGTTGCTTTCATTTAAATCTCCTCAATCCAAGTATTTTTTGCGCCAGCTAATCGAAGCGCTTGGCTAATTTTTTCAGCTGTTTGGCCGTTTTCAGCAAGACTAATTACGATACCACCTAAGCCACCGCCACTTAGTTTGGATCCTAGGCTACCGTGAACATTAGCTGTGTGAATTAATTGATCAATAATAGGGTGTGACACCTGTAGTTGTGATAATACAGTTTGTGCCTTATTGAAGACAATTCCTAGTTTTTTAATATCTTGTTTTTGCCAGAGTGCTTTTGTTTGTTTAACTAATTGTGTTAAGTCGTCAATGTAGGCTTTCCCAATACTTGATTGATATTGTTGTTTAACTAGTGAAACCGCTTTTTTAGTATTTCCCAAAACACCACTATCAGCAATAACTAAGTGAGCACCCAGTGTTTGATTGATAAACTCACAGTGACCATGATCAAAATAAACCAACCTGTCACGACAAACAGTGGCAATATCAAGCCCACTAGCAGAACCATGGTTCAATTCTTCAGCGTGATTAGCGTAAGCAGTTTGCTCATCAAAAGACAGCTCTAATGCTAAAGCGTCATTTAATGCTTTAATCGTAGCTAAAGAAGTTGCGGCAGAAGAACCTAGGCCACGTTCTGTTGGAATATTACTGATATAAGTTGCTTCAAAAGCTTGATGAGATTCAAAGTGAGTCAATAAATAAAAAAGTCCTGGATGCTTAGCTTCAATGGTACTGATAGGTGCATCTAGGTTGATGTTTGCACTTTTAATATAGGAAGTGTTGCCATTAATAGGTGTGAGTCTAACTGTGACGTTAAGATTTTGAATGGGAAGTGCAAGTGCTGTTTTATCGTAGACAACACTATGTTCACCTATTAAAATGGCCTTTCCGTGTGTGGTAGCTGTGGCAGATTTCAACAATAATCCCCTCCGGTAAATAATATAAATTTTGAAAAATATGATAAGATTTAACTACTAATAGCAAGGAGTGAGTAGAAAAATGTTAGATTTTAGATTAGGTGATCAAACTGATAATGTTCATCAGGAATTATTAGATGAAGCCGTTAATCATTACTATCACAATAAGAATGAATTGACGTTCATCATTGTTCCTAACCATATCAAATTTGATACTGAAGTTAGTGCCATGCAAAAACTATCACTTCTTGAAAAGAAGAAACTAGTGAGCACTAAAAACTTACAAATATTATCTTTTTCACGTTTAAGCTGGTTCTTTTTGAAAGATAGTCAAAAAGGGTTACTTCCCATTTTAACAGATACAGCAGCTAAGATGATTTTAAAACAAATTTTAAATGATAATCAAGAAACGTTAAACTTATTTAAGACTTCAAGACTTACAATGGGATTAATTGATAGCTTTTATAAACAAGTTTTAGAACTTGAAGAAGCTTATATTGAGCCTGATGATTTGCAATCAATCAGCGCGCAACTAAATTTAAGTTATGAAACAGCCGATAAGGTCCATGATTTACAGATTGTTTATCGGGCTTTTCACCACAAAATTAAAGGCCATTACTTAACGCAAAATCAACAACAACAGTTCATGAATCAATGGCTAGCTGAACAAACAGAGTTGTTAAAAAATGCGGCCTTTTATGTGAGTGACTTTTCGCATTTTTCTGTGCAAGAAAAAGTATTGATTAAAGTCTTAATGACCTATGCTAAGCAGATGACGCTAGGATTTAAGTTGGGGATGCATCATGACCGCCTTAGCTTGGATTCTTCTGATTATGATTATCATGTGCAAAGAATGATAAAAGAGTTGCGTGATTTTGCTGAAGATAATCAGTTAGATTATCGAACGACTTGGGCACAATTACCGCTTCTTAGTGGGTCAATGCGTGAGTTAAATCAATTTTTTGTCAAAAATGCACAAAATGAACCTATTGAAGCACCTGAAAAAGATTTGAGTCGGCAATTATCTTTTATTGAAGCAGACTCAACATTTGCTGAAACTTATTTTGTTGCACGAACAATTTATCGCGAAGTCGCCCTAAATAATAGACGCTATCGTGATTTTATCGTGATTGCACCATCACTCGAAAAATATGAAACACAAATTCGTCCTATTTTTGACCAATTAGGTATTCCGTTTTTCAATGATTTACAAGTTCAAATGAAATATCATCCTTTGGTTTTGTTGGTCGAACAATTAAGCTTATTGGTTGATAAAGGATTAACAACAGATAGTCTGTTAACTTTCATCAAAACGCGTTTAATTATACCAGAAAACTACGATGACGATGTGCAATTTACGCAAGATATCGCCAGTTTAGAGAATTATTTAGTTGAAAAAGGAATTAACTATAACCGCTTGATGCAACCGTTTGAAGTTAACGAAGATGATGAGTTAATGGGGAGGTTGGAGCAATTAAGACGCTACTATAGCGAACTAATCACACTTATGACACAAAAATTGACCCAACCTCAATCAGTTAAACAAGCAATTACGCATTTTTATGACTTTTTGGAAAATTATGGTGTCTTAAAACAACTTGAAAAATGGCGAGATCAAGCTAACAACCAAAATCAACTGCAATTGTCACTTCAACCAGAACAAACCCTGCAAACTTTGGTTGAAATGCTAGAAGATTATTACCGCATTAATGAAGATAGTGAGTTTGATTATGTTGATTTCTTTGAAGTCCTTTTAGCAGGATTTTCTTCAGCAACCTTTTCACAAATTCCATCGACATTAGATGCTGTAACAGTTTCTGAGCTAGGGATGGTTCAAGCGCCTAAATACCAAGTTGCTTTTGTTATTGGTGCAGATGACACGTCTATTCCTCAAATTTCATCAGATGATGCCTTTTTAGCAGGGGACAATGTTAACGAAATTAAAGCTCAATTTGACAAAAGCAACCTCACGTTAACTCTATCTGAGAATTACTTTGAACAAGAGCTAACACTAGAAGATAAAAAAGCTTATCAACTAAGCACACAACCTTACTTGTTTGGGTTAGCGATGACCGCAGCCACTGATAAATTGTATTTCTCACATGCAATTATTGACCGCCAAAACAAAGCCAAACAATGGTCAAGCTATGTAAAAGATATTAAGAATCATTTTGGCATTGCTTCAATCCGTCAAAAAGACCTACCAACAGGGGAAACAGATGATTTACTTAGCTTTATTACAACACCTGAGTTTTCAGTAGGTTATTTAGGCTACTTAAACCAAAACCCAGATAAAATCGCGGACAGGTCTGACTTTAATCAAATCACGGATAAGACGTTAGCTAGTGCGACAGATGCTCAAAAGGTACAAACGACTTATCAAGCTAAAGACTATCGCAATTTACCTGTTCAAGTTGATGCTGAATTATCAAAACAATTATTTGGTCAGCGATTAAGAACTTCTATTTCACAACTTGAAAGCTATTATGCCAACCCATTTGAGTTCTTCTTGAAATACGGGTTAAGATTGCGTAATCCACGTGAATTTGAGTTTGGGGTTCTTGAAATTGGGAATTACTTCCATGGTATTTTTGATCAATTTGTTAAACTAATGAAACAGCAACAGCTAACAACTCAAATGTTATTCGAAGATAAAGACAAGTTTGATCAAGTCTTTGACCAAGCAACGACTATCATTAATCAACTACCTGAATTTAAACCCTTTAGTCAAAATCAGTACTATCAGTTCTTACAACATCATTTAGTTGAAACGGCCAAGGTTGTCTTACAAGATTACTTAGAGCTTAATCAGCAAACAAAATTTGAACCGTTTGCTTCAGAGGTTGAATTTAACTTGAAACCAGATACTGATAACTTCAAACCGCTTAAAATTAAGCAAGAAGGCCTTGATATCCAAGTCAATGGAAAGATTGACCGTATTGATCAAACTGATGATTCAATGCATCCCTATGTTCAAGTCATTGATTACAAGTCAAGTGTTCACGACTTCAATCTAGCACAGTTTTATCATGGTATCTCACTACAGTTAGTGACGTATTTAGAAGTTGTTTTAGCTAATCAAGACCGATTTGGCGGGGGAGAAGTAAAACCATTTGGGGCTTTTTATCAACATATTTCAAAAGGATTGCTGAATGAAAAAGATAATCTCAAAAGCAATTATCAATTAGGAGACAGTCATCAAAAATACTTAGCTAATAAAAAGTATAAAGGGTTAATGGTGCAATACGGACAATCTGATATTTCAACTGATATCGAGCCTAACTTGATGGGGACTTCCACAATGTATAGTAATATGCGAGTTAAAAAAGATCAAAGCATGAGCTTTTCAAAAGAAAAAAGTATTAAAGAATCAGATTTACAAAGTTTGCTGAACTACAACAAGCAATTAATTGCAAAAGCTGGTCAGCAAATCTTAAATGGTCAATTTCCACTAAGTCCGGTCAAACATAATAACCAAAAGACGGCGCTTTCTTATTCTGATTACCGTGACATTTTCTTCTTTGATGCGATGTTACCAGATAACCGTTACCGAATAATTGATAGCGTTGATACTAAAACTTTACTAGAAAACATAAAAAAAGGAGTGCTCCCACAAGATGACTAGTCAATTTACCCCTGAACAAACCAAGGCCATTTATAATCATAATCATGACATCTTAGTTTCTGCTTCGGCGGGTTCTGGAAAGACGACAGTACTGATTAAACGCGTAATTGAAATGATTCTAGCAGATACATCGGTTAAAGAATTATTGATTGTGACGTTTACTGAAGCAGCAGCTAATGAAATGAAACAACGGTTGATTTCAGCGATTAAAGATGAGCTCAAAGTTAACCCAACCCCCGAGTTAAAAGAACAGTTATTGCTTTGTGAAGATGCCAATATCTCAACGTTGCATGCCTTTTGTTTGCAAGTCATTAAACGTTTTCATTATGTGATTGATCAAGACCGTTCGTTTAGTCTCTTAACCGATGACGTGCAACAACAACTGTTAAAAGAACAAACGTTCGATTCTGTAAAAAACCACTACTTTAAGACTAATGACACTGTTTTTCGTCAGATGTATCAGAACTTTATGGGCGACAAAAATGATGATGCAGTCGTCTCATTATTTTTAAGTTTATATGAAACAGTTGTCTCAAGACCTGATGGACAAGCCTTTTTAGATGAGTTGCCAAAAGCTTATGACCTTGAAAATAGTCAAACACTAGCCAAAGTTTATGCAGAATTAACTTTACAGTTACAAACCATTCACCAAAGACTAACACGCGTTTTAGAAAATGAGGTATCAAAAGATGCATCCCTTGATAAAGTCGAACAAACGATAACACAGTATTTAGAAAATAGTCAGCAGGTATTAGAGTTGTTGGCTCAAGAAATAAAAGACTATAATCAGATTCGAACAGCTTTTCAAAGTCTAACGTTTAAAGCACTTCGCAAACCAAAAGAATTAGAAGATAGTCAAGCTTTTGAAACAATCAAATTGGTTGTTGCGGGTACTAAAAAGCAACTCAAACAGTTGTTCGAGCGTTATTTATTGCTACCTTATGAAGAACAGCAAACGCTAATGCAGACTAGTCGGTATTATGTTGAAAAAGCTGTTGAAGTTGAGCGTCGTTTTATGAAGACCTACAAACAGCTTAAAGAAGAACAAAATGTCTTAGACTTCAATGACTTAGAGCAACTGACTTATCAAATTTTGACACAAGATACTGAGTTATCAAAAATGGCAAGGTCATTTTATCAAAACCAGTTCAAAGAAGTTCTAATTGATGAGTATCAAGATATTAATGCCTTGCAAGAGGCTATTCTAGCGGCAGTAGCTAAGCCGGATGAAGGCAATCGTTTTATGGTGGGGGATATAAAACAATCGATTTATGGGTTTAGACAAGCTGATCCAAGTTTGTTTTTGAACAAATACTTAACCTTCACAGAGAATCCGTCACTTTCAAATCCCAATGAACGCATTGTTTTAGCGGATAACTTTCGTTCTAATAACCCCATTATTCAGTTTATTAACTCGTCATTTGAAAAGATGATGAAACAGTCTTTTGGTGGGGTAGATTATGATAAACAAGCTCATATGAAGTTTGGTGCAAAAAGCTATCCCCAAACCGTTGACTCAACGCCTGAATTCTTATTCATGGATAGTGAGACCAATAAAAATAGTGATGTGTCAGAAGAAAAAATGGTGATGCATCGCATTCAACAATTATTTGAAACGGACTATCAAGTGTTTGACGCTAAATTAAACCAAACGCGTCCGATTACTTATCAAGATATTGCGATTTTGACACCAACCCGTGCTAATAATTTATCAATTTTACAAATGTTTACTGAACACGGAATGCCATTATATGTTAACGATGCTAAGAATTACTTCCAAACAATGGAATTAACGGTAATGCTATCTTATTTGACGATTATAGATAATTGTCACCATGATATTGAACTTGTCAGTGTCTTGCGTTCACCGCTTTATCAATTTGATGAAAATGATTTAGCTAAAATTAGAATTCAAAGTCGCGATACAGATTTTTATGATGCCTTATTGACTTATCAAACAAGCGAAGATGAAATACTAGCTCAAAAGGTGACGCAGTTCTTACAAGATTTGCATTATTATCAAGATTACGTGACACAACATCGTTTATCTGAGTTGATTTGGGAAATTTATCAACGTTCTGGATTTTTAGGATTTGTTAGTGGGATGCAAAATGGTCCTCAACGTCGCGCCAATTTGCAAGCCTTATATGAACGTGCGGCTTCTTATGAAAGTGCGGGATTCAAGAATCTCTACCAATTTCTGAAATTAATGACTAAGATGAAATCATATGATAAAGACCTTGCACAACCAATTTTAGCTGAACAAGCCCAAGATGCGATTCAGCTGATGACTATCCATGGGAGTAAAGGGTTAGAATTCCCTGTTGTCTTTGTTATGGGGATGGGTAAGACCTTTTCACTACAAGATTTAAAACAAGCTAATGTTTTAAATAAAGATGTCGGTTTAGGTATTGCGTTAAAAGGTGTTTTACAAAATCATCACAGTCAAGTGGATACATTAGTTAAAGGACTGGCATTAGATGCTGAACAAACAGAATTATTAAGCGAATACCTGCGTGTACTTTATGTTGCGTTAAGTCGAGCTAAACAAAAATTGATTATGACGGCTAATGTCAAAAAATTAGAACAAAAAATAGAACTTTGGGATACTTACTATGATGAAGCCGCACAACAGGTAGAATTAACCTATCTAAGAGAAGGGCAAAGTTTTATGCATTTCTTAGGGCCAACGCTTTCACTTAGTCAAAAAATATTGAATGCACCACATTTTCAATCCCAACCAATATCCAGTCGATATGAAGCTTACTTCTATCAGAATGATATAACAGACAGCTTGAAGACTTTAGAACAAGAACCAATTACTCAAAGTCAAAAAATATCGAGTCGGTTGTTAGAACAAACTTTAGATAGGTTATATAGTAATACTTATCCATTTGCTTCTTCTGTTAAGACGACAGCCTATCAAGCTGTATCAGAAATTAAAGATCGCTTCAGTGACCCTAATCTAAAAGAACTTGGTGCAACCTCGCATTATCAAGAGTTAAATGCCTCCAACCGTTATCTACAACCAATTACTGCACGTCCTGACTTTTTAACGACGTCTTCTTATTCTGCAGCACAGATAGGAAGTGCAACTCATTTAGTAATGCAGCAAGTCGATTTTAGTCGCATTGATGAACCGGACTATCCCAAAAATTTATTACAAGAGCTAATTGATAATGATTTAATTGAAAAAGACTTGGCTAAACAGGTGAATCTTTCTTATATTGAATCTTTTTTAACGACAGAGTTTGCGCATAATATTGCACATCATCAAGAGACTCTTGAACGAGAAGTGTCGTTTTCATCACTTATTTCAGCTAAAACTCTATTTGATGATTTCACAGATAGGGATGCACAAATTCTGGTTCACGGAACAATTGATGGTTATATTCAAACGTCAGCTGGTATTATTTTATTTGATTACAAAACTGATTATATTAACCCTGGTCAAAAGGCACGAGATATTGCTAAAATAGTAAGTAAGTATCGCGGACAGTTACACCTTTATACGCAAGCAATTGAATCTTTTGCTGAACAAAAGGTGACAAAACGATTATTAATCTTACTTTCTATCAATGAAATTGTAGAAGTATAAAAGGGGATGCAATTATGCCAAAAAAGGCCACAACTTATGCTGTTGTTGATTTAGAGACAACAGGAACGCATCGTGAAGCTCAAGATCGCGTTATCCAATTTGGTTGTGCGATTATTCAAAAACAAAAGATTGTCAAAACTTATTCTTTTTTGATTAATCCTGGTCGTGAGATTCCAGAGCGAATTACAAGACTAACAGGAATTACCGATGGTGATGTCAAAGATGCACCAAGGTTTGAAGATATCGCATTAAAACTATATAAAATTTTAAAAGGCACTATTTTTGTTGCACATAATGTTAACTTTGATTTACCTTTTTTGAATTACGAATTAGAAAAAGCAGGTATTTCGCCGCTCACAAACAAAGCAATTGATACAGTTGAATTGTCACAAATATTATTACCAACTTGTGAAAGCTTTAAACTCAATGACCTCGCAAAGAGTTTGAATATTAAACATACTAACCCTCACCAAGCGGATTCTGATGCTATTGTAACTGCTAAACTATTGATGAAGCTTCAACGAAAGGCGCGACAGTTACCTTTTGAGACGTTAAAATTATTGTCTGAGTTAGGAAAAGGTTTAACCCGTGAAACGGGTGGTTTTTTTAGAGCAATTTATAATTACAAAAAAAGACGGCCTCAAACGTTAGATAATCAGTATTTTAAAATTAAAGAGTTGGTACTTAAAAAGCAATATCACGTCACTCCTGAAAGTACAGATTTAACTGACTATCCGATTGATGATAGCTGTAAAAAATCACTTTTCAAAGGTAAAATTAGATTTAGGCGTTCTCAAGTTAATATGATGAATCGCATCCATGACTTTTTACAGATAAAAAACAGACATAAACCACTATTTGTGGAAGCTCCTAATGGTAGTGGTAAAACGTTTGCTTATTTATTTAGCTATGTTCACCAGTTATTACCTATGCAAAAATTAGTTGTCGCAACACCAACAACCATCTTACAAAATCAAATTGTCCAGACAGAAGTCCCACAACTTAATCGGATTTTAAAAACTAAGTTTAAAGCAGAAATCGTAAAAAGCTCCCACTATTATCTAGATCTTGATGCGTTCTATCAAACACTGTCAAAAGATAATCAGACAAATTACACATTGACTCTACAACTGAAAATTTTGGTCTGGCTTTTACAAACAGATACAGGGGATTTGAGTGAGTTACAATTAACTAATTATCAAGATCTATTGTTTAATGTTATTCGTCATCCTGGTGATGCGCGTAATGCAACTACATTTAGTGATTATGACTTCTTTAATTTGTCCCGTGAGCGTCAAGAGCAAGCTGACATCTTAATAACTAATCATGCTTATTTAGTTAATCATGCTAATGATATGATTTGGGGACAAACGCCACTACTTGTTGTGGATGAAGCACACCGATTTGCTGAAAATACGACGCACTCTTTATCTGATGGTTTTCAGTTTGAAAGTTTGTGGGGACAATTATCACATATGCAATCTCTACTAACCAATCAACAAATAGGGCTACTTAATGGATTTAAGCAAGACTTGTTTATGTCTAAGGAAATTAACCAAACTCATGCATCTCTTGAAAAATTGATTAAAGTTATCAATGAATTCCAACGTTTCTTGTATCAAGGAATTAAAACGGCAGGCGTTCCAATTTATCGAAGCTTAAAGCAAACAGATTTTGCCGTTAACGGTAATGAATTATTTCAAGATAAAATAATTGCACAAAGTTACTTGACCAGACTTCAAGGACAACTTGAAACCGTAAGAAGAAAGACACTGACGCTAAAAACACAACTGGCTCAACAACGTTATCGTTTGCTCAAAAATGAGTGTGAAGCAATTGATGAACTTAATAAGCTAGTGATTGTTATCGAAACTTATTTACAAAAGTGTTATAGCTTAAATGGAGAAATTAACAAAGAAAAAGATTTAAATGATTTAGGATTTGTTTTACAAAGCTCCAAAGTAGACAATCCCTTAGCTGTTAATTTACGTTGGCTGTTAATTGACCCCATAGAACCAATCCAAGACATCTTAAAAAGCTTTAGTCGTCCCTTATTCATCAGTGCAACGCTCAAACAACAAGATGACTTTAGTTATACTTTGAGTTCATTAGGTTATCAAAAACAAGATGTTCAAACATATGTAGCAAAAGCAACAGGACGTTACCGAGATAATGTTAAAATTGTTGGTGTAAACGATCTGAATGGTATTAAAAATCCAAATGATGATCAATACTTAGAAAATATTAGTGAACTTATCCCAGACATTATTTCAGCAAGTGATAGCCATCATATTTTGTTGTTGTTTACTAATTTAGATAATATTAAAGACGTTTATTATCACATACTAAATGATGAAAGACTAAGTGAGTATGAGGTATTAGCTCAAGGCGTCACAGGCTCTAATGAAAAAATATCTAAACGTTATACTATTGCAACTAAATCAATTTTGCTCGGTGCTAATAGTTACTGGGAAGGTGTCGATTTCAAAAAGGTACAACATGACATGGTGATTGTGACACAGCTACCATTTGAATCACCAGATCGTGCTGATGTTAAATTACGTCAAAATAATTTAACTAACCCTTTTAAAGAAGATACTCTACCTAGAGCTTTGATTAGATTTCAACAAGGATTTGGCCGGTTAGCCCGAAAAGAAAATAGTAAAGGTGTTTTTGTTGTATTAGACCCTCGTTTTTATGAGTCTCCTTATGCCACACTATTTCAAAAAAGTTTGCATAAACTACCTATCAAGTTTTTAGATAATAGTCAGTTAGTGAACTATTTAAAACAAACAAGCAATAGAGGGAAACAATGAAAAAGATAATAGCAATCTGTGTGGGTTTTTTCGTCTTTATAACAGTAGGTGTTGCTTTGATTTATATTTCAGCCACACATATTAATCGTATAGAAAGAACTCAAGTAGCCGATATTGTTTATGAAAAAACACCTATCAAAACAATTGATGATTACTATCAATTATCTAGAGACGTTAAGTCATTAGCTGTAAGTGGGAAAGATGATAAGCAAGAAAATTATTACATGATTTACTTGCCAGATGAGAAAGCGGCACATTTGTATAAAAATGACGAAGGAAAATCAAAAGAAGAGATTACCAATACTTTTAGAGCCAATCATCCGAATAGAATTATCGAAAAAGTTAATTTAGGTTGGTATCATGACCAACCTACTTGGGAGATAACATTTAAAAATAATGATAATTTATGGGGATATGTATTGTATTCTTTCAATGATGGTGGAGAAGTAAGTTATATTGACAATATTTAGAAGCTGAATCCTAATGGATTCGGTTTTTTAATTGAATAGGGAGATTACGTTATGGAAAACAAAAGTTTATTATTATATCAGCAAGGATTTAGTTCAATAAGTCAGGCGCTATTAAATTATTATACTAAAATTAACATTAGTGATTTAGAATTGATTGTACTTTTGCAGCTTGAAAAATATCGACAAAATGGCGACTTTTTTCCAAGCAATAATGAGATTAGTCAACATACTAATTTAAGTGCCCATGACATAGGTCAAGTACTTCAAAGCTTAATTAATAAAGAACTAATTGAAATTATCCAAACAACAGACAAAATTAATAAAATTGAAACGCAATATCGGATGGATAATTTGTATGAAAAGCTAATTGATTATATGGATAATTATATTTGTGAAAGCAAGTCTGAAACCGAAGAAGTATTGGTTGAGTCTGATCACCAAGATGGACTGTCATATGTTATGAGACAATTCGAAATAGAGTTTGGTCGCTTGTTATCTCCAATTGAGCGTGAAATGATTCAGTCTTGGCTGATAGAAGATGGGTATAATGAAGAAATTGTTATTTTGGCACTGAGAGAATCTGTTTTGGCACAAGTATATAATTTCAAATATATCGATAAAATTCTGTTAAATTGGCAAAAAATGAATTTAAAAACACCACAGCAAGTTAAACAATATCAACAAAAATTTTAAAATCAGTGAAATATCCAAAAACAATCGATTTATGTTTTAATAATAAGTAAAATGATTTTGAAAACCTATTTATTGTATTTATAAAAACAAAATGAGGAGCTTACTATGAAAAATAAACAATGGTTTCATCAGCAAATAACCTACTTAAAAGAAGGATCCCAAACAGTATTTTCAATAAAAGACAATCTAAAGGAACTAGGGGCCTTAACTACTAAAGAATATGGCTTACTAGCTTTGATGCTTTTGGCAACGATTTTATCATCAGTCCTAAGCGGTGGGTTAGGAACAACAATGGGAATTATTACGTTAGTTTGTTCTATTGCTACAGCGCTTAACCTGATTTTGATTGATAGAGGATTTATTACGAACTATATATGGGGGATTTTAGCTGCCTTGGTATGGTTAATAATCGCTTTTGAGAATCGATTATTTGGTGATATTGCAAGTCAACTTTACTATTTTGTGATGCAATTTATTGGAATCATTGAATGGCAAAAGTCAAAAAGCCAACGTCATAGTGATTTTGTGGAATCAAAGTCTATTAACAAAACAATGGCAGCAATCATGACTGTTGTCACAATTGTCGTTTATTTGTTTATTGTTTACACATCTTATCAATTAGGTGGAAATCAAGTTTGGCTAGATGCAGCATTACTACCACTAGCACTTGTTGCACAATTATTAATGACATATGGTTATAAGTCTCAATGGATTGTTTGGATTATCATTAATGCATTGAATGTTGTTATTTGGTCAATTCAACTATCACAAACAGATTCTTCTTCGACTGTCAGTATGCTAGTACTGCAAATTGTCATGTTGATTAATTCGTTATATGGTGCTTATGTGTGGTACAAACAAGCACAATAAACTGAAGGAAAAAAGGAAGTCATTTACCAATGGCATATTTAAGTCAAAAAAAAGCCAAAATGGTTTTAAATAAAATATTAGCTACATACCCTGATCAAAAAGCATCCCTAGATTATCACAGTCCTTTTGAGTTCTTAATAGCTGTGATGTTAAGCGCACAAACAACTGATAAAGCTGTTAATAAAGTAGGTCCTGACTTATTTTCAATACTAAAAGAACCAGCTGATATTAAACATTTAACGGTAGCTGATATTGAAAATAAAATTAAACGTTTAGGACTCTATCACAATAAAGCGAAAAACATTTATAATTTGTCACATATGCTTTTAGATCAGTTTGATGGACAAGTACCCAAGACAAAAAAAGAATTGCTAAAACTGCCAGGAATAGGGATTAAAACAGCTAATGTTTTTTTGGCTGAAATTTATCAAGTACCAGCCATAGCTGTTGATACACATGTTGAAAGAATTGCTAAGCAATTTAAAATGGTGTCTAAAAAAGCTACGCCACTGCAAGTAGAGGAATACTTAGAAAAAATAGTGCCTCAAACAGACTGGATAGCGATGCATTTAGCCTTAATAACATTTGGTCGAAACAATCTCCCAGCAAAATATAAAGACTTAGATCCTTATCCATTTTTAGATAATAAAAAGCCATAGAGAAAATTCTCTATGGCTTTTTTGTTACTCACCTGTATTATTTTGATTATCATTTCGGTTATTATTATCAGGTTTTTCTTCCTCACGTGATTGTGGAGAAGTGACATCCGTATTTTGATTATCATCATTAGTAGCATGACTGCTGCTTGAAGATGAGCGATCATTTCTTGAACTTTCAGAAGATTCAAAAGAACTTGATTGCGATGATGACTGTCTAGTAGATGAAGAACTTACAGACGGAGTCTCTGTTACTTGTGGTGCATATCCTTTAACATGTAGACCTGTCCCAACACGTTCCACGGAACTAGGCTGTTTCCAATCTGAGTTGGAAACATCTTGACTAAGATATTGCATCATATTGCGATAAAGTAACTGAGCAGAATTGCTTTCAGTACCTCGTATTGTACCGTCGCCGATGTTGTCATATCCTGTCCAAATACTCATAACATAATTTTTACTATAACCTGAAAACCATGAATCTTTTGGTGTTGAAGCGTAGTTTGGATATTTAGCTAGCTCTTCTGGAGAATACTGAACCGTACCAGTTTTACCTGCTTGAGATAAGCCAGAAATGTAGGCGCTTGATCCGAATTGTCCGGGTTGAATAACACCTTTTAACATATCGGTAATCATGTAAGCAGTTGATTCTTTCATGACACGAACACCAGTACTATTATACGTCTCAACATTACCATCAGCTGATTCAACTTTTTGAATGTAAGTTGGTTGATAATAAGTTCCGCCATTCGCAAATGTAGCATAGCCAGCTGCTAGTTGGAGAGATGAAATGTCTGCACCAATACCGACAGAAAGACCAGAATTTTTATCAATATCTATTCCCATTGCTTTAACAAAGTCACTAGCTTTTGAAATACCAACCTCTTGAAGTGTTTTAACAGCAGGGACATTACGAGATTGAACAAGAGCTGTCTTCATACTAATTAGTCCCATATATTGCATATCCCAATCATAAAGTTGAACATTTGTTCCAGGATAAATATATTTACTATCGTCTAAGTATTTAGATGTGGACCAGTTAAGATACTCAATTGCCGGTGCATAATCCAGTAAAGGCTTAATGGTAGAACCAGTGCTACGTGTTTGTTGAACGGCTCTGTTGTAACCGAATTGGACATTATCTTGGTTACGGCCACCAATCATTGCTACGATTCCACCTGTATTAGGATCAACAACTGTTGCACCGACTTGTAGAAGTCCTTTACTTGAACCAGAGTTACTAAATGAAACTGCACCATTATTAGCTAAATTATAAAGTCTCTTTTGAGCATCGTAATCCATATTCAAAGTGATTTTTAAGTTGTCTTGGTAGGGATTATAATTTAACTTTTGTGCTTCTGTTAGAGCTTCTTTAATATAAGCATCTGTAATGGCATTATTGGAATCTTGTGTTTTATGACTGTTTTGGTCAACTAGTCCATCTGTAATTGGTGTGTTAATAGCTTGTTGATATTGATCTTGCGTAATTTTTTGGTTTTCAAGCATTTCACTTAAAACCAAATTGCGGCGTTTTAAAGCATTATCAGGATAAACATAAGGATCATAATTAGTAGGGGCATTCGGCATAGCTGCCATTAAAGCAATTTGTGGCAAACTAAGTTGCTTTAATTCTTTACCATAGTAATATTTGGCACCAGTACCAACACCATAATTACCGTAGTTCATATAAACTTTGTTAAGATAAAACTCTAGAATTTGGTCTTTAGAATATTCTCGTTCTACTTGCATAGCTAACCATGCTTCTTGAGCTTTACGACGAAGTGTTCGTTGATCTGAACTAGTTGAAAATGATGTTAATTTGACCAACTGTTGTGTGATAGTACTACCACCAGATGCAGCACTACCACTTTTAATGTTTCCTAATGCACTAGTGATTATACGAATTGGATCAATTCCTAATGATTGTTGATAGAACCTTCTATCTTCAATTGATACAATAGCATCTTTCATTATTTGAGGAATATTCTCGTTAGTAACGTAATCTCGTTCTTGAGTGCCAATGCTTCTAACAAAAGTTCCATTTTTGTCATAAATTTGTGTTGATCCACCAGATTGAAGTTTGTCTTGTGTAATGGCTGGTGCATCTTTTGCATAAAAGGCAAATAAACCGATACCACAAACCAAGAAAAACGTTACAATCATCAAGAACCATTTTGTAATTCTAACCCATAAGCGAGATTTCTTTTTCGCTTTTTTAGGAGTTTGTTGAGGTGCGCGCTTACGTTTCAATTCTTTATTATTTGTCATATTCAATCCTCTGTATTAAATTATTAATAGTTTCCAAATAAGGTAGTGTTGGCCGAAATCCAGGATAAAATTCGATGCCGTAGTCTATGATTTCATTTAATTTAATAGATTTACGACTGTCTTCTTGGTTGCGCCAATGCTTAATTAATCTTGAAGCAGGGTAAGAGAAGTATCGATTTAAACTGGTAAACTTAATAATCACAAAACAAATACCTTTTTGAGATAAACAATTCTCAAAATGCGTAA
The DNA here is from genome assembly GCF_001436605.1 of Holzapfeliella floricola DSM 23037 = JCM 16512. Classification (GTDB taxonomy): domain Bacteria; phylum Bacillota; class Bacilli; order Lactobacillales; family Lactobacillaceae; genus Holzapfeliella; species Holzapfeliella floricola. Next base: position 240,818 of record NZ_AYZL01000020.1, on the reverse strand, counting down.
TTTGATGTTGATGAAAATTTTTGAGGGGAAAAGAGGTCTTGTTTCGTGTTTCTTTAGCCTCAAAATCAACATAATACCCGTTATAAACACCATTATAATCAGTAGTAGAAGCTTGTCTGAAGTAGGCTTCTTTAATCACTGCTCGACTACGCTTTGGATAGTCAACATTGACTATTTGAATAGGCGTGGGTTTTTTGTGAATCACAGCGATTCCCTTATGAAGATAGTGATCGTTGCTGTCATTAATCTCTTGTTCTAAAGACATGCCACGTTTTGAAAACGAAAAAGCATTGGCCGTGCTACTGTCTTTAGAAAACGAAGAGGGGCCACCGCCACCATTGGGGTAGTTGATCATAGTTGTATCACGCTCCTTATTGCATTATATCAATAAATAAACAAATTTAAAAATTACAAATAGTGGAGGACAAAATGAGAATTTGGCTAACAGGATATAGAGGGTTCGAGCTCAATATTTTTAAAGATGATGATCCAAAATCTAAGATTATCAAAAATGTTATCAAACAACGACTAATTAATCTAGCAGAAAATAATGAATTAGTCTGGGTTATTACAGGAGGACAATTAGGAATAGAGCAACTTGCATTATCTGCTTCCTTAGAGCTAAAGGAAGATTATAATATCAAAACTGCCATGCTTTTACCATATGAAGGGTTTGGATCAAGATGGCATGAAAAAAACCAGCAAGTACTTTCAAATTTAAAAAATAGGGTTGATTTTTGTAAGGTAACAACCAATAATAAGTATCAAGGGCCTTATCAACTGAAAGCTTATCAACAATTTGTTTTAAAACATACTGATAAGGCGTTGTTAGTCTATGACCCTGAGTATCCAGGAAAACCAAGCTATGATTATGAAGCAGTCAAAAATCATCAAAATTATCATGCTTATGAACTTGAATTAATTGATTTTTATGATTTACAAGATGCAGCAGATCAAGCTTAATTTATAGGAGGTTAGACTGTGGAAGATAAAAATAAAGCACGTTATGAAGGCGTTCAATTCTCAGTATATGACATTTTAGAAAAACAATTCAGTCAAGCTAGAAAAGGTTATGATAGTGATGAAGTTAATGATTTCTTAGATAAAATTATTGAAGACTATCAAGTTTATAACCAAAAAATCGATGCACTGGCACAAAAAATTGATCAACTTCAAACCAAAAAAGAAGAGTTAGAATCACAAAATCATGACAGTAATTATAGTGACGGACTTGAAACACCAGCTTCAACGAATTTTGATATTTTGAAACGTTTAAGTAAATTGGAAAGCCAAGTTTACCAATTACAACAGCAACAAAGTCAAGAAAATCACAGTTTTTCTGACAATCCATACTAAAATATGGTATGATATAAAATGTAGGTTTTGAGCAATCGCGGTAATCTTTATGATTGCTGAGGAAAGTCCACGCCCGCACAGGCTGAGATGCCTGTAGTGTTCGTGCTTGGCCCAATAAGCCCTGGGACTTCTTTTGAAGTTACGGCAGTTAAAGTGCTAAGGTCTTTGACTATGCATGACTAGCTTGAAAGTGCCACAGTGACGTAGCAATATTGGAAACTTTATTGGTGGAACGAGGTAAACCCCGCGAGCGAGCAACCCAAACATTGGTAGGGGCGCTTCATTTAAGTAAATGAACTAAAAATGAAGGTAGAAATACAGATAGATGATTGCTGAAGGTATTTTTCCTAGAAATACTGGAACAGAACGTGGCTTATAGAAATTTACATAGGATAATAAGTTGAGCTTAATGCTCAGCTTTTTTTTTGAAAAAGTAAGGATGTTAAAAAATGAGTTATCAATTATTTACAACAATGGCTAGTGGATTTGAATCACTAGTTAAACAAGAACTACAAGACTTAGGTTATGAAGTCGAAACAGAAAACGGTCGTGTCTTCTTTGAAGGTGAACAAGAAGATATCGCAAAAACTAATTTATGGTTACGTGTTGCTGACCGTGTTAAAATTCTAATTAAAGAGTTTAAAGTGACAACTTTTGAAAAACTTTACGATGAAATCAACGAAATTGATTGGGCTGAACTAATCCCAGTTGATGGGGCATTTCCTGTACAAGGTAAGAGTGTGCGTTCAAAGTTACACCACGAACCTAGTATTCAATCTGTTACCAAAAAAGCCATCGTTAACAAAATGGCAGAACAATATCACAGACGTGGTGTCTTGCTAGAAAACGGGGCAACATACCCACTTGATATTACGATTACAAAAGATGTTGCCAGAGTATCTTTAGATACAACAGGGGCTAGTTTATTCAAACGTGGCTACCGTACTGAGCATGGGGAAGCACCATTGAAAGAAAACTTTGTAGCAGGGCTACTGGGTCTAACAAAGTACGATGGTTCTCAATTATTAGTTGATCCTATGACTGGTTCTGGAACAATTCCAATTGAAGCAGCGATGAAAGCGCGTAATATTGCACCAGGAATGAAACGTGAGTTTGCTTATGAACAGTTTGACTGGTTCGATAATACTTTACTTGAAAAAGCACTTGTTGAAGCTGAGGAAGCAATTGATCGAGATATTAAACTTCAGATTGAAGCCTTTGATATTAACCAAGAAATGATTGAAATTGCAAAGCTTAATGCTTATGATGCAGGGGTCTTGCATGATATTGAATTCAAACAACGTGCTGTGAAAGACTTCAAGACAGATGTTGAAGAAGGAATTATTATCGCTAACCCACCATATGGTGTACGTATGAAAGAAATTGAAAGTGTACGTAAACTTTATAAAGAGATGGGACAAGTCTTTAATCCATTAACTCACTGGAGCAAATATATTCTGACAAGTGACTTAAGTTTTGAGAAGTTCTATGATCAAAAAGCAACCAAACGCCGTAAGCTATATAACGGCCGTTTAAGAACCGATTTATTCCAATTTTGGGCTAAAAGATAACAAAAAAGCAGCAGTCTACTCAGATGAGTGGGCTGCTGCTTTTTTGGAATTATGGTATATTGGTAATACAATAAAATAATTATGGAGAGTGTTTTAAAATGGTTGAACACGAAGCAAAAAATCAAATTGAATATAGTGAAGAATATGTAGAAAAAGATAAAATTGAATGTCGTCGCGAAGCAAAAAATAAAGTCAGTGCGAGATATTATTTGACTATTGTTTTCAAGGATTTAGAGAATAATCCTGATTCTCGAAAAGATGCGATTGTTATTTATATGATGAATCCCAGCTGTTCCAATGAAAAAAAATCAGACGCAACAACTAATAAACTAATAAAACGCTTTTATTTTCAATATAAGAAAATGATATTAATAAATACAATCCCTTTTGTGAAAACCAAAATTCACACAGGAGCAGATAAAAAAGAAATACTGAATATATGTAATAATAATAAAGAGATGATATTACGTAATCAAGAAATTATTTCGTCCATTATACATCGTCATCCTAATGCACCTATATTAATCGCTACCGGAAGTTTAAAGATGAAAATCATGAATCAAGAGTATTTTGATTTTATACAGAAATATAATAATTTGTATGTTTTTGGGAATTCCAAAGAAAAGTTCATTGAAAATACAGGTTACCCTTCTCATCCTATAAGACTAGCGTTAGCAAGAAAAGATAAGAACGATAAATACGTGTTTGATTTATTAAGAAAAGAAGAAATAGATGGATATGTTATTAACTGAGTATATCAACAACAAAACAATAACAATAGATACATTTAAAAAAGACAAACGATACGCTATTCGTTATGACTTTTTAAAAGAATCTATCAGACCAGATAATAGTAAGCTTATTCGAGCAATCAATGCAACGCTTTTTTCATGGTATGATTCTAAAATACACACTGGAGACTCGATGAACACTTATCGAATGGCTATTAAGTATTTTTACAAAAAAAGTTTTACCAACCTTGATAGAGAGTGTCAACTAAAAATAATAAAAATAATTAGGCAAAAGGGTCAATACAACGATAATCATTTATTTGAATTTGATGATATCAACGATAAATCTAAAAGATATATTTGCAACAATTATCAACTGGGTAATTTCATTTTCTTTCCGTCAACTTTCAAAGTGTGTGATTGCAAAGAAAAGTGTATATGTAGTTATAAAATAAATCCCTGCCGTAGTTATAATCCATACAATGATTTTTTCGATAAGTTTTTAAAAGAACTAAAACGATTTTATCAAAATACTTTACCTTCAAAGACAAATTTGCAGAAGGCTACACATAGAGCTAATAGTTTTTTTAATTACTTTAATAATTTTGAAGATTATATAAACAAAAACTTTTTGAATGATTACCTAGATAAAAGAGGAAACATTATTGCACTTTCAGAAAAGAAAAATTTTGAGGAGTATGTTGAAGCAGCAAGTAGTATTATTCAAGCTAGAGGCAGAAAAATGCTAAGTTGTCTTGAATAAAAGAAACTATTACATTTTCAAATTAAACAAGCGAATATTTTGAGCTGCTATTGTTGTTTCTATCCTATCTTGTATTGTGAAAGAGGCAGTTCCTACAAATGCTTTTAGAAGTAATCTTCTTTGTTTTTCTTCTAAATTATCAATTGTTTTAGGTGAGAAATATATATTTTCACTAAATTGTGATAAACAATAAGTTATATAATCAAAAACCGTATCAGTAGATACTGTCTTTAAAGAATCTATAATATTATCATAGCAACTATCTTCTTTAAAGCGAGATACTATCAGCAAAGTTGTTTCTTTTTGGGGAAGTACAGATATAAACAGAGAAGGAATAACCAGTTGTTCATCATAATTGTATATATCAGCAGCAGGATGTCCTCTTGGATCAATGTCAACTCCCACTGCTGTGGTAGCTGTAAAGCCAACTTTGAAATTTAACTCCTTTGAGAATGTCTCTAAACTATCAAATTGATTGTTGTCATATACTTTTTTGAATTTTTCGAACTCTATATTAGAATCTTTAATTGTTAGTTCTAATTCCTGATATTTATAATAAAATAATGGATTTTGAGTTAATTGTGGGTTATCACGACATACGTAGGAATAAAATTTTTTTAATCTATATAGTCTATGGGTTTCTAATGCCCACGCTCGATAAGCATACCAAAAATTTTGTTCAGATGTATTCTTATATTTTTCATCTTCAATTTTTGTAAAGTAAATTTCATCATGATATTTGCAAAATCCGTTAAATGTACTGGCTTGATTTTTTCCGATTTTTTTAAATTCCAGTCCTTTATTTTGATTGGTTGCAAGCTCATAAACATGATTATCCTCCGATATTTCTTTTAAGACACCATTATTTTGGAGAGAATGTGCATCGATAAAACCATAATTACATTGATCATCAAAAGAAAAGCATTTTTTGAAATTAGATTTTCTATATTTATTTCTCATATCAAACATTAACTGTCCTAAACTTGAATGATTACTACGATTATTTTTACTTTTTTTAAAACAGCAAAATTTGTATTTTTTTCCACTATCACAGGGGCAAGGTTCATAAGGTTTAAATATTTTAACCATCTCCTTTATATAATTTAAACATTTTATATATACTATATTATCTGAAAACCTAAATTTATAGTATCGAATTTTTAAAGATGTTAAACAATTGAACGTCAAACTTAAACTAAAAGAGGATCCTTAACTAATTTAAAGGGTATTAAACGGTTACTTTATAAATTTGTAACAAATTCAACGGAAGGGTATGAATACGCGAGGGGATTTAACCATAGCGGAAGAGGGATTATTTTTTAAGCCACACTTTTTAAACTTTCATAGAGATCCACAATTTATTCCGTCATCAGAGATAGTGACTGTCACAGAAGACCCTAAAATCTCTAAAATGATAACGGTAACTACTGACAACAATTTCTATACTTTTATTGTGTTCAAACGAAAAGAAGTAAAGTCACTGATTGATGAAATGATTGTTCAGTAATAGTTATTTGATGATTTCAATGGAAGAAAGAGGCACTTCATATGTATAAAAAATACTATTTTGTTGCTATAAACCTCTTAGCTGGATTTGCACTTATCAACCATTTGAATCCCAGTACTAGTACATTTTTATCGGTATTACTTTTGTGTATTGTGTTTATAGCGTGGTTCGGAGTATTGAAACATGAGCAAATTAGACCTATATTTCAAAAATTTTTTCAACGTGTTCCCGATAAATATTTATACTTATCGGTATTTTTGATAATGATGATTTTTAATCTGCTACTATTTCAAAAGGAATATGTTAGTTCTTTGAACAGTTGGTTTTATATTTTCGATTCTCTTACAGTTGTATTATCAGTATTTGGGTTAATAAGAATAATAGTTGATACTATATTAAAAGCAAAAAAGAGTTCATCAGCTAAGTAGCTGATGGACTCTTTTTGATTTCTTTACGATGCTTTGGAAGTCTTAACAAGACCTCAATTACTTTTCTTTTCTCCAAAAGAAGAAGTAATTAAATGTATTCAAAATGATAATTATTAAGCTTAGAATATTAGTTAACATATTGTTATGGATAAAAAATATATTGAGTAATACTAACACAAACAACATTGCAGATGTTAATCCAATAATTACACGGAACTTTTCTGAATGATTCATAAAAAACGTCCTCCTTGTTTATTAGATATGAGTATAACATGTGAAGTTAGACTAATCGACTATATATCTTTTCAAACTTAATTGTGGCTGTTGATAGAAGGCATCGGATAATCCTTTTCGATTTATTCAACTTAGTATATAATATTTCTATAAAAATAAACTATTAGGTTGGGGGATTTATTGTCGAATTTAGTGAAAAAATGAAATATATCCGAAAGTATCATAAACTCACACAAGAGCAGTTAGCTCAAGAGTTAAATGTTTCTCGCAAAACGATATCAGCGTGGGAAAATGATCGCGGAATTCCAGACTATCACTTAGTCAAGTATATTGAAGGTAAATTCCAGATTTTAAACGATTGTTTATTAGATAACAACAAACCCTTGTTCATGGATTCTAGAGAATTAAAAAACGAATTTAAAGATAAGATTAAATGGGTTTTATATATTGAGATAATTTTTATCTTTTTGGGATATTTAACTTTATTTAAAATTTATAACAACACAATTAATACAATCATATTAATAATAGCAACACTCTATTTAAGTAAAAATATCCAAAGCTATTATCCACAAAGTAAATCTCATTCTATAACAAAAATAGGTATATTTTTAATTCATATTTTAGTAGGTATCTTGAAACTAGCTGAATATATTTCAAAGTATATGTTTAGATGAAAATATTTATTATATATGTGGATTAGGTATATCGTTAGTAATAGTCAGTTTCACGGTAACCTGTGCGCTTGTGGTAACACTAAGAATACTAACTATTCTTAAATATGAATGATAAGAAGTCATTAGTTAAATAAAAGAAGAAGTGCAGGATAGCTCTCATTAGGAGTAGGTGGATTTTTTTGCTGGAATTGCTGCAGAGTTAAATCATGTTAACTCTCTTATATCCATTGTAAGTTGTTAAAATTTAACAAGAAAACAAATATTTTCACGACCTTTTATAAAAAATGAGTAGCATTAGTTTTTATCTCGTGTTATACTACGTATGTAATTGATTTTGAAACGTGAACTGTGATGTTATACATTATATATAATTTTTACTTTTACTTATCAAATATTCATTGCAACAAATCGCATATTTAAATATGCAACAGGAGGAAATTATATATGGTTAACGGAACAGTTAAATGGTTTAACGCTGACAAAGGTTTTGGTTTTATCACTCAAGAAAATGGCGAAGATGTGTTTGCTCACTTCTCAGCTATTCAATCAGATGGATTCAAAACTTTAGATGAAGGTCAAAAAGTTACTTTCGATATCGAACAAAGTGACCGCGGTCCTCAAGCAGTTAACATCCAAAAATAATTAAAAAAGAGCCTTACAGGCTCTTTTTTTGTGTCTAAAACACTAAAAAATCAAGCTTATTCAGCTTGATTTTTATTTTTGCTTCGAATATATGAATAAATTAAATTCCAAAGAATAATAATTAGGGTGCCAACAATTAAAGTAGGGGTAGATACATCGTAACCTAACAGTCTAATTACTAAGTAAAAACTCATCATAAAAGCCACTGATGTTAATAGAGCATAAAAAATTTTCTTCATTTTTTATTTTTCTCCTGTTTAGAATCTGAATTCCTATTATTTTTACTAGGTAAAGGGAATATGACAGTTAATCCTGAAACAAAAAGTAATAATGGGATTGTAATTTTTCTTTCTAGTATGAAAGCAAAAACACCTGAAAATATAACTGTCAGACCTGTATAAAAGTGGAATTTAGAGCCAATATGTGACGATTTACGACTGCAGTAATTATAGAATCGATTAAACATTACTTCCTCCTCTGAAATTAATTAATAACATTATATCATGCTAATTAATTCAAAAACTAGAATACTGACAGAGTTTGTGCTACGGTATACGCGAAAGTTGGATTATTCGTATAGGGGGATTTTAATAATGAATTTTAAAAAAGTAGCTGTACTTACAACAGGTGTCTTAGCATTAGGTGGGATTGGACTATCGATGACACAGCACTTATCTGTGCAAGCCGATACCACAGAAACCAACCACTTAATTGAACATAATATTGGAAATACAAACTACATAGAAACAAAATCATTAATTGTCACACAAATTAACGATAAGTTTAACCAGTTATCTCAAGCAATCACTCAGTTAAATCAAGAAAAATTATCAGATGGTACTTATCAAGAACAAATTAATGGGTTATTAACCGAGTATAATGGTGCTAGTATTTCTTTAAATGTACCTCAAACTAGTTTTGAGAATGCCGGCATTGGGTTTAGTAATATGAGAAGTGATATAACAATTAGTATTGTCAATAATGAAGTTACGGTACAAGGAAATAATATTGAAACGCTTAATATTTTAAGGACAGCCTTTCATGATTTAGGGACTTATAACCACTTTTTCGGTAATCTTACTGGAGCAGAATCCTATGGCTCACTTTCACTCACATCAAGATCATTGACGCCTTACTTAGCACCAGTTTTAAGTGCAGTTAATGTATCTGCAGATGAATTGATGGCGGTAGGTGATAGCTATCAAAATATGATTGGAACAGGTCAGACAAAGGGCAGTGTGACATTAAAGTGAGCATTGATGTAAAGAAGTTACTTCTAGGTAACTTCTTTTTTTTACCTTAAAAATATTAAACAAATATGATAAACTATATAACTAACAATAAGGAGGAGAAAGACTATGAATAAGAAAGTTGTCACAATTTTATCAGCGGTTGCATTAGGACTTAGTGCATCCCTAATTAATCAATCCTCACAACCAGCTTCAGCTGCAGTGATTGATCATAATAAAGTGGTAGGATTTAAAGAAACAAATCCGTCAAATTTAACAGAACAAATTGAAAAGAAATATAAGCCTGTATTAAAGGTTTATAGTGGAGCTGTGCCATTCCCAGCAGTTGATGCTGCAGGTAATACCAGCGGGGGCTTACAAGCTTCAGGAACACCTAGTGGAAATGCTAGCAAGAGTACTGGACAAGTGTATGCACGTTCAGGCTGGTATCAAGGTAAATGGGCAATCATGTATTCTTGGTACTTCCCAAAAGATGAACCAGACTCACGCATTGGCGGTCACCGTCATGATTGGGAAAATATTGTCGTTTGGTTAGATAATCCAGCTAACAAAAACCCTAAAGTTCTGAAAGTCTCTTATTCTGCACATGGTGGCTATACGAGTTACGGTTATAGTGGCAAGACCTTCAAAGGAAATACACCTCTAGTCGGCTATGACAATATGAAACCCGTTCCTAAGTTTGTCGATCACTCACTTTCACCATCTAATGGCGAAGTTGGTGGGAGCCAGCCTTTAATTGGTTGGGATGATTTAACACCAGCTGCACGTAATGCCTTAAACAATACAGATTTTGGTAAAGCTAATGTGCCATTTAAAGACGCCAATTATCAAAATAATCTTAAAAAAGCACTTGCCAGTTGGTAAACTTTTTCAAAAACCGCTAACAATATTGTTAGTGGTTTTTATATTAAATAAATTAATGTTTACTTAATTATATTTTAATGTTAGCATCTAAACTATCTTTTACTATCAAGGAGGAATTGATTGAAGATTACAACAAATCAGCTAGCCATCGGCTATGATCAAACAAAAGTGGTTACTAATTTGCAATTTGAGCTACTTGAAGGGGATTTCATTGCTTTAGTAGGTGCTAATGGTGCAGGAAAGTCAACCTTACTGAACTCATTGATTGGGATTTTGCCAACAGTTTCAGGAGAACTTAGTTGGGAATTCGATACTCATCAGAATCGAAATCCTATGACTCATGTAGGTTTTAGCCCACAAAGCCAATTGATGGATTGGTATACTACTGTTTATGATAATGTCATGTTAGGTCCTTTACTAGCAGGATTTACTAAAAAAACAGCTCAACAAAAATCAGAGGAGGCACTTAAGCTACTTGATATTTATCAATTAAGAAATAATCCAGTTGATCATTTATCTGGCGGACAGCAACAAAGAGTCCAGATTGCTCGTGAAATTGCACGTGATCCAGATATTTATCTACTAGATGAACCCACAACGGGATTAGATGTTGAAAACGCAGAAAGTTTATTCACATTTTTGAATCAAAAAGCAAAAGAAGGTCGAATTGTCTTAACATCTTCACATGATTTAACTTTACTAGATAAGTACAGTGACAAAATTCTGTTTATTGATGAGGGCAAGCAACAGTTTTTTGGAACAATTACAGACTTTATCGCCGATTCAAATTTAAACTTGAGAGAGAAATATTTGAAGGAGCGTGAAGTGAAATAAATCCAATGAATTTTAGGCACCACTCATTAGGTATAAAATCAATTTTAATTGTAGCTAGCAATGAATGGAAGGCTTTTAGAACTAACAAGGGCTTGCTGTTATCGATGTTTATGCAACCCTTAATGTTGTATGGCTTACTAGTATCAGCCCTTGGGCTCAGTATTCAAACCGTTAACTATCAAGGTATCGTCGTTTCTTATGCACAATATGCATTAATTGGGATTTTCTCATTCTTTATGACGACACAAATGTCGCAAGCTATGTATCGCTCTTCAGTCGATAAACAATTTGGACTTTTAGCCATTAAGTTTATGAACGGGGTACAACCTTGGCATTATTTAACAGGAATGAATTTTTTTCCCTCAATAGGTTTTATTTTTCAATGTAGTGTTTTATTGGTACTCGGATTAATAACAGGTGGCATTTATCAGATTGTCTATTTCTTATTAGCTGTTTTGTTTGGGATTATTTTATTAGAATTTTGGTCATCCCTTGGGATTTTGTTAAGTACTAAAATCTCTGATTATCAAAAAAGAGATTTAGTAATGACGTTAATTTTCACACCCATTTCTTATGCAGCACCAACATTATATGTTTTGTCGGATAATTCATCTATTTTAATTAAATTGATTGCAGCTATTAATCCTTTAACTTATCAATTAAATGCCTTGAGAAGTATTGCTTTTGGTATCTTTGATTTGAAAACGATACTGATTTCAGTAGTATTGTCACTAGTAATGGTTTTATTGGCACAATCTATTTTAAAACGAATGAAATTAACACTAGCAGAACGATAGTAAGGAGAAATAATGGCTAATCATATTGAATTAAAATCTATTACTCAAGAAAACCTTAAACCGTTATGGGACATTAGTTTTGGCCCTAAAGCTGACCTAGAGTGGATGAAGTGGAACGGCCCGTACTTTAATGACCCTGTTCAAACTTTCGGAGAATTTTCAACAGGGTGGGGTAAGTCTTTAGTAAAAAGCCCAATGGCAATGATGATTATGGTCAACGATAAAATTGTAGGACTAGTCATGTCCTATTGGGCTGACAACCACTTAAAACAGTGGTTGGAGGTTGGTATTTCAATTTATGATTCCACTATGTGGGGAAAGGGAATTGGCAGTCAAGCCTTGTTAAGTTGGTTACAGAATCAATTTGATTATTTTGACTATTTACCTCATATTGGTTTTACCACATGGTCAGGTAATGAGGGTATGCAGCGATTAGACGAAAAATGTGGCATGACAAAAGAAGCCGTTATTCGAAAAGTACGCTATTTAAATGGTCAGTACTATGACTCGGTTAAATACGGTGTTTTGAGAGAAGAGTTTAACAATTGTTAAACTCTTTTTTATTAGTTTTACAGTTCTATTCATTAAATGTTATTATTCGTAATAGAATGGAGGAGTATGATGAAGAAAAAGTATATTGGAATAGCAATAGGACTTGCAACCTTTATGGTAGCACTTACGGTATATATTAATGTTTTCCAAAATAATGCCGAAGCGAGTAGAAGTGATCACGATTTTACGGTTTATCAAAGTGGTTCAATAACTGTTAGAGAAGCAGTTGCTAATACTGACAATGACTATATTAAAGCGTCAGCCAAGGTAAAACCTGAATACTTTGAGCTGGCTCAAAATATTTCAGATGATATGCATCAAAAATATCCTGGATATGACTTTGAAGTCTCAATTATTACAGGTAGTTCTGAAAAAATTACAAAGTCACAATATCCAACTCAGCAGTTTATTTACATTGATACTAAAAACGCATTAAGTAAACTATTAAAAGATGACAAAAATAACGAACATTATCTTGAATTCAGACAATTTATTCGAGAAAAATCAACATATTTACGTCAGATTCCAGCATTAGGAAATGTTCAAAATAGTGCCGATTTAATTATTGCAGGTAATAATTTACAGTTAGCAGGTATGTTACCATTTCCAAGTGATAAAGGGACTGATTTATATTTACAATATGCCAATAATTTAGATGTTCAATTGTATATTGCAAATCAACCACAAAAATAAAACCTAATCTTATTAGAGACTAGGTTTTATTTTTTGAAGAATTAGTAGTGTTATAAAGATGAAATTATGACACCTTATTATTAAGGTTCTTTTTAATTAAGCATCAATGTTATTTCTAAATCCATATGTACTAAGTACTTTTTGCTTTCTGAGGGTAGATACGGATGTGTAAATTTCTGTTGTAGAGATACTAGAGTGACCTAAAAGTTCCTGTATATCTCTTAAATTAGCGCCGTTATTTAGAAGTTCTGTTGCAAAGCTATGACGTAAATAGTGTGGGGTTGATGAAGTATTAATTTTTGAGAGATTTCTATACTTTTTGTATATATTAGAAACCCCAAAAATTGATAACCGTTCTCCGTATTTGTTTAAGAAAAAAGCAGTTTCTTTGAGATTTGGAAAGTATTTTTTTCGGCATTCTAGATAGTCTTGTACTATTTTTTTTGATGTATGTGTTGTTAAGAACAAGAGTCGTTCTTTATTATTTTTACCATGAATAATTACGTTACCATCATTATAATCTTTTATATTTAAGTTGCTCACTTCACTTATTCTAAGCCCTAAATTAACCATCATTTCAATAATTGCTTTATCTCTTAACCGATCGCGCTCTTTTGTTAAAGAAGATAAGTGTATATTATCGATATAATTAATTAATCGACTAACTTCTCGACTACTTAGTGTTTTGGGTAATTTTGTTTCCTTTCTAATAACTATATTTGGTAGAGATTTAATGGAAAAGTGATACTCTTTGTTTAAAAATTCAATAAACATCTTAATCGTAATTATTTTACGTTTTTTTGTATTTCTTTTGTATTGAGAATTATTAATTATTGATGTCATATGCTTCTTAAAGCAAATATCAACCTCCTCATTACTACAATTAAAATAATTATTAAATTGTTTCAAGTCTATTATATATGCTGAAATAGATTTTTCTGAAATTCCTTGAAGCTTTTTGTTAGTTAAAAATTGTTGAATATATTCTTCCATTAATACACCTTTAAACTTTCTGTTTTTCGCTATTTATTATGATATAATAAAACCTAATAATAATATGCAATTATTTGGAGGTTTTTATTTGAATAACACCCAAGAATTATTAAATTATCAAAAATACACTTTACAAAAAATTATTAGCAAGTTTAAGAAAGAAAATATTGTAATATTAAATGATAAAATAGGTGTTGGAAAATCAACTATTGTAGATTCTCTTTGTTTAGATGATTATCAGACACATATTTTCAGAGGAACATATGACAAAATGCAAGAAGAATTTGGTGTTTTTAAAGGTACTTTCTTTAGAGCCAATGATATTAAATCAAATTTTGTTAAAGATTCAATGAAGTCAGCTGTGACATCTGTTGCTAATTTACTCAATATTTCAGCTGATTATTCTGATACAATTGATGCTATGTTCAATAAATATAGTCATTCGGACTTTATTAAATTAACTAGTTCTCTAAAACAGCATGTAATAGAAAAAAAAGCTTTATTTATATTCGATGAATTAATGTATTATGATTCAGCATCAATGATGATTATGAATTATTTGTTAGATTTGAATACTACGCTTGAACAGAATTTATTCAAGATTCTAGTTGTTATTGATGATGAAACCACCATAGACGAGCTCTATTTAAAAAAATTTAGTAATGCTGAAAAGGTGCAATGTTATCCAATCACTCCAGTAGATATGACGACCTTGCACTTATCACATCAACCTACATCAATTATTCTACGTAAGAAGAACGGCTTACTAGAAGCGTCAGTAGTAAGCGATATTATTGATGAATTAATAAAAGTTTTGAATAAAAATGTTGAACAAAAAATAGTTTTACAAACATTGAAACTTTTTGATGAACCATTAGAAATATCGCAATTAGCAGCTAGTATTCCTGAATATAGCTTTGATGAAATAGAATTCAACTTAAATAACTTATACGATAAAGGGTTAATATTATCTTACAATTCTATTAGTGGTCGTCGAATCATCTCATTAAATACTGATATTTCAAAAAAGTTAGAAGAATTGACACCAATTTATATTAAAGAAAATAGATCAGATATTTATTTGAACTATTTAAATAAAAATAGACCTCAAAATTATTTTGAAAAATTCCAACACTATAAAATCAATAAAGATGTTGAAAATATACTTATAAATGGAACTTTAGCATATTGTAATTTCATGAGAGAAAGTATAACTCTTAATTCAAAAAGAATTACAGAATTGATTGAATTTATTAAGAGTAATCTCGATAAAGAATATATAAAGGTTATTCAATCAGCATATAATGAATATATATTTGAAAATTATGAAAATACATATAATATTATAAATAATTATTTAAGCTTGAATCAAAACTACTTTAATGTTAACGAAATTCAAGCAGAATTAATGTATTTAAAATTTCTTAGTTTAGGTAGAATAGAAAATGGTAAAGATTTAATTACAGAAGATAGTATTGATACTTTGGAAAAAATCATAAACCATATGGATAAAATAAGAAATGTTGAACTTGAAACTCGTTTGAAAGAAGTTCAAATATTTTCATATGATTTGTTAAATCCAACTAGATTTAAGAAAAAAATAGCCCAACTATATTTTTCTGTACTTGATGAATACTCTTTAAAAATACGAAATGATACACATAACAGAAAATTTTGGCAGATTAGACATGCCATTTTAGGTAGTAAAATTGACATAATTGATTTGCCTCATAACAAACTAGTGTTACTTCAACAAAGTTACGAAGTTTTAACTCAATTTAAACATTTATATCCTAAACAATATTTACGAACTGCATGTAATTTATCAGGGAGATATTTTTGGGAGGCTAACTATATTAAATCTAATAAAATTTTAACTACCGCTAAATCGTTTATAAAAACAAATAAAGTTTCAGAACACTGGGGTATTATTTTTCATGTTAGCTTAGTTGTAAATTTTTTGGACAACCAAGACATTAACTTGATATTACGCGAAAGTGATAAATTACTCTTTAATCAAGAAATAGAGAAACGAATGCATGAGCCTGATATTTACTCTTCTAATCACGCTGTATTTTTGGCTTGTAAAGGAAATATAGATGATGCAATTACTTTAATTAATAAAAGACTATCTTTACACAAAAGTAATAACTATAGCAAATATTTACTGTTAACTAATAAACAAGTACTACTTTATTTTCAAGAAAATAAAAGCCATGCTTTATCTATACATAAAGAAATACAGAAAATAGTATGTGAAGGTATTCCTAATTTTGATCATGTGTTTATAAAAAAGAGAGAAGAAGCTATATTACAGCTAATACAGCAAAACAAAAAAATATCCGACTTTAGATTATACTTAAGAGAACCTGCAGCTAAAGGAGCAATGAGAAATAGCTCTGATGCTTATTTCAGATATTTATTGGTCTCAAATATAACATATTGGGTAAACTAAAGAGCAGAACCTATTATCATTTTATATAAAGCTTCACTATCATCTGGAAAAAGTGAATGAACTGATTGATAGCAAGCATCATATTTAGTTAAATAAGGAATTGAAGCAATATCAAAAACATAGGGTATATTATCTCTTTTATTTAACTTAAAATCAATTCGGCTTAATCCACCTAAATCCAAACGAGTAGCAATTTTTTGGCTATAGTCCTGAAGTTGTCTAATAGTTTCATAATTTAAGGGATATTCTTCAGAGTTTGGAAGTATATAGTGATATTCCCCATTTTTGATTATATCTTCCGTAAGAATTTGACTATTTGAGTTTGGAACTATTATGGTCGGTGGAAGGGGTAAATATTTATTATTGTCGTATCTTAAAATAGGTACATTAATTTCTAATCCTTCAACATATTCTTGTACAATAACAGGTTGTTTTAGCTCTGAATTAATAATCTTATATTGTTTAATTAATGAGTCCTTATCATGAATTAAATTTACATTTTTAGCACAACATTCTAGTGTTGGCTTAACTATTACTGGATATGAATCTATAGACATAATATCTTCTTCCAAAAAAATGGTTCTAGGAATTGGGACTATACCATCTAATAATTTAAAATAATCAAACTTATTTTTGGTTATTGCTAGAGAATATGGCGAACTTGTTAAACTAATTATGTTTTTCTTTGTTGCAATCAGGGGTATAATCGATCTTCCTGTAGCACTGGAATCTAGATGGGTGGTCGAGTATAATAGTAACTTTTTATTACTATCAAGTTCTCCTAATAGTAAGGAACCTAAAAATTCAGCAGAACTATGATAGAATCGATAGTATTTACTTGATAATCGAAAACTTGTCTCAATTTCTAACAAATTAGCTGAAGATAAATCTGATACTGATAACTGCTCTAATACTGAATTACTAGTTAAATTAATATTTTTTTCATAGCTAGTATTTACAAGTAATAAAACAAAATCATTTTGTTTTAGCTCTGTTTTTCTTATTAATTTCTTGATAATTGAAATTTCACTTGAATAATCCATAAAAACCTCCAAATAATTGCATATTATTTGGAGGTTTTTTAGTTTATATTTTAGCTTGGAAATACTCAAATCATACCTTATTAAGTTAGGACGAAATTCCGTTGGTAAGTATATAGAAGATAGATGAAAATAACCTTAACTAAGGATAACTATATTTATTTTGATAGAAAATGTTATTTTTTCAATGGTCACACTGATTGTTAAATAAAAAATGACGAAATAAGTATAAATGATATTCCCTCAGAAAAGTTAATCCTAAAATTTAGACTTAGAGGGAGCTTTTTTATGGTCAAATTTAATCAAAAATCATCATAGATTATCAAAATGATACAAGTTCAACCAACGCGTGTCGCCAATAATCAATAAAACATTGCTAAATTGAGTATAAATTTAAAGATTGATTATTTAAAAATCAAATACTAAAATCTATACTTTTGAATTTAAACTGCGGGTGTTATACTTTCAAAAATATCCTATCTCAAAGCACTAGCGTTATAATTTACTATTACAATTTATAATTGGCAAAATAATATAGAAAATTATTTCACATCCGACTGTGTTTAGCTAAGTATAGTTTAAAGACTGATTAAGCGACTACTTCAAAAAGGAAAACATTCTACTTTATATAGTGATTATAAGGGTTTCAATATCAAACACTAATTATATATTGCAAATTAACCAAAAAAATAAAACCTAATCTCTAATGAGATTAGGTTTTATTTTTTTAAAGAATTAGTAGTGTCATCAAAAGACTAATCCATAAAAGACCATTTAAAAGCATTATAGTTCGGGAAATAGTTGTCCATTGCTGTTTTTGATTATTAGATAAATAATCATCAAAAATTCGAGGCTTATAATATAAGATAAATAAAAAGTAGACAATAAAAGAAATGATAATAAAAAGTCGTGCGATTATCTTATAAAAGCTAGGTACCCACTCTCCAGCTATAATTAAGACCATAAATATTAAAAATGGAAAAATCATCAGTATTAATGCTGTTCTTATTTTTCTTTTATAGCTTTGCCAATGTAACATATCAGTATCCGTTAATTGCGGGATTGCTTGTTTTAATAGTTTTATTTTTCGGTAAGCAAACGGCAACGAAATGAATAGTAAAATATAATCTATTACTACATAGGGGACTAGCATCCCCATTCTATGAGACAGTACATTAAGTAAGTTGTCAATCCACATATTACCACCAAACTTTCAATTTAGTAATCTCAGAGTACAACTAATTCTAGTCTTCGTAAAAAGAAAGTTCCTCAAAATTTTGGGTTAGTGTTTTTGTCGCTTTTTTCTTTTGCTAATGATGCCAATTATTATAAAAAAATTATTGAAATAATTTGAATAGGTGGCCATTCCATAAAAAAGTCAACTAATAAACCAATTATTCCTTTTTCTTTAATCGTTTCTTTTTTCTTTTTCTTCATAGTTCCTCCCATACAAAATTTTAGGCTAGTGTTTCTTATGTTTTTTCATGTACTTTCTTTTACCACCGATACCAACAGTTAGAATAAGCGTTATGATGATGACTGGCATAGGTGCAGCTTCCATAATAAAAGAAAATAACCCAAATTCTGCTTTTTCTTGTAATGTTTCCTTTTCCTTCTTCATAGTTACCCCCATAAAAAGTTTTAGTGAGGGGAGTATAACACGTCCATACAAAAAAGCCTACAAGACCTGTAAACTTGTAAGCTTTTTTTAAAAGAAGTGATGTCGTTTCATTTGCCACCACATAAACCAGATAATACCAACCATAATTACGACAACGAATAACCATGAGAAAGGAGAGTCTGCTAATGGAAGATCAACGTTCATTCCATAAAATCCAGTCACAATTGTTGGAATTGTGAGTACTATGGAATAAATAGTTAAAAATCGCATCACATTATTAGTTGTATTACCAATTAAATTATTATAAGTATCAGCAACTTTATTCGTAATATCAGAAGTTAGCTGAGCCATTTGTTGCGCTTGGCGTGCTTCGATTAGCACATCATCTAAACGTTCGTATTCTAGTTGACTTAAATCTAAAATACCTAATCGTCTATTATAAAGTTTGAAACTTTCAATAGCCATTGTATTGGAGTTTGCACTGGTCAGCATATAAACCATCGCCTTAGTTAAATCAGCCAGCTCAAAAATGTGGTCATTGTTGGGACTGTTTCTAATTTCGGTTTCAAGTTCTTGACGTTGTGCATTTAATTCTTCTATTTGATCAAAGAAATCTGTTGTGATTTGGTATAGGGCATTAAAAACCATTTCCCAAATAGTTTGATGTGTTAGAGGAATATGAAGCTTTGTGTTATCTATTTTTGAAAAATAATTCTGAATGTATTGTGTTTCAGTACGTGTGAAAACAAAAACATTTTTGTCACGAATAACAATAGCAATAGGACTAACGGGTCTTGAAAAATTTTCTGCCACTGCGTTATAAATCATAATCCATGACTGAGTAGGTTGATCGTATTCAACACGAGCTCGTTCACGAAGATCCTTTGCATAGATTAACATTTCAGTAGTCAGTTGATATTTTTCTCTTAAATATTCCTGATCTTCTTTTGACATATTGTTAATTAAGATGGTACGTGAGTCTCGGCTTTGGACTAATTCTTTTGAGATCACATGCTCACTTCCTTCTATATTTTAGGCAATACTTTAATTAAATCATTAATTATGACTTGTGTTAACCCTTAAATTAGTTTAATTCAAATAACCGATTATTTGCCAACTTATGTGCTCGAAAGTTCTGATTATCAGGGATAAGTTTGATATAATAAGCACAGAACCGGTTTAACTGGTTTAAAACATCTTGCGTTAGATTTTGATAATTCTTAGCATATTTTTTATTAATTGAATCACACAAAATTTTCGAATCTGTTTCAATACTTAATATCTGATTCGTTTGCTTTGTGATTATCAAGTAGTCTAAAGCATGTTTTAAAGCTATGAACTCTGCTTCATGATTATCTTTAGCAAAAACTTTTTCAGCTTGTTGTTTGATTAATGTGGATTTAGGGAATGTTTCAATGACATATCCAATGGCTGCTTGATTTGTTTTAAGATGGTAAGCACCATCTGTGTGGATTTTTAACATAAACTTTATCACACTTTCTATTGAATTATTTCAGGAGGATTTTTTAGTGAGAACAGATATTGATATTGCACAAGAGTTTCAAAATACTAAGGCTAAGCCTATCAATGAAGTGGGTATATCATTGGGATTGAAGCCAAATGATCTTGAACTATACGGTAATTATAAGGCTAAACTAAGTAACAATGCTTTAAAAAAATATACGAAAAACGAAAAACTAGGCAAGTTGATTTTGACAACTTCTATTAACCCTACTCCAGCAGGAGAGGGAAAGTCAACAATGGCCATCGCTCTAGCAGATGCTTTATCTACCCAAACTCATAAAAAAAGTATGCTCGCGCTTAGAGAGCCTTCACTTGGTCCTGTTATGGGATTAAAGGGTGGTGCAACTGGTGGTGGACAGTGTCAAGTTGTGCCAATGGAAGATATTAACTTACATTTCACAGGTGACTTACACGCTTTGACTAGTGCCATTAATACGTTAGCAGCTTTAATTGATAATCATATGCAACAGGGGAATGCTTTGAACCTAGATTCTAGACAAATCATGTTTAAACGTAGTTTGGATGTTAATGATCGTGTTATGCGTCATGTTTTAGTAGGTATGGGTGGCAGAACTAGTGGGGTTCCTCGTGAAGAAAGCTTTCAAATTACAGCTGCTAATGAGCTAATGGCTATTCTATGTTTAGCAACAGGAATTGATGACTTAAAGAACCGAATTGGTCAAGTTTTAGTTGGGTATACTTATGAACAAACGCCTGTTTACGTGAAGGATTTAAATGTTCAAGGCGCCATTACAGTATTGTTGAAAGATGCAATTAAGCCTAATCTTGTTCAGACACTTGAACATACACCTGCATTAATTCATGGGGGGCCTTTTGCTAATATCGCGCACGGAACAAACTCAGTGATTGCGACAACTACCGCTTTGAATATGGCTGATTATGTGGTAACTGAAGCTGGCTTTGGTGCTGATTTAGGCGGAGAAAAATATAATGATTTTGTTAGTCAATTACTACCCAAATCACCTGATGTTAGTGTTATTGTTGCAACTGTTCGTGCGTTGAAATATCATGGAGGCCAAGTTCTTTCAGAACTCAAAAACGAAAGTGTTTCGGCGCTTGAAATAGGGTTTGCTAACTTAAAACAACACATTGAAAATATGCAAAAGTTCAATATACCAGTTGTAGTCGCAATTAACGCTTTTGCGAGTGATACAAGTGAAGAACTAAGAACATTAAAACAGCTAATTGTAAATTTAGGCGTGAAAGTTTGCATAGTAGATGCACATCAAAATGGTTCAATTGGTGCTAAAGATTTAGCTGAAACAATCATTGAGGTTACTGATAACCAACCCGTTACAAACGCAAAACGTATCTACGATAATAATGAATCAATCGAAGAAAAGGTCAAACATGTTGCTCGTGAAATTTATCGTGCTAAAGATGTTGCGTTTTCAAAACAAGCTTTAAATTCAATTAAAAATATTAAACAAAATAATAAAGAAAACTTACCAATCATTATCGCCAAAACACAATCATCATTTTCAGATGATCCAAAACAACTTAATGTTGTTTCTGATTTCACACTTCAAGTTCGTGATGTTGATTTGAAATCAGGAGCTGGATTTATTGTGGTTTATGCTGGAAGCGTTCTAACAATGCCGGGACTATCTAAACATCCAGCAGCCTTGGATATCGATATTGATTCAAATGGTAAAATTTCCGGTTTATTTTAAAGGAGATTTCACTAATTTATGATACTTTTTTGGTTAATTGGTCTAGTAATGCTTATTTTAGACCAACTACTAAAGTTATACATTGCAACCAATTTTCAACTAGGGCAAGTACAAGAAGTTGTGCCCAATATTTTGTCATTCACTTATGTTCAAAATACAGGAGGAGCTAGCAACATATTCAGTGGAAATATGCTATTTTTTTATATTATTTCCATTATTGCTATCCCAGTCTTGTTATACTTAATCCATCGCACAAAAAAACGCCACTTTACTTGTCAACTGGGACTTATATTGATTCTATCTGGGACAATTGGAAATTTAATTGATCGTATTCGTTTACAATATGTAGTTGATATGTTCCAATTAGACTTTATGCGATTCAATATCTTCAATGTTGCTGATATTGCCGTGACTTGTGGAGTTGCGTTAATTATTATTTATTTACTATTTTTAGATGGGAAAGATCATGAACAAAATTAATTTAACAATTTCAACAGAAACAGGACGTTTGGACGCTGTTCTTGCAGCAGCTTATCCTGAACTCAGTCGTGCTAAATGTAAGACAATGATTCAAAATGGTGATATTAAGGTAAATGGTGAACCAAAAAAAGCCAAATATCAAGTTAAGTCAGAAGATAAAATCACAGGGGAAGTCCCAGAAGAAAAGCCGTTAGACTTGGTCGCTCAAGATATTCCTTTAGATATTGTTTACGAAGATGATGATGTCATCGTGGTTAACAAGCCTCAAGGAATGGTTGTTCATCCAAGCGCAGGACATCCAGATCAAACCTTAGTTAATGCTCTGCTTTATCACACACAGCTCTCAGGAACTAACGAGGGCGAAACTTTTAGACCAGGTATCGTTCATAGAATAGATAAAGATACGTCAGGATTACTGATGGTGGCTAAAAATGATCAAGCTAAGCTTAGTCTTCAAGCTCAATTAAAAGATAAAGTCAATAAAAGACAGTATTTAGCAATCGTTCATGGTAATTTTAATGAAGAAAGTGGTACTATCACAGCTCCGATTGGGCGAGACTACAAAGACCGTAAAAAGCAAGCTGTTATTCCTGATGGACGTGAAGCAGTAACACATTTTAGAGTATTAGAACAATTTAGTGGGTACAGCTTGATTCAATGCGAGCTAGAAACAGGTCGTACACACCAAATTCGAGTTCATATGAAGTATATTAGTCATCCTGTTGCAGGAGATCCTCTTTATGGTCCTCGTCGTTCTTTGAGTAGTCATGGACAATTATTACATGCAAAAACATTAGGCTTTTACCATCCATCAACCCAAGAATGGGTTGAATTTAATATTAATCCGCCGAAACTATTTCAAAATATTTTAACTCAGCTACAAAAAGATACAATTGACAATTCAAAAGATTAAAGTTAATCTAATACTTAAAATATTTAATTCCTTTAATTAAGTTCTGTGAAACTTCAAGGAGTTGCTCAATTGTTTATTATTCACGTTTAAGACTGATAAATAAGTGAAGGACTTCGTATGTTTTACGGAGTCCTTTTTTATATGGAAAAGAGAGGAAATTATATTATGACAAAAGAAATTATGGATCAAAATCAAATCAAACGTTCTCTAATTCGTATTAGTTATGAAATTATTGAAAAACTACAAAATCCTGATGAGCTTACCTTATTAGGAATTAAGAGTAGAGGAGAGTCACTAGCTAAAACCGTAGCTCAGCTTCTTGAACAAAATAATCCAGAAACCAAAATTAATCTTTACGACTTAGATGTGAGAAAACACCGTGATGATGACCGACAAGAAGACGTCACCAATGATATTCCTAAAGATGCAATCGATAATAAAACCGTTATCTTAATTGATGATGTTTTATTTACAGGGCGAACAATTCGTGCAGCTTTAGATAGTGTATCAGAAATTGGCCGTGCTAAAAGAATTTGTTTAGCTGTCTTAGTTGATAGAGGACATCGTGAATTGCCAATTAGACCAGATTTTATCGGTAAAAATATTCCAACATCAATTAATGAACATGTTCAGTTGCAACTAGGGGATACACAAGCCGTAATTTTGAACTAATAATCTTTTAGGAGGACTACAATGAAGAATGAAAAACCGGTATTAGATATCTTTGATAAGCCATCGTTCTTTAAGGGCATTTTTTTATCTATGCAACACTTATTTGCTATGTTTGGCGCAACTGTTTTAGTACCTATTTTAGTGGGATTAAATCCAGGAATTGCCTTGTTTGCTTCAGGGGTAGGAACTTTACTTCATCTGTTAATTACCAAAGGGCAAGTTCCGCTTTACATGGGTTCTAGTTTTGCTTTCATTACTGTTATGGCATCCCTAATGAAGACAGCTGGATACAGTGGGGTTTCCCAAGGTATTATTGCTGTTGGTGTAGTTTACTTAGTTATTGCGTTAGTTATTCATTTTATTGGGTATGGTTGGGTGGATAAAGCACTTCCAGCCGTTGTAGTTGGACCAATCGTTATTGCAATTGGGCTTTCACTAGCTTCAAGTGCTGCCAAACAAGCTACGATAGTTAACAATAACTATGATATCAAGTCTTTTGCGGTAGCAATTGTTACTTTATTATTAACTATTGCTTTTACTATTTTCGGTAAAGGTTTTATCAGTCAAATTGCTGTTTTGCTGGGGATTGTCTGTGGTTATATTCTATCGTTACTTGTAGGATTGGTTGATTTTGCACCCGTTATGACTGCTAACTGGTTACAAGTACCTAACTTTGAAATATTATTTATTAATAATCACCCTACAATCAACTGGGGAGCAATCTTAGGCATGGCACCAATTGCGTTTGTAACTATGACAGAACACATGGGCCATATTATGGTATTAAATGATTTAACAGGACGTAATTTTTTCAAAAAGCCCGGTTTAGATCGAACACTTGTAGGTGATGGAGCGGCTTCTATTGTTTCTGGGCTAGTAGGTGGGCCTGCAATCACAAGTTATGGTGAAAATATTGGGGTTATGGCTATCACCAAAATCCATTCTGTCTATGTTTTAATTGGGGCAGCAGTATTTGCTATTTTGTTCAGCTTTATTGGTAAGCTATCAGCCCTTATCCAAAGCATTCCAGGTAGTGTTTTAGGTGGGGTTAGCTTCTTATTATTTGGTGTTATTGCTTCAAGCGGACTTCGGATTCTAGTTGAAAACAAAACAGACTTTAATAATCGTCGCAACCTGATGATTGCATCGTCTATTTTGGTTATTGGAGTAGGAGACGCTATGTTACAATTAAATCCACAACTAAGTTTTTCAGGTTTAACTGTTGCAACTGTCATTGGTATTGCATTAAACTTAGTGTTACCAAGAGATATTGAATCTAAAAAGTAAAGTAGGCTCAAAAAATGGATAAACGTTATTTGATTTTAGAAGATGGTACTTACTACTCTGGAATCAGATTTGGTTCAGCAGTCACAACCACTGGTGAACTAACTTTTCAAACCAGTAATTATGGCTACCAAGAAGCGATCACTGACCCAACAAACAGTGGTCGTATTTTGGTATTTACAACGCCAATTTTAGGAAATGCCGGGATTTCAGCAATTGATTATGAATCTATTGACCCCACAGTTAAGGGTGTTGTAATTAATCAATTAGATTATAATCAAGGGATTCATAATGATTTATTTAATCTGGATGCTTTCTTAAAAGAAAAGAATATTCCCGGACTGTATAATGTTGATACAAGAAGCTTAGTTCGTAAAATCACACGTCGAAATGTTAAAAAAGCAAGTTTTATGGATGCTAATGATCAGCATGCTTTTGATCAAATTAAAGCACTTGTATTGCCTAAAAATCTAGCTTCGATGGTTTCTACAAAACAAGCCTATGCAGCACCTAATGTCGGCAAGACAGTTATTGTTTTGGACTTAGGTATTAAACACTCATTATTACGAGAGTTATCTCTTAGAAAGATTAATACATTAGTGTTACCATTCAATACAAAGTTAGAAGAAATCATGAGTTTAAATCCTGATGGTGTCATTATTTCAAATGGACCAGGACATTTAAAAGATGTTTCAGCAATTAAATCAGTGGTTGAAGGGTTAATGGGGCGCATTCCTTTAATGGCCATTGGATTAGGATTTTTAATAACTTCTGAAATTTTAGGGTTTTCATTAACTGACAGGACTCGTATCAGCTTTTATGGTACTAATTTCCCAATCATTGATCAGAATAAACGTGATAAACTTAAGCAAACATCCATGAATGTTCAGCAATTAATTGAGCCTGATACAAGGCTTGATAATTATGATTTTAACGAAGTTTATTACGAGTTACATCATCAATATGTTGCGGGATATGAATTACGTGATATACCATTATTGTCTATTGCTTTTAATCCAGAGGCAGCTCCCGGAACAAAAGAAGCAGTTGTTATTTTAGACGACTTTTTGAGATTAATGGAGGAACAAAAGAATGTTTAGTAACAGTATCAAAAAAATCTTAATCTTAGGTTCTGGTCCAAGTATTGTAGGTGAAATAGCTG
Source organism: Holzapfeliella floricola DSM 23037 = JCM 16512 (assembly GCF_001436605.1). GTDB lineage: Bacteria > Bacillota > Bacilli > Lactobacillales > Lactobacillaceae > Holzapfeliella > Holzapfeliella floricola. The sequence continues at coordinate 214,081 of NZ_AYZL01000020.1, read as the reverse complement.
AGTTTGATTTGATTACCAAACAAGCGATTAAGTCTTTTCAAGAAGAAGACAAACAGGTTGTGATTATTAATCCCAATCCCGCAACTGTTGCAACTGATCATGATGATGACGTTACTGTTTATTTAGAACCGATGACAACTGAATTTTTAAAACGAATTATTCGTATGGAAGAACCCGATGCAATTGTCTCCATTTTTGGAAGTAAAGTTGGTATGAAAATGGCTTATGAGTTATATGAAGATGGTATCTTAAACGAACTGTCTATCAAACTATTATCATTGCCCATTCAGACACTTAAATTTACGCAAAATAAGTATGATTTTAATACAGCTTTACACGGAGCAGGTATTTCCGTTACACAAAAGCAACGTCTAGATCCTGCTGATAATGACTTAAATACGAGAATAGAAGAAATTAATTTCCCCATTGTTCTAAAGCCAGAAAAATATGATGCTCATCTAGGGTTTAGACATCTTAATGATGCTGAAGAACTGCGTACTATTTTTAAAGAAGAAAAGCGAAAAGACTTTAGTCTTCAGAATTCTTACGAAGTTCAAGAAGATTTATCCGATTATACTGAGTACACAATTGATGCATTACGAGATAATAAAGGACAAATGATTGTGTTGAATTATGCTGAAAACATCAATCCTGCAGGGATTAATGCGGGGGACTCAATTAGTGTCTCACCTATACAAACGCTTAATGATCATAAAGTCCAAGTTCTTAGAAGGTATACCAAAAAGATAATTGATTCACTTGAGATTGTTGGTATTGTTAGTGTTAGGTTTGCGGTGAAGCCGTTAACCGATAAATTACGATTTAGAGTGATAGGCATTTATCCACGCGTAACTAGAAGCAACTTATTAGCATATCGGACAACAGGATATAACATTGGTTATATTCTAGCCAAGCTAGTTTTGGGTTATACTTTAGATGAAATTACTAATCCAGCTACAAAACTAAGTGCAGCTATTGAACCTGTTTTAGATGCTGTCAGCGTTAAAATGCCAATGTGGTCTTTTGCCGACTTAGGAGAAAACCATTATATTTTGAATAATAAGATGCATTCAAGTGGTGAAAGTGTAGGAGTAGGCCGAAATTTTGAAGCAGCGTTAATGCAAGCGGTTCTGGCCACTAATCAAGTTTCCAAAGTGTTGAACTTCAAATTTTTTGCTAATCTTTCTAAAGAAGAGTTAATAAGTCAGTTAGTTCAACCAAATGAGAATTTGATTTTTGTTATTCTAGCTGCATTTAATAGTGGGTTTTCCTTAAAAAATATTCATGATTACACTAAAATTCATCCTACCTATCTTGAAAAATTTTCTAGGTTAACTGAATTATTGCAAGAAATTTTATCTCATCCCTTTGATGAAGATGTTTTAGATAAAGCTAAGCATCGAGGAATTGCCGATGTTATTGTTGCTAAACTATGGCGCTGTTCAGAGCAAAAAATACATCAATTTAGACATCAACATCAAATTATTCCTAGTGGTCTATACATTGAATCAACAGCAGGGTTTTACCCAACTTATAACAACGCTGTTTTTCATGCTTATCAAGCTAGGAATGAAATTGTTCCCTTTAATCAAGAAAAACCGACAATTTTAATCATTGGATTAAGCCCATTTCAAATTTCTCAAAATTCAGAATTTGATTATATGCTTTATAATGCTATTCAAGAGATAAAAGCTAAAGGATATCGAACTGTTTTGTTAACTAATAATTCTGAATCAATCAGTGCAGATTATCAGTTAGTCGATCGCCTTTACTTTGAAGCTGTTACGTTAGAAAACATTTTAGAAATTGCTAATGTTGAATCACCTAAATATGTATTGACACAATTCAGCGGAAAAATGGCAACACAGTTATTACCTGTTCTTCAAAAAAATAATCTCACTGTTTTAGGTGGAAGTGAAGAAGTTAATGACCTCATTGGACAAAAGCAAAACTTCAGTCAGTTATTAAATGATTTAGGATTTCCTGGAGTTTCTGGACTAACTACTAGCCATAATTCTGTAGCTATTAATTTTGCAGAAAAAGTAGGGTATCCATTGTTAATCGGTGGTAAAAGAGCTCATAAAGTACGTAAATCAGCAGTAGTTTTTGAAAAAGATGCTCTAGAGCAGTATCTCAAAGAATCTGATGTTTCAGATATTTCAATTAGTAAATTTATTGAAGGGCATAAGTACGAAGTCACTGCTATTAGTGATGGTGAACAAGTGACAATTCCTGGCATTATTGAGCATTTAGAACAGTCAGGGAGCCATGCGAGTGATTCGATTGCTGTTTTTAATCCGCAAAACTTATCGTCAACCCATCAACGACAAATTCGTGATATGACAATAGCTCTGGCTAAGGAATTAAAGGCAAAAGGATTTTTAAATATTCACTTTTTAATTCAAGAAGATGCAGTTTATGTCTTACAAGTTAAGAACTATGCAGGTCACAACGTTGCATTTTTATCTAAATCACTTAAAAAAAATCTATCTCAAATTGCAATGAAGGTCTTGCTAGGTGAGAAGATTAAAGACCTGGGATTTCTAGAGGATATTTGGTCTAACAATCAACTAATACATGTTAAAATGCCTGTTTTTTCAAGACTTGGTTTCACTGGAGAAGATATTTTTGATTCTGTCATGAAAGCCAGTGGTTTTGTAATGGGGCGTGACACGGAACTTCCTAAGGCACTTTATAAAGGATATGAGGGTGCAGGATTAAAAATACCAAGTTACGGAACTATTTTTATTTCAGTAAATGATGAAGATAAAGATAAAGCCATTAATTTAGCTAAAAGATTTAGACGATTGGGATTTAAATTGATTGCCACAGAAGGAACAGCAGATTATTTAGCAGAACAGGGTATTACAGTTCGAGTTGTTGCTAAGCTTCAAGGTGGGAACCCATCTTTGATTAATAAGATAATCGCTAATCATGTTAATATGGTTATTAATACGACAAATTTTTCGGAACCTGTTAACCGTGCAGCTATCAAAATTAGAGATGTTGCATTAACACACCATATTCCTGTTTTTTCACGTTTGCAATCAGCAGAATACATTTTAGAGGTACTTGAGTCGCAAGCTTTGACAACACAACCCATGTAAAAAACCTTACGGATTTTTAATTAATCTGTAAGGTTTTTTGCTTGTTTTTTCTAAATAAATGAAAGCTGTTCCGATAAGTGTCAACAAGAAGATTACTTGTCCTAACCAATCGTACCAAGCAGGAACATATTTTATACGTATCTCAATTGACTTATCAGTTGGATTTTTGATGTATGGAACGTGCTCTTGACTAATTTCAAAGTCAGTTTCTTGATTATTAACAGTCACTCGATAATCATGATTATAAGCAATGATTGGAATAAACAGATAGTCACCTTGACGGTTATCTTCGATATTAAAGATGAATTCATTTGATTCAAGTGTTAATTTCGTGGTGTATTCTGCATGACTGACTTGAGATAGGTGATTGGCTTTTGTACTCATAACCATATGTTTCTTCAAGTCATTAATAACTGACTTCGTTCTTTGTGGAAGGTAATCTAAGACATAAGGCTGTACAGATAACTCTTGCGCTAGATTGTGATTGTCTAATTTTTTACGCATAGAAGTTGGCTTACTTAATGTAGCAGCGTAATTAGTAGAGACGCTATACCAATGATTGATTACGTTAATACTTGTAAAGGCAAATAACAGGGCAGTTACTGCATAGAAAAAGTTAGGTTTTTTAATCCAATCATATTGTTGATAAAACTGGTTTTTAGGTAAGTAAATAAAAATAAACCAACAGGTTAACCAAATAATCAGAATGAAGTAAAGTTCATTAAAACGCCAAGAAAATTGTAATTTTTTAGATAAAAGAGGGATAATTTTATCTACTGGCAATATAGTTGTCTGAACCAACACCATCATAATACTGAAAAAACTCAAACTTCTCGTCCAAAAGGGTGCTTTTTTGTTAAATAAAAGAAAGATTGGAATAACTATTAATAATAGTAGCAACCAGCCATTATAGAAGTAACTACCATCTATATTTCGTTGAATAAAATCAATAATATCTAAACTTTTATAAACTTCACCTTGATCAAAAGACATCGTCAAAGTGTCATGCAGTACCAGCATGTGTGAAACAAGTGGCAGCCAAGTAATGCTTGTTAATAATAGTAAAAACCCTGTATTTTTTGCAATAGTTAAGACAAAATCACGTAGTCTTGATTCTTCAATATAACCTGTTTGATACTGATAAATCAGGTGACAAAATTGAATCAATAAAAGCACAAAAAGCGTGATTACAACTAAGATAATACTTAATAAATGGCTTAATGCAACCCCTGTAAATCCAAAAACAAGAAGCCAATTAATTCTTCGATTCTCATTTTTACTAGTTAAGAATACAATTAAGCCGCCTATAACAGCAGGCAAGAAGGCTTGTGCTAATAATTCACCCAGGTCAAATCTAATGTAAATATTATTCATTCGATAATTAGCAAAATAGTAAAGAATGGAAAAGCTTACTGCACCTAAACGGTACCATTGTTGATTTTGAAATATTCGGCGAAAACTATAGTCTGCTATTAATAATGTCCCTAAGTTAATTATAAATAAAAAGAAATAAGTACTTAAAACAAAGTTATGACTTAACCATAAAAAAAATGCTAAAGGATATAATAAAAAGCTGGGGTAAAAAGCCGTTATCATATTACCTAAAGAACCGAAGGTATAAGTATTAATGTAGGAAAATCGACCATTATTTTGAGAAAGTTCATAAGCTCGGGATAGATGAAATCTCAAGTCATCACCATACATTAATGAATCATGGCTCATACTATAAATAAAAAATGTTGTTGAAATAGCAATAAGTAAATAAATAAATATCATTACTTTTGCAGGAAAAAAATTTTTCATAAAATCTGCCTATTCTTCTTTTATATCTTAAATATAAAAGAATGCTTTGAGCATTAGACTCAAAAGCATTCTTCTGTATTTAGTAACTAAAGTTTCATTTGATCGATTTTGTTAGGTTGAGGGGTAACTTCGATTGAATTTTGCCCTGTATAAATAACGAATCCAGGTTTTGCACCATTAGGTTTCTTTACACGTTTAACCTCAACATAGTCAACTTGTACATGAGCTGAACTTTGGGCTTTTGAATAATAAGCAGCAATCTCTGCAGCTTCTTGAATTTCAGCATCCGTTGGTTCAGTTGTTTGTAAGATAACATGTGATCCAGGAATATCTTTAACATGGAACCAGTATTGTTTTTTCTGAGCTTTTTTGAAAGTTAGCCATTCATTTTGGAAATTGTTTTTACCAACTAAAATGGAATTACCTTCAGAACTTTGATACTTAGTAATATCTTGCTCGGATAATTTTTTATGGTTACGTGTTTTTTGTTGTTTACGGTTTTTCTTAAGGTAACCTTGTTCACGTAACTCTTGAACAATCTGTTCAATATCATTGGGCGTTGCAATTCGTAAGTTTTCTTCGATTCCTTGGAAATAGTTTAGTTCTGAGCGTGCAATGTTAATCTGTTCTTGAACATACTTAATAGAGTTTCGTAACTTTTGATATTTAGAAAAATACCACTGTGAATTTTTTGAAGGCGTTAGCTCTGGCTTCAAATTAATTTTGATAAGGCTATTATTTTCATCATAATAATTAGGTAACTCAATTTCGGGCATTCCTGGCTTAACTTGATGAAGATAAGTCGTTAAAAGTTCACCTTTTATACGGTAGTCTTCCGAGTTTTCCGCTTGATTTTGTTGTTTAATTAACGCTTGAATTTTCTTTTTCAACTTTTTGATTTGATTTTTAGTTAACATGTCAACATGTGATGAACGCTGCTTAACCCATTCACTATTAGCTTTTCTTTGATAGAAGTTCGCTAACAATTCACTTAATGAAGGGTAGCTAACAATCTCATCATAGTTATCAATATCAATTGGTGGAATAGGGGCGAAAGACGTCTTGCCATTATTAATCATTTCAGTTGCTTTAGGAGTATTAAACTGAGCAAAAAACGCAGTGAATTCTTGATAAGATTTTCCTTTTTTATCAAACCACAAGTTAAGTTCATTTTTTGTCTGACCACTAAGACCACTTAAAGTGGATAAGTCATCACTGTCTTTAACTGAGGCATTAAACTCTTCTAATGAAAGATCAAATGGATTTTCTTGATCAGTCAAAGGGGGAAGTTCATAATCTGCCTTAGGAAGTAACAAACGTGCACGGTTTTTATCAGGTGCAATACGTTTAATTAAGTCAATAATCTTATTAGTGCGTTTACTATACAAAATGATATTACTATGACGCCCCATAAATTCGGCGGACAATACCAGTTCTTCTTCATCACCATATTCATTACGGGTTAAAAAGTAAAAGTTAACAATTCTGTCATTGCCAACTTGCTCAATTTTAAATAAGAAACTACCTTCAAGATGTTTTCTTAAAACCATTGCAAAGGTAGGGGGAACAGTTGGGTTAGTGAATTTTTCATCAGTTAAATTCATACGATTATATTGTGGGTTAGAAGAAATTAACAATTTTTTGTTTTGTCGATTAATTCTAAAGACGAACACCAGTTCGTGTTCAAAAGGTTGATAAACTTTTGAAACTTTGCTATTTACTAGTTCGGGTTTTATTTCAGTCAAAAGACTATGGATAAATGTTCCATCAAAACTCATATAAAAAACCTCCAATCACTTAATTTTACTATTTTTAGCAGGTTAGATAAAGGGCAATTGACCTTAATTAGTAGATTATCACTATAAATATGATATAATTGTAATAAATTCTAAAAAGATATAGGTGAGGATTACACAGTGAAAATAGCACTTGTTACAGATAGTACGAGTTATCTAACTAAAAAAGAAATTGAAGATAACCAGATTGTAGTTATTCCTTTGCCAGTTTTTATTGATAATAAGGAATATTTAGAAAACGAAACAATCACTGCAGATGAACTTTTTGAAATGCAACGTCAAGGTGCTAGTTATCCAAAAACAAGTCAACCTTCAATTGGACAATTAGTTGAACTTTACCAAAGATTGCATGACGAGGGATTTGAAGCTATTATCTCAATTCACTTAGCGAGCACTATCTCTGGTACTGTTCAAACACTTGAAACCATCAAAGAAACTCATCCAGAATTGAATTTGTATCCATATGATTCACGTATTACTATTCGCTTAATGGGGAATTTAGTTTTAGCAGCTGCTAAAATGATTAAAAATGAATTTACACCTGATCAAATTATTGAACGTTTAGATCAGATTAGAGATACAACTGATGAGCTGTTTGCTTTAGATGATTTAAAAAATCTAGTTCGTGGTGGTCGTTTAAGTAATGCTTCAGCCTTTGTTGGAACAATGCTTAAAATCAAACCGTTATTAACCTTTGATGATGAAACTTATAAAATTGTATCATTTGATAAAGTTCGTTCAACAAAAAAAGCTGTTAAACAAATTTTCAATTTGATGAACGAAAAACTAGAATCATTATCTTATCCAGTTAAAATCATGGTTTACCATAGTAGCAATCAAAAATTAGCTGAAACGTTATTTGCTGATGTTAAAGAACAATATCCCAATGCATCAGTTGAAATTTGCGAGTTTGGTCCAATCATCGGGGCCCACTTAGGAGATAAAACAATAGCGTTGACATGGATGGTTGATATTGATAGAATCAGCTTAGTTGATGGTGAAAAACCGCTATATTAATATAAATAGTGAGTAGGGGGAAAAGCATTGAAAAATGCTTTTTTCTTATATATTTAGGTTAACATAATATATATTATCGGAAGTAATGCTTTTTGAGGTTGCAAATCAGAGTAGTAATTAAGATTATTTTTTGATACCAATTAATACTAAATGGTTTTTATTTAATTAAATTGAGTATTCGAACTAGCTCTAAAAACACCATAATATTAATTATTAAACGCTTAATCTGTTTCGATGGGATTATTAGATATAAAAACGAACTCGTGCTTAGAATGTTTCTCTCAGCACGAGTTCGTTTTTAATTATTTATATTTTTATTTAGATAATACTAAATAACCATTTTGTATAACAAATGTTGCTTGTTTTTGCTTTGTATTAAATTGATTAAATGTACTTGTCATTGAATTTGATGAGCTACTTGAAAGTTTAACTGTATAGTTATCTTTCAAATTAATAATTTTAGATTCGTTAATAACATCATTATTACCAACAACTTGATCAATCACTTGATTACCATTTTCATCTAAAACTTCAATTGTAGATGTTGTTCTTGGTTTGTTAGCAGTAATATCTAATTGCATTTTATTTTGGTTTTGGTTAGTTGTTAATTGAATAACAGATTTTTTATTGCGTCCATTTATTGTAATTGTATCATCTGTAATATTAGTCTGATTTAAATCGAATTGATTCATATAATTACTTTTATCCGTATTAGATAAATCGGATTGTGCAATTTTTCTAGCTAACTGTTTTTTTGCACTTAATTGCTTAGATTTTGATAGCTTTGCACTAGTTGCAGTTTTTCCTGCACTGATAATTTCATCTGTTGCAGATTTTGTTGTTTGGCTAACTAATTGATTGTCTTGGACATAATAAATTTGAGAACCTTGGACTTTTTGAAATGAGTTTTCGATATTTGATGAATAATTATCAGGTTGTGTTAGTTTGATTTGGTAACCTGATTTTAAATCTAGTTCATCTGTTGTTAATTTTGATTGATTAGAAATAAGATTTTGATAAATAGATTTGCCATTTTCATCTAAAATTTCAAGATAGGTATTTAATTTAGAGTTGGATAAATCTTTTAATTGAACCGCTAAATAACCATTTGCTATATTCGTTTTAATTGCTGCAAAATCAGTTCGATTATTATCAGTTAAAGTAATAGCTGATGTATATTCTTTAGCCGGTGCTTTAATAGTTAAAAGTTCTGCATTATTTCTAAGTATTTCATTTTTTTCATCTTGTGTTAATAAGTTTAACCCTAAAATAATATTCTTTTTCAACGTTGACGTATTTAACTGTTTAAGTTGATTATCATTTCTTAAATCTTGAATTGCTTGATTGATTGTTCCGCGGATACCGTTGTTATGTGTTTCAACATTCTCCAAGTAACCTTTTTTTACAACAAATTTATTAGTATTATTCTTAGTAGGGTCAACAAGTGATGAAATATTAGATTTCAACCTTGTTTGAGTTTCAGTGTGGTAAATCTCAATCTGATACCCCTCTTTAATCGGTACGTTAACTGATTCAGCTGCATTATTCACTTTACCGTTAAACTCTTTATCAAATATAACGTTTCCCTGGTCATCCATCACTTTCACTTCCGCATAGCGATTAAAGTATGGGTGTAGTTGATTAACTTTTAGCGTATTAATAGTTAAGTTATTAGTATCAAAGTTAGGTGTGATATAAGCAAAATCACCATCACTTATTCCTTTCAAGGTAATAGGTTGGCTTAACAAGTTACCATATTTATTATCAGAAATAGCAATGTTGGTTTGATTTTGATTTTCTTTAACGTAAACATAGTTTGTATCCCAACTGATATTAATTGGAGCATCACTAATTTCAATTGAATAAGCACCATTAGCAACTTTTCCAAAATCAACAGTGTTACCGCTAATTTTGGCTTTTTTAATAATATTAGAACCGTCTTTTAGGACAACTGTCTTCCCTTTTAAATCATTAAGTTGTTGAGAATTAGCGTTGAAATTTAATGTAAGTGTGCCGCCATTTAATCCTAATTGTTTTAACTGCTGATTAGTTACTAAGTTAAAAATAGAATCAGTTATTTGACCAGTTAAAATAGTCGAAGCTTGATTCAGTTGAGCCTTAGGGACAACACTTGAAAGTGGCGAAATAATAGCTCTTGAATCTCGGTTAATCTCTGATTGATTGATTTGAGTCAAGCTAATTCCAAATTGGCTAAATACAGGTGTATAATCATGCCCCGTTGCTTGACTGTAGTACATATTTAATAAATCTGGTAGCGGTAATTGTGTAGTTGGATTATTTTCATTAATTGATTTACGATACCACTCATTAAATTCTGTCCAAACACTGATATCAGCACTTTGAATAATATTTGTTAAAATGACTAATCGTTCTCGTTGAGTTATTGGCAATTGTGAGTAAGATTGTTTTTGTTCAACCACACTTTGATAGACAGCTTCTTGTGTTTTATCTTTTTGACCATAATCATACAGCCAAGTGCTTTCAACTTTTTCTTTACCAAAGTGTGTTAATAAATACATATTGCCTAACAAGTTGTTGGATACTTCGCCTGTATACATTGATGATTTATTATTACCATTACTGTAGTTCGGTTGATATCCATGACCCAGTTCATGTAGAGTTGTCCAATTTCCTTTTTTCATCCAGCTGTTTACAACTGATTTACCACCATTGGCAGTGTAGTTAGTATCATAATAGGCACCAACACCAACACCTGCACTCGTATCGGCTTTTAGGAAAAAGCGGTTTTGAGGTATTTTGTTGTAACTTGTACTAGTTTCACTTAACCCCATTATATGATCATAATATGTGATTAGTTCATCTTGATAATTAATATAGTCATCAATATTAGCAAAATCATTTAGTTTTTTCAGTTTATCCTTTTCACTAATGTTGATCATTAATTGAAATTTATCACCCTGTATAATTGCAAAATCTGCCTTTGACTTGTCCCATTTATCTAAAAAGATAGATTGATCATCGCCTTTTTTGTAAACAGGTAGTTCCGTTGTTTGTCCCTGTACATCATATTCAATTTCTAAATTATTTTGACCATAGGGTGTATTAATAAATGGAACAGATGTATTATCAACTGTTATTGTTTGCCAATTGCTTGTCAATGTATACGTTTTTTCTGTGTTTTTGTTATCATTTAACAATTCTAATGTAGCATTAGAATAGCCGTCATTAGTCAAAGGTTTTCGAACTCTTATTTGAGATCCTTTGTTTAATATAAAGCCTAGATCCTGTCTATCGTGGTTCATACCGCGAGTCATGCCAGTATTAAATACCCAAGAAGGCTTTTCTAAGCTAGTAACATCTTTAGTTGCAGCATCCACTTTGTCATTAAATAACAACAAACTTGTTAGTGCAAGACCTGCACTTAGTATTACTTTTTTGTTCAAACTCTATTCCTCTTTCTTCGTGTAAAAATAATGTATTAGAGAACTATAACATACAAAACGAACTTTAATCAACAATAATCATATTAATGTTTGTGTTTTATACATTAACAGTAATAAAAAACCAGTGAAATTAATTCACTGGTTTTTTAAAATATTATTTAAGAATTTAAATCTTACTAATTTTCCTCTGTTTTTTTAGCTTTTTTATCTTCTTTTGTACTTTCTTTAAATACCTTAGCCAGTCCTGGAATTTGACCATAAGTCTGTGCGTTGTCACTTGGGACTACAACCATATTTGATTTTGATTTAGCTAAATCAGAATAAGCATTAATTGATTGGTTTTGGAAGTAACGATCATCAGCATTAGCCAGTCCCTCTTGAATAGTATCAATACGATATTTTTCAGCATTAGCACGAATTTTTGTGGAATCTGCTTCAGCTTTTGAAGTTGCAATCATAGCTTCGTTTTTAGCTTTTGTGGTTAATTCGATTGATTTTGCTTCCCCTTCGGCTTTGGCAATTGATGCCACTCTTTCACGGTCAGCTGTTAATTGTTTATCCATAGCTGTTTGAATAGCTTTTGACGGTGTTAGCTCATCAATATTGATTCTATCAACATTGATACCATATGTATTAGTTAAATCTCCAATAGCAACCGCTAGTTCTTGGTTAATTTTAGCTGTTGATCCTAACGCTTCGTTCAAATCCATACGTCCAATAATATCACGTAAATGACCACGGACTAATTGTGCCATAGACTCTACTGAATCAGTATTTTCATATTGATATTTAACTGCACTGGTAATGTGGTAGTTCAATGTCACACTAGCTGAAACATCAGCATTATCTTTAGTAATAATTGAATAGTTGGGCAATGATAATGGTGCCATTGCTAAACTCACATTACGAATACGTTGAATAAAAGGAATGTAAAGATGTAAACCAGATTCAACACTGTGACTATATTTACCTAGTGTTTCTACTAGTCCTTGTGAATTTTGTTGTACAATTTTTATTCCAAATGCCATAATATTTTCCTCCAAATAAATTTAATTATATAGTTGTTTTAAGTAAAGTTGATTGCCGTCGTTATTAGTAATCTGATAATCATAGTGCTTTAATTCACTTTGGGAAGGGTTTTCTAAATGATAGTGATAATAAATGCCAGATACCTCTACCAGGTTATTTTTTTCATCTAGTTTTACCCCTTGAATAACTCTGCCTATAATCTGACGAGATTCAAAGCTTGGATTAGGTAAATGGTCAACGACTAATCTGCGAACGTAGTCACTAACTGATAGTTTTTTGGACTGTGCAACTTGAACGACCTGTTCATACGTTTGTTCATCTAGCTGAATACTAAATTCTTTAGTCATTACTAGTTCCTCCTTTGATGATAGCCCCATTATAGAAGTAAATGTCATTAATGCAACTGAAAAGTTTGAAAAAAGTTATTATTTATTAGTTTTTAATCATTAAACCATTCAGGATCTAGTCCAAGATTTAAATTAGGGTTAATAACGGGATAATAATACTTATCTGTATAAATAGTATTATTCTGATAATTTTCTATTTTCAGTCTAGATGGTGCATTCTCGTTTTTATCATAGACTTGATAATAAATATCGTAACCGTCTTCTCCATTTGGTGCGGTAACAGTATAGCTTTTACTTCCTTGCTTATTAAAACTGGTTAACAATCCTTGAAGTTCATTACTTGTTTTAACAAGTAACTTTAAAACGACCTTGTTGTTATACTCTTTGTCTGAAGCACCTTGATTAATGATTGTTATTTTGCCTTTATTAGGTATTTCAATTGTTTCTTTACTTAGATAATCTTTAGTTTTGCTTTCTTTGTGAGTAGAAGTACAACCTGTCAACAAAATTACTGCTAATCCACAAATACTTAAAATCGATAGTTTTTTCAAGTTAACTCCTCCTATTTTGCAACAATTAAAAGGTCAAATTTTTAGATGAACCTGGATAGTAAGCTCTTTCATAGATTGTTCGTTTTTGTCCAGCTGAATCCAGCTGAATCAAGATAAATAGATAACGTTACTGGATTTTCATTATTTTGTAGAGTAACATGATAGTTTTTAGTATTTACTTGCTTATCATTTGTAGCAGTTGATTCAAGTAATCGACCGTTTTGTCTATATTCAATCGTTGTATCTGACTTTTCTTTAGTCAAAGGTTCTGTCTTAATATCAAATATCATAGAAGGTTCAGTTTTAGAAACACTTTTGTATGTGATTCCTATTTTTGACTGATTCAGTAGTTCTGTACTTGTTTTGTCAATATAATCAGTAACCTGTTCGTGATTATTTTCAGTTTGATTAGTGCTATTAGCTGAACATCCAACTAAACTAACACCCATTAAGCAAACTAATCCCAAACTTAATATTCCTTTATTCATATAAATCCTCCAAGTTAAAATTAAGTATCAAGATAGTAATTGCGTTTTACTAACGCCTCACCATTTTCTCTGATAGTAAATGTAATTGGTGCTTTATTATCAATAAGCTCCAGTATCACTGTTTCAAATTGAGAATCAAAATGAGTGATACTTGATTTTAAAACACCTTTGTTATTCTGTTTTAGATACAGCGATAATTTTGACTTATTATCACCATAATCAATTTTATACGAAATTTTGTAAATATTTTTCCCTTGATCATCTTGACTAACACCATGTGTCAGAATAGTCATTTTTCCTTTTTGAGGAATTGTAACCTCATCTTTTGTAAGATAATCCAGATTGTCCAGTATTCTATCTGCTCTTTCGACATTAGATTGCTGACTATTGTTATTTGTGGAACACCCCATTAAAAGTAACAAACTAACTATAGATATTACGGCACTTATTTTTTTCATTTATACTCTCCAAATAGTAATCTTATAGTTAAGACTATCACATTCATGCCATCAAACGCAAAAAAATAACCTTTCACAGTCAAGTGAAAGGTTATTTTTAAATTTTATTTAGCCAATTGTTCAGTTAATTGAGGAACAACTTGTTTTTTACGAGAAACAACGCCTGGTAAATCAGCATGATTATTTTTAAGTGAAACAGTGAAAGCTGTTTCAAATTTAGCTACTGCAGTATCATCACCTAAAACGATGGCAATTGAATTGCTATTCAAAATGTCTGTCACAATTGTAACAAACAATTGATAGTTATTATCTGCAATTTCTTTATGCATACTTTCTTCTAAAGCAGCGCTTCTTTGCATAATATTATCTAAATCTACAGCATTAATTTGCGCAATACGTACACTATTTGAACCCATTTCAAAGCTTTTTGCATCGATGTCAATTAATTCTGCCTCTGATTTATCAGATAAATCAGCGCCAGCCTTCAACATATCTAATCCATACGATTCGATATCTACACCAGCGATACTTGCTAAATCTTTAGCGGCTGCTTCATCAGTTGGTGTTGTTGTTGGAGATTTGAATAATAATGTATCTGAAATAATAGCTGAAAGCATCATACCAGCGATTCCTTTTGGAATTTCAATGTTACTTTCTTGATACATCTTCCAAAGAACTGTACTTGCTGCCCCTAATGGTTCAGCACGATAAAATAAAGGATCAGCAGTGTGAAAGTCACTGATACGGTGGTGATCCACGACGTGTGAAATTTTAACATCTTCAATATCAGAAACACTTTGCCCAAACTCATTATGATCAACTAACATAACTGAATCAACTTCAGTTCCAGCCTGTTCAATTACCCGAGGTGCTGTTAAACCAAAGTGGTTTAAAGCAAAAGCTGTTTCTTTATTCACTTCTCCTAATACAACGGCTTCTGTATCAAAACCTTTTTGGTTAGCAAGGTATGATAAAGACATTGCAGCTCCAGTTGCATCTGTATCTGGGTTTTGGTGTCCAAAAACAAGTTTTTTACTCATAATACAATCTCTCCTAATTGTTACTTTTTATACTTCTCTTCTAATCTACTAAAATATGACTGTTTTGCCAAGAATTTCTCAAAAGATTCAATGAAATTTTTGATACGAGGGATTTGGTACTTTTCATTACGAAAAACGATAGATGTATCAATTTTTAACTTATCGCCTAATGAATAATGATTAAGTTTGTTATCAGGGTGCGTCATACAAACTGATTTAGGGACAAACGTATCGTAGTTCGTTTTTTCGGCGAATTGCATTAACTGCGAAGGACTTGAAAAATAAATATCACTTTCTGGTTTAATCAAATTATCCATACGGTATTGAGATGCTAATTTTTTAGCAAAATAAGCATCGTTAGGATATTGTATTAATGGGTGTCCTAAAGTATCTGCTATTGTAATAGTTTGTTTTTCATCTTGCACGCCAGCTAAATTATGATGTGATAAATAGATTAATTCATCTTCGTAAAGTGTCCTCACATTATATGATTGCCAGTGACTAATGTTTTCTCCCATTAAAGGTAACATAACAATATCAACTTCATTTTTATCAAGACGATTCCATAGTTCACGACGACTTGAATTCCAGATATTCAGTTTTAAATCTGGGTATTGCTTACTAAATTCAATTATAAACTCTTCAAATACACTAGATTCTAAAGACTCAAGTATTCCAACCGAAATTGTTCCGATTTTTGAGTCACTATTTTGTTGAATTTCATCAACAGCAGTGTTAACCGTATTAAATAAATCATTGGCTACTGTTTGCATTCTTGTTCCAGCATCTGTTAAATAAAGTTTTTTCCCAATTTGTCCAAACAGCGGTGCACCAACTGCCCGTTCAATCTTTTTTATTTGTTGTGTTAATGCAGGTTGCGTAATTCCAAGGATTTGTGAAGCTTGCGTATAACTCATGGAATCAATCAACTGCAAGAAGTATTTTAATGACTTTGCTGATAGAACAGCGTCTGTTTTTGTTTTCAATGGGTGAAGCCCCCTTCTTATATCTCTCCCCCATATCATAACTATCTTGTCATAATAGAACAAATATAAAGTCTTGAATTAATAGTTTTTTAATAAAAGCATTTGATTAACTTAATTATTTAAAATAAAGTCGGTTCATCAATTCGATTATTATTATCATTTAATTCTTCTAGCAAAGACATTTTTTGAGGTAGCCCCTGTTCTTTAACGTCTAAAACAAATGAGCCATTAGAATAGCGATCACTAATTGGATAATTATTAGTTATCAGTTCAATAATTTTTTCTTTATCAGTTATGATGGCAAGTTTAGCCTCGCCTTCTATCATTACTGTTGAAATAATACGATGTGGTTTAGATTTTAACTCTCTTAAAATTAAAATTCCACGTTTAGCTCGTGAGAATTTCTGAATTTCGGCTAGCAATAACTGCTTATAAGCTCCACGTTGAGTTAAAATACCTAATTTAGAAGCATTACTATCTGAATTTAATAATTTGACATCTCTCACAAAATCCTCGTCTTTTAGATTGATAGATTTAACACCCACAGCTTTGGGTCCAACCGTTGGGACTTCTGATAAGTCATATCTTAAAGCATACGCGTGATTAGTAATAATCAAAACTTCTTTATTTTCTGAACTTTCAACATATTCTGTTGAAACAATGGTTGCATCCCCTTGCTTCAACTTCATGACAGTAGTCGCATGACTTCGATAAGTTCGCCCAGGTTTAACATCTTCTAACTTAACTTGCTTAACATAGCCATTATCCGTGGCTAATACAAATTGCCCACCTTGATTTAAATCATTAAAGGTGAAAACTCGGCTAAAGTATTCATCATCTTCTAATTTTAAATCTTGTGAAATATGGTGTCCTGTATCTTTCCATCGCATATCTTCAATTTCATGTACTGGACGATAAACGACATGTCCTTTATTAGTGAAGATAAAAACGTGATCTAGCGTTGATAACGTTTCATTCAAAATTGTCCTGTCTTCTTCTTTTAACCCGTTTTCTGTTTCTGAGGAGGATTGGTAAGACCGAAGTGATGATCGCTTCATATATCCATTACGTGAAATCAAAACACGTGTATTTTCTTCTGCAATCAATGCGGTTTGATCAATTTCAATTTTTTCAACTTTTGCTTCAATTTTTGATAGCCTTTTAGCGGGGAATTCTTTTTGAACAGCAAGCAGCTGATCCTTAATAACCTGATATAGACTAGATTGATTGTTAATAATATCATTAAAGCGGTCAATTTTAGCTGATAGTTCTTTATCCTCAGCTTCTAAAGCATTAACATCTGTATTAGATAAACGATAAAGTGGTAAGGAAACAATAGCTTCTGCTTGATTATCTGTAAAACGGAACTGTTTAACCAAATTAGATTTAGCTTCTTTTTTATCATTACTAGCCCTGATAGTCTTAATCACGTCATTCAAGATAGATAATCCTTTGATTAATCCCAATACAATATGCTGACGTTTTTTTGCTTTTTCTAAATCATATTTAGTACGGCGTAATATGACATCTTGTTCATGATCCAAATAAGAGGATAAGATTGTTTTTAACCCAACTTGTTCTGGTCGCATTTTATTAATAGCCACCATATTAAAGTTATAAGAAACCTGCAAGTCTGTATTTTTAAACAAGTAGTTCAAGATAACATGAGGATCGACTTGCTTTTTAAGTTCAACAACAATTCTTAATCCTGACCGATCAGACTCATCACGAACTTCACTAATTCCTTCTACTTTTTTATTAATACGGACTTCGTCCATTTTCTTAACTAAGTTGGCTTTATTGACTTCATAAGGAACTTCTGTAATTACAATCTGTTTTCGGTGCCCCTTTAACTCTTGGATGTCAGTCTTTGAACGTACCATAATTTTGCCTTTGCCGGTTTCATAGGCTTGTTTGATTCCATCTGTGCCTTGAATAATACCTCCAGTCGGGAAGTCAGGACCTTTGACGTAAGTCATCAACTCATCTACAGTTGCTTCTGGATTATCTAATAAGTAAATAGTAGCGTTAACGACTTCGGTTAAATTATGCGTTGGAATATCTGTTGCATACCCCGCAGAAATACCTGTTGCCCCATTAACTAGTAGGTTGGGAAAACGCGCTGGTAATACAGTCGGTTCATTTTCTGTATCATCAAAGTTTAATACCATATCAACCGTATCTTTATCAATATCAGCTAACAAAGCATTCGCAATTTTACTTAAGCGAGCTTCAGTATAACGCATCGCAGCAGGTGGATCTCCATCCATGGAACCGTTATTTCCGTGCATTTCAATTAAGGGCTCCCGCAATTTCCAATCCTGTGATAATCTGACCATGGCTTCATAGATTGAACTATCTCCATGAGGGTGAAAATTACCCATAACATTACCAACAGACTTGGCTGATTTTCTAAAGCCTTTATCATAAGTATTATGGTCTAAATTCATTGCGTACAATATACGGCGTTGCACGGGTTTTAACCCATCTCGAATATCAGGAAGTGCACGTTCTTGAATAATGTATTTTGAATATCGTCCAAAACGCTCTCCCATAATTTGTTCAAGAGACATCTCTTGAATTCGTTCTGCTTGTTTAGGCATGATTAAACATTCGTCCTTTCAACTTACCCTAGTCTCTAGTGGTTTCTAAGATTGACCCTTCTTCTTCTAGCGTGAACTTCACATTTTGTTCAATCCAAGCTCTTCTAGCGCTTACTTTATCACCCATCAAAGTGGTTACACGTTTTTCGGCAATGGCTGCATCGTCCATCTTAACACGAATAAGTGTTCGACTACTTGGGTCCATTGTTGTTTCCCATAGTTGGTCAGCATTCATTTCGCCAAGCCCTTTAAATCGTTGTAGTTGATAATTTTTTCCATGTTTTTTAACTAACTTGTCTAACTCTTCATCCGTCCACGCATAATCAATAGCTGATTTCTTTTGTACTTTATAAAGCGGTGGTAAAGCAATGTACACTTTACCTGCTTCAATTAGTGGTCTCATATAACGATAAAAGAAAGTAAGGAGCAGTACTTGAATATGAGCACCATCGGTATCGGCATCGGTCATGATAATAACTTTGTCGTAATGTGCATCATCTAAATTAAAATCAGCACCGATTCCAGCACCAATAGTATAAATCATAGTGTTAATTTCTTCATTTTTGAAGATATCTTGTAACTTAGCTTTTTGAGTATTCAATACCTTACCTCTAAGCGGCAAGATTGCTTGGAACCTACGATCGCGTCCTTGTTTAGCAGATCCACCAGCGGAATCCCCCTCAACTAAGTACAATTCATTTTTCTTGGCATTACGTGATTGTGCAGGAGTTAGTTTACCAGATAATAGACCATCATTTTTCTTGCGCTTTTTGCCATTTCTTGAGTCATTACGTGCTTTTCTAGCTGCAATACGTGCATCCCTGGCACGTATTGCTTTTTTAACTAATTCTTGTGCAAAATCACCATTTTCCATTAAGTAAAAAGATAATTGTTCATACACCAAGGCATCAACAGCACCTCGTGCTTGTGAAGTTCCAAGTTTGCCTTTAGTTTGCCCCTCAAATTGCAGCAATTCTTCAGGGATGCGGACAGAAACAACTGCACTTAATCCTTCACGACAATCAGATCCCTCTAAATTTTTGTCTTTTTCTTTCAAAAGCCCAACTTTTCTCGCATAATCATTAAATGCCTTGGTAAATCCCGAGCGAGCACCACCTTCATGGGTCCCGCCGTCAACAGTCCTTACATTATTTACAAAAGACAATAAGTTTTCTGAGTACCCATCGTTATATTGACCAGCAAACTCAATTTCAATATCATTTTTAGTTCCTTCAAAATAAAAGATATCGCCCATTGTTGTTTTTTCTTCATTTAAATAAGAGACAAATGATTTAATCCCATCTTCAAAGTGAAATGAAACAGGTTCATTATCACCTAAGTGGTCAGTCAATGTAATTTCAAGCCCTTTAAGTAAAAAAGCCGATTCGCGTAAACGCTCTTTTAATGTGTTAAAGTTGAACTTAGTCGTTTGAAAAATGCTTTTATCAGGTTTAAATGTAATAGTCGTTCCGGTATTTCTTGAAGTATGGCCTTTATTTTGTAATCCTTCAGCGGTTGGATGGCCACCATCTTCAAAACGTTCCGTGTAAAGTGTATTGTCACGGACAACTTCGACTTCCATATAAGAAGATAGTGCATTAACAACAGATGAACCCACTCCGTGAAGTCCACCCGATGTTTTATAATTGTTTTGGGTGAATTTACCACCAGCATGTAAAACCGTTAAAATAACCTCAATCGTTGGTTTACCACTAGCGTGCATTCCAGTTGGCATTCCACGACCAAAGTCTGCCACACTTAAACTACCATCTGCATTAATGCTGATATTAATGTTATTGCCATACCCAGCTAAAGCTTCATCGATTGCATTATCAATAATTTCATAAGCTAAGTGATGCAGCCCCTTAGAGTCAGTCGATCCTATGTACATACCAGGCCTTTTACGAACAGCTTCAAGCCCTTGAAGTATCTGTATTGATGAATCGTCATATTGTTTAGTCAAGTTATGATTCCTCCGTTTTGTCAATTTCTAATTTATGTCTTCTCTAAAATCGTGTAAAATGTTAAGTATACCAATTTAGGGAGGTCCATTTGTTATTTTAAACATTTTATTGTTAGGTCTGTTGGCCTATATCATCGGTTCATTTCCAACAGGTGTCATGATTGGAAAAGTCTTTTTTCAAAAAGATATCCGTGATTATGGAAGTGGTAATACCGGGACCACTAATACTTATCGTGTTCTAGGGTTTATCCCAGGTACCGTTGTATTAGTGATTGATATTTTAAAAGGAACTTTAGCTGGATTGCTTCCTGTCTTATTCTATCAAAATACGCATTTTTTTGTATTATTATTTGGCGTAATAGCTGTAATTGGACACTGTTTTCCTATTTTTCTTAAATTTAAAGGTGGAAAAGCAGTTGCTACCAGTGCGGGCATTTCCTTAGCTTATGATTGGCATTTCTTCGTGCTGTCAGCTATTATTTTTACGATTATCTTATGGCTAACCAGTACAGTTTCCTTAACTAGTATCATTTCTTTCCCGCTATTTACACTAGAAGCGCTCTTATTCCATGATTGGCTTTTAGCAACAATTGCAGCTTTAATTACGGTTTTTGTCATTTATCGACATAAAGCAAACATTCAACGATTGCTAAACGGTACTGAAGAACCACTTCACTTTGGTCTTCGGTATAAAATCAACGCTAAAAAAAGTCACAAATAAAAAACTAGGATAAATATCCTAGTTTTTTTTATAAAATAAATTTAGTTAAATCTTTGTTAGTTAAGATATCCGCTAATTTATTTTCAACATATGCCTGCGTAATTTGAATATCACCCATCTGCATATCTGGACCTTCAAATAATAGTTCTTCTAGAAGCTTTTCAAGAATAGTTGCCAATCTTCTAGCGCCAATATTATCTGTTCCCTGATTAACATCATAGGCAATTTCGGCAATTTTTTCAATAGCTTCTTTTGTAAATGATAACTTAATACCATCTGCATTCAGCAAAGCTGTGTACTGCTTGATTAATGAATTAGATGGATCTTTTAAAATTTTGACGAAATCTTCACGTGTTAAAGCATTAAGTTCAACACGAATTGGAAAACGTCCCTGTAACTCAGGAATCAAGTCACTTGGTTTTGATTCAGCAAATGCACCTGCTGCAATGAACAATACATGATTTGTGCTTACTGGACCATACTTTGTATTAACAGTATTTCCTTCGACGATAGGTAAAATATCACGTTGAACACCTTCACGAGAAACCTCACCAGATTGTTTCTTTTGGCCTGAAGTTACTTTATCAATTTCATCAATAAAGATAATTCCGTTTTCTTGTGTACGTTCAATAGCACGTTGATAGATTGAATCATAATCTACTAATTTTTTTGCTTGTTCTTGAATCAGTAATTCACGTGCTTCTTTAACTTGAAGTGTGCGTTTGATTTTCTTTTGAGGACGAAGTGAGCTCATCATGTCACTCATATCCATACCCATTTGCCCCATCATATCATTCATTGGATTAACTTTCTTTTGCTCGTCCAATTTGATTGTGACATTATCATGTTCAAGTAGTCCTTGATCAAGTTTTTCTTTTAAAGACAATCTCTTGTTACGTGTTGTATCATCTACTTCTTCTTGATTTTCATCATCTTCTTGATTGAAGTTTGGCATTTCGCCACTACCATTAAACATACCGAATAAATCTTGCATATTCATTTGGTTATTTTTTTCTTTTTTCTTACCTGGTGCAAGCGCTTTAACCAACATTTTATCAGCTTCTTTAAGTGCTTGAGCACGAACAGACTCTAATTGCTTTTTTTCTTCCATTTGAACTGCATTTTCAACTAAATCACGTACCATTGATTCAACATCGCGACCAACGTAACCAACTTCAGTAAATTTTGTTGCTTCAACTTTAATGAAAGGTGCTTCTACTATCTTGGCTAAACGACGTGCAATTTCAGTTTTACCAACCCCTGTTGGTCCTGCCATTAGTAGGTTTTTAGGGGTTATTTCTTGTTGCAATTCACCGTCAAGTTGCATACGACGATAACGGTTGTATAGTGCAATGCTGATTGCACGTTTTGCTGAGTCTTGTCCAATTACATAATTATCTAAAATAGAAACTATTTTTTTGGGTGTTTGAACTGTCATTTAGCAATCTCTCCTATAGACTATCTGTCAAAATATTGTGGTTTGTATAAACATCAATATCTGCTGCGATGTTGATGGCTTCTTTTGCAATTTCTTCAGCTGTCATTTCACTGCTGTGACGAGTCATTGCGACTGCTGCTGCTTGTGCAAAGTTGCCACCTGAACCAATAGCCACTACGGCCTCATCAGGTTCAATCACTTCACCATTACCTGAAATCATCAATAAATCGTTTTGATCAAAGGCAATTAATAAAGCTTCTAGTTTTTGTAAGGTTGGATCTTTGCGCCAATCTTGAGCTAGTTCAACAGCGGCACGTTTTAAATCGCCACCAAAACTTTCAAGTTTCTTTTCTAGCCAGTCTTGTAATGTAATGGCATCAGCAACACCACCCGCAAATCCAACAACCACTTGGTCGTTGTAGATACGTCTGATTTTGTGAGCTGATTTTTTGGTGATGAATTTTTCACCCATTGTAATTTGCCCATCGCCTGCAATCGCAGTTTTGTTATTATGTTTTACGGCACTAATTGTTGTCATTAGATGCACCATCCTTTGCTTTATTTCTTTGGAAAAACTTCTGATAATCTTGTTGTAAATGATCCATTGTGACATGCGTGTAAATTTGCGTTGTCGACAGTGATGCATGTCCAAGTAACTCTTGAACTGTTCTAAGATCTGCACCATGGTTTAATAAATGCGTCGCGAAAGTATGTCTTAACATATGGGGATGCATATCAGAAGTCAGTGCTGATTTATTAATTAGCCCTGATAGGATATATCTTATCCCGCGAGATGTCAATTTCTTACCGTATTGATTAACAAAAACATAAGAATGTGTTTGATGATATTTTGTCATCAAATCTTTTCTTGCTTCGTGAAAGTAATCTTCCAAGGCTTTTTTAGCATGAAATCCAAACGGGACATAACGATCTTTATTACCTTTCCCATGAACTAAAATAACACGCATATCAAAATCAATTTGTGACGTAGTTAGTTCACTCACTTCACTGACACGCATTCCCGTTGCATAAAATAATTCTATCAAAGCAGTATTGCGCTGTCCAAGTTGTGTTGTCGTATCGAGTGAATCAAATAAAACTGCCATCTCATTTTCGTAAAAAAATCGTGGCAGCTTTTTCTCATTTGATCGTAAAGTAATCGTTTCAAATGGATTTGCCTCAACAACTTTATAGCGAATTAAATAATAATAAAACGAACGTAACGACGAGATACGACGAGCTATTGTTTTTCGCTGGTAACCTGCATCAGACATATCAGCCAGAAAAATCTCAGCATCGCGTAATCGAACAAATTCATATCCTTCAAATCCACCATTGTTCTCCAAAAAAGTTGTAAAGTTCTTTAAATCTTCTTCGTAGGCATCAATAGTGTGTTCGGAGTAATGTCGTTCATTTCTTAAATAATTAAAGTATCTTGTTGACCAATCCATTTTAAAACCTCTTATTTTTGTGCTTCTTCTTCGTAATCACCATTTGGACAAACCACTTGTGTTCCACCTTTAATTTTCTTTTCAACTAGGAAGTGTTGATCTACCGGGCAAAGTCTAGTTAATGGTTTATCCCATGATACAAACTCACATTCAGGGTACCGTGAACAACCATAAAAAATACGGTTACGTTTTGATTTACGCTCTATTACTTGTCCTTTGCCACAAGTTGGGCAAGGAACCCCAATTTCTTTAACAATTGCTTGTGTATTACGACAATCTGGGAAACGTAAGCAAGCATAAAACTTCCCATATCGTCCCATCTTAATTACCATTGGTGCACCACAAATTTCGCAATTAAACCCTGCGGGCTCATCTTTAATTTGGATTTTTTCGATTTTTTCGTCGGCGTTAATCAGCTCTTTTTCAAATGGTCGATAATAACGATCAATTACGCCTGTCCATTGTTCTTTTTGCTCTGCAATTTCATCTAAATCGGATTCTAATTGCGCAGTAAAATCAATATTTACAATATCCGGAAAGAATGTCTCAATTAAATCATCAACGATTTCACCTAATTCGGTTGGCTCAAAAGCACGACCATTTAATTTAACATAGTACCGTTTTTGGATGGTATCAATTGTTGGCGCATAAGTTGATGGACGACCGACCCCATTTTCTTCAAGAACTTTAACTAATGTAGCTTCACTATACCTCGCAGGTGGCTGTGTGAAATGTTGACTTGGGTTAATTGCACTTAGCTCAACTTGCTGTCCCTCTTTTAAAACAGGTAACTTTGTGTTTTTCTTGTCGGTATCTGTTTTATAGACCTTGGTAAACCCTTCAAATTTCATTTGAGACCCATTAGCTCTAAAAGTAACGCCATTTTGAGTTAAATCAGCACGAACCGTATCAAAAACTGCTGGTGTCATTTGACTAGCTAAAAAACGTGACCAAATAAGTTGGTAAAGTCTAAACTGATCACGAGAAAGTATTTCTTTTAGACTTTCTGGCGTACGCATAACTGATGTCGGACGAATAGCTTCGTGAGCATCTTGACTATTTTCTTGTTGTTTGGCTTTTTTAGGATTATGAGAAGCGTATTCTTCACCAAATTCATCATGAATAAACGTACCTGCTTCTTGTTTTGCCAATGCTGAAATACGAGTTGAATCAGTTCTCATATAAGTAATTAGCCCAACTGTTCCTTCTTTTTTTCCTAGATGAATACCCTCGTACAATTGCTGTGCAATCATCATTGTTTTTCTTGTTTTGAAATTTAATCGTTTGTTAGCCTCTTGTTGCAAAGCACTAGTTGTAAAGGGGGCTTGCGGATTTCTTTTACGTTCTTTTTTAACAACTTCTTGGATATCGAACAATTGTTCTTTGTTCACTTTTTTCAAGATTTCTTGAACACTTTGTTCATTTGATAATTCTTTTTTCTTGCTATCTAAAGCTTGAAAAGATGCATCAAAGTTGGATTTTCCTTTAGTAAATGTTGCTTCAATTTTCCAATACTCTTCAGGATTAAATTCTTGAATTTGCTTTTCACGGTCAATTACAAGTTTTAAAGCAATTGATTGTACTCGTCCAGCACTTAATCCTTTTTTGACTTTACGCCATAAGATTGGACTAATTGAGTAACCTACAAGTCTATCCAGAATACGACGAGCTTGCTGTGAGTTCACGAGGTCCATATTAATTGCTCTAGGTTCTTTAAAAGCATTTTTAACCGCATCTTTTGTAATCTCGTTAAAAACAACACGATTTTTTTCTGTTGGGTCTAGTTTCAAAATATGAGCTAAGTGAAAAGCAATAGCTTCCCCTTCACGGTCTGGATCGGCTGCCAGATAAATATTTGTAGCCTTTGAAGCAGCTTGCTTCAATTTCTTGATGGTATCGCCTTTACCTCTGATGGAAATATACTTTGGTTCATAATTATTGTCGACGTCAATTCCCATTTGTGATTTTGGTAAATCTCGAATATGTCCCAGACTGGCAATGACTTTATAATTGCGACCTAAATACTTCTCAATCGTCTTTGCTTTTGCTGGTGACTCAACAATTACTAAGTTTTTCTTAGGCATGATAAGCCCCTTCCTATGCGTTCAGTGAAAATCGTAACTAGCATATTCTACAAAAAACCGAATGTCAAATAATTTTTAATACTAACATTAGCAAAGCTGGCCTATATTTGAAAATAATAACGGTGTTGCACCACTTTCAATTAACTCGTTTGTCCCTTGTGAGAGTTGGCTTGTAATAGGACCCGGAATAGCATAAACATTCCGATTTTCTTGTAGCGCTAAATTAGCTGTAATTAATGAGCCACTTTTTTGTCTAGCTTCAGATACAATGATGTTTTGACAAAGGCCTGCAATAATTCGATTACGCTCTGGAAAGCGAAATCTTGTAGGTGGTGTATCAGGTAAATATTCTGATACAAGTAATCCTGATTGGCTAATTTTATCAAGCAATGGTTCATGTGCCTTGGGATAGCAATGGCGCAATCCATGTCCTAACACTGCAATTGTCTTACCGTGTAGCTCTAGGGTTTGACGATGACAAAATCCATCTACTCCCTTAGCTAAACCACTACAAGTTGTTTGCTTTTGTTCGACTAAATGAGCTATAACTGGGGTGAGGCAATCCTCGCTGTATTGCGAAGAAAAACGAGCACCAACTATTGATGTAATAGCTGTTTTTAAAAGATGTTTATCTCCTTTTAAAAACAGCAGTACAGGTGGATGATACACTTCTGCTAATTGATTGGGATAATCCTCATCAAGCAAACTAATCACTTCGCAAAAACGAAGCACCTGTGTTACTTGATAATCTAGGTCACTTGAATACAAAATTTTGAGTAATTTTTGCTTAATCAATTGAATTTCTAAGGATTGGTCGAGCAATTCGACAAACTCAGTTTTAGATGCACATTCGGTAAGTAGGGATGCTACTAGTAAATTTTGTTTGTAGGTAAATTTTTTAGATAACTGCATTTTTAATAAATATAAGGTTTTATTCATTTGTAATCCTCCTATTTATTAAAATACGCAAACTATAGATATTGCATGACGGGCGAAAAGGTTTTCCTATGAATAGGCGTTGCACCTAGTCGTTTTAACCCTGTAAGATGTTTTTGAGTACCGTATCCTGCGTTGTGTGAAAAGTCATATCCTGGATAAACTTGATCATAAGTTATCATCAAACGATCACGAATCACTTTTGCTATAATACTGGCCGCTGCAATTGAGTTGCTTTTTGCATCCCCTTTAATCAATTTGGTTTGTGGGACATCCACCGGAATAACCATCGCATCAACTAATAAATGATCTGGTACTTGCTTCAAGCTTAAGACAGCGTCTTTCATAGCCAAACGTGTGGCTTGATAAATGTTAACCTCATCAATCACTTGTTCGCTTTTAATTCCAACGCTGACATCGATTGCTTGATCTAAAATTTGATAAAACAATGATTCTCTTTTTTCAAGGCTAAGTTGCTTTGAGTCATTGACTTCAATTACGTTAAAGTCATGTGGCAAAATAACAGCTGCACAAACAACAGGTCCTGCAAGAGGCCCTCTTCCGACCTCATCAACACCTGCTACTTGTTTCACATTATCTTGCCAAAGTTGTCTTTCGTAGTTAAATCGCTTATCAAAAGCTTGCTTGAGCTGCTGCTGTTTTAACAGTCGATTTTGATAGGATTTTAGTGCTTGTTGCACACCCTTTCTAGTATCCTGTGCCAGCTCTTCTAGCACTGCTGGTTCAACTTCATTAGATTTCAGCAGTTTTTTAATCTCGCTAATTGTCATTTTCATGATCAACCTCTGTTAAGAAATCAAATGTAAATTGACCAAGCTTTAATTTACGCACTTGTTGAATAAAATGATAACTATAACGATCATAATCTTCTCTGAATCCGAATTTTTGAGTCATAGACATCAACAGGTCAGGTAAGTTATCGTCAAATTCAATCGTGTTCAGATATTTATCCAACTGTTTAGGGTAAAAAGCATGTAAATAGTCTAATAAGAATAGCGCAACATCATCAAATT
This sequence comes from Holzapfeliella floricola DSM 23037 = JCM 16512, assembly GCF_001436605.1. Lineage (GTDB taxonomy): Bacteria > Bacillota > Bacilli > Lactobacillales > Lactobacillaceae > Holzapfeliella > Holzapfeliella floricola. The sequence continues at coordinate 185,804 of NZ_AYZL01000020.1, read as the reverse complement.
GAAATACCGTCTCTTTAATAGAACCAATTGCAGCTAATTTCATTCCCACTTTAGGATCTTCAAATTTAGGCCACAAAATACCAGGTGTATCTAATAATTCAATTTGTTGATTAACTTTCAACCAGTTTTGATTTTTAGTAACACCGGGTTTATTCCCAACAACTGCAACATTTTTACCCACTAAACGGTTCAGAATTGTCGATTTCCCACAGTTTGGAATACCAACACAAATCGCACGAATTATAGGGTTTACAACACCCTTTTGTGTTAGCTTTTCGATTTTTGCTGCACTGGCTTGTTTAATCGCTTTTAACAATTCAGGTAATTTACTATTGTGTTTTGAATCTAGCGATACAACAACTGTTGTCTCGTTTTCATAATGATTTTTCCATCTTTTAGTTAATTTAGGGTCTGCTAAATCACTCTTATTTAAAACGATAACTTTCGGTTTGTTCTCTGTTAATTTTGCAACAACTGGGTTGCGAGATGATTCAGGGACACGTGCATCTAAGACTTCAATAACGACGTCTACTAAACTTAGCCGTTCTTCAATTTGATTCTTAGCTTTATTCATATGCCCTGGATACCAGTTAATTTTTTGCATAAGTAATACCTCCAAAAATAATTAAAGGTGATGCATCACGCATCACCTTTTTGTTTTATACATTTCCCATTTGGCTGAGATAGTTTTGAAAAGCCTCATCAAAGACACTCATTTCTAAAATGTAATCCCCGCTAAGTTCCAAATAATCTGAAAGTTCATCATAATCTTCAGATAACTGAGGGAAATCATGATCTAAAAACGCATTTTGAGCAAATTGCGCAATCGGATGATGAGAACCTGGGTGACGCTGTGTCATTAAATATTGATAAAAACTTTGTCGCATAAATTAGCCTTCTTAATCTTCAGTATAGTAAGTAATGGCAAAAGCACCAAGACCTGTATGTGTTGCTACAACAGGTGTTGTTTCGTATGATAAAATTGGAACATTAGGTTTAATCTCGTGAATTTGGTCTTTTAGTTCATCCATTTGATTTTTGATATCAACATAAGAAATCCCAATACTTTTAACATTTTCATTTTTGATTTTATCTAAACGATCACTGATAAATTGTTTGACAACTTTTTGTCCTCGTCCGCGACCGACAATATCCAAGTTGCTATCCTTAACTTCTAAAATAGCTTTAATATTTAGCATTGTTGCAATACGCCCCGTCACTTTACCTAAACGACCACCTTTAATAAGGTTATCTAAGTTAACGACAACTAATTGCAGTTGTGTGTTTTTCCTAACTTTATCGATGATAACAAGTACTTCTTCAAGTGACTTTCCAGCTTCAAGAGCTTCGGCAGCTTCAAGAATTTGAAAAGCTAAAGCGCGGTCAATAAAGGTACTATCAACAACATGAATTTTATCTGGATTAACCATTTCAGCAGCTTGTCTAGCAGAGTCTACCGTTCCACTTAAACTTTTAGTCATCGTCAATACCAATAATTCACTGCCATCTGCAGTTAATGATTCAAAAGTTTCAGCAAACAACCCAATTGGTGGCTGACTAGTTTTAGGTAAATCTTCACTTTCTTTCATTTTTTTAACAAACGTCTCACGGTCAATATCAACACCATCTACATAGCTTTGACCATCGATTGTAATAGTTAGTGGAACAATCGTAATATTATGCTTTTTTATTTCATCATCTGATAGTTGTACAGATGAATCAGTTACTATTTTTATTTTTGACACAATCTATTCTCCTAAATATATAAATTATAGATAATGAATTACTAATGTGGTACGATAAGATTAGTATTTTACTGTGTTAAGTATAACAGAAAATAAAAATTCTTTTTAGTTTTAAGGTGAAAAAATATGGAATTAAAAAAACTATTTCAAAAACCAGAACACGTTTCAAAAAGTTATAACATCCTTAATGAAGTATTTGGAGCTGTAACGCATGGAATTGGTGTTTTGCTATCTATCGCTGGTTTGGTATTTTTAATCATGAAAGCAGCACAAACTGGAGATGCCCTTCGCATTATTTCATTTATTGTTTATGGATGTTCACTTTTAACTCTATACCTTTGTTCAACACTTTATCATTCGTTATCGTTTACAAAGGCAAGACATGTTTTTAGAATATTTGATCATAGTGCAATTTTTATTTTAATTGCTGGTTCTTATACGCCCTACACGTTAGTTGCTATTGGTGGTGCTAAAGGATGGTGGATGTTTGGAGCTGTTTGGTTCCTTGCCATCTTTGGAATTATTTACAAAATATTTAACTTATCTAAGCACAAAATAATCGATGTTTTATTATACATTGGACTAGGTTGGGTTATTTTACTTAGCGGTAGCGATCTTTATTACAGACTGGGTCCAACAGGATTTTGGTTGCTACTGTTAGGTGGAATCACTTATACAGTTGGTGCTTTGATATACAGTATGAGAGGTATTCCTTTTATTCATGTCATCTGGCATGTATTTGTTATGATTGCTTCTATTTTGATGTATTTTTCAATTTTATTTTATGTTTAAAACAAAAAGGCAAGTTACAAATGTAACTTGCCTTTTTTATTATCTTCGTGACCTAATTGTCGGTGTTTTGTAACTTTTAGGATTACTCTTGTAGCTTTTATTTGGCTGTTTATAGCTCTTCGTATCTGTCTTATATGATTTAGACGAAGTATTATTACTCGATTTTTGTGCTGTTTCTTTTTTATTATTCTTAATAATTTTTTCGCTAAAATTCTTGCTGTTTGACTGTTTTGTACGCGTAGCATTAGTAGTTGTGTTTTGATTGTAGCTTGAATAATTGACGGGATTATGACTCGTATTGAAGCAGTTAGACATCAACGAGCTAATAAGCATGTAGTTTAGTATGGTTGAACCAAATGAAGATTGATGCGTCTGAAAAGGTATACCATTTCCATATAAAGGCTGCGTACCATTTGTAGTATTGCTTACAATATCTTGATGGCCTAGATCAGCAGAATCTAAATCAATACCCGTCGTATTCTGTGGCGCATTAGCCTGTTGTTGGTTGTCACTCCCACCAAATAAATTGTACAGCATCGCACCTGCTACAATAAAAACAATAATAACGCCTACGGTTCTTAATTTTTTCATAGTTGACTCCTCAATATAAAGTAGATTCAATTTTACCATATAAAAAGAAGAAGTATAGAAAATCCTATACTTCTTCTTTTATGTCTTCATCTGCATAAACAAAGGAAATACTAGCCTTTGATTGTACTGTTGTTTTATCCCCTACAACAGTCGCTTGAGAGTCATTTCCTATTTTAGTTAATGTTTCTTGTTTTTCTAAACGTAATCTCTTTTTTTCTTGATTTCGTTTAGCTTTGTCTGGTATTTTATTAATCTTAGTCAACTCATTTTCAAAAAATCGTGGCAATTGTCTTTTTGAATTTTGTGATTGATTCATCGCATAGACATTTTTCATTTCTTTCGCGTGTGCGAGAAAAATTTGACAAAGTATTTAGTCGCAATGCCAATATGTATGGATCACTCTCGCGTGTGCGAGAAAAAGCAAACTGACGATTTGAACTACGCAGATCTAGGAGGATCACTCTCGCGTGTGCGAGAAAAAGACTAAAAAAATCCCTTTAGATCAACGTTTGTTATTTAACATTCTATCAAATCCAGACACTTTTGTCGCTAATTGATTTGTTAATTTTGCATCAAATAATGCTCTGTGCGGAGCTTCATCGTCAATACCATACTCTTTCAATATCGTATTTAATTGATAATTCTTAGCAAAAAGCTTTTCACGTTTAACCAATTTCAACAAATCAATACGGTTATTCGTAATTAACGGGTAACTTAATTTATCTAAATTATAATTGATAAAATCTAAATCAAAATTAACATTGTATCCGACCAAAACCGTTTCGCCCACAAATCTGCTGAAATTTGATAGAACTTCACTCAATGGCTCTCCGTATTTAACTAATTCATCATCTGTTATTCCTGTTAATTCAACAATTTTTGCAGATAACCTGCTATCTTGATTATGCTTAATCAAAGCGTGAAAATCTTGAGTATTATCAGACGAAACTTTCACTGCACCAATTTCAATAATTTGGTGATTATTTTTGTCTAGTCCATCTGTCTCAATATCAATTACAGTATAGGACGTGTTGACCGTTCTAGGTTTAGACATTGATAATTGATGAATCTTATGAAATTTAGCTGCTTTACTCTGTCCGAACTTGTATTCAGGGTTAGCAGCGTTTTTAGAATTCGGAATAAGAACCAGCGGCACACCTTCTTGGTCAATAACTTCCCGATAAGTATGGTACGTTTTGAAGTCATACCCTACTTCCCCTTGTCGAGCATAACTCATTGTTGCTTGACCCGTTCGGCTAACGTTTTCTGTAATTCTTTCCCACAATTTTTCTCTGACTTTAACATTGAAGTTCCCCACATACACACCTGTTGCAATTTCTTGCATCCACTTGGTTAAATCACCTTTCAGAGATGCTGGGACTTTTGTTAAAGTCACAACCGTCATCGGCATAGTTTCCCCCTACTTACTCATTAAACTCATGATAAGACACACCGTGTTCTTTTAACTTGCCTTGATCATCCCACAAGTGAATAGTTTCGGATTCAAGATAATCATCATCCCCAGGCTTGATTCCGAGAAGTTCTTGAATATCTTTAACCATTATTTTGATTAATTTACCACTTACAAAAGCATCTCTCACACGCAATCGAGTAATTCGACCAATGTCATCATCTTGTGTATATTTGGATGCTACTTCAAAGGCAATAGGAATTGTCAACCAAGCTTTATAGAGATCTGCAATATCATAGACCAAAGATAAGTCATGATGATAATGTACAAAGCCAAGACCAGGTGCTAGCCCCAGCCCCACAATTACACTGTGAACTAGCCCATATAGAGAAACATGTGCTGCTGACAGTGCCTGGTTAATGACAGAACCGTCTTCAAAATTCTCTACCTTATATTCTCGATGATGCCAGTCTACACCGTATTTTTTTGCTTGTTCACGATAAACCCTACGAATCCTAGCTCCTTCACGACCACGAAGTTTTTCAGTAGAAAGTGTACTGACGTCTTCATTTTTGAATCGCTTTTGGTACATTAAACGCGCCACTTGAACACGTTTTTTAGAATTTGATACTAGTTGTGCTTGTATCTCTAAATAACGCGTACTGTGAGCTAATGGTCTACCATGCGCATAATGTCTGACACCTTGTTCACCGACCCACAAAATACTAGTACCAGTATCACCAATTAACTCCATCGCGCGATGTGTGATTTCCGTTCCTGGTCCCAGTAGCAAGACACTAATCATTGCTGCCGGAACTTTTATAATTCCCCGATTGTCAGTAAACGTCACTGCGCTATCTTGTCGATTAATTTTGGCGTGTTCGAAATAAACAAAACTGATTCTATCGCCTATTCTTGGTAGTTCTGGTAATTCTGTTTTCTTAGCCCCACTTTTGTTCGTTTTCATAATTTACTCCGGAATAATAGTCATTAGACCACATCCATATGCTTTCTTCAAAGCTTAATTAATATTATTAAAAATAAAAAATAAGCTTCAGTATTAGCGTTACTATTGAAGCTTATTTTTACCGTTGTATTAAAACATTTTCTTACAAGTACTATTCACTACAAAATAAGGAACTTACTGGTTTCCAGACATTATAATCTGATAAATCATTTTCATAAAATGTATCACTATAAACTAATCTGTCTCCATCTGGACGCACAAATGCAAATCTTTTATCCGGTGCAATTTCTTGAACATAATTTTTCAAAGCATTAAATTTAGCTAATGAATAGTCATCTATATCAGAATTTTTCCCACCCTTAGTTTCAATTATATAAATTTGACCATCTACATCTTGAACGAAATAATCTGGGAAAAATCCTTCTTTTTTAGAACCATAAGCAATAGAAAAATACTGTTCTCCTCTATCAAAACTACGATACCACCAACGAACTCTTTCAGATTGTTCCAACCATGTTTCAAATTGTATTTCAACATTAGACTGGCCGACCCAATTAGCTTCTGAATATCCATAGTATATATTTTTTTTAAGTATATTTTCTTGTTTTAACTTATCTGTTGTTACTTTATAAGATTCAAATTTCGGAAAAACAAAAGGAACTAAGTCTACTATGTTAGAATTAGCATTGAATAAATTAAGATTATTACTATCCATTTCTTTAGCATCGTCTCTTAATTTTTTATAGTTGTTTATAATAAATGCCATCAGTTCTACATTTTTTAGCTTTAAAATTGGCGGATCAAACAGCCCTTCTCCACGATTACTGAACAATTCAACCATAATTGAGTGAACAATACTTGGACTTGATGTATGTAAATACTTTTGAATGTCCTGTTCTCTGTCTAACAAAGTTAACCTATTTTTGTTAATATCTATTGAACTGTTAACTTCAACATAACGCAGTTCATCACTTTGAACATCGTGCATTAAATCACTTGATTTTCCAACTTTTCGAATAATCGAATTAGCAAAAATATATCCGCCCTCTTTCAGTTTGTTTTTGTTAATTCGATTATAGTCTCGCCTATCACGAGATAGATTATATTTTTGAGTTAGCAATTTCCAGTAGGAACGAGTTGTTTCCTCAACTGTCATCTTAGCTAGTTCATTGGACTTGACAGAGAATAAACCAAAGTTTGGAACATGGGGATTTAGTTGATATTGAGCAATTCTAGATCCCTGTTCATCTTTTAACACATTATTAATATAACTCGTATCATTAGAAAAGACATAAGAGTTGTCTAACAGTTTATTACCATAGTGTTTTTGCTCAGGCATCCTTCTAATACGGCCTATAGTTTGAAGAGTAAATTCAACGTCCATATTTAAACGTAATGTAACCAATATTTTAGCTCTAGGAGCATCCCATCCCGTAGAAACAGCCTGTTTCATCAGCAAATAGTTAATCCTAGAATTATTTTTCTCCACATTTTCTGTATTGAAATGATCTCCTGATAACCACCGTGCAATTTCACTTTCCTGCTGTCCAATTTCTCGAAGATAGTTTTCGATATTTTGTATTAAATCACTACGAGCATTTGTATATTCTTTGTTTTTCACCCCTTTTTTTTCATCAGGTAATTGAATTAAAACTAGTGGATTAATATTCTTGCCCAAATCATCATAAGATTGCTTTATTTCTCGACGCTTTTCGTCAGCCAAGTCCAAAAAATAACTAACGGGGTCAGAAATGTTATCTCCGTCATTTACTCCCATATTTAAAATGACAGATTGAGAAATCATTCCCTGGTTAATCACATCTTCTTCATCAATCTGAACCAACTCATAATATTCTCCCCTAGACTGAGGTGTGGCAGATGTTCTTATGATTTTATCTGCTTTAAAATAATCAATTAAATCTTGTGTTTTTTTATTCCTATTACGGTGTTCTTCATCTACAATAACTACAAAATGCAAACCTTTCTGATGTGCGGTCTGAATCTGTTGATAAATATTTTTAACTTCACCATCTCGAACAGCAATGTTGCCCTTCTTAGTTACTTTTTCCCAATTAATAAAAGTAACAGTATTGGAACAAAAACCTTTCATTAAGCTATCTTGAATCATTTGTGTTTTTACTAATCTAGCTTTTTCAGAGATACTTTTGTAAGACTGCTCTTCAAGTTCTCCGTTACCTGGTGTTAACCAAACAAAAGAGTATTCATAATTATTAGGATTATTTTCGATGATAGAATCCATTAGTTCGCCTAACATAATTGTTTTTCCACTACCTGTAGGAGCCGAAAAAATGGTGGTTTTGTTTTTATTAGGATCAAAAAACAAATTTCGTAGTTTTGTAACCGCATACTCTTGAAATTCTTTCAACTCTATGTCAATCATAATCCTGCCTCTTTCATTTCCATTGCAAAAAACACCTCTGGAATGTCAATGATTTTTATATTACTTAATTTTTTCAGCTGCAATCTATCAAGCATTATGTGTGTTTGACTGCGCATATAAATCACTGACAATTTTGATAGTTCTAATTCTTCAATTTCACTCATTGTTGTCACAATTGCCACATCTGATTGATCTAAATCAACACCATGTTTTAATTCAACTAATGTTTTAAGATTATTTAGCAAACTACTTTCTAGATTTTCTTGTTGTTTATTAACAAAATTAGTTTTAAAGTACTTAAGATTCATAGGACTAGAACTATATTCTTTAGTACCTGCTGATACAAGCTTCATACGTCTGTATGTGATTCTTTCGGAAATTTTGTTTTCATTATTGGTTGCTAAAATAAAATTTCGATTTCCGCCATCTTCCTTATTAAGTTCAACAACAGCCTGACCTGTAGTTCCTGATCCAGCAAAAAAATCTAAAATAGTAGCTCCTTTTTTTGAATTAGTTGTCATTTTCAATAAATATTTTATTAAACTAACAGGTTTAGTATATTCAAAATTAGTTTTTTTAAATAGTTTCTGAAAATCTTTTTTTCCTTCTTCATTTGTTCCTACATCATTTTCAGACTTGGATAACAAGTCTGATGGTATTTTAGCACTAGTTTTTGAACGTTGAAATCTCACTGACATTTTATTCGTTTTTATTATTAAATACGTCCCTTGTGATATTTCTGAATCAAGCATAGTTTGTGACCATTTAAATTTACCTCTCATTTTAATGTCGGAGGTTGGCTTTTGGTTAACTACTTTCATTGGGTTCAACAATTCAATTCCATGGTATTTCTTAGCCTGATATATTCCATCAGGTAATCTTATTTCTATTGAATTTTTAGGAATCATTAAATCAGATATTTTATTACTTGAATTAAGTAATGGACTATCCTTCCCTTCTGTTTGTCCACCATATAAATTCAGCTTATTTCTATTATTAGAATAGGCACACACAAATTCAAATTTTTTTCGAATTGTTTTAGATAAAGCCGGAGCAGTAGCTGTTTTATTCCAAACAAAATTTCCTATAAAATTTTGTTCACCAAATATTTCATCCATCAACAATTTAAGCTGACTTTGTTCATGATCATCTATACTAATAAAAATGACCCCATCTTCTGTTAAAAGCTTTTTAGCTATAGATAATCTTTTTTGCATGAAACTGAGCCACTTTGAATGTTTGAAATTATCAGAATTATCTAAATAAATATCATTGTATACAAAATCCTTATTTCCGGTATTATAGGGTGGGTCAATATAAATCACATCGATTTTATCAGAATGAGTTTTTGTTAAAAGGTGCAAACTATTCAAATTGTCACCTTCAAGAAGAAAATTAAACTGATTTGAATCAGTAACATCACAAATTTTTTTCGTTTTATCTTCATAAAAAACCGGAATATTGTCTTTTAGTTTTTCTTCAAATTTTTCAATATGAGGTTCCCATACTAATCCATATTTTTTCACAGCTAGTAAGTTTTGGATTTCTTCAAGTTCTCTGATATCTTCGGAGCGATTTTCTTTATCTTGTTTTGCATGATCTAATAGCTTATCAATGTACGATAAAGCTCTCTGATGCTCATTCATATATGGACGTTCGATAAATGTCATAGTTTTCATTCCCCCCGCTGACTTTTTATTATCTTAATTATAGAATATTATTCCTATACATAAAATTTAATTTTGCATCAGATACTAACCTATATTTTTTCTTTTATAAATTAAATAGGTATGTGGATATTGATTCTTATCATCCACAGGACCTTCTTCTTTTGAGATTAACTCATAGTCTGAGTAATCAATTTCAGGCATATGGGTATCACCTTCAAAAGCATGGTGAATCTGTGTCAAGTAAAGTAGGTCAACATCATCAAGTAATTGACGATAGATTTGTGTCCCGCCAATTATAAACACAATATCTTCAGACATATCACGCAAACTGTGTAACAATTCATCTTTATCATTAAAAACTTCAACACCTTCGTGAGACCAATTTTGATCACGAGTTAAAACGATATTTTTTCTAGCTGGTAACGGTTGAATATTCAAACTATCAAAAGTACGACGTCCCATTACAACAGGATGCCCCTTGGTTGTATCTTTGAAGAACTTTAAATCTGCTGGCAAGAACCAAGGAATGTTACCACCTTTTCCGATTAAGTGGTTTTGATCTTCAGCCCAAATAAACGCTAATTTTGACATAATATTATACCGCCACAGGTGCTTTAATCGCACCTTGTGGTTCATATCCTTTCAACTTAATATCTTCTACTTCAACATCAAAAATACTCTTACCATTCAAATCAAGTTCCAATTGAGGGCCTTCATTTGGTGTGCGACTCAATTGTGTTTCAATTTGATCAAAGTGATTTTGATAGATATGTGCATCCCCAAATGTATGCACAAATTCACCAACTTCAAGACCTGTTTCATATGCAATTAAATGTGTCAAAAGCGCATAGCTAGCAATATTAAAGGGCACACCCAAAAAGATGTCTCCACTACGTTGGTAAAGCTGACAAGACAACTTTCCCTCACGTACATAAAATTGGAACATAGTATGACAAGGTGGTAATGCCATGCTGGGCACATCTTCTGGATTCCAAGCACTAACAATCAAACGTCTAGAATTAGGATTTGATTTGATTTGTGCAATCACATCTTTAATCTGATCAATAAAGCCACCTTCTCTAGTTTGCCATTTACGCCATTGCTTACCATAAACGTCACCTAGATTACCGTATTTTGCAGCAAAATCGTCATCTTCCAAAATCTGGTCTGTGAATTTTTTCTTTTCAGCTTGATAACTTTCTGCAAATTCTGCATCCTCTTGTGAACGAAGCCCAAAATCTGTCATATCTGGTCCTGTATAGTCAGCACTTTTGACATAGCTTTCAAAAGCCCACTCATCCCAAATATGGTTGTTATACTTCAATAGATATTGAATGTTAGTGTCACCTTTTAAAAACCACAGCAATTCACTTTTGATTAGTTTAAAAGGTACACGCTTTGTTGTTAGAATTGGGAAGTTTTCAGTTAAGTCAAAACGCATTTGATAACCAAAAATACTTTTTGTGCCTGTTTTGGTACGGTCATCTTTGAAATGCCCCGTTTCCATTACATGTTTTGCAAAATCTAAATATTGTTGTTCATTTTTATTCATGGAAATCTCCCAATTCGATATAATTTTTGATAGCTTTTAAGTCATTTTCTAATTCATGATTCAAAATAGCCTCTTCAACCTCATACAAAATCTGACCAATAGCAGGACCAGGTCTCAACCCTAAGTCTTCAATCAAAATTTTGCCATCAATGGCTAATTCATCACGTGATTTAATCAATAATTGATCATAACAATCAACTAATAAAGTGGCATTGACTTCTTCACCAAACATTCGCATTAAATCAATTGTCTGTAATAAAGTCGTGAGTCCATAGTGATAGAGTTGACGGTTAGTTGGTTCTTTCACCATCATAATGTCAAATAGCTCAACAATAGCCAGTACTTCTTCTTTCACTTTGTTAGAGTTCTTCCACTGTACTAAGAACTTTCTGATTTTTGCCAACGATAATTGACAACAAACCGCAATCATAGACCAAAAAGCAACTTCATTAGCTGGTAAAAAGTTAATGCCAAGTAAACGTCTCAATTCAGCTTCATAAACATTAAGCACGGGAACTTGTTCAACTAATTTGAAGTCGATAAAACTTGCAAACCCTTTCTTGAATCCTTGTCCTAGTCCAAGTTTTAAGAATTCATCACGAACACGTTCAACTGCAATCTTAGACAGCAATTCATGATGTTCAATTATTGCTTCTTTGGTGTGTTGCTCAATCCCAAAATCTAATTGGCTTTGAAATCGAACTGCACGCATCATTCTTAACGCGTCTTCATGAAAACGCTCACTTGGATTACCCACTGCTTTAATTACTTGCTTATCTAAATCTTCTAAACCACCGAATAAATCTATAATTTCACCATTGGCATCCATAGCCAAAGCATTGATGGTAAAGTCTCGTCTTTTTAAATCTTCAGTTAAACTTTTAACAAAAGTTACTTTATCAGGTCTTCTGAAATCTTGATATTCAGATTCCGTCCTAAATGTTGTGACTTCATAAGTTTGCTTATTTTCAATGACAGTGACTGTTCCATGTTCTATCCCAGTATCAACTGTCTTTTTGAAAGTTTGCTTAATCTCTTCAGGATAAGCACTTGTTGCAATGTCAATATCATTAATTGGACGATTGATTAGCAAATCACGAACTGATCCACCAACAAAGTACGCCTCAAACCCATTATCTTGCAAAGCCTTCAAAATCGGGGCGGCTTCTTCAAATAATTTAGGTAATTTTTCTACTTTCATAATCATTGTCACCTCTTACGTTGATAGATTTATATTATCAAAACTGGTATGCTTTTCAAAGAGCTGATTTTTTATGAGGGGGTAATTTTATGAAGAGAATGAATCTCTATCGCACGTTAGTTGATTTGTTTATGATTACATTAGGAACATTTACATACGCATTTGGAATTGTGGCTATCAATATCCAAAACAACCTTGCCGAAGGAGGGTTAACTGGGATTACGCTGATTATTCGTTACTGGCTAGGTATTGACCCAGCCTACTCAACAATTATCTTAAATATTCCCATTTTAATGTTGGGGTACTATTTCTTAGGAAGAAAAGCTATTTTTTATACTTTATGGGGTACTGCTTCCCTTTCTGCTGGACTGTGGGTTTGGCAAAGAACGTCTCTTGCAACCGCAATCAATTTAGACCATGACTTATTTATATCTGCTCTTTTAGCAGGACTTATTGCAGGTATTGGATTAGGAATTACGTTTAAATTTGGTGGGACTAGTGGTGGTGTTGATATCCTAGGTAAAATCCTTGAAATCAAAAAAGGAATTTCAATGGGTAAATCATTATTATTATTTGACTTATTTGTACTCTTAGCTTCACTAAGTTACCTAGACGTTAAGCACATGATGTACACATTGCTAGTTTCGTTTGTCTTCTCAAAAGTTGTGAACTTTGTACAAGATAGTTCATACAATGCCAAAGGAACGTTCATTGTGTCAGAACATTACACTGAAGTGGCCGAAGCAATCAAGTATAACTTAGATCGTGGTGTTACATTTATGGATGCTGAAGGTGGGTACAAAAACCACAAGAAAAAGGTTATTTATTGTATCGTTAGACCCAATGAACTCCACAATTTAAAAACCGTTGTTCACGAGGTTGATGAATCTGCTTTCGTTTCGATCTTTGACGTTAATGAAACAATTGGTAATGGGTTTTCCTACCAACCATTAAAGAAAAAATATTTTTTCAAAAAAGCTAATTAAGATAAGCCCCTAGGGGCTTATTTTTTATGACAAACTAACTCAAATTACCTAATCAAATATGGTCTTCTTAGTTATTGAGTTCTCATTTCACCCCACCATTTAGGAAATAACTCGGCTAATTTGATAGCTTCTCTCGTATTATAGTCAATCATAATTTCAGTTTCAGCGTTTTTACTATTTAATTGCATTAAAAATTCACGGCATGCCCCACATGGCATCCCACCTACACCAGAAGGTGCTTCATTTCGAAAAGCAATCAATCGTTTGATTTTAGTCTGCTTACTAAATTGGTACATATTAAAAACAGCAGCACGTTCAGCACAAAAATGAAATACTCCTGCTGATGCTTCAAAACAATAACCCGTATAAATTTCACCATTCTCAGCTTCTAAAGCACAAACGACATGCTCAGCATAGACGAATGGTGAAACTTCATGCGGATTGTATAATTTTTTTGCACTATTAAATAGTTTTTCCCAGATATCCATATTAAAATCCCCCCTTATATTTCCTAATAGTGTAGCACATGATTGTTACCATTATACTCATATCTCTCTTCGAATAATAAAAAAGACCTTGCTAAATTAAATCAGCAAAGTCTGTTCATCTTTTAAGCTTGATATTTTTTTATCAAATACTTTTTAACAGCAATAACTAAAAAGCTGTATAGTCCAATAAAAATCAGTAAAAGACTCAACTTGTAAAGAACCCCTAATAATTATCATTAGGTGCAGCACTTATCACCCAATAAGCAAAATAGCTAGATAATAAAGCACCTATAGTTAAAACTAAATTATGGTATTTTTTCTGTAATAAATCACTATAGGTTTTTAGTATATAGTCAATTAAAAACGGACTAACTGCAAAAGCAACCAAAACAAATATTAAAGCAAGTAAATTTTCACTCATCTTTTTTCCTCCCTGTTAGAACCTACTTCTACTATATCATGATTGTCATCTTAAGATGTTGTATAAAATAGTTTCTTTTTACCCTTCTTGTTAGTAGTCAATGGTCGTACACTCACAATATAGTTTAAATTGATGAATAAGTCGTAGTTTTTCTTTTTTAGAGTCAAACTATCCGCACTTACCTCAGCTATTTCACCAACGTAATCTTGTCTAATTGTTGAAATAATACAACGTTGTCCCACTAATTTTTCAATTGATTCTTTCATCACAATCTCCTCCTTGTTTAGCTTACTCAAAATTACAGCAAGCATTATAGGACATAGTCTATCAAAAAAACGCCAATTTGTTTTTTGACACGACAAGGTTTAGGATAAACTTAACTTATTTTAGGAGGTCAGAAAATGAAAATTTCGGGTTATGTTTTTTCAGTCATCTTTGTTATTGTTTCAATTTTTCTTTGGTTTAGAGAAGCTGATGGCAGTGGTTTGACAAATACTTTATCAGTGAAAATAGCCTCATTATCCATTTGGGGTATCTTTTGTTTGATTGTTTTGGCTATTTATTTAATTACCTACTATTTTATGCGACACCGTTCTTAAAACACAAAAAAGGATTTTTATTATAAAAATCCTTTTTTCTTTTGACTCTAATATACAGTGTATTTATATTACTTATGTAATTTTAAAAATGCTGTGAAGTTCTGATTAATAACTGCTGAATAATAAATCCATAAAAATGCAAATGCTTCTGTTTCTTTTGTTCTATCAAGATCATAAATTACTTCGACATCGAACTTCATCTGCTTAGCTAAGTTAGCAACTTGATTGACAGAATCTTTATCACTACCTACAACAAATTGGAAAGCACCTGTTGGATTTTCTAATACCGGTGCATCAACGTGATTAAAAGTTTGAACAATATGACTCTCTGGTAGTTGACTTTGTAAATGTTGAGCACCTGACTTACCGTTAAATGTTTCTACACCACTCATATCGCCTTTTAATGGGTTCATCATATCAATAATGATTTTATCTTTTAGATCATTTTCATACTTACCGATTAAATCAATAGCTGCATTATAAGGTAATGCCCAAATAATGATTTCTTCACTTTCTTGAATAGCTTGTTCAATAGAAATAGTATTAACTGAGTTTTCAGGTGACCTTACCCCTACTTTTACTTCAAAACCTGAGTTTCTTAAATTGCCTGCTATGCTACTACCAGCAGCACCATTTCCAATAACTGTAATAATTTTTGACATCATTTATTTCTCCTTACTTATTTGATAAATTCATAGTAACATCAAAATATGGTGAAAAAAATTAGGCACTTTTTAGTTACTAGTTACCTAAACGACACCATTGTTGTCATGCCTGAGTTATAAAAAAGGAGAAATTCAAATGCAAACACATTGTCCGGTACATACCACGATAAATTTAATAGATAGCAAATGGAAAATTTTAATACTTAGAGATATTCTGCAAGGTCCCCAAAGATTTGGCGTTTTAAAACGTTCAATAACTGGTGTTAGCTCAAAAATGCTCAGCCAAAGTTTACGTGAAATGGAAAAAGATGGTCTGATAAATCGTACTGTTTTTTCGGAAATGCCACCGCATGTTGAATATAGTTTAAGCGAACTTGGTAATAGCATGCGACCAATCATTATGGCTATGGAATCTTGGGGGCTCCAATACTTAGATAAAGTATAAAACTAAAAAACTGTTAGGAAAATTCCTAACAGTTTTTTAGTTTTATACCATTTTCACTTGCACTGAAGTAAACTCTAAGGTTTACACTTATTTCATTAACACAAGGAGGATTTACCAAGACATGATTCACAATAATAAGAAATTTAGCAGTTCAACTCTGATTCTTTATTTTTCAGTTTTTGGAACAACTAAAACAGCTGCTAATAAATTAAGTAACAAAATAAAAGCACCTGTTATTGAAATTATACCCGAAAAACCCTATCCCAAAAACTATGACTTAACTGTTAAAATGGCTCGCGAACAATTAAACAAACAGATTCATCCCAAAATTAAACATAATATTAAAAATATCAATATATACGACACAATTTACATCGGTTATCCGACATGGTGGCAGCAACCACCATTAATTATTCATAGTTTATTCGATGAATTTGATTTTGATGGCAAAGCCATTATTCCGTTCACAACTAGTATGTCTACGCCAATCAGCGAATCTCAACCAATCATTAATGAATTAGCTGAACTGAATCACGCAAAAGTTAAAACCGGATTTATATATACTGGATTGGATAGTCTCAATAATCAAAGTTAACAATGGATTCTTCTTTACTAAAAAATAAATTACCCTTCCATATGAAAGGAATATAAAAATGAAAAAAGAAAGATTAGCTGCATTTTCAGACGCTGTCTTAGCTATTATCATGACTATCTTGGTATTAGAACTAGATAAACCGGATCATATTACTTGGGAAAGTATTTTTAACTTACGAGTTAATTATTTTGCCTATGCACTATCTTTTTTTGGTTAGGGTTTATGTGGTTTAGTCACCATAATGCTTGGGATAAAATCAAAAGAATAAATAATTCAACAATTATCTATTCTTTATTTATGATGTTTTTTGCCTCACTATTTCCCTATACCACGAGTATAGTAGCTCAAAACTACAATAATTCAATAGCACAAGTAATGTATGGCATCATTGTATTATTAGTTTCCTTTAGTAATATGGCCATTAGTTATTCTTTAAACAGGTCTAATAAAACAAACAAATTTAAAATTTTATATGATTTAAATGGTAAGTCCGTTTTATTAGATCTTATAATCAAAATCGCAGGTTTAATACTGTCTCTGACAATATATGCACCTGCAATGTTATATGCTATCTTAATCAGTTTAATTGTACTGACAATAACCAATTTTCTAAATAAATCCTAGTGATATTTGTCGCATTATGAATTAATTAAGACAAGCAAAAAAGGCCACAATATTGTAGCCTTTTTTGCTTGTTACCTTATTTACGAATATTAACAGCTTGAAGTCCGCGTTGGCCTTCTTCAATATCAAAAGTTACGGCTTGTCCTTCATCTAATGTTTTGAAACCATCAGATTGAATAGCTGAGAAATGAGCAAATAAATCTTCACCATTTTCTTGTGTGATAAAACCAAAACCTTTATCTGCATTAAACCATTTTACTGTACCGTTATTCATATAATTTCCTCCTGATGCATATAATATATGCGATTTTTTTGCAACAAATATTTGATAAGCAAAAGCAAGGATTATATATACATAATACTCAGTTCACGTTTCAAAATCATTACCAATTTACTATACTATAAAAACAAAACAAATGCTATTAATAATCTATGATTAACAGACTTGTTTTCAATTATTCAATAAGATAAGTCAGTTTTATGATTTAATGTCAAACCAGTTTCCTGAGTTTTGAATAAAGTTCCATAATTTATCAGGTAATTTTAGTGATGATACATTGTCTTTTATGATTGAAGTCTCAATCATATCAGCATTGCCATTTTCAAATTTTTGTACCCATGAAGGATCGGTAATAAAGGCGTGCGCAATAGCAGGCAAAGTATTAAATGCCATAACTTTATCAGCATCTTTAGGGAACTTAATATTACCAGCTGCAATAAAAGTTACACGGTTATTTATATATTGACTTAATTCTTTTAAATAAGTTGTACTATCATTGTTAATTGGATGAGCATTTAAAGCATCTGGCAGTGATGCGTGAATGTAGGTTACATCTAAACTGATTAACTCATCAATAAGTGCATAAACATCTTTGAGTCTTAATGCTCCTTCCATTGGTTCTTCAGGCGAAACACGGTAACCAAGAATAAAATCTTTTTCAGCATATTTTTCTATAACTCGCTTGATTTCTTTAACTACTTCAATTGGAAATCTCAAACGTTTTTCTAAACTACCGCCCCATTTATCATCACGTCTGTTAAAAAATGGTGACAAGAAGTTTTGAATAAGAAAACTATGTGCCCCGTGAATTTCAATTCCATCAAACCCAGCTTCTATTGCTCTTCTAGTTGTTTCTCCGAAGCTTTTAATTACTTGTTCAATCTCATTTTGAGATAATTCTTTGGGGGTTAAAGAATCGACAAACATTGTTGCTGCTGTTTCAACCGGGCTGGCACTTACAACTTCACCATTTTCGATAAACTGAGGTAGTGCTTTGTTACCTGCATGATTAATTTGTAAAACAGCTTTTGCACCGTTTTCTTTAATAGCAGCAGCTAATTTTTTTAAACCAGGAATAAATTTATCATCATAAGCAGCAAATTCATTTTCAAAACCGATACCATTAAGCTGAACGTGTGTACAACCAGTTATAATCATGCCAGGCCCATCGTTTCTGTGGCTGTAGTAGGTAAGCTCTTGATCTGATACTGTATGGTCATCATTACTAGACCAAGTTGTCATTGGTGCCATAATAATATTGTTTTTTAAGTTAATTCCATTTGTAAAAGTTGTTTTATTTAATAAATCAGACATTATTCTTCTCTTTTCTTCCGTAAATATTTAATATAGTGCTTTCAAAAAGCCAATTATCCCGGGAAAAATATTGACTTTAATCGAACGCTCGTTTATTATAGCAAATGGTTAATCTATAAAACAAGGAGAAATTTGAATATGATCCAATTGACTACTTTCTATTCATCTAAAAACTACAAAGGTGACCTGACATGAGACGAAAAGATGACAACAAACTAACTAACATATTCGATGCAACATTGGAGCTTGTGACAAGCAAAGGATTATCTGAAACCTCGGTTTCAAAAATAGCTAAAAAAGCAAATATTTCATCATCCACTATTTATGTTTACTTCGAAAGTAAAGAAGACTTGTTAATTAAGCTATATGTTAAATTGAAAAAAAATATGTCAAAATCGATATTTGATAGTATTGAGAATAGCTCCGAATTTAAAGAGTCTTTCAAAATATTACTAAATAATTTTATTAACTATATTATTGAAAATCCTGATATTTTTTTATTTATTGAACAATTCAACAACTCTCCCTTGTACAATAAAATACCACAAGAATATTATGATGATCTATATCAACTTCATGATTCTTTTTACCAAAAAGGAAAAGAACAAAATCTATTAAAAGATGTCAGTATATATTTGTTGACTGTCTATACTTACTATCCTGTAGTCCAATTAATAAAAACGTATTTTTCTGGAGAAGTCGAATTAACAGATTCTAATATAGAATCTGTTCTGCAAATGAGCTGGGATGCAATAAAGGTTTAAATTAACTATTTTAAAACACAAAAAAGGATTTTTATAACAAAAATCCTTTTTTCTTTTGATATTTAGTTGGTGTCTGATTAACACCAATAATATATTGAATATTAATAAATTGTTCTAATTTGTTAGATCGTATTGTTAAGACACCATTTTCAACCGCTATTAATTCCCCTACGTACGTCATCTGCAACGTTGAAATTAAGCAATGTTTTCCAATTAAATTTTCAAGTACTTTATCCATATATCCTCCATTTTTAATCGTTAATTACTGTTCATCATATCAAAACTAAATCTTGATAACAAAAAAGACTTACCAATAGTTGTTAAGTCTTTTTAATTTGGCTAATGAGCTACCATTTCTTGAGCAACTTCAAGTCCTGATAAATCGCTATGATAGTAAGTTGGCCAGTTATCTAATTCTTCTAGTAGCTTTGATTGGCTTTCACCACCAAAATAGATGTGGAAATGTTCAGCCTGTTGAGGGGCAATAGCATGATCACTAAATTGAACATACTTAAAGCGACCAGCATTTGGATCATCTGTTTTGAACATAAAACGCACACCACGATTTCCTTTTTTATAGTTCAAAATTTGATACCCATCATATTGATAGTGGTATTGGTAACGATTGTCACCAACTTTAAATGCCATTGTATCACCTGTTATTAATAGATGATCAACATCTGTCTTGTAACCAACTGTATAATAGTCTTTATATTCTGCAGCTGACATCGTTTGATTTAATTTAGATTTATAATCAAATACAGGATCCAACATATCATTTTGTAAGTAAGGATAAACAGATTGAAAGTCACCTGCATAATCACTTAAGGTTCTGTCTTTTACGGCGTCATCTTTAAAGTAACCCTGCGCAACAGTTTGGACTGGTACTTCTTCATGTTCTGGTTTAAAAGCATCCCCTGCTATTTCTGTTGTCTTTTGTAAAGCTAAAAGATTTTCCTTCATCAATGTCAAATAATCCTTAGAACTAGCTTGTGTTAACGGATTTAAAAATGCAGCTTGCACATTTGCTTCACTCGATAATGTTTGATTAAAGTCATTATCTATTAGTTGGTCAAAATAAATATAAGGAATATGATTTTCAGCAACATAGGTTTTGAGTTCAGCTAAACGACTAGCTGAGGGTTTAACATTAGAATAAATATCTGTTACTTTAATTTGCTTCAATCCATAATCAAGTGCCAAGTAAGTAAAGCTATCGTTTTGTGTGACAAAGCTTTTTTGTGGTGCTTGATTAAAGGCATTAGTATAATCTGTATCCAATTGTTGCAACTGTTCCAGATAGTTTGATGCATTCTTTTCAAATACATCTGCTTTGTCTGGATAATAAGCTATTAACTGTTCTTTAATTTTTGTAACTTCTGTCATCGCTCTTTGTGGTGATAGATAAATTGTAGTATCTAAGTCATGAACATGTGCAGCTTCATCTCCATGGCTATGGCTGTGACTATGATTGTGCTCATCATGAGCAGCTGCTAGTAATACAGTATCTTTTGTGCCAGAAACTAGTTTAGGTGCTTGATTATCCCAATCTTTTTGAACTTTCATTACCCAATCATCAGAACTTTCGTGTTGATAAATCAAAACATCCGCTTGTTTAGACTTTGCTTGATCTTGTTCTGAAACTAGCGTGACAGTTGCCTCTTCTCCAGCAATGTTTTTAGCAAATTCAGAAACAGCGTAATTGGTAGCAACTACGTTAAGTGACCGATGAGTTTTTTCTTTTTCAGTCAAATAGGCTCCAAAAACAAGTAAAGCTACTAAACTAATAATTAACAAGTGTATTTTCTTCATTAATACGCTCTTTCCAATCTTATTTTTTATTTCACGAAGACAACATTTTTTAACAAATGATAATAATTATCATTTAGATATTAATAGTATCATTTTCTTATTTTTTGTCAATGACTTTTAAAACACAAAAAACTCCCTTTATAGGTTAAAGGGAGTTTTTGATTATCAATTTTGCAAATCGTCTAAATCGTTTTGCATCTGTAGGTCGTCAGGATTAACTTTTAAATATTGTTGCATTAATAAAAGTTGTAATTCTCGATCAGCTAATTCTTGTGCAAAATCAAGCATTTGCTTCAAGAAATCCGTATCTGTTGAAAACGCACGATAAGCCAGTAGATATTGTGATTTGGCTTGCTCGAATTGTTCCGTTTCCTGATAAGCTCTTGCTAAGTCCCAACTCATTTGCGGTGTTAGTTGGTCTTCATCTAACTGAGTTAAGAAATCAATTTCAGCTTGATAACGTTTTTGCCTTAGGTAAGTTTGACTTAAACCTGCTTTTAGAACTTGACTATCTTCATTGACGGCCAATCCTTTTTCAAATATATTTTGTGCTGTATCATACTTTTTAAGGTAGAGTGCCGATTCTCCAGCAATTTGGTATAAAGATTCGTCGAATTCAGTATAAGATAATCCAGCTTGTGCTGTATTAAGCGCTTCTTCGTGTTTGCCCAGGTGTTGTTGTGCCATAGCTAATGGTGCATAAGCACTAATATAGTCAGACATTTCATCAAGAACAGTCATCAAATAAGATTCAGCTTGTTTATCATCATTGACTTGCAGTGACAATAACCCCAACTGATAATTAATTTCAGTATCTTTTTCCAAATCATTTAAGTCTTTTAACTCATTTAATGCTTCTTCATAATCACCCATTTTAGCCAATGCTAAACCTAAACGTTTTTGAATATTGGTGTTGGCAATATAGTTTTCACCGCCATCAAGCAATAAACTGTAATATTCTGATGCCGGTTGGAACTGTCCCATAGAATAGTACAATTCAGCCAATCCGAATATAATAACAGGCTCTTCTGGATCAATTTGATAAGCTTCCTTCAACTTTTGCTCCGCTGCTTCAAACACGCCTTCTGTTTGATAATAATCGGCTAAAACAAGAAGTGTTTGCAAATATGCATCTGATTCTTCTGATATATCATATAAATAACTTAAGCCTTCTGTTTCCTTGTTTTCATTGAGTAATAGCTCGCCCAAAAACACTTTGAAAATATCTTCTTTTGGATGTTGCTTAATCAAAAATCGATAGACTTGTTGACTTTGATCAGTAAACCCCATAGCATAAAGTTCTTCTGCTAAGCTGCTTAAAGTTTCACTATCATCTTCTTTGAAAGCATATTTCAAATTATTTTGTGCTTCTTCTAAGTTATTGTCACTTAAATTTTGTAGAACTTTTTCTGAGTATGACATTTAATGTCCTCCTTTTTCATGGAAAAACAAAAAGAGGGATACTCAAAAGTATTCCCTCTTTTTTAGTTAAATAAATGTCTTATTTAACAGCATCCTTTAAAGCTTTACCTGGTTTGAATGCAGGTACTTTGCTTTCTGGAATTGTAATTTCTTCACCTGTTTGAGGGTTGCGACCCTTACGTGCAGAGCGAGTACGAACTTCGAAAGTTCCAAAGCCAATCAATTGAACTTTTTCTTCTTTAGAAAGGTCTTCTACGATTGAGTTGAAAACTGCGTCAACAGCTGTTGTAGCTTCTTTTTTAGTAATGTTAGCTTTTTCTGCAACACTTGAAATTAATTCAGCTTTATTTGCCATCTTAGATTTCACCTCCTAAATAATTGGAATATGTATTATATACCCAATGATATAATTTTTAACAACAATTGCTAAAAATTGGAAACAATGAAGACTACCACTCACCATTCCTAACCTTAAAATTATCATAGAAAAGGCTTGACGACAAGGTTTTTTTGAAATTTATTTCCTTGCACGGGGTATAATGTGAATTGGTGAACCTTCAAAATCAAAAGTTTTTCTTAATTGATTGATTAAGAAACGTTTATATGAAAAATGTAATAACTCCGGATCATTAACAAAAATCACAAAAGTTGGTGGGTTAGCTGAAACCTGTGTCATATAGTAGACTCTCAAGCGTTTCCCTTTAACTAGCGGTGTTGGTGTCAAACGTGTTGCATCTAGTAATACATCATTTAATACAGCTGATTGGATGCGTTGACTATGGTTAACGCTAACACGTTTAATTAAGTCTGGTAAATTAGATAGACGTTGTTTTGTTTTGGCTGAAACGAAAACAATTGGTGCATAATCTAGATATTGAAATTGCTGACGAATTTTGTCTTCGAATTTTTTCATAGTATCTGTATCTTTTTCAACAGTATCCCACTTGTTTACGACAAAGATAACACCTCGACCAGCCTCATGGGCATATCCCGCAACGTGTTTGTCTTGTTCGATAATTCCACGACTGGCATCTAGTACAACAAGAACAACTTGAGAGCGATCAATAGCGCTCATTGCACGCATAACCGAATACTTTTCAGTTGATTCATAAACACGGCCACGTTTACGCATACCAGCAGTGTCAACCATTGTAAACTCTTGTCCGGATTCATCGACAAATTTTGTATCAATAGCATCGCGAGTTGTTCCTTCGATATCAGAGACAATCACGCGGTCTTCACCTAGCATTGCGTTAACTAATGAAGATTTTCCAACATTAGGACGGCCAATTAAACTAAAACGTATACTTTGATCTTCTTCATGATCTTCGTCTTGTGGTAACTTTTTAACAACTTCATCTAGTAAATCACCCAAACCGGTTCCTTGTGAACCAGAAATAGGGTACGGATCCCCCAGTCCCAAACTGTAAAAGTCATAAATATCTTGTCTTTGTTCGGGGTTGTCAGCCTTGTTGACAGCTAATATTACGGGCTTATCTGCTCTATATAAAATTTGAGCAATTGTTTCGTCATCATGAGTTAAATGAGTTTTAACATCAGCGATGAAGATGATAACATCTGCTTCTTCAATCGCAATCTCTGCTTGAGCTCGAATTTCTTGTTGGAACATATCTAGACCCAATTCAATCCCACCTGTATCAATTAAGTTAAATTGATGACCAAGCCATTGACCATGGGCATAAATTCTATCACGAGTAACACCTGGAGTGTCTTCCACAATAGAAATCCTTTCGTTAACGATTCGGTTAAAAATCGTTGACTTTCCAACATTAGGACGACCAACAATTGCAACAGTTGGTGTAGCCATATATTTTCTCCTTTTTTCATAAAAAAAGCTGACTCAGTGTCAGCCTTTTTTAGAATGATTAATTTTAGTTATTTTTTAGTTCATCACCAATGATATCTCCGATTGAGAAGCTGTCATCGTTGTCCATGTAATCTGCTTCATTTTGAGCTGATTCATGGTTTTGTGATGCTTCATTTGAATCGTCTGATTTCATTGATAGTGAAATACGTTGGCTATCTTTATCAATAGATAGTACACGTACTTCAACTTGGTCGTTAACTGAAAGTACATCACTTGGAACACGTACGTGATCGTTTGAAATTTCTGAAACATGTACTAAACCTTGAACACCGGATGCGATTTCAACAAATGCACCGAAGTCAGTTAATGATTTAACCGTACCTTCCACAACATCATCCGCTACAAGATCAGAAGTTGCTTGTTCAAATGGTGAAGGTTGTGTTTGTTTAATTGATAACGCAATTCTTTGATTTTCGCTATCCACTTCAAGAACCTTAACTTTAACATCTTGTTCTGGAGATAGTACATCAGAAGGTTTTTCAACACGTTTGTATGAAATTTCTGAAATGTGAACTAAACCAGTCACACCACCTAAGTCAACAAATGCACCAAATTTAGTTAAGTGTGCAACTTTACCATCTACAATATCACCAGGCATGATTTTTTCTGAGATATTTTCGAATGCTGCTTCACGTTTTTCAGTTACAAAGTCTTTACGTGATAAGATAAGACGGTTTTGTGATGGATCAATTTCAGTAATCTTGAATTCTAATGTTTGTCCAACATATGGTTTCAAGTTTGATACGTAGTGATCACTAATTAGTGAAGCTGGTAAGAATCCACGTGCACCAACATCAACAAGAAGTCCACCACGAACAGCTCCTGTAATTTTACCTTCAACACTTTTATCTGCTTCAAAGTCTTTTTGTAATTGTCCAAATGCTTTTCTAGCAGCTAAACGAGTTACACTGAAGATGAACTCGCCATTTTCTTTGTCTCCACCAGCACGTCTTAGTACCAATGCTTCAAAATGATCGCCTGCTTTTGCTAATTCTTTTAAGTTAGCACTACGATCTGCAGTGAATTCGCGTTTTGGAATAACACCTTCAACACCAGCGTTATCAACACCTACTACAAGTTGTCCATCTTCCACAACAAGTACTTCAACGCCAACGACGTCTCCAATGTTAACACCTGTCAATTCATCTAAAATATCTTTCATCATGATTTCGTTATTATCAGCCATAAATAAAAATTCCTCCCACTTTCTCAACTCTATTTTAGAGTAAAAACTAGTAAATGACTAGCTTTTTTTACCTTTTTTCTATAATTTTTTTTAATTTTTCAACAACTTCGTCTATAGATAAACTGGTTGTATCTAATTCAACAGCATCCGTAGCTTTTACTAAGGGTGATATTGCACGATGTTGGTCTTTATAATCTCTACTTTTGATATCTTTTTCAATCTGACTTAATGAGATTTCTTCACCACTTCGTTGGTAATCTAGTAGCCTTCTTTGCGCACGTTCTTCAACACTTGCTAACATAAAGACTTTAACCTCAGCGTTAGGCAAGACAGTTGTGCCAATGTCTCGGCCATCCATTACCACATTATGTTTTCCGGCGATGCGCCTTTGTTCTGCAACCAAAAATTCTCTCACTTGCTTAATTGAAGCCACATCTGATACCAAATTAGTCACTGCCACACTTCTAATCTCTTGTCCTTTATCAACACCATTAATTAGAATGTGCTGCTGATTATCTACAGTTTCAAACGTTAAATTAATGTTTTTTAATTTTTGTGATATTAATTCTTCATTAGTTAAATCAATATCATCTTTCAAAAATTCAAGCGTGACACCTCGATACATAGCACCTGTGTCTAAATACATATAATTCAAATTATGTGCTAATTTTTTTGCAACTGTACTTTTACCAGCCGATGCTGGCCCATCAATTGCGATTTGCATTCAAACTTCACCTACTATTTAATTTTTAAGTTCATACCAGGTTGTAGTACAGCCTCAGTTGTTAAATTATTAAGTTTAACGAGACGGTCAACAGTTACACCTTGTTTTTTAGCAATCAAATACAAGCTATCACCATTTTTAACAGTATACATTTGGGTATCTACTGTTTCTTGTGTTGATTGGCTTTGAGCTTGAGTAGTTGCTGTAGATTGCTGTTGTTGAGACTGTGCAGTTACGTTTTGGTCTGTCGTGACCTGCGATGATGTGATTGCTTGACTCGTCACAGTTTCACTCGATTGTGATTCTAAAATACTGCTGCTTGATGAAGCAATAGAAGACTCAGAACTACTTACACTAGAGTCACTACTTTGGCTCTGAGAACTTGAAGATATAACCTCAGATGAACTTTCAGAGCTCGAACTAATACTAGGCTCACTACTTCCACCGTTGAATCGTGTCCATATAAAAATTATTATAACAATGATTCCAATAATTCCTAAAAGCCACAGAAACCAACGTGGCTTTTTACTTTGTGGATGTCTTGATTTCATCCTAGAAAGAGATTGCCTTGAATCGGTACGATTATCTTCCATAAAAAAACCCCCATGCTGTCTATAATTTTATCATAAACATAGGGGGTTTTGATATATTATTTATTAGAAACTTCTAACATTCTTTTTAATTTGGTAATAACTAATCGATAAACAATCACGGACGTTATACTTAAGATAACGCCTTTAACTAAATTGAAAGGCACAATTGCTGTAAGGACATAGTTAACAAGTGATGTTCCTAAGTTGAAATTTAGTAGGTTGATATAAAGCGGGGTAAATATAAGCCAGTTGCCAACAGATAGCAATACCGTTAAGGATAGTACTGATAGCCCACTACTTTTTATCCAGTTCCAAGTAGTATCATTTTTGAGTGTCACTGTTAGAGGTAATGCAAAAGCTAACGAAGCTAAAAGCGAAGAACTCATTCCAATTAATGATACTACGTTTCCACCAAACAAAACAAAATTCAAAAACACTTTAATAACTGCTGTCAAAACTGCTCCTACTGGGCCAAACAGTCCCCCACCAATTACGACCATAATATCACTAAAATCAAACTTAAGATAAGGAAACATTGGAATTATTGGAAATTCAAACTGCATCAATATTAATGAAACAGCACCAAATAAGGCCAAAACAATGATTTTTTGTAACGATTTTTCTTTAAACATAAAACAATTCTCCTAAAAATATATTTTAGAAAAATAAAAAAATCTATTGCTTCAATATTCAACAACAGATTTTTTAGACGCACAAAAAATCTGTCTTCTCCCATCTAGACTTTAACTATCGGTTTCGTATTTGCAACGAATCAGCCAACTTAAAAAAAGTTAGGTCGCGGACTTTTACCGCCGGTCGGGAATTACACCCTGCCCTGAAGACAATAATTTAATTATTTAACTAGTACGATTATTTTACTATAAGTTCTTTTAGTTGTGCAACCTCTTGACGAGATAGTTCTCGGTATTTACCAGAGACAAGACTTGTTTGATCTAAAAAGGCATACTGTTCACGACTTAATTTATCAACTGGGTGGCCAACAGCTTTAAACATATTTTTAACTTGATGATTACGACCTTCATGAATGGTTAAACGAACAATACTTGTTTTCTTCTTTGAATCAGAAGAAATAACTTTCACTTTAGCTGGAGACGTCTTTTTACCATCGATAACAACTCCTTTTTGAAGTTGTCTAATTTCATCTTTGGTCAAAAACCCAGCAATTTTAGCAACGTAAACCTTATCAACTTTGTTTCTTGGATGCATTAGTCCATTGGCTAAATCACCGTCATTTGTCATCAAAATCAAACCTGACGTGTCGTAGTCTAAACGTCCAACAGGATATAAACGATAATCAAAATCTTCGAAGAAAGAAGTTACAGTTTTTCTGTCTTTTTCGTCTTTAACAGAAGAAATAACACCTCTTGGTTTGTAGAAAAGAAAAGTATGTGATTTCGTTTGCTTTTCTATTGGGATATCATCTACCTCGACAATATCTTGAAAAGATACTTTTGTTCCTAATTCTTTCACAATTTGATGATTAACGCGTACTCTGCCGTCAATAATTAATTGTTCTGCTTTTCTTCTTGATGTGATGCCTGCATTAGCGATCACTTTTTGTAGTCTTTCCATTATGATTTGTTCACCTCTTCTTCATTGATACCTTGTGTATCAATTAAACTTTCTGTTTTAAATTCTTCTATTTTGGGCATTTCGTCTAACGATTCAAAACCGAAATATTGTAAAAAGTAATCCGTTGTTCCAAATAGTTTGGGACGACCTGGAACATCTTTTTTACCATTTTCAGCAATTAAACCGCGAGCATTTAAAGTTTGAATAGCAGCTTGGCTAGCTACACCTCTAATTTCATCAATTTCAACTCGAGTAATAGGTTGTTGATAACAGATAATAGCCAATACTTCCAGTGCAGCTTGGCTCAAATGAAATTGTATATCCTTTTTGTAATATTTTTTCAAAACAGACTCTGTCGCTTCTTTGGTCACTAATTTATAGGTCTGGTTAACTTTAATTAACTGTAATCCACGATTAACATCTTGCTCAAGGCTATATACATAATAGTTTATGACATTTTTTAAATCTGTAATTGATACGTCAAATAAATCTTGTAGGTTTTTCTCATCAACACCCTGATCACCCGCCACAAACAACACTGCCTCTAAATCCGCATAGTTCATTATTTAGTTATCCCCCTTCTGAAAAACCAAAAAGTCATCGTTTTGATTAACTTGTGAAACGCTGATTTTTTGATTTTTGCTTAACTCTAAAATAGCTAGAAATAATGCTACCACATGGTTCACAGACTTGACTTGTATTTCACTAACAAAATCAAAAAACGAAAATGAAGATGTTGTCCTAAAATGATTCAAAATGAGATTGACTTGATCTTTTATATCAAATTGATCTGGCTTAATTTTAGTTAATGTCAATTTTTCGGCTTTTGCTTTTTTTAGAAGCAATGAAAAAATATCAGCTAGTTTCTGTGGTTTGACTTCACCATCAACTAGTTTTTTTGAATAGTTCTCAGGAACTTCAGATATCTCCTTGGAGAAAACTAAAGGCTGTTTTTCCAGTTTATTTGCTAAATAATGTGCTGTATTTTGATAAATTTCGTAAGTCAATAACTGATCTACCAATTCTTGACGAGGGTCTAAAATATCATTTGAGGTTTGCTCTTCAAAATCATTCTTTGGTAATAACACATCTGATTTTATTTTTAATAGCGTCGAAGCCATTATAAAATATTCACCCGCAATTTCAAGTTGCCTCTGTTGCATTTTTTCTAGGTAATCCAAATACTGCTTTGTAATTTCAGCAATTGGAATATCATAGATGTCTAACTCTTGTACTTTAATTAAGTGTAAAAGCAGATCTAACGGGCCTTCAAAATTTGGCAAGCTTACTTGTAATTTATTCGTCATGTTTTGAACGACTCTCTTCAAAATTCTGGATTATCTTTGCATTTTCGGGAGTACCAATAATTCGGTCTTTAGGATATACAAATTGCAATTCACTCAACATATCATTGATGTAAGGCGTGTATCGGTAATTAGGTGCTAATGAAACATAGCGTACCATTATAAATCCTGAACCTTCTTGAATACCTAAAACACCAATAAAATCATTTGTATTTTCTTTATATAAATAAAGAACGAACTCGCTTTTGTTTTGGTATAACTTCATTTCTTCTTTTAAATTTTCAACAGATTTCAAATCATCTAAGTATGATAAAAAACCCATTGCTATCTTTTCATAATCATTTTTATATTTAATTAACACGTTAAGGTTCACCTACATTTATTAAGATCTTGGGAACGATTTTTGATAAATCTTTGCAATTCTAGCTTTTGATATATGAGTATAAATTTGGGTGGTTGAGATATCACTATGTCCTAATAGTTCTTGGACAATCCTCAAATCCGCACCATTTTCAAGTAGATGTGTTGCAAAAGAATGTCGCAAGGTATGTGGTGTGACATCTTTGTCTATCCCAACCATTGCAACATATTTTTTTATCATTTTCCAAACGGTTTGTCTAGAAATTTTAGTACCACGATGATTCAAAAACAAAGCCCTAGTTTTAACGTTAGCTTTAGCTAACAAAAATTGGCGGGAATGATTAATATAATCTTTAATCCACGAAATAGCAACGTCACTAATTGGCACTAACCGTTCTTTGTTACCTTTTCCAACAATTCTAATTAGATTTAACTCTAAATGTAAGTCATTCATTGTTAAATTAACAATTTCACTTACACGCAAGCCCGTCGCATACATAACTTCAAAAATTGTACGATCTCTCAGCCCTAAAATTTGATTAGTATCTGGCGAGGCTAATAACGCATCCACTTCTCTTACAGATAGTGAAACAGGAAGGTGTTGTTGCTTCTTTGGTGAAGAAACATTTTGCATCGGATCGGATTGAACATAGCGATGCTTAAACAGCCACTGATAAAATTTTCTAAGAGCTGAAATGTAGCGCATCATGGTCGTTGAGGACTTCTTTTGATCATGTTGTTCACTTAAAAAATCATCTATCTTAAACGTATCAATATTAAAATCAGCTATTTTTTGTTTTGAAAGAAAATTAATAAAAGTTTTAACATCACGTCGATAAGCTTGAACAGTATTAAATGATAGTCCTCTTTCAATTCTAACAAATCGAAGATAGTCATCAAGTAAATCAGTCATTTGTTGCTGGTTCATCTTCATTTAACTTTATTTCGCCTTTTTCCTTATCTTGCGTAATCAACTTCTGCTTCATCAAATTTCCAAGCGCACGTTTAAAGCTGGCTTTACTAATACCAAATTGGCTTTTAATTAGCTCTGCATCGCTTTTATCATAAAAAGGTAGTGTATGATTTTTATTGCGCTTTAACATCATTACAATCATTTGTGCATCATCATCAATTACTTCAAAAGCACGTGGCATTAAACTTAAGTTTAAACGCCCATGTTGTCCATTACCTATAACCCTGGCTTTCACTCTTTCACCAAGTCGTAGTGCTTGGCCATACATTTCTGTATGATGAATAAAACCTAAATAGTACTCGTCAGTTACAATAAACGCACCAATTTGTTTTGTGGCATATACAGTGCCATCTAATTCGGTATTTTTTAAATCTCGAGGGTATCGAACGCTCAATTGATCCATGACTTCTTCTTCAGCTAGCTTGCCCCAAATACGATCTTTGTGGTCTATCTCTAGGCGAATCATTAAACGGTCATCGAGTTTGGGCCATTTGAAAGAGTCGAGTGGTAGATCATCAAGTGAAACTACAATATCTTTATCTTTTAATCCAATATCAATAAAAACACCCAAATCTCTTTTAACTTCTTTAACAGTCCCAAAGCCATAAACATCAACCATCGATTCAGGGTAATGTTGCGTCATTCTTAACTGTTTATGTTGGTTTTCATAGACAAAGCCTACTACTTGATCACCTTTGTCTTTAATATCAATATCTTGAATATCATTTTTTCCAAGATAGAAGGTTTGCCCATCCACTTGTACAAAAAATGCATCCTTATTCATATCTGTTATTGTTGCTTCAATAACTTTTCCTAACTTATCTTGTAACATAATTTCATCCTTAATTTTGTATAAATTGGTTAATAACCATCAAAATAACGTAAGTCATGCCTGATGCAATAACTGGACCTGCCGCAATACCTTTTAAGAAAACCACACCAAAAATGGTTCCAAAAACTAAAGCAACTGTTATTTCTGGACTCTGAGCAAGTAACCCAACACCTTTAGCAGACAAAATGGCAACTAATATTCCACAAGCAACCGCTATATATCCAGAAGGTGTTTTGAAGGCTTCAAGCAAATCTTTAAAAGTAATTCGCCCGGTCGCAATCGGTACTAGAATTGCCATTGAGATAATCGTGATACCGACATTCATTCCTTTAGCATCAACATAACTGAGTACTTTTGTTGAATAAGGGACAAGTTTGAATAACATGACCGCTAAAGTTGCAACAATCAGCGAAGTATTTTTTCCAAAAATGGAAACTGCCAAAATTAGGGCAAGAAAAATCCAGCTTTCCAAAATCCCACTCCTTTATTTACTTACTAGTACTCTTTAGTATACGTGATAACAAGGCTTTAAACAAATGAAAAAGCCAATCCATATGGATTGGCTTTTTAACTTATCTTAAGCTAATAAAGAAGTATTAAACTTAAAGAATGAATTAAGCTTCAACAACGCTTACTGTGTTACCTGAGATAACAACAACTTTGTCTCCGCTTGCTACTACATCGTTATCTTTAGCAGCTTTAACTGCATCGTCGAATGCTTTGTCTTCTGTTGTAAGAACTGGAAGAACACCCCAAACAACTGTTAGAGAACGTTGTGTGTTTTCGCTAAATGTTGAAGCAACGATTTTAGCGTTTGGACGGAATTTAGATACTAAGTTAGCTGTGTGGCCTGATTTTGTTGAAACCACGATAGCTTTAGCACCTAATGATTCAGATGTACGAACAGCTGCTGCTGCAAGAGCTTCTGTTTCTGATTGAGCTGGGTAATCAGCTAATCTAGCTTTTGATAGAGTGTTGTTTGCGTACATTGATTCTTCACTACGTAGGTCGATAGCAGCCATAGCTGAAACAGCTTCAACAGGGTATTCACCGTTTGCTGATTCACCTGAAAGCATTGTACCATCTGTACCATCTAAAACAGCGTTAGCAACGTCAGAAACTTCAGCACGTGTAGGACGTGGGTTTTCTTGCATTGAGTCAACCATTTGTGTAGCTGTGATAACTGGTTTACCTAAAGCGTTACATTTTTGGATAAGTGATTTTTGAACGAATGGTACGTTTTGGAATGGGATTTCAACACCCATGTCACCACGAGCAATCATAAGACCATCTGAAACTTCAAGAATTTCATCGATGTTGTCGATACCTTCTTGTGATTCGATTTTAGGAATGATGTGAACGTGTTCGTTACCTGTTTCTTCAAGAATTGCACGAATATCTAAAACATCTTGTGCTTTACGTACGAATGAAGCAGCGATGAAGTTGATGTTTTGTGTTAAACCAAAACGAATATCATCTGCATCTTTTTCTGTAATACCTGGAAGGCGAATTTCAACACCTGGTGCGTTAACACCTTTTTTAGAACCGATTTTACCAGTGTTTTGAACTTCAACAACAAGTTCTTTGTTAGCTTCGTCTTTTTCAGTGATTAATAGATCAACTAAACCATCATCGATTAAAACGTGTCCGCCAACGTGTGTATCGTCGAATAAACCTGGGTATGTAACAGCGATTTTATCAGGGTTACCTACTAAAGTAGCATCCATTGAAACGCGCATTGTTTTACCTTTTTCAGCGATGAATTTTCCGCCTTCTTGGTCAGTTGTACGCATTTCAGCACCTTTAGTATCTAAAAGAATACCTACTAATTTACCAGTTTTCTTTTCTGCTTCGTGAACCATTTGAATACGTTCTTGGTGTTCTGCGTGGTCACCGTGTGAAAAGTTGAAACGGAAAACGTTAGCACCTGATTCGATTAATTTTGCGATTGTGTCAACATTATTACTTGCAGGTCCTAATGTACTTACAATTTTTGTTTGTTTCATAGTATAAGTCCTCTTCCTTGTTTGTTATTTTGCTAATGATTTGTTCAAATCATAGAGTGATAAATCCGCATGATGTTTTTCATCGAATAAATCTAAGATTGAGTGATGTGTAATTTGATTATTTTCCATACCAACAGCTAATCCACCTTGGCCTTCTAATAATAAATCAACAGCATAAGCTCCCATTTTACTTGCTAAAACACGATCTCTAGCTGTAGGAACACCACCACGTTGCATGTGTCCTAAAGTATTGGCACGAGCATCGAAATCACCATGTTTCTTAAGCTCAGCTAAGAAATCTTCTGATGACATTACACCTTCAGCTAATACAATAATACCGTGCTTCTTGCCGTTTTCAAAACCTTTTTTAAGATCTTCAGCAATTTGCTTAATGTCATAATCCTTTTCAGGAACAACAATAGCTTCAGCACCAGCAGCAACACCTGACCATAATGCAAGGTCTCCGGCGTCGCGACCCATCACTTCAACAACGAATACACGTTGATGACTTGACGCTGTGTCTCGAATTTTATCCAATGCATCAACAGCTGTTGTTAAAGCTGTATCAAAGCCAATAGTGAAATCTGTGTAAGGAATATCGTTATCGATTGTACCTGGTAAACCAACTGCATTATAACCATGTTCAGTTAGTCTTAAAGCACCGTGATAAGATCCGTCTCCACCGATAACAACTAATGCATCGATACCGAATTTTTTAAGCTGTTCAATACCCTTAAGTTGTCCTTCTACCTGGGCAAACTCTGGATATCTTGCAGAGTATAAAAAGGTTCCGCCTGTATTAATACGATCTGCTACTGTTTCAGAAGTCATTTGGAAAATGTCTCCCGCAACAAGTCCTGCAAAACCGTAGTTAATTCCAAACACTTCAAGTCCAGCATCCATTGCTTTACGAGCAACGGAACGAACTGCTGCATTCATGCCTGGGGCATCGCCACCGCTTGTTAAAATCCCAATGCGTTTCATGAATTCACCTCAAACCTTCTTCATAAATTTGCTTATCAGAACCATTATTATAGTAACATTTTTTTATTATGATGTCTTTAATTTTGTCTGATTTTTACAGTTTAATTCTTATTTTGTGTCCTGTTGTGCCCTGTCATTGGGCTTATTTATCATAATCTTTTTAACATTTTCTAAGATTAATTGCATTTGTGAAATTTCATAACGATCCGGCTGGGTTTTCAGTTTCAATAAGTAGACGCCAGATTCTTTCATAAGATATTGATAATCTTGCCATTTCTGTGGAAATACCGTCACTGAAAATGGTTGATGTAATTCAACAAAATGTAAGAATGCCATCTCAGAACCGGCTTTAGTCTTGATGACTTTAATATCTGTTAATTGTCCAACAATAGTTGCTGTTTGGTTCATCTGTAAATTAGCTACATCTTGTGCTCCTCGTTTTTTAAAGTAAGCAATGACTTCTTCAAGTGGATTTTTACTGATTGTTGTTCCCAAGACTGATTCTTCTTGAATAAGTTTTTCTTGTTGCGTGTAATCTGGCACATCTGGCAATTTGGGAAGTAATACGTCCAGTAGTGACAAATTGTTCCCCGACAATTTTAAACTCTCTAACAAATCAGGTAACTTGGCTAATATCTTTTTACGATTGGGCTCAACCGCATCAAAAAAGCCGGAATAAGTTAAATTTGTAATTAAGTCAGATTTTAAGAATTGTTTAGGAATCCGTTTTAAAAAGTCGATAACTTCTCGATAAGGTTTTGATTGTCTTTCTTCAAGAATAGCTTTAATAAAATCGCGTCGCATCCCTTTAATCGCACGTAACCCAAAATAAATTTCATTATTTTCAAAACTAAATTCGCCTAAGCTGACATTAATATCAGGACCATTAATTTTAACGCCTGCTTGACGTGCAAGTCGTAAATACAGCGTAAGTTTCTCTTTATCATTGATATGACTATTTAACAAACTCGCATAGAAAGCTTCAGGATAGTGAGTTTTAAGATAAGCTAACCAATAAGCCACTTTACTGTAAGCCACAGCGTGAGAACGGTTAAATCCATAGTTAGCAAAAGCTTCTATATACGCATAAACTTTCTCGGCAACTTCACGTGAGTGTCCATGAGATAAACTTCCTTGCATAAAGGCATCTTTCAACTTGGCTAGCTGTGCTGTATTTTTCTTAGAAATAGCTCGTCGTAACATATCGGCTTGACCTAGCGTAAATCCAGCCAGTGCTTGTGCCGCTTGCATAACTTGTTCTTGGTAAACCAAAATACCATAGGTTGGCTCTAAAATTGATTTTAAGCTACTATCGGGGTAATCAATGGGTAATTCATGGTGCTTACGTTTGACAAAGGTATCAATATTATCCATTGGACCTGGTCGATACAAAGCATTTGTACTTACAATATCTTCAAAACTATCTGGTTTTAATTTTTTTAATACCCGACGGATACCTGCAGATTCAAATTGAAAAACCCCATCAGTGTCCCCTTTTTGAAAAGTTTCAAAAGTTTTTTGATCCGTTAATGGAATCTGGTCTAAGTCAATTTCAACATCTTCGGAATGAAGATTAGCGATAATTTGGCTAAGAATGGTCAAATTCTGCAATCCCAAAAAGTCCATTTTAAGTAGTCCTAGTGCTTCACAATAACCCATAGTTTGCTGGGTAATTGGAATATCAGCGGCACCTTTTTGTAAGCCCACCTTTTCCGACAACACATCTTTTGAAATAATGACACCTGCAGCATGAGTTGAAATATGGCGTGGCAACCCTTCTAGCTGAGTAACAGTCGTCTCAATCACCTGGTTTAAAGAACTCTCATTAAGTTTTTTAACTAACTCTGGGTTACTTTGTTTGGCCTCTTCAAAACTCTGATAAGACGTCTTTGAAAGCAACTGTGACCATTTATTTGCTTCTAGTTGACTGAACCCCAATACTTTCAAGGTATCCTTCATAGCCTGCTTAACCCCAAAAGTCCCAAATGTCATAATCTGTGCAACATGATCAAATCCGTATTTTTGGTAAACATAAGCAATAACTTCATCACGTTTAATATCCGGGATATCCAAATCAATATCCGGCATGTTTTGACGTTCGGGATTTAAAAATCGCTCAAACAATAAATTATAAGCAATCGGATCAACATCAGTGATTTTTAAACTGTAAGCAACAAGTGACCCCGCAGCAGATCCTCGTCCTGGACTGGTCAAGATATCGTGTGTTAATGCATAACGAATAACATCCCAAACAATTAAGAAATAATCACTAAATCCCATTTGTTCAATGACCTGTAGTTCATAAGCTAAACGTTTAGCGTAAACTGTGGGTAACTGATTCGTCTGAAATCGTTTTTTTAAGCCAAGTACGGTTAGATGTTTCAAATATTCTGCTGAGGTCTCATATTTTGACT
Organism: Holzapfeliella floricola DSM 23037 = JCM 16512; assembly: GCF_001436605.1. Classification (GTDB taxonomy): domain Bacteria; phylum Bacillota; class Bacilli; order Lactobacillales; family Lactobacillaceae; genus Holzapfeliella; species Holzapfeliella floricola. The sequence continues at coordinate 148,202 of NZ_AYZL01000020.1, read as the reverse complement.
GCTCAAATTTTGGAAGTTTGACACTTGAAAAATCAATAGTAACTCGGCACTCATTACTGATTTTTTGTGTATTTTCCAGTGCTTGCTGATACCCATAGTTTTGATATCTTTGAGCAACTGTTGCACTATCTTCTAAATAGCGCTCTCCAACTTGAGTTTCAGACTCAGACAATGTTTGTTTATCGATTAACTGCCCCTCACTAACTGCTTTAAGCACTTTTTGAGTAAACGCATCTTTTGGATTGAGGTACTGCACATCTTCTAAAGCAACAATATTAAGATGATAAGGCCTAGTTAGGTCTAGGACTTGCTGAGTGTCAGTCATTTCTTTTTCTGATGCGTGAATACCAAAATAAAGATCTGCTGCATCAGGAATGACTTGCTGCAATTGTTCAACATATTGATTAACTAGTGACGGGTTTTGCTGCATTAAATAATGTAACTCACTTTTTTGGGGAGGTATAATGACAATTAGCTCACTTAAATGATGAGAGACATCAGCTAAAGAGAAATCAGCTTCATTTAGTTGCTTTAAAGACGATAACTTCAATAAGTTTTGATACCCCTTATTAGTTTTAGCAATTAAAGTTACACTGAAGACCTCTTGAGCTTGAATATTACCACGAACTTCTAATTGCATCCCTAAGAGTGGCTCAATACCAGCTTCTTTTGCCGCTTGATAAAATTCAATCAGTCCATAAGTAACGTTAATATCTGTCAAAGCAAGACTTTGATAACCTTTTTCTTTAGCAGTGGTCACAAGATCTTTAATCTTAGTCGGACTTTGCAAAAGACTGTAACTACTGATTGTTTGTAAATTTGTAAACATTTAATCAAGCTCCTTTACTTTAAAAATAGTATAACAAATTTTAGACTTGTCTTATAAATGATTTATCTTTAAAATGATGTTGAATTACACGACTGAAAGAAGGGAAAAGTATGAAATATATCGTTGTGATGTTTTGGTCAATCGTTTTTTCAATGGTGACTGGTTACCTTGCAGGTTCATTGACTCAAACTTCTTTTGAACCAATGCAATCCTTAATTATGGGAATTGTAATGGCTGTTTTACTTAGTGTAACAATTACAATTGCAGAGCGCCAAAATAAAAAAGCTTAACTCATATGAGTTAAGCTTTTTTTAGTTTGTAATCAAAATGCTTAGGCAATTTGATTGGAGAGTTATCTTTAATATATTGTGCAATGAGTTCGGCCATATCTGTTGATACTTCATAACTAATAGCATCAGCTCCATAATGAGGATAGTTTCCCCCACCAACAGCTCGATACTGGCTCAAAGCTACTTTAAATTTGTCTGATGGCTTCACTTCTTGTTGTTGGTAGTTTAATTTAGCAACACGTTTGCCATAAGGCTGGGTTATATCAAAGGTATAATCTAACGGATAAAACATGTCATAGTTGTACAGTTGCGGTTTTGGTTTGCAAAAAGCAGGATTAATTTTAATCTCGTTTTGGTCATCCAAATCAAAAAAAGTGGCCGCATGCTCTAAGACATTTCGCAGCTGTTGTCCTGTCAATTCAATCACAGCTAATGTATTAGGAAAAGGATAATTACTTAAGATGTCTCTCATAGTCACAAATTGAGGCAACCCTTTAGCTTGATCATTCAAAATAGCAGTTGCTGATAAATCAGCTTTTGTTTCCGTTAATTGAATTTGATTAATCAAGTCAATGTAGTGGCTGCCTTCAATTCGAGCTTGTAGCGGGTTTGAAATAGTAAAGTCACCTGCTACTTGTCCTAATTTTTGATCTAGGAAATCTTCAGTCTCTTGATGTAACGGTTTTATTAAGTCAACAATTGCTTTTGATTCAGCAAAAGGTTGTGTGGGGACTAGTTCTACTTTTTTATCGTTGATTTTTACGCCAGTTTGCGTTTTTTCGAAGTCAACTTCTACTTTTCCATAAAATTGTGCACGATAACCCGGTTGTATAATGGCCACGCCATTAATAACTTCTGCAATTTGACGGTGTTGATGACCTGTTAATAAAACATCAATCCCAGGTATCTTTGTTAAAATTTGATAGCCTTCATTTTCACCCGTAAGAGCTTCTGTTGGTTTGCCTGTTTGTAAATCACGCTCAAATCCACCGTGATAACAAACCACAACGATATCGGCTTCTTGTTTGAGTAAAGGCACCCATTTTTTTGCCATGTCATATGCCGATTCAAACTGCAATCCAGCTATTTTTTGAGGCTGCTCCCAATTTGGAATATATGCTGTGGTTAACCCTAGTAGCCCAATTTTCACGCCTGCTTGCTCATAAATTTGATAAGGTTTACCAAATGCTGACTGCTTGGTTTCGCTATTTAAAATATTAGCATTTAAAACCTGACTATCTTGGTTAATGAATTGTTTAAGATAATCAAAACCATAGTTAAACTCATGATTACCCACAATTGTGGCATCAAATCCAATGGTATTAAAAACATCATTAAATCTTTGAATCGCTGACAGTGTATTCTTTTTATTGAGATAAGTTGCTAGAGCTGATCCCTGAATAAAATCACCGTTATTGATTTTAAGCAAATAATCATAATCATCTTTAGCTTCTTCTTGACTAAAAGCTGTCGCTAGTTTTGTTATACCAAAATCACCCGTAATCTTTCGATTTTGATAGGTTGTGGGTCTAATGAATCCGTGTGAATCACTAGTTAGTAGTAATTTTAATTTCAAAATATACCTCCAAATTGCACTTTACTGTTTTTGATTAGCCATTGTTTGTAATATTATTTTGGCAATATAAGAGCCATAGTATTTCGGACCATTACCCAATGGATTTAAGTGAGTTAAATCATCTATAAACCAATCAGGATGCGTATTAGAATAATCATGCCAGTCAATCACTGTAAAATCAGAAGAATGTGTTGAGGCAAATTCAGCTATTGTTTGATTAACATTTGTTTCCCATGGACGATTAGGAACATGGACATTAATCCAAAATAAATGACTATCTTTTCCAACTAATTCCATTACCTTTTCTAAATCATCAAATGAAAATGGGCCATTAGTTCCTAGGCCCATTACGATAATAGGACTAAGATTCCCCTCTTCTTTATATTTTTTTAGGATGTCATAGCCTTCAACCATTTGTCTTGAAATCGCAGCATCAATGGTCATGTTAGGTAAAATGGCCCGCAATCCATTTGAAGATCCAGCCATAACAGAATCCCCAATAGCAGTTGCAGAAAGGTAATTTAATTGTTGCAACTCTGAAGCAGTCAAGCCTAATTCTTGATAAGAGGAATCAATTGACACGGGTTTGTTTTCAGCCTGTTGTTTAGCTACTAAATAATCATTTTCTGCATCCCCATTATTCAATCGATTATTTTGGGCTAAGATTCTAGCGTTATGTTTTTTATTTTCTTTTACATTATCAGTCACTGCTTGTTCTAGCGGATTGGGATTAACTTGTTCTTTAGCAAAAGGTGAAACTCCCACACTAACGATGAATGCTAAAATAATAGCGCTAAAAATACTCCATTTTAATTGACCATACCACTTCATTTGAGAGAAGTTTGATAATCTTGATTTTAAATAACTCAAAGAAAAATTGTGGGCATGTTTTTCTATTAGCTGATGTGAAACTTCTGAAATTAATAAAATCAAAATCACTTCTACTACTGGAACTAAACGCGGGTGATGGGCAGTATTTTTGAAAGTTGTTTCAAAAAAGATCATAACCGGAAATTGGTATAAGTAAATCCCATAACTTCTGCTACCCAAGTAACTAAATATTGGGTTAGTCAGTAATCGATTAAAGGAAGATGCAGGATGGATAATAATAGCAACTAATACTGCTGATATCAATGAAAACACCAACATTCCCCACAAATAAGGCACACCATTTTGCGGATCCATTTCTGACCAAATACTCATCCAGCATAAAGCAACTAATGCAACAGCGCCAAATAGGTTTATTAGCCATTTCACAGATAAATATACATTTTTTGATAACTTTTCAGATGGCCAAATCATAGCTAATAAAGACCCTATCATCAAAGCAAATAAACGTGTATCTGTTCCATAATAGATACGGCTAGTATCTATACCCGGATGGTATAAAAAAGCCATTAACCCTGCAGACAAGGCCGCAATAACTACGGTAAAACTAGCAACATAACTGATTTTTTTGAATAGTTTAAACAAAATGACTAAAACAATTGGCCAAATTAAATAATATTGCCATTCAATAGACAATGTCCATAAATGAATAAATGGTGATTCATCTTGTGCAAATCGTTCAAAATAAGATTGGCCATTAAGAATCTGCCAAAAATTGTAAACACCAAGTAAATTAGTTAAAACAATTTGATATAAATTATGTAGTAGTTGACGTTGAAATAATAAAATATAAGTACTAGTTAGTGCCAAAACACTAATTAGTTGTGGATAAATTCGCTTTATTCTCTTAATATAAAATTCTTTAAAGCTAAATTGATTAAGCTTAACTCTTTTGATGATATGCCCTGTTATAAAATATCCTGACAGAACAAAAAAGATCAAAACACCTAAATAACCACCAATAAATTGGTTCGGGTTAATGTGATATAAAATAACACCAATAACAGCTAATGCTCTTAACCCATCAATCTCCGTAAAATAACGCCTACTTTGTTTTTGTTTCATAAAAATCCCCCGTATTAAATTTTCTCATAATTATATTTAACCATAAAAAAATAAAATCAGTTAGTAAATAACTGATTTTATCAAAAACTTTACGACAAAATAAATAAGACACTAAATTAGTGTCTTATTTTTCTTCGTTAGATGTTACAACTTGTTGTCCCTTGTAATATCCTTTAGGGGATACACGGTGACTTAAACGGTATTCGCCGTTTACTGCGTCATAATGCATGTTAGGAACACTCAATTTGATATGTCCACGACGTTGACGTTTCTTTTGTTTAGAAGTTCTACGTGCTGGTACAGCCATTCAAAACACTCCTTACTTAAAATTAATATTTAATTGATGGTTATTCATCACGCTAAAAAAGCTTTAAGCTTTAATAACTCACAGAATACATCATACTATCTATTCTAGATATTATCAAGTCATTTATGATTTGTAAATCTAAATTATTTAGTTTTTTTTGTTTCTTTTTTAGAATTTGCTTTTTTTGCTGATTTTAGTTCACTAGCTTGAGTCTTTACTTCACCTTTTAAGGACTTAACTTCTTTAGAATTAGTTTTTTGTGTATTCAAAGTTACAAGCATCCCTAAAACAGCCCCAATGATCAAAATAACAACAATTAGCAAGATAAGTGGGACACTAATAGAAGTAATCCCAAAATTAACATTTACTGAATGAACATTTGCTAAAGCAAATAAGACAACCACTAATAATAATACTAACCCAATGATAAATTGTTTTTGATTCTTCATTTTTTATCCCCCCATTTCATAATAATATAATCACCAATCATTGGAAATAGCAAGTAAAATTTAGATGCTAGATTCAATGAAAATGGTAATGTTAACTCTTTTTTTGAGTCTTCAAAATGGCTTACAACTTTTTGAGCTAATTCATCTGGCTCTAGCATAAAACTACCCACATTTTCAACGTAGTGACCGTTTTTATCGGCGATATTAAAGAAATTAGTTGACACAGGCCCAGGATTAACTGTCATAACTTTAACATCAAACGGTGCTAGTTCTAAACGTAAGACATTGGAAAATTGAATAACAGCGGCTTTTGTAGCCGAATAGACAGCTGATTTAGGTGTGGGGATTTTGCCAGCGACTGATCCTAGATTAATAATCTTACCCGAACCCACTTTCATCATGTCGCGCCCTATTAATCGAGTGAAGTACATCAAACCCATCACATTCAAATCAAACATCGATTGTGCTTTAGTCATTGACATATCAAAAAAAGAGTCAAAATCACCAAATCCAGCCGCATTAACAAGATAATCAAACCGGTCTATTTTTGATTTCATTTTTTTATAGACTTGCTCAATTATGTCTGGATTACTCATATCAGCAGAAATTAAAATAACATCAGAATCGGACACTTGTTTAATACGAGCTTGAACATGCTGTAATTTCTGAATATCTCGTGCAATTAAAACAACATCAGAATTCTTTCTAGCTGCTTCAATCGCAATTTCAGCGCCAATACCACTTGATGCACCTGTGATAACGGTTATTTTGTTTTCTAGATTTATTTCTTTCATCATGTCATTACCTCTTCATTGGCACATCAATAATATCAAAGTCTTTCACAACTTTTGTGTTTTTGAAGACTTTTTTTGCTTCTTTTTCTAGCTCATAGGAATAATTCCCATTATAACGAGCAGAAATATGAGTTAACAGTAATCTTTTAGCACTAGCTTGTTTCGCTATGTTAGCAGCTTGAATATTAGTTGAATGGTAATAATCATAAGCTAACTTACCCTCTGCTTTTCCAAAAGTACTCTCATGAACCATAACATCTGCATCTTGAGCAAGAACAACGCTTTGAGGTGTTTTACGTGTATCACCAAAGATAGAAACAACCCTGCCCGGATGGTCAGGTCCTAAGAAATCTTTTCCATCAAGAACTGTACCATCCTCAAGTGTTACTTCTTCCCCACGTTTTAGCTTACCATAAATTGGTCCTGATTTAATGTGGTAGGCTTTAAGCTTATCTACAAGTAATTCTCCGGCTCTTGGCTTTTCTTCCACTCGATAACCAAAACTAGGTACGCGATGTTCTAATTTTTCGCAAGTTACTTTAAAACCATGATCCTCAAAAACTAAACCTGATTCAGTAACTGGTACGTAATTAATTTTATAACCCAAGTGAGTGTCTGAAACTGCTAAAGCAGTTTTAACAAACTTTTCAACTTTTGGAGGTCCGTAAATGGTTAACGGGCCATCCCCACCTTGAAATGAACGTGAAGACAACAAGCCTGGTAATCCAAATAAGTGATCGCCATGCAAGTGAGTTAAGAATATTTTTGTGATTTTACGCGGTTTAATGGTTGTCGATAATATTTGATGCTGAGTTGCTTCGCCTACATCAAAAAGCCAAACTTCGTTAAGCTCATCTAATAATTTTAATGCAATACTTGTTACGTTCCTTGATTTAGCAGGTACACCTGCACCTGTTCCTAAAAATTCTAACTCCATTCACCGATCACTCACCTTTTAAATTAATACTTTCAAGAATAGTCTTTGCAATATATGTCGCATAATATTTTGCACCCTCTGGATTAGGGTGAATTTGATCTTCATAAAACCAATCATCGTGACCTTTTGAATAACCATACCAATCGATTACCTTAAAGTTTTGATGTTCAGTTGCAGCTTGTTGTACAACTTGATTTACACTGTTTTGCCACTGACGGCTTGGAACATGCGTATTAATCCAAAAAATTGTGTGACCTGCATCTATTTGGCTAATCAATTGATTCAAATTATCATTTGAAAAAGGACCATTTGTTCCTAATCCAATTAAGACAATATTATTCAAGGCTTTTTCTTGTTGATATTGCGCTACAATATCGAAACTTTGAATCATTTGTCTTGATATTGTTGCATCAACAATCATTTGTGGAAACAATGTTTTCAAAATGTTAGATGATCCTGCCATAACAGAATCTCCTATACCAGATATTGGTAAAAACTGCATCAATTGCAGTTGTGATTGTGTCAGACCGTAATTTTGATAATCCACATTTACGGGGCCATTTTTTTCATTTTGCTTAGCTTGATCAATCACAGCCTGGAAAGGTGAAGCTTTCTTAGTTTCTGCTTCAACAGCCTGTTTTTGTCTGCTTTGAGCTTGAGCAATCAATTCCTTATTTTCAGATTGATTCTTTTCACCGTTTGAAGCAATTGTTTTGGCTAGTTGACTGTCTTTTGCATCCGCAGCTTTCACAAATGGTGATGTTATAACTGCACCTATGAACAATCCAAGTATAACAGCGGACACTCCCCATTTAACTTGTGATTTAACACATAAAGATTTAAACGACTTCAATTGCCTAATTAAGCCACTAATTGTTAGCTTATGGGCTTGTTTTTCAATCAATTGATAAGATGCCTCTGAAACCACTAGAATTAACATCACTTCAATTACAGGATACAAAACAGGATGGTCTGCAATATTTTTAAATCGAGTTTCAAAGAAAATCATAATCGGAAATTGATATAAGTAAATGCCATAACTTCTAGTTCCTAAATAACTAAAAATCGGATTTGTTAATAATCGATTAAACATAGCTGCAGGATGAACAATCACAGCCACAAGCAGCGTTGTGAAAAGTGAAAATATAGCCATACCGCCTAAATACGTAAACCCTTGCTGAGGGTTCATGATAGGCAACAAGCTCATAATAAAAATAATCAGCAAACTCACACCGCCGACAGAATTCAGCACAGTAGAAGTGAGCTTTTGAACATTGTGAGTGAGCTTTTCTCTAGGCCAAATCATTCCTAGAAGTGAGCCCATCATTAAGGCGAATAGTCTAGTATCCGTTCCATAATAGATTCGACTAGTGTCAATGCCTGGACGATATAATCCCGCCATCAGTCCAATCGAAACAATTGTTAGAACAATCGCTACAATAATTGGATAGCGCTTTTTCTTTGAAAAATAATAACAAGCAGCCAGTACTAACGGCCAAATGATATAATATTGCCATTCAATAGATAAAGTCCACAAATGAATAAATGGTGACTCATTTTGTGCAAAACGTTCAAAATAAGACTGGCCATTAAAAATCTGCCAAAAATTGTAAACTCCGACTAAATTTGTAACAACTATTTGATAAAGCTGTGCTAATAAATGACGTTGAAAAAGCAAAATATATGTACTTGTTAGTGCTAAAACACTAATGAGCTGCGGATATATTCGTTTCACTCTTTTAATGTAAAAGTCACGAAAACCAAATGTATTACTTTCCATGTTTTTAATCAAATGACTTGTAATAAAGTACCCTGATAAAACAAAGAATACTAATACCCCCAAATATCCCCCAATAAATTGGTTAGGATTGATATGATATAAAATAACACCAATAACAGCCAGCGCTCTTAATCCATCAACCCCAGTTAGATATTTTTTCTTTTCTTGTTCTTTTTTCATTTGATGATAATACCCCTTTTTGTTCTATTCAACAAATTCAAATGAGAAGTCACCAATAAAGACATCGTCACCATTCTTGGCACCGGCTTCACGCAATGCATCGTCAATACCAAAGGAGCGTAATTGTCTTGCAAAACGCATAATACCATCGTTATGCGTTAAGTTAGACATTTGAAGTAATCGCTCAACTTTTTCACCTTTAACAACATACATACTTTCGTTTTCTTTTTCGACGTAGAATTCTTGTTTGTCATCTTCGGCTTTATAGTCATAGTTATGATGTTTAACATCGCTTGCTTCAGCTTCGACTGATTTGATTTCTTTAGGTAGTGTTTCTAAAACATCTGCTGTTTTTTGAAGAACTTCCTTAACACCTTTATGGGTTACTGATGAAATCTCAAAAATTTCAGGTACGTTCTCTCCTAATTCAGACTTGAATTCTGCTAAGCGTTCTGCAGCACCTGGAACGTCCATTTTAGTCGCAACTAAGATTTCAGGTGTTTGCATTAGTTTATCATCATATGTTTTTAATTCTTTACGGATTGTTTTGTAGTCTTCATAAGGATCGCGACCATTGTTAGGATCCATATCAATTAAATGTAAAATAACTTTTGTACGTTCGACGTGTCTTAGAAATTGAATTCCCAAACCAACACCTAAAGAAGCACCTTCAATAAGTCCTGGTAAATCTGCCATGGCAAAGTCTTGTCCACTGTCTAACTGTACCATCCCCAAATTAGGAACTAGTGTTGTAAAGTGGTAGGCTGCGATTTTTGGTCTTGCAGATGTTGCAACTGAAAGTAGTGTTGATTTTCCAACAGACGGGAATCCGACTAATCCAACATCAGCAATTACTTTAAGCTCTAATTTTAACTTACGAAATTGACCTGGTTCACCATTTTCAGCAACTTCTGGCGCTGAATTTTTAGCTGATTTAAAGTGAATGTTTCCACGGCCTCCACGGCCTCCTTTTGCTACAACTAATTCTTCACCATCATGTGTTAAATCACCAATTACTTCATTGGTTTCATCATCGTATACGATTGTTCCAGCTGGGACTGCAATTATTGAATCCTCAGCTTGGCGACCATACATTGACTTATTCATACCATTTTCACCACTTTTGGCTTTAAACTTACGACGGAATTTAAAATCCATTAATGTTCTCAGTCCTGGATCAACTTTAAAAATGATACTACCACCGCGGCCACCATCGCCTCCGGCTGGTCCCCCCATAGGGACATATTTTTCTCGGCGGAAACTTATCGCTCCGTCTCCACCTTTTCCTGCTTGCACTTCCACTCGGGTATGATCAACAAACATTGTATTCCTCCTTACGAGTATTTCTGACTTTAACTATCATACCATGATTGCATTTGCTTATGATATTGATTTTAAAAATAAAATGTACAAAATCCCTAATTGCTTAAGTTTTTTGAGCTGATAATGACAAGCTAAGTGTTTGCGCTTGCTTTTTATTGAGACCAGCTTCTTGTAGATTTGAAATCGAGGCCTGTTTTATTTTAGCTAAAGATCCAAAATGACGCATTAGCTTCTGTCTAGTTTTTGGCCCAATTCCAGGTATTGTTTCAAGTTGAGAAGATAACGAATTTTTACTTCGCTTTTGTCGATGAAAGTTGATTGCAAACCGGTGCACTTCATCTTGAATTCTTTGAAGTAAGTAAAACCCCTGCGAATTACGTTTTAATCTAACCACTTGCAATGGCTCACCAAAAATCAAGTCTGAAGTACGGTGTTTGTCATTTTTAACCATTCCTGCAACAGGTATCGTTAAACCAAGCTCATTTTTCAAAACATCTTTTGCAGCATTAACCTCGATATCACCACCATCCATTAAAATCAAGTCTGGTAATGACTGTTTTTCCTTTAGTAGTCGCTCATAACGCCTCCGAATAACTTCTCGCGTATTAGCTGCTTCATCAGCACCGTTTTGATGTTCAAATCGACCTGATAATTTATATTTTCGATAGTTGTGCGTGTTCTTTTTGCCATCTTTATACTGTACCATTGCTGAAACAGGGTCTGTTCCCTGAATATGTGAATGATCAAATGATTCGATAATTGACCCATACGGTAATTTTAAAACTTCAAAGATTTCACGTTGAGCTCCAATTGTTTTTCTCTCATCCATTTCAATCAACTTAAACTTCTCTTCTAAAACAAGACGACTATTTTTCTTAGCTAAATCTAGCAAATCCTTTTTGGTACCGCGCTTTGGTGAGACCACTTTTGCGCCAATTAAGTCACTCAGAAATTTTATATCCAATTCTGACGGCACAACAATCTCTTGCGGTAATAACTGATTGTCCTGCTTATAAAACTGAAGAATAAAAGTTGTCATTTCTTCACTAACATCATCAGTCAATGTGAACAATTTCTTTTCACGTTTTAAAAGACGAGATTGACGAATAAAGAAAATTTGAACAGATACCCATCCTTTATCAACGTAGAAATTGATAATATCTCGAGTTGTTTTGTCAGTTGTTATAATTTTTTGTTTTTCAACGGTGGCTTCAATATATTGAATTTGATCACGTAATTCACTAGCTCGCTCAAAATTTAACTCTGCGGCTGCTTCCTTCATTTTTTGAGTCAATTCTTTCTTAACATCAGCAACATCGCCATTCAAAAATCGTTTAATCTTTTTAATTTGTTCTCGATAAACACTTTTAGGAACACTTTTAAAACAAGCTCCTAAACATTGACCCATATGATAGTACAAACATGGTCGTTTTAAATTGCCCTGACAACGTCTCAAAGGATAGACTTTTTGAATAAAGTGCATCGTTTCATCTGCTGCATAAACATTCGGATAGGGGCCAAAATAAAAGCTGTGATCATCTTTGATTTCACTTGTGATTCTAATTATCGGATCACGTTCATTCGTGATTTGAATGTAGGGATATCCTGTACCCTGTTTTAATTTAATATTGTAATGAGGTTGATGCTTTTGAATCAGTGTCACTTCAAGTAAAAACGCCTCTTTATCACTAGATGTCACGATTGTTTCAAAATCGACGATATCTGCGACAAGACGCGCTGTTTTACCTTCATGTTGACTTTTAAAGTAAGAACGTACACGGTTCTTTAAATTCTTAGCTTTTCCAACATATATAATATGATTATCTTCATTTTTCATCAAGTAACATCCCGGCAAATCGGGAAGAAGCGCTAATTTGTGGTCTAAGTATTTAGAAATAATAGTTAACACCCTTTTCTTTATCAGGATTATTTCATTTTACTATATGATAACACAAATCAGTCAGTACCTGATTCTATAAATCTGTATCTAAAACTTGTGACAAGAATAACTGAGTCCGTTCATTTTTAGGATTGTCAAAAATTTGCTGTGGCGTTCCAACTTCTGCAAATCGACCACCGTCCATAAACCACACGTTGTTAGCTACGTGACGAGCAAACCCCATTTCATGAGTCACAATCACCATAGTCATGCCTTTTTTAGCTAAGTCTTGCATAACTTTGAGTACTTCTCCAACCATCTCAGGATCTAAAGCACTAGTTGGTTCATCGAATAACATGACATCAGGTTTCATAGCCAGTGCACGTGCAATAGCCACACGTTGTTTTTGACCACCCGATAAAGAAGTTGGATAGCTTTGTTCAAATTGATCCATGCCAACTTGTTTTAATAAAGCTAATGCTTTTTGGTTAGCTTTTGTTTCATTCATTCCCTTTACTTTTTTAAGTGCTAAAGTGATGTTTTGTTGAACGGTCATATTACTGAATAAATTAAAATCTTGAAAAACCATCCCCATTTTTTCACGCAATTGATTTAAGTTTTTATCCGATAGTTTGGTAATGTCTTGTCCTTCAAACTCGATTGCTCCTTCCGTAACTGATTCAAGTGAATTTAAAGTTCTCAAGAAAGTACTTTTACCCCCACCAGATGGGCCAATAATTGCAATGACATCTCCCTGGTTAACTTCTGTACTAATATTTTCAAGAACTTTTTTATCCCCGTATGATTTGCCAAGACCTTTGACTTTAATTAAATTATTCATGCTTCATCTTCCCTTCAAAATGGTTTAATAGTTTAGTCAAGCTGTAAGTAATCACAAAGTAAATAATCATTGCAATGACAATTGGAATAACACCTTGATAAGTAACAGATTGAACAGCTTTCAGTTGATAAATTAAATCAGCTACCCCAATAATTGAAACAATGGATGTTTCTTTAATTAATGAAATAAACTCATTACCTAGTGAAGGCCAAATGTTTTTAATAGCTTGAGGAAAAGTAACACTCGTAAATGTATCTTTTGCTGATAATCCTAAACTTCTTGCAGCTTCTGTTTGACCTTTTGGAACTGAGTTAATTCCGCCACGAATAATTTCAGAAACATAAGCTGCACTATTAATAGATACTGCAATAATACCTGATATTAAAGCGGGAATATTCACAAAAGCACCTACACCAAAGTAAACGAACATAATTTGAATCATTAAAGGTGTTCCACGAATAAATTCAACAAAGGCTGCAGTTACCATATTTAATAATTTGAAACGTGAAATTCTAAATAATGCAAATACAACACCTAGAAGAACACCGAAGAAAATCGAAATAATTGTAATTAATAAAGTGGTTCCTAACCCTGAAAAAAAGTATGGCCAGTAACTTAACACTAATTGCCAAGGACCTTGTTGCTGAGCTGATGGTGATTCTAGATAATTACCAGCAGCTGCAAGATATTTAGAAATCAAGTTATTGTCTGTAATATTTTTAATTGCACTGTTAGCTGTTGCAACCAAATCTTCAGAATTCTTAGAAAACGCAATTGCAGTTCCACTCATATCTTCTTCATTCACATCAGCACTTAAGCTTGTGATATCTGAATTATGACTAACATAAGCTTCTGCTACAGCTGATTCCGTTAGAAAAGCTGATACTTTATTTGACTTCAAGGATAACAGTAAATCATTCACATTTGTCAGAGCAGATGATTTAGCCTGAGGAAAACTTGATTTTAAAATATCTTGTTGCATACTGCCAATTTGGACCCCAACTACTTTATCTTTAATGTCTTCGGCTGATTTCAGTTCACTGGCCTCATCTTTACGGATAACAAACATTTGTTTTGATTTATAATAGGGGTCTGAGAAATCAACACTTTTCTTTCTTTCCTCTGTTGCTGACATTCCTGAAATAACCATATCAATTTTTTTGGTTTCAAGTGCGACAAGTAATGAATCAAAATCCATAGCTTTCACTACTAATTTTACACCCAATTTATTCGCAATATCTTGTCCAATTTGAACATCCATTCCCACTACTTTTTGTGTGCCATCTACGGTTGCCAAAAATTCATAGGGGGGATAATCAGGGGCGGTCCCCATAACTAGTTCCCCTTTTGCTTTAACTTCATCAACTGTAGCTGCTTTTATGTGAGGCTGATTAACTAGCATCATAACAACTGCAATTAGCAGTGCTAAAACTCCTGACATCTCAGCTACTATTTTTTTACTTCTCATAATTTGTTCCTCCTACATGTTTTTCTCTATAATTAGGTTATACGCTAAAATGTATACTTATACAATTTATATACAATTATACAAAGTTATGCATTTTGACATTTAGAGGGTTTTTAGTATAATACGGGAAAAAGGAGTTGTTAATCATGGGATTAAGTTTCAAGAATCAAAATCAATTAAATGATTTATTCGATAAATTTGCAACAGTACCTGATGAAAAAAGAAAAAAATCAGAGAAAAATGTAACAAAAGAAGAAGACAAAAAAAAATAACGCATTAAGCGTTATTTTTTTTTGCTTTCAATCCATTGCCATAAAGCATCAACATTATACTTCTTTTCAGAACTAAATAAAAGCAAGTCGTCTGATGAGTCCAATTCTAAAGTATCTTTGAAGTTTTTAATCACTTTATTCCATTGACTCTTTTTAACTTTGTCAATTTTTGTTGCAACAATTAAAAGCGGCTGATCAAGATATTTTGCATACTGATACATTGCAATATCATCTTGTGTTGGGTTATGACGTGAATCCATTAATAAAATCATACCTTTTAACTCTTCACGACTCTCAAGATACGTTTCAATCATTTGGCCAAACTTTTCACGCATTTTTTTAGAGACCTTAGCATATCCATATCCCGGAACATCTACTAAATATAAATTGTCATTTACATTAAAAAAGTTAAGTGTCTGTGTTTTACCAGGAGACCCTGACGTTCTAGCTAATTTTTTGCGATTCAAAATTGCATTGATTAAACTAGACTTTCCAACATTTGAACGTCCAGATAAAGCAAATTCCGGGTATTTTGATGTTGGGTATTGATCAGGATAAGCTACTGTCTTTTCGAGATCAACTTTATGAATTTTCATGATTTTTCCTTACAATTTCTACAGGTTTATTATCAGTAATCACTTCTTTTGTCACAATCACTTTTTCAACATCTTTTTCACTCGGTAAATCAAACATGATGTCACGCATGCTATCTTCAATAATTGAGCGCAAACCACGAGCACCTGTATCACGCTTAATTGCTAACTTAGCGATTTCTTGAAGTGCTTCGTTGGTTACTTCGAGTTCAACATTATCTAGTTGAATTAATTTTTTGTATTGTTTAACCAAAGCATTTTTAGGTTGCGTTAAAATGTTAACCAAATCAGATTCTTCTAATTTATTTAACACAGCCATAATAGGTAACCGTCCAATCAACTCAGGAATAATACCAAATTGCATTAAGTCTTCTGGGATAATTTGTTGTGTAATATTTTTAGCTTCTAATTTTTTCTTTTCGTCAGAAGCACTAAAACCAATAGTTTGTTTACCTAAACGGCTTTCAACAATAGACTCTATCCCATCAAAAGCACCACCAACAATGAACAAAATGTTTGTTGTATCTATTTGAATCATTTCTTGTTGTGGGTGCTTACGACCACCTTTTGGCGGAACATTGGCAATTGTTCCTTCTAATATCTTCAATAGTGATTGTTGAACACCTTCACCTGAAACGTCTCTAGTAATTGAGACATTTTCACTTTTCTTCGCAATTTTATCAATTTCATCGACATAGATAATACCGTGCTGCGCACTCTCAATATCAAAATCGGCATTTTGGAGAAGTGAAAGTAAAATATTTTCAACATCGTCCCCTACATATCCAGCCTCTGTTAAACTTGTTGCATCTGCAATTGCAAAAGGAACATTTAAAATTTTGGCTAAAGTTTGCGCTAAAAATGTTTTACCTGAACCTGTCGGTCCGATTAATGCAACATTACTTTTTTGAAGTTCAGTATCATCATCACTAACAACCTCCATCTGTGTAATGCGTTTATAGTGATTATATACAGCTACAGACAGAACTTTTTTAGCTTCTCCTTGACCGATTACATAATCATCTAGAATAGCACAGATTTCTTTTGGTGTAGGTAATTCTTCCAATTGATTCATTGCGTTATTTCTGAATTCTTCATCAATAACTTGTTTACTTAATTCTATACATTCATCACAAATATAAACGCCATTTCCAGCAACCATCTTTTTAACTTGACTCTGATCTTTGCCGCAAAAGGAACATTTGATTTGATCTGAACCTTCTATATTATCAACATACATAAACGTCTAATCCTTATTCTTAATCTAGTATTTATTTACTTACAACTTATAAGATATCATTTTTTAAACGACACATAAAGAAAAAAGTTTTCAAAATAAAAAGCGGGAATTTTCCCGCTTTTTAAAGTTTATACTAAAATAACATTATTTTTTCTTGCTTTTTAGTTTTGAAGGCACAACTTCTGTTGCTGTGTCTGAAAGTAAAGCAATTGCTTTTTTGATTGAAATATCATGAACTAACATATCTTCAGTCAATGTTTGACGAACAACATTTTCTTCCATGTTGTATTGTGTAGCTAAGTTCTTGATTTCTTCATCAATTTCTTCTTTAGAAGGTTTGATTTCTTCAGCTTTTACAATCGCTTCAAGAACAAGAGTTGATTTCACACGATCTTCTGCATCTTTTGCAAATTGTGCTTTCATATCTTCTTGAGTTGTACCCGTAATTTGGAAGTACATTTCTGGAGAAATACCTTGTCTTTGCATGTTACCTAAGTATTGGTTCATTTGATTGTTAACTTCGTTATCAATCATATCTTGAGGTACTTCAGTAATTTCAGCATTATCTACAGCTTCTTGAATTGCATAGCTTTGAATGTTATCTTCAGCTGCTTCTTCTTTAGACTGTTGAATTTCTTGTTGGATTTTTTCTTTTAGTTCATCTAAAGTTTCAACTGAATCGTCAATATCTTTAGCAAATTCATCATCTAATTTTGGTAATTCTTTTGTTTTGATTTCATGAATCTTTGTATCGAAGTGTGCTTCTTTACCTGCTAATTCTTCAGCTTGGTAATCTTCAGGGAAAGTCACAACAACATCAATATCTTCACCTGCTGAATGACCAATTAATTGGTCTTCAAATCCAGGAATGAATGATTCTGAACCTAATTCAAGAGAATGATTTTGTGCTGTTCCACCATCAAATGCAACACCATCAATCATACCTTTGAAATCGATAATAACTGTATCACCTTTAGCTGCTTTACCTGATTCTTTTAGAACAAGTTCAGCATTTTGGTCACGTCTTTTATCAAGTTCAGCATTAACTTCTTTCACAAGAGCTTTACGATCTTGTTTTGGAACATTTAGGTTTTTGTATTCGCCTAGCTTAACTTCTGGTTTAACAGTTACAGTTGCTTTCATTTCCCAGTCAGCATCGCGTTCCATTGATTCTGGCAACACTTCAGGTTGAGAAACAGGTTCTACACCTGTTTCTTGTAAAGCATTGTTGTAAGCTTCAGGAAGCACAATATTTAATGCTTCTTCATACAATGCTTCTTCCCCGTACATACGGTTAAACATTGTACGAGGTAATTTTCCCTTTCTAAATCCAGGAGCATCAATGTTTTTCTTAACACGATCAAATGCTTTATCTAGACCATTTTTTACTTCTTCTTTTGAAATTTGGAATGTCAATTCTCCGGTAATATTACCTGTTTTTTCCCATTTTGCAGACATTAAAATCTACCTCCGATGTCAATTTTGGGTTTATTTTCATAATCCTTAATACCCATTAATCTTACATGATATCGCGCTAAAACTCAACGTATTAGCGGGATTTTTTCAAAAAAAAAGAGCTTAGGATTAACCTAAAGCTCTTTTTTGTTATCAAAGAATAAAGATTATTCGATGATTTCGTTAACCATACCAGCACCAACAGTACGTCCACCTTCACGAACAGTGAATTTTGTACCTTTTTCGATAGCTACTGGAGCAATCAAGTCAACTTCAAATGTTACGTTATCACCAGGCATAACCATTTCAACGTTATCAGGTAATTCAATAACACCAGTTACGTCAGTTGTATGGAAGTAGAATTGAGGACGGTAGTTTGAGAAGAATGGAGTATGACGTCCACCTTCTTCTTTACTCAAGATATAAACTTCACCCTTGAATTTAGTGTGAGTTTTAATTGAGCCTGGCTTAGCCAATACTTGTCCACGTTCGATTTGTTCACGGTTAACACCACGTAGAAGTGCACCAACGTTATCTCCAGCTTCACCAGAATCTAGAGTTTTACGGAACATTTCGATTCCTGTAACAGTTGTTTTCATGATTTCAGGTTTTAGTCCAATGATTTCAACTTCATCACCAACATTAACCACACCACGATCGATACGACCTGAAGCAACTGTACCACGACCTGTGATTGTAAATACATCTTCAACAGGCATCAAGAATGGTTGGTCTTTATGACGGTCTGGAGTTGGGATGTATTCATCTACTGCATCCATTAAGTCATAAATAACTTGTTGTTGTTCTTCATCGCCTTCGATAGCTTTCAATGCTGAACCACGTAATACGGGAACATCATCACCAGGGTAATCGTATTCTGAAAGTAATTCACGTACTTCCATTTCAACTAAGTCAATCAATTCTGCATCGTCAACTAAGTCAGTTTTGTTTAAGAATACGATGATGTAATCAACACCAACTTGGTGAGCAAGTAAGATATGTTCACGAGTTTGTGGCATTGGACCATCTGTAGCAGCAACTACTAAGATAGCACCATCCATTTGAGCAGCACCAGTAACCATGTTCTTAACGTAGTCCGCATGTCCTGGAGCATCGATATGAGCATAGTGACGTTGTTCTGTTTCGTATTCAACGTGGGCTGTATTAATTGTAATACCACGTTCTCTTTCTTCAGGAGCTGCATCGATTGATGCGTAGTCTGAAGCGTCAGCTAAGCCTTTCTTAGCTAGTGCAGTTGTGATAGCTGCTGTTAAAGTTGTTTTCCCATGGTCAACGTGTCCGATAGTACCAATGTTAACATGGGGTTTAGTTCTTTCGTAATGTGCTTTTTCTGCCATTATAAAATACCCTCCTGTGAATTAGAAGAATTCCGTCTTAGGCAAACCCTAAGCAGATAATTCTCTGTTGATTATTGTACTACTTTCAAGACAAAAATAATAGTCATGCCTCGAAAATATCCGTATTTGATTATACGTAGAGACATCAAAAAAGTAAACACTTTTTTGAGAAGTTGTCTCATAATTCTTCGCTTTGATTAAGTTTTTTAATCAAAGCAAAATAAGGATTATCATTTTTGTCAAAATCCTCATCTCCTAATATACCAAAGTATTGTAAAAAAGAAAAGACAAACTCCGATATATTTTCAATAAATATATCAAAACATGGATAAAGCTGCGAGAGGAGTAATGTATACTGTGAAATAGCGAGCTGTCTAACACTTAGGTCAGTTACTTTTTCTTGAATAATTGCTGCTGACCGAACCATAAACTCACTATTGAAATACAGTGATGTTTGGCTAAAATTAACTTCCGTCATTTTATTTAATACGAAAACAGGAAAAGTTTCTACCCGTCCCATCTTTATTAAATCTTCAATTAAGGACACCCTTAATTCTGGTTGTAATCCAGGCGCCAAAAATGCTGTTCTAGCTACCTGAACAAAATCTTCAACTGGCAGTTGCTTTAACTGCTCATAGTTTTGACGACTTTTCAAAAGCCCTGCAGCCATAGTATTCATAAAATTCGACTTAATAATTTGACTATTTTTTGATATGCTCAACTTTTCAAAAACTTGCTGATAATCATCGTATAATTTTTTATATTCAGATTTTAGAAGTTGTGCTTTTTTTAGATAAAATGGAATCTGATAAAATGAAATAATTAGATGGTTATGGTACAACACTTTTAAGTAAATTTCAAAACTTTGGCTATTGTGATAAACATCCAAATACTTCAATTCATTTAGCGCTTGGTTATACCATTGCAAATTTAAATAGTTATCAATTAATTCCAACGTGATTTCAAAGTCAGGCTCAAAGTTTTGTGCTTCTTCTAAAAAAGCAACTGCTCTTTCGTAGTTCTTTTGAGCAGTTGCTTTTTTTGCTGACTTCAATAATTCAGTCTGCGAAGTATTCATTCTAACTAATCTCCTACTTCTTTTTTGGTTGTGGTTTATTGATATTAGCGTTTCGTCGATGGCGGTTTTGGTTAACTTCCATGATGACGGGCAAAACAACTGGACGGCGTTTTGTTTTTTGGAATAGATACTTCTCCAGCGAATGTCTAACATCTTGCTTTAGTTCAGACCAATCAAATTTTTTAGTCTGTAGGTTCGTATCAATTGCCTCTTTAGTTAGCTCAACACTTTCATAGATTAAATCTTTATTTTCTTTAATGTACACAAAGCCTCTTGTCATAACTTTAGGTTGTGAAATAATTTTTTTCTTTTTGCGATCGATAGTTACTACTGCTATAAACATTCCGTCATCTGCTAAAATCTTTCTATCGCGCAAAACAATGTTTCCAATGTCACCAATACCGGCCCCATCTATCATCATATCTTCTGAAGCAACCGGCTCTGTCAATTGAAGTTGACCCTTTTGATACTGATAAACATCACCTTTTTTAGCAATAATGATGTTAGATGATGCAATACCTGTCTCTTCAGCTGCTTCTTTGTGCGCAGCAAGTAATCGGTATTCTCCTTGGACAGGAAATAAATATTTAGGGGTTAATAAATTAATCATCATTTGCAACTCGTAGCGAGAGGCATGCCCTGAAGCGTGAATTTCTCGATTAATTTCCTTGACTGTACCTCCTGCACGATAAATTAAATCAGAGGTCTTAGCAACTGTTGTTTCCATTGCATGTGAGGGGGTTGTTGTGATAAAGATTAAATCACCATTTGTGACATTAACAAGTTTATGCTCTTGCATTGCCATTCTCTGAAGTGATTTTAAAGGTTCACCCATTCGACCAGTTTCTAAAACTAGAATTTCTTCTTTATCATATTTATTGATTTCAGTAGCTGGAATAATTAAGTTTTCATCTGGAACATGAAGTAAGTCTAAATCCATAGCAGTTTTAACAATTTTTGTAACATCTTGTCCAGTCAGCACAACTTTTCTGTGTGATAAATGTGCTGCGTTCAAAATTTGTTGAATACGTGCAATATTTGAAGCAACTGCTGAAACAATAATACGGCCTGGATGGTCTTTGAGTGTTTCAATGATATAGTCGCCAATTTCTTTCTCATTAGCTCCTTCATGTGGCATTTCAGCATTTGAAGAATCGCTTAATAACGCTAAGACACCATCTTTGCCAATTTCCATTATACGGCTATAGTTGGTTTTGTACCCTTTAGCAGCACTCTGATCAAATTTGAAATCTCCAGTGTAAACAATTTGACCAGCATCAGTTTTGATTGCAACACCTAGTGTTTGTGGAATGTTGTGTGTTGTATCAAAAAACGAAACCGTAGCATTCTTGAAATCAATTGCTGTGTCTTGATCAATTTCGTGAAAATCACTAAAATCAGCATTTTTATTAGCATTTCTAACAGCAATTTTAGCTAATTCAATCGTTAATTTTGATCCAAATACTGGAATATCATATTTAGTAATAAAATATGGCAATGCACCTATTGCATCTGCATGTCCGTGTGTCAAAAATACACCCGTAATTTTATCTGCATTATCTTCAATGAAAGACAAATCAGGAATAACATAGTCAATCCCTAACAATTGTGTATCTGGATATTTTAACCCAGCGTCTAAAATATAAATCTCGTCATCAACTTGAACAGCATACATATTTTTACCATTTTCACGTACACCGCCAAGTATCATTACTTTGATATCTTGTGCCATTTATTATCTCTTTTCTAAATTTTTAATTTATCAATTTTATCCCTAATGGGTTACTTGACTTTAACTACTGTAATTTTATCATATATTTGTATAAATTAAAGAATATAAAAAAGAGACCTTAATAAAAGGTCTCTTTTTTATATTAATTAACGACGTAATCCTAAAGCTTTAATTAGGTCACGGTATCTTGAAACATCTTTGTTTCTTAAGTAACTTAATAAGTTACGACGGTGACCGATTTTTTTCAATAGACCAACGTGTGAGTGGTGATCTTTTTTATTTTCTTTTAAGTGAGCATTAAGAAGTGTAATTTCTTCTGTTAATACTGAAATTTGAACTTCTGGAGAACCTGTATCTCCTTCGTGACGAGCAAATTGTTTAATTAATTCATTTTTTCTTGTTTTTGAAATAGCCATTTGTATTTCCACCTTTCTTAAAATCGCCGTAAACTTTGCCTAACGTCGGTGATTCGATTAAACAAAGCAAACGGTTCGAATTAAATGATACATTAAATCATAAAAAAAAGCAATATTACTATCTTGCAAAATTTCAACAATTTCATTATAATTGAAGTCGCTGAGTTTTCTTTTGAAAACTCTTGTTATAAATTGGAGGTGACAAATATGCCACAAATCAAATCTGCTATCAAACGTGTGAAAACTATGGAAGCTGCTAACGATCGTAACGCTACTCAAATGAGCCGTTTACGTACAGCTATCAAAAAATTCAAAGTAGCTAAAGCTAACAACGCTGACAATACTGTTGAATTATTTAACCAAGCTTTACGCGCAATTGACATGGCTTCATCAAAAGGTTTAGTTCACAAGAACAAAGCTAACCGTGATAAGTCTCGTCTTGCAAAACTAAATGCTGCTAACTAAGATAATTTAACTTATTTTAGTTTTTAATATTAAAGACTAAAAAGAAGCCCTCTTTTACAAGAGAGCTTCTTTTTTTAGCATTTTAACAAGAATAATTGTAAAAAATCATCCTGATACTGATAACCTGATTTGATTTGATACTCTATTTCTATTAATTGATTAATCAAATACACAAGATGTGAGCTACTAATTTGAGTTTGACTAGCCAACTTTATACGGTAAGGATGTGCCTTTAAAATTTGTTCAATTTGTTTTATCGATTCATTTTGCTCTTGTAGCAGTTTAACCTGCAGCAAAAATCGAAGTTGAGATGTCATAGCAGCGACCAGCTGAACTTCGTTAACACCCTGATTAATTTGCTCTTTTAGTAATTGAATAGCCTGCTGATAGTCTTTTTTTAATGCTAGACTCAAAATATCAAAAATATTATCCGATAAATTTTGCTCAACATTATCAATAACTAATTTTTGTGAAATAATCATCGTATCCAACGCTGCAATTTTGAGCTTTTCTATTGCGTTCATTAAGGCTGTTACATTAAAATCCGCACGCTTAACCAATAAATTGGTTACTTGAGACTCAATTTTATAACCATCTTTTTCAATTAGTCGCTGTGCAAACGCATTCAAGTTACGATAAGATAATCTATCTTTTATTACCATCAGATGATTTTTCAAGACTTTTGTTATCTTTTTTCGTTCATCTAATTTAGGATAATTAAAATCAAATATTAAATAACTGTCGCTAATATCTTGAGACTCAATCACCTTAATTAGTTGATCTAATACTTTTTTATTTTTAACTGCAGGCGCTTTTGCAGTTAAATTCTCAAGTTCAGAAATAATCAGGATTTTTTGGGTTGAAAACAAAGATGATTGCGTAAGTTCATGGACAAGTCCCTGATAGCCTTGCTTGGCTAAATCAAATCGAACAATGTCAACATCTCCATGTTGTTTTTGATATTTTTTAACTAGTTGTTGAATTAAATAATCATTTAGTAAATCCGTTGATGTATTAACCAGTGCACCTAAAGTACTTTTGTTATTTTTTATATCTAAAAATTGACTAAGTGTCAACCATAATCCTCCTCATTTGTTTGGTAGCGTCGCTTCTCCCACTGACCAAATTTGTTGAAATATACGTTAATCATACCATATTGATGGGTACCGTCATATTTGATTTTAAGATTGCTTAGCGCACTAATTGTCTCTTGATGTGGATGATGATAGCGATTATTTTTTCCAGCTGAAATAAAAGCATAGCCTGGATTAAGCTGTTTCAAAAATTCAAATGAGCTTGAAGTTCGACTTCCGTGATGCCCTAATTTTAAATAATCAACCTTTAAATTTTTATATTTCTTTAAAATTGCCAGTTCCTGATCTTTTTCCAAATCTCCTGTAAATAACCATTTTTTATCTTGAACTCGTACTAACAAAGCCAATGAATCTTTATTTTCGCCCATTCCAGGATTTTCAGGATATAAAACACTAAAATCAAGTGCCCCATACTCACGTCTGTCCCCTGCTTTCAGTGCTTGAAAGGTTGTTGTTTCAGAATAACGTTGCATGATGCTTTTAAACTTAGTTACTCGGTGCATCCCTACTCCATAATAGACTGTTGTAACTTTTATCGACCTTAGTAAGGGCTCCAAATCGCCAATATGATCATCGTCTTGATGAGACAAAAATAGAGCATCAATTTTTGAAATACCTTGAGCGTTTAAATACGGTACTGTTATTTTTTCTACAATGGATTTAGTATTAGTCGTTTTCCCAAAGCTTAACCGGCCACCAGTATCTATCATTACCACTCTCCGTTTAATTGGCGTTGTCAAAACAATGCTGTCTCCCTGTCCAACATCGACAAATGTTACTTGTCCATAAAAAGGAAAGTGGATAAGAATATAAGCCATGCTATACATAACCACCATTGTCATAACCAATCCTAACTTCATCCTTTCAAAGGTAAAACTTGCAATCGTTAATCCAATAAGTAACATCATAATTACAAATTCTGGTTTACCAAAATTAACCATGCCATAATCTAACTGCCCCACATAACTCAAAACATCAAATAACTTGATTAGCAAACAAGCTATACCGTCAAAAACTAGTGGTACTAGCGGATACAAAAAGCTGAGTAAGACAATCGGCAAAATAATATAATCAAATAAAGGAATCGCCATAAAATTGTATAAACTCGTGAAGATATTATAACTATAAAAATAGTAAAGCAAGAGTGGTAAGCTAGTTAGATTAAGATAGACAGCTTGCTTCGAATAAGACATATTTTGCGTCAAAATCAAAATAAGTACTAAGAAGTAACTCAACTGCCCACCTATTGTGGTAATCATCAAAGGATCAATTAATGAATGACAAATAAACCCTAGTCCTAGTTGATCTAGTGGATTCAATTTCACTTTAAAAACATTAGCCAAGATCAAAGCTACCCAATAACTAACGACGGCGCGCACCAATCCGACTTGTTCATTACCAATAAAGATAAAAATAATCAAAGCTAGTCCAGTTATTATTTTGGTCTGCTTTCGCCGTATCCGTAGCAAATATAATAACTTCTCAATTAATTTAGCGATAACTTGAACATGCAGTCCAGATATTGAAATAATATGAATAATCCCCAATTTTTTGAAGGTCTCATCATATGATAATTCCTTGAATTTTTCACCTAGTATTAACTGAAAGCCTAACATATTCAATGGCTCGGGTAATTGCTGGTAGAACTTTTTGAGTTCAAAACGTACTTGATGAATCAAACTGATAGGATTAAACAGTATAAGTGTATCGGGTGATACAACCCGATAGTCTTTAATACTCAACTGATAGTGAATGCTTGAACTTTGATAGTAATTCTGACTGTCAAATTCAGCGATATTAGTTGCCTTAGTCAATGGTTTGAGCTCCGCAGACCTAATGAACAATTTTTTAAACGCTATCTTTTGATTTTTAAGCTGTTCAATCTTGTTCCCACTAATCAGAACCTTTTGAGAATCTAGTTTTCCTTCACCAAAAAAGCTATCAGCTTCTTGATTAAAAGTCACTTCATCTAAGTAAAGTTCAACTATCTTTGTATTATTAGGTAATTGATAAGTTATTTGATGACTATATAATAAGACATAACTAGCTAATACTACTGCTAATATAGCTAGATAAATTAAACTTTGTTTTAGTGCCTTTTTTAGCCACCACAACAAGCTCATTAAAAATAAGCTAATACTCAAATAATGATAACTAGATAAAGCAAAAACCAGTGTTAACAACATAAATGCGAGTATAAAAATGTCACCTGGTAACAGCTTAAACTTTAACATCCGCGCGAATGCTTTCGATAAACTTATCACCAATTCCAGTTACATTTTTTAAATCGTCAATCGATGAAAAGTTGCCGTGCTTCTTACGATAGTCAATAATACGTTGTGCTTTCTTTTGACCAATCCCTGTAATACCCTGTAGTTCAGATTCACTGGCTGTGTTCAAATCAATTTCCCCAGATTCTTTTGTGCTATCTTGTGTTTTATTATCATCTGTCTCTGAAGATTCAGAACTGGCACTCATCATACTTTTAATAATGATTTTATCTTGATCTTTAAGTGCGCGTGATTGGTTAGTCGCATTAAGATTAGCCGACTCTGTCACACCGCCTGCCAGCTTTATTAAATCATGGATGCGTGAATCTCGACTCAATTCATAAACACCTGGCATTTTCACCTCACCACTAATATCAACTTTGATTGTTTCGGGCTGGCTTTCGTGAGATTCTTCATTCATATTATCGCTTTTTTCCAAATTATTAATTCGGATAAATCCGCTAGTTTCAGATTCAAATGACTGTTTACTAGTCTTAAATTTCATACTGTAAATCAATAACCCTACTAAAAAAATAACTACTATAGCTGCAATAATTAATTTGGTTTGATGCTTTTTGAATTGTTCCATGATATTTATCTCTTTTCATTTTTTATTAATTACGAAAAAAAACACAGTGTTCATTTACACTGTGCTTTTTAAATAATTAAGCGCATCGTCAAATGTTTTGACAGGCACTATTTTCATGGATAAATTCATTTCTTCAGCTGTTTTTTTAGCTAACTCATAATTAGTCATATCATTTTCGCCCGTTGCTTCAGGTGCAAAGAAAACTTGTGCACCCGCATCAGAAGCCGCAACAACCTTCTTATCAATCCCACCAATGGCACCAACATTGCCATCAGTATCGATTGTCCCTGTTCCGGCTATTTTTCGACCATGTGTTAGGTCTTCTTGAGTTAGCTGCTGGTAAACACCTAATGAAAACATTAAGCCGGCACTGGGGCCACCAATAGAACCAGCGTCAATTTTTGCTTTAGGATCGGTTATTAACTGGGTCTCATCTACTAACGACACGCCAATACCAACTTTACCTGTAGCTTGTAATTTCATCGTTTTACCAGACAACTCAATCGTTTTATCTGATCTTTTAACTTCTAGCTTAATTTGTTGATTTTCATCCAAGCTGGAGACGTACTGAATCAAATCACTAGTTTGACCAAAGTGACGACCGTCGATACCTGTTATAACATCTCCAGATTTCAATGATTGAACAAAGTGAGATCTTTCATCTACCTGTAAAACGTTAACCCCTAAGTATTTTTGATCATAGGACGTGTTTGTCTTTTTGTAGGCATTAACAATAGCTGCATTTTGTGAGTTTTGCATAAAAAATTGCTGAACCTTTAAATACTGTTCATCACTCACGCCGCCTGTCAATTCCTCACTAGAAACTGCTGTTACATGCGATTGAAACCGGCTTAAAAATAAGCTTAAATTTGTAGCCTTTTTTATACCAACAGTTGTGAGATAAAACTGATTGTTCTTAACGGTCTTATTATCAACTTTTACGAACTTAGCCACATCTTCTGCTGAACCAGGTACTTCAAGATAGTACGAAGTTGGATAATTTAAAAAGACACCTAGTGCAATGATTAACAGCGCGATTATAACCGTCCATCTTCGTCTCATATATTATTCCTCCAGTTTACTCATTAACATTTGACTAACAACATCTGGCACAAAGTCAAGAATATCGCCTCCAAACCCTGCAACTTCTTTAATCATGCTAGAAGATACAAATTCGTACTTTGAATTAGTTACTAAAAATACAGTCTCAATTGCATTGTTTTGGTGAGCATTCATTTGACTAATCGCTTTTTCGTAGTCAAAATCACTCCCATTTCTCAAACCTCTGACAATGTGTGTAGCACCATTTTTTTTAGCAACATTGACTGTTAAATCTGAAAAGTCACTTACCACTGTGACATTTTCAATATCTAAGAAAACGGACTCAACGACTTGCTTTCGCTCATCTTGAGATAATAGATAATTTTTTTTCGTATTAGTCATGACTGCTACGACAATTTCATCAAACAATTTAGCAGCACGCTTAACTAAATCAACATGTCCATTTGTAATGGGGTCAAAACTACCTGGAAAGATGGCTTTTGTCATGATTCAGTTACTCCCTCGTATCGAAAAATACGAATCATTGTTTGACCATATTTCTTTTCTTTAATCAAACAGTAGCTATTTCCCACACCAATTTCTGTATCTTTGTCGGTTTCAGCTACAATAATCGCATCTTCAGCTAGTAAGTTAAGTTCAACTAATTCTGCCATAACATTAGCAATCCGTTGTTTAGCATAGGGTGGGTCTAAAAAAACATAGTCAAAATAATAACCATCTGTTGCCAACTTTTTAAGTGCTGCTTCATCAGGCATTTTTAAAACTTCAAATTTCGATTCTTCTTTAGTCATGGCAACATTTTCTTTGATGATTTTTATTGCTTGATAAGCTTTATCAACAATGATTGCTTTATCCATACCACGAGATACAGATTCAATTGCTAACGCTCCACTACCACCGTATAAATCTAGTGCTCTACCGCCATCAAAATATTGGCCTAATGAATTAAATAGTGATTCTTTAACCTTATCACTAGTAGGTCTTGTCAATTGACTAGACAATGTTTTTAAGGTTCTTTTGGCGTATTCTCCACCGATAACTCGCATTTTATTACCTCATTTCGTGAGTTTGATTATAATCTTTTGCTTCAACTCTTAAAGATTCCATTAGATTTTTTTGATTTTCAAAATCTAAATCAAGTTCTTCAATTTTTGACTGCTTGACTTTAACAATGAAACTTTTTTGCGATAAGTGATTCATTAACTTGTGATGATTTTTAGCATCAACATACAAGCAAACATAGCGAAATGTTTTTGATACGTACGTAATAAAGCCATAACGTTTTAATTTTTTAATATCTTTAACTTGTTTAAGCCAGATAATCAATTTTTTTCTTGAAGTTAGCTGTGTTGTCACTTTATCTTTTTTTCTCCTTTAAGCTTTTTTCATAACTACTTATGTTCAAACAAAGTCCAATTCCTACTGTTAAAATGGCCAGCGATGATCCACCATAACTAATAAACGGCAATGTTACACCCGTGATAGGTAACAACCCAACAACTGCACCAATGTTAAATATTGTTTGGATTAAAATCGTTGTGGCAAAACCATAACATATTAATGAGTTAAACTTATCTGATGCATGCAACCCTGTGTGCATTAGTCGCCAAATAAGATAAAACAACAAACCTAGGACAACTAAAGCACCAATTAAACCAAGTTCTTCAGTAATCACTGACATGATAAAGTCTGTATAAGGTTCCGGTAAAGCGCCCCTTTTTTGGATACTATTACCTAGTCCAACACCAAAAAATCCACCATTGTATATAGCATAATAGGAATTAACGAGTTGTGCACCCTGAGTTGCTTTTAATTGGAATGGATGCAAAAAAGCCAAAATTCGCATGTAAGCATATGAACCTTGAAGAAAGTCTGGATTCCATTTAACTAATAAGGCAACAGACATGATTAAAAATAAAATTAGTCCGACATTAATACTGAACATTCGTTTAGCAGAAATACCGGAAACAGTAAACAAGCTGAGTGAAATAACAGCTAAAATTGCTGCACCACCCATATCAGGTTGAACTAGAGCCAAAACAAAAAAGCTGGTTGCAATAACAATTGGACCAAAAAGCTCATTTCGAATTACTTTTTTAGTTAGACGATTTGTCCGCTTATTAAAAATATAAGCCAAATATAATATCAACGCAAACTTTGCGATTTCTACTGGTTGAATAGTAAACGGGCCCAATGGAATCCACCCTACTGCACCATTTACTTCAAATAATCTAACAATACTTTTGGGAGCCAAAAACTTAATGCCTGCCAAAAATAGCATTAAAATCCATGATATGCCCAAAGATAATATGATAATCTTTGGATTTTTTAACGTAGATAATTTGACTCGAAATGAAATAAATCCTAACACTAGCGATACAACAACCCACATTAATTGTTTAGTCAAATAAGCAAATGGTGATAAATTATTCACTAACAATATGTATGAGCTGGATGAGTAAATCATTACCATCCCAATACCTAAAAGGATTAGAAATGGAATTAAGATACTGTAATCCAAATTATTTAACTTTTTCTTCACAAGTACACGCTCCTAGTCATTAAGCTTTTTTCATTATATCACGGATACAAAAAAGCCTTAAGGACAAATCATCCCTAAGGCTCTTTAAAACTAAAACTATCCTTTTTTAGAAGCTAGTTTTTTTTGTTTTGAAGATTTTTCACGTTCGTTAGTATTTAAAATTTTCTTACGTAAACGAATGCTTTGTGGTGTTACTTCACAGTATTCATCATCATTCAAGAACTCAATTGATTGTTCAAGAGTCAATTCTTTAGGTGTTTTAATACTTGAAGAGTGGTCTTTACCTGAAGCACGAGTGTTTGTTAATTTTTTACCTTTAGTTGCATTAACTGAAATATCGCGATCACGACTACTTTTACCAACAATCATACCTTCATAAATTTCAACACCTGCGCCAATAAACAACGTTCCACGTTCTTCAATAGATTGTAGAGAATATGTTGTAGATGGACCTTGGTTGATAGAAACAAGTGCACCTTCACGACGACCAGGTGCCCAGTTTTTAATAGCTGGTTGGTAACTGTCGTAAGTATGGTTCATGATTCCATAACCACCAGTCATTGATAAGAATTCTGTTGAGAATCCAATCAATCCACGAGATGGTGCCAAGAAGTGAAGACGAGTTTGTCCGTTACCCATTGGTTCCATATTTTTCATATCAGCTTTTCTTTGTGATAACGCTTCAATGATAGAACCTACATATTCATCAGGTGTGTCAATTTGAACTGATTCAAATGGTTCACTCATCACACCTTCAACTTCTTTGTAGATAACCTCTGGTCTTGAAAGTTGTAATTCGTAACCTTCACGACGCATTTCTTCAACTAAAATAGATAAGTGAAGTTCTCCACGACCTGAAACAGTCCAAGCATTAGGTTGATCTGTAGGTTCTACACGTAAAGAAACATCAGTTCTTGTTTGTTTGTGAAGACGTTCTTCAATTTTTCTAGCTGTTACATATTCACCTTCACGGCCTGCAAATGGTGAATTGTTTGCAACAAACTTCATTTGAAGTGTTGGTTCATCAATTCTTAAAACAGGTAATGCATCTTGATGGTCAACAGGTGTTACTGTTTCACCAACATAGATATCTTCCATACCTGAAACGGCAATTAAATCTCCAGCCTTAGCTGAGTCGATTTCAATTTTCTTAAGACCGAAGAAACCAAATAATTTAGTTACACGGAAGTTTTGTGTTGAACCGTCTAGTTTAAGAACAGAAACTTGGTCCCCAATCTTAATGGTTCCACGGAACACACGACCAACACCAATACGTCCAACATAATCATCGTAATCAAGCATAGCCACTTGGAATTGTAGTGGTTCATTTTGATTATCAGTAGGTGCTGGAATTTCTTTAACGATTGTGTCAAAGACAGGGTTCATTGTTTCTTTTTGTGTTTCTAATTCTTCATCTGTACTTGAAGTTCCATTAATTGCACTTGTGTAAACAATCGGGAATTCAAGTTGATCTT
This sequence comes from Holzapfeliella floricola DSM 23037 = JCM 16512, assembly GCF_001436605.1. Classification (GTDB taxonomy): domain Bacteria; phylum Bacillota; class Bacilli; order Lactobacillales; family Lactobacillaceae; genus Holzapfeliella; species Holzapfeliella floricola. Next base: position 115,955 of record NZ_AYZL01000020.1, on the reverse strand, counting down.
CGTTAGCACCTAGTTCGATAAACAGTTCAAGTACTTCGTCTACAACTTCTGCTGGACGAGCACCAGGACGGTCAATTTTATTGATTACAACGATAGGTGTTAGGTTTTGTTCTAACGCTTTCTTCAAAACAAAACGTGTTTGTGGCATTGTTCCATCATAAGCATCCACAACAAGTAAAACCCCATCAACCATTTTCATGATACGTTCTACTTCTCCACCGAAGTCGGCATGTCCAGGTGTATCTAAAATGTTGATTGTTGTATCACCATATTTAACAGCTGTATTCTTTGATAAAATGGTAATTCCACGTTCTTTTTCGATATCGTTTGAATCCATCGCACGATCATCTAAGTTAATGTGTTCATCCAATGTATCTGATTGTTTCAACAATTCATTAACTAATGTTGTTTTACCGTGGTCAACGTGGGCAATAATCGCAATATTGCGAATGTCGTTTCTTCTATCCAATTGAGTTCCTCCTAAAGTCCATAAAAAAACTGTGACTCATTCTCACAGCTTTCTTACGCCAAAACATCATATCAGTATTATGATGCTTTCTAGTACTTATTACTATGTTTTCTAATTTTAGCATACTATATTTATAAACGTCAATTTATTGTCAGAATCAGTCAATAATTAACCTGCTATCATCAATTTACCTGTTTTTAGTTTTTTAGCTTGATGTATGGCATTATAAATTGAGTATCCAGATGCTTCTTCAAATTGTCGACTAATTCTTCTTTGTTCTGTAATAGCTGGGACAATTCTTGAAAATGCATGGTATTTAGTTAAAAATTGCTCGCAATCAATAGATGATTCATATGCCTGCTCTACAGCATTATAAAAAGCAATTGCTTGAGTTGTCTCTTCTATAGACCAAAAATCTTCTAAAGGATAAGCGTAATTCATTTTGTGTTCTCCTTCCACTAGTCGTCTTTATTTTAGCGCATTTTTTTAAAACATCAAAGAAAATTTAATGGAAAAATCTTGTCCCTAAACCTTTTCAATATCGTGTTTTTTGTCTCTATAAATGTGGTAAAATAAACTAATAAAGATTATATTTAATATGGAGGCTTAACTATGCTATTAATGAAAGATATTGTCCGTGAAGGAAATGATGTCTTGAGAAAAGTGACCGATGAGGTAACTTTCCCTCTATCAGATGAGACTAAAAAACTAGCTGAAGATATGATGACATTCTTAAAAAACTCACAAAACCCTGAATTAGCTAAAAAACACCAACTACGTCCCGGCGTCGGACTAGCAGCTAACCAAGTTGGTGTCTCAAAAGCGATGAGTGCAGTTTTAATTCCTGATGCTGATGATAATATCATCATGGAAGAAATGTTAATTAACCCGAAAGTTATTCGTCAATCAGTTCGCAAAGTTGCTCTTGGCGAAGGCGAAGGTTGCTTAAGCGTTGATCGTAACGTTCCCGGATACGTTCCTCGTGCTAATAAGATTACGATTCGCTATCAAAATATGGACGGTGAATTCATCGAAAAAACACTTAAGGGCTATGAAGCTATTGTTTGTCAGCATGAAATCGATCACTTGAACGGTCATCTGTTCTACGACAGAATAAACCAAGAAAATCCATTTTTTGTCGAAACTAACATGCTAATTTTAGAATAAATTGGTACTTTATAGGGCCATAAGATTTTTGTACTTAATCATGCTTTTATGCTATTATTCAACTATCTGTTGGTCCATTTCAACTTATTGTTCGTAACAAATACTATTTAATTAAAAGGAGATTTTACTTTGATTTATAAAGTTTTATACCAAAAAAATACAATTCAAAACCCACGTCGAGAAACGACACAAACACTCTACTTAAATGCCACATCACTTGTTGATGCTCGTGAAAAGATTGAAAAAAACACCCCCTATAATGTTGAATTCATTCAAGAGTTAACAGGTAATTCTTTAGATTATGAAAAAAAATCTGAAGCATTTAAAATCACGGAGTTTTAGTCGATTATGAAACTCAATGTAAAAAATCATGAAACAGCCGTCTTTGCTATAGGGGGACTAGGTGAAATTGGCAAAAATATGTACGTTATCCAATTTCAAGATGAAATCATCATCGTTGATGCTGGAATTAAATTCCCAGAAGATGATTTACTCGGCATTGACTATGTTATTTCTGATTATTCTTACTTAATCGAAAACCAACATAACATCAAAGGTTTAGTTATCACTCACGGACATGAAGATCATATTGGAGGTATTCCTTACCTGCTTAAACAAATTCCATCAATCCCTGTTTATGCTGGACCATTAGCTTCTGCATTGATTAAGGGCAAGCTAGAAGAACACGGTCTACTCAATACTACTGCACTACATGAAATTCATGAAGACACCGTATTGAAATTTCCAAAAATCACCGTTGACTTCTTTCAAACTACTCACTCAATTCCTGATACTTTAGGAATCGCTATTCATACACCTCAAGGTGTTATTGTTGAAACTGGAGATTTCAAATTTGACTTCACACCTACCAGTAATCAACCAGCACCTAACTTACAAAAAATGGCTAAGTTGGGAGAAGAAGGTGTTCTAGCTTTACTATCCGACAGTACAAATGCAGAAGTTCCTGAATTCTCAAAATCAGAACGTTTTGTTGGAGATTCTATTAAACATATCGTTGAAGGCATCGAGGGTCGTATCATTTTTGCAACATTTGCTTCAAACCTTTATCGTGTTTCTCAAGCTATTGAAGCTGCTATTCAAAGCAACCGGAAAGTAGCTGTTTTTGGCCGAAGTATGGAAAATTCAGTAAAAAATGGACTTGAACTAGGTTATCTTAATGTACCCGATGGCGTAATAATTGAAGGCCGTGACATTAATCAATATCCCGCAAATGAAGTCTTGATCATCTGTACTGGATCACAAGGTGAACCAATGGGAGCTTTAAACCGTATCGCAAACGGTACCCATCGTCAAATCACTCTAAATCCTGGCGATACTGTTATTTTTTCAAGTAACCCTATCCCCGGAAATACGATTAGTGTTAATCACTTGATTAACTTATTATATGAAGCTGGCGCTGAAGTGATTCATGGCAAAGTTAATAATATCCATGCTTCAGGTCATGGTGGTCAAGAAGAACAAAAATTAATGCTTCGATTGATGAAACCTAAATATTTTCTTCCTGTCCATGGTGAATACCGCATGCAAAAAATCCATGCCGAATTAGCTATTCAATGTGATGTTAATCCAGATAATATTTTCATCATGCAAAACGGTGATGTATTAGCTCTTGGACCTGACTATGCTAGGACAGCCGGACATCTCCCTGCCGAAGATGTCTATGTTGATGGCTCTGGTGTCGGGGACATTGGATCGGTTGTCTTGCGAGACCGTAAAATTTTATCCGAAGAAGGTGTCGTCGTTGTTGTTGCTACTATCGATTATGACAAAAAGCGTGTTTTAGCTGGACCTGATATTTTATCTCGTGGATTTGTTTATATGAGAGAGTCCGTTGAATTAATTAATCAAGCTCAAAAGCGTGCTTATCATGTTATGCGTTCAGCAATGGAAAACAGTGATAAACCTTCTGAAAAAATCATTCGCCAACGTGTTATTGATTCACTTCAAGAATTTTTATTTGATAAAACAGAACGTCGTCCCATGATTTTACCAATTATTATTAGTAAAGATTAAGGACAAATAAAAAGCCTAAACTCAACTGTGAGTTTGGGCTTTTTATTTTAGTTGAACATCTGTCATTCCAATCATCGGATCAATTTGTTGACTTAAAATTAAATCCGGGGTTAGCTGATAATTGTTTGTTTTTTCATCTTGTTGACTATTGAGTTCTAACTGCTGTTCTAGATTACTTTTAAACTTGGTTTGGAGTCTCAAAGCCAACGTTGTTTTTCTATTACTGCCATCTGTTGTGATAGCAGTCTGAAATGCCCGCTTCTCACCAACCATCACCAAACTTTCACTGGCACGTGTAATTGCAGTATATAGTAAGTTACGTTTTAACATTCGACTGTTTTGCATTGTCAATACTAAAACAATTAGCGGAAACTCGCTCCCTTGTGATTTATGAATAGAAATCGCATAAGCTAACGTTAAATCTCTTAACTCTTTTTTACCTAAAGTAACTTCATGCCCATCAAAATCAACAATCATTGTTTCAGTTTGATTGCTAGGCGTCAAACTAACAATTTCACCAATCTGACCATTATAGATATCTTTTTCTGAATTATTAACAAGTTGCAAAACACGGTCATTAATACGAAATTTGTGCTTACCTATCTCAATTTCTTTAGTTTTTGATCCTTCTTTTGGATTTAGCAATTTCTGAAGTGACTGATTTAAATTATCAATCCCACTTTCTCCACTATACATTGGTGTTAACACTTGGACTTGGTCCATTGAAAAGCCCTTTTCTGTTGCCTTTTTGACAATTTGATTCACAACAGTGGGGACTTGATTTCTCGAACAAGCAATAAAACTACGATCTTTTTGCTGTTGAAAAACCAACTCTTCATTTTGTTCGTGATTAATTGCATGCGCTAATTCAACAATAGAAGATGATTCAGCTTGGCGGTGAATTTTTTGTAATTTTGTTTTTTCAAAGCAGTTTGATTTGAGTAAATCAGAAAAAACATTTCCTGATCCAACTGAAGGTAACTGATCTTGGTCCCCTACCAATACAACTTTTATTTCTGGCGTTAACGCTTTTACTAATTGATAGAACAATAGCAAATCTACCATTGACATCTCATCTACGATTAACAAGTCACCTTTAATTTCGGTTTCAGTATCTTCTTGGTTTTGCTGACCATCAGAAACAAGTCCGAGTAATCGGTGCAATGTTGTTGCTTGATATCCTGTTACTTCAGACATTCTTTTAGCGGCCCTACCAGTTGGTGCTGCAAGTAGAATTTTTTGACGATTGGTCTTATCTAACTGATTAAACGATTCAATAATTCCTTTGATAACCGTCGTTTTCCCAGTACCTGGTCCCCCAGTTAGAAGTGACAATTGATTAGTTAACACCATGGCAATAGCATCTTTTTGAGTTTGGTCATACTCGATATCGAGCTTAATTTCTGCTTGCTTGATTACAGCCTCAACATTATCTGCCTGATTGACTTCGGTTTTATAGTCTTTGAATCGTTTTAATTCATCAGCAACATCCAATTCGCATTTATAAAATAATGGCAAGTAGAGTCTTTGTTGATCAATTACAACTTTTTGAGCTTGCACCAAATCTTGCAGCTGTTCTAAGATCTGTTCATCAGTTACTTCGCCAGAAAAACGTGACTGATTTAAAATTTGATGTGCGTCATCAATCACTAAAGTTGCATCCTGGTAAGTGTCACCATTCACGGCTGTATTGCTAACCAATCCCTGTAAAATAGCACCCTGGATTCTTTTCTTTGAGTCATAAGTAATTCCCAGTTTTAATGCAATTTCATCTGACCGCTTAAATCCTACTCCACTGACTTCTGAAATTAATTGATAAGGATTATCTTCAACTAACTGTAAAGCTTTATCACCATACAATTTATAAACAGCTGTCGCTACTTTTTTAGGAAGTCCCAAATTTCCTAGTTGCAAAATAATTTCTGAAAAATTATCAATCTTTAAAGCCCCCAAACTCAATGACTCTTGTTGCCTTTTTGTTAGATTAAGTTGATTAATGTCTTCACTATCTAACCCTTGTTGCAAAGTAGGCAGTGTTTTTCCTCCTAGTTTATCAACAATTTTTTGAGCTGTTTTTTGACCAATTCCCGGAAAATTTTCCCCACTTAAATATTTGATTAACCCTGCTGTACTAGAAGGCTCAAGAATATGATAATAATGACATTTAAACTGATCTCCAAATTTTGGATGAGTTGTTAATTCTCCTTGAAATTCATAATCTGTATCATAATCTAAATCACCGATTGTTCCTGTCACAATAATTTCTGATGTTGGCCAATTTAAATCTTTTTGATTACTAATTTCAACGCTGATAATTTTAAACAAATCAGCTGTATTTTCAAAAATTATTGTCTTTAGTTTCCCTACAAAATCAGCCATTTAACTTACCGTTTTTAACTGCTGAAAGTAGCGATTCATATTGATTCAATACTTGTTTGGCTACTTTAGCATTCACCTCATTTGCTTTTTCAAAATAAACCTGGGCTTGTTCATAATTTTCGCTATATAAGCAAATTCCCAAAAAAACATATGACTTTGCCGTAGGGTTAATTTTAACAGCTTCATTAAAATAATAAGACGCCTGTTTCAAATCACCCATAGATAACCAAATATCTCCTAACAGTTCTTTAGTTTGACTATCTGATGGATTTTTCTGGTCTGAAGTCATTGCATAAGCTAAAGCTTTAGGATACTGTTGCACGTTGAAATAAACCAGCGCTTTTTGATATAAATTATCGGCTGTGTCAGGTAATTGATTCAGCAAGCTGAGCGCTTTTTCAAGTTCACCTTTAAGATAATATGCTGTTGCTAAATTAAAGTACAAATCTTTAGGCTTTTCTACAACATTAGCGGCTTTCAATAGCAACTCGATAGCTTTTTCAAGTTCGTTACCTTTTACTAAAAATAAAGATAGTTGCAAGTAGCCCTGTATATCTTTAGGGTTATGATCAATTTGATTGACAAGTAGATGAACCGCCTCATCTGTTTTTCCTTGTTCAAATAAGTCTTGAGCTTGTTGATTCATTAAACTGTGTCACTCTTTTCTGGTTTTTTAGTTAGATAAGAAGTATTATTAAGCATTAAACACTCAAATTCTTGACTACTATTTTTATTTTCAAGAATAGATAGACTTGTATTAGCTAAGCCACCATCTTTTCTCATGTCTGCTAAAGGTACATGAAGTTGGCTCTTTATAATCGCATTCAGTGCCGCCCCATGGCTAATAATTAAAATATTGGCATCTGTACTGCCATACTGTGCTAAGATTTCCTTGATAAATTGGTTGCCTCGTGCGATGACAGATTGAAATGTTTCACCACCAAAAGCAGACGGGTCATATATTGCCGGATTTTCACGAAAAGCTTTGATTTGACTAGGATAATTTTTTGAACACTCTGTAAAAGTTCTTCCTTCTAAATCACCTAAACCAAACTCTTTTAAACGGTCATCTTCAGTGATTAGAACTTGTGTTTGGTTTAGTGCTTTAAGTAATTCTTTTGAAGTTGTTATCGTTCTTTTTAATGGGCTTGTAAATAGCGCATCAAAAGAAATCCCCTTGATAAAAGAAGCAAGTTGCTTGATATCTTCATATGATTGAGGTAATAACGGGGAGTCCCCGTTAGCCCCTTGATACCTTCTTTCTAGGTTCCACTCTGTTTTCCCATGACGAATCAAATATAATTTCATAAGCAATTTACTCCTTTTTTAGTCTTTCTTTTATTATGGGAAAAATTTGCATAAAACTCAATGACATTTAACTAAAAAGATAATAAAAAAACCGCAATCACCTCAAATAAGAGGGATTTCGGTTTTTAAATATATTGTAAAACTCTTTCGTTTTGGTATGCATGGTCAATGATACCACCGCCTAAACATTCTTCACCGTCATATAACACAACAGCTTGTCCAGGTGTAATTGCTCTAACAGGTTCATCAAATACAACATTGGCTGTATTATCTTCAGCATTGTAATGAACAGTGACCCCTACATCTGGTTGACGATATCTAAACTTAGCCGTCACTTTGTAAGTGCCCGTTTCTGGAAATTGTGTTGTAAACGAGAAATCAGAAGCTTCCAAACGGTCAGCATAAAGATGTTCATTATAAAAACCTTGATCAACGTATAAAATATTTTCATTAATATCTTTTCCAACTACAAACCATGGTTCATTAGAAGAACCTTGTGTTCCACCAATCCCAAGTCCGGATCGTTGCCCAATTGTGTAGTACATCAATCCTGTATGTGTACCCATTTCTACACCATCAGGTGTCATCATTTTACCGGGTTGAGCTGGTAAATATTGACCCAAAAATTGGCGGAAATTACGATCACCAATAAAACAAATTCCAGTTGAATCCTTTTTCTTAGCGGTAGCTAATCCAGCTTCTTCGGCAATTTTTCTAACTTCAGGCTTGGTTAAGTCTTGAAGTGGAAACATTGTTTTATCTAACTGATATTGACTAAGTTGAGATAAGAAATAGGTCTGATCTTTATTTGTATCTGTCGCACGCATTAAGTGTGTATAGCCTGTGTCATCGCGACTAATTTTTGCGTAGTGACCCATCGCAACATAATCAGCATCCAAATCCATTGCGTAATCTAAAAAGGCTTTAAATTTAACCTCTTTATTACACATTACATCGGGATTTGGTGTACGTCCTTTTCGATATTCAGCTAAGAAATACTCAAATACACGATCCCAATATTCCTTTTCAAAATTAACTGAGTAATAGGGAACTCCTATTTTTTCTGCAACCTTACGAACATCTTCATAGTCTTCTGTTGCAGTACAAACACCAAATTCGTCTGTATCATCCCAGTTTTTCATGAAAACACCAATAACGTCATATCCCTGTTGTTTAAGCAACAAAGCCGTAACAGATGAATCTACTCCACCACTCATTCCTACAACAACACGAGTCTTGCTATTATCCAAAAAAATCAACTTCCTTCTTATTTATCTTCAGTAATAATATGTGCTTCGACTAAATCTTTTAAGATAAATTCAAGTAGTTCTTTTGCAGCAGATAATTGCTCGTTTTTAAATAAGTTCACCTTTTGCAAACCGTTTTTATCAGTAATGACCATTGTCAACTGTGTCATGTCCTTAGATATTGTGATTTTCAATCGCATAGTTGCGTTATAAGGCGAGTCATTATATAAAGGACGATCGTAACTAAAATTTCCATTTTTAGTCTGCTTAAACCCAGCATCTATTAATGGATAACGTTTAATATTATCATCTATTGCAAACTGTCTTGAATCACCATTTATTGAAACAAATTTAGATTTTGCCATCATAAAACTCCCAACGAATTATTATTATAAAATAGATTGCACAAAAATGCACGCATTTTTACTTATTTTTTGTTAGTAATTTTGAACTAATTTTCACTACCTGATTAGACAAGGCTTCAACTTCACTTTCTGTATTGAATTCGCCAAAGCTAATTCTAATTGATTCGTTAACACGAGAACTATTTTCCCCATACATTGCAGTTAAAACATGCGAAGGCTCAAGTGAACCAGCTGAACAAGCAGATCCGCCAGATACCGCAATATGGTTAAGATCCAAATTCATTTGCAGGCGACTTGTTTCAACACCTTTTATCCACAGATTTAAAACATGATAGGAATGATTGTCACTAAGTTGACCATTAACTTCAAATGCAACATGATTTTCTTTTAAATTACTAAGGAGCTGAGTCGTTAATTTTTTGAAGAAATCTTGTTTGTCTTGTTTAGATTTTTCATCTAACAAGCTAACAGCTTTAGCAAATCCAGCAATTGCAGGAACATTTTCTGTTCCGGCACGTCTTTTGCTTTCTTGTTCTCCACCTAAAATAAGTGGTTTGACAAAAATATCTTTGTTAAGGTATAAAAATCCGATAAATTTAGGGCCATTGATTTTATGGGCACTAGTCGAAAGTAAGTCAATATGGTCACGTCTAACATCGATGCTATCTAATCCGTAGGATTGAACTGCGTCTGTATGAAAAACAGCCTGATGATCTTTCAATAGTTCACCAATTTCATGAATAGGCAACTTCGCACCAGTTTCATTATTAACACTCATAAGCGAAACTAGAATTGTATCTGGTCTTAAAGCAGATTTCACGTCTTCAGTACTTAAATTACCTTGTAAATTAACAGGTAAATAAGTAACCTCAAATCCTAAACCTTCTAGATATTCAAGCGTTCTTAGCACTGAGGGATGCTCGATAACAGTTGAAATAATATGGTTACCTTCGTTTTGTTTAATTTGAGCAACTTGGCGAAGAGCCATATTATTACTTTCTGTTCCACCGCTGGTAATAATAATTTCTTTATCTGTTGCATTAATACTTTTAGCTAAAATTTCTCGACTATCATCTAAAACCTTTTTGGCTTGACGACCAAATTCATGAGTACTCGATGCATTACCATAAATAGTAGTCATCTTGTCTGTCATTTCTTCAATAACTTCAGGTCTCATCGCTGTTGTTGCAGCATTGTCAAAATATAGTGAATTCACTTGTAAACGCCTCTTCTTTTTATTTTAAATTATCTAAGAAGTGGAATACGATTTTCGCAGCATTTTTACCAGCAAATTTAACAAAATGATCAAATGTCATATCTGAGCTCATATCACTTTTGTCAGATATTGAGCGAATTCCTACCATTGGAACTTGATAGTTATTCAGCACTTGCGCAATCGCAGCCCCTTCCATTTCAACACATAAAGCATCGGGAAAGTTAGAAATAATATGTTGCTTTGTTTCTAATTTCCCAACAAACATATCTCCTGTTACAACTAGTCCTGTTGTATTTGGCACACTTAGCTGTGTTAATGCTTGTAATAATTGTTCATTGTAATAACGACTTGTTTCGTATCTTTCGGGTTGTCCTGGTAATTGTCCTAGTTTATAGCCATCTTGAGTAGAATCAGCATCATGATAAACTAGTTCATTTGCAACAACAACATCACCAATTTCTAACTCATCTGATAATGCACCAGCTGAACCTGTCATAATCACTAAGTCAGGTTTGAACTCTTGCATTAACAAAGTTGTCGTCATTGCTGCTTGAACTTTACCGATACCACTTAATACGATAACAATTTCAAAATCATGGTACTGTGCTTCATACACTTCAGTTGGACCTACCACTGATCTTTTAATATTTTCAAATTGCTCTAAATAATACTCTCGTTCTTCTGACATTGGAACAATGATACCAATTTTCATTTAAAATTTCCTCGCTTTAAATTAAAGATAAATCAAGACTAATATTGTCAAAATAATCAAAGCGCTAACGCTTAATATGGCAATATTAAGTTTCTTTTTTAATCTTCTTACTTTTTTTTCTTGCTCTTTAAGTTTATCAGTATCAATCCGATTTTCCAATTCTTTATTGGACAAACCCTTATCACCTTCGGCATTTTGCTGCCGTTTTTTGATTTCTTTTTGATATTCTTTTCTAGTTTTCATTGAGCCACCTCAATTGTTTTCCAATAGTTGATTGCCATTATTGTTTTTAAATCAACTATTCTACCAGAATCTATCAATTTTTCTGCTTCAGACAATGTTAACCAATTAACACTCAAAAACTCGTCGTCATCAAGTGGGCGCGTATCTTTTAACCGACTTAATTCATCACAATAATAAAAATACATTTTTTCATCACTAAATCCTGGCGAAGTATAAAAGTCATAGACTTTCTTCCAATTACTAGCTTGATAACCCGTTTCTTCATCTAGCTCTCTTTGAATCGCTTCAAAAGGCTTTTCTAAAGCCGAGTCTAGTTTTCCTGCAGGGATTTCAATACTAACACTTTTAAAAGGTTCACGCCATTGAGTGACAAATAATGCTCTCCCCTCATTAACTGCTAAACAACTAACTGCTCCATTATGACGTACAATTTCTCGAAATGAGACTTCACCATTAGGTAATTTAACAGTTTCGACATCTAAACTAATAATTTTACCTTTGAATTTTTCTTGTCTTGATAACTCAATTTCACGATAGTTATCCATTTTTTCCTCCTGATAAAAAAGAAAAGAAAAAGCTGAATATTCAACTTTTTCTTTTACTTTAATCTAAAACTGTAACATTGATTGCTTGGTACCCCTTAGGGCCTTTAGCTAATTGGAATTCGACATTTTGTTCAGGTTTTAAGGTCTTAAAACCATCGGTTGTAATAGCTGTATAATGCACAAAATAATCAGTATCCATAAATTCATCATAGATAAATCCGAATCCTTTTTTCAAATCGAATTCTTGAACTATTCCTTTTATCATTAATCTTCAAATCCTTCTGCTACTGCTTCTGGGAAATCAGCTTCTACAATTTTAGCACAGCGAGCACATAATTCAGGTAATTTTTCATCAACACCTGTATCTGTACATACTTTACGACATCTTGGACAAACTTCGCCATCAGCGTGTTCAACAACGACTGCCATATCTTCATAGTGGTCAGCATTTTCTGGTGCTTGCTCATCACTTACAACAAGTTCTGATGTAATCAATAATACACGAACATCTGAATTCAAGCTACCTAACAATGACTTCAATTCTGAATTAGGATGAATTGTCACTTTAGATTCTAGTGATTTACCAATTACTTTTTGATTTCTAGCTTCTTCAAGAGATTTTAAAACATTATGACGGAATTTCATAAATGCTTGCCATTTTTCAAGTAGTTCAGCTTCATTTTCAAAAGTTTCAACTTCTGGCATTTCAGCTAATTGTACATATTCTTCAGGTTCCTTCAAGAATGACCACACTTCTTCAGCTGTATGAGTCAAAATAGGTGTAATTAATTTCGTTAATTTCACTAAAACATCATACATAACCGTTTGCATTGTACGACGAGCTTTAGAATCAGCTGATTCAATATAAACAACGTCTTTGGCAAAGTCTAAGTAAAAGGCTGATAAATCATTTGTAATAAATTCAAAAACTAGTTTATAAACATCATTAAAGTCATAATTTTCATAAGCTTCTTCAACTGCTTTGACTACTTGATTTAGGCGAACTTCAATATATTGATCGGCACCTGGCATATCTTCAAAAGCAACACGATTTTCTTTTGGATTAAAATCAGTTGTATTTGATAGCATGTAACGCATTGTATTACGGATTTTACGGTAAACTTCAGATACTTGTTGCAAGATTTCCATTGAAACTGCAACATCTGCACTTGAGTCAACTGATGAAACCCATAGACGGATAATTTCAGCACCCATTTGTTTAATAACTTTGTTTGGTTCAATAACGTTTCCTAGAGATTTACTCATCTTACGTCCTTGACCATCCAACACAAATCCTTGTGAAAGCAATGACTTGTATGGTGCTTGTCCATGAACAGCGACACTTGTGATGATACTTGAGTTAAACCAACCACGGTATTGATCTGATCCTTCTAAATAAAGATCAGCAGGATAGCTTACTTCAGGACGAGCTTGTAAAACAGCTGTATGTGATGAACCTGAATCAAACCAAACGTCCATGATATCATTTTCTTTTGTGAACCCACCGTTTGGACTACCTTCATAAGTGAATCCTTCTGGTAACAATTCTTTGGCTGTTTTTTTATACCAAATATTTGAACCTTCTTTTGAAAATAGGTCTGCTACATGTGCAATTGTTTCTTTTGTGATGATAGCGTCACCATTTTCAGCATAGAAGATTGGTAGTGGTACACCCCATGCACGTTGACGAGAAATTACCCAGTCACCACGGTCACGAATCATATTGTAAAGTCTTGTTTTACCCCATTCAGGTAAGAAGTTAACTTTATCGATTTCAGCTAAAATGGCTTTTCTAAAGGGTTCGATTGAGGCAAACCATTGCGTTGTCGCACGGAAAATAACTGGTTTTTTAGTTCTCCAGTCATGTGGGTAACTGTGAGTGAAGAATGATAGTTTAAGTAGTGAGCCGTTTTCTTTTAGCTTATCAGTTACCATTTTGTTACCATCGTCATAGAATACACCTTCAAATCCAGGTGCTTCATCAGTATAGTGACCAGATTCATCAATTGGTGATAACACAGGCAAGTTATATTTCATACCTGCGATAAAGTCATCTGCCCCGTGGCCTGGAGCTGTATGAACTAAACCAGTACCACTATCTAGTGTGACGTGATCTCCCAAAATAACAAGTGATTCACGGTCATATAATGGGTGTTTAGCCTTAACATATTCTAGGTCTTGTCCCTTGATTGTTTTTAAAACTTTGACATCTTCAAAGCCTAAAGTTTCGCTAACAGTTTCAAGTAAATCTTGTGCAATCACATATTTGTTACCATCAGCTTCAACAACTGCATAATCAAAATGAGGATTTACGGCAATGGCTAAGTTTGATGGGATTGTCCATGGTGTTGTTGTCCAAATAATTAATTTGGCATCTTCATCTAGAACACCTTTCCCATCTAAAATGTCAAATGCTACATACATAGATGGTGACTTAACGTCTTTATATTCAATTTCTGCTTCAGCAAGTGTGGATTCAGAAGATGGTGACCAATACACCGGTTTTTTACCTTTGTAGATGTAACCATTTTCATACATTTGACCAAACACTTTAACCTCTTCGGCTTCATATTCAGGTTGCAATGTGATGTATGGATTATCCCAATCAGCAGCTACACCTAAGCGTTTGAAGTCTTCACGTTGTTTGTTAACTTCGTTCATTGCAAAGTCACGACACATGTCACGATATTCTGAAAGTGAGATTTCTTTGCGGTTAACACCTTTTTTAGCAAGTTGTTGTTCGATAGGTAGTCCGTGAGTATCCCAACCTGGAATAAATGGTGTTGAGTAACCTGTCATTGATTTATATCGCACAACAAAATCTTTACTAATTTTGTTTAAGGCATGTCCCATGTGGATATTACCATTAGCAAAAGGAGGTCCATCATGTAAGATAAATTGAGGTTTACCTTCATTTAGTTCTAAACGTTTTTCATATAGTTTATTTTCACGCCAGTCTTCTTGCCATTGACCTTCACGATTTGGAAGATTTCCTCGCATTGGAAATTTAGTTTTTCCTAGATTCAAAGTTTCTTTTAATTTCATGTTAGTTCCCCCTTTTAAAATAAAAAAGCTTTCACCCTATATAGGACGAAAGCTTCGCGTTACCACCTAAATTGTATAAAACAAACTTTTATACCACTTAATTGATATGTATCGTATATCATCACGCTAAAATGTTACAACAGCTGATGGACTTTTTAAATCTATAATTGTTGGGCTTTCACCATCACCAACTCGCTTTAATCGACTTTAAGCCACTACTATTCATCTTAGTTTTGTTTTTTATAATCATCAGGAAATACGATTACTGGACCGTCATCATTTGACTTTTCCGTATTTGTATCTTCCGATGACCGGTTATTATGTTCAGATTGTACCTCTTGATCATCGCTTGTGTCAAGGTCATTTACAGAAATAGGTTCTTCGCCATTTGCTGGGTATATACGTTGACGGCCAAAATATTTATCTAGGAAATATTGCCAGTCATCACTTTGAAATTCTTCAAGTTGTGTCTGTAATAATTGACCGTATTCTTGTCTTGTTTCAAGTATTCTTTGTTTAAGCAATTCATAGTCATTATTCAATGACTTGATTTTTGATTGTGCCTGTGATTCTTCATGTTGGAGTCTTTGACTAGTTTCTTCTTTTAATGATTCAACATACTGTTTAGCCTCTGAAACAAGCTTATTAGAATCTGTTTGCGCTTGATTCTTGATTTGTGTTGCTACTTCCTGGGCACTAATAATAGAGTCATTTAGAGAATTCTTTTTATGGTCATACTCATCAAGTTGTTGATGCATTATTTGTCGCTCTTGCTTCAACTGATCAACTTCTTTTAGTAAATCACTATAGTCAACAATAACTTGATCTAAAAATTCGTCGACTTGATCAGGATCATATCCCCACATTTTCCTTTGAAAATCTTTTTCATGAATGTCTTTTGGTGTTAAATTCATTGTTTCTTATCCCCTTTTCTTGGTCCTCCACAATTTAAGCCTTAGCCGATGCTTTCCACGTTTTGTTTCGCCTTCTTCAACCACAAACTGAAAGCGACCAAAGTGTCGCACACTAATATAGTCTCCAGGTAAGATTGAAGAAGATAACTGTTTAGGTAGCAGCGCCACCCAATTACGCTTAACGGCTGATGATTCAACCAATTGCTTAACGGCAGAACGACTTTGATTGGTAGCCGAGGCAATTAAATTATCAATTCTCTTTGAACTTGTTAGAATTGAAGTTTCTTCATAATTTTGGTCAGGTATTATAACTTCTTCTAATGGTACATTTATCAGTTTGATTTTTATTTTAAAAATTGATGTTAACTCTTGTTCAGCATAGTCTGCCATTGTTTGATTAACAAAAAATTGCCAGGTACTGCCTTGATTGACAATATCACCAAACGAATTAAATTCAACACCCAATTGATGTAATGCTGCATAAATTTTACCATGAGACAACTCATTGAATTTGCTATTATAACTAATTTCAAACGCGTTTATCTCAAATGAAACATCATCAATAGAAGTTTGTTTATCGCTAAATAGCAAAGCCCTTTTTCGCTCAGCTTCCCCATCAATAGATTTATATCCACCAAAAAAGCTAACGTAGCATTCAGTTTTAGAAACTTTCAACAGCTGACTTAAAATAAACTGTTCCCTTAGAGTTAAAAAAGGAGTTAGGATTTTTCCACCATATGAAAAGTGAGTTTGATTAATCAAACCCACTAAATAGTTTATTGTTTTATGTTCATTGGTCTCAAAAAAACTATAGAAGTTACTTGCTTGTAATTTCATTAACCTAATAACCTCCAGATTAATAAAAAGAAATTAGGTAAAACATAGTTTTGTGCTAGATATAGCACAAAAACACCAATGACTGGTGCAAAACTAATGCCACCAATTGCCGGAACATATCTTTCAATAGTACCAATATAAGGATCTACCAATTTACCAAGTAAACGTCCCAAACTGCCGTTTTTTAAAGCTGGAACCCAACTTAAAAGTGCATCTATTATGATAAGAATAGAGTAAATGTTAAGCACAAAATGTATTATTTTATAAATAAAAATAATAAAATCAGCCATTAATCTAAATCATCCTTATTTTGTTCCATCATTTTTGTAATTTTACCATCGATTTCGAATTTAGGAGGAGTGGCTAGAAAAATTTTATCGCCAACACGTTCAATTTTACCGTTTAATGAGTAAACTGTACCTGTTAAAAAGTCAACAACTCTTTTTGCTTGGTCGTCTTCCATTCTTGAAAAGTTAATGATACATGCACCATTATTCAAAACTTGCTCTGCCACGTTTTTGGCATCTGAATAAACTCTAGGTTCAAATAAAAAAATCTTATTTGAAGGTTTTTTATCAGAATTCAAAGGGACCACATTGTCTCTTTTTGTGTTATTAGTTTCGTTTTGATGGTAATCATTTTCTTTTTCGTAATCATAAGTTTCTTGTTCAATATCTTCGTCTCCAAAACCAAAGAATTTTTCAAATTTTTCAAAAGCCATAATGATTCCTCCTAAATATTTCTAATCATAATTTATTAAAATTTATTTTTGCGGCGTCTAAAGAACGGTGGTAAGTTATTATCATCATCTTGATGTGTTTCAACGTCTGTATTTACTGTACTCTCATCTTTTTCTGTTCTAAAGCTTCCAAATGGATTGCTTTCAGTATCATCATCTGAATAAGTATCAAAACTTTTAGACTCTTGACTTTCTTTCCAATCAGAAGTTGGATCAAAAGTATTTCTTTCGGTACCATCTTCACGATTAGTATCAAAAGTGAATTCTTTCTTAGGTTCTGCTTTTGGTGATACTTCAGTTTCTTTTTGAAGTTCTTGTTGTGAATATGCCGCGTGAGTTTCTGCTTGACTACTTGAATTTAAAGTAGGTTGTGGACGTGTATTGAGTGATTCTTTTGTGATTGAAGGCTTAACGCTATCACCATTTTCAATACCCGTTGCAATCACAGTGACAACAACTTCGTCTCCCAAACTTTCGTTAATTGACGTACCAAAGATAATATTAATATCATCACCAGCTGACTGGCTAACAATACTTGAAGCATCTTGTGCTTCAAACAATGTTAAATCAGGTCCACCTGTAATATTTAATAATACTTGTTTTGCACCATCAATTGAAACTTCAAGTAGCGGTGATGAAATAGCTTTTTTAGTAGCTTCAACTGTACGATTTTCGCCTGTAGCATAACCAATCCCCATTAAAGCAGAACCTTGATTTTGCATAACTGTTTTAACATCAGCAAAGTCTAAGTTCACGTAATCTGTTGATGTAATCAAGTCTGAAATTCCTTGAACACCTTGACGTAAAACATTATCTGCTTCTTTAAAGGCTTCAAGCATTGGTGTCTTTTTGTCAACAATTTCAAGTAAACGGTTGTTTGCAATAATAACCAATGTGTCAACAAACTCTTTCATATTTGAAATTCCTTGAGCGGCATTTTTGCTTCTCTTGGGTCCTTCAAATAGGAACGGTCTGGTCACAACACCAACAGTTAAAGCACCTGTTTCTTTAGCAATTTTAGCAACAACTGGAGCTGCACCTGTACCGGTTCCGCCTCCCATTCCGGCTGTTACAAAAATCATATCAGCGCCTTTTAATTCATCTTCAATAGCTTGTGCACTTTCTTCTGCAGCGCTTTCTCCAACTTCTGGATTAGAACCAGCACCTAGTCCACGTGTTAGTTTAGGACCTAACTGTATTTTTGTTTCAGCTTTTGAACTTTCTAATGCTTGCACATCAGTGTTTGCAACGATAAATTGTACGCCTTGTACATCTTCATCAATCATTCGGTTAACTGCATTTCCTCCAGCACCCCCGACACCAATCACCTTGATGATGGCGTTATTTGTATCTTGTGAATCAAATGAAAAATCCATAAAATATGTGCCTCCAATTATTAGTCAAAAAATTTACTCCAGAAATTTTTGAGTTTTTGTTTTCCTTGCTTAGGTTGTTTATTATTTGAATTCTGTTGAGTAGAAGAAGAGTTGTTTTCTGATGGCTTTTCAGAATCATTATGTACTTGTTCTTGTTCGTCACTAGAATTGTTAGAAGCATTAGGTTTATTAAATTTACTAAACAAATTGTTACTTCTTTTATCAACGTTAACACTAACACCTTTACCATCTATATTAACACTAATTAGGTGATTAATTAAACGGTCAATATCCTTTAATTGAGACATATAGTCAATAATACCATATACATTTGTGTATTCTGGATGTCTCATGCCCATTCGATCTGGACTATAAATTCGCGTTTGGATACCATAAAAGTTTTGAACAAACTCTTCTAGACCTGCTAGTTCAGCACTTCCACCGGATATCACAATACCCCCAGGAGCTTCAAGTAAATCATGGCGATACAAAGCTGAACCAACATTATCTAATATTTGATCAACACGCGCACCAATAATTTGCGATAGATACCTTTCGTCCACAATATCTAAATTCTTTTGACCAATTTTTTCAACTGAAAAAGTATCTTCAACACGAGTTTGAGATTCCATCGCATTACCAAAATCAATTTTTATTTGTTCCGCTGAATTTTTGGATGTATTCAAAACAACTGCAATGTCATTTGTAATATCACTTCCAGCCTCCAGGTCTACAAATGCATACCTTAACTGATTACTTTGAATGACAGAAGCAGTTGTTTGCCCCCCGCCAATATCCAGTAAAATAGTACCAAATTCTTTTTCGTCATCTGTTAATGCAACAGATGAAAAAGCTAAAGGTGCTGCAACAAAGCTTTGACTTTGGTAACCCGCAGTTTCGATTGCTTTTTTTAAATTATGCATGAGGTATTTAGGTGCTGACATCATGGTACCTTTAACTGCAAGAACTTTTCCCATCATACGTCTTGGATCACCGACATTGCCTAATCCGTTAACTTTAAAATAAAGTGGTGTAAAACTAACGACCGCTTTATCTTGATCCAAATAAAATTCGAAGGCTTGGTTTAAAGCCCGTTCAACATCTTGGTTGTCAATTTCTCTAGCTTCTTGATCAATTTGATATTCTGTCTCAATAATTTTCAACTGTAGCATATTAGCAGGAATAGCTGTTACTACTTGCTTAATATTATGCGTACCAGCTTTTTCTTCAACGTTGCTTAATACTTGTTTAATTGCTTCTGCTGTTTGATTAATATCAACAATATTGCCTTTATCTAATCCCTGAGTTTTAACAGAGGAAACTCCAATAATACGAATATCATTAGAAGAAATATCAGCAATTGTTGCTTTGACATTTTTAGTACCAATATCTAAACCAACAACTAACTTTTGATTACTCAAAATTTATCCCCCTATACATTAGCGTGGATTATTTAGTCTAAACTAAATTTTATCATAATTTAGAATTATTATGATACTGCTAAATCTAATTATTATAGTTTTTTTCTGTTTCATCTGATAATGGTTGTGCAAAATAGCCTACTTCTAAATCAATCAAATACTTTTTGTTATCTAGCTTTTCCTTCATTTTATCGTAATAACTTGATTTATCAACAATTGTATCTTGATTTCCTAATATAATGTTACCATCTTTCATAACAAATATAATTTGATTTTGTTTTAATCCATCAACTCGAATCTTGGCTACTTCTGTTTTCACTTTGTCTGACAGCCGATTGAATAAGCCAACGCTCTGTAGAAGTCTATCTTTTTGATTATCTCCTTGAAATCCGAAATAAATAATGTGGTCCTTAGGGTTTTCAACATTTTCTGGAGATACTCTACCATCCGTCACTATGCGTTGATATCCAGAAGCATTTTGGAGATACCCGATAACTTCAGCAGGAACAGCTGTCATATTCAATTCGTTATAATTAGTGATTTTTAAATCTAATCTTGCAATAGATGGATAAGTTTCATTGACTTTTTGACTTAATGTTCCTTGATTAAAATAGGCAATCAATACTTTATCATTTGGATTGAAAATCACTAATTTTTCAAGTTCTTCTTTCGAAATGATATTTTCAGAATTTATATCAACTTTGCTAACATTTGATATTGGGGACATATAGTAGATACTTGCTAATATAACCAATGTTGCAATCGTGAATATCAAAACCAGCTTTTTAATTAAAGAACGTCGTCTTTGAACTTTTAATTGAGTTAAGCGTTGGCTAGCTCTTTCCGGCTTATTCTTGACGTCTTGATTTTTCTGGCTAATCCAACCATCTAATTCTTGCCGTGGATCTTTTTTTGTGAACTTTGAAGACGACGAGTTTTTCTTCTTATGACGTCCCATGATAAATCACCACCTATTTTCACTAAACTTACTGCGTAATATCATGTACCAACTCAATTAGTCTATCACTTGCATCACTAATACCATGTTTCTTAGCTGCTAAGGACATTTTTTTAGCATATGAAGCATCTAACAAAATATGATCAATTGAACTGACAAAGTTATAATCATTTAAATCACTTTCAGCTATCACTACTGCGGCACCGGTTTTTTCTAAATCTTGTGCATTTTTAGTTTGATGATCATGCGTTACATTAGGGCTTGGAATCAAGATAGACGGTGTTCCAACAGCTGTCAACTCTGCTATTGTCGTTGCACCCGAACGAGAAACAACTGCTGTTATTTCTGGTAAAATGGCTGTCATATTGTCAATATATGGCATAATGACAATGTTTTTTTGAACATTTAGTTGTTCTTTAGCAATTGTTTCTTTAACCTCATTATAATAATGACGCCCTGTTACAAACATAACTTGATAGGGTTTGTGATTTAAGACATCCAAAGTGTCTAACACTTTATCATTAAGCGCTTTTGACCCCTGAGATCCCCCAAATACTAAGACAGTTGGAACATCATTTTCTAGGCCAAAGTCAGTTAGTCGAGCAAACTGTGTCATTTCGGCAACTTCTTGTGACCTTGGATTCCCTGTTTTAACTAGTTTTTTCTTTTGCGAAAATTGAGTAGCTGCTCCATCAAAAACATAGGCAATTTTAGTTACAAAATGAGATAAAAATTTATTAGTAATGCCCACAACCGAGTTTTGTTCATGAATAATAGTGGGAACTTTGAGCCTTGAAGCTGCGTACACAACTGCGCCACTCACGTATCCACCACTCCCAATTACAACATCTGGTTTAAACTCTTTAATCATTTTCTTTGCTTCACGAACGCTTTTAAAGAAAAGGTTTAATGTTTTAAAGTTATCGAAAGTTAATTTACGTTTAAATCCTTGAATTTCTAATGATTTGAAATCAATACCTTCTTTGGGAACAAGGTCACTTTCTAATCCCCTTTTACTACCTACAAAAAGAACATCCTCTAACTCGCCACGTTCTTTCATTCTCTTGATTAAAGCTAGCATTGGATAGATATGACCACCCGTTCCGCCACCAGTAACTAATACTCGCATTTAATTTACCACCAAACTCTTAACATATTTTATAAAACAATCGCCACGTTCTTCAAAACTATCGAATTGATCCCAACTAGCAGCGGCCGGTGAAAACAAAATGATTTCACCAGGACTACTTTTTTCAAACGCTAGCGGGACAGCTTGTTCTAGAGTATCCACAATACTGATATCGGATAGTCCTGCTTGCTTAGCAGCTTTAGCCATCAATTCTTTGGTCTCACCATACAAAACAATTTTACTAACATGTTCTTTTAACGCTATAACTAAATCATCAAATTCAAATCCACGATCTAATCCACCAGCAATTAACACTTCTGGATTATTAAATGAATTAATCGCCACCAACGCCGCTTCAATATTAGTTGCTTTTGAGTCATTATAAAATTTCCGATTGGCAATTTCATCAACATATTGTAACCGATGTTTAACCCCTGTAAACGTTGTCAGTGTTTTTTTAATCGCTTGATTTGTAATTCCCATGAGCTTAGATATTGCTACAGCAAAACTAATGTTTTGTAAATTGTGTTGCCCTGGTAATTTAATTTCATTAATGTTAATAATTTTTTCTTCTTTATACTGCAAGCAATTATCCTTAATTGAAACTACAGATTCTGACTTATTTTCCAAACTAATGGGTTCAAGTGTTGCTTTGCTATATTCTGTTTCAATTTTTAAGATGTCGGATTGATCTTGATTGACTAAAAGAAATTGTTCTGCAGATTGATTTCTAGTAATAGACAGTTTAGCACTAATATAATTATCAAAGGTTTTGTGATAATCCAAATGTGTTGGATAAATATCAATAATGGCAGCGATATCGGGTTTAATTGACGGCATTCCCATCAATTGAAAACTAGATAATTCTGTTACTAAGACGTCATTTGGCGTTACTTTTTGAACGATATCACAAACAGGCACGCCAATATTTCCTACCGCATAAGCCTTCCCTTTTTTAAGACCATTGTTCAACATATCTGCAACTAATGTTGTGGTCGTTGTTTTGCCATTAGAACCTGTTATGCCGATAATCTTAGCGTTGCAGATGGAAAATCCTATTTCTGGTTCTGTAACAATTGCAATGGATCGGTTTAATCCTTCTTGTACCATCGGATTATCATATGAAATACCCGGACTTTTTACTATGACTTCAAAACTGTATTTATCATACCAATCAAGTGCTAATTCACCTGAACGAATATTCACACCTTTAGACTGTAATTTTTCAGCATCAGTATTACCAGACAAATCTTTTGATTCATTCAAAAAGACTTCACAACCTAGGTTTAATAAAACATTAGCAACAGAATAGCCGCTTTTACCCATACCCAAGACCAAAACGGTCTTGTTTTTATAATCTGCATTTTCCAAAATTTAAATTCCCCCAAAAATCAAGTAACAAATTGAAGCAACTAAGCCTACTGCCCAGAATAGACCATCCACTTGCCATTCATTCATACCTAACATTTCAAAATGGTGATGAATAGGTGACATTTTAAATAGCCTCTTATGCGTCATTTTGAAATAAGATACTTGTAAAATCACACTAAGTGTCTCTAAAACAAATACGATTCCAATAATCAGCAATGACCAGGGACGGTCTAGTAAGATAGACACTGTCGCTAAAATCCCCCCCAATGCCAATGATCCAACATCGCCCATGAATATTTTAGCTGGTTTTTTATTAAAAATCATAAACCCAATCAAAGCAGAAATTAAGGTTATAATAAAAACAAATACGCTTAAATTATTTTGATTGTATGCAATAACACCATATGTACCAAAGGAGATAATACTCAATCCAGTAGCTAAGCCATCTAGTCCATCCGAAAGGTTTACCGCATTTGAAAATCCAACAATCCAGATTGTGTAAAAAACAAATAGAATCATAAGTGATGAGGTACTTCCAACAATTGGCAACTGCAAATTAGGTAAAATCCCTGTAGCTGTTGCAATAGTTAAACTGATAACTGCTGCTGCAACTTGTAATGTGAATTTTTGATAAGCTTTCAGTCCCAAATTTTGTTTTTTGAAAACTTTGATAAAGTCATCAAAAAATCCAACCAGACCGTAAACCAATAAAATAACAAGTAAAACATAAAAGGCACTTGTAACCGTGTGGAACAGACTGAGATAAATAAAAGAAAAGATAGCTGTAACAACTAAGAAGACCAGCCCTCCCATTGTCGGTGTCCCAGCTTTTTTTTCGTGCCACTTAGGACCTTCTTCTCTAATCTGCTGTCCTTCTTTGTGTTTTCTCAAATAACTGATATAAAATGGCATAGTCACACATATACCTAAAATGGTAAGTATGATCAAGAAAGCCACACTAGCATTAAACATTTAATTTCCCAACCTATCTTTTATTTTAATGTTACCGTAATTTGACCATTATCTGTCAAGGCCTGACCTTTCGAGATTGACTGGGCAGTAACAGAACCAGCTACATTTTGATTTTCATAGTTGATTTTTTGTCCTGTAAGCGCAGCAAACTCATCAACCGTATCTTTCGACCATCCTGTCATATCAGGCATTGTTAAAGCCCCATTTGTTAACAGTAGCAATTTCTTAGAAGTTGAAATCATAGTTGATGGTTGTAAACTCTGTCGAACAACTTGTTGACCATCGCCCAATATAACGGGTGTCACATTAGCTGTTTTACTCAAGCTTGTCGCTTCTGAGATTGTTTTTCCTGTAAAGTCAGGAACACTAACAGACGTTGGCGTTGTGTTTGTTGAGCTCAACACGCGTGTCATTAATGGCTTGAAAATATTAGACATTATTGTTTCTGCAGCTGCAGTCATTTTTTGTGGCTGCTTAACAGTGATATATAATGTGTATTTTGGATCATCTGCTGGTGCCATACCTACAACAGAAAAAATGTAGTTATTACTACCTGTTAAATAGCCACCACCATTGGGATTAGCTATTTGGGCAGTACCCGTCTTGGCAGCAATATCAAATCCCGGAACTTTGTAAGCAGTCCCTGTTCCATAATTTTGATAAACAACATCTTTCATTGCTGAAAGAACTTGACTAGCTGTTTGTTTAGAAATCACAGGGTTACCGACATTTTCAACTTGATATTGACTACTATTTTCACCCGTATTAGGGTCTGCAATATGATCAATAATTTGTGGCTTGACCATCTGTCCTTGATTTGCAATTGCACTAAAGGCTTGCATCATTTGAACTGCTGTTACGTTTATTCCTTGACCAAAAGAATTGATAGCAAAGTCTAAATCAGTTTTAGATTGTCGGCTACCAACAACTTCTCCTGGTAAAGTAATTCCTGTTTTTTGATTGATTTGGAATTTTTTAAGATAATCATTAAAAACTGTACTGCCCATTTCTTGTTCAAGTTTTACCATTCCCACATTACTTGATCTAGGAAAAGCTTGAGAAATTGGAATACTACCCCAACCAGACCAATTCCAATCTCGAATAGTAGACCCATTAACATTTACAGCTCCTGATTGGTAATATTGATTAGGATTATATGTGCCGTTTTGAATAGCTGCAGCTAGTGTCAAAATCTTCATAACAGAACCTGGTTCGTAGCCGTCTTCAACTAATGTATTACGCCATGAATTATTTAAGTTGTCTTTGGTTGTTGGGTTAAAAGTTGGCCTTTGTGTTGCAGCTAAAATTTTACCTGTTTTAGATTCCATTAAAATAGCGTTCATACCCAATGGCTCGTACTTATTTTGAGCTTCAGTTAAAAGCTCCTCCATATAGCTTTGAAGTCGACTATCTATAGTTAAATGAACATCTTTACCGTTAGATACCTTCTGAATCTCTTGCTGACTCCCTGGCATCTCATACCCTCTAGCATCGACTTGTGCCCTCTTTACACCGTCTATACCTTTTAACGTATCATCCATGAATTTTTCAATCCCCATGTTACCTTTCAGATATTGACTATTATTTTCATTTGTATCCAATTGTGTCAATCCAATTGTGTTAGAGGCAAAAATGCCATTTGGATAAAGTCGTGAGGGTGTTTCTGTAAAATTTATCCCCGGTAAATTTAATTGTTCAATTTGTTTCTTCATTTGTAAAGACAAATTGATACCTGCCACACCAAAGCTAACTTGAAATGCATTTCGTGTGTTCAAGTATGATAAAAGTTGTTCTTTGGAAGCTGGTAAAACTTTACTTAATTTTTCTGCTGTTTCTTCTTTATTAACTACATACAACGGTGTTTTTTTATCTATAGAGACCTGTGTGTCACTGAGTACAGCATAGATAGAGTATAATCTTGAGTCGGTGGCAATGACTTGATTGTTGTTATCATATATCGTTCCTCTATTTGCTTTTTCTGTTATTGTTTTGTCGTAGGCATTTTTTATTAACTGTCCTAAGTTTTGACCATCAACCTGGCCAATTGTTGTGATATAAACAAACCTCAACGCAAAAATGATGAAAACTAAAAAGACAACTAGCTCTAAAAAAATCCCCATTGCTCTGCTATATTTCTTAGCTTTCATATTTTCATTTGGGGCTTTGTTTTTATTAGGGTTCATGCTCATTTTTGAATATTCCTTATATTGCCTTCGATTAATTGAAGGTGGTTTTGCTGTGTAATATCTGCTAATTTTTGATTATTAGTCAATTCACCAATATCTTGTTGCAAATCGATATTTTTATTTTGTGTCTGTGTAATTGAGGCATTGATACTTTGCAAATTCTGCTGTGATTGCGTACTAAGTACACTTGTAAAAACCAAAGCAATCATCGCTACAAACCCGGTCGCACCTAACCCTAATAACATTATTTTTTCACTAGCAGTGTGTTTTACAACATCTTTTTTATTTGAGTAATTTTGCTGATTTTCACTTTCCATTTTGAAATTGGTTGGCTTTTTAGTGTAGCCATAATCGTAATTGTGCTTTTTTAGTGGACTATCTGCCATAATATCCAGTTCCTCTCCTTATTACATCTTTTCGGCAACACGTAATTTAGCACTATGGGCACGATTATTGTGTTGGAGCTCTTTTTCTCCGGCTGTAATCGGCTTTCGAGTTATTAATTTTAATTCTGGTTTTAGATGATCAGGTATAATGGGCATATTGCTTGGAACATCAACTTCTGAATGTTCCTTAAATATATTTTTTACTATTCTATCTTCTAGAGAGTGGAATGATATAACACTAATCCTACCACCCGGTTTAAGTAAAGAAATCGCATCTTCTAGAGATTTTTCTAAAGCCTCAAGTTCATGGTTAACAGCAATCCGAATAGCTTGAAAACTTTTCTTAGCTGGATGACCACCATGCCTTCTAGCAAACGCTGGGATAGATTCTTTGATGATTTCACTAAGCTGTGTTGTTGTTTCAATAGGTGCGATTTCTCTTTGCTTCTCAATATTTCTAGCAATGTTTTTAGCAAATTTTTCATCACCATAGCGCTTTAAAATACGATTTAAATCTTGGAACCTCCAAGAGTTGACTACTTGATAAGCATCCAGCTCTTGTGTTTGATCCATTCTCATATCTAACCGCGCTTCATAACGATAACTAAATCCTCTTTCGGGAATATCGAATTGAGGGGAAGAGACGCCCAGATCATAGTAAATGCCATCAACTTGATCAATATTTCTTTCATTTAACTGAGTCTTTATGTTTTCAAAATTAGAATGAACAAGATGTAGTTGTGATTTTTTTGAATTAGTAGTTGGATCGAGATAATTTTCGTAGACTTGCTTAGCTCTTTCTAAAGCCATTAAATCTTGATCAAAACCATAAAGTGTCGCTTCTGATATTTGTGATAATAAATAGTTAGCATGTCCACCACCACCAAAAGTACAGTCGACATAGGTCCCTTTATTCTTAGGATTAAGTTGATCAATTGTTTCATGAAGTAATACTGTTGTATGATTAAATGTCATAATTATAATTCCAAATCTTTTTTAGTTTAATTGAGTATCATCGTATAAAAGCAAGTTCATAAAAAATGCCTTTAAACATGCTCTCTTATACCACAAATTTACCATAAATTAAGGCTTTAAACCAGTCGATTTATATATTTGACTCCATATTACATTGATTCTTTAGAAAAAATTGTTAACTATAGTCAATAGACTCAAAAGTAATAAACAAACAATCGATAAAAACGATTGAAATTTACAAAACTTCATCAAAAATACTTTCATATAAATATTTCGATTCAGGATAGCTGTGTAAACAGCATAAACACTGATTGCACTTGCTAGAATAATAAGCACTATCGGTATAAAATGACTAAGCCCATCAGTTAATGATAAATTAAGAACTGCTACCCAAGCAAAAACAGAAAAAACATCGTATCCACTAAAATATGATTTTTTTTTGAATAATGGCTGACTTACAAAATAAGAAATTATTAAACCTATCAAAATAATTAAAAAATACAAACTCATCCCTCCTTATGCTTGTTTTTATATTATGTGACACTAGTATCACATAATGGATTGCAATTCGTTATTTCATAAGTTACAATTTCAATTAATAAAGGAGTTTTTTATATGAATAAAAAAAAGAGTCCGTTTCAAATAGTAACTATAGTTGTTGCAATATTCATGGCATTACTTATGTTAGCCGGACTAATTATCCCAATTGTTTCTCAACTTTTCAGATAACATAAAAAAGCAAGTATCCATTTTATAAAAGATACTTGCTTTTTATATTGATTTAATAAATGGGTACTTTTGAATATATAAAATAAATAATCTATCGAAAATTACGAATAAAATAGTAGTTAACATCGCTGTTTTTATTACCGTTGGTATTCCAGACACAAATCCGGTGTTGGTTTGTATTCTAAAAATAACCAGTAAAATACCAAGGGACAATTGATATCCCACAGAACTTAATAACGTGACAAAACCTCTAGCTAATTTGATATCCGGAAATCTTTTAGCATTAATTTGGCCCAAATAAAAGACAACGGCATATAAAAAGGTGTTAATTCCTATTATTCCTGAATAAAAAACATCACTAATAAGTCCCATCCCAACTATTACATATAGCCAGTAAGTATTGTTACCATTATAAAAAGCAATTAGCGATTGAAATATCAAATAAAATTGTGTAGAAACAATAAAAGTATTATTACCTAACAACGGTGAAATAGACTTTGAAAGTACACCGTCTAATATTAAACACAGCAGCAATAACAAGGGGAGTACCCACTTTTTCACTCTGTGCATACTATTTATCCACATTTCTTAACACCACCGAAACTACTGAAAAATTATTAATATTAGCTGCGGGTTTTATTTTAATAATATTTGAAAAACCATAATCCCCTGCATCTGACTTCTCGACAGTCCCAATTAATAATCCTTTAGGAGAAGCATCACCCAGGCCACTAGTGTAAACTTGAGTTCCGGGTTTTATTTCACTATTTGAACTTACTTGTGTCATCGATAACGTACCCGTTTTGGTATCATAGCCAGATATCACACCAATATTGCTATCTAGTCGATTATCTGTACTAGTTTGAACAGAAAAACGATTAGATGATCGTGATGTCGTTGAAATTAGTTCTACTTTTGAACTGATACTATCAGTTTCTAGAACACGCCCTACTACACCTTTATCAGCCATAACAGTCATACCTTTTTCAATACCACTTTGACTACCTTGATCAATTATCACCAGATTAGACCATGTTACTGAGGGCCTGGAAATAATAGAAGCATTCACCAACTTATAACCAGTTAGCGTTTTTTTCAAATCTAATGCTTCTTTCAATTCTTCATTTTCATCTGCAATAGCCTTAGATTTCACTTTTGTTTGTGCTAGATCATCTAATTGTTTCTTTAGATTTTCATTTTCTTGATAAGTATTAGCTAGTTGACTGACTGTTGCTGCTCCCGAGCTAAACCATGTCACTGGGACATTTATTACCCTAGTCACAACAGAGACACTGTCATTCAAAAATGTCTGCAGAAAAAATGGCTTATCTTGTTTTTTTTGTAAATTGGTAGATGTGATAACTAATCCAACAACTACTATTAATATTGCAAGAATAGACATTATTTTTTTGTTTTTTAGAATTTTCTTCATTTGCAATTAGTCCTAAACACTAAAAAGCGACCCTAAGTCGCTTTTTATTTTTTGCGCATTACATCGATGCTTTTTAAAGATTCCCCTGTTCCAATAGCCACACAATCAAGTGGTTCTTGTGCAATGAATACAGGTACTTTAGTGGCTTCAGATATCACATCTGGTAAGTGTTTTAACAATGCTCCACCACCAGTTAAAACAATTCCATGATCAATAACATCAGCAGCAATTTCTGGAGATGTCTCTTCCAGTGTTTCTTTAATTACAACAATAATTTCTTCTATTACTTCATGGATGGCTTCAGCAATATCTTTAGCTGTGATTTCAACAGACTTAGGTAAACCTGTCAATAAATCTCGCCCTCTAATTGACATATCATCTAACTCTTCTGATTTCTCAACAGAAGCTGAAGCAATATTAATTTTTATATCTTCAGCAGTTCGTTCACCAATCAACAAATTAAAGTGTTGACGAACATGAGATATAATAGACTCATTAAATCTATCGCCTGCCATGCGAGTTGAGCGGGATGAAACAATTCCACCTAATGAAATTGTCGCAACGTCTGTCGTTCCACCACCAATATCAACTACCATTGATCCAGTCGGTTCCATCACAGGTAACCCTGCACCAATTGCAGCCGAAAAAGGTTCTTCAATAACATACGCATCACGGGCACCTGCAACTTTAGTTGCATCAATAACCGCACGCTTTTCAACTTCAGTTACGCCACTAGGTACACAAACCATCACAAATGGTTTGCTATTCCCAATAGTTTTTTCCATAAAATACTTCATCATTGCAGCAGTTGTATCGTAATCGGCAATAACCCCATCTTTCATTGGTCGTATTGCCTTGATGCTACCTGGCGTTCTACCTATCATAGCTTTAGCCTCTGACCCAACTGCCACTATTTCCCCAGTTTTCATATTCTTTGCCACAACTGAAGGTTCTCTTAATACGATACCCTTGCCTTCCATGTAGACAATGGTATTTGCTGTCCCCAAATCAATTCCTATATTTTTTGAACCAAACCCAAACAATAAAATCGCTCCTTTTTCATGCATACATATTCTAAATCAGTATATCATAAGCACTTTACACGAAAAAGAAATATTAAATGTTTACAAATAATTAAATAAAATCATAAGATTTCAAACTAATAAAGCGACTTTTGGAAACAATAAAATGATCTAGACACTCAATACCCATTATTTTACCCGCAGCCACCATTTGTTTCGAAAATTTAATATCTGAAGATGACGGTTCCAAATCTTCACTAGGATGATTATGCGCTAAAATAATTTTAGCACTTCGATTTAGTATCGCTAATTGAAAAACTTCCCTAGGATGGACCACAGAGTGTGTTAAAGTCCCCTTGAAAACGACTTTTTCACTTATTATATAATTTTTTACATCTAAAAATACGACTACCAAAACTTCTCTGTTGAAACAAGCTAAAGAATTGATGAGATGTTCTCCCATAAGCTGATTGCTCGTATATTTCATCAGACTTTTTAAACGCAATTTTTTAAATCTATCGACAACTTCGGCAAAAATGGCACTATTTTGACTCTCACTATCAAGTAAAGATAGCGATGTTGCATATTGCTGTAAACTTTTTAAATCAGCTTCTTTAGTGAATTGATTTAAAAAAAGTTCTAATAACTTTTTATCAGATTTCCTGGTTAAGTTAACTATATTTTTAATCATCATATTTCTTCCTGACATTTGAATGTACTGTTAAGTACGCGAATAGAAATATTAGCAATCAAATTTTTCTAAAGAAGACAATGTCAAAGTCGCGATTTGCCGTTCTACTTGGGTTGCATCCCTCAAATCAGAAACGAAAACACTTGAAATCCCTGCCGCGTTTGCTGCTTGAACACCTGGGACAGAATCTTCAAAGACAACTAGTTGACTGTGAGGAATCACTAGCTTCTTTTGAGCTGCATCGTAAATGTCAGGACTGGGTTTTGGACGAGTTACATCTTCATGGCTTAAGACTACATCAAAAACATGGTGCATATTTGTCTTATTTAAAGCTTCATTAATAAATAAATTATGATTATTAGAAGCTAATGCCAGTTTAGTACCATTCTTTTTCAGTTGACTAATTAGTTGATTAACACCTGGCATCAGTTTTAATTTCCCTGCTTGAATTGCCTTTTCCACATAGTTATTAGTTTGTTTCATAAAACGAGCAAATATTTCTTTGCTAACAAAATTTAAATAGAACGCTTTGAACTCTTTCGACGAATAGCCTTTAATATCCAAATATGCATCTTTTGGTATAGGAAGCTTGTCTCTTTCAATAATCGCTACCCCTGTTTCATAGTAAAGCTGCTCACTATTAATTAATAAACCATCCATATCAAAAATAGCTCCTTTGATTTCTTTGTGTAATTGCGAACTGTACATCTTTAAATCCTCCTTAGTTTTTATTAAAAAACTTTATGACCTCAGATGCAAAGTAAAATGACCCACAAATAACCAAAGTATCACTAGAGTCGGATTGTTGACGCCAATGTTGTATGAAAGATAAATAATCCTCAACATATGTTAGATTGGGAAAATTTAGTTCTTCAAATTCAGACTTCTTTACGGCTCTTGGATTATCTATTGTTGTCAATTTGATTTTGTAATCTTTTAATAGATTAAAGA
Source organism: Holzapfeliella floricola DSM 23037 = JCM 16512 (assembly GCF_001436605.1). Classification (GTDB taxonomy): domain Bacteria; phylum Bacillota; class Bacilli; order Lactobacillales; family Lactobacillaceae; genus Holzapfeliella; species Holzapfeliella floricola. Next base: position 83,136 of record NZ_AYZL01000020.1, on the reverse strand, counting down.
TACCCCGATAATCTTTATCTTTCATAATTGCTGTTAAAATAGTTAATTTTTTTGAATCAGGATAATGCGTGACTAAATAATTTTTCAATTCTTTAATGGCATCAATATTATGAGCACCATCAACGATAATATCAGGTTTTTCGTTAACAAATTGATATCTAGCTGGAATTTCAACCGAATTAAGTACATCAACCACTTTCACAGAATCTAACTGATAAGGTAGTAATAATTCATAAGCCTGTGTTGCTATTGCCATATCGATTTGTTCAACATAGGCTGCTGGCTTAACATCGATATAGTGCCGATTTTGTGTCTTAAATGATTGTTGTTCAATTTCAAACTGATAATCGAGCCAGTACCCACAGGCCTTTATCTTTGTAATACGATTTTGTATAACTGATTTCACTTCTTTTGAAACATGGCCAATTACAACTGGTTTATGTGCTTTGATAATACCAGCTTTTTCTTTTGCAATATCTCTTAAAGTTGGCCCAATAAGAGCTTTATGGTCCATGCCAATTGAGGTGATAATTGAAAGTTCAGGTGTAATAACATTAGTTTTGTCATTCTTACCTCCAATACCAACTTCAATAATAGCGTAATCGACTTGATGATTAGCAAAGGCTAAGTACCCTAGAACTGTCACAAATTCAAACTCAGTTATAATAAAATCTGGTTGTTGATTTCTTATTTTATCAAGTACAGATTTAACTATCTCAACTAGTTTGACCAACTCATTATCACTAATAGGCTGATTATTAATTTGAATCCGTTCATTAAATTGAATAATAAATGGTGAAATAAACAAACCTACTTTTTGATTAGCTGCCGTAAGTAAATGACTCAAATAATAGCAGGTCGACCCTTTACCGTTTGTTCCTGTAACGTGAATTGTCTTAACTTTATTTTGCGGATTATCTAATTGATCAAGCACTAATTTGATATTTTTTAACGAATTAGTGCGTTGCAGTTTCGGGAGATTATGAATAAAACTGACCGCTTGATCAGCCGTCAGTTTATGAGGTGTTGCCATATTATTGATTATCCTTCAATTCTTGAATACGTTCTAACACGCTATCCAATTGTGATTGATAATCTGCTTTTTTATCTTTTTGTTCAGCTACAACTTTTTCAGGTGCTTTACTTACGAACCCTTCGTTTGACAATTTCTTATCAATACGTGCGATCTCACCATTTAAGTTTTCAACTTCTTTATTTAGTTTGTCAATTTCCGCTGAAATATTCACTAATTCTGCTAAAGGAACAAAAATTTGAGCCCCTGTAATTACTGCGTTAAGTGCTAATTTTGGCGCTTTAATATCAGTTGCAATCATCATTGATTTTGGATGAACAAAGCGAGATAAGAAATCTGCATTATTATTTAAGATGTCAGATTGTGCATCCCCATCAACACGAATTTGTAAATCGATTGGGGTTGAAAGTGGTGCGTTAGCCTCAGCACGAATATTACGAATAGATTTAATAACGTCAATCAAGAAGTCCATTTCTACAATCGCCTGATCATCTTCAAACTCAGCGTGTGCTGTTGGATACTCTGCAACCATTAAGCTCTTACCTTCATGAGGCATTGATTGCCATAATTTTTCTGTTACAAATGGCATGATTGGGTGCATTAAACGTAAAATTTGATCAATTATATAAACAAGATGATTAGCTTTAGTTGCTTTAGCTGATTCATCTTCACCTGTAAAGATTGTTTTACTCATTTCGATATACCAATCAGCAACGTCGTTCCAAATAAAGTTGTACAATGCACGACCAGCTTCACCAAATTCAAATTGATCATTTAGACGAGTCACGTCTTTAACTGTTTGGTTTAGACGAGCAAAAATCCAACGATCTGATAAATCAAAGTTTTCAGGGTTAGGTAAATGTGCAGCTTTTGTTCCTTCAGGTAAGTTCATAATAACAAAACGGCTCATGTTCCAAATTTTGTTAATGAAATTCCATGCAGCATCCATCTTGTCATAGCTAAATCTTGTATCTTGTCCTGGAGTTGAACCTGTTGATAAGAACCAACGCAAAGCATCAGCACCATATTGTTCAATAACTTCCATTGGATCAATACCATTACCTAATGATTTACTCATCTTACGGCCTTGAGCATCACGCATCAATCCGTGAATTAATGTGTATTCAAATGGACGTTCATTTGTTAGTTCTAATCCTTGGAAGATCATACGAGCAACCCAGAAAGGAATAATATCGTAACCGGTAACCAATGTATTATTTGGATAGTAACGTTTAAAGTCACTAGCTTCCACATCTGGCCAACCCATTGTTGAAAATGGCCATAAAGCACTTGAGAACCATGTATCTAAAACGTCTTCATCTTGTTCCCAGTTTTCAGCATCTTGAGGAGCTTCTTCTCCAACATAGATTTCGCCTGTTTCTTTATGGTACCAAGCTGGAATACGGTGTCCCCACCATAGTTGTCTTGAGATAACCCAGTCATGAATATTTTCCATCCAACGGGTAAAGGTGCCTTCGAAGCGATCAGGAACAAAAGTTACTTTTTGATCAGTTTCTTGGTTTTTCAATGATTCTTCTGCTAGAGGTTTCATTTTAACGAACCACTGTGTTGAAAGTCTTGGTTCAACTGGCACACCTGAACGTTCTGAGTGACCAACATTGTGAGCCATTTCTTCAACTTTTAACAAAGCGCCTGCTTCTTCTAAGTCTTTTACGATAGCTTTACGAACATCAAAACGGTCCATGCCTTCGTACTTACCAGCATTTTCATTCATTGTACCGTCAGGATTCATAATGTTGATACGTTCTAAGTCATGACGGTTACCTACTGCAAAGTCATTAGGGTCATGAGCTGGTGTGATTTTTACGGCACCTGTACCAAATTCACGATCAACGTAAGTATCAGCAATGATTGGTAATTTGCGGTCAGTTAAAGGCAAAATAACTTCTTTACCAATGTAATCTTTGTAACGATCATCATGAGGATGAACAGCAATCGCTGTATCTCCTAAAAGCGTTTCAGGTCTTGTTGTTGCAATTTCAATATGACCTGATCCATCAACGTAAGGGTATTTAATGTGGTAAAAAGCACCTTGATCTTCTTGGTGGATAACTTCGATATCTGAAAGAGCTGTTTGAAGAGCTGGGTCCCAGTTAATGATATATTCATCACGGTAAATCAAGCCTTTGTTGTACATTTGAACGAATACTTTTTTAACAGCATCACTTAACCCATCATCTAAAGTAAAACGTTCACGTGAATAATCAAGTGATAATCCCATCTTACCCCATTGGTCTTTGATGGTTTTAGCGTATTCATCTTTCCATTCCCAAACTTTTTCTAGGAACTTTTCACGTCCTAGTTCATGACGTGTTAGGCCTTCTTCTTCACGAATTTTACCTTCAACTTTTGCCTGTGTTGCAATACCAGCATGGTCCATACCTGGTAAGTATAAAGTGTCAAATCCTTGCATACGTTTTTGTCTGATAATCATATCTTGTAAAGTCGTATCCCATGCATGTCCCATATGTAGCTTACCTGTAACATTTGGAGGTGGAATAACAATAGAATAGGGTTTTGCTTTCTTGTCGCCACTTGGTTTAAATAAATCTTCGTCTAGCCATTGTTGGTATTGGCCTTGCTCCACTTCTTGTGGATTGAATTTTTTGGATAATTCAGTCATATTATTCCTCCTAAATAAAAAAATCCTAGACAACTTAATGTCTAGGACGAATTGATCGCGGTACCACCTAAATTGACCCTGCTTATAAATAACAAACAGAATCCACTTTAATATCAATAAAGATAACGGGGTTTACCGGTTTAATTTACTCATTTCAATTAAACAGCTCACAAGCTACTTGTTTTTTCTGTTTTAAAATCTTTCAGCGCATCGATTTTATCTCTATAAGTCGAAAAAACACCTCTTGGTCGTTGCTATTGACTATATTCTACTAAAATTATCCCAAATGTCAAAGTAAATCTTCAAACTCATCTTGATTATTGGTCGAAATAAAGTCTTGATCAGGATAAATATCAGTAATTTGAATATTATCTAAAGCTTCTTGAATCATCGATTCTGAGTCTAAAGCGTTTTCATATAGAACTGCTTTTTCAGTCTTAGGTCGAGTCTTAGGTCTAGTTGGTGCAAAAATTGTACAGCAATCTTCAAATGGCATAACCGAAAGATCAAAAGTATCAATTTTTTCAGAAATACGAATGATATCTGTCTTATCTAAGGTAGCAACAGGACGAATAATTGGTGTCGTTGTCACATCATTAATGGCCATCATACTTTCAAGCGTTTGTGAGGCAACTTGTCCAATTGATTCTCCATTGGAAATAGCTAATCCTTTACGTTGTTCACGAATTAAATCAGTTAATTTTAGCATAAAGCGACGTTGAACCGTCATCAAATATCCTTCTGGAATATTTTGCTTAATTTGTTCTTGAATATGGGCAAAAGGAACCGCAATAAATTTAATTTTACCTGAATAAGCTGCTAGCTTACTTGTCAATGCTTTAGCTTTAGCTAGTGCTTTATCTGTTGTATAGGGTGGTGAATAGAAGTGAACCATTTCTATTTCAATTCCACGTTTCATTGTTAGATAAGAGGCAACTGGGGAGTCAATACCACCTGAAAGCATTAACATAGCTTTGCCAGCCGTTCCAACTGGTAATCCACCTGCCCCTTTAATTGTTCGATTCGATAAATAAACAGCATCATGGCGAACTTCGATTCGCAAGACAACGTCTGGATTTTTCATTTTGACAGCAATGTCTGGTAGTGCATCAGTAACGCTTCCACCTACTAATTGATTGATTTCATTAGTATCTAGGTCATACTCATGATCACTTCGACGAGTATTGACTTTGAATGATAAACCTTCATGATAAATAGCTTTCATCATTTCAACTGCAGCTTCTTGAATATCTTCAATATTTTTTGAAACCTTAATGGCTGGTGAATAAGTCTCAATACCAAATACCTTTGATAATTTTTCATCGACTACTTCCCAGTTTTCGCCATTTAATTTAATGTGCATTCTATCTCTTTTAGTTGAGATATCAAGGTGACTCAAATCATGTAGTGCGCGACTAACATTACCATGCAAACGGTTAATAAACTCACGACGGTTCTTTCCCTTAGTTGATAGTTCACCGTATCTCACTAGTACTTCGCTAAATTCCATATATGCAGCTCCTTTTTTTAGTAACTAATATTTTCAAAACGTTTATAAATTTCTTCAAATTTACTGATAAATTCTTGAGCTTCAGCCAATGTATTTTCCGAAGAAAAGCTCAAACGAATAGCCCCTTGGGCAATACGATCATCGACAGCCATAGCCTTAAGTGTCCCTGACCCAGTCTCATCTTTACTGGAGCAAGCACTTGTCGTTGAGACATAAATTTCTTGTTCTTCAAGTAAGTGAACAAGAGTTTCTCCTCTGACGCCTTCTAAAGCAAAAGTTAGAATATGTGGCGCAAAATCACTAGCATCAGGTGAAAAAATAGAAATACCTGGTTTATCAGTTAGATAATCTAGCAGTTCACGTTTTATTGCGACAGTTTGTTGGGCAGTTTTTTGCTGTGTTTCAATTGTGAGTCTTAATGCCTTGGCACTCGCAACTATGCCCGGAGTATTTTCGGTTCCTGAACGTAGATTTTGCTCTTGCCCACCACCACTCAATAGTGGCTGCAATTGACGGTTGGCTTTTTTATATAAGAATCCAACCCCACGAGGACCGTTAAATTTATGTGCTGAAAAACTCATCAAATCAATACGTGGATGAAAAAGTTTTGACCATAAATTTTTACCAATAGCCTGAACCGCATCCACATGATAGTGAATTGATGGGTATTCTTTTAAAATATCTCCAATTTTAGCAATAGGTTGAATAGAGCCAATTTCATTATTAACTGCCATGATTGAAACAAGTATCGTATTTTCTGTGATTGCTTGTTCTACAGAATCTGGGCTTACAATACCGGTTTGGTCAACAGGTAGATACGTCACTTTGAAGCCTAATTCTTCAAGTTGTTTCATCGAGTTTAAAACCGCAGGGTGTTCAATCTGGGTCGTAATTAAATGATTTCCTAGTTTTCTTTTTGAAATTGCGGTACCTTTAATTGCCCAGTTATCGGATTCTGTGCCACTGCTGGTAAAAAACACTTCGCTACCTTTAACCCCAAGCAGATCAGCAATTTGTAAGCGAGATTGTTCAACTAGCATAAAGCTCTTCTCACCAAACTTGTGTAGACTAGAAGGATTAGACCAGTACTTTTGACTAACCGCTTGGTAAGTATTTAGTACATTAGCATTGATTAAGGTTGTTGAACTATTATCAAAATATATCAAATTATTATCCACCTTTAAAACTAAAAAAGACCAGTAATCTGGTCTAAATTGTTTGAACGTCTAAAGTATTATAGCGAAAAATTAAATAACATTCAACTCATTAACTTATTTTTTATAAGCCTTTGTAGTAATCTTTCTCAATTTTTTCGTAGGCTCCAGGTTCAACCTTTTCCAAGGCACTAGCTATTGTATCTAGCGCACCCTCATAGTCAAATTCTTGATTGTATAATTGGTATGCTTTTTTTACGGCTTGATTAATGTTTTTATTATCCTGAATATATTTATTACTATACTGAACCGCAATTTCTGTCAATTCTGAAGTGGCAAGGATATTTTCAGAGTCCGTAGTTAATTTATTCAAATCTTGTTGGGCTAAAATCAAGTCATCGGAAATTTGTTTCATATCAATTTTGACTTGATTTAATTCATCATAAATTTTTTCGATTTCAGCTTCAACAAGTTTATAATATTCAATAAATCGTGCTGGATAACCTGGTAATTTATAACGATCTAATTTTCGCTTCAACATGTTGAGATTCAAATGCATCTCTTGAACAGATTGTTGAGCAACTTTTTCAGCCTCTGTCAGTCCTTCAATATCTTGTTCAATTTCTCGTTGACGACTACTAATCTCATCTAGTCTTTGATTAATTCTTAAAAAGTCAGCCTTGATTTCAGAGTAAACTGGAGATTCTTTTTCAATGTTTTGAATGTCCAAATCGAAATCATTTTTCATTTGGCTTATTTCAGATCCAATATAACCACTTTCAGTAATTTCATCATTAGTTAATATATAGCTTTGGTCTATGTGAACTAACAAATCCATTAAATTTGAGTTGGCTAATGAGACTTTTTCAAATTGCTCGGATAACCGTCTTTGAAAATCAATCACAAATTTTTTGGCATTTATTTCGTTTTCTAAAATTTGCTCAATTTCCATCATCTTATTATTGACGTTATCAATCGAATTTTCAACTTCATCTAGGTTAATTTGATTTAATTGCTGATTAGCTTGATTAACGCTTGCATTTAAGTTGTCAATAAGTGTTTCCACATTAACATTCGAAAATTGATAATTTTGACTAAGTAAATGTTGGTAATCGTCAGCTATTTCTTTAACTTGCTGTGGCAATTTTTTACTTAATTTTTCGTAACTTTTTTTAATTCTTGGCAACTTTTGTGCTAGCAGATTTAATTGCAATCTCAGATAGCTTAATAATCGATGAGTCTCGATATGATTACCAGCACTATTTAGTTTTTTTACTTCAGAAAATTTATTCTCAAGACCCAATAAATAATCTTCTAAAAAATTAATAGTTTGTCCATAATTGTAAGATTTTGATAAAATATCTTTTCTCATTTCAGCATACTTATCATATATCTGTTCAATTTCCTTTTCAGATTCACTATTAGCATTTATAAGCTGATTAAAAACCAATTCAACATCTTCAACATCTTGTTCAGCTTCAAAAACAGCTTGCTTTAAATCAATTAACAACGAATTTGCTGTTAATAATCTAAAATGATTTGTAGTCTGAGAAACCTTATGATTTTTTTCTAATAATTCCACAGATCTAGATTCCAAGTCTAAGTAAACTTTCTCCCAATTATTAAATGTTATCAAACTGGATCCTGATAACGTAATTTCCTTCAGATGCTGATATTTTTCAGCTAGTTCAGCTGATTGAAAATCATTTATAACCTGTTCAATATGTTTGACAACACGTTTGTTTCTGATGAAATTCATTAATATCTGAATGATAACTGTAAGTATTAATAAAATACTTATTGAAAGCACAACTGTTTGTCCTACTGACATAAAAGCTTCCCCCAATATTCCATATAAAGTCTATTGTATCAAAAAATATGAGCTTTGCAGAGCCTTTTCACTAAATAAATAGGCTTGATTTAAAATCATATTTCATCTATAATGATTAAAGTGTAAAATATTGCAGCAATAAGTGGCAAGAACGTCAACATTTCATGGCGCTTTAAGTCAATGAGTAACCCGCGGCTGCACGTGGTGAAAGTGTCAACATGAAATGCACGAATGCCGAACTTATTTCTTATATTTTACTCCAATAATCAAATTTTATGGAGGAACATTTTTATGTCAAGATATACAGGTCCTAGTTGGAAAAAATCTCGTCGTCTTGGAATTTCTTTATCAGGTACTGGTAAAGAACTTGCACGTCGCCCTTACGCACCAGGTGACCACGGTCCAAACGCTCGTCGTGGTAAAATTTCAGAATACGGTTCACAATTACGTGAAAAACAAAAACTACGTGTGATGTACGGTCTAACTGAACGTCAATTTATGAATCTTTTCGTTAAAGCTGGTAAAATTCGTGAAGGTAAACACGGTGTTAACTTCATGGTCTTACTAGAACGTCGTTTAGACAATGTTGTTTACCGTCTAGGTTTAGCAACTACACGTCGTCAAGCTCGTCAATTAGTTAACCACGGTCACGTGACTGTTGATGGTCAACGCGTTGATATTCCTTCATTTGAAGTAAAACCTAACCAAGTTATCGCTCTTAGAGAACGTTCACAAAACTTGGCTATCGTTAAAGAAGCAGTTGAAGCTACAGTTGCTCGTCCTGCTTTCGTTTCATTTGACGATAACAAATTAACAGGTTCATTAACTCGTTTACCAGAACGTGATGAACTTGAACCAGAAATCGACGAATCACTTGTTGTTGAATTCTACAACCAAAAACTTTAATATTTATTTATTTTGTTTATTCCCCGGTATCTTTATCGGGGATTTTTTAATACACTTTTATTATAAGGAGGTGCTTTCCACATGACAGATAACCTAACCGATCGTCTTGAAAAAAACAGTATGGGGTCTACACCTCAAACCAACCCAGACGAAAGACGCCAGTATCTTGGTTCCCTACGTGAACGTGTTCTAGTCAGACTATCAGTAGCACAGTTCAAAAACAAAGAACTCGTTGAGACTCTGGTTGACCATATCCCTAGTTACCAAAATTACCAAGTATTAATTAACAACAAAATTAACACTCCTAACGCATCACTAATTATTAAGAGTTGCTCTCAAAACAATATTAGATTTTCATTAATTAGCGACCAATCTGCTCAAACAGTTGATGAAGCAACAGGCGTGCTTGTCGTTTCAAAAGATGCTATTAACGAATCAATTATTGATATTACTCAAAAATATAACAAAAAAACTGATTCTAATTCCAACTATAAGCTTGAGAAAATATCAGTTTGGTCTAAAATAAAAAAATTATTTAAAGGAGAATAATTATGGTGGCTCCCCTAGCCTTTCGTATGCGTCCAAAAACAATAGATGAAATAGTTGGACAACAACATTTGGTGGGGCAAAATAAAATTATCTATCGTATGGTAAAAGCCAAACGATTAACATCAATGATTTTGTATGGCCCACCAGGTATTGGGAAAACAAGTATTGCCAGTGCAATTGCTGGCAGTACAGAATTTGCTTTTAGGCAATTGAATGCAGCTATTGATGGTAAAAAAGAACTAAAGATTGTCGCTGAGGAAGCAAAGATGAGTGGAACGGTCGTTTTACTACTCGATGAAATCCACCGACTAGATAAGACTAAGCAAGATTTTTTGCTACCTATGCTTGAATCAGGTAAAATCGTTTTAATAGGGGCAACTACTGAAAATCCCTATATCTCTATTTCTCCTGCAATCCGATCTCGAACAGAAATATTTGAATTACATTCACTAGATCCAAAAGATATTAGTCAAGCCCTTAATCGTGCTTTATCTGACACTAAAAATGGACTAAAAAAGTACAATGTCAGCTTAACTGAAGATGCCAGAAAACTACTTATCACCCGTAGTAACGGTGATTTAAGAAATGCATTGAATGGTCTTGAGCTTGCTGTATTATCTTCGTCATCTTCAGATGACGAATCTGGTAAAACTGTGATTGATGTTCCCATTATCGAAGAATCTATTCAAAAACACAATATATCAGCTGACAAAAATGGTGATAGTCATTACAATTTACTTTCAGCTTTTCAAAAATCAATTCGAGGTTCAGATACTGATGCAGCACTTCACTATTTAGCTAGATTGATTTTATCAGGCGATTTAATTAGCATTATCAGACGTCTGACAGTCATTGTTTTTGAAGATATTGGATTGGCTAATCCACAAGCTTGGGTTCATACAATGGCAGCTATAGAAGCTGCAGAAAAAGTGGGATTTCCAGAGGCTAGAATTCCATTAAGTAATGCTGTCATTGAACTTTGTCTATCTCCAAAATCAAATGCTAGCTTAACCGCTATTGATTCAGCAATAAATGATATTCAAAATAATCAAACCGGTGATATCCCTAACCATATAAAGGATGCTCATTACAATGGCGCTGAAAAATTAGGCAATGGCGTTGGCTATTTATACCCACATGATTTCGATAACGACTTCGTTGCTCAAGCTTATCTACCTGATAAGTTAAGCGACGCCAAATATTTTCATCCTAAAGGTAACGGTAAGTTCGAGACCGCCTTAAAAAATCAGTATCAAAAACTAAAAGAACTTCAAAGAAAAGGACGTCATTAATTCTATGATTATAAAGATTATTATGATTGTTTTCATAGCAATCATCTGTTATATAGGAGGATGTCTTCTCTATACTAAAAATAAACCATTTTTAGTTTTCCATCCCGAAAGAGACCCCTTCTTAAGTCGTGCATTATTTACATTTGCGATTGCACTGTTTGCTATCGCATGTATTGGCATAGGTATCCTGTTTACCCTACCCGCGGTCTATAATATTATTACTTTAATATTAACTAGTATTACTTTAATCATTTTATCTATTATACTTTCAGTTTCAATTAATACTAATATCAAATAAAAAAGCCATTTATAATAAATGGCTTTTTTATTTGATTTCATTTTTTATTAAATTACGAATAGTATTAGATAAATCATCTAACACTAATAAGCTGTCTAGTAAACGTTCACTATTATAAACCTGATGCCAAAAACCTGACTGCTCATTAGAGCTATAATCATCTTTATACTGCTCATTCCACTGTGTTAAAAGCATTAAAATAAAATAATCATAGAAATTATCTCTCAATGAAAAGCTAGATATTAAATCAGCTAAACCTTGATTTTCACCAAAAATAAGTGGTACATCTGTTTGCAAATAGGCAAACACAACTGCTGTCATTAAATAGACTTTCAGTGCACGGTGAACAGGTGCTTCACATATTTTTTTGGTAGCTTCAACAATCAAACTGTATGTTTGAATCCAACCCATTTTAGAATTGTACCCCTGATAATCTTGCTCCAACAAAGAATATGTAGCTAATCTCAAAGCAATCGATTGGTAATCTTGTGGCGATAATAAATTGTAAAATTTTTCATCTTCTACCAAGATAGCATTCAAAATTAATAATGCTCCACTTCTAACTAAAACAGCATCATTTTTAGGTTCTAAAATGTGAGAATATAAATTATCTAAGTCCAGTATAAAATCTCTTAACCAGATTAATTGATTTTCAGTATAATAATGCTTTTTAATGCTTTCAACAATAGTTTTTAATACATACTTTTCTCTAATATCAACATTTGTTGAACCTATAAACTGCACTAAAAATTTTAAATCAGCCATTTTAGGAGATTGAATTTTTTCTTCCCGAGCAAGAGACTTGATTAACTCAATATTGCTATCAGTTAACTCTGCTATTTGAATCGGACGGCGTCTTTTTTGATAGTTGACCTGCTCTTTTATTTTGTAAAATTGTTGATACAGTGTATTGTAAAAGTCACCCGTTTCAAAACGTTTAAACAAATTATTGACATTCTGTTCAACTTCAACTATTTGACTATTAGTCATTTAGCGCCACTCTCCTAACTGATATAAATATTAAAATTCGCCTTTACCACTGAAAATATAACTTTTATGATGATATTTCATTGAAAGAATCAACCCAACACCTATCATATTTCCCAGCAAAGCAGATCCTCCTGATGAAATAAATGGTAACGGAATCCCTGTTAGTGGTAAGAGATCAATACTCATTCCAATATTTTCAAAAACATGGAATAAAATCATCATGATAACTCCTGTCGAAACATATGAGTAAAAAGCATTACGGGTTTGAAAAGCCACTTTAACCATATTAAAAATTAAATAAAAATACGTTAAAATGACACCAATAATACCGACAAAGCCAAAGCTTTCCCCTATGATTGAAAAAACCATATCTGTCGTTTGAACTGGAACATTAACGACTCTTACACCAAATCCACGACCAAACAATTCTCCTGAACCAATAGCTTTCATGCTTTGCCACAACTGCATTGAGTTATTGGCAGTATCCCCTGAAGGGTCTAACCAACTATTAATTCTTTCAAACTGATAAGCTTTGAAATTAAATTGTCTTAAAATTTCTTGACCATTAGGTGTTGAGACTAACAAAATAGCAATAGTCCCAATAATTGAGACTGATAAGAAAACCGGTAATAAAATTTTCCAGGTAACTCCTGATACTAAAATCGCACCACCTAAAATTGCAAAGAAAACTAACATTGTCCCAAAATCATTTTGAAGTTTTAATAGCACTGCTACTGGCAGCATTGCTAGAACAAGTTTAGCGATTAAAACACTATCGTTTCGAACGGTGTGTTCACGATAGTGTTGGTTATGCCGATAAATCAATCGCCCTAGCATCAGGATAAAAGCTGGTTTCATTACCTCCGAAGGTTGAAATGTAAACGGTCCTATCTTAAACCAACTCATAGCCCCGGTGTCTGCTGCAAGTGATCGATCATGGAAAATCAAGACTAAAAACAACAGCGTCAGTCCTGCTGCATATGCATACGGGGAGACTTTAAATAATTGTTCTGAATCAAACTGCATGATAACTGCTACAATCAAAAAACCCACAAAGTACCAAATAATCTGAGATATAATGGACTTTAAACTAGCTCCTGAAGCCAGCCAGATAGCATACATTCCGACAACTGCTAGTAGTAAAACAGGAACAATAATTCCAAAATCTAGTCGATCAATTAGGCTGGGTTTTTCATCTACTTGTGCCATAATTTATACTCCTCTAGATTTTTATTTTGAAATTTAGATTTTACCGTGCAAGTTAAAATAAACAAGTAAATCATTGATGGCACTTTCTAAATTGTTTGCAAATAGTGTCTTATTCGATTTTTCAATATCTATTTGATAGCGAGATTCCACCTTTTTGATAGTTCCAATTACCTGTTTATTTGGAATAGCCACTTCATAGTAATTTTCATTTTTATTATTAATTTCATTAATTTCTACATTAATATTTTTCGCTTTTTTAGACATAAAATTCTCTACTCACTACTTTTTTTATTTTTGTTAATTATCTCGTCGCCTATTTTATCAGATTTTTTATTACGAAAAAGCGTAAATTTATCCGGAACAAAATCAAGCCCACCTTTGTTAAATGGCTGACATCTTAAAATTCTTGAAATACCCATTATAGTACCCTTAACAGCGCCATGTTTTTCAATAGCTTTAAAAGTATACTGAGAACACGTTGGATAAAATCGACAACGTTTGGGCAACAGAGGAGACACTTGTTTTTGATAAAATCTAATACATTTTAAGAAAAGAACGCGCATTATTTTCTCTTGGCAATATTATCTAATAAAATACCAGTCCCAATAGCAACAGCATCTAAACTATTTTCTGCAACAATAACTGGTACTTTTAGGTGATGTGCTAATAAACGATCTAAGTTATTTAGCAAAGCACCACCACCTGTTAGCATAATACCACGATCAATAATGTCAGCAGCTAACTCAGGAGGTGTCTGTTCTAAAACTTCTTTTGCAGCATCGATAATACTTATTAAACCTTCTGACAGTACTTTTTCAACTTCAACTGCATTAATGGTCATTACTTTGGGCAACCCATCAATCATATCTCGACCACGAACTTCAATTTCTTGTGATTCTTCAGCTTCAAAAGCAGAACCAATTTCTTTTTTGATAGTCTCAGCTGTTCGTTCACCAATCAAAAGATTATATTTTTGTTTAATATAAGCGACGATATTTTGATCCATTTTGTTACCTGCGTAGTGTAGTGAACGACTTGTTACAACTTCTCCCATAGAAAGAACAGCAATATCACTTGTACCACCACCAATATCAATAACCATATTACCTTGAGGTTTGAAAATGTCTAGTCCAGCCCCTACAGCTGCTACTTTGGGCTCAAACTCCAAATAGACTTTATTTCCACCTGCTTTTTCGGCAGCTTGAATGATAGCTTTTTGTTCAATATCTGTCACATTTGTAGGTGCACATATTAAAATATTTGGCTTAGATAAAAAGCCTTTTAAGTTTAGTTTTTCAATAAAATAAGTTAACATCGCTTCTGTAATATCGAAATCAGCAATAACCCCATCTTTTAGTGGCCTAATTGCTTTAATATTTCCAGGTGTACGTCCTACCATACGATAGGCTTCTGTACCTACAGCAACAACTTCATTATTCTTTGTATCGATTGCGACCACAGATGGTTCATTTAAAACGATTCCATCTCCAGCAACATTAATTAGAACATTAGCAGTTCCTAAATCGATTCCTATATTTTTAACCACGATTATCTTTCCCTTCACATGTCAATCATGTCGAATTTTAATACATTATATGACGATAAAAAAATCATTTTTTTATTTATAAAATTCTCTCCTCATATAATATCATAAATTCAGTGTGTAAATATCAATTATTGGCTAACAAAAATATAAATTTAATAAATACTACTCACAAAAAAAGCGAACACAAAATGTGTTCACTTTTTTATAAATGTTTAGAAACATTAATTCTATTCATTGCTTTTTTCAGTGCAACTTCTGCACGACGTTGTTCATCAATATTGTGTTGTGATTCAGCCTTGTGAAGTTTTTGTTCTGCTTCACTTTTTTCTTGTTCAGCTTTACTCAAATCAATATCTCTAGCACGTTCAGCACCGTCTGCCACAATTGTTGCAACATTATCTTGAAATTCTATAAAACCACCATTTACCGCAATTGCGTCAACATGAGTTGTGTTGTCAGTTCTCTTTACCCTAATTTCACTAATTTTTAGTGGGGCAACGATTGGCTCGTGATTAGCCATAATACCTAAGTCACCATCAATCGACTTCACGCTAACCATATGTGCACGGTGACTATATTGAATTCCATAAGGAGTAACAACAGTGACAGTTATAATATTATCTGCCATGATTTTCGCTCCTATTCTTTACCTGAAGTTGCTTCAGCAGGTTGATGATCGTATCCCATTGATTTTGCTTTTTCTATTACATCTTCAATTTGACCAACACCACGGAACGCATCTTCTGGAAGGTCGTCTAGTTGACCATCTAGAATTTGTTTAAAGCCAGATACTGTATCAGAAACAGATACATATGAACCTTTTACACCAGTAAATTGTTCAGCAACATGGAAGTTTTGTGATAAGAAGAATTGAATTTTACGTGCACGTTGTACAATTATCTTTTCTTCATCAGATAATTCATCCATACCTAAAACAGAAATAATATCTTGTAATTCACGATAACGTTGCAAGATATGTTGAACTTCTGTAGCTACTTCATAGTGTTCTTGACCAATAGTTTCTGGATCTAAAGCATTAGATGAAGACTCTAGTGGATCAACAGCAGGATAAATTCCTTGTTCTACTAAACGACGCTCCAAGTTAGTTGTTGCATCCAAGTGAGCAAACGTTGTTGCAGGCGCAGGGTCAGTGTAGTCATCAGCAGGAACGTAAATAGCTTGAATAGATGTAATTGATCCATTCTTAGTTGATGTAATACGTTCTTGAAGTTGTCCCATTTCAGTAGCAAGAGTTGGTTGGTACCCAACAGCTGAAGGCATACGACCTAGTAAGGCAGAAACTTCCGAACCAGCTTGTGTAAATCTAAAGATATTATCAATAAACAACAACACATCTTGACCTTCAATGTCACGGAAGTATTCCGCAATTGTTAGACCTGTTAATGCAACACGCATACGAGCTCCAGGTGGTTCGTTCATTTGACCAAACACCATAGCTGTTTTTTCTAAAACACCGGATTCTTTCATTTCAAAGTATAAGTCGTTACCTTCACGTGTACGTTCTCCAACACCAGTAAAGACGGAAATACCACCGTGTTCTTCAGCAATATTATGAATCAATTCTTGAATCAAAACGGTTTTACCTACACCGGCACCACCGAATAAACCAACTTTACCCCCACGTGTATATGGGGCAAGTAAATCAATAACTTTGATACCGGTTTCTAAAATTTCACTACCAGTACTTAACTCATTATATTTTGGCGCTTCTTTATGAATTCCTTCACGTTTGAAATCAGCAGGGAAATCTTCCCCACCATCAATTGTTTGACCTAAAACATTGAAGACGCGTCCCAGAGTTTCTTTACCTACAGGCACAGAAATCGGAGATTTTGTATCTTCAACGATCATTCCACGTTGCAAACCATCAGTTGATTCCATGGAGATTGTTCTTAAAACACCATCACCAAGTTCAAGAGCAACTTCAAGAATGATTGAGTCGTTATCGTTTTTAGTTACTTTTAAAGCGTTGTCAATATCGGGCAAATCATTATTTAATGGAAATGCCACGTCAACAACGGGTCCAATAACTTGGACAATTTTACCTTGACTCAAACTGTCAACCTCCTTTTTATTCTTGTGCGGCTGCACCACCGACAATTTCGGTGATTTCAGTCGTGATTTGAGCTTGACGCGCACGATTTAACTGTGTTGTTAAATCGGAAACAACGCTGTCAGCATTTTTTGATGCATTTTGCATCGCCGTCATAGAGCTAGCATGTTCAGCAGTCTTGGAATCTAAAATAGCACCATAAATCATTCCTTGAGCAAACTGTGGCAATATTCTATCTAATACTGCTTCTGTTGAAGGTTCTGTTATAAATTGAGCTTTTGGACCTTCATGAACTGCATCTTGAATATCAATATCAGAAATAGGTAACATTTTTTCAGTTCTAAATTCTGATGAAATTGTATTAACGTGATGAGTATAGCAAACATAAAGTTCATCATACACACCATCCATATACATATTAACAGCAGTTGATACAATTTCGCGAGATTCTTCAAAAGTTGGGACGTCACTAATTCCACGATATTCGTAAACCAGATTCATTCCTTGCTTTTTAAAGAAATCTGCACCTACACCACCAACGGCTAAAATTTCAGCTTCACGCCCATCTTTTTTAGCTTGTTCAGCTAGTGACATCATTTGTTTAATTGCTGTGCTATTATATGAACCAACTAATCCACGATCTCCAGTGATAACCAAATACCCAGTTTTTTTGACCGGACGATGGCTAATCAAATTACTCATATCACTATTATGAAATAGTGAAGCGTAATCAAAGTTTTCATCATCAATAACACTATCAGAACTAACACCTAGTTCATTTGTAATACGTGATGCCATTAAATGTGCAATAGTATTGTATAGCATTTCTTGATAATGCATATAGCTTTGATTAATCTTTTCAGTTTGATTTAATTTAACACCTGAAACCATTTGCATAGCTGTTGTTATTTGACCAGTTTTATTAATTGAACTAATTTTTCGCTTTAGTTCAAGTGTTGAGTCAGCCATCTATCTTCCTCCCTCTTATTTTGATGTGAAACCATCAACAAAGTCGGAAATTGCTTGATTTAGTTCATCAAGATTTTCTGGTAAATCTCCTGTTTTTTCAATTTGTTCAAGAATTGAAGCGTGATTACTATCAAAATAATCAAATAGTTGAGCTTCAAAGTCTAAAATTTGGTCAACTTCTACTTTATCTAAGTACCCTTTGGTCAATGAATAAAGAATCAAAGCCTCTTTTTCCATTGGAATAGGTTTGTGAAGTGGTTGTTTTAAAATTTCAACTGTACGACGACCACGATTTAGCTTAGATTGAGTAGCTGAATCTAAATCAGATCCAAATTGAGCAAAAGATTCTAACTCACGATATGAAGCAAGGTCCACACGAAGTGTACCGGATACTTTCTTCATCGCTTTAGTTTGTGCTGAACCCCCAACACGAGAAACAGATTCCCCAGCGTTAATAGCAGGACGAGTTCCAGCAAAGAACAAATCACTTTCCAAGAAAATTTGACCATCAGTGATGGAAATTACGTTAGTTGGAATATAAGCAGAAATATCTCCGGCTTGAGTTTGAATAATTGGTAAAGCAGTCATTGAACCACCACCCATTTCATCACTCAACTTAGCAGAACGTTCTAGTAAACGTGAGTGTAAGTAGAAAACGTCACCAGGGTAAGCTTCACGACCAGGTGGACGACGAAGTAGCAAGGAGATTTCACGGTATGAGGCAGCTTGTTTTGACAAGTCATCAAACACGATTAAAACGTGTTTACCATTATACATGAATTCCTCACCCATAGCAGAACCTGCATAAGGTGCAATATAAAGTAATGGTGCTGGTTCACTAGGACCCGCTTCCACAACAATTGTATAATCCATAGCACCATATTTTTTCAATGATTCCACTTGTCTTCTAACAGTTGACTCTTTTTGTCCAATAGCAACATAGATACAAACAACATCTTTACCTTTTTGATTTAAAATTGTATCTATAGCAACAGATGTTTTACCGGTTTGTCTATCTCCGATGATTAACTCACGTTGACCACGTCCAATTGGCACTAGTGAGTCGATTGCTTTCAAACCTGTTTGCATTGGTTCAGAAACAGATTGGCGTTGCATAACGCCAGGTGCTTGTCCTTCAATAGGTCTAGTTTTAGATGTTTTAATCTCACCTTGACCGTCAACAGCTTGTCCTAATGGGTTAACAACACGTCCTATTAGTTCTTCACCAACTGGAACTTCCATGATTTTACCTGTACGTTTAACTTGATCGCCTTCACGAATATCAGCATATTTTCCTAAGATAATAATACCAACATCATTTGCTTCCAAGTTTTGAGCAATACCGTATGAACCATTAGAAAATTCAAGTAGTTCACTACTTAACGCGTTATCAAGCCCATGAGCACGAGCAATTCCGTCACCAATATAGGTCACTGTACCAACTTCATCAACTACTAATTTGTCTTGGTAGTTTTCTAGTTGCTTTTTAATTAATGCACTAATTTCTTCAGCCTTAATGCTCAATGGGGTCACCTCTTTTTATCTTTATTTTTGTAACGATTGTTTAACTCTTTTTAGTTTTGTTTGAACTGAACCATCAATAACTTGTCCTTGAGCTTCAACAATTACACCACCAATAAGTGATGAATCAATTTCATTTTCAAACTCAAAAGATTTTAAACCGAACTTTTTAGCATAAGCTTTTGATAAGTTTGCTTTTTGATTATCATCTAAAGCAACCACGCTGGTCACTTTTCCAGTCGCTTTTTGATAGTACGCATTGTAGTAATCGTTAAAAGCATCGATAATAAACTCAATTTTATCAAATCGTTTATAGTCTTGAATCAGGTTTAAAAAATCTTGAACGTTTTGACTGAATGATTGAGAAAATGTTGTAAGTAGTTTTTGCTTTTCAGAATCTCTCAATCTTGGATCTGTTAAAACATCTCCAAGTTCCGTATTCTCTTTAACTAATTGCATTAAAACTGACAGTTCTTCAAAATCTGTGTCTAATGTCTTTCTTTCAAGAGATAACTCAAAAAAGGCTTTGGCATATCTTTGACCGATTGTTTTATTATCCAACTTCATTAGTCATCCAGCCCCTTAATATAGTTATTAATCAAATCTTTTTGATCATCGGCTGTTAAATTCTTTTGAATAAGTTTTGAAGAGATTGCTACAGCAATATCTGCAATATCAGCTTGAGCACTATTTAAAGCATCAGTTTTTGACTTCTTAGCTTCTTGTAGAGCATTTGTTTTAATAACTTTGGCTTCGTTGTTTGCTTCATCAAGCATTTGTTGTTGTGTTGCTTTTCCATGAGATTTAGCATTTGAAACAATTTCAAGCGCTTCACTTCTAGAGTTTTTCAAAGCATCTTCACGCTCTTGCGCAAGAGTTTGCGCTTTTTGCTTAGAAGCTGCAGCATTATCTAAATCATTTGAAATTTGAGAACGACGCTTTTCTAACATATTGTTAATAGGTTCCCAAGCAAAATGTTTGATGAGGAGCATTAAAACAACAAACATAACAAAGTATAAAATGACGTCACCTAGCTCAAGTGATGAAAGTTTCAATCCGATTAATGGATGTAGACTCATCTATCTGCTCCTTTCTTTGTCAGGTTTTGACTCACTAATACTTAAATTAACCTTTGAATACGAACAAGATTAGTAGTGAGATAACGATTGACAAAATAGGAACTGATTCAACCAACGCAACCCCAACGAACATTGTACTTCTTAATGAACCTGAGTTTTCTGGTTGACGAGCCATTCCTTCGATTGTTTTTGAAATAAGTAGACCGTTACCAATACCACCACCAAGGGCAGCTAGTCCGGCAGCTAGAGCAGCAGCTAATAATTGCATAAATAAATCCTCCATATATTTTATATATACTAGTATATATTATTCTTTTTCGATTTTATGTGATATGTAAACCATTGACAATGTCACAAAAACATAGGCCTGAATTGCACCTATAAAAACAGAAAATCCTTGCCATAGTAGCGTCAAGGGCATTGCGACAACATATGTTAATGCTCCGTTACTTTGGGCAAGCTGTCCAATTAATCCTAGGACAATTTCACCTGCATAGATATTACCGTATAAACGTAGAGCAAGTGTTAAGAAGTTACTAAACTCTTCAAATATATTTAATGGTAAAAGAAATGATACCGGTTTTGTGTAATTCTTTAAATAGCCACCAAAACCTTGTTTTTCAATACCATAATAAAAGGCCATTAGCAATACAAATGATGCTAGAGTCATCGTAATTAAAGGACTCGATGTTGGCGATTTAATTAAAACATATTCTCCGAATTTAGGTTCCAAAAATAATCCCAATTGGTTTGAGAAGAAGATGAAAAGAAATAAAACAAATGAAAATAAGTAAAACTTCTTCCCTTCTTCACCGGGTATAGATTGCTTAACAATACTATTTGTAAATTCAATAACTCTTTCTAACACATTTTGCTTTCTTGTTGGTCGAAGTTGTGCTTTACGAGCCAAAAGATATACAAATAAAAAGACCATGATACAGACAACCAACCCTGACATAATGTTCGTGAGATTAAAATTTAGTCCCATGAACTGAACAACAACCGGTTTTTCGCCCACTTCGTGACCTCCCCTCTAAAATAAAATCTTATATAAATCTTTAAAAAGACAATCAAATGATACCACCACATGTTCGAAAAGACAAAGCAAAAAAAAAAAAAATTAGATTATTTTTTAATTTGTATAAAATAAAGAGACTTACCTCTTACAGCAAGTCTTTATTTTGTTCCAAATAAGCGATCTCCCGCGTCTCCGAGCCCTGGGAAAATGTAACCATTATCAGTTAGTTCAGTATCTAAAGACGCTGCATAAATATCAACATCTGGGTGTTCTTCTTGAATAGCTTCAACACCTTGAGGTGAGGCTACCAATACAACTAATCGAATATTGTTTGCACCACGTTTTTTTAATGCATCAATTGCCATATTCGCAGAACCACCTGTCGCAAGCATTGGGTCTACAACAAATAATTCACGTTTATCAATATCTGCTGGCAATTTCACAAAATATTCATGAGGCTGCAAAGTTTTTTCATCACGATACATTCCGATATGTCCGATTTTAGCTGCTGGAATCAGCTCCAAGACACCATCAACCATTCCAAGACCGGCTCTTAGAATAGGAATAACCGCTAGTTTTTTACCAGCTAATACCTTTTGCATTGATTTCCCCATTGGTGTTTCGATTTCAACACTCTCCATAGGTAAATCACGTGTGATTTCATAAACCATCAATTCCGCTATTTCATTAGCAATTGACCTAAAATCTTTAGTCCCTGTATTTTTATCACGAATCATTGTTAATTTATGTTGAATTAACGGATGATCTAAAACTGTAAATTTGCTCATCTCAAATAAACTCCTTTTATTAATTTTTAATTTAAAAGTCTAACGGAAATTGCCTAGTCAAATGATGAACGCTTTCCCTCACTTCTGCCAATTTTTCTTCATTATTAAAGTTTTCAATCGCTTTCAAAATTAAATGTGCAACTTCTTTAACTTCTCGTTCTTTGAATCCTCTAGTTGTCACTGCTGGTGTACCTAAGCGAATACCACTTGTTTTAAATGGCCCATTTTCGTCATTCATGATTTGATTCTTGTTTAGTGTGATTGAGACCGTATCAAGTAAATCCTGAATCTCACGCCCATTATATCCTGTTTTAAGGATGTCTAACAGTAGCAAATGATTGTCGGTTGTTCCTGACACAATTCTAACTTGATCGCTTTCTTTAAAAACTTTAGCCATTGCTTTAGCATTGTTAACTACTTGCTTTGAGTATTCTTTAAAGGCTGGTTGCATCGCTTCATAAAGTGCAACTGCTTTACCGGCAATAACGTGTTCCAACGGCCCACCTTGATTTCCAGGGAAAACTGCTGAATTAATTGCTTTAGCATACTTTTCTTTAGCTAAAATTAAGCCACCACGAGGGCCTCTTAATGTTTTATGTGTAGTCGTTGTGACAACATCAGCATAAGGTACTGGATTTTGATGAAGGCCACTCGCAACTAGTCCTGCAATATGCGCCATATCTACCATTAATTTAGCATCAACTTCATCGGCAATTTCTTTGAATTTTTTGAAGTCAATTGAACGACTGTAAGCCGAAGCTCCAGCAACAATTAATTTGGGCTTAACTTTAAATGCGACTTCACGAATTTTATCATAATCCAATACTTCCGTTTTAGGATCTAAACCATAGCTATAAAAGTGATAAGTACGACCGCTAAAATTTACTGGTGACCCGTGTGTTAAATGTCCACCAGCCGACAAATCCATCGCAAGTACACGGTCTCCGTGGTTAAGTAATGCATAGTATGCAGCCATGTTAGCACTGGAACCTGAATGCGGTTGAACATTAGCATATTCGGCTCCAAACAATTTTTTAGCACGATTAATCGCTAAATTTTCAACAATATCAACGTACTGTGTACCACCATAATAACGCTTCCCAGGATAGCCTTCAGCATATTTATTAGTTAAAGCACTTCCTTGTGCGTGCATCACACCTTGAGAAACAATATTTTCAGAAGCAATTAACTCGATATTTTGTCTTTGACGTTCCTCTTCTTTTGCGACTGCATCCCATAACAATGGATCTTGTTGTCTATAATCGGTCATTCCTACATCTCCTCAAATTCTATTTTCAATAAAATTAAGCTTGGTAATGTTGCCCACTGGCTGCCTTATTCAAACGATTCATATACGCTTGTTCCAAGTCATCACCTGAAAATCCTTGAACAAAAATTTCATTGATATCTTGATTATCATCGAAAAATCTTAAAGCGTCAAACAGTTTATTAGCAGCTTCAGCAACACCATGACCCAAAATATAATGATACCGTAGGTTTTGTGATTCTAATTTTTTTATAATACTTTCTTCAGCTACAAAAGCTGTGTGACTTAAATCCTTTAATTTAACAATATTTAAAAAGTCATCTACATCATCTACTACGTAGACAGATGCACTTGGTGCATAGTGACGATATTTCATCCCCGGCGCTTTTGGAATGACATTATCACTCGGTTTCAAATGATTCATTAAAACTGGCTGATTAAGTACTTCTTGTAATTTTTTTTGGCTAATCTTACCCGGACGTAAAATAACCGGGTGTTCAACTGATAAGTCAATTACTGTTGATTCCAGTCCAATCTGAGTTTGTCCACCATCTAAAATCGCAGAAATTTTGCCGTTCAAATCATGATAAACATGTTTAGCTGTCGTTGGGCTAGGCTTTGTAGAAGTATTAGCAGATGGGCCAACAATAGGACGGTTAAACTGTGTAATTAATTTCAACGTCAACTTGTTATCTGGCATTCTAAAAGCCACCGTCTTAAGTCCACCGGTTACATGTTGAGGTAAGCTATCGGGCTCAATAGGTAAAATAATAGTCAAAGGACCAGGCCAAAAAGTTTTCATCAACTGAAGTGCTTCTTGTGGCAATTGTTTGACATATGACTTCACCATGTCTACTGAATTAACATGAACAATTAATGGGTTATCGCTTGGTCGTCCTTTTGCGCGATAAACATTTTGAACTGCTTCATCATTTGTCGCATCAGCTCCCAGTCCATAAACGGTTTCTGTTGGAAAAGCTACTAAACTCCCCTTAGATAGTAACTGGACTCCTTGACTAATCTGTTCTTCTGTCAAAATTTTTGTTTCCATACTATTGTTTAACTCCTCTCATCATTCGTGGGTGACCCGCTAAATCATTTTTGAATGTGATATCGTAATTAGGTAAGTAGTGACCAAATAAGGCTCGTAATGCTTCTTTTTGCTCATATCCAAATTCTAGATAAAAGGCCCCCGTTGGATTTAGATAATCATCAACATATTTAGCAAACTCACGATAAAAATCTAAACCATCGACTCCGGCAAACAATGCTATGTTAGGTTCATTATTTAAGACAGTCTCATCCATAACAGCCGTTTCAGTTGTTTTGATGTAAGGTGGATTTGACACAATTACATCAAACCGGCCTTCAATCGCTTTGAATAGGTCACTTTTGATTGTTTTAATCTCACATCCATGACTTTTAAAGTTAGTTTTAGCAATTGCTAGTGCCTCCTGTGAGATATCACTAGCACTAATTTCCCAAGAAGATGACAACTCTTGACTTAAAACCAAGCTAATTGCACCTGATCCCGTCCCAATATCTAACAGTTTTCCTGTTGATTGTCTTTGATAATCTGAAGTTACAAAAGCCACCAATTCTTCCGTTTCATATCTCGGAATTAAGACGTCAGAATTAACAGTTAACTTTCGCCCATAAAAATAACTATACTCCAAAATGTATTGTGGAGACTGTCCTTGAATTAGTTTTTTAACATCTGCCTTGAATTGTCGATACTGTGATTCTGATAACTCAGATTCTTGATTTAATTTTAGTTGTGTTGGTGAATAGTTCAGACGTTCACCTAATAAAAAAGCAATATCTTCTGGATAGCTCCCAGATTCTATTACTTGAGGAGTTATCGAGTCAATTGCTTCTTTGATTGTCGGATTAGTCATTTTGTAACTGCTCCAATTTTTCTGTTTGGTCATAAACGATTAAAGCATCAATAATTTCGCCTAAATCACCGTTCATAATGCGGTCAAGTTTGTTTAAAGATAATCCGATACGATGGTCAGTCACGCGATTTTGAGGGAAGTTATACGTTCTGATACGTTCTGAACGATCCCCTGTCCCAACAGCTGATTTTCTTTCAGCGTCGTATGCTTCTTGGTTTTGACTTTCATAATAGTCATAGATACGTGCTTTTAATATTTTCATTGCTTTTTCTCTATTTTGTTGTTGTGAACGCTGATCTTGCATAGCTACAACAATTCCCGTAGGCAAGTGAGTCAAACGAACAGCAGATGAAGTTTTGTTAATATGTTGTCCACCAGCACCACTGGCACGATAAACATCGGTACGAATATCTTTTGCTTCAATATCAATTTCAACTTCATCATATTCCGGCATAACCGCTACGGTTGAAGTCGAAGTGTGAACACGACCTTGAGACTCAGTTGATGGCACACGTTGTACACGATGAGCACCGTTTTCATATTTTAATTTAGAAAAAACATTTTCTCCGTTAATCATAAACGCAACCTGTTTATAACCACCCACTTCTGTTTCAACTTCATCAATTAATTCAATTGTCCACTTTTGACTTTCAGCATATTTTTGGTACATGTGGAAGAGATTTTTAGCAAATAATGATGCTTCATCTCCCCCAGCTGCCCCTCTGATTTCCATAATAATGTTTTTATCGTCATTTGGATCTTTGGGTAACATTAATATAGTTAGTTTTTCTTCAAGTTCTTTCTTTTCATCCGAAAGTTCGCTCAATTCAGCTTTAGCTAATTCCGTAATTTCAGCATCGCTGTCATCTTTGATTAATTCTTCGTTATCAGCAATAGCTTCTGTAACCTCTTGATAGCGTTTAAACTTAGCAACGATTTCCCGAAGACTTGCTTCCTCTTTCGTAATCTCCATATAACGCTTAGTATCATTAATAACTTCGGGGTCAGACATCATTTCTTGTAGTTCTTCATAACGACTAACAAAAACCATAATCTGTTCAATTATTTTATCCATAGATAGTTCCTTTCTTAAATCGGCATTTTTTGATAGTGTACACGACATACTGGATAGTAAGATTCGTTGCCACCAATTTTAATTTGTTGACCTTCATACACTGGCTTGCCATCCTCAACTCGAACAACCATTGTCGCTTTTTTACGACAAAACCAACAAATAGTTTTCATTTCTTCAATTTTATCAGCATATAGCAATAAATAATAGCTTCCTGTAAATAACTCATTTTGAAAATCATTTTTCAAACCAAAAGCCATCACGGGAATACCTAGCTCATCTACTATTTTAGCACACTGCAAAATATGATTTTTATCCAAAAATTGTGCTTCGTCAATCAAAACGCATGCCGCGTCAGGATTCGTGTTTTTTACTTTTTCATAAATATTCATATCCTCATCTATAGCAATCGCCGAACGGCTAATTCCAATACGTGATGAGATAATTCCAACGCCCGCACGATTATCCATCGCGCTCGTTAACAAAATCACAGATTTATTTTGTTCTTCATAATTATGAGCAACTTTTAATATTTCAATCGTTTTACCACTATTCATCGACCCATATTTAAAAAATAACTGTGCCACATTATCACCCTACTTTGTAGTTTTTCACAATTTAATAGTATAACGGAATTTTAGTAAAAAATCACAAAAAATTGCAATGTCATATCCACCTAGATTAAGATTATGGTATATTTAAACTTAACGTACGTTCAAAAGGGAGACTGATTATGAGCTTAAGATCACAACTTGCAGTAACTAGCGGAAAATTAAGTTACTGGTTTTTAAACAACTTTAGAAATGGTGGCACTTCTCTTCCAGGAAAGATTGCTTATAAGCTAGACCCCACAGTTCTAAAAAGTCTAGCTAAAAACTATCAGACCATTATTGTAACAGGAACCAATGGTAAAACAATGACCACTGCTTTA
Organism: Holzapfeliella floricola DSM 23037 = JCM 16512; assembly: GCF_001436605.1. GTDB lineage: Bacteria > Bacillota > Bacilli > Lactobacillales > Lactobacillaceae > Holzapfeliella > Holzapfeliella floricola. The sequence goes on along the minus strand of NZ_AYZL01000020.1, from coordinate 55,557 downwards.
ATTGTCAAAACATTTCAGCAACAATTTGATAATGTCTTAACCAATCAATCTGGTTCAAATATGATTCAAGGTATTACAAGTTCATTTTTATCTTACAAATCAAAAAAATCAAAGCAAAAGCCCATTGCTATTCTAGAAGTTGATGAAGCCAACGTGGCTGAAGTCACACGTTGGACTAACCCAAAAGCATTTGTTTTAACTAATATTTTTCGAGATCAAATGGATCGTTACGGTGAGATTTATACCACCTATGACAAGATACTTGAAGGAATTCGTTTAGCACCAGAAGCGACAGTTATTGCCAATGGTGATGCTAGCATTTTTAATTCAAAACCACTACCTAATAAATTTGTTTATTATGGTGTAGACTCTGATAAACAACAAACACCTTCAAAAGCACCAGTAAATACAGATGGTGTTTTATGTCCAAAATGCCAAAGCATTTTACTTTATCATTCAATGACTTATGCTAACTTAGGAGATTATTTTTGTCCTAACTGTGACTTTAAAAAACCAGAATTAAGTTATAAAGTAACTGAAATTAGCGACTTAACGACTCAAAGTTCAGACTTCAAAATTGAACAGACATCTTTCCACCTAAACATCGGTGGCCAGTATAATATATATAATGCGCTTGCTGCTTTTGCAACAGCCCGAGAATTTGGGATTCAAGAAACAGATATAAAAAAAGCTTTCGACTTGAATAAGCGTGTTTTTGGTCGACAAGAAATGATTCATATCAATGACAAAATAGCTAATCTAATTTTGGTGAAAAATCCAGTTGGTTTAAATGAAATTATTGAATTAATTCAACGAGAAAAGGAACCCTTTACATTAGTTACTATTCTAAACGCTAATTATGCTGATGGGATCGACACCAGTTGGATTTGGGATGGCGATTATGAAAAATTTGCTGACCAAAACATTGAGCAAGTCATTGTTAGCGGACATCGTCATCAAGACATGGCTTTTAGATTACAAGTGGCTAATTTGCCACTTGACAAAACAAAGATTGTACCTGACCTTTCAAACTTACTTGAATCCATCGAAAAAGCACCTACTAAAAAAACATATATTTTATCTACCTACACGGGTGTTTTGGAATTTCGAAAATATCTTTCTGACAAGGGAATAATAAAAGCAGGACTTAATTAATAGTCCTGCTTTTTTATGTGTTTTCTTTTAAAAACGTATCAATAATCGCTTCTCTTGCTGTTAAAAAGGCCTGATTATTAGATGTTGGATGTACACGATTTGTTAAAACTACTAATCCCGTCTGTTTTCGCCGATCAATTATCATAAAAGTTCCTGTAAATCCCGTATGGTATAACAGTGAGTAATGTTGTGTTGGGTCTTCTAATAAATCCCATCCGTAGCTTCTAGATTTTAAGTATTTCGCTGTTTTACTGTTAAACAAAAGGTTAATCGTTTGATTACTTAACAGTGGATTAGAAACTACACCTGTGAAGTATTTCATGAATTTTGTTAAATCATATAACGGTGAAAACAAACCGCTCGAGCCACATCTTTCTTGTAATATTCTCGCCTTTGGGTCGTGGACAACACCTTGAAGTAACCCTTCACCTGGAATATAGTTTGTCGGAACAGCTTTTTCTTTAGTTGGATTAAAACTAGTATAGTTCATTTTCAACGGCTCTATTACTTCAGTCATTATTACTTTTTGAACTGACTTTCGATAAATTTTTTCAATGATTAGTCCTAATAAAATAAAGTTAGTATCCGAGTACACTACTTTTTGATTGAAGTCTTCTGTCACAGGTAAATTCAAAATCGACTCAACTAACTCTTGTTTTGATAGTTGATTTCGATTTGGGATATAGCCTTTTATTCCTGAGGTGTGTGTCAGCAAATGAGAAATTCTAACAGGTGTCTCCTTAAACTCTTCTAGATAGTCACCAACAGGCTCTGTGAAATTGAGTCGACCTTCTTGATATAACCTCAAAAAAACAGTTGTTGTTCCGACAACCTTAGTTAAAGAAGCAATATCGTATTGCATTAAGGGGGTTAGCTGTCTTTTTTTTGGAATCCACTGCGAATATCCAAGAGTTCCCGCAGTGACTTTTTTTTGGTGTATAATTGCAAAGTTCAAACCAGGCACAAGCTTGTCGTGGTATAACTTTTCAATTTGAACCTGTGTATTATGAAACTTTTCCATTAATCTATTTTCAACTCTTTAGCATCAGCAATATTGACACTTTTAACTGACCAATTTCCATCTTGATAATCTAAAATAGAAACAGAACCATTCTTCAAAAAACCCTTAGGCAAAGCCGTGGCATCTACTAGGTAAATCAACATACTAAGAACTAGTGCATGAGCTAAAATTAAAACATTACCCTCATGATCAGCCATCTCTAAAATGATTTTTTTCATTTGTTCTGTTACTCGTTGTTTCAACAATTCAAAATCTTCAGCTTGTCTAGTTTGATCTAAGTTATATAGATTATTCAGCAAAGTAACTAAAAAATCCGGTTCTTGATGCATCCGATAAGTTTGGCGAAGGCCATGCTGTTTAATCACAGTCCAGTAGGCCTTTAGTGCTGAAGATCCTTCTAAGTTACCAAAATAAAATTCACGCAAGCCTGATCGATAAGTAACATCAAATTTCTGTCGATTATACTTCCTGATAATTTCGCCTGTTTGCTTTACTCGACCACTGTCACTACTATAAGCTTTTAAAAACTTAACATTCGCTATTAGTTGGCCTGCCTTAGCTGCTTGCCTTTTTCCTTTCTCGGTCAAGGCAGAATCCATCACACCTTGTAGTTTCCGTTCAGCATTTAATTGCGTTTGACCGTGTCTAATTAAATAAAAAGTCAAATGCGTCATTTATTTCACCGCTCTTTCACGTCACTTTCTTATACATTCAAGCCTAAACATACTATATCTAAAATGCAATCATTATTTTAAATATTAATTGTCTTTTATAATAAATAGAACCATTCACTTGATTTTATGAAACTATAGGAATACAATAAGCATTGTTGAAGAAGCTATTGCCCGTTGGTCAAATGGTTAAGACGCCACTTTCTCAAAGTGGAATTATGGGTTCAATTCCCATACGGGTGATTATTGGGATATAGCCAAATTGGTAAGGCACTGGACTCTGAATCCATAATCTGAAGGTTCGAACCCTTCTATCCCAATCAAAAAAAGACATCGATATCATTATCGATGTCTTTTTTATTTGATTAATCGTCTTTTGACTAATTCTTCGGCGATTTGAACCGTATTCCACGCTGCACCTTTAAGTAAATTATCTGACACAATCCACATATTAAAAGCACCAGGATTTTCTTTGTCGGGTCTAATACGACCAACAAAAGTTTCACGTTTGCCCTCTGCAGTTAAAGGTTGAGGATAAAGTTGTTCTGCTGGGTTATCTTCAACAATAACACCCGGACTGTGACTAAGTAGTTCTTTAATATCATCTGCTGTAACATCTTGGTTGTCCATTTCAAAGTAAACAGATTCACCATGTCCAATTACTACTGGTACACGAACACAAGTGGCGGTTACTTTTAACTCAGTGTCATTCATATCATTTTTCATAATTTTTTTAGTCTCATGAATCATTTTCCATTCTTCATGTGAATAGCCATCTTCTTCAAATACATCGATTTGTGGTAGTAAGTTAAAAGCTAAGGGGAAGTGTTTTTTGTCAGACTTAACTGGCATAATATCTGCTGACATTTCCTCACCTTTAACATAGGTTTTAACTTGTTCAATCAATTCATCAATTGCAGCTTGTCCTGATCCTGAAGCAGCTTGATAGGTTGATGTGATAATTTGTTTGAGTCCGTATTTTCTTCTAATTGGTTCTAAAGCAACCATCATTTGAATAGTTGAACAGTTAGGATTAGCGATAATGCCGTGATGATTTTTGAGTTGATCAGCATTCACTTCTGGCACCACTAATGGGACATTTTCGTCCATTCTAAAAGCACTCGTGTTATCAACACAAACTGCGCCACGTTTAACGGCTTCTGGTAATAATTCTTTAGAAACTGCACCGCCCGCAGAAGCCAATACAATATCGATTCCTTCAAATGATTCTGGTGTTGCTTCTTCAATTTCAACAGTTTGACCATTAAAAGTCACTGTCTTACCTGCGGAGTGTTTTGAAGCAAGTGGTTTTAATGAAGCTACATTAATGTTGCTATTTTCTAATTGTTCAATAATTCTTGTCCCAACGGCTCCTGTAGCACCTAAAATTGCGACATGATATCCTTGTTCACTCATCTTTAATTAATCCCCTTTAATTTTAAAAATTCTGCAATATTTTTAACGGCTTGTTTCAAGTCTGTTAAAGAAGCAGCATATGATAGACGAAGGTAACCTTGCCCACCTTCACCAAATACATAGCCTGGCATAGTCCCAACTTTAGCTTCATAAGCTAAGTCTAATCCAAACTGTTTATCATCATTTTGGTAGCTATCTGGTACTTTTACAAACAAGTAAAAAGCTCCTTGTGAATTAGTGACTTCAAATCCTAAATCTACTAGTGATTGATAAAGAAAATCTCGTCTTTCTTGATAGGCTTGCTTCATTTTTTTAGGTTCTGCTAACCCATTTTCTAAAGCCTCAAGTGCTGCATATTGTGCTGGATTAGACGTTGATGTCACCATCAATCCGTGTATTTTGGTTAATAATTTCATGAATTCTTGCGGTCCCGCAACATAACCAATTCGATAACCTGTCATAGCATGCGATTTTGAAACACCATTAATCAAAACGGTTCTTTCAGGCAATAATTCTGCAATTGATAGATGTGGTGTGGTGTACGTCAATTCATTGTAAATCTCATCTGAAATAACAAATAAATCATACTTTTCAATGATTTTAACTAATGCCTGTAATTCAGCTTTATTATAAGTAACACCTGTTGGATTTCCTGGATAATTCAACAAAATAGCTTTAATGCTATCATCGGATTTGACAACGGATTCCAGTAACTCTGGTGTTAGTTTAAAACCTTGCTGTGAAGTATCAACCATTACACATTCAGCTTGAGCTAATTCAGTGACTGGAAAATATAGCGGAAAAGTAGGTGTTGGAATAACCAGTTTATCCCCTTTATTTAACATTGTCATAATTGTTGCAAATATCGCTTCAGTTGCTCCCACGGTGACTACAATTTCTGATTCTGGATTGTAAGTTAAATTGTATTGTTTTAAATAATTAGCAATAGCTTTTCTTAAAGGAAAAATACCCGGTGTAGCTGAATAATGTGATTGGTTATTTTCAATACTAGTTATAGCAGCTTGCTTAACACTTTGGGGAACATCGAAATCAGGTTCACCAATCGTTAATTTGATTAATCCTTCAATAGTTGATATTTGCTGATTAAACTGGCCGATAGCAGGAGGTGCAATTTGTTCTAAGTGATGGTTCAATTGACTAGCTAAGCTAGCACTTAATTGTGGCATTATGTTTCCCTCCTACAAAATATTTTCTAATCCAACTGTTAACTCGGTCAAATTCATGACTTCTTTAACAGCTAATCTGACACCAGTCATAAAAGATTGACGATCAAACGAATCTTGACGAATAGTCAACGCCTCACCTGGTGCTCCAAATAAAACTTGTTCATGAGCAACATATCCCGGCAATCTAACGGAATGAATTTTCATTCCTTCATAATCACCACCACGAGAACCCGGTAACGTCTCTTTTTCCTGCTCAGCTCCTTGTGTATGAGGATGACGAACTTGACTAATCATTTCTGCCGTTTTAATTGCTGTCCCTGAAGGGGCATCTTTTTTATTAGGATGATGCATTTCAATAATTTCAGCATCTGGGAAATACGCTGCAGCTTCTTTTGCAAATTTCATTAATAAGACTGCTGACATCCCAAAGTTAGGTGCAATCAATCCTCCGAGTCCTTTTGCTTGAATTAATTGATTTAGATCAGTAATTTGTTCGGCAGTTAGCCCTGTTGTCCCAACAACTGGTCGCATCCCTTGCTTGATAGCATACTTAACATTTTCATAAACAAAATCAGGTAACGTAAAATCAATCCAAACATCTGCTTCACAATCAATTGATTGTAACTCTCCATAAACACTAGTGGTTTCAGGTAAATCATAATCAGCAGCCGATTTTCCCTTTGCACTTGGGGCAAAAACACCGACTAGTTCAAAATCAGAGGTATTTTGCACCATCTTAACTGTGTTTTGACCCATTTCTCCTGTAAATCCAGCAACAACTACTTTAATCAATGACGGTCATCTCCTTTGGTAATTCTTTTGTTAAGCCATCTTTTGCAAATCCTAGTTTCAAAGCTAATGTTTCCTTTTCATCATTAGTCAATGCTACCATTGGTAAACGACAGCCTCCAACATTAAAACCTTGTTGATTCAAGATTGCTTTTACAGGTGTTGGTGATGGATACATAAAACAGGCTTGCATTCTAGGTAACAACCGACGTTGAATTGTCCCAGCTAATTCTACATCACCAGCCTCTAAAGCATGATACATCGCAGACATGTCACTACCATAGATATGAGAAGTAACAGATATCACACCTTGAGCACCTAAAACTTTAGCAGATAGCGCTTGATTGTCTTCTCCCGTATACACTAAAAACTGTGGCAAAGTCTCAACTAACTCTGCTAAATCTTCTAGTGGTCCGCATTGTTTAATCCCAATAATATTAGGATGTTGAGCTAATGCAATAACTGCTTCATTTTCTAAATAAACGCCAGTGCGACCAGGAATATTATAGATAATAATTGGAAGTGTGGTTTGATCAGCTATTGTTTCAAAGTGTGCTTTAATACCTCTTTGACTTGGTTTGGTGTAGTAAGGAACAACAACTAGTGCTCCGTCAATCCCATCAATTTTTTCGACTTCTTGAGTAAACGCTAACGTTTCCCGGGTATTATTACTACCAGTTCCTGCAATAATAGGAACACGACCAGCTACAATCTCAGAAAATTTTTGATAAAGTTCAATTTTTTCATCGTGTGTCAAAGTCGCTGTTTCGCCTGTTGTTCCACCTATTACAAACCCTTCTGAACCATTTTTTAATAAATGTTCAGTCAATTCAGCTAAAGCAACAAAGTCGATCGCTTCGTTTTGATCAAAAGGTGTCACAATAGCAGTCAAAATTGTAGCATCTGTTAACATTATTCTTTTCCTCCTCTTATTATCTAGACATTCGCCAGTTTAAAAACGCAACAATTGCTTCTGGAGCTGTCTTTAATGCTTCTTCACTAGGTGAAAAATACTGTGAATGTAACGGGTGAGTATCTTCAACCCCTAGCCAAAACATCGTACCTGGAATTTTTGATAGTAAGTAACCAAAGTCTTCGCCAGTCATTGCCGGTGTCGTTTCAACAAAATTAACATCTTGATGAGTCGACATGAATTCGATAAACTGTGCCGTTAATTTGTCATCATTTTCAACTGGTAGATAGCCACCTTGATTCAAGTTTACCTGAACATCTGCATTGAAGCTTTTGGCGGTAAATTCACAAATCGTTTTAATTCGTTCATTGATAGCTTCAATCATTGTTTGTGTCAGTCCACGAACTGTCCCTTGAATCACAGCTCTATCCGCAATAACATTACGAATGGTTCCAGATTGAATTTTACCTAGTGTTAAAACGCCGCTTTCAAGTGGGTTAATATTTCGTGAAACAATCGTTTGTAATTGTGTAATCAAATAAGCACTTGCCACAACCATATCATTAGCTGTATGAGGAAAAGCCGCATGTCCGCCTTTTCCTTTAAGTTCGATATCTACTTCAGTTGTCCCTGCAAACAGTGTCCCTTGACAACAACCAATTGCACCGGATTCTAAGTCTGGATTATCATGCAACCCATAAAATTCGTCTGGTCGCCATTGACCCTCAAAAGCTCCTAACTCATAGGCGATTTTGCCACCATTTTCACTTTCTTCTGCTGGTTGAAAAAAGAAAATCAAGCTATCTATGGGTTGATTATCAGCATAATAACTTAAAATACTTAAGGCAACTGTTAAATGAATATCATGACCACAGGCATGCATTTTCCCTGCATTTTTAGAAGCAAATTCAAAACCTGTTTGTTCCACTACTGGAAGGGCATCCATATCTGCTCGGTAACCAATCGTTCGCTTAGGATTTGATCCTTCAACACGAACAAGCAGTGCTGTTGGTAACGCATCTAACTGTTTGAAACTTAAAAATTTTTGGTTAAATGTAGCAATGATTTTTTGAATACGTTGCTTCGTTTCAACTTCTTCCAAAGCAAGTTCTGGATGCTGATGAAATTCTCTTCTAATGGCAACTCTTTGTGGTTGTGATAACATTTAACTTCCTCCTCAAGTTTCTTACATTTTTCTTAGGACTTCTTCTAATCCTGTTTTTGATTTTGTTTGGTCATCGATTTTTTTCAAGACTCTAGCAGGTACGCCACCTACCACGGTATAAGGTTCAACATCTTTTGTAACAATTGCACCAGCCGCTACGACTGCGCCTTTTCCAACACGAACGCCTTCAATCACAACAGCGTTAGCTCCAATTACGACATCATCTTCTACAATCACAGGTGTTGCAGAAGCTGGTTCAATTACCCCAGCCAAAACTGTTCCTGCACCAATATGTGCATTTTTTCCAACAGTTGCTCGACCACCTAAAATAACGCCCATATCAATCATTGTACCTTCGCCAATTTCAGCTCCAATATTAATTAAAGCGCCCATCATGATAACGGCGTTATCACCGATGTACACTTGATCACGAATGATTGCACCGGGCTCAATACGGGCATTAACTGTTTTCATATCCAGTAGAGGAACCGCTGAATTTCTCATGTGGTTTTCTAACTCATATTCCGTAATAACATCTTGATTATCAGTTAATACTGGCTCAATATCCGCCCAATTACCAAATAATGTCCCTGTTTTTGTTTCTACGAACGCTTTAATAGTTTTTGGGAAGTCGATTTGATCAAGTTGACCTTTGATATAAACCTTCACCGGCGTTTGTTTTTCAGCGTTTCCAATAAAGTTGATAATTTCTTGTGCACTATTTCTTTCCATTATATAGTCTCCTCTTTTACATTTTTAATATAGTTGATTTTCTAATTGGATTAAATCTTGATAAGTTTGTCTTTTGATAGCCAACTTATCTTGCCCATTTTCAACAAAAACGACAGCTGGTTTTAAATTACGATTATAATTTGATGCCATTGAATACCCGTAAGCTCCGGTATTAAGCATTGCTACAACGTCGCCTGGTTGTGTTTTAGGAAGTGCTGCTTGTTGGATTAAAATATCACCTGACTCGCAATATTTACCTGCAACACGAACTGTTTCAACGGTTTCTTGATTCATTTTGTTAGCAACAACCGCCTCATATTCTGCTTGATAAAGAGCAGGTCTAATATTATCTCCCATCCCGCCGTCAACACTGACATAGGCATCTTTTCCTGGCACTTCTTTTCTTGAGCCTACTGTATAGAGGTTGTATCCCGCAGGTCCTACAATCGAACGACCAGGTTCAATCCAGATAGCAGGCATTTGCAATCCATATTCAGTGGTCTTTTCTTTTATTTTTTTAATAATAGCATCTACAAAAACTTCGGGTGCCAATGGTTTATCTTCATTTGTATAAGCAATTCCAAATCCACCACCAACGTTGATAACTTCTGGTTGATAATCGTATTTTCGGTACCAATCATGAGCTAAATCAACCAATTTTTCAGCAGCCATTTCAAACCCGTTAACTTCAAATATTTGTGATCCAATATGTGAATGGAACCCTTTCATTATCAAATCAGGATTAGCTAAAATAATTTTTAGCGCTTTTTCTGCTTGACCAGAATTTAAATCAAATCCAAATTTGCTATCTTCTTGACCCGTTTGAATATAATTATGTGTATGTGCTGATATTCCAGGTGTAATTCTCATCAATACATTAGCTTGTTGATGTGTATCGGCCAGATAATTTGACAATAAGTCGATTTCATCAAAATTATCTAAAACAATGATACCAACACCGGCTTCAACAGCGGTTTCAATTTCAGCTAAGGATTTATTATTACCGTGAAAACTCACTTTTGATAAATCAAATCCTGCTTGTTGTGCTGTAAATAATTCACCACCTGAGACTACATCAAGATGTAAGTTCTCTTTTTGCATTAACTGATATATTCCCAGACAAGAAAAGGCTTTACTAGCATAACTGATTTCATAATCAACATCGTTTTGTTCAAAAACTGTTTTAAATCCGGCAATCTGTTGTTTGATTTTAGAAACATCATAAACAACTAATGGTGTCTGATATTTCTGCACTAATTCAACAGTATCTAATCCACCAATTTCTAAATGATGTTGATCATTAGTCACTAAATTAAAATTATGTTCCATAACGAAAATTCCTCCAAAGACTATATAAAAAGGGTTCTTTTGCTATCTAAGTAACAAAAGAACCCTTTGAAAGTTTCACATTCATCATGATTGTTCGTTTGTCGATAGCTCTCCGCAATTATTGCGACAGTCCATGACTTGTTCAATCATGTCCCAGCCAACACTTAGCTGTTTAAGTGCCCACTTCGGCAACTTCCCCTTTCAAAATAACTTCATCGTCTTAACAGCAGACTAGTTATTTTTATTGATGTCAGTTGCGACCTCTTCGATGTGATTAAAATATTATAATAAAAACCAACAAAAGTCAAACCTTTAGCTTAATTATTTTTTCAAAATTTTTTTATTTTTATTTATTTCCATATATTGACTGTTAAAACGACACTTACCAATCGGTTTTAGGTGTTGAATTTTAAAATAATCATGTTAAATTTAATTTACTTATCATTTTAAAACAAATTTAAAGGGGAATGAATTTTATGAAAGTTGTTAAATTTGGTGGAAGTTCACTTGCTTCAGGCCAACAATTTGAAAAAGTAATTAATATTTTAAGACAAGACCAAAACCGAAAAGTTATTGTCACTTCAGCTCCGGGAAAAAGAGAAGAAACAGATACTAAAGTAACTGACTTACTCATCAATTATGCTACTCTGACAATTGAAACCAAACCAACAAATATAGTGACAGAACAACTGTTTAACCGTTATCTTGAAATCGCAAACCATTTTGGTTTAGAGGAAGATAAGTTGCAAACCATTAAAGAAAAAATCGAAAACCTTCAATATGAAAAATTCGAAAACAATGACTATCTGATGGCCAGTTTTAAAGCTCATGGCGAACGATTAAATGCTAAATTAATGGCTCTTATTTTAAATCATTTAGGAATCAGAGCAAGATTTTTGGACCCTGAAAAATTCGGATTTTACGTGAGCGATTCAGCTAATAATGCTCAAGTTTTAGATGAAACTTATGCAAATATTGAAGCCCTCAATTTAACAGATGAATTACTAATCGTTCCTGGATTTTTCGGGATTACTAAAGACCATAAAATTGCCACTTTTTCTCGTGGCGGTTCCGACATTACAGGGGCAATTTTATCAAAAGGATTTCATGCTAGTTGCTACGAAAACTTCACTGACGTTGATGCAATCTATGCAGCTAACCCTAATACGGTCAAAAATCCCTATGCTATTACTAAAATGACCTATCGTGAACTACGAGAATTATCATATGCCGGGTTTTCAGTTTTTCATGATGAAGCGATTATCCCAGCTATTGAAGCCAATATCACAATCAATGTCAAAAACACTAACCATTCTGAACTGCCCGGAACTTTAATCGTTCCTGAAGCCAATTTCGAACCTGAAAACTTAGTTACTGGTGTTGCTAGTTCAGACCGATTCGCTGCACTTTACTTGCACCGCTATCTTTTGAACAAAGAAGTTGGCTTTACATTAAAACTACTCGAAATTCTTTATCGCTATAATGTATCCTATGAACATATGCCTTCAGGTATTGATGATTTGACAATCATCTTTGATAAAAGCCAACTAACTAATTTTAAAATCAAACAGCTTTGTCAAGATATCAAAGCCACACTGCAACCTGATGAAATGCAATGGATTAATGATTATGCTATCATCATGGTTGTTGGCGAGGGTATGCGTGATAATATCGGCGTTTTGGACCGTGTCATTTCACCTCTTGCTCAAAACAATATCGGTATCCATATGATTAACCAAGGTGCTTCTCGAATTTCTGTTATGCTGGGCACAAGACAAGCTGATGCTAATTTAGCTATTGAACATATTTATCATAATTTTTTTAGTTAGGAGTTCAAATAATGATTACATTACAAAAAGTGCACGGCTCTTCAAACCAGTTTTTCATCTTAGACTTAGATCAACTTTCCTTTACACCTTTAGATGAGCAAATTGTTGCTTTAACACAACAAATAACATCCTCGTTTTTAACAGGTGCTGATGGCTTACTTGTTGTCTCAAAATCTAATTATGCAGACTGTTTAGGTAAGATGCGTGTTATCAATGCTGATGGAAGTGAAGCCTCAATGTGTGGTAATGGGCTACGCACAGTTGCCCGTTACTTATCTGAAAAATTTCGACAGTCAGAGTTCAAAGTTGAAACTCTCAATGCTAATTTAACTGTTAGAAAACAATCTGATTTGACTCAAAATGTTACTGCTTTTGGTGTCGAAATTTCACCGATACATTTTAACAATAAATATTTTCCTTTCAATAATTTAAATACAACGAAACTAATCAAGTCCCCCATCAAAGCATTTAGTGACAACCTCAATTTTTACGCTATTGCTGTACCAAACCCACATTTAATCAGCTTTGTAGAAAAAGATGACGACTTAAATGAAACACTGGAAACATTAGGAACTAAACTTAATCAACCTAATGATTACTTCCCAGATGGTGTTAATGTTAACTTTGCTAAAATTTTAGGAGAAAACGAATTATTCGTTCGAACATTTGAACGTGGTGTCGGCTTTACTAATGCCTGTGGAACTGGTATGTCAGCTACTTCTTTAGCATATATGCTACACCAAAACCGTAATGCTTTCCCTTCAGATGAAATTACCGTTTATAATCCAGGTGGCGTTGTGAAAACGATTGTTCATGAAGATTGGATCGAACTAATCGGAAACGCTACACATACGCATACGATTACCATTTCAGAAAACCAGCTATTCAACCATCAGTTCACCGAAGCAACAGTTAATCAAACTAATGAACAACAAAGTTACGAACACTTTATTGCCAATTTAAAAAAGCAAGCTGATTAATTAGCTTGCTTTTTTTGTGGGTATATTTTTGAGAATAAGATAGGGTCGACAATCGTTGTAATAACCGCTGCTAAAATAAAAGCGCCACCTTGTTTAGCATCAATAATATTAGCACTTTGCCCTAATGTCACATTAGGTACAATTAAAGTAATCGTCGTTGTTGTTAACATCATCCCTGCTAATGCTTGTCTAAATGAATAACGTTGCATCAAAATTGGGACAACTAATAAACGCGTTAACATAAAGCCAAAGAAGAAAATCGGAATTAAAATTAACGTATTAGGATCACTAACTAAACTCTTTAAATCTAGCTTTAGTCCTGTTGAAATGAAAAAGATTGGAATAAAAAATCCATAACCAATAGAGGTTAATTTTTCTTTTGTTTCATCACTTGGATTAAGCGATTTCATTACTAATCCTGCTAAAAAACATCCTAAAATATTTTCAACACCTGTCTTTTCAGCAATTGTTACTAGAACAATAATCAAAAAGAAAGCTAGTCGAATATCAAGTTGTGTCGTTGATTTATCAATTTTTTCAAAGAATTGATGAATCTTTTTCACATTTAGCAATAATAATGCCACGATAAACACTAATGGAAATAGCCAAAGAATTGCGCCTCTAGCTCCTTTAAATGTCATATAAAACGTAATCTCAATTAATGGAACCACAACACCTAAAATTGCAATTAAAAGAATTGTCTGCCCATACTTTGTATATTCAATCTTCTTATCTTTCAAAGCGACTAACATCATACCAATAGTCATTGTACTGAATAAGATAGTTGCAAATAAGACTTCAGAAAAAATATTGAAGTAACTTAAAATTACACTATAACCAAAAGCAAGTAAGCTGATTGAAACAATTACCATCAATGCCATCCCAAGTGGCATCTTAAAAAATGATTCTTCTTTTTTTTCAACTTTTGTACGTCTTTTAAAAATGGATAAATCAACTTCCATTCCACTCAAGAACAGCAGTATCATTAAGCCTAAAGAAGACAGCTGATTCAAAGTGGGAGTCATTTGAACAATATTTAATACTCCTTTACCAAGAACAATCCCTATCAATATTTCAGCAACAGGAACGGGAACATTATCGATTTTGAATCTCCCCATAAGAATGGGGACAATAAGCGCCATCGATAAAACAATTAGTAATTCTAAATTAGTATGCATATTTATTTCCTAACTATAAAAATTCTCGATAAAGTTTACCACAATTTTTAATCTAAAAAAACAATAAATTTAAAATTAGTTAAATTTAATAGATTGTTTTATCTTGATCGGCCGCAAATTCTTCAAAACTTTTAATGGTTAAGTCTCTGTCGTGCTGTTGTAAATCCATTACACTTTTATCAGTTGTTCCGCCTTCAATAAACTTGTAGATATAATCGTCACGGAATCCAATATTAGCTGCATCTACTGCTGTATTACCGTAGTAAACCGTTTTGATATTAGCCCAAATAATCGCACTTAGACACATTGGACATGGCTCACTAGATGTATACAACTCACAACCACTTAAGTCAAAAGTGCCTAGTTCTTGTCCTGCGTTACGAATAGCAGTTACTTCACCATGAGCTGTTGGATCATTATTAACTAAAACTTTATTGTGTCCTGTTGCTACAATTTTATCATCTTTGACAATGACACATCCAAAGGGGCCACCTTCATTTGTTTGATTATTTGAATGGGCTTCTTTTGCTGCTATTTCCATATATTTTTTGTTGTAAGACATTTAACATTCTCCTTTTGGTCTTTTGTAACTTAATCATACACTAAAAAAACAATATAAAAAAGGATTTCACGAACTTTACGCAAAATCCTTTTTAGATTGTTCTATTTAATTATAGACGATCGTTTAATTCTTGTGTTAATTCTTCAAAACCAGGTTTACCTAGTAAAGCAAACATGTTTTTCTTGTATGCTTCTACACCTGGTTGGTTAAATGGGTTAATACCATTTAAGTATCCTGAGATACCAACAGCGATTTCGAAGAAGTAAATCATGTAACCTAATGTGTATTCTGTTTGATCTGCAATAGAAACAGTCATAACTGGGACACCACCGTCAGTATGAGCTAAAACAACACCTTCGTATGCTTTTTCATTAGCATGGTTCATTGTTTTACCTTCTAAGAATGAAAGACCATCTAGGTTTTGTTCGTCACTTGGAACAGCAACGTCAAAACGAGGTTTTTCAACTTTAATAACAGTTTCCATTAAGTCACGACGACCTTCTTGGATGTATTGTCCAAGTGAGTGCAAGTCTGTTGAGAAGTTGGCTGATGAAGGGTAAATACCTTTTTGATCTTTACCTTCTGATTCACCCATTAATTGTTTCCACCATTCACCAAAGTATTGTAAAGTTGGTTCGTAGTTTTCAAGCAATTCAACAGTATAACCTTTACGGTATAAAATATTTCTTAATGCAGCATATTGGTAAGCTTCATTTTTGTTAAGGTCTGTTTCTGTATATTCTGAGCGAGCGTCTGCTGCACCTTTCATCAATTGATCGATGTCAGCACCAGCAACAGCAATTGGTAATAACCCAACAGCAGATAATACTGAGAAACGTCCACCAATATCATCAGGAACAACAAATGTTTGATAACCTTCTGCATCAGCTTCTGACTTCAAAGCACCTTTTTCACGATCAGTTGTTGCATAAATACGTTTAGCAGCTTCTTCTTTACCATATTTTTGAACTAATTTGTCTTTCAATACACGGAAAGCAATAGATGGTTCCATTGTTGTTCCTGATTTTGAAATAACGTTTAGACTAAAGTCACGGTCACCGATTTGTTCAATTAAATCGTGTAAGTAACTACCACTGATTGAATTACCTGCAAAGTAAATTTCAGGAACTTTACGATCAGGTGCGTAGTTATAAAAAGCATTATTTAAGAAATCGATAGCAGCACGAGCACCTAAATAAGAACCACCAATTCCGATAGCTACGAAAACTTCTGAATCTGATTGTACTTTTTTAGCCACGTCTTTAATGCGTGAAAATTCATCTTTATCATAGTCAACAGGTAGGTCAATGAAACCTCTGAAATCGCTTCCAGCCCCTGTTCCTTTTCTTAATTGTTCATCTGCAGCATTCACCATTGCTTGCATTTCGTTTAACTCATTTTCTTGAACAAATGGAGTTAATTTTGAAGCATCAAACTTAACTTGTGCCATTGTTTGCCTCCTATATTTCTATTTATCTACCCTATTTACTTTAAGCGCATTTGGCTAAAAAAGCAAGGTTTAAAACGTGATAATTCTTATTTTGATATTAAAAAAAGCCACGGCCAAATGGCGTGACTTTTTTGTAAAAAGGTATAAATTAGTTGTTACCTTTTTGTGAAGCAAACCAGTCGATACGTTCTTCAACTGTATCTTGGATAGCTTGTGTACCTGGTGCAAGAACTTTACGAGGATCGAATCCTTTTTCTGCTTCATCTTTATCAGCAGCGTAGTAAGCTTTAACAGCTTTTGACCAAGAAATTTGTTGTTCTGTGTTAACGTTGATTTTGGCAACACCTAAATCAATAGCTTTTTGGATTTGGTCTTTAGGAATACCTGAACCACCGTGAAGTACTAATGGCACTTCAACAGCTTCAGCAATTTCTGAAAGACGGTCAAAGTTTAGACCTTCCCAGTTTTCAGGGTAAACACCGTGAATATTACCAATACCAGCAGCTAAGAAGTCGATACCTGTTGCAGCTAATTCTTTAGCTTCTTCAACTGATGCAAGTTCACCTGCACCGATGATTCCGTCTTCTTCACCACCGATTGAACCAACTTCAGCTTCAACTGAAATACCTTTTGGATGTGCTAAAGCAACGATTTCTTTAGTTTTAGCAACGTTTTCTTCGAAAGGCAAGTCATGACCATCGAACATAACTGATGAGTAACCAGCTTCGATAGCTTCTTTAGCAGCTTCAAAGTTACCGTGGTCTAAGTGCATTACAACTGGAACTGTGATGTTCATTGATTCAACTAATCCTTCAACTAGTTGACGAACTACTTTGTATCCACCCATGTATTTAGCTGCACCCATTGAACTTTGAACAACAGCTGGAACACCTTTAGCTTGGGCAGCAGCTAAGATAGCTTTTGTCCATTCCAAGTTGTTTGTGTTGTAAGCTCCGTGTGCGTATCCGCCTTTACGAGCAGCTTGCATAATTTCTGTACCGTGAATAAATGATGACATAAGTCATTCCTCCTAAAATTTCTTTTAAAAAATTCAACAATGTGATTTTAACATATTTTTGTGTATTAGTCAGACCTTTTAGTAAAATTATTAAATATTTGTTGAAACATCAGCGCTAAAGAACTACCTAAAAACCCGCCAATAGTATTGAAAATAACATCATCCACATCAGCAACACCTGTCCACAAGACAAACTGCATCCCTTCAATGCTTAGTGACAGTAAAAGTGATATTAAAACAATTCTAATCATTGAAAATCGCTTTTTGAATAGCAACTTCATTAAGAACCCTAACGGCATAAACCACAAAATATTACCAAATGAATTATAAAAGAAATCTAATTGTGATTTAGCAAAAGATAATTTCACTGTCTCGTCTAAAACTTGTAGATTAATTTGTTCTAAAGGTCTGTAGAAATAAAATTTAATATCCCAAGGAAAGTAAATACCTCTAAACACAGTTAAAGATAGCAAAAGCATTAAATAAAATACCATTATCAAAATAATCACGATATGCGTTTTTGTCTGCTTTTTCCTTTGGATTTTTAAATATAAAGTATAACCAACAACAAAAATCAAAAAATAAAAAATTGTTTTATCTAAACTATAAAAAATCAGTTCCACCAAAGGAAAATGATTAATTTTGGTGGCAAAATGTTCAACTATAAATTGATATATTGGATTTAAAAATATCATTTTAATTACTCACTATCTACTTCTTTTTTTGATTTCAAGTCAAAGAAAGTTAATGTAAACGTTGTCCCTTTATTGGCTTGACTATCAACTTCAATTTGACCATGATGTTGGTTAACTAAAGAATATACAATTGCTAAGCCTAGGCCCGATTCTCCAGTACCAACATTATTGCGCGAGGGATCTGCTTTGTAAAAACGTTCAAAGATGAAACGTTTCTGTTCATTGCTCATTCCGATTCCTGTATCTTTTATCTTAACACGGGTTGCCTTATCCACACGATAGATTGTTAACTCAACATTACCATTTTCAGTAAATTGAATAGCATTTTGAGTAATATTGAAAATAATTTGTGTAAACCGATCATGATCAGCATAAATAAATACAGGTTCTGTCGACAATAATTTCAAAGTATTGTTTTTCTTTTTAGCATTTCCTGACAGTTGTTCTACTATATTTTCTAGCACAAGAGTACCATCAAACTTAGTTTTAAATAATTTAATTTGGTTATTTCTGATTTTTTCATAGTCTAAATTTTCATTGACTAGTCTAATCAGTCGATTTGTTTCACTTTGCATCAATTGAATACTTTTATCTTTTGAATCGACTGGTATTGCATCATATCGTAGTCCCTCTAAAATACCATTAATTGTTGTCAAAGGAGTTCTCATTTCATGAGCAACATCAGCCATAAATTGATTTCGTCTAGTCTCTTGTCGTTTAATTTCCTCATCTGATAATTTTAATGACTCAACCATTTTATTGAAATCAGAAGCCAAATCATCAATTTCATCATTATCTTTGTGATCAATCCTTACAGAAAAGTCTCCTTCACCAACTTTTTTAGTTGCCTTAGATAGCTTTTTAATTCTCGATAAATTGAACCAAACAATGACTAAACTAATTATCATTCCAGCCGAGACACTAGCTAAAAGTGCCACAATAGAATTTTGTTGAGCTTGCTTAATGGTAGTTTCAGTAGATGAAACCTTAGCACCTAACCAAACGACCGCCTTAAGCTGTGAACCATCAAACCAAGGGACCATAATCGATGAATAGGGTTCTTTGGTCGAAAGTTTAGGTTGATTATTAAGATAATCATTTTGAATTCTAAAACTTTTGCCTGACTTTAATTCTTGCCAGACATCTTCTCTTAAAGAGTAAGGTGTTAAAGATGATTCCGGATAAATCTGCTCATTATCTTCATTAAATACCCTGATTGTCACATTTTGGACCTGCATAACTTGCTGAAATTCGTCCAAGAAAGAAGGCTTTATTTGTTGATACCGTCCGGTTAAAGGGTCTTTTTTCAAAGCAATATGCCCCATAGAATCAGCATAACCCTCCAATTGAGAAAAAGTATTGTCATAAGCTTGTCTTGTTATAAAATTCATCATTGAAAATCCAATTATTGAGAGCGTAATTACAATAACCAGAAAAAAAGACAGTACTTGCTGATAAAACAATTTCATTATTTATCCACATCCGAATCATCAAATTTATAGCCTACGCCCCAGACAGTTTGAATAAGCTGAGGCGCGATTTTTTCGATTTTTTGTCGCAGTTTTTTGATATGTGCATCAACAGTTCGTTCTTCGCCAAAGTACTCATAGCCCCAAATTACCTCTAACAACTTTTCTCTTGAAAAAACTTGTTTGGGATTTTTGGCCATTGTTACCAACAAATCAAATTCTTTAGGTGTAAGCCCTTTAACTTTTTGATCATCCACGTAAACTTCTCGTGTTTTTTCATTAATTTTAAGATGAGGTGTTTCAACTAAATCCTCGGTATCTGCTGGTTTAGCTGTTTGATTCATTAGGGTTCTACGATGCAGTGCTTTAATTCTAGCTATCAAAGTTAATGGACTGAACGGTTTTGTTACATAATCATCTGCCCCAAGCTCTAAGCCCAGTACTTGATCAGATTCTGAATCTCGAGCAGTCAACATAATAATGGGTACATCAGAAATCGTTCTAATCTCTCGAGCAACTTCCATACCGTCTTTACCCGGTAAATTCAAATCAAGCGTGACAATATCATAATATTCCTGGTTTTTCTTGAATTTATCCACCGCTTCATTTCCATCGACTGCTAAATCCATTACCCATTGTTCTTTTTCAAAAAACATTTCCATCATTTGTGCAACAGAAACATTATCTTCTACCATTAATAATCTCATCAAAAATCCTCCTATAAGTCTTTAAATCCTTTGACTCTATTTTTAGTAGCATGAGTCTTTTCATATTTGCTTATATCTTGTTTTGAGATAATACCATTCTTAACTAAATTTTTTCTTAAATAAGTTTCAGTCAAAGCATATACTAAGATTATTGAGAAATAAAAAGTTAGCAACCAAATTAAAAAAAATCGATCCCAGCTTAAAAACCTAATTAATAATCCTAAACCAATTTGCACAATGCCGATTATTAAACATAGCGTTCGATAAACAATCTGTGTCTTTTTTTCAAGTTCATCACTTTTCTTTAAAAAGTAAGATTGATAGCCAAAAAGAAAGTTCGGCTTGTGATGCCTCATAATAAAACTTACTAAACTCATCATTACCAATAAACAACCCATATATATGTATATCATTATAGCTATAGCTCTCCTAACCTTTTTTCTAAGTTTAACACGAATTATTTTATCTCCATAAAAAAAGTAAATTTTGATTTTTAAAATAAAAAGAAAGCGTTTTCATTTTTTTGTTGCTTTTTTTGTTTCGAGTTGTTATATTATGAATGTAAACGTTTTCTTTTTAAAAAGAAGACCTCAAATTGTTAAATAACTTAAATATAGATTACTATTATCACGAAAGGTGGATATAAAATGAATAATTTAATTATCGCAATATTACCAGCTATACTATGGGGCTGTATGCCAATCTTCACATCGAAAATTGGTGGACGTACGGTTAACCAAATTTTAGGAACAACTTTTGGTGCTTTATTAACTGCTATTGTCTTCTTTGTTGCTTTGAGACCTAACATTACATCTGAAATTTTCCTATTTAGTTTCTTGAGTGGATTATCATGGTCACTTGGACAAGTTTTACAATATGAATCCTTCAAAGCACTTGGTGTTTCAAAAGCAATGCCAATTTCAACAGGACTTCAAATTGTTGGAACTTCATTTGGTGGTGTACTTTTATTTAGTGAATGGGCTTCAACGTCAGCAAAAATTGCTGGTTTTGTGGCTATCATTATTATTATCGGCGGCATTTACTTAACAACTATTAGTGAAAAAACTCCTGAAAATGCTTCAAATGCCCCCAAAATAAAAACATCAAGTATCTTTTGGATTTTCTTCTTTTCAACAATTGGTTATGTTGGATTTTCAATTTTCCCAAGATATGCTGCAGTCCAAGGATTTGATGGTTTCTTACCTCAAACAATTGGTATGGTATTAGGTGCTTTAATTTGTATGTTCTTACCTCAAAATAAAGATGTTCGCCCATTAAAAGAAACAGTAACTTACAAGAATATGCTTGTTGGTGTGATTTTTGCAGGTGGTTCATTAAGCTACCTCATCTCAGCTGGGTTAAACGGTGTTGCAACAGGATTTACAATTTCACAAATGAATGTTGTCTTTTCAACATTAGGTGGCGTTTACATTCTTAAAGAAGCAAAAACCAAAAAAGAACTTACTTATACTCTAATTGGGTTACTACTAGTTATTGCTGGTGGGATTATGATTAGCTTCATGACAGCTTCATAACATAAACAAAAAAATAACCGGATAACTTAAAAAGTTATCCGGTTATTTTTTATGGAGGTGAGGGGATTTGAACCCCTGTCCATACACGTTTCATCATAAACTTCTACAATCATAGTTATACTATTTAACTATACTCTTTCAAGAACGCCATATAACAGGGCTAGCCTTAAAAGAGTTACCTGATTATCTCTTTTTAATTATTCAGGTGGCGTAATTAAACGTAACCCGTTAGAGTTGAGACCTAATAGAAATCCGGGTCAATTTAAATTAGATCACGAGAGCTGTTTTTTAGGCAGCTACTGCGTAAGAATTTTCGTTGTTTGCAGTTATTTTAAACTGTACGTTTTTACGTAGACGTGACCTACGGATTGCCATTTACATAAATCCATGCATGTCGAATTCCAGAACACCCCCGACATCCCCATAATTTTAACACATAATGACATTTAAATAAAATACTTGTTTAAAAATTGTGTCACTTCATCAACAGAACCCTGTACCTTTATAACCATTCGTACTTGATTGTTGGCATAAAACTTAACTTTGGTACCGTTAGCTACAGTTTTTTCCGCCTCAAATTTTGTAAATTCACGATAAGACCGTATACGGTAATTTTTAAAAATAATGGATCCTAAACCTGACCTAAAAAAAATCAAAACAACACAAAAAACTTCAATCAGTAGTAATACGGACCAATTAATTACATTTGACTGCGTTGCAGCTGTTATTAACATTATTAAAAATCCAATAATGGCCAATAATTTCACGACTGTTCCTTGTTTTTTATCTAAAAATTTAACATTTAATCTCTGCCAAATCAAAAAATAGCAAAGCAAGGCAGAAATCACAAAATATAAAATATCAATCATCTAAAATAACTCACCTTTCTAAAAAAGCATCCCTTATCATAAAGATAAAGGATGTTTTTAATTTTACGCTAAAGATTAGCAATTTCAACCAAATCGCGAATAATCATGATTTCTTCGTTAGTTGGGACTAACATTAATTTGATTCTTGAATCTTCAGCACTAAAAATAGTTTCTTGACGTGTGATTTCAACTTTTTCAGGATCAACTTTTGCACCTAAGTAAGCAAACTTGTTAGAGATACGGTCCAATAACCAAGGATTATTTTCACCAATCCCAGCTGTAAAGACGATACCATCTACTCCACCCATTTCCGTAATGTATTGTGAAATATATTTCACAATACGATTAACAAAAATATCAACAGTTAATTTAACTTGAGGATTTTCAATGTTATCTTCTAAATCACGCATATCTGATGATAAGCCTGAAAGTCCTAATAACCCTGATTTTCCATTCAAAATGCTAATCATTTCTTGTGGATTTTCAATTTCAAGTTTTTCCATCAAATAAGCCATCAATGAAGCATCAATATCACCTGAACGTGTACTCATAGTTACACCCGCAAGTGGTGAGAACCCCATAGAAGTATCGATTGATTGGCCATTTTCAACAGCGGTCAATGAAATACCATTACCCATATGCACCGTGATCAAGCGTAAATCTTTGATATCTTGGCCTAATATATCAGCCGCTCTTTGTGAAACATATCGATGACTAGTTCCATGAGCACCATATTTTCTAGCACCATACTTCTCATAGTATTCCATTGGAATAGAATACAAATAATTTTCTTTTGGCATAGTTTTATGGAAAGAAGTGTCAAAGACAGCAACTTGTGGAATATCTGGCAACACTTTTTCAAATGCTTCGATACAACGTGCTTCAACAGGATTGTGTAATGGGGCAAATTCAGAAAGGTCATAAATCTTGTTTAAGACGTCTGCTGTAATTAAAGTACTTTGAGCAAAATGCTCTCCTCCAGCCACAATACGATGTCCAATTCCTTCGATTTCATCGTATGAAGCAACAATACCTAATTCAATCATCGCTTTCAAAATAATAGATACTGCTTGTTCTTGATTTTTAATTTCAATCGTTTCTTCTATTTTCTTGCCATCATATTTAATTTGGTAATTAGAACCTTTGATACCGATTCTTTCTGCAGCACCTTCTGCTATAACCTGTTCATTTTGTGCGTTAAACATTTTCCATTTAACGGAAGAACTTCCGGCGTTAATTGCTAAAACTTTAGTCATAGTTGTCTATCCTTTACTTTAAATTTTTAATATACCAATCTTTTAAATTATAATTAAAAGTTTCAAGTACACTTCTATCATTTAAGCTTGGGAGCTGTCCCAACAAAATATTATTAGCTTGTTTAGTTTTGGTACCACGATTTTGAACGACCAAAATTGCTTTTTGATATTTTTCGTCATTAAATGAATCTTCAGGTAATGTCAGAAAAGCTTGAATATGTGCCTTCTTGGCTAACCATTTTGTCAATTCTGAAGCATTAGCATCTTGTAGCATCATTGCAGGAACAATAAAAATACCTAATCCACCTTCAGACAAGTGTGAAATGGCTTGTTCTAGCATCAAATAATGAGAAAATGAATGCCCAGATTTGGCTCTCAATTCATAATTTTCAGCTCGGGAATCAATTGGATAATACCCTACTGGCAGTTCTGAAACAATCATATCTAAATCATTAATCAACCAGGCATCTAGTGAATCTTGATGAAATAATTCAGCTTGAATACCTAAAGATTCAGCATATAGACTAGATAATGCTAGTGAAACTTCGTTATTATCCATTCCGTAAACTTCAAAATTTATTTGATCAGTTTGCTTAAGCTGATCTACAGTATTAAGTAGTAAACTCCCAAATCCATTACTCAAGTCGAGCACCTTAACAGAATGTTTATCTTGCAATAATTGATGCGCAATCATCGCTACCACAACAGAAATTGACTTTGGTGTCATTTGTAAATTGGTATCTAGTTTATCTTCTTTGATACCAGCTAAAATTAATAAATAAATCAGTTCACTTTTTACTTTAGATGATTGATTAACAAAGTCCACTTGATCAGAAATTTCAGTTAAACGCCCAACTACTTCTGAACTAGGAGCTCCATTTTCTACTTTAACTTGTTGATCAATTAAGTTTTCAATAGTTTCTATCAAAGCATCCAAGTAAGACGTTTTAAGTTCTTTTTTTAGACGCTGAACCGCTTCATCAATTAAAGCATAACGTTCTTGTATTGATAATTTCAATGAAAAATTCTCCTTAAAACAGCTAAAACACTCTTAATTATATCGTTACTTATTTATACAGTACTTGCAAGCAATTATGGTGAATTTAAAAATTCTTTTAGATTTGATAGAACTTGTTCTTTTTGTGATATCTCTATTTGGAAGATTTCAAATTTAAAGTAAAGGGTTGCTAGCGAGATACCTACTAAAAAGATAACACTTACCAAAATACTTGCCTTAATTTTTAAGTGTGAATAATAACTGTGATTTTCTTTTTTTGGAATCTTCCACATTCAAACTGAACCCCTTTTCATTATTATAACAAAAATCACCATTGTATACCTCCGTTAAAACCGGTATGTATCCTTGATCATTAATTTGTAAAACAACAACCGACTCTTTTAGCACTAATGATAAGTAACTGATTTGATTTTCTTTTTTAGCTATGAAATGAACTTGTTTATTTTGACTTTTGGTCCTATCAATCTCTACTTGTTCATATTGATTTAATAAATCACTGATTCGCAAATAAAAATATGATTTATTAATTTTTTCAATAGTTCCATAATTAGTAACTCGCTGGTTTAAGTTGACTAGCTGAAATGTCAATTGTAGAGTTAATAAAATAATAACTAACGAAATAACAGCCTCTATCAAAGTGAATCCCTTAAATTTCATAACTTAAGTTCTGCGTCACATTTAAAATTTTGTATTCTTCGGGTAATGTATACCAATCATTATCTATCTGACATGTAGATTGTTGGGACTTTTTCAGTATAGCTGCTGCCAAATAGGCACTTATTTTTAAATCTTGTTTAGACTCAATTTGATTGAACCATCGAACAGTCCCAGCAAAAGTTATGATTATTGCTAGCATTAATAAAAACGCGACCATATTTTCTAAAAGGATAAATCCTGGTTGCTTAGTTTTCATAAATTTCTCCCCATGCCATTTGAATTCTAAATCTATGTCTAAACCCGTTTGGGCCTCTCAATATAATTGTTTTAGGTGCTACATAACCAGTTTTATTAATAATGACTTCGTTTCCCGGCATCTCTAAATCATAGCCCACAGGAAATTTAAGATAGCTTTTTCGGCCAGTTCCAGATTTCAATGTTAATAATTGTTGCTTTTTACTATACTGGATAAAAACAGCTCTTTTAGACAAAAAGGCTGACCTAATGCCCCACTGCAAATTTGTTTTGACTTTCATTATTAATTGATTTTGTTCAATTTTTGATGTAGAACTATGAGCAGTAAATAGCCTCATAGAAGTAATTAAAGCACAAACGATTAACAAGCATAATATTGTTTCAAGTAATACGAAGCCTCTAATTCTGACCTTTAACACGTTTTCTTACCATACCTTCAAATACTTCATAATCTTTAGCTTTTTCTTTTTGCGTCGGCGACAACTCTAACTCCGATAAATTAATTATTGATTTATTTTGTAGTTCTAATTGTGTCTGTAAAGTCGTCTGAAATGCTTCTTCTATTTTTTGTTCAGCTTTTTGTTTTTGCTGTGTAATGTTAGGTACGATTAATAAAATTAAAATTGCAATAATAGCAATAACTAAGCACATTTCAATTAGCGTAAACCCTTTAGTTTTCTTTTTCATTATAGATTCCTTAATGTGCCATACAGTGGCATCAATATTTTTAAGTATAATCCTAAAACAAATAACCCAATTAATATAAAACAAATAGGCTGTATCTTTAGTGTTAGTCGCTTTAGTTGCCACAATAATTCATTGTAAATAATTTGATTTAAAATTTTAATTTGCTGACTTTTTACTTGACGATTTTTGCCGGATTCAATAATAGGAATCAGTCGGTCTGGTAAAAAAGCCTCTCTAGCAACAAATGATTTAAGTGGCAACCCTTTTACCAAATGGTTGTTTAGTCTTGTAGCTAATATCGACTGAACAGAATCTTCTTGACTATTTATAAAAAAAGAACAAATTTCACTAATTTGATAGTCATTCGCGACTAAATAAGTTAGGTTAAATGTCACAGTATAATGGATATATAATTGCATGATTTTTCCAACTACTGGCCATTTCATTAAAAATTTTAGTTGTTTAATATTTTGATGATGTTTTACATAAATTAAATAAACAGTAACAACTACAAAAAATAGCACGGCCATTAATATAAAATAACCTACAAAAACTTCAACAAGTGATGTTTGGCTTTCCAAAAAACCTGAATTTAGTGTTTGTTGAATGAAAAAGAACCCTATAAAAGTCAAAACAAATAAAACAAATGGATACGATAACTGCCCCTTGATTTTTTGGATTTGTTTATTCTGTAGTTCAGTTAACGTAATTAATTGCTCTAAGCAAGCAACTAGTGTGCCTTGTTGTAGTGCTAGTTGAATTTGAAAACTAATTATTTTGTTAAATTTAGCTTTTAACAATGACTCATGGATGTTTTTACCTGATTTCAAATCTAAAGTAACTGAAGTAAACCACTTCAAGCTTTGTTTTGGCCAAAGTAAACCTATAAAAGAAATAGCTTCACTGAAAGAAAAATGACTTTCTAAATACATTTTCAAGTATTTCATAAATAGTAATTGTTGAGAGTCACCCTTCTTGGTATGTGATAAAAGTTTTTTCATCTATATACCCCAGATCATAAATATTTTGAAGATGATTTTGCCATAAGTAATAATTTTGATATTGAGATTTTTGGTAGTCATACTTTTTTTGTGGAACTAAAATATCGATTAAACAAGCTAGTTGATACTTAATATTCGGTAATAATCTTTGATAGCATATACAATTTAAGGTATTTTGTAATTGACTAGTCTCAACTCCTAATTGTTTAAACCTTTCAATAATACCGTACGTACTTTTAGCATGAATTGTTGCCAGTACTAGGTGCCCACTTAGTGCTGCTTCTATTGCAACTTGTGCCGTCTTACTATCTCTTATTTCACCCACAATTAAGACATCTGGTCGATGCCTTAATGCTGCTTTTAATAAATCTTCATAAGACATTTGAACTTGTTCATTGACTTGAACTTGAAAAAAGTCAGAATTTTTAATCTCGACAGGATCTTCAATTGTCATAACCATCTTTTCAGGAATAAGAGACTTAGCAATTTCATACATAGTTGTTGTTTTACCTGAGCCAACAGGTCCAGAAAACACAATTAGACCTCTCTTAGTCGCCAGATTTTTTAACTGATTTAATTGTTCAGGAAAAAAATAACGTTGAGTATTTTCAGAATAAATTATCCGCACTACCATTGATTCTTGGCTTTCATAGTCCGATAATGTAGCTATTCGAAAACCAGTGTCTGGGTAGTCGTCCAAATTAAAACTTCCATTTTGGGGACGCCGATGCTCAGCAATATCTAACTTTGCTACGTATTTTAATTGATTAATAATTAATTGTGCATCATTTTTAGGCATTTTTCTTAAGAACTTAAATTCATTGTTGTACTTATAACAAATTCTATAATAACTTTTACTCGGCAGAAGATATAAATCTTGTGCTTTATGCTTCACTGCTTCTTTTACTAGATTGAGTGATTCGATAGATAGTGTCATAACTAATTCCTTTCGATTATTGATAGCATTAATTACGCCAATTTTCTCAAATCACATTTTAGGCAAAAAAAATAAGCCTTTCGGCTATTTTTTATTCGTCATCTTCATCTTCAGCAGCAGTGTAAACATTTTGAACATCGTCATTATCTTCTAGAGCATCAATCATACGCTCAAATTGTTCTTGTTTTTCTTCTGGAACTGCCATTTTATTTTGTGGAATCATTGTCAATTCAGAATTTGCCAATTCATATCCAGCAGATTCTAAAGCATCACGAACATCTGTAAATTCTTTTGCACCTGTATAGATTTCAAATGCGTCATCACTTGTTTGTAAGTCTTCTGCACCTGCATCCATGATTTCAAGCAACAAATCATCTTCTTCAACATCTGTTGTTGAACGATCAATTACCAGGTAACCCTTACGATCAAACATGTAAGCAACTGAGCCTGGTTCTCCTAAAGTTCCACCGTTACGTGAGAAGTTTAAACGAACAGATGTCGCTGTACGGTTTTTGTTATCTGTCAATGTTTCAACAAATACTGCAACACCACCTGGGCCGTATCCTTCGTAGGTTACTTCATCGTAACTTTCACCGTCGCCACCTTGTGCTTTTTTAATGGCACGTTGAATATTATCTTTAGGCATGTTAGCTGAACGGGCTTTATCCATTACCAGACGTAGTGCTGGATTATTTGTTGGATCTATATCACCATTACGAGCTGCCATGTAAATTTCTTTTGAAAGTTTTTGGAAAATTTTTCCACGTTTAGCATCTTGTGCATTCTTACGACCTTGAATGTTATGCCATTTTGAATGTCCTGACATGTTGTATCCCTCTTTCAGAATAATAGATTTAACCTATCCTAGGATAGCAAAAGATTAGTTTAAGAGCAAGACCATAAACAATATATTTGTCAAAAATTTAAAAATCGTGTATATTATATTAATGTTTTGAATTTTGTGGTTCGAAACCATCCCACATAAAAAAACTAGGAGTGACTATATTATGAATCAAAACGTCGTTAGTCTAACTAAGACAGCGCTTGTAACAGCAATTTACCTTGCATTGGGGTTTTTATTTCAACCAGTTTCCTTTGGTCCGCTTCAATTTAGAGTTGCGGAAATAACTAACCCTATCGCTGTTTTTAATAAAAGATACGTATGGGGAATTACCATCGGTTGCTTTTTATTCAACCTCATTTCAAGCCCTAATGCCCTTATCGATATGGGAATAGGGACAGCCAACACTTTAGTAATGACGGGTGTCAGTTATTTAATTGCTAAAAAAATCAAAAATTACTGGACTAAATTGCTAATCACTCCTTTTATCGGAGCTATCAGCATGTTCATGATTGCGGCTGAATTATATTGGTTTGCAAGCGCACCTTTTTGGATTACTTATGGTACTTTAATGGTAACACAGTTTGCTATGATGTTAATTGGTGCAGTATTATTTGGAATTATTGAAGAGAAAACACATTTTTTCAGAAATGAAAATAAAACCAATTCATAAATAACTAATACAAAAAAGCAAAGCACTCTTTCAAGAGGCTTTGCTTTTTTTATTATTCAACAGTTACTGATTTAGCTAAGTTACGAGGTTGGTCAACGTCATGTCCGCGGTTTAAACTTGTATAGTAAGCAATTAGTTGAGCGGGAATAACGCTCAATAGCGGTGTTAATAGCGTATCTACATCAGGTAAAATAATACCATCATTTTCATTTGCGACACGCTTCATAGAGATTGTAAATACCTCTGCTCCACGAGATAGCACTTCTTGAAGATTACTTCTAGTATGACCAGCACTTAACTTATCTGTGATAAATCCAATAACAGGCGTTCCTTCTTCAATCAAAGCTATTGTTCCATGCTTTAATTCACCAGCAGCGAATCCTTCAGTATGGATATATGAAATTTCTTTTAATTTCAATGCTGCTTCAAGTGCCACATTATAATCAATTCCACGACCAATATAAAAAGCATTGTCGGCATCAGTCAAAATACGGCGGCTCATATCATCTAACAACTGCTTTTCATCTACAATTTCTTGCATCCCATTAGCAACTAAAGCTAATTGTGTTTGTAAATCAAATTGTTTGCCACTTTCGTAGTTAGATTTTTCGCTTAATGCTTTAGCTAAAACAGCTTGTACAGCAATCTGCGCAGTATATGCTTTAGTAGAAGCAACTGAAATCTCAGGTCCTGCATGAAGTAACATTGTATAAGTTGCTTCACGAGATAAGGTTGAACGGTCAACGTTTGTGATTGTTAAACTTGGATGACCTTTTTTATTCACTTCAGACAATACTTGACGACTATCAGCAGTTTCACCAGATTGAGATAAGAAAATAAAGAATGGCTTTCTAGATAAAATCGGTGGATAGTAACCAAACTCACTAGCAACATGGACTTCAACTGGAATACCAGCTAATTTTTCAATAATTTTTTGTCCAACAAGTCCTGCATGATAACTTGTTCCTGCAGCAACAATATAGATTCGATCGCTATCTAAAATGCTATTGACAATATTTTCATCTACTTCTACTTCCCCTTTTGAAGAGAAATACTCTTGACTAATTCTTCTCATTACAGAAGGTTGTTCGTCAATTTCTTTTAACATAAAGTGAGGATAAGTCCCTTTTGAAGCTGCTTCTGAATCAACAGATAAGTGATACGAATCACGTTTAACTTCTTGATTATTTTCATTGAATATTTGGTAATCATCTTGGGTTAAAATCACTACTTCGCCATCGTTTAACTCAACGAAATCCTTAGTTTGATCAAGCATTGCCATAGCATCACTTGTCACCACATTAAACCCTTGAGCAAGTCCCAGTAACAATGGACTTTTTCTTTTGGCAACATATAACGTTTCTGGGTTTTGGCGGTCCACTAATAAAAAGGCATATGAACCATCAATTAAGTGAAGAACTTTTTGAAAGGCCGTAAAAGTATCTAGACCTTCATCGACAACGAAGCGATCCACTAATTGTACGACAACTTCAGTATCGGTTTGACTATGAAACTTGACATCGGCTAAGTAGTCATCTCTTAATTCTTGATAGTTATTAATTACACCATTATGAACTAAATAAAAACGATCATCATTTGATAGATGTGGATGAGCATTTTCAATAGTTGGAATACCATGTGTAGCCCAACGTGTGTGCCCAATTCCAATAGATCCCTTTACTTCAGGTGTGATTTTATTTTTTAATTCTTTAATTTTTCCAGTTGCTTTAACTAAAAAATCTTGATTATTTTGATTATTAACGTAAATACCAGCTGAATCATAGCCTCGGTATTCTAATTTAGTTAAGCCATTAACTAAAATGTCTGTGGCGTTTTCATTCCCAACGACTCCCACGATTCCACACATACTATTGAACTCCTCTATGAATTGGTATATATCGATTATACCAGTTATTTTTGTTTTTTATACTTGTTAAAAGTACGTTACAATGACAATTGTAGTTATTGTGTAATTAAAAGTCAACAAATTATTTCATAATTGGTATAGATTAAATAAAATTTAAATAAAAAAGAACTAGCATTTCGCTAGTTCTTTTTATAGTCCAATTTGGTCTTCGACAACATCTACAATTCGATCTACATAACTATGTACTAATTCTTCTGTTGGCGCTTCTGCCATTACACGAAGTAAAGACTCTGTCCCGCTAGGACGAACAAGAACACGCCCGTTTGAACCCATTTCTGATTCAACTTCGGCAATAATTGCTTGAATTTTATCATTACCTTTCCAAGCGTTTTTATCTGTAACTTTCACATTAACTAGTTTTTGTGGGTAAATTTTCACTGGTGCAGCTAATTCACTTAAACTCTTTCCCGTTGCTTTCATTACATAAAGTAATTGTAAACCAGTTAACATTCCATCACCTGTATTATGGTAATCAAATAAGACAACATGACCTGATTGTTCACCACCAATGTTATAACCATGTTCTCTAATTTCTTCAACAACATGACGATCACCAACAGCGGTTTTTACATAATCAATATCTAATTCATCAAAAGCTTTGTATAAGCCAATGTTACTCATTACTGTTGTGACAACAGTATCTTTTTTAAGACGACCACGCTCTTTCATAAATGCAGCAATAATGTACATGATTTTGTCTCCATCGACCAAATCACCATTTTCATCAACTGCAATACAGCGATCGCCATCACCATCAAAAGCTAGCCCAGCTTGCGCTTTGTTTTCTAAAACAGATTCTTTTAATAATTCTGGATGAGTTGATCCGGCATTCTTATTAATGTTAATTCCGTCTGGACTGGCGTTGATTGCGATAAAGTCAGCATCAACGTCAGCAAATAAACGATTGACCAAAGCACTTGTTGAACCATTAGCACCATCAACAACAACTTTTAACCCATCCAAATCTTCTGGAATAGTTTGTTCAATAAATTGTAAGTATTTTGCTGCACCTTCAGGATAATCTTCTAAATGACCCAATTTTTCTGCTGAGGGTCTTGGTAAGTCATCTACAGGGTTTTCTAAGTACTCTTCGATTTCAGCTTCTGTATCGTCTGACAACTTATACCCATCACCGCCAAAGAACTTGATTCCATTATCTTGAGCTGGATTATGAGAAGCCGAAATCATGATTCCGGCATCTGCTCCTTGAACTTTAACAAGATAAGCAACAGCTGGTGTTGTAACAACACCTAATTCTAAAACTTCAATCCCGACAGATAAAAGACCCGAAATTAATGCGTACTGAAGCATCTCCCCTGATATTCTAGTATCACGACCTACTAAAACTTTTGGACGTTCTGTTCCCTCGGCTTTATGTTTTGTTAAAACATAACCTCCGGCTCTTCCTAATTTAAAGGCTAGTTCAGGTGTTAGTTCTTTATTAGCAACACCTCGTACACCATCTGTTCCAAAATATTTAGTCATTGATTTAACAACCTTTCTTTTTTATGCCTTGGCATTCAATTATGATTCTTTATTTGTTGGATTTATTTTAATGTGAGTAGTATCTGGAGTTACTCCCATGATACCTGTCGGTAATTCAATTTTCAAATCCTGCTCTGTAACATCTTTAACATTCGCAACATCTACTGAAACATTAACCTCATCTAATCCATCTAATACTGCTTGAGGTGCAAATACTTTAACTTTTGAATTGTTTGAAGTCACCTCATAATTGAGTTTATCAGATGGATTCTTCAAGTTAAATTTTAAATTTACTTCTTTGCTTGGTAAATTAATGGGTAATTGAACATGCGTAGTTTCCGGATTTAACACCACATTGACTTGATTGCCATTAGCATCAAGAGCTTGTAACATAACTTGTTGTTCAACTGTCTCTTTGACATTTGGTGGCAAATTCAAGTGTGCTTCAATTCGTGAAATCTTAGCAATTTCAGATTGAGGTCCCGTCACGCTTACAGTATCTGGAGAAAGCTGGGGAATCCCAATATTGTAACCTGATGCAATGCTTGCTTTATTAAAAGATGGTTGAATTGGCAATGTCACCGCACCTCTTGGCTGAATGTTCACTGTAATCGTCTCGGGTGATATTTTTGTTGTGATTTGATTATTGATGCCTGATTGTTGTAACTTCACTTGATGTGTTCCTACACCTAATGAACTTAAATCTGCAAATACTTTAAAATTGTTGTTATTTAGTAACACAGTCACAACAGCAGCAGGACCATCTAAATTTATATTAACTTTTTCCGGATAACCTGTTACAAAATATTTATCAGAGTCAAATTCAAGTTCCAATGGCACACTTGCTGAGCGCATTGTATTAGCAACCTGCGAATTTTCAGCGATATTTTTTGAAATCCCCAGATTATTATCATGAACGTAAAAGTAAAGGCCCACAGCAAATAACAATGCTAATATCTTGTAAATAATTGGTCTATTTAAAAACTTGCGCATTATTTATTTGACCCCCATTTCCAAAAACGATCAATTACACGGTCCCACCAAGATGTTTTAATATCTGTTTCTGGAACAAACTGTGCTCTTAAATACTTTAAATAATCTTCGCGAGTCAAATCAACCATCAATTGGCTATTTCTAGTAATTGTTACGCCACCAGTCTCTTCAGAAACGACAATGGTAATTGCATCTGTCACTTCTGATATCCCTACTGCTGCTCGATGTCTTGTCCCTAATTTTTTAGGAATAATATTACTATCTGATAGTGGTAAATAAGCAGCAGCTACAGCCAGTTTACCGTCTTTAACAATAACAGCTCCATCATGAAGTGGTGTGTTTGGAATGAAAATATTAATCAATAATTCACCTGTAATATCAGCATCTAATGGGATACCTGTCTCAATATAATCATCAAGTCCTGTATTTTGCTGAATACTAATCAACGCACCAATACGTCTTTTTGACATATATTGAATCGATTTGTCTAATTCTTTCACAAATTTTTCGCCCGTTTTTTGAGCCATTTGAGAACGAGAGCCTAAAATAGGTGTTCGACCAATGTGCTCTAATCCACGTCTGATTTCAGGTTGGAAAATAATAATAATCCCGATAACTCCCCAAACCATTATTTGGTTGACAACGTAATTAACCGTGTCCAATTTAAAAATCGAACTTGCAATTTGCACAACTACAATTACGGCCAATCCTTTAACTAATTGAACAGCTTTTGTACCTTTAACCAGTGTAATTAATCGATACAAAACATACCAAACGATAAAAATATCGACTACACTTAAAAAATTGTGCCAGGTAATGATATTACCCCAATCTAAACTCACAAAAATCCCTCCATTACTATGTTTTATTATATCACGCTTTTATTTACTTTTTAATTACGGTACATTTTAAACTCTAAAAACAAATCATTGTAAGTTTGCACAGCATCTTGGCCTAAATCTTCAAATACTTCCAAGTGCTTCATCTGGTCAGCTGTTGGATAAAAAGCCAATACTGGATCTTGCGTTTTTTCTAATTCTTGTTTAGCCAACACATTAGGTGTTGAATAACCCAAGTAAACCGAATTTTTAGCAGCGTTTTCAGGTCTCATCATGAAATTCATGAAGGCATACGCAGCATCTGAATGTTGCGCTGATTTTGGAATCACAAAATTATCAACCCAAAGATTACTACCTTCTTTTGGAATCACATAATGCAAATGCTCATTATTCTTCAACATTTCTGCTGCTTCACCAGACCAAGTCACACCAATAGCTGCTTCATTTTGAATCATGTACATCTTCATTTCATCGGCCACGATTGCTTTGACATTGGGTGCTAGTTTATCCAACTTTTCTTTAGCTTGTTTTAAAAGACTATTGTCAGTTGTATTTAAGCTGTGCCCATCAGAAATTAAAGACAGCCCTATCACGTCACGGGCACTATCAACCAGCATCATGCTATGACGATAATCTACCCGCCACAAATCGGTAAATGACTGTAACTTGGCACCATCAACGTACTGATCATTATAGACGATACCTAACGTGCCATAAAAATAAGGAATCGAATAATTATTTTGACTGTCATAAGATAATCCCATGATACTTGAATCCATCTCATTTAAAAAATTAAGCTTACTTTTATCAATTGGCTGCACAAGACCATCATTTTTCATCTTTTCAACCATGTAATCAGATGGAATTGTTAGATCGTAATGATTAGACCCTTGTTTTAGCTTGGTATACATCGATTCATTACTATCAAATGTCTCATATACGACGTGATAGCCTGTTTCACTCTCAAATTCAGATATCAGCGAGGGATCAATATAGTCTCCCCAGTTATATAAGTTTAATACTTTTCCTGACTCCTTTGGTGTTTCATTCAAAGCACTGGATCCTAGCCCAAGAAGTAAACAAAAAAATAAAATAACGCCACTTAGTAGTGCTAATTTTTTCATTTTGTCACCTTCTTCTTTTGATTATTAATCTTGCGATTTTGATTATAACGGCTAAGGAAATAATAACCAATCACTAGCAATAGTGAAAATAGAAACATTAATGTACTTAGCGCATTAATTTCTAAACTAATACCACGGCGAGCTCTTGAGAAAATTTCAACAGATAAAGTCGTAAATCCTTGTCCTGTTAAAAAAAATGTTACAGCAAAATCATCTAACGAATAAGTTAACGCCATAAAAAATCCCGAAAGAATTCCTGGTGTAATTAAAGGCAAGATGATAGCTGAAAGCACCTTATACTTGCTAGCGCCCAAATCGTAAGCCGCATCAATTAATGTCGGATTAATCTCTTTTAATTTAGGTAATATCATCAAAACGACAATCGGCACACAAAAAGCGATGTGACTCAATAATACTGAGTAAAATCCTAAACTAAACCCAGCAAATGTAAATAAAATCAAGAAACTAGCCCCTATAATAACATCCGGTGAGACTAATAAAATATTGTTTAGTGACAACAAGCTATTTCTCACTGATTTTTTTTTGACTTGATGGATATAAAGCGCACCTAAAGTGCCAATCATTGTCGCAAACAGACTGGCTAAAAGCGCTAGTAATATGGTATCTAACACGATTCGGATTAATCTTGGATCATTCAAGAGTGCTTGATAGTGATCAAACGTAAAACTTTCAAAATAACTCATCGAATCACCACTTGAAAAAGAGAAATAAATCAAATAAAAAATGGGAAAGTACAAAACAATCATGACTAATGTTAAATAAATAAGTTCAAATTTCGATTTTTTCTTCATGCGTCTACCTCTCTTACTTCGATCCATTCGTTAATTTCATTGATGCAATCATAATGATCATTAATATTACACCAATAGTTGATCCCATACCCCAGTTCATTGTGGTTAAGAAATGTTGTTCAATAGCCGTTCCTAAAGTGATTACTCGATTGCCACCAATTAATCGTGTAATCATGAACAATGATAAAGTTGGAATAAAGATAGATTGGATACCTGATTTAACACCATCTAAGCTCAGTGGCCAAATCACTTTAGTGAAAGTTTGGAATCGTGTTGCACCTAAGTCATTAGCAGCATGTATGTATTCACCATTAATAGTTTTAAGAGAGTTAAAAATAGGTAAAATCATAAATGGAATCTCAATGTAAGAAGCTACGAAGATAAACGCAAAATCTGTAAAAAGCAATTGTGTTGGCCCAATACCAAAAATTCCCAAAAATTGATTAATCCAACCACTTTGACTAAACAAACCAATAAAGGCATACGCTTTCAGTAAAACATTAATCCAAGTTGGCAAAATAATTAGTAGTAAAAAGAACTGAGAATGCTTCAATTTAGTTAAAATATACGCCACAGGATAACTAATTACTAGTGTGATAACAGTTACAATTAACGCATAAATAAAAGAATTAACTGTCATTGATAAATAAGTTCCACTTGTGAAAAAACTGACAAAGTTAGCTAATGTGAGTTGACCGTCTGTTCCAATTAAAGACTGAACAACAATTAAAATTAACGGCAGAATGACAAATAAGAGTAACCAAAATAAGTATGGTAGCATAAAAAGATTTTTCCTTAATTTCATCACTACTCTCCGTATTCTTCAATTCGGTTATGAAAGTCAACTTGCGATTCCCCAATTCTCATAACATGGATATCTTCTGGATCAAAATAAACACCCACTTTTTGCCCAACCGAAACTGAATTAGTCGCATGGATAAGCCACTGATTACCATCTTCATCGACAGCATTAACTTCAAAATGATTGCCTAAAAACATTTGTGACACAATCGTTACCGTCAGCTTGCCTTCATCAACTAAAGTAATATCTAAATCTTCTGGGCGTAAAACAACGTGAACGGGTTCATTTTGCTGCATCCCTGCATCCGCGCACTCAAATGTCTTGCCAACAAATTCAACCGAATAATCAACTTTCATCACACCATCAACAATATTAGATTCCCCAATAAATTCAGCGACAAAACGGTTAACGGGTTCATCATAAATATCTGTGGCCGTTCCATTTTGAATGATTTTACCTTCATTCATAATAAAAATTTCGTCGCTCAAAGCTAAAGCTTCTTCTTGATCATGTGTTACAAAAACAAAGGTAATCCCTAAGTCTTTTTGTAAACGGCGTAATTGATATTGCATATCTTTTCGTAATTTTTTATCTAATGCTGATAGCGATTCATCTAGCAATAAGACTTTAGGCTCATTAACAATCGCACGTGCAATCGCAATACGTTGTTTTTGTCCCCCACTTAGTTCTGATATTTCACGGTCTGAATGTTGAGGTAACCTTACTTTTTCTAAGGCATTAGCAACTTTTTCTTTGATTTCTTCTTTTGGTCGCTTTTTAAGCTTTAACCCAAAAGCAATATTGTCAAAAACATTTAAATGAGGAAACAACGCATAGTCTTGAAATACAGTATTTACTTTTCGCTGGTTAGCTGGCATATCGGTAATATTTTGATTATCAAAATACAAAGCACCACTCGTAATATCACTAAATCCCGCAATAATTCTCAGTACTGTTGTTTTACCTGAACCCGAAGGACCTAAAATTGAATAGAACTTACCGCTTTCAATCTTTAAATTAAGATTCGTTAGTGCTTCAAATCCATCATCGTATCGTTTTGAAACATTTTTCATTTCTATAATAGTTGCCATCGCTATCTCCTCACTTGGCTTCATCGCCAATAATTCTAACTTCTGGCACTAGCTTAATTTGATTCTTTTTCCAAATGGTCTTTTGAACCAACTCAATTAACTCAAGATAGTCGGTTGCTGTTGCATGGTTAATATTGACGATAAAGCCGGCATGTTTCGTTGAAATTTGTGCACCGCCAATAATTTTACCTTGTAGGCCCGCCTCAATAATTAATGGACCTGTAAAGTGTCCTTCTGGCCTTTTAAAGACACTACCACAAGATGGATATTCTAGCGGTTGTTTACTTGCACGACGCTCATTGAAATCGTCCATCATTGCTCTAATGTTTGTCGCCACATCTCTTTGAAGTTCAAAGGTGGCCTCTAACACAATGTCATCGTTATCTTGTAGTAAACTGTGACGATATGAAAAATGAAGATCTGTGTTTTGGTAAGTTTTTAATTCGCCCTGGCGGGTCAAAACAGTGACCGTTTTCAAAACATCCTTGATTTCACCACCATAAGCCCCTGCATTCATAAAAACAGCGCCACCAACGCTTCCTGGAATACCTGCTGCAAATTCTAATCCACCGAGACTATGTTTATATGCTGTTTCAGAAGTCTCAATGATTTTTGCGCCGGCTTGGGCAGTAATTCGATTTCCTTTGACTTCAATTTCTTTCATTTCAGTCAAAATAAGAACTAGCCCTTTGATACCACCTTCACGAATTATAAGGTTGCTGGCATTACCAATAATTGTGATTGGTAATTTTTTATCGCTCGCAATCTGTAATAACTGTTCAATCTGTGTTATATTTTTGGGAAATGCTAAAAATTCAGCTGGACCACCTGTTTTAGTGTATGTAAATTGATTCAGCAAAATATTTTGATCAATTCGAAAACCTTGTTCTTTCAATTCTTTAATATTCATACTTCTCACACCTCTTTGCTATTCTTAATCATTTTACCAAAAAAACAACTAGACTAAAATTAAACGTTATTTATATTTATAAAATAAAGGAGTTTTATATGAATTTTATTGCTTTAGACTTTGAAACTGCTAATCAAAAACGGAACAGTGCTTGTTCAATTGCAATTGTAATGGTCAGAAATAATCAAATTGTTGATTCATTTTATTCATTACTTAATCCCAATGACAAGTTTCATTATCGCAATGTACAAGTTCACCACATTACTGAGGACCAAGTTCAAGATGCACCAACATTTGCTGAAATTTGGCCTTACATCAAACCTCTTTTTACAGATAGTCTGTTGACGGTAGCGCATAATGCACCTTTTGATAATAGTGTTTTGAAAGCTTGTCTCAAAAAATATAATTTCCCTGTACCTAACTTTTTATCACTAGATACTGTCAAAACCAGTCGAACTTTCTATCCTGATTTACCAAATCATAAGCTTAACACTGTTTCTGATTACCTTGAAATTGACCTTAAAAATCACCATAATGCTTTAGCTGACAGTCTGGCATGCGCCAATATTTTAATTAATCAATACCAGCAATTTGGCAGCACGCCATTAAAAAAACTAGTTAAACAGGTTTAACCTGAAAAACTAGTTTTTTTCAATTCTTCAATTAGTTCGTTATTTTTTTCGCCAATTGCTTCTAATATGAAGTGGCGTTTTGTAGAATCAATTTCATTATCTAATCGTTCAATTTTAATACGTAAGTAGTCTTCGGGTAGTTGATCTAAAACATTTACTGACCACTCCATCACAATAACTGGACCCTGATCAAAATAGGATTGCAAATCAATACTACTCATATCGCCATCTTCTAGGCGATACATATCCATATGAAATAATGGTAGTCTACCCTTCAAATATTCACGCACAATTGTAAAGGTTGGGCTTTTAATTGGACGTTTAACTCCTAATGCAGTAGCAATGCCTTTAGTTAAAGTTGTTTTTCCTGCACCTAAATCACCATCTAATAAAATAAGTGTCTTAGGTGTGACAAGCTGCCCTAGTTGTTGGCCAAAAGCCATTGTTTGTGATTCATCTTGTGTAACAAATTGCATTTCATTCACCTCTTTAAAGCGATTGTGCAGCAGTTAAAATTGCAGTTTTGTAAACATCTTCTTCATTAGCACCACGAGATAAATCAGAAATTGGTTGGTTAAGTCCTTGTAAGATTGGGCCTACAGCTTCATAGCCACCCATACGCTGTGCAATTTTATATCCAATATTTCCGGATTGTAATTCTGGGAAAACAAAGACATTCACATGACCAGCCACTTTTGACCCTTTTGCTTTTGATTCTCCAACAGAAGGCACAAAAGCAGCATCAAATTGGAATTCACCATCGATATCTAAGTCCGGTGCCATTTCTTGTGCGATTTTAGTTGCACGTTGTACTTTTTGAACTTCTTCACTATTGGCTGATCCCTTAGTTGAAAAACTTAGCATCCCTACTTTAGGTTCTAATCCAGCCATTTTAGCTGTTTCAGCAGATAAAACAGCCACTTCAGCTAACTCTTTATCAGTTGGATTAATACTAATAGCACTATCTGCAAAAATGTATCTTTCATCGCCTTTTTGCATAATAAAGGCGCCGCTAATACGGCTAATACCTGGTCGAGTTTTAACTATTTGTAAAGCACTACGAACGGTTTCAGCAGTAGAATGAACGGCACCTGATACCATGATATCTACTTTGTTCATATACACTAGCATTGTTCCAAAATAACTCACTGTTTTGAGCATTTCTTCTGCTTGTTCACGTGTTTCTTTACCTTTACGACGTTCTAGAAAAGCTTCAACCATTGAATCAAATTCATCATAATTTTGAGGGTCTAAAATTGAAAGTCCTTCAAGAGACAATGATAGTTCAGTTGCTTTATTTTCAATTTCTGCTTGGTTGCCAAGTAAAACTGGATTTAACAGATTGTCTGCTTTCAAACGAACAGCAGCTCTTAAAATTCGTTCATCATTTCCTTCAGGGAAAACAACACTAATATTTTTTCCAGTAATTTGTTCTTTAAATAACTTAAATAAATCCATAATCAATTCTCCTTGATAGTTTTAAGGGGTTTCGGGAAGTTGCCAGTTGATAGGAGCTTCTCCGAATTGTTCCAAGGCCACATTGATCTGTGAGAATGGTTTTGAACCAAAAAATCCTCGATACGCAGACAACGGACTTGGATGGGGTGATTTAATCATGACATTTTTTGTTGAATCAATCAACTTACTTTTTTTCTGAGCATAAGCTCCCCACAGGATAAAAACAACATCTCCACGGTTACTTAATGCTTTAATAGCGGCATCTGTTAATTGCTCCCAACCCTTTCCAGCATGGGAATTAGGCTGATGATATTGAACCGTTAAAACCGTATTTAACATCAAGACTCCTTGGTCTGCCCACGACTTCAAATAACCATGGTTAACGGGTTCAATTCCTAAATCTTCTTTTAATTCTTTATAAATATTTTTTAAAGATGGTGGTAATTTTGACCCAGGTAAAACACTAAAACTTAATCCATGTGCTTGGTTAGGATTATGATAAGGATCTTGCCCTAAAATTACGACTTTTGTTTTGTTGAATGGTGTTAATTTAAATGCTTCGTAAATATGATGCATCTCAGGATAAATTACTTGTTGACTGTATTCCGATTTCAAAAATCCTCTTAATTCTTGATAAGATTCAGATTCAAAGCTTGATTTTAAAACTTGATCCCAATCATTTCCAATAAGTTGTTTCATTATTAAACCTACTTTACTAATTAATATTATTTTATGTTAAAATTTAAGTATAACTTTAGGAGGTGGCTCTTTTGATTAAATTAATTGCGTCCGATATGGACGGCACATTATTGAATGACAAACTTGAATTATCACAAACAAATGCACAAACAATTAAAAAAGCACAAGAAAAAGGTGTTGAATTCATCGTAGCTACAGGACGTAGCTTAACTGAAGCTCGTCCATTAGTTGAAGGTGCTGGCTTAAAAGCAAGCTACATCACATTAAATGGTGCGATGGTTTTTGACCCTGACGGTAATGTTGCGGTTGAAATCCCACTTGAAAAAGAACGTACTCAAGACTTAATGACATTACTAAATCAACACGGTTTCTATTTTGAACTGGTTACTAACAAAGGTCTTGTTTCAGATAGCCGTGTTGGTCGTATCAAAAATGTTGCAGACTTGATTGTTTCATTAAACCCTGGTACTGATTTCAAAACAGGAATCGCACTAGCTTCTGCGCGTGCTGAACTAATGGATATCCTTTATGTTGATGATTATAACAAAATTTTAAATGATGATTCTTTCAAAGTCATGAAAATGGTTGTTTTTGATGAAAACGGTCCGGATGTTTTCAAAGATTTACGTCATACTTTAGAACAAAAAGATGACTTAATTATCACTTCTTCATCCCCTAACAATGTTGAAATCAATCATAAAGACGCCCAAAAAGGAATTGCTTTAGCACGCTATGCTGAAGAAAAAAACATTGGTATTGCAGATGTTATGGCAATTGGTGATAACTATAACGACGAGTCAATGATTCGTACTGCCGGATTACCCGTTGCTATGGAAAATGCTGTTCCTGAAATCAAGGAGCTATCAAAATACATTACAGATACTAACAAAAATAATGGTGTGGCTAAAGCGATTGAACATTTTATTGATTTAAATTAGTATAAAAAAACCTTACCTTTTAAAAGGTAGGGTTTTTTTATACTAATTTTTCTAAAATACGCAACGAAAAAATTAGATCATAAATCACATTCTCATGGTTATCATTAAAATCTAAACTCATCCACTGAATAATTCTAGACGCATTTGAACGAGAAACTAATTCATAC
Source organism: Holzapfeliella floricola DSM 23037 = JCM 16512 (assembly GCF_001436605.1). GTDB lineage: Bacteria > Bacillota > Bacilli > Lactobacillales > Lactobacillaceae > Holzapfeliella > Holzapfeliella floricola. The sequence goes on along the minus strand of NZ_AYZL01000020.1, from coordinate 11,685 downwards.
ATCCGATTGCTTTTTAAAACGGGATAATCATTTTTTGTCAAAAAATGAACCATTAATCGGTTAAGGGTTTCTAATTGTAAATCAACGGCAATTTTGGTTTTTAACTGAGCGAACAATAATTTTTCAGTTTGTAATAACAGTACTAGATTTTTAAACTTTAAATCCAGTGACTGCGACCGCCTATTAAAAATCATTCTGACTTCTTCTGTAAAAATATAGAGATAAGCCTGTTCTAACCCTTGATGAAAATAGCGATAAAAAGTTGATCGATGAACGTTTGCAAGTTTACATATTGAAGTTACGGTGATTTTAGGAGATTCTTTTATTAATTCACTTTTGATATGATTACAAATTGTCAGCAAATGATTAGCCATAGTTTTACCATCCTTAGATTTTGTCTTATTATTTAATTATATACGTTAACGATTAAAAAAGACATTTATTTTTCACCAAAAACTTATCTTGAATATAAAAAAAGCTAATTGTTAATTTACAATTAGCTATCTTATTTTTAATAAACGCTGCATATCTCTTTCTTGATCACGGCGACGAATTGTCTCACGCTTATCATAATTTTTCTTACCACGACCAACACCAATTAAAACTTTGGCAAAACCACGTTTTAAATATATTTTCAAAGGAACAATAGTTAACCCTTTTTCCTGTTGAATACCCAACAAATGTGCAATTTGCTTTTTATGCAGCAATAGTTTTCGATTCCGAGTCGGTTCTTGATTAAATTGGTTACCTTCTTTATATTCACTGATATGAACATTTTCCAACCAGGCTTCGCCTCTTCGAACACGAACATATCCATCCTTAATATTGACACGACGGTTGCGTATCGATTTAATCTCAGTTCCAGTCAAAACTAGCCCCGCCTCAACTGTTTCATCAATAAAGTAATTATGGTTAGCTTTTCTATTTTGTGCAATTAAATTATCAGTGCTTTTTTGTTTTTTCACGGCTTATCACCCCATGATTATCTAGATTTTTTAGCTTTCTTAAAATCTTGACGGTTATTTGGTCCTCGCTTGTCTGAAGATTGACGATTATCAGGTTGATCATTGCGACGACATTTGAATGGACGTTTTTTACGACGGCTATTGTTTCTATCATCTTGTCCACTTTTTGGCATTATAACCTCAGCTTTACCATCGGTACGCTTAACTTGACGCTTTTCCTGTTCAACTTTTTCATCGTAAATTTCAAAGTCAATTTGACGTTGTTCAAGATCTGCTCGAATTAGCGTTACTTTAATTGCTTGTCCAATTTTAAATTGACGATTTGTCTTCTTACCCACTAATGTTAATTGCTTTTCATCGAATGAGTAAAAATCATCTTTCAAGTTAGTAATATGAATTAGACCTTCTACTGTGTTTTCTAACGCTACAAACATTCCAAAACTTGTAACTGAACTAATCACAGCATCAAAACTCTCTCCGACTTTATCAATCATATATTCAGTTTTCTTCAAGTCGTTAACTGCACGTTCTGCATCAATCGACTTTCTTTCTTGTTGTGAAGAATGTTCAGCGATAACAGGTAATTCTGATTCGAAATGTTGTTTAGCTTTTTCAGTAGCACCTTTTTCAAGGTACTGGTGAATTAGTCGATGAACAATTAAATCAGGGTAACGACGAATTGGCGATGTAAAGTGTGTGTAGTAAGACGCTGCTAGTCCAAAATGACCTAATTGATCTTCACTATAACGAGCTTGTTTCAAACTTCTCAGCATCATTGTTTGAACAACCGGTTCTTCTGGTGTTCCCTGAGTTTTAGCTAAGATTTTTTGTAATGTTTTTGGTTCTAAATCATTTGGATCCGCTTTAATATTTAATCCAAATGCTGAAATAAATTCAAAGAAGTTTGTCACACGTTCACCTTCTGGTGTTTCGTGAACACGATATAAAAATGGCACGTGCTTCTTATTGAAATGCTCAGCAACTGTTTCGTTAGCCATCAGCATAAAGGATTCAATCAACTTTTCAGCTGTTCCACGTTGTCTTAATTCAATATCTACTGCGTGACCGTCTTGATCTACAACGATTTTAGCTTCATTTTCTTCAAAGTCAATTGCGCCTCGCTGATGACGTTTATTAAATAAGGCATGGTGCAAATCTGACATTTGATGTAACATCTCTTCAGATTGATGATATTTATCTTCTAATCCTGACATATCATTATCTAAAACAGAATTCACATTATTATAAGTCAAACGACCATGTGATCGAATAACACTAGCATAAATATCATAATCTACACGCTCACCTTCTGGTGTTATTTCCATATCACAAGATAAAGCCAATCGATCTTCATCTGGATTTAGTGAACAAATACCATTTGATAAACGGAATGGCAACATAGGAATAACACGATCAACTAAGTAAGTACTGTTACCACGTTCAAAAGCTTCTTTATCAAGTGGTGAGTTTTCTGTTACATAGTGACTAACATCAGCAATGTGAACTCCTAGGTGATAATTTCCATTATCTTTTTTCCAAACAACCACTGCATCGTCAAAATCTTTTGAGTCATCACCATCAATTGTCACCATGTTTTGATTGCGAATATCACGACGATTAATCATATCTTCTTGTTCAATGTGATCAGGTACACTATTCGATTGTTCTAATGACTCTTCTTCAAAGTCCGTTTTGATATCATTATCATAAACTAGTGACATGATATCAACACCTGGATCATTCTTGTTCCCTATTGTAAGTAACGCGTTCCCTAACATACGAGTTGGAAACTCTGATGAAGGATAGTCAGTAATTTCTACTTTAACCATATCTCCCATCTGAGGGTGAATTCCTGTTTTAGAAATGTATGCTGAATAAGCACTTAACTTGCGGTTTTTACTTTTAACATAACCGTAAAATCCCGTTTTATTAACCATGACATCACTGTATGGCATGAATTCACCGACCATTGTTTTCAATCCGCGATCAAGAATTTGGCTAACTTGACCCTCTGGGCCCTTGTTGTTCCAAGGATTTTCGCCTTTGATAATTTTAACTTCAACAGTATCACCGTCTAATGCAAAATTTGTATTTGGTTTTGCGATAAAAATATCGTCTTCATCTTCATCATCTACTCGAACAAATCCAAATCCTTTATCATTTGCACGAAAAAGGCCTTCAACTAGTCGGTCTTCTTGCACTAATTGGAATTGCCCTAACTCATTAGAAAAAATTTTATTTTCATTTTCTAAAAAAGTTAACGTTTTTACCAAATCACTGAACTCGACTGTATCGCGGCCTCGTCTTTTTCTACTAATTTGATCGACAGTATATTTAAAAGTTGGTTTTTGTCTGAATATTTCAAGAATATCAGCAATCATTTGCTCATTTTGAGCCATTAAAACACCTCATTATTGTTATTAAACTAAATAAAACCTCCCAATATTATAGGAGGCTTTGATTATTTTGTAAGCATAGCTAAGACAATCGCAAGAATAAAGAATAATGCGAGAAGAACAGATGTTAGTCGTTCCATAAACGCTTCAAATCCACGCTTTTTAGTTTGTCCACTAAAAAGCTCTCCTGCTCCTCCTGAAAGTGCATTCAATGCATCCTGCTGTTTAGATGGTTGCACCATAACGGCAATAATTGCTAGTACCGAAACAATCACCAATAAAACTAAAACAATATTATACAAGATTTTCCCTCCATAACTTAGAGACTTTACACTATTTACTACTATAACTTTAACATATATCAAGTTTTATTGCTACAAAAAAGCAGGCTCGATAAATCAAGCCTGCTTTTTATTAAACTAATAAATTAATTATTTGTTTAGGTTGTAGAAACTGTTGATACCTTTGTATTTTGAAGTATCGCCAAGTTGTTCTTCAATTCTCATCAATTGGTTGTATTTAGCAATACGATCTGTACGGCTTAATGAACCTGTCTTGATTTGACCAGCATTTGTAGCAACAACTAGGTCAGCGATTGTTGTATCTTCTGTTTCACCTGAACGGTGAGATACGATAGCTGTGTAACCAGCTTCTTTAGCCATTTCGATAGCATCAAATGTTTCTGTCAAAGTACCGATTTGGTTAACTTTGATAAGGATTGAGTTTGCAACACCCATTTCGATACCTTTTTCTAGGTATGAAGTGTTTGTTACGAATAGGTCATCCCCAACGATTTGAACTTTCTTAGCTAAACGATCTGTAAGGATTTTCCAGTCATCCCATTCGTTTTCATCCAATGGATCTTCGATTGAGATAAGTGGGTATTTTTCAACAAGTGATTCAAGCAATGAAGTAAATTCTTCAGCTGTGTATTCTTTGTTGTCAGCAACTGTAACGTATTTACGTTTTTCTGCATCGTAGAATTCTGAAGCAGCAACGTCACATGCGATAGCAATTTGTTCACCTGGTTTGTAGCCAGCACGTTGGATAGCTTCAACAAGGATTTCAAATGGAGCTTCGTTGTTTTCTAGGTTAGGAGCAAATCCACCTTCATCACCAACAGCTGTACTGTCGCCACGTTCTTTCAAGATAGCTTGTAATGAATGGAATGTTTCTGCACCCATACGAACAGCTTCATGAATGTTTTTAGCACCAACAGGCATAATCATGAATTCTTGGAAGTCAACGTTGTTGTCAGCGTGTTCCCCACCGTTAATAACGTTCATCATAGGTGTTGGCATAACGTATGAGTTTGGTCCACCTAAGTATTCGTAAAGAGGTAACCCAAGTTCATCAGCAGCAGCGTGAGCAGCAGCTAGTGAAACACCTAAAATAGCATTAGCACCTAATTTACCTTTTGTTTCTGTACCATCTAGTTCGATCATTGTTTTATCGATTCCACGTTGGTCAGTAACATCTAAACCAATAACTGCTTTAGCAAGTTGTGTATTTACGTTTTCTACAGCTTTCAATACACCTTTACCACCAAAACGTGATTTATCACCATCACGTAATTCTACAGCTTCGTGTTCACCTGTAGAAGCACCTGATGGAACGATTGCGCGACCGAAGCCACCCATTTCTGTGTAAACTTCAACTTCAACAGTTGGGTTTCCACGTGAATCTAAAACTTCGCGACCTAAAATATCAGTAATTACAGACATTTCATTATCTCCTTTAATCTTTATTATACAAGTATATTTTATACTATTTCGATAATTAATTAAACCTTTTGTTTAATTAATCTTGGTAGTTTACTAATGCTAAGAATGATTCTGGATCCAAACTAGCACCACCAACAAGACCACCATCAATATCTGGTTGAGCCATTAATTCTTTGATGCTATCTGGTTTTACAGAACCACCGTATTGTAAACGAACTTTGTCGGCAGCTTCGTCACCGAATTCTGCACGAATAGTTTCACGGATTGCGTGAACTGTTTCTTGAGCTTGTTCGCTTGTAGCAGTTTTACCTGTACCGATTGCCCAGATTGGTTCGTAAGCAACAACTAAACTAGCAACTTGATCAGCTGATAGTCCTTTAAGAGCTGCTTTAACTTGGCCACCAACAAATGCATCTGTTTCACCAGCTTCACGTTGTTCTAAAGTTTCACCAACAGCAATGATAGGTGTCATGTTGTTGTTGAAAATAGCGTGAGCTTTTTTGTTTACATCTTCATCTGTTTCGTGGAAGTATTCACGACGTTCTGAGTGTCCGATAACAACGTATGAAATTCCCATTTCTGAAAGAACTTTAGGACTTGTTTCACCTGTGAAAGCACCTGCATCTTCAAAGTATGCATTTTCTGCTGCTGCTTTAAGGTTTGAACCTTTTGCTGCTGCAAGTAATGCTGAAAGGTCTACTGCTGGTGCAGCAATAACTGATTCAACTTTATCTGAAGCAGGTAGTTGATCTTTAACAGCTTCAACAAATTTTGTTGTTTCTTCTGGGTTGTTATTTAATTTCCAGTTTCCTGCGATAATTGGTGTACGCATATCTTAAAAACCTCCGAATTGATATTATTTATCAGAAATTGAAGCAATTCCTGGTAATTCTTGTCCTTCTAAGTATTCTAGAGAAGCACCACCACCAGTAGAAATGTGAGTGATTTGGTCAGCAATACCTAATTGAATAGCTGCTGCTGCTGAATCACCACCACCGATGATTGTAGTTGCATCTTTCAATGCACCTAAAGCACGACCTACTTCTAGAGTACCTTCAGCAAAGTTACTCATTTCAAATGCACCCATTGGTCCATTCCAAACAACTGTTTTAGCATTTGCTAATTTTTCTTTGAAAAGTGCAATTGATTTAGGACCGATGTCAAGACCCATTTGGCCATCAGGAATATCTTCCCCAACAACTTCGTGAGCTGCATCATTTGAGAATTCTGCTGCGGCAATGTTATCAACTGGTAATACTAATTTGTCGCCAGCTTTTTCAATTAATTCTTTTGCAAGATCTAATTTGTCTTCTTCAAATAATGAGTTTCCAATGTTATGACCTTTAGCAGCTAAGAATGTGTAAGCCATTCCACCACCGATTAAAATGTGATCTGATTTTGGAATTAAGTTTTCAATAACACCGATTTTATCTGAAACTTTCGCACCACCTAAAATAGTTACGAATGGGTGAACTGGGTTATCAACAGCTTCACCTAAGAATTTGATTTCTTTTTCCATTAAGAAACCAGCAGCAACTGGTTTACCAGCAACTTTCATAGCTTCAGATATACCAACGTTAGATGCGTGAGCACGGTGAGCTGTACCGAAAGCGTCGTTTACGAATACATCACCTAATGATGCCCAGTATTCACCTAATTTGGGATCGTTTTTACTTTCACGTTTACCAAAATCGTTATCGATATCTTGGAAACGTGTGTTTTCCATTAATAGAACTTGGCCGTCACCTAAGTTGTTAACAGCATCTTCTAGTTCTTTACCTTCATTTGAAGGAACAAATGTAACATCTTGTTCAAGTAATTCACTTAAACGTTCTGCAACAGGTTTTAATGTTAAAGCTTTTTTATCATCATCTGATTTAATACGTCCTAAGTGAGAAAGCAAAATAACTTTTCCACCGTTTTCTAAAACGTATTTAATTGTTGGAAGTGCTGCAACGATACGGTTATCGTTTCCAATAACACCATCTTTAATAGGAACATTAAAGTCAGCACGAATAAGAACTTTTTTGTCTTTTACATTAACATCTGAAATAGTTAATTTAGCCATGATTTACCTCCAAAATTTCTTTAAAAAAGGCGGAAGGAGTAATCTCCCTCCGCCTCTAACTCTAAACTAGTTATTAAAAGTTGGAATATCTAATTAAAGAGCTGCGAATTTCAATAGAGTACGAACCATTTGACATGTAAATCCGTATTCATTGTCGTACCAAGCAACTGTTTTAACTAGTTGTTTGTCACCAGCAGTTGTAACTTCTGTTTGAGTTGGGTCAAAGATTGAACCGTAAGTAGTTCCGATAACGTCACTAGATACGATTGAGTCTTCGTTCCAACCATAACTTGGGTTGTTTTCTGTATGTTTTTTCATTGCTTCATTAATTTCATCAGCAGTAACTTTCTTGTCTAAGATAGATACTAATTCTGTTAATGAACCATCAACAACACCAACACGTTGTGCGTGTCCTTGTAATTTACCATTCATACTTGGAACAACTAAGCCGATAGCTTTAGCAGCACCAGTTGAGTGAGGGATTGTGTTTGCAGCAGCTGCACGTGCACCACGTGGGTCACCACCGCGAACAGGACCATCTAATAACATTTGTGTAGATGTGTAAGCATGAACTGTTGTCATTGTACCTACTTGAAGACCGAAGTCTTTATCTAGTGCATCTACCATAGGTGCTAGACAGTTTGTTGTACATGAACCAGCTGATACGATTGTATCTTCTGATGTCAATGTGTCATCGTTAACGTTGTAAACGATTGTTTTCAAGTCGCTTCCAGCTGGAGCTGAAATTAATACACGTTTAACACCTGCATCCAAGTGAGCTTGTGATTTTGCTTTTGATGTGTAGAAACCTGTACATTCTAGTACAAAGTCAACACCATCGTTTTTAACCCAAGCAATGTTTTGTGCTTGAGGTTCTGCATATACGTGATATTCTTTACCGTCAACCACGATTGCATTTTCTGTAGCACTAACTTCATGGTTTAATGTACCATGAGTTGAGTCATATTTTAATAAGTGAGCTAATAATGATGGACTTGTTAAGTCATTAATTGCAACAACTTCGATATCGCTTGAGTTTAATTCAAGAATACGACGAAATGCTAAACGACCAATACGTCCAAATCCGTTAATACCAATTTTTACTGTCATAACAGTTCCTCCTTAGGAATTATGTAAAATTATTTTAAAGGGGCATCATTTCCCTTTTAAAATCGAGTTAGCAGCACCTTCATCAGTAATTAACCAAGACTGACTCGGTGCGTGTTTCATGTATGCCTCTATAGCCAGGGCTTTACTTTGACCCGAAGCTACGGCAAAAACACGAGGTATTCGATTAAGATCCTCCAATTGTAGACCAATTCTTGGTATCTTGTAAATCATTTGACTTTGCTGATTGAAGAAATACCCAAAGCACTCAGCAACAGCTTTCTTCTCCGTTAACATTGACCGCGTATCAAGACTTAGTCCACGGCGCTTCGCCATTATTTGTGCGTCCCCGATACTATGAATCACAGCATCGCTGTTTGAAATAAAATCCAACACATCCCCAATATTTTCATCTTTGATTAAAGACTTCATTGCCTCTGAACTTACATTTTCAGGTAAGTACAAAGTACGATAATGTGAATGTGTACTGTTTGCCATCATTTGACAAACGGTATTACTTTGAATTTCAACTGATTCACCTAAGCCCCCTCTTCCGGGAACAAAAAGTAAATCACGATGTCGATTCAATGTTGGGGAAAGTTGAGAGGCTACACTCGACATAGTGACACCACCAAAAACCGTAATAATATTGTGACCGAGTGGCAACAATAGTTTCAACGCGTCATTAAGTGCCTCACCTAAAGACTTAGAAAGATGCGGCTGAACATCGGTATTACCCGGAACAATTACTGCACGGGCTATTTGTAAGTGCGCAGCCAATTCAGACTCAGTCTGACTGACATTGTACACTTTTGCAATAACAGGTGCCAACTGCTCTAATGTTTGCTCGCCTTTTTCAGTCAATGTCATTCCACGACGTCCAATATCAATTAATCCAACTTGTTTTAGATATTCTGTTTCTGTACGCATACTTCTTTCAGAAATCCCAAGTTTAACAGCTAATGAACGCCTCCCAACTGGAGAAAGCCATGAAATTTGTTGTAAAATTTCATATCGCTGTCGAATGACTTTTAAGAAATCCGGAGCGATATTCTCAATCCACGATAAATTATTTAACATGAATGACACTCCCTTTTGGGTCTCAAAACGTCCCTTTAATGTCGCTAGGTGACCCATTAATTTCAAAAAATTAAGAAGCAGCGTTTTGCTATCTCCTTCATTCGACAAATAGAGTATACCAACTATAAAAATTCTTTTCAAGTGAAAAGTTTATTTTTTAATTTGTTGGCTATTTATAATTTTATTGTTATAATTTTCTTGTGTTGCACCTCTAGTGTAATGGATCGCACGCAAGATTCCGGTTCTTGAAATCTGGGTTCGACTCCCAGGGGGGGCATTATTTTTTGACCGCAAAGCATACTTAATCAAGTGCTTTGCGGTTTTTTATTGACTTAAAAATGTTACGATATAAATAATTACATATAGTCAATAAGAAAGCAGGTTTAATTATGAAAATCGCAATTGTAGGCGCTGGCCCTCGAGGAATTTCGACACTTGATCAAATTAATTTAAGCAGCGACCAACTGACTCGTGAATCATTAGATATCATTGTCTTTGATTCTTTTGATATTGGGGGCAGTGTTTGGATAGCTGACCAAAATCATCTCTTAATTATGAATACTCCCTGTGGTCAAGCAACTTTATTTAGTCAAAACACATCTAAAACGCCTAGTTTTTTTGACTGGATCAAATCCCCCAACAGTTCTTTAGCCGTTAAAATCACAAAACTTACACCTAATCAAAAAGAAGCACTTCTAACAGAAATTGAAAACTTATCTGCTACTGATTATGCTTCAAGAAGTTTATTCGGCGTCTATGCTAAGTGGGCTTTTACAGAACTAGTAAGCATGCTTACACAAAAAGAAATTTCTATTAATTTTATTAATCAAGAAGTCACAAGCATCACTGTCACTTTTCCTAATCAATTTGAAGTTCAAACTTCTAGCTTCACAGATTCTTTTTCAGCAGTATTTATGGCAACTGGATTTCCGCTGAACACGCTCACAAAATCCGAAAATAACTTGATCGATTTTGCCGCAGAACATAAACTCACTTATATTCCAGCTAAAAATCCCAGTTTAACTAACCTTGAAACAATCAGGCCACAAGAGACGGTGATCTTACGTGGACTAGGATTAACTTTTTACGATTATGTTACACTTTTAACTCAAGGACGGGGCGGCCACTTTTCAATAGACGATAAAGGTCGATACCACTATCATAAAAGTGGTCAAGAACCAGTTATTTATGGTTTTTCAAGACGAGGATATCCTTCTCATGCTAAAGGAAGCTATGAAAAAGATTTAGCTGAGACAATGACACCTCAATTTTTAACGATTTCTTACCTAAAAAAGCTTAGCCCTTCTAGCTTGTCCTATCAAACTTTTCTTAAATTGATGATAAAAGATTTAGCCTATGTTTACTACACAAAAAGTCTCCCAGATTTAAGCAAAGAGGAGCTTGTTAGTCAATTATCTAATGGACATCTTGATGATAATATTAAAAAGCAGCTCTTACCTCATCGTATTTTTGATTTTGATAAACTAATTCGACCAGAATCAACAGTTAAGCCAAGTGATTTGGATGACTTCTCTTCCACTATTGGAGACTTCTTGCTCGACGATGCAACAGAGGCCTTGCAAGGTAATCAAACAAGTCCAATGGCTACAACATTCGAAATGATTCGTGACCTCAGAAAAAGCATTCGTTTCATCATCGAAAATGATTTATTTGATCCATCAGATTACGTTAATCAATTCTTAGGAAGCTTCAAGTCGCTTAATAACTTTTTAGCTGCGGGTCCTGCCGTTAATCGTTTACTAGAGCTAGAGGCACTTGTTAGATCAAATATTGTTCATTTCATTGCGCCACCTGTTGAATTTAAAACTTCAAAGAATAAATTTATCGTCAAAAATCACTGGCACTCTATAGAGGCAACCACCTTGATTGAAAGTCGTTTGCCAAAAGAATCTGTCATAGCCGCTAATGATAACGTATATAAAAAACTATTGAATACAACTATCAAGCCACACACACTTGACAATGCCAATAACCTACAAACAGGTGCAATTGCTGTAGAGCGAAAAACGAATCAAGTCATTAACTATGAAAATAAAATAGTCAAAAATCTATTCATTTGGGGACTACCAACAGAAGGACTTCATTTTCAAACAACAACTGTTGCTCAGACTACTCCCGATAATTTCTTTATCAAAGAAAGTCAGGAAATGTTTAAAGCATTTATACAAAATATTAATAGCTAAACAAAAAGGATATCGCAATATTGCGATATCCTTTTTGTTTATAGCACTTTTGATAAAAAGTCTTGTGTACGTTTATGTTGTGGATGATCAAAGATTTGTTCAGGTGTGCCCTGTTCAATAATGTGTCCTTGATCAAAGAAT
>NZ_AYZL01000019.1:78692-106506 GCF_001436605.1 Holzapfeliella floricola DSM 23037 = JCM 16512 | reverse complement strand
AAAAAAAGGGTGATTTACTGTAAATTTTGTCTAAAATAAACAAATTTATTTGATGTAAGTTTTGTCTAAAAAAAAATAAATCTTTGATGTAAATATGATTGACTAATCCCATCAAAAGATTTATAGTATGCCTATGAGCAGTTTGGAGGAGAACGAGATGGCAAATAACGAGATAACAAAATATAGTCCCAAGTTAAACACTATCCCTCTCAAAAAATTCACAGCAACTGAAATGAATTTATTTTTTTCGATTATCTCAAAAATGCGAGATCGAAAAGACGAGACGGTAAGATTTACTTTTAGCAAGTTGAAAGACTTGAGTGAGTACAAACCGACAGCTAATAAACGATTTGTGAGTGACTTACGCAAAACCTACAAAAAGATTTTGGATTTAAAATTTATTGATCAAAATGCTAATGGACTTGATGAAACAGTGTTTGTGCTATTTTCAAAATTCACAATCCGGGGGACGGCTGATGAGCCGTATGTTGATATCAAGATTTATGAAGAAGCCCTGCCACTACTCAATAACTTAGAAGAGTGGGTGAGGTATTCACTTCATGAGTTCAATAACATCAACAGTACGTATGCTAAAACAGCATTTAGACTACTTAAACAGTATCGAACAACAGGATTTGCCTACTTCAAAAAAGATGAATTTCGAGAATTGCTAGATATTCCCAAATCATATAGCAATGCAGAAGTGACACGAACAGTACTTAAAACAATTCAAAAAAATTTAGATGAATTTTTTGAAGATTTAACAATTACGCCCATTCATAAAAAAGGCCGTGGGAATCCAATTGCGGCTTATCAGTTCACTTTTAAACCAGAAGAACGTAAACAAAACGACTTCAATTTTAATGAATCTGTTTCAAAACAATCAGCTAAAACAAACAAGCAAGAAATTGCAACTGATTGGTCAAAAGAAGAAGCAGTTCAGACAGAAAGCGTTGATTATCATTTAAACGACCTTTTGACTCAAATTGATGGCGTGCATGCTTAAAAAAACAGACAAAACTTACATCAAAAAACATCACGTTTTAACGTGATGTTTTTTGTGTTTAACCAAAGTAAGCTTTAATTACTGTTAACCCTGAAACTAGCACTAAAGCAACGATTGCTTTGGCATTAAGTTTTTCTTTGAGAATAAAACTGGAAAAGACGACGCCATAAAGAGAGGTGATGTTCAGTAAAATCCAAGCCAAACTAGAATCGCCTGATGTAGCAAAGGTAAACCCAATTTGAGCGACGAGTGTCAAAACTGTTCGAGAGAAGTAAATGAGCACCTCTTTAGCTGTTGATTCTTTATTTTGCAATTTTTGCCCCTTTAGCGGTGTTTTTTTAGCAAACAGCATAAAGAGTACGATAATAAGCCTAAAAACGATTGTGCAGTATGTAAAAGCCAATAAACGATTAGTTGTGATTGAGTAACCACTCGTCAAAATTGGCGATAAAACAGATTGTATCACTAAAAGTGGCGTGATAATGGCAATCCCACTCAAAGTACTGCGGTCGTACTTTGTAATCATTAAAGTAAAAACGATTACGGTTGTTAAAATCGAGATGAGATAGCTCGACGGACTGAAGCTCCCCGAGCTAGCAAAAAGTGCGATGGGAATTAACAAGTCTGAGAATTTACTTGCTACAACAGATTCAGCCACCGTCAATGACTTGAATAAATAGCTATAGCCAATCGCTACAGCTTGTACCAATAGCGCGTACAACATGATTTTGTAGTCTAATAACATAGGCCAAATATCTTGTTTCAAAAAGACGACAGCCAAGAGGGTCGCTAAACCAAAAGTATATAAATTATTTTTGAAATTAACGATAGTGATATCTTGTTTTTTAATCCCCATTTGAAACCGATCGATAACACTGATAAGCCCTCGACTGACAGATGATGCCAGAGCCATTAGACATAAAACTAAAGCAGACATAAAAACCTCCAATAAACGAACCTTGTTTAATTCTAATGTTATAAAGTTCGTTTTTTGTTTAAGTTTAACATGCTTTTAAAGTTTAACAGTCGATTTTAGGTTAAAAAAAGAAATAAACTTGACAGACACTATCCTAATCGCTAACATTAAACAAAAATTAACAAAAGATTAAAAAGGAGTAATTATTATCGAATGAATGCATACATTTACGGGAACAAAAAGTGGTTTTATTTGACGGTTATTTTTTCAGTTCTGGTGAGTACTGAATCGGTCTTTTTCGCGTGGGTCGTGAACAACTTTATTACAATTGCAACTCAGGGGAACTACAGTGAGCTAATACAAACAATTGTGATTTCTGTTGTTGGATTAATCGCTTTGTTTGGATTGGATATTATCTATATTAGAGTGAAAAATCGGCTTGTACAAAGCTGTAATGAGAACATTAAAATTAAGCTGTTTAAACATCTGATGTCTAAATCTCATGGTGATCCCGTTAAGGAAGATGTTTCTTTAATGACCAATGATTTGAAACAATTAGAGACTAAAGGCATTTTGAACGAAATTTCGATTATGCGTAATGTGTTGATGTTTTTATTTGCTATCGGATATGGAATCTTGCTAGATTATGTGACTATATTAGTCTTTTTCGGGGCTTCTTTATTACCAGTTTTAGCTTCAAAAATTTTCTCAAGCAAAATCAAAGCAACTTCACAAGAATGGTCAAAAGAAAACAGTGCTTACATGGGAAAAACAACCGACTATATTTCTGGTATAGACACGATTGTAAACTATAAAGCTCAAAACGTAGCAGAAAAGAACTTTAATCAATCTGCAACGGCATTAGAAAAAGAGCTAACAAAAATGAACGACATGGTTGGCATTAGTACATACACGGTTAATGCTGTCGCTAACTTAGCTATTCTAAGTTTAGCGATTGGCTTTGGTATCTTTCGAGTGTTGAGTGGATTTCTAACGGTTGGACAGCTAATTGCTATTGTTCAGATTTCAAATAACTTAATTAATCCATTGCTAGCAATGTTAGGAGCTGTTAATGAGCGCCAAACAACTGCTGATACAAGTCAACTGCTTAGAAGTATCAATGATGACAGCCATCAAGGTGAAGACAATATCGAAGTGAACTCGCTACAGATTCAAAATGGGGCTATTGCACTTGAAGGCAAACCATTGTTTGATAATTTAAATTTAACAATCAATAAAGGTGAAAAAGTATTAATCGTTGCACCTTCAGGTTATGGAAAGTCAACTTTATTGAAAGCAATTGCCGGATTTTTAGACTTTTCAGAAGGAAGTTATTATATTAATGGACAGAGTTCATCTCATGCTTCCTTAAAAACAGCAGCATCTTTGATTAAACAAGATCCTTTCATTTTTGACAACACGATTTTGTTTAATATTACAATGGGAAATGAGTACCGTCAGTCTGATTTGGAAGCTGTTATTCAAGCGGCGCAACTCGAAGAAGTTGTTGCATCAAAAGGTTTAGATTATCAAGTTGGTGAAAATGGAAATAACCTTTCAGGAGGACAAATTCAGCGTCTGGAAATTGCTAGGGGATTATTAGCTAATCGTTCCATGATCTTGGCAGACGAAGTTACATCGGCTTTAGATGTTGAAACAGGTGACAAAATTTCTAACTACTTGCTTAATGCTAAACAGACTTTAATCGAGGTTTCGCATAAAGTATCAGATGACCAACTTAAAAAATATGATCAGGTTGTTTATTTAGATAAACTGGGTTAAAAACAGACAAAACTTACATCAAAAAAGACTGCCATTATCACCGCAGTCTTTTTTGATTGCTTTTATTTCGATTTCAAAAATTATTGTGCTAAGATGGCCGTAATTAGGAGGCATTAAGATGAACAAGACAGTATTTGGTTTAGGTGTGGTTTGTGCAGCAACGTTATGTTTGATAACAAGCGGACATAATCAAACACAAGCAGCAACTGCACCAGACCACACAGCAACCGTTAATTATGTCAAAGGCTATGGGATTACCACTTGGAAAAATGTGGGGTCGACACCAGAACCCGTTGGTCACTATTTATCAACAGGATCACAATGGCTAACGAATGATATTAACTCTGATATTTTTCCGATGGGGAACACACGTGCAATGACAGCTATTCTACCACCTTCCATCGTTTATGGCGGTTTAAATCACCCCGGAAACCCATTCTGGTATTTGGTCGGAAATAATGAATATGCAAGTAGTAAGTATTATGACGTGGGTGGAGAGAATTCAACACAAGCACTTAATGCGGTTGTTGTTGCTGATCAAAGCAGTCAGTTATGGTCATCACCGACAGATAGCAAATTTAATATCGCCGGCAGTCCCACTACCCCAACAGGATTTGTAGACGCTGGGACAAGCTGGCAGGCCTTTAACCGTCAAGTCGTTGATGGCAAAACTTGGTATCAAATAGGACAAAAGCAATGGTTAGATGGGACAAAAGCTCATATTCAGTCTGAACAATCACGTGATGATAAAACCTTTACTGAATTTGATTTTAGTATTTTATCAACCGATATTATCCCTGATCAATATCAACAAGGTGTCAAAAGAGCCCAACAATTAATTGCATTAGGTTACTCAAAATTAAGTATGCTTAACACTATTAAGCAAGAATATGGGACTGAATCTGCTGGTTTTATCCTTCACAATATAAATTGGGATTTCAACAAACAAGCCCTAAGATATGCACTATATCTTAAAGAAAATGGGGCCTATACAGGACCAAAAGATGACAATTTCTATCGCACACAATTACAGGCTAGAGATTTTACGGCAGATGAAATTAATTATGCTTTAGAACAGCTTTAGTAAAAATTATCTGAACTGAATATTCTTATTGATTATTGGTAGTTTCACACTCTAATTCCTGATATAATCGAGATATTATTTCCGGGGCTTTATAGTGGAAACTCTATAAGACTTCAAAGAGGTTGGTACAGTTGTATCAGCCTCTTTTTTTGAACTATAATATAGTACAATATAATATTTTATAATTTAAAAAACTATGATATGCTATATTATGTTATGGGAGGTTATTATGAAAATTATCAGCTTTGCTGCGGTTAAAGGCGGTGTTGGCAAGACCACATTGACTTTCAACTTTGCAGAATATTTAATTGGACAAGGTAAAAAAGTATTATTGGTCGATAGTGACCACCAAGGTAGTTTGAGTCATATTTATGGTGCATTAACTGAAACGGATACATTATATGATGTGTTCACGGGTCAAAATATTGACTTACACAAAATCAATGATCAACTCAGCATCTTACCTAGTTCACCTGAACTTGATCGTCTTGAAGCAACTTTAGCCACACGTAATAATCAAAATTTGTTATTCATGATGTGGTTACAAGATAATGTTGAAGAAATTCAAGACTTCGATTATATCTTGATTGATTGTCACCCTGACTTTATGACCATCACTAAGAATATGATTGCAGTCAGTCACTATGTGATTAGTCCGCTAGAACCGAGTGAATTTGGTTTTATGAACTTGGGTATCTTCAATGCACGTATGGAAGAATTGAAGCAAGAAACAATCGATATTCGCACACGTGAAAGCTACATTGATGCTAAAACACTTTATGTGCCGAACATGATTAAACATAATACTAAATCCTCACGCGAGTTCTTAGACAGCGTTGCACAGTTTGATAATGTGGCAACAGATTTGTCTGTGCCTTATCGTGAAGTCTTTAATAAATCAACGCTTGAAAATAAATCAGTGTTTACTTTGCTTGAAGAACAAAATAATCAATCAGCTCACACATTATACAAACAATTAGATGATATCTTCAGTCATTTAACAGAAAGGATCTCGCAATAATGGCATTTGAAATCAACAAATTAGAACAAGATTCATTAAGACAAAAAATTAATAACCGTCACTTGAAACCTAAAAAAGAACGTAAACAATCATTCTCATTTACACTAACACCTTCACTAAAGGCTCGTTTAGATGATAAATCAGAAGAAACAGGATTTGGTTCAAGTTCACGTTTACTTGAAAAAATCTTATCAGAACATATTGATGAATATTAAAAAAGTTCTAGAATGATTATCATCATTCTAGAACTTTTTTCTTTATTGACTCATATGCTAAATGTATTTCGATACATTAACTGAGTAATTAGCTTTGTTCTTGCTTTCTTTTGTATAAGTTATACATAGATTTATGATAAGTTTCGCTATTAAAATTAACTAAGACATCTTGAATATCTCCAGTTCTAGGATGCCTAGTATAACCAGATTTTGTTAAATTTAGAATTGTTTCATCTACTTTATCAGTAAATCCTTTTAATCTTTCTGCAGCACCATCAATCTCCAAAATTTTAGACATTACCTCAAAGTAATGAAAGTTCATCTGATCTGATTTCAGTTCTCCAGTAGCTACAACTATATTAGCTTTGGGATTTGTAATGATTATATCGCTAATAATTTTTAAATTATGCTTCATAATTTGCGGGTTGTTCATGATTTTTAGTGAATGGAGCTGCGATAATCGTGAATTTGACAATATGTTTGTTTGAACAAAAGGAGAAACATTAACTAAACATATATTTCCTAAATTTTCTAATTTTAGTAAGTTTTTGGTGGTATCATCAAAAACCATTTTATCAAGATGTGGGGATTTTTTAAGTTTTTCAAGTATTTCAAGTTTAGGATTATGTGCTTTTTCTTTTAATTGATTAATTGCAGTAACCCAATCTGATTTTTGAGTGAGAGAATCACCTTTTGTATGATTAAAAACATAATCGCAAACCATTTCTTCACAATTTAAATTACTTTTTTCATATTCTTTCAATCCAGCATTAATTTTTTTATTTATTTTAGTTTTAATTTTTTTTATATTATTTTCAGATACCTGACTAATTGATGTCTTCTCATACGATTGTTCGTAATTAGGATCGGATAATTTGGTCATTATATCTTCTATATAAGTAAACGATGAATGTTTTTTTATTGATTTTTCCAAATCAATTCTATTAATATCAAAGCATTTAAATGAACTTCTGTTTTTGGCAGATAATATATTTTTATTCCCATCCTTATAGACTTTTACATTAATATCTTCATTATGACAGTAAAGACTACTAGGATTCATCATCAATACTACCGTATTAATCTCATCTTTATTATTTTTGATTTCAGTAGAATATCTGACAGGTAATTTACTGTCATTTATTAGAACTTCTATATATTTTTCTTCACTCATCTTTATTCCTCCATGTAAATAATTAGTAATACTTCCAGTCTACACTAATGATAAAAGGATAGAAAATTAAATTTATATCTAAATTGATAATAAAAGACAGCCTTAAGACTGTCTTTTATTTTGGAAAACATAATCATATGTTTCTAATAGGAACGTAACTGCAGTGTAAGTTGAACCTATTACAAGATGGGCATATCTAGGCGGTATTGCTGGTTTGTTTTTTGCTGATTTTCCATGACCTGATCCAAACTTATTACGCAATTCAATAATACCGTTAATTGATTGATTAAGTCCGCTAATAACACCAAAAGCACACTTTTGTAACTCTTGGGGAAGTTCTTTTTGGCTGATACTATCTGCGGACAGCTTAAGTAGATTAGAAATCTTCTTCAATAATTTTTTCATGTCAATATTGTTTGAGTAGGTAACTCTTTCATTATCAAGTATCGTCTTCATAACAGACTCTAGTAACTCTTTTGCTTTACCGATAGCTTCTTCAGGATTTTCTTCAGCATTTTCAAACATATTATTAACTAACTTTTCAATAAATTCTATTTTTAAAATATCATGTTTTTCCAGTTTTTCAAAAATACTAGTTTGTTTCTGATAATAGTGTAATATTTCTTTAACGTTATTCAGTTCGTAGTATTGATTGTTCCAGCCAATGTCTTCTAAACAATCTTGCTCTACTACTTTTAATAATTCCAATGAAAAGTCAATTAACTTATATGATGAAATATCGGAATATAAAATGATAGACACATAATTTTCTGTTGGACTTATTTCATTATTAAAAATGGCTGTATCTAGAACTTCCATAGAAACTGCATTTAAAAAGTCAATTCGACAATCGTTTAAATAATTATATTTTGTAAAAAAATTTGATATTATTCGTTTATCACTTGCACGTAGTTTCATTTTTCCTCCAGTGTTTCGAGTAGATTATTAACATAGTCTGAGTCAGATTTAGCAATATTACTTCCTTTTGAATGCCAATTAGTGGCAATTTCTTTTCTAGGGGACTTTTTGTATCCTTTTTTAATTTGATAATCGTCGGCATCTTTAGGTTCGGGAGTAAAAGTAAATATATAACTTTTTAAAGGATTACCTTTAGTTTTTGCATATTCTTTCTTTACTCGTAAGTTTTTGAAGTAAGGTTGTAACTCTTCAACAGATGGATTCACAATACGAGCGTTAATCAATGACTGGCTATAACTTTTAGGAATCGCCATAAGTTCATTAAAATCCTCTTTTTTTATCTTATAATACCCAGTGGTTCTGAATCCTTTTATTAGTCTAAAAAGTGTTTTGGAATAAGCACTCCTTAAACTTGTTAATTCTCGCAAACTATATCGAACCCAAGTTGTTAGGTCATTCAGTAGAGGAATCGCTTTATCATATATTTGAACGTCCACATACTGACCATAATCATCACAGTCAATTGTAAATTCAGAAAATATAATAAAGTATTCTTCTCGTAAACCTGACTTGCTACGACTACCAAAATAAAGTGTCATAAGCTTTTTATACGTACTTCTAACTAAGTTTAAAAAACGTTCAGAATTTTTATCGTGATAATCTGATAATGCTTTTAACTCATCAAAGTAAAAACGAATTTTATCATCTCGTTTATCTCTCATTTTAGTAATAATTGAAAAAAACAAGTCAATTTCATTTGGTTTTAATTTCCCCAACGGAATCGTATCTAATTCTTGATCGTATTTGGTAATTTCATTTGAAGCCATTTTGTACCCCCTAAAATTACAGTTTATTTTAGATTATATCATAACATCATCATCGTTACATGTAATGATGATGATGTTATGATGATTCACAAAAATGTTAGGATGAGTTCCCAAAAGTGTAATGATAAGTCACAATTATGTAATGATAAAGCTCTGTAAACCTTGTCAGTATTGCGCTACAGCTTACGTAAAAGAGTTTTAAAAGAGACTTAAAAGAATAATAAAATATTGAACAATAGGCTAGAAATATAAAAATTGATTAGAATTCTCATCATTACATTTTTGGGAACTAACGAAATACTATTTATGAACATCAAAATATCTTAACTTGCCTTTACATAATCAATTGCTTTAAGCTATGATTATAAAATTCAAGTGAGGAGTAAACCCATGGAATTTAAAATTGGAAAGAATGCAACTATCAAAATCAGAAAGACGACACAACAAGAAAAGCTAGAAAGTGCAGTTGGATTAGTAATCTTAGGTGGAATTATTTACTTACTGATGAAGTAAATAAAATTAATCTAATCATAAAAAATAAAGACAGCCTTAAGGCTGTCTTTTTATTTACCCTAATTTTCATCCTTACATTTTTGGGAAAAGAAAAAACCCGCTATATTAGTGGGTTTGATTATTGAAGTGGTAAATATTGGTAGCCAATATCTTTGATAGCAAAGTTATGAGCGACTAACTTCAAGGGTCTTGAGTTATCTCGAATGACAAAAGCCACACTACCTTCGGCTGTTTGGCCAATTTCAACTCGATCTTCAGAATTATGAATACCTAAATATTCTACTGAGAGGGTATCAAGTCCTTGTTCGGACTTGTTGGCTTTGTCTTCTTGTGTACCAGCAAAAGCGGTTGAGAATAAGAAATCAGGTGTCATTGGACCTTCTTCAAAAGCTTTGTTCGTTGCTTTAAAGTTAATCAACATTAATGTAGAATCTTTGTACAATTCTCGGTTTTTGTCAGGTTTAATTATCTGATGTCCCGTAATTTCAACTGTTGCATAATTTGTTTGGGCAATCCCATTAGCAAATGATGTGTTCTTGCTAAGTTCTGTGGCTAGAACCTCTTCTTGTTGTGTGTGGTGTGCATAACTATTTACCCCAAGTCTGAGCAACACTAAACCAACTGCTGCGATTAAAATCCAGTGTATCTTTTTCATCCAATAATCCTCCAACTATCTTAGTATTGAGAGTATATCATAGTTGTGCTGAATTAGCAGGGGTTGTCCTTACATTTTTAGGAAACAAAAACTAAATGAACTAGCGTGTTTGATCATTTGAATGACGACCGTTAATTAATAACTGATGTCTTTCATGACAAATTTACGTACTACTCGATTCAAGGGTCTTGGAATCGTTTCTTTCATTTCAAAAAAATCGATAGTAGAGGATTTAACATTAAAAACAAGTCTTATTTTTTTATTGCCACATATTAAATGTTAAAATGAAAGCAACTCTAACCATAGAAAGGAGTAAAGTATGAAAAATTCTAATTATCTAAGTTATTGTGGTAAATTAATTTTTGCAATTGCTATATTTTTAATTGAACAGTTTTCTATCCCACTATTTGCTATGAATAAAGAAACATTATCTTTGAACTACATTTTAAACAGTGGATTTAGACTTGTTCTAGGACTTGTAGCTTTATACTTATGTTATCGATACTATACTTACTTATTGAAAAAAGATAATCCACGTCAGTTTAACATCAAGAGATTTGATACGAAGAATATTAAATTTATTATTTTAGGTTTTATTTCGATTTTCATTCTTCAAATATTCTTAAACATGGCTATATCTTCTCTAGGCCTCAATAGTACATCTGCTAATCAAAATGTATTGATAGAAGCACTCAAGAATCGTAATTTTCTTTATGGTTTCTTCATTGTTATTTTTGGTCCTATCATTGAAGAATTAATATTTCGTGGTTTATTTTTTGACCTATTCTTCAAACATGCTTCAAAGATGAAAAATATTTTAGGTGTAATATCAAATGGTATGCTTTTTTATTTCATTCACATGGGTTTTACAGTGCATGTTTCTGGAATTATTTACTTTGTAATGGGCATGATATTTGCGACAACCTATATTAAAACTAAAGACATTCGCTGCGGTATGGGAATACATATCTTAAATAACTTAATATCATACTTAGGTATGATTGCAAAATAAAACAGGTAGATTTGAAGTGCCTTACAATTATTTAATTAAAACAATAATTGTAGGGTATTTTTTATGGTTGAATGTTTAAGTAAGTTAAAAAAAGACCATCAATTGCATAATGCATGATTTACTCTGATTTTGAAAAGTTATTACTGAACAGTATTATCTGCCATCATCCTAACATTTTTGGGAAAATAGTTTAATCCAAAATAGGATTATTTTCTTGATGACTAATCCAAGTGGTTAATCCTGTTGTTTCCTTCATGAATTTAGAAAAAATACCTTGATGATCCCCACCAATTAATTCTTCATCAGCAAAGTACAACTCCCCGTTATACTCGCTAATTAAGCTATTACCAATCAAGTGATGATGTTCAACATCAGTCTCATAATCTTTTAGAACAATCGTGGCATGGTTTGCATCATACTTGGCCAAAATTGTAATGCGTCGGCTATCGAAATTATCGAGATCAATGGCATGTAAATCAACCCGAGTGAGATACTGTTCATACGTTGAACTATCGGCATATTTAATCCCATAAAAAGTGAAATCATCTACTGTTATATTGTCTTGTTCATCGGTTGATTTGCCAAAAAAAGCATAATCAAGTTCATTTTCTTGAATTAAAGTATTTGCAATCTGACATTTTTCGAGTAGCTTTTCGTATTCTGAGTTCATGTAGTAGTTTTTCCTATCCTTGTTTAATTACGCTATCAAATAAGCGTTGGCTTGCTCTTCAAATAAATTGATAAGCGAACGCATAATGTAAGCAGCTTTGTTTTTGGCGACACGGTGTGAGGTGATAATTATTTTTTTGATATCGGTTGCGAGTTTGGTTGTCATTAAGGAATTAGATTCAAATTGAAAGGCAGTTGTTGCTTGCCCAATTACTCGTTCAGCATTTTTCTTTGCCACACTTTTGGCTTTAAAAATCAAACCCGCATACTGATACAACTTGTCGGAATTATTAAACGAGTAAGCTTTCAAGGTATTAACAAGTGATTTTGGCAGTCCAGTTTCAACTAAAGATTGTTCTAAAACATCTAAAGTCTCTTCTTCAAAAGTCTGAGTGACTTGAGGTTGTGGGGTTTCTGTTATAGATTCTGATTGTTCTTGTGGCTTAACTTTGTGTTCAATAATTTCTTCTAAAATTTCCCAGGTGTCAGTTGTATCATTTGTATGAGTTTGGTTAAGGTTAGTTTGATTAGAGTTTGTTTGGTAAACTTCTGTAGGTTTGTCATCTAAACTTACAACTTCTTTAGTTGTCACATCTTCAAAGTTTGGCAAGAATAATTTGGTTGCTTTGCTATAAGTTCTTTTTTTGACGATGTAGCCATACTTTTCTAGGTTCTTTAGAATGTTAATTGTTTTGTTACGTTTAGTTCCTAGCGTTTCAATTAGTTCAACAATTGTATAAATCACATAGTAAGCTTGCTTTTTAGCATCAAAAAATTCACTTCTTTTAACTGATGATTTCATTCTATCAGCTAGTAGCATGTAGCAAACTCTTTCATCATTAGTTAGTCTTTTGTCCTCGAGTAGTTGTTTATCAAACATAAAAAATTGATTCATTTTAAAAATCTCCTTAAATTTTTTTGATTTTTAAAATGAAGATGGTATAATTAACGTATAAATCAAAGAAATGTTGGGAAACTTTTCTTATAGTTTTTTAATTTTGATTGATCGCCATTAAAAACTACTACGTTTTTTATCTTCATGGTCTTCATTTTTAAAAATCTAATATCGTCGACCGTTCCGGCAAGAACGGTCGTTTTTTTATTCATAATTTAATTAAACATTAATTAAAAACCAAAGTCAAACATTTATCATAAGTAAACAAAAAGACAGCTATAAGAGCTGTCTTTTTTGTGTTATTTAATCTCAAAAGTTTGTTCGCCTAATTTTTCACCAAAGAATCCTTTTTTGGCAACAAGTTGAACAGGTGTAGTCATATCTGTTAACTCATAAGAAACAGCATTTTCTACAGTTCCGCCTTTTTTGATATTAGCCAGTTGAGAGTCTCTAAAGTTACTATCAGGTAACATTCCAACATTTAATTTATTCTCTTTGTTAGGGTCGTTGTCTTGGTAGGCACTAAATACTGCTTGCCATGCCATAGTAGCGGAAATTTCTTTGTCTGTTTTGTTGGTTGTTTTATACCAAATTGCAAGTACCGGTTTATCTCCGTATTCGTTTCCTTGTTCGCCTTTTTGAATAACTTTGTGATCAGTAATTTGAATTGATAAATCATCTAAAACAGCAGTACCATTTGAAAAACCAACTTTATTCAAGTCAACTTGAGATGAGCTACTGGATGTTTCTTGAGAAGTTGCCCCCGAATTGTTATTTGAACTATTTGAATTATTTGATGAACAACCAGCTAATAGCATTGCACTAGCTAGTGTTACAATAGTTAAACTTTTCTTCATTAATAATATCCTCCAAATTTTTTCAATACCACATAACTATACTTGAAAAAAGTGGTCATGTCCAATTTGGATTATTTTACACTATTTAATCGGGAATTCTTGTTCGCCGAGTTTTTGATTAGTAAGTTTATCTTCAATCACCAGTTTGAATGGTGCAGTTTTATCATATAATTTGAGGGCAGTCATGTTTTGTGCACTGTGATTTTGTTCAATAGGAGCCAAAGGGTGACCAATTCTAATAGATTCTTCAACATCTTGTCCCTCAAGTGGCGTTGTATTACCTTGATAGGCAGTAAAAAGTAGACCCCAAATATCGCTAGGAGTTAGTCCTTGGTCTGTCTTGTTCGTTGCTGTGTACCAAAACACCATGATTGGGATAACACCTTCTTCATTACCTTTTTCCCCGGGATTAATGACTTTATGATCCGTGATTTCTACTCGCATTCGCTTGGTGTTGGCAACGTTATCTTGATAAGTTACCTCATTATCTTTTGAAACATCTGATTGAGAATTGGTATGGGTTGAATTGTTATTAGCAGAACACCCCGCTAGCAATAAAGCACCACTCAATATTAATCCGGCTAAACTTTTCTTCATTGATTTTATCCTCCGTTCAAAACTTAAGCTCACTATAACAAGAATAAGGGTTAAAATCACAATTTATAAGGCATCTTATAAAAGAGTTAAAAAGGCTAGGAGATTAAAATAATTCTGTCATAACTTGGTTAAGATGGTGTTAAACGATATAATGAAACTATCAAAGACAGTTATGGAGAGTTGATGGCATGAGTAATAAAACTCGAGTACCGAAGTTAAGATTTAAAGGATTTCAAGATGAGTGGGAAGAGAACAAATTAGAAAACATAGCTAACATAACTATGGGACAATCTCCACACTCTGTAAATTATACAGATAATCCTAATGACGAAATACTTGTTCAAGGAAACGCTGATTTAGATGATGGTGTAGTTAAACCTAGAATCTATACAACACAGGTAACTAAAGAATCTCAAAAAGGGGACATTATTTTGACAGTAAGAGCCCCTGTTGGTGAGGTTGCTATGAATAATTTTGATAGTGTTGTTTTAGGACGAGGTGTAGCTGGAATAAAAGGGAATAATTATATATATACCTATCTTCAAAAATTATTTATCGAAGAGTATTGGTCAAAAATTAGTTCAGGCTCAACATTTCAAGCAGTCAATTCTAAAGATTTAAAAGAGGTGTCATTAGTACTTCCTTCTAGTGTAAAAGAACAAGAAAAAATAGGGGAGTTTTTTGCTAAGTTAGATAAGTTGATAGGTTTATACAACAAAAAAATTTCTTTAAAAGAAGAGTATCTAAAATGGTTAATTGTTAAGTTAACAATGATTAATTCAGCCTTGGTTCCTAATTTAAGATTTGAAGGGTATGATTCTTCATTTGATACAAGTCCGTTAACTAATTTAATAAGCATAAAAACAGGAAATAAAAATGTTGAGGATAATATTAAAGGAGGAAAATATGCCTTTTTTGATAGATCTTCAGAAATTAAATATTTAAACACTTTTGATTTTGATGAAGAAGTTATAGTTTACCCAGGGGAAGGATCTAAATTTTATCCTAGATATTTTAAAGGTAAATACTCATTACACCAAAGAGCATATGGGCTTTATAATTTCAAAGATATTAACCCTCTTTATTTATTGGCAGTCTTACAAACAAAAAGCAACGTATTTTTAAGATTTTCAGTGGGAACAACAGCAAAGTCATTAAGAAGAGAGACATTTAGTCATGTTGATATTCCTACACCTAGCAGAGAAGAACAAGATAAAATAGCTAATTTAGTTACTCTTGCAGGGCAAGAATTAGAATTATACAAGAAAAAAAGAAGCAGTATAGTCAATCTGAAAAATGCATATTTACAAAAGTTATTTTGTTAAATATATAATTCAGGAGGAGTAAATGACCGATACAAGTTTAGAAAATATAATTAGAGAATTGATTTATGAAGGAACAGAAGGGGAATATTGGGATTTTAAGGAAAAACCTTATATTCCTGAAAGTGAGAGCGACAAGAACAAAAAGAAGCAAGATTTGTTACATGATATTATCTGCATGGCTAATAACTTAAGTAATAGAGATGCCTATATCATAATGGGCGTATCCGACTCACCAGTTAAAGTTATTGGTGTGCAAAATTACAAGAATAGATGGACGACTGAAGATTATTTAGATTTTATAGAAAGTGGTAAGAAGTGGGCTGGGGGATATATTCCTAAAATACAATTAAAGACAATCGTAACAGCCATGCAAAATGAAATAGATGTTTTGATTATCAAAAAAACAGCAACTGTGCCTTATTATTTATCTGAACGTTTCGGAGCGGTCAACCCTAATCAAATATATGTTCGAAAAGGTGCGAAAAATACTCCCAAAAATAAGCAAGCTGAAATTCATGATATTGAAAAACTTTGGTCTTATAGATTTGGGTTAATACCGTATCCTAAAGACCGAGTCTTAAATTATATTTGTGATGTAGATTCTTGGGAAGAAATGATTAGCAGTTCTTCGGGAAAATCTTGGTATTATAGTAAGTTTCCTGAATACACTATTGAAATGTTTGAAGATGAGGAAATATCTCAAGGAGGAAATCCTGGTTTTACAATAATTAATGATAATCAAGATTCGTGTCCAAGCGTAATTCAAGTTAAGTATCATCAGACTGTGATGTTTCGTTCGATAGTGTATTATATTGATGGTGCGAGAGGAATTGTAGTATCTCCGAAAAAATCATTTTTACCTATTGAGTATTTTCAATCCGATACGATAAAGTTATGTTTTCATTATTTCCATAATTCTATGGAATTAGAATTATCTAGGTTATTAATTCATATGATGTTTTCTTTTTCTGGCGACCCTGTGTCTAAAGACCAGATAGATAGTATTCCTATTTTTATTAATGAAGTAGAGAAATCAGAAGTTATTAATTTTATCCAACATAATATTAGTTATTATGAGATGAAGGTATTAGAATACAAAAAGGAATTAAAATCAGATAGTCATGTTCCTCAACAAGTAGACTCCATGGCTACTACGATGATGGTCAAATTGGCTCTAAACGATATGAGACAACAAACTAATTGAACAAGCTTTTTAATGTTCTAACTCTTGCACTTCCCCAGTTCAGTGTTAGACTATAGCCAAGTTATCAAAAAACGGAGGAAAATCTAATGAATAAGAAGTTAAGTTGTCCTGATTGTGGGAGTATGGAAGTTAAAGTTGGTCGTCAAACCTATTATGCACGATTAAGTAATTATCCTGTTAAACTGTTTAATCGTGATTCAGATATTGAGTATTACTTCTGTGCCAAGTGTGGAACTGTTATTAAACAAGTCGTGTTAAATCCTGAAAGATTTAATGATTATGAACAATAAAAAAGACCTGACTAATTAGTCGGGTCTTTTTTGGTTTATTTTTGTAACTCGTGTAGTAAGTCATCTAGCTTGTAGTTTTGTACAAGTTGCGCTTCAACACTGGCATTACTTTTGATAATTGATTTGTATTTCAATTCATTGTTATAAACAAGGACTAAGTGAGCAAGTAGGCGGAAGATTTCTTGATCTTCTTTTTTGTTCAACTTGGCATCTTCTTTATGTTTTTGACAGAACAAGGTAATTAAAGCTTCTAACTTGTTATGGTTAGCATAATGTTCTTGTTTAAAAGGGAGTGGATTGATTAAAGATTGTAATTTTAGCAAATCTTCTTGAGTAGGGGTTTGAACCGCTGCAAGTGTCATAGAAAGTTGATTTTGACCTTCTTTATTGCTGAATTGGTCTTTACTTAGGTAGTGGTAAACCAATAAAATCACAATTAAAGCCACAACTGCCACGAAGGCAATGACTAATGAAGTCGTCAAAGTGTCCCAAACCTTAGCCCAAGGAATGATAAAGATAATTCCAACCAAAATAGCTACGGTTAAAATACCTAGACAAAAATATTTCACTTTCTCTGATTTAACAAAATCCATTTGAATTCCTCCAATTCTATGTATTAATTTTAGTATACGCTAAATCACTAAAAATGTGGATTAAAAAGGGTTGGGGATTTTCATTAAAGGTAATCAAGTGTATATTAAAAAATAAAGGAGGAGAAAAAATGTTTACCAATTTATCAATTCCACTCATTACAGGGGGATTTCCAGGTTATCTACTCTATCGCTTCCTCAGTCAAAGAGGCTACTTATCACTTGATGGCAGTGAAGGAGATAAGCGTATTTTTGTTCTAGGTTTTTCACTACTGCCTAGTTTGATTGGACTGTCAATTTCTTTTGCATTGTCAGACGTTTTACATCAACCTCATTTATCTGACTTCAATAATCCAGTCACTTTGTTGCTGACATTTGTGATTTCAACAATTTCATCAGGGTTACTATATAAGCCATTGGCTTACATGATGCGCAAGTTATCACGCAAAGCCATTCTGCTAGATAAGGGGAATGATAACCCAACTTTTACAACTAAAGATGTCTTAGTTAGAGCCTATCGAGATTGTTTGGATGAGAATAATCACACTCATGTTGAGGTTTATGGCGTAATTTTCAACTTTAGTCATGAATTTATCGCCGCAGGTTACATTCAAGGTATTTCGTCTGTTAAAGAACACCGCGAGATTGCGTTTTCAAAAGAAAGTGTTCAGTCAATGACTTTTGAAGAAGCATTGAAGCAGTTTAATGAGAATCCCACGCGTGATAAAATTGTGACGTCATATAGTGATCAAACGATTACATTTTTATTAGTTTAAGGAGTTTTAGAAAAATGCAATTAAAAACAATTGATTATGGGTCAGACCGTTATCAAGAAACACTCGATTTACGCAATCGGGTGATGAAGCAACCGTTGAACTTAGATATTCGTGATGAAGATTTATCTGGTGAAGAAAGCGGCTACGTTGTCGGAGCATTTAATGGAGAACAATTGCTTGGCATGGGGAGTTTATCTTACGTGAATGAAAAGCGTGCCAAAGTGGATTACTTATGTGTGGATACTGAGATTCAAGCTTCAGGTGTCGGCAGTAATTTACTGATGGCAATGGAAACTGAAGCCAGGTATCAAAAAAGAGCTGAAGTCGTACTAGAAGCACGTGTTTCAGCTCAAAAATTCTACGAAAAAAAAGGATACGAGCCTTTTGGCGAAGTTTATTTGTTAGATAATGCCCCAATCGAACATATCTGGATGATTAAATTTCTTTAGAGATGCTTGAGTTTACGATACATAACCCAACCACTAGCTAAACAAGCAACGGCACCGATTAACCCGATGATTGTAAATAATGGAATATTTTGAATTAATGCAGCGATGAAGATAAAGGCAAAAAAAGCGAATCCAACAATAAAGTAGATATAGGTTCGCTTAATTAACTTTTGTTGCTGTTTTTCTTGTTCGTTCATTTGAAGAACCTCTCTTTTATTTGGTTATTATGGTAATAATTTTAGCATAAATTGAGTGATTGTCAGCCATCAATGATTAATTTTAAAAAGGATAAGTTCGATAAATTTTAGTAAACTTATCCTTTTTTATTTATCTCAAAATAGACCAAAAATGACAAATCATTTTATATGTTAAAATTAAGTTATGCAAGGTTAAAAATTATTAGGAGATAAACATCTATGAGTTTTTCTAAGAAAATAAAAATCATACGCAAAAAAAATAATTTAACTCAGCATGAATTAGCTGAAAAAGTCAATGTTTCACGAAAAACAGTTTCGGGTTGGGAAAATGATAGGAGTATGCCAGATGATAATCTATTGTCTATCATTAGCCAAGCGTTTGATATTTTGATTGATGATTTAAGAGAAGATTGTACATATACGGATTTTTTAGCAAAAATAGAAGCTGATAATAATGAAGCTAATGATCAATCATTAGCTTATTTGGTTGGATTACAATTAATACTCATCTTTTTGTCGTATATATCTTTGGCGTATATAGTTCGACTTCCTATTATTACCATTTTATTGATTATTAATACAAGCTTTATATCAAAAGTGTTAAATAAGAAAAGTAAAAAGAGGTTAGATGAAGCTGTCAATTCGATAAAGAGAATATTAATTTTGGGATCTGTGAATTTTGTTATAGGAATTGTATCTACAAATATTGGACTGATTTCAAAACAAGGATTAGATAATTTAATTTCTTCTGTTACTGGAGCTTATGTTGGAACTATCATTCATGTTTTAGTATTAACAATTGCAGTTGATATCTGTTGTCGGTATAAAGCAATTCAAAGCATTTCGTGGAAAGATTTAGTTTGTAACTTATTTAAGTAAGTTACAATTTGTCTGATTAGGTGTTTGGATTAGAAATTGTAATAAGGCTTTGTGTTTTTAATTTGATAATATCAAAAAGTCATAAAAAGTTGATTTAATCATATTTTATGACTTTTCGCTTGTCTTCAGTTTTCGATTTCAGTTCCCCCATTCCATCCTAATTGAGTATAAGACAAAATGTGAATGATATAAGCTTGTTTGTTCATGTAACATACTATAGTCTTTAATTAGATTTGACTTGCTTAGTATAACTCAAGAAACTTGTATGTTTCAGTCAATATATTTTAAGGGGTAAGAAAATGAAAAAATTAGCTATAACATGTTTATTTGGTAGCTTACTATTAACAGGATGTTCAGGAAAAAACAATCAAGCCGAACCAACTAAGATTCAAGATAGCAACTATCAAGTAACCGATACCAATATTGGTTTTGTGAAGAATACTGCTAAATTGAGCAACCTTGAAATTAAGTTGTTAGAGTTTCAAAAAGTTGCAGCACCTAAAGATTCAATTTTTGACACACCTTATTTAAAGATATGGTTTGATGTAACAAATAAATCAGATCAAGATATTCCATTGAGTGATGCCTGGATTAGTGGTTTAGATGTATTTCAAACCAATTCTTTGCCTAAGGTGGCTGTTAATGAAAAAGGCAAAGAATTGAAGGATACCTATAAAGGTATTGGCGAAGATAAGCAACCTATTAAACCAGGAGCAACAATCCATGGTGAAGCGACATATGCACTTGAAGATGATAAAAATAATACAGTCAAAATACAGCTAACTAACGGTTTTAATGGTGAAAAAGTAGCAACAGCTGAGTTGAAATTACAATAAAAACAGTATAACCTATGTAATTTTCGAAGAATAATTTCAGATTAATTCTGAAGTTATTCTTTTTTATTTGAGTAAATAGTTATAGAGAATTTTCTGCGAGAGTAAGTTAGATTAATTGTTTTATCCATGATTTATGTCATAATCGATAATAGAAAAATATTGAAAGGTTGTGAGGTTAATGACTGAAAAATTAACCAGAAAAAATGATAAAGAAACTAAGAAGTGCTCAAAATGTGGCACAATTCTTAGTGAAGATGCAAAGTTTTGCCCAAAGTGTGGTCAAAAAGTAGGAGCAGGTCAAAAAGTAGTCCGAGATTTTGAGAAGTATAAGCCTAATAAAAAACGATTAATCAAATTAAAACAGTTCTTGCAAAACAATTTTGAATTGTCACATACGATTTATGGCTTAATATTCTTGTTTACATTATTCTCTAAGTGGTTAGGCTTTTTATTATTGATTATAGCTGCAATTGTGCTATACATGAAGGCACTTTCAAGTAAAGGGCAAACAATCAAAACTAACCAACAGCTACGTGACTTTTATGGTAAAGTGACCCAAAGATTTCAAGACGGTATTCAAGAAGCGAATGCAACACGCAAAACTACTGAAGAAGAACCAGCTAATAGTTCTGACGGTTCAGGAGTTGAGAAAAACGACAGCAATAATCAGAATGATGCTGTTCAAACATCAACTGATAAACGTACAACTCAGAAAAAACACAAAAATTACTATCAAAAAAAGACCTACGTTAAACGAAATGGTTCAGGTTGGTCTTCATTCTTACTTTTCATGTCTAGTATGGGAACATTATTTGGGGTTTTGGGATCAGGATTCATTTCAAATAGTAATGTCAGCTTATATGGCCTTGTCGGTCAAACAACATCATATATTAAAATGATTGAAGGTGTAGGTCAATTCTTCGGCGGTTCTGCTGGTGGTAGTGCTGGATTCATTCAATCTTTAGGATATGGATTAGTCTTAATGCCTATCCTAGTTATTGTCTTGTCTTGTTTTACGCGTTTCAAAATACTACGATTTCTAGGAGCTGTAGCAGCTATTTTAGAAGTAGGAATTTTTGGTATTATGATTTATTATGTGAAGGAAAAAGCTAACCACTTTTTAGGCTCTTATTCAGGTAGTGTACTAAATCCTAACACAGGAATTTTTGGTATAACGGCCAATATTTTCTTTGTCGCAATGGCACTGATGGTTATCTTTTCACTTTATCGTTTATTTCAGAAAAAAAGATAAAACCACTATATCAGGTATCTTAAGTGAATAACTCACGCTACTGCTTGTGGATAGTCTTAACAAGACGCAACGATTATCAAAAAAAGTAATGACTGAATTTATGCGGGTTTTATTCGATTTAATCAAATTTAATGGAGGTTAAAATTAGATTATTTATCTTTCCTTATGCTAGAATAATTCTACTAATAGAGAAGGAATGATTAAATGACATCTGAAAGATTAGAAACCTTATTGATGGTTTATATTTACAATGAAATGAATAGAAAAGGATTTGTGAATCGTAAAGATTTAGAAAAATTCGAAGAAGAAAATGGTGTAAACTTTGATCAAATTAAAGAAGCACTAGATGATTTTAAGGAACGCAACTTCGTTAAAATTAACATTCGTCAAAAACCTAACAGTGATTATTTCAGTTTATTAATCGATAAGATTAATGCGGAAGGTCTTCACTTTTTAAATAGCCGTGTGCAAGAAACACGATAAGATAAAAACACCTTGATATTATAAATATCAAGGTGTTTTTTTATGCGTAGATAGTATGTCGAGCTTTCCAATCAAGTAATTTGATTCTAACCCAGAAACTATATATGCCTAATGTGATAATTGACAGTAGCAACCATTTAATCCAATGTCCAAATAGTCCTACTGCAGATCCCGTAAATTTTAATCGACGGCCCTCTACAATAGTATGATTGATTTGCCAACCATATTGCATAGTAATGGCCCATGGGTAGCAAATCCCCAAAGTAC
Source organism: Holzapfeliella floricola DSM 23037 = JCM 16512 (assembly GCF_001436605.1). Classification (GTDB taxonomy): domain Bacteria; phylum Bacillota; class Bacilli; order Lactobacillales; family Lactobacillaceae; genus Holzapfeliella; species Holzapfeliella floricola. The sequence continues at coordinate 83,817 of NZ_AYZL01000019.1, read as the reverse complement.
AGACCGTCACTAAAAGACCTAATAAGGTCCAGCCGATAAATTGAAGTAATCCGCCATCAAAATAAGAGCCTGATTTGTTTATACTCATGATAATTCAATCCTTTTTTTAATTAGATACTTAATTAAGATATCACATATTTGGTTGAAGAGGCTATGTGAATAGTTAAATATGTTTTTTAACACGTTGATAGATGATTAAAGTTAAAACGACTTTGACTAAGTCTCCTGGTAAAAAGACAATATTTGAACTCAAAGCTTTAAAGTAGGGAATAGATGACACAAGGCTAATACCGACTGAACCTATAATATCAGCGAACGAGATACCACCAACTATTAAGCTCGCGAATGTGGCGTACCACTTATCTGACTGTCCAAACAGACGTCTGACTAAACCAATCACAAGTGGCATACCTAACCAAGCGATTAAGTAACCGCTTGTGGCACCGAAGAAGACTCCAAATCCACCTCGACCACCTGTTAGAAAAGGTAGTCCTAATGCAACAAGAACTAAAAATATAAAAACGGACAGCGTTCCTCTTTTAGGTCCTAAAATCATGGCAGCTAGAAGCACACCAAAGTTTTGGATAACTAAAGGAACGGGGAGAATGGCAATTGAAATAGGAGGAAATACTCCTAAAACAATGATTAATGCCGTAAATAAGGCAGTGTAAGTTACATCTTTGATTGTCATAAATCCTCCAAGATTAGTATAGAATTTTGATAACATCACCACTATAAAAGGTTAATAATTGGTTATCTGATTCATTTTCAAGTATCAGACCACCCAGTTTATCAAAGTCACGCACAAAGCCCGTGTGAGCTTTTTGATGCCCTTTTACTGTGATTTTATGTCCTAGTAAGTTTGAATGATGTTTGTATTCAACTATAAGGTGCGGACTGGTTTGATTAGTTAACCTGTGGAGTGTATTAGCCACTAAATCAGCTAACAATATTGAGTAATTAGCATTAGCCACCATATCAATTGTAGTTGCAATAGACCATAGTTCATCTGGTAGGGTGGGAGTTTGAAGATTCAATCCAATACCTAGAACTAAGTAATATCTTTGAGATTGGTCTTGAATTAATTCGGTCAAAATACCGCCACATTTTTTATGATTTAACAAAATATCATTAACCCACTTTAATTGGAAAAACTGGTGGGGAAAATAATCCGTTAAAGTATCAAGTACGCCTAAACCCGCTGAAATTGTGAGTAACCCCGGATTAAGCTCTTTCAGATTTGTGATAGGTAGAACTAGCGTTGCATATAACCCTTTTGGGCTAAAAAATGTTCGACTTTCTTTGCCGTAAGCAGCCGTTTGTTTAGTTGTGGCAAAAATGCTCGGCAGAACAGCCTGATTTGATTCAACATAACGCTTAGCATAACTACTTGTAGAATCAATGCTCTCAAAGAACTCAATATTGAATTCTTTGAGATTTGGTTGGTGATGAAGTAAGTCAGTTTTTGAAAAGGTTGAGGCCATTTTAATTATCCTTTGATTGTATTGAATTTTCTAACGCAACACTGAGTAGATAGTGCCGTGTTGAATGATCAAACAATGTGAATTCTCGGTTATATCTTTTGGCAGATTTAAAAGTCGAAAGATCAATTTCAACGGACTTTGGGTTGCCTGGCAGGCCGACGCCAATTGCTTTAAGAACCGCTTCTTTAATTGTCCAGAGTTTGAGTGCGGTGTAGGATTGTTCATCTTGATGAAGTGTCATCAGATAATCCCATTCTTTGGCTGAAAAAGCCCGATGAAATCGTTTCGGGTTGATTGATTGATATTGCTCAATATCAGCACCGATGTTAGTTTGACTGGTTGCGACAATAACATAATGGTTTGAATGAGCAATACTAAAGAAAAAAGCATTGCTTTTTTTGAGTGTTGGTTTCCCTAGCGAACTAAACGAAAATAATTCATTTGAAAGAAGACCCTTAAGTGGCAGACCGGATAAATCGGCCAATAATTTTCTTCCTAAGATAAATTGTTTTTGTTTTAATTCATTTTTGGGTAACTCAAAGCAATGCTTCGATTGATTGAATTGTTGAAAGAGTGGTTGATGAAGGGTATTGTCTATCGTATCGTATTTGAGATGATAAAGACCTGACATGGTACCTCCAAAAAATAAAAATTATTATGAAAGGTGAACACCTTTGTCAACGTAGATAATATCACCAGTCACACCAGTTGAAAGTGGACTCATTAAGAATGTAGCCACATTTCCAATTTCTTCAAGTGTGACTTCATTACCATCAACTGTCAAGTCGCGTGAAAGTTGAAGTAATTTAGAATGTTCTTTGATTCCTGTTACAGCTAGTGTTTTCATAGCACCAGCAGAAATTGAGTTCACACGAATTTTTTGTGGACCTAAGTCACGTGCTAAGTAACGGACACTTGATTCAAGGGCAGCTTTTGCAATTCCCATCATGTTGTAGTTAGGGATAGCACGAGTTGAACCGAAGTAAGTTAGTGTGGCAATACTTCCACCTTCGTTCATGATACGGCTAGCAGCACGAGAAACAGCAATAAGTGAATATGAACTAATATCTTGAGCCATACGGTAACCATCACGTTTTGTGTTTAACACGCCGCCTTCAAGTGTTTCTTTATCTGCAAAAGCAACAGCATGGATAACACCATCAATATTACCGTGTTTTTCATGAATTTCTTCAAATGCCTTTGTGACGTTATCATCATCAGCAACATCACAAGCTACCATTGATTTATCTTCACCAACAGTTCTTGTTAGGCTTTTTTTCATACGATCATTTTGGTAGGTATAAATAACTTCAGCACCGTTTTCTTCAAGTGCTCTAGCACAACCCCAAGCGATACTGCGAGAGTTAGCAACTCCCATTACGACAATTTTCTTTCCTTGCATTAACGTACTCATTAAGTGTTCACTCCATCAATTAAAATTTTCTAAAACGTTGTTTTCTTTGGTTTAATAAATCTTCTGTTGAAAGTGCTTGTAATTTATCGATTTCAGCTGTTAGTAATTTTTGTAGCTTCTTAGCTGAAGTTATATCATTAACTTCTGGTACAATTTTATCAATAATTTCTTCTTTGATTAACTGCTCAGGTGTTAATTTTAAGTCTTCAGAAGCTTGCTCAACTAATTTTGCATCTTTCCATAAAATAGCTGCGTAACCTTCAGGAGATAAAACAGAATAAGTACTATTTTCAAACATCCAAACTTGATCTCCGCAAGCAAGTGCTAACGCACCACCACTTCCACCTTCTCCATAAATAACGGAGAGGTAAGGAACAGAAAGTTGAGCCCCTTCGATTAAACACTGCGCAATAGCGTCACCTTGTCCATTGTACTCTGCATCAACACCAGGATAAGCACCAGGCGTATTGACGAAAGTAATAATAGGACGGTTGAAGCGCTCAGCTTCTTTCATTAATCGCAAGGCTTTACGATAACCTTGAGGTTCAGGACTTCCAAAGTGGCGATCGATGTTTTCTTTTGTATCAGTACCTTTTTGTGTGGCAATGATTGTAACTGGTTGGTGATTCAATGTGCCAATACCAGCTTTAATTGCTTCATCATCTTTATTGTGACGGTCCCCGTGAAGCTCAATAAAGTCTTCAAAAAGCGCGCTAATTAAATTATCAGCCGTGATTTTTGAAGGATGACGAGCAGCTTGAACTTTATCATAAGCGGTTTTTTTTGTCATAAAATCACCTCGTTACTTTGCTTGATGCCAACGCAATAGCTTGGCAATCACTTCTTTTTGTTTGTCTCGTGGGGTAATTAAATCTACAAAGCCATTTTTCATCAATGTTTCAGCTCTTTGAAAATCTTTAGGAGCCTTTTGATGAATGGTTTGTTCGATAACACGTTGACCGGCAAACCCAATTAAAGCGTGCGGTTCAGCCATTGTGATATTACCTTGCATAGCAAAACTAGCGGTTACCCCACCAGTAGTTGGATCAGTTAATACGGTTAAGTAGAATAATCCAGCTTTTTTGTGTTCGCTAACAGCACGAGAAACCTTAGCCATCTGCATTAATGAAAAGATACGTTCTTGCATTCTAGCACCACCTGAAGCCGTAAATAAAACGACAGGTAATTTTTTCTTAGTTGCTAGTTCAAATAAACGTGTGATTTTTTCACCAGTCTGACTTCCAAGACTACCCATAATAAAGTAGGGATCCATCACACCTAAAGCAAGATCTTGGTCAGCAATTTTAGCTATACCAGTCAAAACACTTTCATTAAGACCGGTGTTAGCTTTAGCTTGCTTAATCTTGTTTTGGTATTTTTCATCAGGAAAATCAGTAGCTGAAGGTGCTAAATCTTTTTCGGTCTCTTCAAAAGAATCGCACAATAACTTAATGCGGTCATGAGCTAATAGACGAAAACCATAATGACATTCTGGACATTGGCGAAACTCATCAAGTTGTGTTTTGAAGAACTTAGTTTGGCAATATGGGCAAGCCATCATTGTATTAGATGGAATATGATCCATACGTTCTGTTAGTTGTTCGGGCGTTGGTGATTGAAATAAATTATTTTGTGTCATCAGATACCCACCTTTTGAAGAATGAATGTTCGATGTAATCGTTATTGAAGGTTTCATTTTCGACTGTTTCATCAGAAAGTAAATCTCTCAAGAAAAGGTGATTACTTTTAACACCTTCAATTTCAAATTCGCCTAGTAAACGTTTCATCTTATTAATTGTTTGTTCACGTGTGTCCATGTGCACAATTAATTTGGCAATCATTGAATCGTAGTAAGGGGAGATGAAACTATCTGATGTAATACCAGTATCAATACGGACGCCGAGTGTCCCCATTGGTAAAGTCAATTTCTTGATTTGACCAGGAGAAGGGGCGAAGTTTTGAGCTGGATTTTGAGCATTAATTCGACATTCTAAAGCATGGCCTGTGGCTTTGACATCTTCTTGTTTAAAAGGAAGTTCTTCACCTGCAGCTACTTTAATTTGTGCCTTAATCATTTCAACACCACTAACTTCTTCAGTAACAGTGTGTTCAACTTGCAATCTTGTATTCATTTCCATAAAGAAAAAGTTTTGATCTTCATCCATCAAAAATTCAAAAGTACCAGTATTCAAGTACCCGATTTCTTGACAGGCTTTAACCACAATTT
>NZ_AYZL01000019.1:45159-78682 GCF_001436605.1 Holzapfeliella floricola DSM 23037 = JCM 16512 | reverse complement strand
CCCAATTTTTGACGTTGAGTATTGTTGATTAGTCGACAAGGGGTTTCTTCTAATACCTTTTGGTGATGGAATTGAAGTGAACAATCACGTTCAGGGAAATAAACAGTATTGCCAAATTGATCGCTCATGACTTGAACTTCGATATGCTTGGCATTTTCGATAATCTTTTCTAAGTAAAGACTACCGTTATTGAAAGACAGCTTTGCTTCTTGTTGAGTTTGTTCAAATAAAGTCAATACTTCTTCTTTATTATTAGCTTGACGCATACCTTTACCGCCACCACCATCAGCAGCTTTTAGCATGACTGGGTAGCCGATTTGTTCAGCGATTTTGACAGCATCTTCAGCAGTATCAACTAAACCATCACTACCGGGAATAACAGGCACACCGCTGTTTTTCATAGCTAGACGTGCATTTGATTTATTCCCCATTAAGTTAATTGTTTGGTATTTTGGACCAATATAAGTAATGCCACAACTTTCACATAATTCAGCGAATTCAGCATTTTCAGATAAGAATCCATATCCTGGATGAAGTGCTTCACATCCGGTTAGAACAGCTGCACTAATAACTTCTGACATATCCAGATATGATTTGGCAGGTTGTCCTTCACCGATACACACCGCTTCATCAGCTTGTTTAACGAACAATTCGTTTTTGTCAGCAGTTGAATAAATTGCAACAGCTTTAATATTCATTTCTTGTAAAGATCTAATAATTTGTAAGGCAATCTCTCCACGATTAGCCACTAAGACTTTACTAAACATGATGTCATTCCTCCTCGGATTATTGGATAGCAAACATGAGCTCCGCTTCACAAATAACCTTGTTATCTCGAACGACTTGTCCTGTCCCTAATCCGATATTGCGTTTGATTTTGGTTAATTTAACCTCAAGAGTTAACTCATCACCAGGATAGAATCCGTCTGAGAATTCAGCTGATTTAATCCCACCAAAAAAGGCATTCTTGCCTTCAAATTCTGGTTGTGAAAGTAGTGCACAAACGCCAGTCTGTGCGAGTGCTTCAATAATCAAAGGACGAGGCATCTCTAAATGATTGGGATCTTGACTTTTGAAGAACCACTCATTAATCGTGACATTTTTGGTTGCAATGGCATTTTGCCCAGGATTGATTTCTTTAATGGTATCAATCATCATAAACGGGTAGCGTTGAGGAATTGCTTCAAAGACATCATGGTTACTATATTGAGTCATAGTTTACTCCTTAGGTTCAATTGAAAATAGTGATTGGTCAAATTCAACCATTGTGCCATCTTCAACATTAACTGAGCTGACAACACCATCAACAGTGCTTTTGACTTCATTAATCATTTTCATTGCTTCAATCACACAAACAACATCACCTTTTTTGACAGAATCGCCCACTTTTTTAAAGACGTCAGCATCAGGTTTTGGTGCTAAATAAGCAACACCAACTAATGGACTTTTGATGTCTTCAAGATTAGAAGGGGCAGCTTCTGCTGTCCCTTCGGTTTCTGTATTTGTCATAGGAGTGTTTTGAGTTGTTGTAGGAGCCGGTGTAATAGCTTCAGGAGCAGCTACTTGAGGAGCTGCACTTTCTCTTTTACTTAGTGAAAGTTTGAAGTCACCTTGTACTAGCTCAAACTCTTTGAGTGAAGAATTTTCAAATTTATCAAATAATTGTTCAATTTGTTTCTCATTCATTAGCGATTAACTCCATTTTTTGAAAGCAACTACAGCATTGTGACCACCGAATCCAAATGAATTACTGATGGCATATGTAATGTCTGCTTTCGCATTTTCTTTGTTGACAAGTTCGATTTGGCATTCGTCATCTTGTTCGTAAACACCAACATTTTCAGGCATTTGGCTGTTTAATAAACTACCTACCGTTGCAACAGCTTCAATAGCACCAGCAGCACCTAACAAGTGACCAGTCATACCTTTAGTACTACTTGTTCTAACGTGGTCATTTGTACCAAATAAGCTTGCGATGGCTTTTGATTCACCAGAATCATTAGCACCAGTAGCTGTTCCGTGAGCGTTGATGTAGTCAACGTCATCAGCAGAAATACCCGCTTCATCGATGGCTTCTTTCATGGCACGAATGGCACCTCTACCTTCAGGGTCAGGTTGTGTAATGTGGAAAGCATCACTTGTGCTACCATAACCAACTACTTCACCTAAGATGTTAGCACCACGAGCTTGAGCGTGTTCTAAACTTTCAAGAACCAATGTACCAGCACCTTCACCCATAACAAAACCACGACGGTTTTTGTCAAAAGGCATTGAAGCTTTAGCTGGGTCTTCAGCAGTAGAAAGAGCTGTTAGAGAAGCGAAACCAGCAATTCCAATTTCGTTAACAGAAGCTTCAGAACCACCTGTAATGATGGCATCAGCTTTGTTTTGTTTGATTAATTCAAACGCATTACCAATGGCATTTGTACCAGATGCACAAGCTGTAACAATCGCTTGACTTGTGTTTTTAGCATTGAAGTGCATTGAAATATTACCAGCAGCCATATTGATAATGGCATTTGGCACAAACATAGGGGAAACACGTTTAGGCCCTTTGTTATTCATTTTTGTAACTTGTTCTTGGATAGTTGTTAAACCACCAATACCTGAACCATAAATAACACCTAGACGTTCAGGATCAATAGTGTCTTCAGTTAATCCTGATTGTTCCATTGCTTCAATGGCACTATAAAGTGCGTATTGTGAGAACAAGTCCATTCTTTTAGCTTGTTTTTTTTCTAAGCGTTTTGTAGCGTCAAAATCTTTGATTTCACCCGCAACAGAAACACCAGTATTTGTCGCATCGAATTTTTCGATTTTAGAAATACCTAATTTTGAATCTAAGATAGATTTGATGAATGATTGGCTATCGTTACCCATTGAGGTAACAGCACCCATTCCTGTAATTACAACTCTAGTCATAAAAGCCCTCCTAAATTGTTAAACCGCCATCAACGGCGATAACTTGTCCGGTGATATATGGATTTTGAATCAAGAATTCCACAGTTTGGGCAACTTCATCAGCTGTTCCAAAACGTTTCAAAGGAATTGTTTCTTTGTAGTAATCCATTGTCTTATCACTAAGCGCGTCAGTCATGCTAGTTTCAATCATACCTGGGGCAACAGCGTTACAACGAACGCCACGAAGTGCACCTTCACGGGCAATTGTCTTGGTCAACCCAAGAATTCCAGCTTTACTTGCAGCATAGTTAGCTTGACCAATATTTCCATTTAGACCAACAATACTTGAAAGGTTGATAATGTTACCAGAACGTTGACGTTGCATTTGTTTTAGTGCAAATTTAGACATGTTAAATGTTCCGGTTAGGTTAGTGTTAATCACATCTTCAAAATCAGCTTGTTTCATACGTGTCATTAATTTGTCACGTGTGATTCCAGCATTATTAACTAGGACATCTAAATGACCATGTTCATCAACGATATCTGAAATAATTTGTTTGCTGTCAGCTTCAGAAGCAACATCACCTTTAACATATGTTAGGTGACAGTCATCAAAAATTTTCAATTGTTCAGGTGTTGGGTCGCTGTGAATGTTGATAACGACTTTAAATTCTTTACTTAAACGTTTAGCAGTTGCTAATCCGATACCTTTGGCACCACCAGTGATTAGGGCAACTTTTTTTTCAGTACTCATTTAAAATAATGTCTCCTATTTTGTCCATTTTTGACGCAATTGGTTAAGACTTTCTAAATCATGAACAGCATAAGTTTCAAGCTTTGGACATGTTTTTTTAGCGAAACGACTTAGCGTTTGGCCAGGACCAATTTCAATTACAGCAGATAAGTCATCCATCTCTACTAACTTTTCTAAACCTTGGTAGAAGTGGGTAGGTTGAACGAGTTGATCTGTTAACGTTTGCTTGATTGTTGACAAATCAAAAGAAGTGACGGTTGTGTTACTCATAACAGGAACGTCAGGAGTTTTAAAATCAACACTTTCAAGACGTTTAGCTAATTTATCACTCGCTTCTTGCATAAGTGGGGTGTGTGAAGCAACAGACATTTTGAGCGGAATGGCTTTTTTAATACCATGCTCTTTTAATGTTTTCTTCACCTGTTTTAACCCACTAGCACTTCCACCGATAACGGTTTGATCAGGTGTATTGTAGTTTGCAGGATAAGCTGCATCTGTCTGGTTGACTTCGGTTAATACTTCTTGAAGAAGTTCTGCATCACAGTTCAATACAGCCATCATTTTTCCAGGATTATTTTCGCCGGCTTCTTGCATGTAGTGCATTCTGTCGGATAGAAGTGGAAAACCTTGACCAAAGTCTAAGCTGTTAGCAGCGAGTAGGGCGCTATATTCACCTAAGCTAAGACCGATATAGCTACTAGCTTGACCAAATTCATGATTTAAAATTCTGAAGATTCCCAGACTCATTGCAACAATAGCAACTTGTGTATTTTCTTCTGCGTCAAAGATTTCAGGGTTAGTTAAATCAAGGTCTAATGCTTTTGAAGCTTCTTCTATGGTTTGACGATATAAAGGCTCTGCTTCATATAAGTCTTGTCCCATACCTTTAGACTGTTGACCTTGGCCAGCAAATAAATAACTAAAATTCATAAGCGAACCTCTATTATTCGCCTAATTTTTTGCTAACGTAGTTAACAACTTCACCAACAGTGTCTAGACTTTCGTCTTCTGTTTCGATTTCGATATCAAATTCGTCTTCAATTTCGTTAACGATTTCAAAAACATCTAAACTATCTAGGTCTAAGTCATCTTTAAAGTTTGTTGATTCTACAATGCTTTCTACGTCTGCGTCTGTTTGGTCTTCTACGATAGCTTTGATTTTGTTTAAAATTTGTTCGTTAGTCATAATTAAATTTCCTCTCAATTTTCCAATAATGTTTTTTTATTTTTGTTTTTAGTATTTTAAAATAACGGTTCCGATTTCAAGACCGCCACCAAATCCAATTAAAGCCAATGTTTGACCTTTAGCTACAGCACCATTTTTGATAACTTCATCAAGTAAAATGGGTTCACTTGCAGCTGCAGTATTTCCAAACTTATCAATGTTGATAGGTGCTTTATTTGGATCGAGCTTTAGTTTTTTGACCACGGCTTTTATAATTCGAGCATTAGCTTGATGAAAAATAAAATGATCAATATCTTCTAAGCCTAAGCCAGCATCTTCAAGAGCTTTATTTAATGACTCAGGAATAGCTGTTGTCGCAAAGTCATAGACTTTACGGCCATTCATTTCAAAAGATAGGGGCGTAGTATCAAGCATCTGATTAAAAGGTGTTTGAGTATTGAAATGTCCAGCTGTTAGGAATCTACCCATATCACCGTAGGTTTCAAAATTATCACCTAAATATTGACCATGGCTTTGGTTTTTTGTAATTAAAGCCCCGCCAGCACCATCTCCAAAGAGAATAGCGGTTGAGCGGTCACTAAAGTCAACTAACTTACTTAATACTTCGCCACCAATTACAATAGCGGTTGAAATTTTGTCATCATTAAATAATGATTGTGCCATTTTTAAGCCGTAAACAAAACCTGAGCATGCTGTGTTGATATCAAAAGCCATAGCATTTGTTGCTCCAAGTTTTCCCTGAACCATGGAAGCCACATTAGGCGTCATGTAGTCAGGAGACATAGTAGCGACTATAATCAAGTCAATGTCTTCGACATTGTATTGGCTGTTAGTAATCAAATTTTCAGCAACGCTTAAACATAAATCGCTTGTAGTCTGCTGATTTGAAATATGTCGTTGTTTGATGCCGGTTCGCTTTGAAATCCACTCATCTGAAGTGTCCATGAATGCAGTCAAGTCATTATTTGTGACAACATTTTCAGGTACAATGTGAGCAGTTTGTTCGATAGAAAAATTTTTCATGTTGGTTTTAAGTGAGCTCATCCAAAAAATCTTGAAGGTTGACTAAAGCATGTTTGACAACCTTGAGTTCATCAAGGTTGAAACCTGCTAAAAAACGGTCTACCATTTTTGAATGAAATGCATTGTGAGCACGATATAAAACACGACCTCTTTTAGTCAATGTAATATCTGTAACACGCTGATCTTGAGAATTTTTGGTACGATGGATAAGACCTTTTCGTTCCAGGTTTCTAAGATTAACAGTCAGTGTTCCTCTAGACAAATGCATTTTTTTAGCAATCTGTGAAGCGCTCTTGGGTTCATGTAAACTAATAGCATGAACGAGATGAACTTCTTTGACAGTGATGTCGCTAAAAGAGCTCTTTTTTAACTCCTTTTCTTCGATTCTTAAAATATTGTCATAAACATTAGCTAAAGCTTCATTAATAAAATCATGTTCCGCTTTTTTGAACTTTGTTTCGTCATCATAAACTGACATGGTTTTCTCCTCAGTTAAGTTATAAGCGCAACGTATGTTTGATTTAATCGCGATTAGCTACGATAAATGTAAGTTCTGCTTGGCAGGCTTTTTTACCATTAACTTCTGCATAAGTTTCAACAATACCCATATTGGCACGTTTTTTAATCATTTTGACGTGAAGTTTTAACACATCGCCAGGCTCAACTACTTTTCTGAATTTGGCGTTTTTAATTGCGCCCATATAAGCAGTTTTGCCTTCGAATTCTTTAGATTTTAAAATTAAAATAGAAGCGGCTTGAGCAAGGGCTTCAATAATTAAGACACCTGGCATTACCGGGTTTCCAGGAAAGTGTCCTTGGAAGAACTCTTCGTTAATTGTGACATTTTTAGTAGCCACAATTGATTCTCCAGGATTGATTTCATCAACGTAATCCATAAAAAGAATAGGGTAACGGTTGGGAATCATTTTCATAATTTCGCTTGCAGTTAAAACGGGCTCCATAATTTCCTCCTAATGTTCAGCGAGTGTGTTACTATTCTGAACTGCAATCCATGGTATATTATTTTTGTTTGAATATCAAACCTTTTTTGAAAATTGGATAAGCAAATTCTAAATTTTGATAAAATAAAAACCGCTATAATCCTTTTAGATAAAGGGTTATAGCGGTTTTTATTTGTGGTGTAAAAAAGTTTGATATTCAAACTACTTTTGAGCTTGTTTAATGCTTTCTGCTAAGTGAACTTCATTCACAATAAAACGATGAACGGCACAATTGTAACCTACTTTGTCACCAAGGCTGACAATATAGCCGTTAATGTAATCGACCTCTGTCGGACGGTTTTTTGAAAGATCTTGATACATAGAAGGATGATGATATTTGTAGTCTACACAGCCATCTAATACACCTTGGATAGCTTCTTCTTTTGTTTGGGGTAAGTTGATGTTGTTTCTTTTACAAGCTTCAAAGGCTTCATCCATCATTTGAGTGGTCATTTCTTTAGCACCCTTAAAGTCTCCAAATTGTCCCATTGGAATTTCAAACATTGTACAGATAGTATTAACCACTGAGTTGAATAATAATTTTGTCATGGCCATACTCAAGTAATCTTCACTGTAAATTGGGTGAAGTTTAGCACTTTCTAAATCAGCCATAATTTGTTTTTGGTTATCATCTGGTTTGTTGTCACCATAAGTGGCAAGGTGCATGCTTTCTTTACCTTCTTTACCCATAAAATCAACAAATCCAGGTTCAGGCATTAATGTTGCAATCATAGCCGTTCCTCCAAGAACGTTATTTTTTTCGAAGAACTGAACGATTTTGTCCATGTGACCAATACCGTTCATAGCGCTGACAACGTATTGATTATCATTGAATAATCCAGCTTTTTGACAACGTTCAAGTAAGTTTTGTAGCTCCATTTGTTTGGCAAAAACTAACCAAACATCTGGTTTTTGGTCATACGTTTCAGGTGAATAAATATTAACATCAATTAATTGTTCATTTTCATGATCACGTTGAACACGAACACCGCCTTGTTTTTTGACAGCTTCTATATTAGGCTCCCATGCGTCAACGAAGTCAACTTTAACACCTGCATTTTCTTGTAACATGACACCGTATCTAAATCCCATTGCTCCTGATCCCAAAACTGCATATTTCATAATCATTACCTCCGAATATTATAATTTTATTAAATTTTAACATTTATTACATAAAAATCAAATTTTAAAAAACTTGACTTTTCAAAAAAACACAACATATAGAAAAATATTGTGTTTTTTTGAATGACGTGTACAATATCTAGTGTTGATTTTTTATAGAGAAGGGGAATGAAATTGAATCAAGACGCGTTACGTGTGTTAAAACCAAGCTGGTATATTCATCAAATGAAGGGGTGGACTAAGCGAAGTTACCAGCTGTTAGCATTGGGAATGTTTGTCATTATTTTGACAACAGTTACCAGTGAAATAAATGTAATTTCGATTACGACAATGTTTGCGGGAGTTTTGGGGTACACAACAACTTTAGCTATTACCAACGCAAAACCTGTTAATGGAATGTTTGGCTTAATCAGTGCTATTTTATACATTATCGTAGCAATATCGGCTAAAAACTATGCCGATGTTGTCTTGCAAGCAGCATATATCATTTTGTTAGATATTCCAGTATTACTTTTACCTAAGTGGTCTGAAAATGTACAAGAACATATCAGAGGTCTTTCTGACTCGAAACCAGTAAGAGATTGGGGACTAACTGCTTTATTCTTTGTTATTGTATTTGGCTTACTATATCTAATGGATACTAACTTATTTATTAGTCCACGACCAATATTAGATGCTTTTGCAGGTGCTGTTGGAATTACTGGTTCTATTTTAGCGACACTTAGATTTAGAGACCAGTACTATTTCTGGATTTTTCAAGGTGTTATGAGTGTTATTTTGTGGGGAACAACCGCTTTCCAAGGTGATGCTAACTTCACATTGTTATTTACTTATGCTCTATATTTGTTAAATGATGCTTTGGCTATTTTTGATAAAAATATTCCTTGGTTTCATAAAAATGTTGACAAAAAGTAAAAACCATGTGAACATTATAAAAAAATGAAATGATTAAGCGATGATGAGAAAAGTAATTCTCAACTTCATTTTAAAGAGAGTCTATAGTTGGTGAGAGTAGATATTTGAAGCGGAATGAAAATGGTCTTTGAGCTTTTGTGAGTAAAGTAGTTGAGCTTACAACGGGTACGCCTGATATAGCGTGAAGGAATGTTAGTTCTGGATTGAGATAGTTTAGAGATTTGTTTTATAGTCGTTAAACTTAAACCAAAGGTGGTACCGCGAGAGACACTCGCCCTTTTACAGGGCGGGTGTCTTTTTTTATTTCATTAATTAAAAAGGAGGAGTCAATCATATGGCAAAAGAAACATTTGCAAAACAAATGCAAAGTAAGCACCTGGTAACATTATCACTCGGTGGTGTAATAGGAACGGGTATTTTTATGAGTTCTGGTTATCTTGTTCAGTCTGCGGGGCCAATTGGAACATTAGCTGCTTATATTATTGGCGCAATTTTGGTATGTCTAGTGATGTTATGTTTAGGAGAATTATCAGTTCATAAGCCAACAACAGGATCATTTCACACTTATGCTAGCCAACATATCCATCCAGCTGTTGGGTTTGTGGTTGCTTGGTTATATTGGCTAACGTGGACAGTTTCTCTAGGTTCACAGCTCATCACATTAGCGATGATTGCAAATGGCTTTTATCAAGGAATACCGATTTGGAGTTGGTGTGTTTTGTTTATCATTTTGTTATCTGCTTTGAATTTATCAAAAGTGAAGTGGTTTGCAGCCAGTGAGTTGGTGATGTCTATTATTAAAAGTTTAGCCTTGCTGGTTTTTATCGTAATTGGTCTGGCTTTAGTTTTTGGTGTTATTCAATCGGTTGGACAAACCCAACCGGTGTTATTTTCAAACTTTACAAAAAATGGGGTATTACCTAATGGGATTTTACCAGTGATCTCAGTAATTTTAGCTGCTAACTTTGCTTTTTCAGGAACTGAAATTATCGCAGTTGCTGCTGGTGAAACTAAAAATCCTCAAAAAGTTTTACCTGGTGCCATTTTAAAAACCCTTATCATTTTAGTGATTTTATTTATCGGTGCCATTTTTGTAATTGGCGCTTTACTGCGACAAGAGTCATCAGGACTGACAACTAGTCCTTTTGTTTCAATTTTAAATAATGCGGGATTTGCTTATGCAGGAAACATTATGTCGATAGTCTTATTTATTACCGTTCTTTCAGGCGCAAATTCAGGTGTTTATGCGGCATCAAGAATGATTTGGTCTTTAGCTGATCAAGGACCACTGCCTAAAAAATTAGCTAAATTGAATAAAAATGGTTTACCTATTTATGGATTGACACTGACTTTACTGGGAGGGTTGTTGTCCTTATTTTCAAGTATTTATGCTCCTGGAACAGTTTATCTGGTGTTAACGTCATTATCAGGGTTTGCGGTCGTTTCTGTTTGGCTATCTGTTGGGATTGCACAATTAAGATTCAGAAAGCAATTTTTAAAAGAAGGACACAAAACGTCAGATTTAAAATACAAAACCCCCTTTTATCCGATTGTACCTTGGGCAGTTATTATCTTATGCGTGATTTCACTCGTTGGGATTGGATTTGATCCAGAACAACAGTTATCTTTAATTGCAGGAGTCTTATTCTCAGTTATCGTACTCGCTTATTATTATATTTTTATTCAAAAAAAGGAGACTAAACATGTCAAAAAAGTTAATCATAGATTGGGCAAAGAAACAAAATAGTATTGTGATTGATGGGGCAATGTCACTAGGGCTTGAAGAACGTCAGGTTAATTTAAACAACAAATTATGGACAGCATCAGCTATTGACTACTACCCTGAAAAAATCAAAGATGTTCATCAAGCTTATTTTTATGTTGGAGCTAACATTGCGATTGTTTCTACCTATCAAGCTAGTGTTCAAGGCTATTTAGATCAAGGTTATAACGTTGACCAAGCTAAGGCTTTGATTAAACGTGCGGTCCAATTAGCTGATGAAGCTCGTCAGGTTAGTGACTCAATTCAACCAAAATTTTTAGCAGGAGCGGTGGGTCCTTATGGGGCTTATCTGGCAGATGGTTCTGAATATCGAGGAGATTATAAGTTATCTGATAAAGCTTATCGTGAGTTTCATCATGATCGCCTAGCCGTCTTAATAGCAGAAGACTGTGACTTATTAGCGATTGAAACTATGCCTAACTATCAAGAAATCAAGGCGATTTTAGAGCTACTTAAAGAGTTACCAGAAATTCCTATTTGGGTAACTTGTACATTGAAAGACGCCAAAACATTAAGTGACGGCACACCTTTTAAGCAAGTACAAGCGTTACTAGAAGCAAATCCCCAAGTGATTGCTTATGGAGCAAATTGTATTGCTCCTGAGTTAGTTACCTCGTTTCTTAAACAAGTTCAACCAACTGCTCAAAAAGATTTAGTCATTTATCCGAACTCTGGTGCCAGTTATTCACCAGAAGTTAAAGAGTGGGACGCAGCACCTCATAGTCAACAAACATTTCAGACTTATACCAAACAGTGGCATAAGCAAGGTGCTAAATGGATTGGTGGTTGTTGCTGTACATCAGAACCAGAAGTGAGAGCCATTGTATCAAGTTTAAACTAAAAAACATCATCTCATATTGAGGTGATGTTTTTAATTTATCTGATAACAGGTTCAAAGTAGCTATTCCACTCACTCATGTTATCTTGACCTAAGTAAGTCGTTACAGCATCTTTATAGTCAGCGAATGTAATCGGCTTTGTGGTCATAATTTCAAGCCCATGACCTTCGGTATCAGTTTTCATATAAATGTTACTTTTACCAAACCCATTTCTTTCATAGAATGATTGGCGTTTAACACGTTGGGTATAGTTATCAGCGTTTTTGATCACTTCTTCAATTTCCAAAAAGATAGTTTTATCTTGATACTTTTCTTTGAATTGTTCAAGAACACGCGTACCATAACCTTTTGAACGAGTTGAAGGATCCATAGCAAGGTATGAAATGAGTAAGTTTTTTCCTGAGATTGTGTAATAAACAAGTCCAATAAATTGATTGTCATCTTCGATTGCAACAAGATAGTTTTGATCTAACTTAGCTCTATCCAAAATAAAAGAAAAGGTTAGTCTTTCGTGTTCAGGAAAGGCAGTTAAATATAAATCCTTAACAAGCTGTTGCTTTTCAATGCTTTCTTGGGTGATATCTTTAAATTCTAAAATAAATAGTCCTCCTAGTAATAAATAGCTATAAAAAAACTACGCCTATAAGCGTAGTTTAACAGAAATTTCTTGAATTTTTTTAAAAGAATCTTTGATTTAGTTTAAAGTCTCAACAATAGCCTTGTTGAAAGCATCTAAGTCATCAGGAGTACGACTAGTTACTAAGTTCTCGTCAATAACAACAGGTTTATCTTCAACAATTGCACCTGCATAGTATAAGTCAGGAACAACGGAAGTATAAGCTGTCATACGACGACCTTTTGTTAGTCCGGTTTGAATAAAGATTTGAGGACCATGACAAATTGAAAAGATTGCTTTATTGGTTAAGAAGAAATGTCTAGTAAACTCAACATAGCGGTCATCTGCTCTTAAAATGTCAGGTGAGAATCCACCAGGTACAAGTAGGCCATCAAAGTCTTCGGGGTTTGCATCTGCAATACCTAAATCTGCTTTAAACTCGCCACCATTTTTACCTGTGAAAGTGTTGTTGGCTTCGTTTTCAATTGTTACGACTTCGTGTCCTGCAGCTTGTAAAGCTTCAACAGGTGAAGTATATTCGATATCTTCAACGTAGTTTGTAACGATTACTGCGATTTTACTCATAAATAAATCTCCTTTAATTAATTTGTGCTTACATTATATAAGTAGAATGAATATATTTCAAGTACTTACTTAAAAAAAGTAAGAAAATCTTTGCGTTTTAGAAGGTAGAATTCTAAAATGTAGGCGATAAGAAGTTTAGAGGTGGTAATATGAGTTTAACTCAAAATAAAAAGAAACTTTCACTGATGGGAGTGCTAGTTTCTTTTGGTATTGTATATGGCGATATTGGAACATCACCATTGTATACAATGAACGCGATAATTCGTGACGGTGGTGGTTTTAAAAACCTGCAACCAGATTATGTTATAGGTAGTATTTCATTAATTATATGGACTTTAATGATTATTACAACGTTGAAGTATGTGATTATTGCTATGCAAGCATCTAATCACGGTGAAGGTGGGATTTTTGCCCTTTATACATTAGTCCGTAGGAAAAAGAAATGGCTAATTGTGCCTGCTTTGATTGGTGGTGCAGCGTTACTAGCCGACGGTACGATAACACCGGCTGTTACGGTAACAAGTGCTATTGAGGGGCTGAAGTCGCAAAACTTTGGCCTGTTTACCTTTAGTGGTGATCAAAATGTGGTTATTGCCGTGGTTATTGCTATATTATTAGTCGTATTCGCTATGCAACGATTTGGTACGGCTAAGATTGGTCAAGCTTTTGGACCTATTATGTGTGGTTGGTTTTTTTTCATAGCTATTGTTGGATTTTGTAACCTATTAAGTTACCCAGGTATTTTAAAAGCACTTTCACCAGTTTATGGACTTCAAGTATTATTTAGTCCGGCTAACAAATCCGGCTTTTTTATTTTAGGAAGTATATTTTTAGCTACTACTGGTGCTGAAGCGCTTTATTCTGATATGGGGCATGTGGGTAAACACAACATTTACTTGAGTTGGCCAATTGTTTATCTTTCATTGGTTTTAAGCTATATGGGACAAGGCGCATGGTTGATTAACAACCACGCTAATGTTCATCAATCTGGGCTAAACCCCTTTTATGCTGTAGTCCCCGACAGTTTGGCATTGTTTGCAATCATATTAGCAACATTGGCAGCAGTTATTGCGTCACAAGCATTAATTACAGGATCTTATACGTTAGTTTCTGAAGCAATAAGGCTGAAAATTTTGCCTCGTATGATTATTCATCATCCCGGTAACAAACGTGGCCAAATTTATATTGGAACAGTTAACTGGTTGTTATGCATTATTACAATCGCGTTAGTCTTATACTTCCAAAATTCTCAACATATGGAAGCCGCATACGGGCTGGCAATTACAGTTACTATGTTAATGACAACAATTTTATTACATAATTTCTTAGATACAAAAGTACCACGTTGGTTATCATGGTTATTAACAGCATTTTTCTTAGTTGTTGAATTTTCGTTCTTCATCTCAAGTGCTGTTAAATTTGAACATGGTGGTTATGTGACAGTTTTAATTACTCTAGCAATCATAATGGTTATGTATATTTGGTATTTTGGAAATAGAGTGCGTTCTAAATATGAAACGGATTACGAATATGCTTGTTTAACAGATTACAAAGATCAATTAGTCTCATTAAGTCAAGATGAACAATACCCTGTTAGCTCAACAAACTTGGTTTATATGGCTAAGGTCAAAAAAGGTCATCAAATTAAGAAATCAATTTTATATTCAATTTTAGATAAGCGCCCTAAAAGAGCTCAGGTCTATTGGTTTATAACGATGGTTACAACAGATAGTCCTTATACACATGATTACACTGTTGAAACTTATGGTACTAAAAATGTTGTGCAAGTTACAATCTATTTAGGCTTTAAAAAATCACAAAAAGTTAATGTCTACCTACGTCAAATCATTAATGATTTGATTGAACAAAAAATTATCGATGCTCAACCACAAAGATATACAACGTTTAAGGGTCGTCTTGTGGGTGACTTTAAGTTTGTTATCTTAAAAGAAGCGCTATCGCTTGCAACTAATATATCGGGTTTTGATAGATGGCTAGTTTCGGCTAGAATTTGGCTTCAAAATCATACAGCAACACCAATTCAATGGTTTGGGTTATCTTTTAGTGACGTTAAAATTGAAAATGTTCCAGTAAACTTGGGATATAAACCTCATATTAAATTACGCCGAATTAATCATAAAAAAGCACGTCAATATGAAACCTTTGAAGAAGAAAGACAATAAGAACTTGAATAATGATGCCTAATGTAAAAGTAAACTTTTGATAAAGTAGCAATTAAGGAATGTTTCTGATATTCAATCAGGGACATTTTTTTCTATTTGATGATAGTTGGCAAGTTTGTTAGAAGAGTAGAAAAGACTTAACTGTTACTTGATAATTTTAAAGTTTGACTTATTTGACTATTTAATCCTAAAAATACCCTACAATATTCGATCAGCTCAAATAATTGTAGGGTATTTTTTGATGATTAAATTAGAATTGTGGACGATTGCCGTCAGTTCCAGGACGATTAATTCCGACGCTTTCATGAATTAAATAATTTGGATTTTTAACAATTTTAAACACTATATCTGCGACACTCTTGCGTGATACAGTAGTTCCCTTAAAATTTTCGCCTTTTTTAGTCAATTCGTAATCAGTGTCGTTGCCATTGGTTAACCACGCTAACCTTAAAGTGGTTTCGTCTAAGCCAGATTGTTCTAGCAGATCTGCAGACTCGCGCCCGTATCGAGTATGATTGCCCACCATTTTAGCATTCCATATGCCAAATTCACCGGGAACTTCATCGTAAATTCCTAGATTATTAATAGAAATAATTCTCTTAATAGTTGTTGTATGCATAGCTTTAATGATATTTTTGGTTCTTTCACTAGTAGCAGCAGCTCCTGTTGCGTCAAAGATAAGATCTTGCCCGTCCATTGCCGAAACAATTGAGTTATAGTTATCTAAATCTCCTTCAATGCTGTCAATATTAGACAACTTCGTTAAGTCATCTACGCGTTTAGTATTCCTTAAAAATAAGCTTATATTAACATTGTGTGCATCTTGATCATTGATGATTTGTTCACTTACTAAACGAGCAATTGCACCATTTCCACCTAAAATTAAAATGTTCATAATTATTTCCTCCATTTGTTATCAGTTTGATTTACAAGCTATAGCTTAAACCATGGAGTTTACTTCAAGGCAAGAGATAATGTCGGATTTTTGACAATTTCTGACTTCTAATTTTTAGGTAATAGTGGTCTAATAAGTTAAATAACCAATTATAAAAAACACCTTACAATTGCTTTCAAGTAATTGTAAGGTGCTTTTTAGTTTTTATTGATTATATAAATTCTCGAATCCATTTTTTAAAGTAGTATTTTGAGTATGTCTGAAGTAAACGCTCCCCGCATTTTCTTGGTTTTGTGTTGCGACAATGACTTCAGGCTGGTTATT
Source organism: Holzapfeliella floricola DSM 23037 = JCM 16512 (assembly GCF_001436605.1). Lineage (GTDB taxonomy): Bacteria > Bacillota > Bacilli > Lactobacillales > Lactobacillaceae > Holzapfeliella > Holzapfeliella floricola. The sequence goes on along the minus strand of NZ_AYZL01000019.1, from coordinate 62,555 downwards.
ATGCAATGTGAATAGATAAAGGTGTCTATCAGTGTATGCCGTAGATTTATCTTGGATATCACTGTAAGCCATTATAATATTATAGTCAGATGTGCCACGCAGTGTTTTTGGATTAATAAATCCAATTGTTGCAGAATTTCCGTCCACATAAAAATTATATAAATCTAGTCCGTTAATAAAGTCAAACCCATAAAAAGTTGTCTTATTAGATTTTTGTGGGTAGTATCGTTGATAGGATTGTCCTATTTGGCTACTAAAAGAGCGCATAAAAGCATCCATATTTTGTACTAAATTAGCAATATCAGTCGTTTTCTGTTCAGATGCATAGTTAGTACTTTGACTTGATTGACTTTGTGATTGAACTATTGAACTGCTAAAATCTTGTTGCGAAGACTGTGCTGGTAGTTGGCTAGTCGTATTTTTGGGAATTAATAAAGAAAAAATAATCAAACATATGACAACTAGTCCAATTATAGTACCGACAACCCAAGGTATCGAACTGTTTTTTTTGTGCTCTTTCAAATAATCTTTTCTTTTTTTCATTTATATTAATAGTCCTTTTTAATGATTGTATAAGTCTAATTAATACAAATGATACAGTTTTATTCAAAAATAAGCAAAAAAAAACAGCTAATTTACTTAGCTGTTTGAAAAGATTCAAGCTGGAATTGAACCAGCAGACTGACGTCGTACACCATGTACATTGAACCTTAATATCTTAGTGAATTAATTATGAAAAAATTAAATTAGCATAACGGAAAAGGAATGAAATTGGAACAATTCACTAAGATAACTGCTCAAGTTGGAGTCGAACCAACCCTTCGAAATAGGAAGTTTAGCCATTAATTGAGCTAATGACATCTTGCTGTTATTAATATAATACTAATTTTGTTTTAATAAATCAACACTTTTTTAAAATAAAAAAACTATCAATTTGATAGTTTTTATTTGTCATCGTATATTTTTGCAAAACTACTTGCAAGATTGGAATTTTCAGTATGTTTAAAATACATGATGTTATCGGGCATGCCTTGATTTTGCATTGTAATTAAAACTTGCGGCTTGTTATTATGGATAGTCAATAAGTAAAGATGAGCTCCTGCAAATGGAGCAGTTGCAGCATCACTGTAAACACTCACAATATTATAATCGTTATTATTAGATGAATCATTTCTATTTAGTCCTAAACGAAACGTAGCGGGTTCGTTATCAACATAATAATTAAATGCGTCTAGATCAGTTGTGATGTCAAATTCATAAAAATTTAATTTAGCTTGATTTTGTGTTTGGGGATAGTAACGTTTATAGTCTTGTCCCATATAAGTACTAAAGTCAGCCATATAATTATCCATTTTCGCAATTTTAGATGTACTAAATTCTTTCGTACTTGGTGAATTTGAGCTGCTAGAAATTTCAGAAGTACTTTGCAAACCATGATAATCACTTTGTTCGGATGAAGATTTTAAATTTTGATGATTGAAAAATAAAGGCCATCCACCAATTGCAATAACGACTAGTGCAAGAAGAATAATGAATAGAAGTCCTATATTGGAACGAGTCGGTCTTTCACGTTTTCTTTTCAAGTAATTAGTCCTACTTTCTTTTAAAATCAGATACCTCTAAATATTACTATAAATAAGAGTTTCAATAAATGAAAAGTTATAGGTTTTGAAAGTTAATGATCATCAATCTTGTCTGTAATTTTAAGTATGTGAATTTTACTAACATATTATACTGATATTATGAACTTTTAATGATAAAATCAAATCATAAATGATTAAAAAGTGGGGTATCATCATGACATTATCTAAAGAAGACTACAAACATATACCAGAAATTTCTGATATTGAAAATAAAAAACCAATATTTTGGAAAAATCCTGATTATAATAAAAAAGCAGATTTACGATTTGATTTGGCGGATATTTTTGATGCCGATGCTAGATGGCAAAGATTTGCACCTTTCATTGCAAAAGTATTCCCTGAAACAAAAAATGATAAAGGTGTGATTGAATCACCTTTAATCAAAATAAATGAATTCCAAAACCAGTGGAATGAAGAACTGTCCGATTCCATGCACATTAAAGGATCTTTGTTTTTAAAAGCAGATAATTTATTACCTATCACAGGGTCTATTAAGTCTAGGGGTGGGATTTATGAAGTTCTAAAATTTGCAGAACATATTGCGATGACAAAAGGTGATTTAACCTATCGGGATAACTATGCTGTTTTAGCAGAAGAAAAATTTATGAATATTTTTGCTAAGTACAAAGTAGCAGTCGGCTCAACTGGCAATCTTGGCTTGAGTGTGGGTATTGCAGCGGCTAGTTTTGGTTTTAGAACAACAGTTTATATGTCACATGATGCTAAAGATTGGAAGAAAGATAAATTACGATCAAATGGTGTTGAAGTTATTGAATACGACAGTGACTTTTCTCATGCTATAACTGAAGGTCGAAAATGTGCACAGGCTGATGCTAATACTTATTTTGTGGATGATGAAAGTTCATCAGATTTATTTTTAGGTTATTCTGTAGCTGCTTTAGGTATCCAAAAACAACTAAAAGATCATAACATAGTAGTTGATGATAAACACCCACTAGTTGTTTACCTACCAGCTGGTGTTGGAGGTAGTCCAAGCGGTGTTTCATTTGGTTTGAAGCAGTTGTTTGGTGAGAATGTTTATCCTGTTTTTTGTGAACCAACCCATGTGCCTTCAGTAACTTTGGGATTAATCACAGGGCAAAATAGTAATATTTGTGTAGAAGACTTTGGTCTTGATGGTTTGACTGCAGCTGATGGCTTAGCAGTTAGTCGGCCTTCAAAAATTGCGGGACCAATCATGAGAACGCTATTGTTTGCCAGTGCAACTTTTGAAGATAAAGATGTTTATCGGTATCTTGCTAGACTAGAGGACACTGAACACATTTCAGTTGAACCCTCTGCAACAGCAGGATTTTGTGGATTAAAAGCATTAATTGCTAAAGAAGTTGCAATGAATACGCCTAAAACGACACATATTGTTTGGGCAACAGGTGGTAGTTTAATGCCAGATAACGAAAAAATCCATAATTATCAATATGGAAAAACACTAAACTAGAAAGTAGATCTAATTGTTAAAAAAATCTCATATTGCTTTTTCGCACGCTGTTATTTCAGGCAGTGTTTTAGTTAGTAATTATCCTATAAAAGCTGCACTACCGTTGTTTGTCGGTGCTCATTTTGGTGCTTTTGCACCCGATTTAGATGGTGGAGATACTTATGATTCTGAGTTAACGAGACTTTTAGGTAAACTTAATTTTTTACAGTATATTCCGCATCGAACTTACACTCATACGTTGTGGATCGTTGCCTTGCTGGTGTTATTGTTTTATCAGATGCCACAAATAGGAGCAAATGATTATTTGATTCGCAACGTCATTCTTGGTTTTACCGTTAGTTACGCATTGCATCTTATTTTAGATAATTTTTCGAAACAAGGTGTGAATTGGTTTTTTCCATTTGGAAACTATCGATACAATCCAAAATTTAAATCTTACCAAAAAAAAAGAAAATACCATTGGTATTATTATCGTGTTAATGGCAATTTTGAACTTTGGTTCCGACAGTTATGTCGTCTCGTGATAGCTATTAACTTTTACTTATTATATTTACAATGGTTTTAAAAGCGGAAAAAATCTCCGCTTTTTTTATTGAGAATTTAATTAAAAACCGAACTTTTTTCTAAAAAAACTGGAAATAAATCAGTTTTTCTTATAAGATAGTCTATAAAATAATTTTCATTCGGGAGGAAATAGGATTATGGGATTGGTTGATACATGTATTCAAAACGGGTTGGTTTTGAATGTTTTTACAAGAGAATTTGAACTACAAACACTATGGATAAATAAAGGGAAAATTGTGTCAGTTGGTGACAATGATAATCTTAAAGCACAAAGAATTATTGATGCTAGTAATCAATACTTAGTACCTGGATTTATTGATGCACATGTTCACATCGAAAGTGCAATGGTTTCTCCCAGTGAATTAGCTAAAGTTTTACTGAAACATGGTGTAACTACTATCGTAACGGATCCTCACGAAATTGGTAATGTTATGGGAAACAAAGGTATTGAATATATGATTGAAGACGCTAGACAAACCCCATTAGATGTCAAAGTCATGTTGCCTTCATCTGTTCCGTGTGTCCCATTTGATCACAGCGGAGCAGTTTTAAATGCTGTAGATTTAAAACCGCTATATCGTTATCCAGAAGTGAATGGATTAGCAGAAGTCATGGACTTTCCTGCTGTTGCAAGTCAAAGTCATGAAATTATGCAAAAAATTAAAGATGCTCAAGAAGCAGGCTATCACGCAGATGGTCATGGAGCCGGGTTGACCCCTGAGCAACTAGATACTTATCGTCAAGTTGGGATTGATACCGATCATGAAGCGACTAGCGTCCAAGAAGTTAAAGACAGACTTAGTGCCGGATACTACGTTTTCTTACGTGAAGGAACGGTTGAACGTGATATTGAAAACACGATTGGTGCGGTAACAGAATCAAACGCTCAACGATTAGCTTTTTGTACAGATGATAAATTAATTACAGATTTAGATCGTGAAGGGTCGATTGATTACTGTATTCAATTAGCGATTAAACATGGTGTTAGACCTGAAACGGCCTTTACGATGGCGAGTTTTAATGCGGCAAATGCTCATAAATTAAATCAAACAGGTGCTTTAGCAACCGGTTATCAAGCCGATATTGTTTTTTTAGATAACTTGAAAGAAGTCACAATTGATAAAGTGATGAAGAATGGCGAAATTTTGAGTGAGTTTACGACACAACCTGCTCGATTTTCAGAATCAACTGTGCATCATGACTTTAAATTAGAAGACTTAAAAATGCCATTAAGCAGTAACTACTGTAATGTTATCCAAATTCAACCTAACCATATTGTGACCGACCACTTGCAAACACACGTTAAATTAGACAACGGTCAATTTAATTCAGATATTGACCAGGACATTTTGAAGATGGTTGTGATTGAACGTCATCATAATCTTGGAACTTATGGTTTGGGATTAGTTAAGGGATTTGATATTCAAAATGGTGCCGTGGCGATTACAGTGGCCCATGATTCTCATAATCTTGTGGCAGTTGGAACAGACGATTCTTCTATTAATGAAGCTATTCAAGCTGTTACCAAGTCTGGTGGAGGAATTGCGGTTACACAAAATGGTAAAGTTTTAGCGATGATGCCTCTAAAAATCGCAGGATTAATGTCTGCTAAGTCTTATCAAGAAGCTCAAAAAGACTTAGATTTAGTAAATCAAGCCTACCAAAAAATCAGTACAAATCGAGTCTTTGATCCGTTTATTACACTTTCGTTCTTAACTCTTCCCGTTATTCCATCTATTAAATTAACCGATCAAGGCTTATATGACTTTAACCAGCAAGACTTTATTTCAGTAGAAGCCAAATAAAGTCAAAACTTCCCTTCCTTTTTAAAAGCGAGGATGTTATTATCATTACAAGCACATCACAAGTTAGAACCTTTAATGTTGGCCAGAGAGTCACAAAGGTCTTATGATAATAACCCAACTGTAAGCTTATCCGGATTTTCAGCTAAAGTGTACGCTCAACTTGTACGGCTGAATTAATCAATGTACAGTTACAACCATCATTAAGACTAGACAGTAGACTCTTTGGAATTTTTCCAAAGAGTCTTTTTTATTGGTTTTGATTCTGTAATTAATAAAGATTACTCCAGAGAGGGTAAGTTAATTAGGAGGCAAAAATATGACAAAACACTTTGTTGATATGAATAGTGACTCACCAACCAAAATTGTTAAGCTAATTCAATTGAGTGAACAATTTAAAGCAGGATTTAAAGTCAATGTAAAGCGCCCGGTTTACGCCGCAAATTTGTTTTTTGAAAATAGCACAAGAACGCATGCGTCATTTTATATGGCAGAACAAAGATTAGGTATGACCGTTTTAGATTTAAATATGGCAACTAGCTCCACTCAAAAAGGTGAGTCGCTAGAAGACACAGTTAAAACCTTGCAGGCTTTGGGAACCGATATTGAAGTAATTCGCCATAGTCAAAACGGGTGGTATGAGGCAATGGTTGCCGACAAAAGTTTTACAACGTCGCTTGTCAACGGTGGAGATGGGTCAGGACAACATCCATCCCAGTGTTTACTTGATTTAATGACAATTTATGAAGAATTTAGCTATTTCAAAGGATTATCAATCGGCATTATTGGTGATTTAGCCCATTCACGAGTTGCAAAGTCAGATGCACAATTGCTTCATAAATTAGGGGCAAACGTCTATTTTTCAGGACCAAAAGAATGGTATGACGAGTCATTTACACCTTATGGGCAATACGTTGAAAATATCGATGAGTTGATTGAAAAATTAGATGTCGTCATGTTACTACGCGTACAACTTGAACGACTCAATACTAATTCAGTCAAACAATTTAAAGCCTTAGATTATCACACTCAATTTGGACTTACCAAAGCCCGATTAAAAAAAGCTAAGCAACAAGCGATTATCATGCACCCAGCTCCAGTTAATCGCGGGGTTGAAATCGATTCAGATTTAGTGGAATCTCCACAATCACGTATATTCAAACAAATGGCCAATGGCGTTTTTGCCAGAATGGCGATTCTAGCTAGTCTACTTGACGAAAAAGGGTTATTACAGGAGGATTTGAACATTGACTAAATTGACTTTAATTCAAAATGTAAAATTAAATAATGAATTGGTGTCCCTTTTAATTGAGGATAACCTCATCAAACAGATTGCACCAACCATTGCACCAACACCAGAGATGACCGTGATTGAAGGTGAGGAGAACACCATTCTACCGGGATTAATTGATGTCCATGTTCATTTTCGAGAACCTGGTTTAACTTATAAAGAGACGATTAAAACAGGGACAAAAGCGTCTGCGCGTGGCGGATTTACAACTGTGTTTGCCATGCCAAATGTCAAGCCAGTTATCGATAATCCCGAGAGCTTACAGCAGATGATTGAATTAAACCAACGAGATGGTGTGGTTAAAACTCAGCAATATGCGGCTATTTCAAGTAATTTGAGTGCTTTAGATAATACCGATATTGAAAAAATGGCTCAAATGGGAGCTATTGGATTTACGAACGATGGTTGTGGTGTGCAACAAGCTAATATTATGTACGAAGCTATGTTAAAAGCCAAAGATGTGAATAAGCCAATTATTGCTCACGTTGAAGACAACAGCTTAACTAACCAAGGAGTTATGAATGAAGGCGAGTCATCAAAAAAATTAGGCTTGCCAGGAATTAGTCCATTAAGTGAGTCTTCCCAACTAGCAAGAGATTTAGTTTTAGCTCACAGTACAGGCGTTCATTATCATGTCGCTCATATTTCGACTAAAGAGTCTGTGGAACTGGTACGACTAGCTAAACAAATGGGCGTTAACGTGACGGCAGAAGTTTCACCTCATCATTTATTATTAGATGATTCAATGGTTGAATCCGATAATCCAATGATGAAAATGAATCCACCTTTACGATCAAAGGCTGATCGCAAGGCACTTATTGCAGGCTTGATTGAGGGCACAATTGATATGATTGCGACTGATCATGCTCCTCACAGCCAAGAAGAAAAGCAGGGCAGTATGACAACTGCAGCTTTTGGAATTGTGGGAATTGAAACCGCATTTAGCTTAATTTATACCAAATTTGTTAAAAGTGGATTAGTCGACTTGGCAACTTTAGTGAAGTGGATGTCAAAAAATCCAGCACAAGCCTTTTACATTCAAGGCGGGCAACTTGAAATCGGGAAACCAGCAGACCTGACGATTATGGATTTAGACTCAGAATATGAAATTAAAGCAGAAGATTTCCTATCTAAAGGAACGAATACACCGTTTTTAGGATGGCAAGTTTTTGGACAAACAAAATACACAATAGTAGATGGCAAAATCGCATACAAGGGTTAAGTTTAAGGGGGCAACTAACATGAAAAGATATTTAGTTTTAGAAGACGGCAGCGTATATACAGGTGAAAGTTTTGGCTCTACCAAAGATGTTTATGCAGAACTAGTATTTAACACTGGCATGACGGGTTATCAAGAAACCATTACTGATAACAGTTATCAAGGTCAAATGATTAATTTTACTTATCCATTGATTGGAAATTATGGGATTAATCTAGAAGATTCTGAAGCTGACAAACCAGCTGCTGCTGCAATCATTGTTCATGAACTTGCTCGAAGAATTGGGAATCAAAGAGCAGACATGACACTACAAGAATATGCTGAACAACATGAGTTACCTGGAATTATGGGGATTGATACCCGTGAATTAACGCAAAAAATCAGAGATTATGGCTCAATGAAAGCCATTATTGTTTCTGAAATTGACCAAGCTAAGATTGACGCTATTTTGAAAACTAACCTCAATAGTCAATTCCAAAATGATACTCAAGAAGGCGAATCCTTAGATGATAACACGGGTCATACAGTAGCGGTTATTAATTTTGGAATCAAAGATTCTATTATTAAAGCCTTGCAAGCACATCAACTTCACGTTGTACTATTTCCTTATACAACTACTTTTGAAGCGGTTGAAGCAGTCAACCCAGCAGGCATCTTACTTTCAAATGGGCCAGGAGATCCTACGAATCATCAACAAGTTCTGCCTTTGATTAGACAATTGCAAGCACGTTATCCACTGATGGGAATTTGTATGGGCCATCAACTTTTTGCTTTAGCTAACGGAGCCACAACTTACAAAATGAAATACGGTCACCGTGGGTTTAACCATGCAGTTTATGATTTTGAAACTGGTCAATCAAACTTCACCTCTCAAAATCACAGTTATGCCGTCGATGAAGCATCTGTTCAAAATACGCATCTACAAGTGACGCAAAAAGAAGTTAACGATAATACCGTTGAAGGATTGAAGTTAATGAATCGCCCTGCTTTTTCAGTCCAATATCATCCTGATGCTTGTCCAGGTCCACATGATGCAGCATACATGTTTGACCGTTTTGTACAAATGATGACAAAAGCTGAAAGGAGATTACAACATGCCTAAACGTTCAGATATTAAAAAAATTCTGGTAATTGGTTCTGGACCGATTATTATTGGTCAAGCAGCAGAATTTGATTACTCAGGCTCACAAGCTTGCTTATCACTAAAAGAAGACGGTTATGAAGTGGTCTTAATTAATTCAAATCCTGCCACCATTATGACTGACCATGATATTGCCGATAAAGTCTATATTGAACCTATTACATTAGATTTTGTAACAAAAGTCATTGAAAAAGAACGTCCTGATGCGATTTTAGCCACTTTAGGTGGTCAAACCGGACTTAATATGGCTAAAGAACTCGCTGATTCTGGTGTGTTAACTGAGTATAACGTTGAAGTACTAGGTATTAACTTACATACCATTGAAGAAGCAGAAGATCGTGACAAATTTAAGCAGTTAATGGAGCACTTGCATGAACCAGTTCCTGAGTCAGCGATTGCCAATACCTTAGTTGAATCTAAAGCGATTGCCCGTCAAATTGACTATCCTTTAGTGATTAGACCAGCTTATACCTTAGGCGGTACAGGTGGTGGCTTTGCCCATAGTGATAAAGAACTTGAAGAAATTGTGACTAACGGTTTAGAACTTTCGCCAGTTAATCAAGTTTTGGTGGAGAAATCTATTTCGGGATTTAAAGAAATTGAATTTGAAGTGATGAGAGATCATGAAGACAATACTTTAATTGTTGCTTCCATGGAAAATATTGATCCAGTTGGGGTACACACTGGTGATTCAATTGTGACCTCACCCGTGCAAACCTTATCAGACCGTGAATATCAAATGATGCGAGATTCAGCAATCAAGATTATCAAAGCCCTTAAAATTGAGGGGGGTTGTAATGTTCAAATGGCATTAGACCCAAAAAGCTTGCAGTATTATATTATTGAAGTTAATCCGCGAGTGTCGCGTTCATCAGCCCTTGCTTCAAAAGCGACAGGGTATCCTATTGCAAAAATTGCAGCTAAGATCGCCGTAGGTTACTCTTTAAATGAAATTAAAAACCCAATTACCAAAACAACCGTCACAAACTTTGAACCAGCTATGGATTATGTTGTCACTAAAATTCCAAGATGGCCCTTTGATAAATTCCCAACTGCGGATAACACGCTAGGGACACAAATGAAAGCCACTGGTGAAGTCATGGCTATTGGCCGTAACTTTGAAGAATCCATTCAAAAGGCAATTCGTTCACTTGAAATTGAAATTACAGGAATTGAAGATATCAATTATGAAACGATTGCAACTACTGATTTAATGAAGAAACTCAATCCTGCGACAGATGATCGATTATTTATATTATTTGAACTCTTGCGTCGTGGGATTGATATTGATGAGTTAGCTGATTTAACCCAAATTAATGTGTTCTTTTTAGATAAACTGCTTCATATTTTAGAAATTGCAAAAGCTCTTCAAGTACAAAAAATTGATATTTCCCTAATCAAAACCGCTAAAGAAAATGGCTTTACTGACAAAACAATCGCCCACTATACCAATTCTACAACTGAAGAAATCCGTCAATTAAGAAAAGAAGCAGGGGTTATACCAGCTTATAAAATGGTTGATACAGTGGCAGGTGAATTTGAATCAAAAACGCCTTACTACTACTCAACTTATGATTATAAAAATGAATCTACCGCTTCTGATAAAAAGTCCGTCTTAGTGTTAGGTTCAGGTCCTATTCGAATCGGACAAGGGGTCGAATTTGATTATGCGACGGTTCATAGTGTCAAGGCAATTCAAAAACTGGGTTATGAAGCCATCATCGTCAATTCCAACCCTGAAACAGTTTCCACTGACTTTTCTATTTCAGATAAACTGTATTTTGAACCACTCGATTTAGAAGATATTTTGAACATTATTGATTTAGAACAGCCCATGGGTGTTGTAGTGCAATTTGGTGGTCAAACCAGTATCAATTTAGCCAAAAAACTCCAAGACCATGGCGTGAATATTCTTGGGACGACAGTTGAGGATATAAATCGGGCCGAAGACCGTGACTTATTTAATCAAGTGATTCAAAATGCGCGTTTAGCTCAACCAAAAGGTGATACTGCAACGACAGTCGAAGAAGCGGTTACCATTGCTAATACCATTGGTTATCCGGTGTTAGTTCGACCTTCTTATGTGCTAGGTGGACGTGGTATGGCGGTCGTTCAGTCTGATAAAGAACTGATTAATTATATGACTCGAGCAGTTGCGGTTTCACATGACCATCCGGTACTTATTGATGATTATCTTGAAGGTTTTGAAGCTGAAGTTGATGTGTTATCTGATGGCAAAACAGCTGTTATTCCAGGAATTATGGAACATATTGAAAAAGCCGGCGTGCACTCAGGTGATTCAATGGTGGTTTATCCCACTCAACGGCTATCACAATCAGTTAAAGACCAGATGACAACGGCCGCCATTAAGTTAGCCAAAGAACTGCAAATCATTGGCATGATGAATATTCAGTTCGTGATCAAAGATGATATTGCTTACGTGATTGAAGTTAACCCACGTGCTTCTCGAACTGTACCATTTATCTCAAAAATCACGAATACCCCTCTAGCACAACTGGCAACGCAAGTGATGTTAGGTCAAAAACTTAGTGAGTTAGGGTTTAAAGATGGAGTCTTACCTGAAACAGAATTAATTCATGTTAAAGCACCTGTTTTCAGTTTTAATAAAATCCATAATATTAATACTTTGCTTGGACCAGAGATGAAATCAACAGGTGAAGTGATGGGAACAGGCCGAACTTATCAAGAGGCGTTATATAAAGCATTTGTTGGTGCTGGAATTAAAGTCATCAATAACGGCACTGTTTTACTGGCTATGGATCCTCAAAATCCCAATGCCCTAACCAAAGTAGCCCAAGAATTAATTGAGAAAGGATTCAAATTGCTCGCTATTAATAGTAATTACACGATTTTAAAAGAAGCAGGAATTGAATCTGAATTAGCAAGCGAGTCAGAACTTGCAACAGATGCTTTAGCTTATTTACGTCAAAAAGAAGTCGAAATAGTGATTAATACTTGTGACAATGTTGATTTAGATTCTGCTCAAAATCACTTAATCAGAAGCGCTGCTATTGAAGATAATCTGAGTTTATTTACAGCACTCGATACTATCAATGTTTATCTATCCATTTTAAAGACAACTGTTGACCAACTAGAAGTGACCGAAGTTTATTAAAGGAGTTTACACATGACCAATCGTTTACACGCAACCATTGCTGATATTAATTTTGAAGGTATTTTAGCTAACGCTTCAGGTGTCCATTGTCAAACAAAAGAAGAACTAGCCGAACTGTTAGCTTCCCCCTACGTTGCAACTGCTGTAACTAAAAGTTCGACTAAAGAAGTCAGAACAGGAAACCCTAAACCTTCTTACTACGAATTTGAGCAAGGTTCTATCAATTCTATGGGGTTACCGAATAACGGATTTGACTACTACTTAGACTATGTTAGTCAAGACCACTCACAAAAACCCGTTATTTTATCAGTGGCTAGTCTATCAATGACTGAAGGAATTGAACTTTTAAAACGAGTTCAAGATTCAGATTTTCAAGGAATCACAGAGTTTAACTTATCCTGTCCAAATGTTGTGGGCAAACCTCAGGTCGCTTACGATTTTGAAACAACTCACCAGATTTTAACCGAAGTCTTCAAATTCTTCAAAAAACCATTAGGTGTCAAATTACCGCCTTACTTTGATTTTGCCCATTTTGATCAAATGGCTGATATCTTAAACCAATTTCCGCTATCACATATTAACTCAGTGAATTCAATTGGCAATGGATTATATGTTGATGTGGAAACTGAAGCTTCAGTCATTAAACCTAAAAAAGGTTTCGGTGGCCTAGGAGGTGCGATGATTCTTCCGACAGCACTTGCGAATGTCCGCGCTTTTCGCGAACGATTAAATCCAGATATTAAAATTATTGGGACTGGTGGTGTGACCAGTGGAGAAGAGGTTTTTGCGCATATATTATGTGGAGCTGACCTAGTTTCTGTTGGAACAGAACTCCAACGACAAGGAATTGGCCTTTTTGAGAAATTACAACATGAATTACTGATGATTATGAATGAAAAAGGTTATCAAAGTATTGATGAGTTTAAAGGTCAATTGAAAACAATGTAAAAAAATAAGAGATCGATAATGATCTCTTATTTTTTTTGTCTATTTTTCGTCCATTCAAATGCGGTTGAAATAATGGTTTCTAGATTTGTATGTTCAGGGTGCCATTTTAGAACTTTTTCGGCTTTTGTGCTGTCGGCTACAAGTTCATCTGGATCTCCACCACGTCTTGGGGCATCTTTTGCTACAATTGATTGCCCAGTAATTTCACGAGCAGCTTCAACAATTTCCTTAACTGTAAATCCTGTCTTAGATCCTAAGTTAAAGACATCACTTTTACCACCATTATCAAGATAGTTTAAGCTTAAATAATGTGCGTGCGCTAAATCAATAACGTGAACATAATCACGAACATTATAACCATCACGTGTATTGTAATCATTTCCAAACATTTGAACTTTATCTCGAACACCATCAGCAGCTTCTAAAACGATAGGAATAAGATGTGTTTCTGGATTGTGATCTTCGCCTAACTTACCATCTAAACTCGCACCCGCAACATTGAAGTAACGTAAGGCAACATATTTAATACCATAAGCTTGTTCAGCCCACTTCATAATTTGTTCCATCATTAATTTGCTTTGGCCATACGGATTGATTGGGTTAGTTGGGTCAGTTTCTTTAATTGGCATCGTTTTTGGCATACCATAAACTGCCGCTGTTGAAGAAAAAATCAGTTTTTTAACATTAAATTGAACCATTACTTCTAGCAATTTGATCAATCCATTCACATTGTTATCGAAGTATTTAAGCGGATTCACAACAGATTCTGGCACGACACTGTCTGCACAAAAATGAATAACTGCTTCAATATTTTCTTTGACAAAAACGTGACTTAAAAAGTCAGTGTCTCGAATATCACCTTCATAAAATTTAGCTTGTTGATTAATAGCGTATCGGTGCCCTCTACTTAAGTTATCAACGACAACGACCTCTTCATTTTGTTCAGTTAATTCTTTGACCATTTGTGATCCGATATAGCCGGCACCACCTAAAACTAAAATTGCCATTATTTAATCTCCTTTTGTATCAATACATCTGTTTTATTGTAATATATCAAATTTAAAATAACAATTTTCTTTAGCAATACTTAATAACGTCTTTCTACCTATTATATAATAGTTATCCATTTATTTTTAATTTAAAACTTAAATTAAAAATAGTTATTAAATTCAAAAAAACAAATAACTTCTGAAAATCATTATTCCCAGAAGTAAAAAATAATTAAAATGAGGTGCAATCGCACCTCATTTTAATTGGCAGAAATATAATTTTTAATTCCTTTTTGCCATAATAAATATGAAACTATAAAAAATATAAATGTCATTAATATTAAAGATACTAACATTTTAATACCTAGATTAACATAACTGTCTGTTGTTACTAAATAAATTAGTCCATTTGACAATGATAACACTGGAATCAAATAAATAAGAATTAATCTGATTTTTGAAGGATAAATGCCTTGTGGCCGATTAGCCGAATCAATCAAATATTCTGGAACACCATTCAACGCTGTTAGATTGTCCTTAAAAAAAGCAACTTCAACGACAATTTGATTCAATGAAAAAATAAATAAAATTCCTATGAGATAAAATAGTCCGACTATTATCCATTGAATCAATCCTATATGAAACTGAGTAATCAAAAATACAGTAAAGGGTAAATAAATAATGAGGTTTATCAAGCTTGGAAAATCTAATTTTCTTAAAGCATAGTAAAAATAAGAGTTCAAAGGTCTTAAAAAAATATAATCTAAATCGCCTGATACGATATCTTCAGCTAAGCTTTCGTGTGCGGCAATAAATAAAAATTGATAAGTAGAAGTCATATATTGCTGCTTTGATTCCCGATCTTTTTTGATAAGTTTGATAGTCGTAACTGACATGATTCACCATAATGTAGCTCATAAATAACCTCCCTCCACTTTTTAAATAAGTTTAAGATTAATTTTATCATTTTAATTTAATGATATCAACAAAAAATAAAAAGGCTCTTTAATTTGAACCTTTCAACTTATATTGCTAATCCATCATGATATCCACGCTTATAATTTTTGATTGAATCTTTTGTCAGCGTTTGGGGTAAGTGACTTAAACTGGGCATTTTTTCTGGATAGTGATGTATTTTTTGACTGTTAACCATGTTTTCCAAAGCTTGGCTATAGCCTAAATCGTAATCACTTTTATTATCATGTCCAAGTTGCTGTTCATATTTTAATCGTAAATAGGCTAATTCTTCGATAAAATCAAGAGCTAAGTCATTATTATTACACTGTGTTTCCTGCATAAACTTGTCACCTCTGTTTTAAATAACATCAAAGTAATTAATGTTTTATTCTTACATCGGTAATACTAACCCTTATGTTAATAATCCACAAAAATAACGTTTTAAAATAAAGTTATTCGCAAATATACTTACACTAAAAAATATTAAACCATTAGCAAGTCTCCAAATTTTTCTTTAATAAAGTCTTCTAAAATAGCTATATTTTCACCCAATTCTAAAAATGTTGAATACATAAATAATTCATTATTATTGAAATAAATAGTCTGGGGAATAATGTGCTGATTGTCATAAAACCAATCTTCCAGCCTAATACCTCGTTGTTTTAACAAATTATAACTTTGTCCTTCGTCTGTTATTTTCCAACTTCTTGAATCGGTTTGTGACATTTGAATACTATCACGTTGTTTAATTTCAACAATATTTTTCATGTTAAACCTCCAATAAGTTAATGATTAATATGATAATATCATTTTTTTTTAATAAAAAAGAGGTTTTCTTAAAAAGATTACCTTTTCTTAAACTTAATAAAAATTCACTTTGAAATCATTAGTATTTTTTATATACTAAATATGTACGTACTATTGTAATTAAAGATTATTAAAGGATGACTTATGAAGTTTTCTCGTAATATCAAAAAAATCAGAACAGATAATGAACTTACACAAGAAGAATTAGCCAAGATATTAAATGTTTCTCGAAAAACTATTTCAAGCTGGGAAACAGAAAGAAGTTTCCCAGATATTGAGACTTTGAATAAACTCAGCCACCAATTTGAAATTCCTATCAATCAGTTACTTGAAAAAGACTTAGATGCTAAAAAGTATATCCCGCACTTATTTGTGAAAAATCATGAAAAAAGTTCACTAAAGCATCTTTGCTTAGTTCAGTTGGTATTCATCTTTATTGGGTATTTAACATTGTTAGAAGTAATCAATATACCACTAACTAGTTTTATTTTGTTATTTATCACACTAGTAACTTCCCACCATATCTCTCGCAACTTTCCTGTCAATACATTACGAATTTATAAGCGCAATAGTCTTTTCTTTTTGATTGGTGTTTTGCTTATTAATTCAATTTTAGGATTTTCAGGTCTGATCAGAAATATCATCTTAGAACAACCTAATGTATATTATCTTAATGGCTCTATTGTCGGAAAGACAATCATAATTATTTTGTTAAGCATTAGTATGTATGTTTTATTTGATACCAGACATTTATTTTTATATAAAAAACGCAAACCTTAACAACTAAAGTTTGCGTTTTTTGTGTCTAAGATACGTAGCATTCTCAAGTTCTTTTTTTTAGCTACACTTTTAATAAAACTTGTTTTATAGTTAGAATTGTTCGTTATGACACTACTTTTGTTTTACATTTAGTAACAGGATGATATTATTCGGGGGTAACTTTTAAGTTTTGTTTATAATAAAGGTAACATTATTCTTATTATAATGTGAAGACAAATTCATTAGTGTAAGGGACTTATTACAGCATAAGATTTATTCATAGTTTTTTTATTATCATGAATTTTTCGTTTGAGATAATTCCACTTATAAACTTGATAAACAATTAAAACATATTATAATGAAGATACTATTAATAAATCTTACAAAAAAGAGGTTACTATGTCTATAATAACCTCTTTTTTATTTTGCCAATAACAGTTATAATTAAGTGACAACTATAGTGTTAAGGAGGATTTTGTATGTGGGACTTTATTCGTGGCATTTTTGACCATTTAAGATAAAATCGATAAAAAGCATCGACTTGTTTTGATGCTTTTTTATCATTCATACACAAATCCTAGCAAGTTAAGGAGAAATTCATTAAATGAAATTATCAATCGGGACGTTACAAACCTTCGATTTTTTAGGTAAACAATTTTTTAATAAAGTGTGGAACAATTACCA
>NZ_AYZL01000019.1:30213-45102 GCF_001436605.1 Holzapfeliella floricola DSM 23037 = JCM 16512 | reverse complement strand
AAAAATCATAATCCAAAAATGAAAACAGGTAGACAATTAATCGATAATATCCAAAAAGACAATAGTGATCTTAGTATCTATAACATGGATTTTGATTTGGATCATGAACATAAGTTTATTAATCAAACTCAAAATAACGACAATCCTGCTGTAATCGAAATTCTTGAGAAAAGAGAACAAATCCAGCAATCAGAACTTGGAATGGATACCCCTTATCAAAAAGTAGCACTTTTAAATGAAGTTTATCCACAAGCAACAGGTAGCTTCGATGTTCAAATCGGTATTCATAATATTCAAACAGCTTTACTTGAAGCTTCAAAATTATCAAAAAATATTAATCTAGGACAATATATCCTAAATGCTAAAAAAGTTGGCACAACTATTAAAGTGCCTTACATGGAAATCGATCAAGATAAGCTTGATTTCGTTGGTTTAGTTACAGTTTAAAAAGTATGGGAATGATTCCCATACTTTTTTATTTGGATATTAATTTTTTTAAAATATTTACTTAACTTACCATCTGAATTATACTTCAACTTTTTTCTATAATATAATCTACTATAGATTAAAACTTTGGAGGTTTATGATGAAAGATGTTTTATTAATTATCACTTTTTTACTAAGTATCGCAATAGTTGTTATTTATTATCTAAAAAACAACTATGAAAAAAAGCTTATTAATTCGTTTCTAGTCAATGATGAACAAGTAAAAAAATAACTAAAATCATTGCTGAAACAGAAGATACCCAAAAAACTGTCGAAACGATTCGTGATACATATCATTTAACCACGGCTCAAGCCATTACACTATACGGACGTTTAAAGTCAAAATAAAAAACATCAGTCATAGTTGACTGATGTTTTTTGATTATAAAATATGAATACCATGAGCTTCACATTTGTCAATCATCTTTTGTGGCCAAACACTTGTTTGAACTTCTCCAATATGTGCTTTTTGTAACAATAGCATGCATAGGCGAGATTGTCCGATTCCACCACCAATTGTATAAGGTAATTCTTGATTTAAAATCTTGTGGTGATAAGGTAAATCAGCACGTTCAGTTAGTCCTGTGATTGCGAGCTGTTCTCTTAAGGAATCCTCATCGACGCGGATTCCCATACTAGAAATTTCTAGTACACTTTGTAAAGGTTCAAACCAAAATAAAATATCGCCATTTAATTGCCAGTCATCATAGTCAGGTGCTCGGCCATCATGTGGTTCACCGCTTTTCAGTTTGCCACCAATCTGCATTAAGAAAACAGCTCCTAACTCTTTTGTGATGGCATTTTCTCGTTCTTTTGGTGTTAATTCAGGGTATCGGTCTTCTAGCTCTTGTGTTGTTATAAAGGTAATATCATCAGGCAAGGCATAAATTGCATCACCATAAGTTTGTGCAACCTTTGCTTGAGTTTGTTTGATTGCTTTAAGAATTTTACGAACAGTTTCTTTTAAAGTATCAAAGTGACGTTCTGACTTATCAATAACACGCTCCCAATCCCATTGATCAACATAAATAGAATGAACATTATCGAGCTCTTCATCTTTTCTAATTGCATTCATGTTAGTGTAAAGTCCACTACCAGCTTCAAAGCCAAATCGCCCCAATGCATTACGCTTCCATTTTGCTAAAGAATGAACAACTTCAATATCTTCACCAGGAATGTCTTTAATTTGAAAGGAAACGGGAGATTCAACACCATTCAAATTATCATTCAAACCCGTATTCTTCAAAACAAACATTGGTGCAGATACTCTATTCAAATTAAGTGTATTGCCCAAATTATTTTGAAATACCTCGCGAATTTCTTGAATCGCAAGTTGTGTTTGTTTGACTGACAATTTAGAATCGTATAATTCTGGAATAAATAAGTCCATATATGAAATCTCCTTTTATTAAATAAGTCTATTATTAGACTTTACCACCAAAATAAATAAAAGTAAATTAAAATTTTAATTATAAACTAATTTTGGGCGTTTTTTGTTTTTCAAATTTATTTAAAGAAGTGTATGATTAGAAGCATAAATATTTATATAAGGAGAATTAATGATGTTGATTTTTTTAATGGGACTTTGCTTTGTTATTATTTTGGCGAATTTTTTAGCCAATCTCTTCCCAAAAATCCCACAAGCCATTTGGCAAACAGCACTAGGTATTATACTAGCTATGATTCCCAGCATGCAAAACTATGTCACTTCCCTTGATCCGCAATGGTTCTTACCTATTGTCATCGCCCCCTTACTTTTTTATGAAGGACAACAGACGACCAAACAATATATTATTGAAAATTCAAAAGAAATTTTTCAGCTTTCTTTTTGGTTAGCCTTTATGTGCATGGGAGCATTAATGATTTTTATTCATTATGTATTAGGCTGGCCATTTAGTATTGCTCTATGTATAGCTGCTATCGTGACCCCCACGGATGCAACAGCATTGGGATCGATTAAATCCAACTTTGAGACACCTGAAAAACTTAGTGACGACCTAGAAATGGAATCTATGTTCAATGATGCAACGGTTGTCGTGGCTTTAGAGTTATCTTTAATTTGGGTAAGAACAGGACATATCAGTCCAATTGAAGGTTTTTTAACCTTTATCTACGCAGCAGTCGGCGGAATTATTTTTGGTGTTTTAGCTTCAATTGTTATTATTTTCTTTCGTAACTATTTATTAAAACATCATTTTAATGACGCAACCTCACAAGTACTTATTCAATTATTAACACCTATTTTAATTTATATTATTGCTGAAGAAATTGGTGTGTCAGCTTTTATTGCTGTTGTGATGGCGGGGATTTTTCATCATGAAGAACAAGAACAAACGCTTTTGATGTCTTCTCAAATGACTAACTTAATGACCCAATTGTGGGGCGTTTTAAGTCAAATCCTAAATGGGATTGTTTTTGGTATTTTGGGTGTTAGTTTAGTGATTATCTTTAAAAACATCGAATTTCTGACTGATCTACATTATTATGAACTGATTGGAATCAGTTTGTGTGCACTGCTTTTATTCTTTGTTATTCGAACGCTGTTTTACTTCTATACAGGTGATGATACGATTGATAAGCGGTTTCAGTGGCAAAACGCGATTATTTTTGGAATTAGTGGTGTTCATGGCAGTGTGACTCTTGCGATGGCACTTTCTTTACCTTCTATTGGTTTATTAGATTATCGTGACGATATTTTGGTTGTTTCTTCATTCGTTATTGTGTTTAGTTTTGTGATTCCTTTAATTGTTCTCCCTTTTCTACTACCGGGACGAAAAATCGAGTTAACAATTGATGAAGTTCAAGAAGCTCATCAAGAAATTGTAACGGCAACAATTGCCCATATCGATACGCTACCTATTGATAACCAAACTAAACTCAACTTAAGTCGTCGAATCCACACTCAAACTGGACTTTCAAAACGAACACTATTTTCTCCAAAAGAACTCAAACAGATTACAACCAGCCTGAGTCATGACTATTATTTAGCTGTTCAAAAAGCAACTGTAAAAAAACAGTTATCTCCAGAAGCTGTAGAATTATTTAACCGATTAAAATCTGCACAACAAAATAATCAAACCTCTTTAAATGTTTTGTTTTCTTTTCGTCGTAGACAACGTGAATTTCGTTCACTCAAACTAGAAAATTCACCTGAAGTAACAGAGGCTAAATTAGTCAAAGTTCGTCAAAAAATCAAGCACATTGATCACCAACTTAAACTCATTAAATTACCTTTTTATCATGCGTTTTTGACAAGACGACGTAAAAAACTTGTCATAGATTATGAGTATCTCTCTTACTTCAAAAAAATCATTGTATCAGATAGTTTAAAAGCAGCTTTTAAAGAGCTTAAAGAAATTTTAAAACCTGTTACAACTAAGTTTTTAAAAGACTACGATTACCAAACAGAAAACAAGCAAAAAGTAATCGCACTCAGACAACTTTTAGTCTTACAAAGTTCACAAGTTGATGGTCAATTAGACTCCAAATTATCAGAAAATCAATATCTAATGGCCTTATTACAATATGAATTGACTTTTATTATTGATAATTATCGCAATAATAAATATAGCCAAGCTTTATTCAATCAACTTTATGATGAAATCATCTCAGCTCAAAGTACGTTACTTGCCTTGGGTTAAGTAATAAAAAGCATCTTGCGGATTTGCAAGATGCTTTTTTAATTTAAAATGCTTTTAATACTAAAGACACGGTATAAAGTAACACAATCACAAATGAAATAATTGCTAACAAAATCAGTAAAGAACTACGCTTTTGTTTTGGCTTTTCTATTTCTTTAAAGAAAATGGTTACATCAATTAAAGTGATACTAATTATAAATACCAAATCAATCATAATACTAATTATTGCCATATTTATTTCCCTTCTGAACAGTACTTATAGGATATCATGATTATAGGCAATAAAAAACAACTTACTCATGAGTAAGTTGTTCTGAATAATGCTAAACAATTTTTAGTTTCAATTGACCGTGTTCTACCCATTTAATCGCAAGTTGTAGCTTGTATACCACGTATGAAATGATTGCAGGTAAGACCATACCTACGCCGATGTACACCATCAACGCATTTAAATTGGTAGAAGCAAGGTTGATTGGCGCGATTAACGAAGTCAAGCCTAATCCAGCCAATTGAGGTGTTGTGGTAAATCCAAAAGCAACAGTAGCAATAGGTGCACAGATAATTGCAGCAATCATTGGTGGAATAGCCAATCTTGGATTAGCTAACAAGTTAGCAAACTGAACTTTTGGTGTGATTAATCCTTGTGCAATGTTTGCTCCTAAATTATTTTGATTAAATGACATAACTGTGTAGCCTACAAATTGGGCTGTTGTCCCAATTAAAGCGGCTCCTGATGAAACAGGATCTAACATAATCGCAATTGCCAGTGCGGCTGATGAAGCTGGCGTCATCATAAAGATTGCCCAAACCACTGCAACAGCAATTGAACCAACCACAGGATTGATTGTAACTGAGTCGTAAATGAATTTACTCATCCAAACTAGAGCCGGTGTTGTCACAGCAGCTAGCACTAATCCAGAAATCGTTCCTACTACAGTTGCTGAAAGTGGCACTAACATCATGTCTAGTGGTGTTTTTCCAGTTAGGTAATTTCCTACTAATGCAGCAATTAGACCTGCAGCTACAGCTGAGATAGGTTGTCCCGAAGTAAACATGGTGCTATTACTCGCAAGTGACATATGATGTCCCGTTGCTGTCATCGCATTCATGCCTCCTTCTGAAAAGAACACGCTATTTGCACCAATGGTCGATGAAATCATCGCACTAAAGATAACTAGAGTATTACTATTTAAACAAGCAGCGATTGCGACGCCAATAGCTGGTCCTAGTAAGACTTGAGAAATAGTTCCAATCTGATATAAAGCCTGAACATTTGTCATTTTTCCGATTGATTGTAAAAGTAATCCAATTCCTAAGCAGACTAAAATAGCGTTTGACACCCCTGCAGAAACTTGATAAACGTAATCCATTGGCTTCTTGGCCTGATTAGCTGTGTTCTCTTTCATATATAAAACTCCCCTCATGTTGTGTTTTTACTTTTTTGTATTGTTAAAATTACAACATGTTTTTTAATAAAAATCAATAACTTTTTTATTTTGTTTTAATTTTAATATCATAATAAAGAAGATAAATTTATTTTTAACTATTAAATTTCATTTATAAATGTTGATATAGCAACATTTAATTCACATTCAAACTGATTTTAAAAATAGGAGATTTATTAAATGATTTTCGAATAGTATCATTTTCAATGGTGAATCTCCAGCAACTGTCAACACAATAACATCATTAATCTCCAATAATTTTTTATATTTATTACAATAAAAAGACCGTCTAAATCTAGACAGTCTCTTTTTGAGTATATTTATAATGAACAGAATGACTTACTCGGTTACTTTGAAGCGGACATCTTCAAAATAATCGTTAAACTTGACGTGCCAATTCACCTGAAGTCACTGTAACTGGTAATAAAAATGTACCTGAAGATACACGTTCACCAGCTGACAATTTCACCCCTTGTTTGGCTAGTTTATCGACTAGCCATTTTAATGCGTTTAATGGATTTCCCAAAACTTCTGCTGAATTCCCCACAGCAACTTCTTGATTACCATGGAACAATTGACATGACACACGGCTTAGCTGTTCCATTGAAAAGTTTCAAGTTCTTTGCCATAAACAACGTATCCACCAATCGCTGAATCTGACATCACTAAATATTTGGATAAACTCGGAAACCACTCCGCAAATCTAGAATCAGGAACCTCCACTCCTGGCGCAACAGTGGTTTTAGCTGCTAGTTCCGCTAAAGAGTCACTTGAACTTAAATCAGATTTTACACGAAAAACCAGTTCGACCTCTGCCAGTGGTGCCATTAAATCTTGTTTCATCCGCAGTCTTTTTCCACTTTTGACAAAATGAGAGGCGACTTGAGCTCCATAAAGCGGTTCATCTGAATCAAACATTTTTTGTGTTTCTTGACTTGTTAGACTGACTTTATAACCCCCTAAGGATTCATTTTTCAGTGCCATAACGCGTCTTTGTACACGATAAGCCGCTTCTTTCTGTTTTAACAGCTTCTTCGTAATCGGCCATCTGTAATGGTGATTTAGTTTGATAAGCTTGATATAAGTCTTGTGCGACTTTTTCTTCCAATTGAGATAATTGTTGATATTTTTCCTTTAAATTAACTGTCATAATAAGCTCTCCTTTTGAGTTAGGATCACTTCTTAATCCTCAAATGACCAAAAAGTGGTCTAACATAGTTAAATTCATAATATTAATTGGACCTTCATCTGAAATGTGACTAATCGCAGACGCCATGTCGACCACCTCCTGTTAGTTTGTTGTTAAAAAAGGACAATTACAATTGGCCTATCACTTAACTTGTTACTTAGTGTAACGCATAAAATTAAAAAGTCAACACTTTTTTAATTTATTTTTAATAAAAAAAGTCCACAAATCTAGTGGGTAAACACTGCATTTGTGGACTCCGTAATTAATAATCGCTACTTATTTCATGACACTTTTATTTACATAATAATTTTACTCTATCCGCCAGAAAAACGAACGTTAATCATTGTTTGATGTGCTTCAAAATTTAAAGAATATCGCATTTTTTCGAATTCAGATTTTAATCGAGTTAAATGAATTCGGTGGCGAGAGACTCGGTCTGCTAAAGCTTCAGCTGTTACTTGTTTGCTATATTTAGACATTAATTTTGTTTTCTGCTCACGAAAGACTTGGCGTAATGATGTCATGTAGCCCTTCGTGGGTTTCGGTTTGGTTAACGTTGCATTTGTTGCTTTGGCTTGTGCAGTCATAGTAATCTCTCCTTACATTGGTTAGCCACCTACATCCGTAGGCGGTCTAACGGAATCATAAAGGTGTTGATTGTGCTTCACCTTTAAAAAATAATCATCGGTTGAACTTGCAATCGCAGATTCCATTGGAACCACCCCCTCTTTCAAATTGTCCTCATTAATTCAATAATGATTGTTTCGAAATAGCTGATACTCGTTTGTGTTGAGCTCTTAACTAAATCTTGTTACCAATTATAACCGGTTAAATTAAAAAATCAAGCGTTAAATTCACTTTTTTTTAATCTTTTCAGTTTAATTTAACAATCTCTTGATTTCATCAGCAATTAACTGGTTATTTAAATACTCAGCAATTTCTAAAATACGAATAAGAGCTTGTTTGCCTTTTTTCTTATCAATAAACAAAAATAAGATTTTAGCTCGATAATACCGACTAAGTAGTTGATAACTCATCAATTTAAATTCGCCTAAAATCCGGTTATCCAAAAAATCAAGATATTTATCGGCTAACGTGAAATCTTGATTAGTAATCATGCAGTCCACACTATTAACCACAACTGTCGCTACTATTTCTTGACTGTTTTCGAAGTGATTATAACGTGAATAGACTTTCAATGCCTCTGCTAACAATTGCTTCAACAAGTCATATGGTAATACGTAACAATTATTCGCAAAAAATTTTAGATCAGCCATTGTCCACAATGATAATTCTGAAAAATAAGTGGTGACTAAAGCAAGTTCTTCTTTATTGAGATCTTGCTGATTTTGATAGTCCTTTAATAGCCGAAAACTTGCTAATTTTAAATACTCAATTTTAACTGAACTTTGTTCTAATGATTGAATTTGTTGATTAAATAATTCTCATTTATTTTGATTCCAACTTTGGATCACTTCATATTGATAATACAGCGAAGGAGAAGGTTTGTAATTAGCTTTAATCCATAAAAATTCTGAAAAACTCAGCATTAAATGATTTAAAACATTGGTAAATTTATCAGCTGCTAATTGTCGTTCTCCCTTTTCAAACTTAATCGCATTGGTTTTGGAACATACCCCCGTATAAACAGCTTTAAAACTTAAATTTTTTCCTTTTCTTACTTTTCGAATAACAGGACCATACATCTAACTCCCCCTTAATTAGGCAACTTTTGTTGACTTTATTTAATTTTTGCTATCTTATCACACAAAATAAGTTTATCAAATTTAAAGGAGTGGTTTACATGTTCAACACTATTCATAATCAGATACAATTTCTTAAAAAGAATAGTGCGTTTACCCAATTAGCTAGTATTAATCTTTTTTCAAAAATCGGTGATAGACTCTTCTACACCGTTCTCTTATCCATTGCGGCTACTCTTCCTGAACCGCATCTTGCCATCACTATCATTGCCATTTCTGAAACCCTGCCCTTACTATTAGGTGTTTTTCTAGGAAGTTTAGCTGATCAACAACATCGTAAACCTAAACAACTCATCAGTACCGGATTTTTTCGCTTTGGGCTGTATCTATTGGTCGGTATATTACTTAATTACACGTCAACGCTGAGCTTAATCGTAAGCATTGCCCTATTTAACTTTTTATCTGATTTACTGGGAAATTACTCATCAGCACTCATTGCACCTTTTACTAAATTGATGGTCAACCCGTCTGACATGTCAAAAGCTCAAAGTCTTATTAGCATCACTTCTCAATTACTAAGTGCTGTTGCAACATTTTTAGGAGCGTATTTGATGACAATTTTTCTTCCCAAAACAATTGCTTGGCTAAATGCTTTCATTTTTTTAATTGTGGCGATTAGTTTTTGGCTATTGAAATCTAAACTCACTTCCTACAACCAGCAACTCTCAATTCAAAAACAACCGAGCTGGAAGCTAATTAAAACTAACTTCAGTAGTCTATTGAAAAACAAACCCATTTTAAATGATTTACTTCAATTAGCATTACTCAATGGGAGTTTAGGCGGCTTAACACCGATTTACGTTTTATTTTTACAAAGTAATACTCCCAATTCGACTAATATCAGTGCTTTAATGATTTCACTATTATCGGCTACAATTACTATTTCGATGATTATTGGCAATAGCCTCAGTTCCATTTGCTTAACCAAAATTTCAACTCAAAAACTAGCACTAGTGGCCAATGTCTTCTTAATTCTATTAGGAATTGGTTTTTTGGTTGATCAAATAACTATAATTTTGCTTTCCGTTGCAATCACAGGTAGCTTAATTGGCATTATCTCGCCTCGATTTACTACATTAGTTATTCAAAAATATCCAGCAACTCAACTAGGTGGTATCATTACAACGGTCAATTCAGTTCTTGTCATGATGCCTCCAGTCACTAGTTTCCTGTTTCCATTATTAGCCTCAGCTAATAGTCAGTTCAGCTATTATCTCTTTATTGGCTTTGCACTAGTCACTATCTCGCTTAACTTTTGGCTATCTT
The DNA here is from genome assembly GCF_001436605.1 of Holzapfeliella floricola DSM 23037 = JCM 16512. Classification (GTDB taxonomy): domain Bacteria; phylum Bacillota; class Bacilli; order Lactobacillales; family Lactobacillaceae; genus Holzapfeliella; species Holzapfeliella floricola. Next base: position 35,312 of record NZ_AYZL01000019.1, on the reverse strand, counting down.
TTCTAGCAAAAAAACCACTTCATTAAGAAGTGGTTTTTTACAACATATTATATTATAAAATGACATATTATATGATTTTTATTTAGTGAATGCCCAAATGTGCATCATATCTTTTTGGATTTCAGCTGGACTATAAATCGTCAAACTGTGATTTTTATCTGGACTATCATTTGGATCAAGTAATCTAATCCCATTATTATCAGCATAAGATAGCACCATTAAATGACCGCTTCCGGTAAATTGACCAGGACCGACTGAGATTACAACAGGAATTCCTTGCTTCAAGTAGGGCAATGCATTATTAACGTCATTACCTAAATCATGGAATTGGTAACCAAATTGTGTCGCAAAATCCGGGAAAATATCCCAAGACGTACCTTGTCCATCAATAAAGTAACGACTACCTGACCAATTCAAAATATCAGCAGGAGAAGTCTTAATCGAATTATCAAAGAACGCACTAACCATCGCTAATGATGTGATTGCACAGCCATTTTTATCAATTGTTCCTTCACCTGTCCCATAAGGTAAACTCTTATAGCGTTCATCTGTTTGCAAAATCAAATGGGAATTCAGACTGTCTTGCTTTAATTTAGCTGAAGTCTGTTGGGCGAATAGCTGCATTGGGTTAGTTGCTGGTGCTTCAGGTTCAATTTGTTGGTTATCATTTTTATCATCACGTTTTTCTTCAATTTTGATTTTAGCATAATCACCATTGACCCACTGGTTAGCACCAATTTCATACCAAGTTTTACCGTGAACCACACGCCTTTTATAAGCATGATAATCTTGTTGATGTTGAACAACTCCTGTCGCTTGAGTGCTGTTTGGTTCTGACCAAATTCTTAAATTGTACCCTGCTATATACTCAATAGTCACGGTCGAGTCAATTGCTTGTTCAGAGTTTTCTCCCAATAAGTCAGAATATTTAGCCATAACATATTCATTATTTCCCACTAAATAATAGGAATGACCTTGTGGATCTTTCGCTTCATTATGAACTAACCATTGACCGTCATTTGGTAGATAGTTTTTAACTGTTGGATTTGTTGTCACATTCTGCCATGACGCAATTCTTTGCCCATCAATGTAGTTACCGGATGCTACTTGCAACCCATTGGTATCTGCTTTTACTTCATGTTGTGTTACCGTTGCAACTCCTAATACTAGAGAAGCGAGTGTTAAAGTAGAAACTAGCTTATTTTTTTTGTTCATTGTAACTTCTTCCTCCGTTACGTTACCTCATGTAATTATGATAATTCTAGCAGAGTATTGTTACTAAATGGTTACAAAATGAATACATTATCAAGATAAACTAATATATTATAATACAACATATTAAACTATACTACACTATTATAAAATCATATCGATATGGGGAATGTTATCTTCTAAATATTCTGATGAGCTTACTTGAAATCCAAAAGCACCATAGAATTTTTGTAAATAGGATTGCGCAGCAATTCGAATAATCTGTTGAGAATACCGTTGATTAATCTCATCTAAAACTGTTTGCACCAACTTTTTACCCATCTTCTGTTTTCTAAATGATTGTGTAACTAATGCTCGACCAAAGCTAATATAGTCGTCTTTATTTAAAATACGTGCATAAGCTGCCAATTCATGACTGTCTGTCCAAAACATAACATGGATGGCCTGATTATCCCAATCATCAACTTCTTGATAGGGACTTTTTTGTTCGACGACGAATACTTTTGTCCGTTCTTTTAAAATAGTCAATAATTCTGCCGCTGTTAATTCTGCCGTTTCTTTAATTTCAATTTTCATCTTTATTTCTCTTTTCTCCATAAAAAAGCACCGATTATGACTTCTTAATAGAAATTATCATCGATGCTTTTTAAAATTAAAATGCGTGTAACCCTATTCAATAGAAACTAATTCAACTTTAGTCGCTCCTGAAATATTGCCAATCGCTTCAAGCAATTCATCAACCGTGCAAGTCAACTCACTAAAATCAAGTGAAATCATCACGCTCGCAATCTGGTGAATTGGGATATTTTGGTTAATGGTTAAAATGCTCGCATTCTTTTCAGAAATGATACTCAGCACTTTAGACAAAATCCCTTTTTGATGATCTAACATAAACGAGATAACTGCTTTTTTATTCCAATCTCCTCGTTCATTATTAAAAACTAAATCTTTATATTTATAATAGGTTCCTCGACTAATACCGACTTTTTTGGTCGCTTCACTGACTTGTGTCACTTCACCAGTATCAATGAGCTTTCTAGCTTGAATGACCTTTTCATAAGAGTCAGGTAAAATTGATTTATCGACTATATAATATTTATTTATCATTTTGCACCTTCGCAACTATTCCATTTTGTTCAACTTCAATTGATTTTACTGTGAATTCAGCAAATTTTTCAATCAAAACTCTTACCATTTTAGCACGTTTTTCATCATTAGGTGAAATCAACATCATTGTTGAGCCACTACCACTTAAGTAAATTAAACTGTCGTGGTTTTTCGCGATTTGTTCAATCTCGTCATATTCTTTAATCAGTGGCGTGCGGTAAGGTTGATGCATTTTATCTTTTAAAGTTGTTGCTAACTTTTCAAAATCCCCTTGGCCTAAAGCTTGTACCAAAGCTAAGCTATGACTAATTTGAAATGTAATATCAGCGTAGGTTAGTTCTTTAGGTAAAGCTTGTCGGGCTTCTTTGGTACTCATTTTATAATCGGGGATAATCGCTGTGAATTTTAAATCTTGACTGACTTCATATTGTGTCAATTCAACTTTATCGCCATCTAAAAAAGCTGAACAAAGCTTACCATAAACAGCTGGTGCAATATTATCTGGATGCTTTTCAATTTGTGTCGCTAATTTAACTAATGTATCGCTAGTAAAATCTTGATCAAACCACAACCCAGACGCCTTAATTCCTGCAACGATACAACTTGCTGAACTACCAAGCCCTCTTGAAACGGGAATGTCACTATCAATTGTTAATTTTAAACGTGGAACTTCTTCGCCTAAGTAATTACAGCCTTTCACAAACGCTTGATAGACTAAATTGCTATCATTTTGATAAGTCGAATCGCACCCTAAAATTTCTAACTGTTTTTGACTTGGTTCAAAGGTGAACGTACTAAAAATGTTAACTGCTAGACCTAAGCAGTCAAAGCCTGGCCCAACATTGGCACTCGTAGCTGGTACTGTGATTTTAATCATTGATTACAACTCCTTTGCTTTAGTTTTGACATAATCACGCATTTCGTCAATCGATAAATTATCTTGTTCTGTAGTTTGAATCCCGAATAATTCTTTAATCGCATCAGGTGCCGTAAAGCCAGTTTGACGTTCAACCGCCATAATCTTTTGCATGGCATCGATTTCACTAGCTTCACCCATAACTGCTTCATAAACAGTATCAATAAATTTATAAGGACTGGCTGTACTCAATAAAATGTTAGGAATATTCGAATCTTGCTCTTCAAAGTCACGCATCACTTTATACCCACAAGCAGTATGTGGATCCATTAAGTAACCGGTTTCTTCATATAGATCGTGAATCATTTCTTTGATTTCTTCATCTGTACAAAAACCACAAGCAAAATCTTGTTTAATTGCGGCTAGTAAATCAGCATCAACTTCGAATTGACCAGTTGTTTCTAAGTCTGACATTAACTGCTGAATTAATTCCGTATCTTCACCACTCTTGTAATAAAGTAGTCTTTCAAAATTACTTGAGATTTGGATATCCATACTTGGTGCAACAGTTTTAAAGAAGGGACGATTACGGTTGTACTCGCCATTTTCGAAGAAATCAGCAATAACGTTATTCTCATTACAAGCAATAATAAAACGATTAACGGGTAAACCCATTAATTTGGCATAGTAACCAGCTAAAACGTCACCAAAGTTACCTGTTGGCACCGTGAAGTTTACTTTATCTCCAGCTTTAATCTTGCCCTGATTGAGCAATTGCTTGTAAGCATTAAAGTAATAAACAACTTGCGGAATCAAACGTCCAATATTAATTGAGTTCGCACTCGATAGGCTAATCTTGTCCCCTAGTTCTTGACTTAATTGGGCATCATTTAAAATTTGTTTAACTTTAGTTTGAGCGTCATCAAAGTTTCCTTCAATTGAAGCTAAGTTAGTGTTGTGGCCAAAAGTTGACCGCATTTGTGTTTCTTGAACAAAACTAACACCACCATTAGGATAAAAAACAGTAATACCGGTATTGGCATTATCTTTAAATCCATTTAAAGCGGCTGTTCCGGTATCACCACTTGTCGCCGTTAGAATCATAACTTTTTCTTGGTCGTCTAACACATATTGCATCAGTTTAGGTAATAACTGTAAACCCACATCTTTAAAAGCACTGGTTGGCCCGTGGAAAAGTTCAAGCACATAAAAATTATCAACTGCTTTTAATGGCGCAATTTCTGGGCTGTCAAAGGTTTGATGATAAGCATCATCAATACTTTGATTAATCTCATCTTGTGTAAAATCGGGTAACAATCGCGTTAAGACTTGTTTCGCAATATCTTGATAACTCAAGCCACTTAATTGGTTGATATCTAATGGGTATTTTTGGATTTCAGGTAACACAAATAATCCCTTATCTTTTGAGAATCCCTGAAAAATAGCACGCTTTGCTGGCAGTGCGACTTGATGATCTCTAGTACTGGTATATTGAGGCATAAATAATCTCCTTAGCTTTTGTTGCTTGTTCACTATGTTTATGATAAAGTGTTTATTAAATAAAAACAAGTGTTTATTATTAATAAACAAAATTTCAAGGAGGTCTTTATTGATGAACATTGCGATTTTAGGTTTTGGTACCGTTGGAACAGGTGTTTATGACATTATTAAGAAAGGAAATACGGCACATACCCAAAATCTAACCGTGTCTCATATTTTTGTTCGTGAAACTCGGACAAAGGACTTACCTGAAATGACCGCTAACATCGATGATATTTTATTGAATGATGATGTCGATGTCGTTGTCGAAGTAATGGGCGGAATTGAACCTGCTCATGACTATATTTTGAAAGCTCTTCAAAATGGCAAACACGTCGTCAGTGCTAATAAAGCCGTTATTGCCAAGTATATGGATGAATTTGTC
>NZ_AYZL01000019.1:0-30167 GCF_001436605.1 Holzapfeliella floricola DSM 23037 = JCM 16512 | reverse complement strand
ATCCCTTGGATCAAAAACTTAGAACGTTCTCTTCGCATTGATAATGTGTCAAGTATCAGTGGAATCTTCAATGGAACCAGTAACTTTATTCTTGACCAAATGAAGAAAACAGGGAAACCTTTTGCCGATATTTTGAAAGAAGCTCAAGATTTAGGCTATGCTGAAGCCGATCCAAGTGCTGATATTGATGGTTATGATATTGAAAACAAATTATGTATTAGTCTTAATCTGGCTTATAATACTTCAATCAAACCAAGTGCTAAGTTACCGTGCTTTGGTATCCGCAATATTACAGATAAAGATATTAATTATTTCAATGAACTGGGTCTAATTGTGAAGTTAATGGGTAAAAGTCGTCGTGCTCAAAATGAATTCGACTACGTTATTGAGCCCACACTCTACAATTCAAGCCAAATTGAATCCAGTATCAATGATAACTTTAACTATGCCAGTTTAAATGGTGACACCATTGGCGAACTTGGCTTCATGGGACAAGGTGCTGGTAAATTCCCAACTGCTAATGCTGTTGTTCAAGATATTTTAGATATTGTTGACCAAGCACCACGTGTTATCCCAGCTGAAAAATCAACACTTAAACTCAACACTAACCTTTCGATGGCTGATTATCTGGTTCGAACAAGCGCAGACTTATCACAATACGTTAATTCAAGCCAAATCAAATCAGTTAATGATACCTATTCACTGATTGAATCTATGCATGCAGGAAAAATGCACCAAGCAATGGCTCAACTACTAAAAGAAGATAACCAAGCCTTTATGGTTAATATTGCAGCAAATGATAAGGAGCGGGTCTTATGATTATTGCAAAATTTGGCGGTAGCTCCCTAGCTGGTGCTCATCAATTTAATAAAGTGAAAAGTCTTGTGCAAAATAATCCCAATCGCACACATATTGTCGTCAGTGCCATGGGGAAAGATGAAGCAAATCCGGTTAAACTTACCGATGAGTTAATCGCTCTTTATGATAATCGAGCTAATGATGAGTTAGCTGCTGAACACTTTGAACGCATTAAAGTACGGCTTTTGACACTAAAAAAAGACCTTGCTTTGACGGTTAATCTTGATTATCAATTGGAAGACTTTTATCGTAACCTCAATCACTTATCTTACGCTGAATGTGTGAGTCGTGGTGAATACTTTACTGCTCAATTAATGGCTGAGTATTTGGGCTATCAATTTGTCGATGCCATTGACTTCTTAGTCCTTAACCAAAATCAAGTGGATTTAAAATCTTCACAAGAAAAATTCGCTGCTCTTAATTTACAGGATACACCCTGTGTTTTCCCAGGTTTTTATGGCTTAGATAATCAAGGAAACATGCAACTCATGCCAAGAAGTGGCAGTGATACGTCGGGATCAGTTATTGCTAACTTACTCGATGCTGATTTGTATGAAAACTGGACAGATGTGGCTGGGATTAAAGCTGCAGATCCTCGCTTAATTGATAACCCAAAACGCATTGAACAGCTAACTTATGATGAACTGCAAGAACTCGCTTATATGGGACTGTCCGTCTTTCAAGAAGATGCCATTAAGCCTATCAAGGATAAAAATATTCCTACTCGCATTTTAGATACGAACCACCCTGATGCTCTTGGAACAACAATCTGTAATGAGTTTTCTAACCAGCTAATTACAGGACTCGTTGGACAGCAAAATTATACGATTATTCATATCAAGAAGTTCAGTCTGAGCCGTGACTACTCAAACTTTGTTGAAATCTTTAAATTAATGTCTGATTTATCATTGGCTGTGTCTTACACATTTTCTGGCAAAGACCACATTGATCTGATTGTTGAAAGTTCACAGCTAAATAAAAACAAAGCGTTACTTTTTGATAAACTTCAAACGCTTTTCCCTACCGATTGCCAAATCACACTTAAGGAAGATATTTCACTAATTGCTGCTGTCTCAGATAAGTTCTCAGCTAAGCCTTACTTAGTCAGTGATCTAATCGAACAGCTGAACCAAAATGAAATTGATGTGCAATTCGTTAACCAAAGCAGTACTGATGTTAAAGTCTTATTCGGTGTTAAAAATGATGACTATATCAAAGCGTTACAACTACTTTATAATTATGTCGAAAAAAAAGAGAAAATTAACTTAATTTAATTAAAAAAGAAGCATCCAAGGTTTTGATACCTTTGGACGCTTCTTTTTTCAATCATAATACAACACAATATATTATATTATGATTTCAAATTAAATTGCTGTAAGCAAATCTTATATTTTTGATACAAATCTATTATTCATTTATAATCAAACCATTACAATTGGTCAATCTATTAACTATCATTTAGGAGGATAATTATGAATCAAACAAAAAACTATGACATCGGATTAGATATAGGGGTTGGATCTGTTGGTTGGACAATCACCGATTCTCAATCTCAAAAGGTTCTTAAAGTAAAAGGTAAGCAAGGTATTGGTGTCCATCTCTTCAACGAAGGTCAAACTGCTGAAGAACGTCGCCAGTTTCGGACTAATCGTCGTCGTTTAAAACGTAGGAAGTGGCGTCTAAGATTACTCAGAGAATTATTTGATGAACCAATTTCAAGCATTGATCCTGAATTTTTCGCCCGCTTGAAATACTTCAATGAATCTAGTAAAGACCCGAAAAATAAAGGCTATCAACCTCAATTACACGATGATCTAAAAGATGTTGACTTCTATCGTCAATATCCTACTATCTATCATCTTAGACATGCCCTCATGACACAAAAAGAAAAATTCGATATTCGTGATATTTACTTAGCAATACATCATATCGTTAAGTATAGGGGTCACTTTCTCATGAATGGTCACAGTAGTAGCTTTTCAGTTGCCCAAACAGATTGGAAAGCAGATTTAACTAAGCTATTTGAATTAATTCAAGAAACACGCACCAACCTCGACTTCTCTTTCGATTTAACAGAAATCGATACTATCAAGTCTTTATTATTTGATAAAAATTTAAGTCGAAATGACAGACAAAAAGAAATTGTTGGCTTAATCAATAATAACTCGCAATTAGATAAAAAAGATAAAGCCCTAACCAAACAACTCGTTGAATCTGTTGTTAAGGGCATTGTTGGTATGAAAACCAGAACTGATATTTTGCTTGGATATGAAGTTGATAACAAAGAACAAAGTAAAGCTTGGAACTTTTCTATTGATGAGCTTGATGATCAAATGGCTACAATTGATCCTGCCTTAAGTCAAAATAGTCAAGCTCACGATATTATTACGCTGATTCAAAAGCTCTACATGACTGTTCAATTAGCACAAATTGTGCCAGAAGGACAGTCTGTATCTGAAATGATGATTAATCGTTACAATCTCTATGCTGAACAGCTTCAACAACTTAAAGACTACAAAAAAATCAATCTTGAAACGGGTCTATTACTACGTGAAGCTTATGATGAGTTAATGACCAAAGCATTAACCGCTGCACCTGGCAAAACTATTCATGATACTTTCTACAACAAAGTCAAAAAAATACTGAAAGACCAAGATAATAAACAAGCGCTGTCAATCAAACAAGCCATTGAAGACAGTAATTATCTCATTCCTCTCAGAATTAAAAGTAATGGCGTCATTCCTTATCAACTTCATCAACGAGAATTAGACGCTATTATTGAAAACCAAAAAGAATTCTATCCATTCTTAGCCACACCTAATCCAGTTGACGGACATCAAGAAGCTTTGCCCTATAAATTGGATGAATTAATTGGCTTTAAAGTACCGTACTACGTTGGTCCTATGGTTGATCCGGAAGTTGATTCTGACCAAAATTTTGCTTGGATGGTTAGAAAAGAAAAAGGCGAGATTACACCTTGGAACTTCCATAATAAAGTTGATATTACACAATCAGCGGATAACTTCATTAAACGTATGAAAACAACCGATACTTACTTAATTGGTAAAGATGTTTTACCTCAAAATAGCCTATTATATCAACGTTATACCGTACTTAATGAACTAAACGGGATTAAAGTAGCCAACAAAAAATTAACTATTGAACAAAAACAACGTCTTTATGATCAGTTGTTCAAAAAGAAAAAAACAGTCAAAAAGCAAGACATCCTCAACAATCTAGTTGCTGCAGGTGAAATTCATGAAGATGATAATCTGACTGGATTATCAAACGGTACAACCTTTAATAACAATTTAGGCAGTTACATAGATTACTGCAAAATTATTGGCCAGGATAAATTAGAAGATGCTTCCAAACAAGCCGATATTGAAAGAATAATTGAATGGTCCACAACATTTGAAGATGCTAACATCTTCTTAACAAAATTAGCAGAAATCAACTGGCTAACAGAAGATCAACGCCAAAAGCTGAGTCAAATTCGCTACCGTGGATGGGGGCAATTCTCAAAAACATTGTTAACCGATATCAAAGACAATAAGGATAACTCGATTATTGATAACTTGATGTCTACCAAAAAGGTATTCATGCAGATTATCAACGACACCACAATCAAACAAAAAATTGACGATTACAATCAATATCATCTTAATCATGCAGACTTAAAAGACACCATTGCTAACCTCTTCACCTCGCCACAAAACAAACGTGCCATTAATCAAACGTTGCTAGTCATTGAAGATATTATTAATGCTGTTGGTCACAAGCCTAATCGTATTTTTATTGAAAGTGCTAAAGATAACCGTAATGCTAAAAATCAGTTAACTCAAAGTCGATTAAAACGTATTGTGAAACAATTCGAAGACAATAAACAACATGTTGATCAATCCGTTTATGAAGAACTTAAACAACTAGATGATGGTTCTCATGCTTCAATTGATGACCGCCTACTCTTATACTTCCTACAAAATGGGAAAGATATGTATACTGGTCAACCTATTGATATTTCACAACTAAGTACTAGCCAATATCATATCGATCACATCCTGCCACAAGCCAAAGTAATGGATAATGCTTTAGATAATCGTGTGCTGGTTAGTTCAAAAGCCAATACAGAAAAATCAGACCGATTCTTGAGTGAAATCCCCCAATTTCAACAACGTTCATTATGGGCAGAACTTGAACGTATGGGATTCTTGACTAAAGCTAAAAAAGAAAGACTGCTAATGACATCAGATGAATTCAAACAAAACTCAGTTAGGTTCATCGCTCGTCAATTAGTTGAGACTCGCCAAATCATCAAATTAGTTAACCAGTTAATTATTCAAGAGCATCCTGAAGTGAAACTAGTTAATATTAAGGCCGACTTGACTAATGCCTTCAGGAAAAAGTTCAATTTCGTCAAAAATAGAAATGCCAATGATTATCATCATGCATTCGATGCCTACCTTACCAGCTTGATTGGTAGTCATCTGCTCAAGTCTCACCCTAAATGGGAACCACTTTTTGTTTACTCAGACTATGACAAAATTAAATTCGATAATGCCCCACAAGGTGTGAATATCATGAAAGAATTCGAGCAGTCTAAATTAGCTGATGAAAATGGCGAAATCATCTGGAATAAAGATGAAATGATGGCTTACCTAGAACGCTTATATAATTCAAGACAAATTCTTATCACCAAAAAAGTTTATGCACGTCATGGTAACTTGTTCAAACAAACCATCTTCAAAGCTGGTGAAAGTGATAACTTAATCCCTGTCAAAAATAATCGTTCTGATATTGCTATCTATGGCGGATACAAAAGTAAACAAGTCAGTTACTATGCCCTAATTAGTCTGCATAACAAAAAACGTCAAAAGAGATTAGTAGCGGTCTATCTTATTGATATCCAAAAACTCCAAAATCTCAATGAAAGTGACTACTTTAAGACCTTACACACCATTATCAAAGAACGTCATAACATCAAACCTGAGTTCGATATTCTAGCTGATAAAATCTATCAAAATCAGCTAATTATTGACAATAAAAATGGTTCAAACCGACCATTCAGAATTGAGGGTGACTTCAAAAATGACCGTCAACTCTACTTGCCTTTACAATACCAACGTTGGCTGGCATCTAAAGAACCTACAGATGAAAAACTCAACCGTATATTTGATCACATTTGTGAACAATTAGCTGACTACTTCCCACTATTTGCGGGCAATGCCTGTGACAAATTGCTGGATAATCGTGATAAGTTCTATCAATTATCAATCAAAAGTGAATTCAACGATAAAGGCAAACTAATAGCTGAAGGTAAACTATCCGTAATTGATAAACTCTTAGTAGCAATGCATGCTGATAGTCGTAATTCTAATTTAGCTGTAATAGGACTATCGTCATCTTGGGGTAGATTTAAATTGCACGGCGGAAACGAAGCAATCGGCACATCAGTTCAACTAATTCATCAATCACCAACAGGATTATTCAAACGCATCCAAAGGTTTAACTAAAAGGAGGGATAATATGGGATGGCGAACAATCGTAATTCAGCAACATGCCAAAGTATCAGTACTATCACACAACTTAATAATCCAAACTAATAAAGATGTTAATCATGTGTCAATTAAAGATGTACAAATTCTGGTTATTGACTCATTACAAGTGGTTTTGACTGCGGCTGCTATTTGTGAACTAACTCAATGCAACGCAAAAATCATTTTCACTGGGCATCGTCACGAGCCAGTCTGCGAAACAACTAGCATTAGTAGCTATAATCGAACTATTGAAGCTATCGAAACTCAAATTAATTGGTATCAAGATGATATGAAAAAACAGCTTGCTTGGACTAAAATTGTCACTGCTAAAATTCAAACACAACAAAAATTACTCAAACAAAAAAACCTACCTTATGAGTTTATTGATCACGAATTAGATGAACTAACTGTCAATGATGGTTCTAATCGCGAAGCTGTAGTCGCTAAAAAGTACTTCAAACTGCTTTTTGGTGCTGACTTTACAAGAGATGACTTATCACATACTAATGCTGCTCTTAATTACGGTTATTCGTTACTGGTCTCCTGTTTAAACCTCAGCATTGTTAAACAAGGATTTCTGACTCAATTAGGCGTTCATCACTGTAATCAAGAGAACCCCTATAATTTGAGTTATGACTTGATTGAGCCTTTTCGCCCCATTGTTGACAATTGGGTAGCCTCCAAAAAGTTCTATGAATTCACGCCTGATATTAAATATGGATTAATTCGATTATTAGACGCAAAAGTTGAGTATAACCACAAAAATTATACATTACGAACTGCTCTAGATTATCACGCCAGACAATGTATGCAGTTCTTAACAGCCGATAGAAAGATAGAAATTGAGGTGAATTTTACAAGTGAGGTATCGAATAATGCGTTTAATGATTATGTTTGATTTGCCTACAGAAAGTAGTGCAGATAAGAGAAACTATCGCCATTTTAGACAAAAGTTGATTGAAGAAGGATTTTTGATGATGCAGTATTCACTTTATGTCAAAGTATGTCCTAGTCGAGAAGCTGCTAAACTAGCGGAAAAAAGAATATCGGCAATTTCACCACGTTTAGGTGTTGTTCAAAGTCTTATGGTAACGGAAAAGCAATATCAATCAATGCACTTTCTCTCAGGTAACCCTAGTCGTGATACTTTAAATTCCGCAGAAAGGACAATCATCATTTGAAGTTTACTTATTATCCTTTCAAACCCATGCCAATAGGACACCATAATTTGACATTGATTACAGTTCAAAATCGATCTTTATATACGAATTGGCTAGTTGAATTCGAACAGTACAACGAAAAAATACACTTCAGTAATGAATTGAATGAACTGTTTGAACCCGCTAAAAGTTATTATTGGCTTGGTGATTTGATGCTAACAGTTGATCTAAATAAACTCTTTCAAAAGTCTATTCAAGATATTATGATTGAATTCCTGTCAGATGAAGAACAAAGTCAGATTATGACGACTAATCAGCAGATTCAATCGCTTATTCTTCAAAACAGTTATAAGCTAGACTTGCCAATAGAAATCACATCGAGCTTTACAATTAGCCAAATATACAAAAAAATAAGATTTTCGTTCTTTGACAGTGTTGAAATCACACCTTTAGAAAAAATTGAAACTTTATTAAAATCATTTGCTTTGACACACAATGAAAAATTACTTGTTTTTACAAATCTAACTCATTATTTTGATTCCAAAGATTTTGATAAATTAAATGAATTATTATCTGACTATGACCAAACCGCATTGTCTATTGAGTTTAATCAATCAAAATCTAGTGATGATCATTCAGATTATCTAATTGATGAGGACTTTTGTTTATTCGAATCCTAACCTTGACTTCAATCAACTAATGTATTATATTTGACATGTTCTTAACATTATTCAAATGACATACTGAGTTGAAATCAAACAAGGATTTATTCCAAGTTTTATATTTTGAACCTCTTTTTGAGGTCAGACCTCTTTCTTAATTGAAAGAGGTTTTTTTGTTGCAATTTTTAACAATATTTGTAATAGTAGTGGTAGAAGTTTGTTTCACTTAGTTTTAATCTAGCTCAGACCCAATTAAATTAGCTTGAACACCTATTTTTAAAGGGTTAATCTAATCTGAAACCTTTGTTTAGCGTTAGTCATTAACTTTCAGTATGAGTTATTTCTGATAAAACATCGGTTTCAGAAGTATGTCATTTGAATAATGTTAGGACTTGTTAGTTCGCCTGATTGGAAAGCTCCGGTGTTTCAGAAGTATGTCATTTGAATAATGTTAGGACTTTGTCATACTCACCATCTATACTGATAACTGTTTAGAAGTATGTCATTTGAATAATGTTAGGACTTTGCCTTCTCATCAGCAGTAATTTCAACACGTTTCAGAAGTATGTCATTTGAATAATGTTAGGACTCGGTAGTTTTTCGATACCAGGTTGACCAAATGTTTCAGAAGTATGTCATTTGAATAATGTTAGGACTTGCGGAATCTGCCACGATTTTAGCACCTTCGTTTCAGAAGTATGTCATTTGAATAATGTTAGATTATGTACCAAGAACATAAAAAAGAAGGACTACTCTTTTAGAGTACGTCCTTCTTTTATTTAGTATAAACCCACATATTTTTGAGTTCACTTTTGATATCCTCAACGGTATAAGTTGTCAGACTATGTTTTTTAGTATCATCGTCATTTGGATCAAGCAAATGAATACCTTGCTCATCCATACTTGTTAATACCATAATATGACCGACTTTAGTAAATTTGCCAGGATTAACTGAAATCACAACTGGAATTCCAATTTTTAAATAAGAAGTGGCTAGTTCAAGATTATCGGTTAAATCCGCAACATGATAACCATAATTCTTGGCGAAATCATCAAATATTTGCCAAGAAGTGCCATAATCCGTAAAGTAACGGTTCTGCGCCCAATCTAGCACTTTGTTCGGGGTCGTTGTCTCATGATCAAAGTAAGCATTAATCATAGATAGTGCAACAATTGCACAACCATTCTTATCCAACGTATGATAATCACCATGACCATAATCTAGCTTGGCAAAGCGTTCATCTCGCTGCAAAATCAAATTCGCATTAAGATGACGACTTTCAAGTTCTTTTCTAGCTTCCATACCATAAGTTTTGACAGGATTATCAGTTTGTTCTTGTTTACTTGTTTCTTCTGTTAATTGTTGAGATTGAGATAATGATTGCTCGAGTGCTTGCTGATGAGTTGTTTGATTTCTCTGATACCAGAATACACCGACAATAATAATAGCGAGCAATCCAATAAGGACACTCATTAGCCTAATTTGATTTTTCTTGTTCATAATAACTCCTTGATAGCGGGGGTAAGTTAGATGCCTAACAATTTTATCATATATTTTATTAAACCATTACTTTTAAATAAAAAACACTCGCAAATTAATGTGAGTGTTTGTTTTGTCTAAAGAGACAAATAATTGCATTGAGTAATCCAAGACCCACAAATACTGAAGTATTCACTATCAGGAATTTGTCATGAATTAAGAGATGGTTAATCCAAATCGGATAAAATTCGTAATGGACAATACTCGTTAATGGGAATGAAAAAGTTAAGAATTGCTGATCAATAGTTATTAACTGTGGGGTGCCAAATATGCCCATCATATAATAGAGCCCAATTAAAATGATGAGGTTAATTAAAACCGCATAGCTTGTTTTTCTTACAATCTGAGTAACCAACAGACCAATGAGCATCACTGGCAGACCTGCATAAATCAGGTGTAGCATGAACGAAGCTAAGTTCAAGATACCAGGTAGATGTAGCTTGAAGAAAATAACGCCTACTGCCATGCTGATGATTAGACTAACTACCATAACCAATAAATAGGCAATCAATTCTGATATCAAATATTTTGAAGTTGAAACACCAAAATATTTTAATCGCTTAAGAACCCCATCATTTTGTCTTTGAGCAATTAAAGTTGGAAAGCCTAATAAGGCAATTAACAAAATACCAGCCATCATGCTAACACCAATGTATAAATCGGCAAAATTTTGATCTGGCCGAACTTGATAATTACCAAGCGCATTCACTTTTGTCATTAAAATTAAGACAGGTAGTATTAATCCACCTATCACTAAAAACGGATTCCTTAATTTTTGTTTGAGACTTAACCAAATCATTGACGATCCCCCTCTTTTTGAAGTAATGCAAGTAAAAAGGTTGTCTGTAAATTTTGCTGATAAAGTTGATAGGATTGTTTTTGTTGAATCAATAGATTCAAAATCACATCTGACTTCTCTTCAGAATCAACAAACACATCACCTTTTTTAGAAAGGACGATGGCTTGTTGCTTAATCTGAGCAATTAAGTCATCTGGTAAATGATTGTAGCTGACTTTAAGATAGGCATGGTGTTGATGGTTTGATAAGAAATCTTCAATCTTACCAAAAAATAGGGATTGTCCGTGATGCATCACCCATACTTTATTCGCCCAACCTTCAACCTCATCAAAATAATAGGTTGCATTTAAAACAGTGGCATCTTGAGTTTGTTGATGTAGCTGTTGGGTCAATTCCTGACGACTCTTAGTATCAAGTCCTGTAGTCAACTCATTAATTAAAGCAATTGCAGGTGATTGTGCTAACACAAGTGCCAATGTTAATTGACGTTGCTCTAGTTCAGTTAGATTTTGAAGCATCACATTTTTAATTTCATCTAGTTGATTAACTTGATAAAAGTCTTTGGATTGCTGTGATTTATCTAAAACTAATTTGACTAGTTCTTTCACTTTTAAACGACTAGGATAGTCATTTTGCTTGAGATACACGCCCAATTTATCATCTGAATCACTGAATTCAATGTCACCTGAATAAGGCAAATTATTGAGCAGAACTTCAAAAATAAGCGACTTCCCTGAATCTTGTTGTCCTAGAATTGCAACCTTATCTCCACGATTGATTGTTAAAGTTTGGTTACTTAAATCGAGCTTTGACTTGGTTTTTATATTTGAAATCTTAATCACCGGTTCAGTCATCGTTAATTAACTCCTTTATTCTGATACAACATATCATAACACAATATAAAAAAGCATAATATATTATATTATGCTTTTTTATTTTTCAGTAACATTATCTTTAGTGATACCGCCAAAAACAGCAGAAGTCGTTAATTTATTCACTTCAAGTGTATCTAATTTAACACTACCAAATTGTGTCTCAAATTTCATTCGATCATAAATTAAAGGGAGTTGGTTTTTAACCTCAATATTCCCAAATTGGACTGACCCGTCCAAATCGTTGACCTTCGTGTCTTTGAAAGATAGATTCCCAAACTGAACTGAACTTTTGACAGTATTTAAATCTGTATTGTTGAAACTAATATTCCCAAATTGAAGTGATACATCAACTTGACTAGCTTGTAACTCAGTAAGCTGAATATTTCCGAATTGTGATGACAATTTTACGTTTTGACTGTTGAATTGCTCAGGTAAAGTCAAGCCGTTTTGTCCATGATAATCAAAGTTATCCAACTGGATTCCATTTGGAACAGTCAATTCGATATAATCAGGTGGGTTCCCAAATCTAAGACCTGAAAAAACTTTTGAAAACCAACTAGTAGGGGTTGAAATCGCTAATTCACCATTACGCGTTTCAACTGTTGGCTGCTTATTTTTTTCAGTATAAGACGTTAAGTGATAACCATCGCCATATTTAATATCAACATGATAACGTGATGATACCTTCAACTTCTTAATATCTTCAGTAGCTGTAATTGTTTGTTCATTTTTTTGCATATTTTGATTATGGTATAAGGTATTCACAACTGCAATAGCTAGTGCAATAAGAATAATCACCAGCGCGGTTAGTCCTAAATATTTAAAAAACTTGCCCAATACTTTCTCCTCCTTAATACCATTCATCTTATCACAGGGAGTTGAAAATAGGGCAAGTTTCGCTTTATTCTCGGCGTTTTTTAATTAAATCATAGACTTCCCACACAGCAAAAATCACACCCAGTAAAGCAATGATTAACCAAAAGATGCTACGGTCTGTCATTACTAAACTGAAAATACTGATTAAAAGAAGTAAAACTGGCATTACAAAGTCTTTCATTAATTCAAACCAGCATCTTTAAATGGCTTCAAATCAATTGTTTCTACATTCAAAATTTTACTCATATCAAATCCAGCCATATCTTCATGAAATTCTGGACTCTCCATATAGTCAGCATTCAACTGGTTAAGATCATATTGATCATCAGCAAACACCGTTGCAAAGATACGGGTAGGTTGCGATTTGTCAGTTTGAACTTCCAAATGAACATTAGCAACTTGGATATGATGTTTAGGTAAACTTTCTAAGTGACGCTTCCAATGAATATCAAAATAAGTTTTGGCACTCTCTGCGTCAGCCAATGTATAAATTCTAAGTTGTCTCATAAATATTGCCTCCTATTTATTTACAGTCAAGCTATTCTACCACTTTTTTTGAGTATTGGTAAAGCAGAATCAGAGTTGATTTTTCGTTATATTAAGTTATAATGATTCTAATATTAAAAATTTAATTTTTAGGAGCTGGATACTATGTCACGAAAAATTGGAATCATCGGTATGGGAAATGTTGGCGCTGCTGCTGCACATTATATTGTCGCAGGCGGTTACGCTGATGACCTTGTCTTAATTGATAAGAATGAAGCTAAAGTAACTTCTGATGCTGTTGATTTTGAAGAAGCAATGCCGAACTTACCCTTCCACACCAATATTACGATTAACGATTACGATAGCTTAAAAGATGCTGACGTCATTATTTCTGCTATTGGTGATATTTCATTGCAATTAGTTTCTAACGGCGATCGCTTTATTGAACTGCCTGGAAACGTGGAAAAGGTCAAAGATGTCGGTGAAAAAATCAAAGCCTCGGGATTCAACGGTGTGCTAGTTGTGATTACTAACCCCGTTGACGTCATTACAGGACTATTTCAAGAAGTGACAGGCCTACCTAAAAATCAAGTAATTGGAACAGGTACATTACTTGACTCAGCCCGTATGAAGCGTGCTGTTGCCAAAAACTTAAACATTGATTCTCGCTGTGTCAGTGGTTACAACTTAGGGGAACACGGTAATTCTCAGTTTGCTGCTTGGTCAACAGTTAAAGCATTAGGGCAACCTATTACTGAAATTGCTAGAGAAAAAAATCTTGATTTAGATAAAATTGATCAAGAAGCTCGTGTTGGTGGTTTCACTGTTTTCAATGGTAAACATTACACAAACTATGGCGTTTCAACCGCTGGTGTTCGTGCTGCTTTGGCAATTTTGTCTGACGCAAACGAAGAACTTTGTGTCTCAAATTATCGTGAAGAATACGGCGTTTACTTATCTTATCCGGTTATTGTTGGACGAAATGGTGTTGTCACCTCAACCAAACTTGACCTTACTAAAGAAGAGTTAGAAAAATTACAATACTCAGCCGACTTTATCAAACAAAAAACGAAAGAAGCCATTGGATAATGTCCCACTCACTGACACGCTTTAGAGTTAAGTCAGGAAAAGAAAAGTTAGCAGATGAATGGCTGACTTTCTTAAATGACCACATTGAAGAAACAACTTTAACTCTGAATCAAGAAAAGATATATGTTGAATCCATTTTCAAAGAAACGATTGATGAGGTAACATACCTTTATTGGTACACCTTAGAAGGTTTAGGTGGACAACCAGTCGAACAGTCAATTAATAAAGTTGATCAAATTCATGTCAACTACTGGAACGAATGTATTGACGAATCTGTACCGGCAGTAGATTTAGAACCTCAACTTTTATTAGTTCAAAATAAATTTAAAAATCAATTTAACTAAGCACTGATAATTATCAGTGTTTTTTTATAACTAATTTCGAATTATTACGAACAATTTTAAAACTATATTTTAAAATTGTTCGTTTTTTATTTGACGATAGTTTAGTGTTTTGTTATTGTTTAATTACTAAAGGAAAGGATGACTCATTAATTATGAAAGTTGCTCTGGTCATGGGCTCCATTTCAGACTGGTCTGTTGTAAAGGATACAGCTGATATGTTAGAGACATTAAATATTGAATTCGACAAAAAAATAATATCCGCACATCGCATGCCTAATGAATTGCAAGAATTTGGGCAAAATGCAAAAAACGAACATTACAGCGTAATCATCGCTGCAGCCGGAGGTGCTGCTCACCTACCGGGTATGTTAGCGGCCAATACTTCTGTTCCAGTAATTGGGATTCCTGTTTTGACTCAAGCACTTAGCGGTATTGATTCACTGCTATCCATCGTGCAAATGCCAGCTGGGGTACCAGTTGCAACTGTTGCTGTAGGTAAAGCCGGTGCAAAGAATGCTGCTATCTTAGCAGCTGAAATGATTGCCATTTCTGATCCTAAAACTTACGAGCGTTTAACTGAGTTCAGAGCTCAACAAACTAAGGAGGCCATTGCTAGCAATGAACAACTTCACGAGTAAAATACTACCCCCAGCTACCATTGGAATTATTGGTGGTGGACAGCTTGGTCAAATGATGACGCTTTCTGCTAAGTCAATGGGCTATAAGGTTGGAATTTTAGATCCAACACCCAATTCTTCAGCCAGCCAAGTAGCAGATTTCCAAATCATTGCCGAATACACCGATCAAGAAGCACTTCGTGAGTTAGCTGAAAAATCTGACGTTTTGACTTATGAATTTGAAAATGTTGACCAAACCAATCTTCAACGTGTAGCACATCTCACTCATATTCCACAACATATTGATGAGTTAATCATCAGCAGTAACCGCCTTCGTGAGAAAGCATTTCTAACTGAAAACAACTTACCCGTCACACCTTACGCTAGAGTAATTGACCAAGAAAGTTTAGAAAGAGCCATTATGCTAGTTGGATTCCCTGGCATTCTTAAAACAACTGAAGGTGGCTACGATGGTCACGGTCAATTCGACTTAAACAGCGAAGCAGACATTGCCACCGTACTTCCTGAACTCGAAAAAACTGAATGGATTTTTGAAAAACGTCAAAACTTTGAAAAAGAGGTTTCTGTAATGGTCACTCGTGACTTCACTGGAAAAGTTCAAACCTTTCCACTAAGTGAAAACACACACAAAGACCACATTCTACATACCAGTGTTGTCCCAGCAAAAGTAGCCGATAAAGTTCACCAAAAAGCAGCTGAGATTGCAAAAAAAATTGCAGATTCAATGTCACTTGCAGGTGTTTTAGGAATTGAATTTTTTGTTCTAAAGAACGATCAACTCCTAGTCAACGAACTTGCACCTAGACCTCATAACTCTGGTCATTACACAATTGAAGCTTGCAATATTTCACAATTCGAAGCTCATATCAGAAGTATTTGTGGGCTTGAATTACCAGACGTTAAATTGAATCAAAATGCTGTGATGGTCAACTTGTTAGGTGATGATTTGACCGTGGGGAGAGAAGGTTTAGTGACTCACCCTGACTGGCACTTTCACGATTATGGTAAAGATGAAATCAAAGCTAAACGTAAAATGGGGCATATCACAGTTGTTGGCAACGATAGCCAAGACTTACTTGACTCACTAAAAAAATTTAGATAATTGGAGAACAAACATGAGTACATTAATTTCAGAAGGTAAAACAAAAAAACTATACACAACTAATGACGAAAACATCATCAAAGTGGCTTACACCAACCACGCAACCGCTTTAAATGGTAAACGTAAAGAAGATATCGACCAAAAGGGAACTTTAAACAACCGTATCTCTAGTTTGATTTTTGCTTACCTTGCAAAAAACGGGATTAAAACTTGTTTCATTGAACAATTATCTGAAACAGAACAATTGAATAAAAAACTAACTATGATTCCTTTAGAAGTTATTATTAGAAACTTAGCCTCCGGTAGTTTTCAAAAGAAATTCGGAACTGACTATCTCGCAGAACTCAAGCAACCTGTACAAGAATTCTGCCTAAAAAGCGATGAACTTGATGATCCTTTCATGAACAATGACCAAATTCTTGCTTTAGATATCGTGACAGAAGATCAAATTGAAGAATTGCGTCAGACTGCGTTCAAAATTAATACACTTTTAAAGGAATTATTTATTAAGGCAAACATTTTATTGGTCGACTTCAAAATCGAATTTGGTTTTGATGCCGATGGCAATATTGTATTAGGTGACGAAATTTCACCAGACTCATGTCGCTTAGTTGATAAAGATACCAAACAATCATTAGACAAAGACGTTTTCAGAAAGAACCTTGGTGATATTATCGAAGGTTACCAAACCGTTCTAGCTAGACTTGAAGCAGAAATTAACTAATTAATTCTTGGAGGAAAAAAATATGTATCTTGCAAAAATCCACATCACTCATAAAGCATCAATCTTAGACCCTCAAGGTGAAGCTATCAAAAACGCGCTACACCGCCTAGATTATCAAGATGTTTCAAACATTACAGCAGGTAAGTATTTTGAAACAACTTTAACTAGTGACTCAAAAGAACAAGCTGAAGCAACTACTCGTTCTATTTGTGAATCATTACTAGCCAACCAAAACATGGAAACATTCCTTTTTACTGTTGAGAAAGTGGAGGACTAATCTTGAAATTTGCTGTTATCAGTTTCCCCGGATCAAACTGCGACTACGATATGTACTATGCGATTAAAGATGCCTTGCAAGAAGAGGTTGAAATGATTTCTTGTGATGAAACTAGTCTTGATGGCTTTGATGCTGCTTTAATTCCTGGCGGATTTTCATATGGGGATTATTTAAGAAGTGGTGCCATTGCAAAATTTGCCAACATCATTCCTGCTTTAATTGAGTTTGCTAATGCAAACAAACCTGTATTAGGTGTTTGCAACGGTTTTCAAATTTTGACTGAAATTGGCCTTTTACCTGGTGCACTACAACATAATAAAAGCATGTCATTCATTTCCCAAATTGAGCCTTTAACCGTTGTGAACAATGAAACACTGTTTACCAATCTTTACAAAAAAGGACAACACATCAACATTCCAATTGCTCACGGCGAAGGGAACTACTATTGTGATGATGCCCAGTTAGCTGAGCTAAAATCTAATAATCAAATCGTATTCACTTACGATAACAACCCTAATGGTAGTTGCGCAGATATCGCAGGTATTACTAATCAAGCAGGTAACGTCTTAGGTATGATGCCTCACCCTGAACGTGCAGTTGAAACCATTCTTGGTAGTGAAGAAGGACTCACTTTATTCCAATCAATTCTAAAAAGCTTTAAAGGAGAATTAAATCGTGTTAACTAAACCTGAACTATCACCTCAAGAAATCAAAGACCAAAAAGTCTACCTTGAATGGGGCTTGACTGAAGAAGAATATACGACTATCTCAAAAAAGCTACTGGGTCGTCTTCCTAACTACACCGAAACCGGCTTATTTTCAGGAATGTGGAGTGAACACTGTTCATACAAAAACTCAAAACAAGTGCTTAAAAAATTCTGGACTGAAGGCAGTCGTGTACTCCAAGGCCCTGGTGAAGGGGCTGGTGTTTTAGATATTGGTGATAACCAAGCAGTTGTGTTTAAAGCCGAAAGTCATAACCATCCTAGCTTTGTGGAACCCTTCCAAGGTTCTGCAACAGGGGTTGGTGGAATTATTCGTGACATTTTCTCAATGGGAGCAAAACCAGTTGCTTTGCTTGATAGTCTTCGTTTTGGTGAATTGTCTACACCTAAAAACAAGTATCTCCTTGATCAAGTTGTTGCTGGAATTTCTCATTACGGAAACAGTATCGGTGTCCCAACTATCGGTGGTGAGATTGCCTTTGATGCTTCTTATGACGGTAACCCACTAGTTAATGCCATGTGTGTTGGCTTAATGGATAAAGACAAACTGAAATCTGGTGTTGCTAAAGGTGAAGGTAACTCAATTATCTATGTTGGCGCAAAAACTGGACGTGATGGGATTAACGGTGCGTCTTTTGCTTCAAGTGAATTCAGCGATGGTGAAGATTTGAACCGTTCAGCTGTTCAAGTAGGTGATCCTTTCATGGAAAAACTATTAGTAGATGCTTGTCTAGAAGTTATTGACAAACATTCTGATATTCTAGTTGGTATTCAAGACATGGGAGCTTGTGGACTTGTTTCTTCATCTGCTGAAATGGCTTCAAAAGCCGGAAGTGGTCTTAATCTTAACCTTGACTTAGTGCCACAGCGTGAAGATCATATGACACCTTATGAAATCATGTTGTCTGAATCACAAGAACGTATGGTATTTTGTATCAAAAAAGGACATGAACAAGAAATTTTCGATGTTTTCAAAAAATACAATCTTGACGCCGTAACCATTGGTGAAGTTGTCAACGATGGTCACTACACCTTAACTCATCAAGGTGAAGTCGTTTGTGATATCCCAACTGCAAGCTTGGTTGATGACGTTCCTGAATATCAACACGTTGGTCAAAAGCCAAAACACCTGCTTGAAACAAAAGAAAACTTTGTTCCAGAAGTAACAGACGTTGCTGAAACACTATCAAAAGTTTTAGCTCAACCAACAGTAGCTTCAAAAGAATCGGTCTTTCGTCAATACGATTCACGTGTGCAAGCAAACACAGTTGTGGCGCCTGGTAGTGATGCAGCTGTTATCCGTGTTAGAAATACCAACAAGTCTCTTGCGATGACAATGGATAGCAACGCACGTTACATCTACTTAGATCCTTACATTGGTGGACAGATTGCAGTTAGTGAATCTGCTCGAAACATTGTTGCTTCAGGTGGAACACCGATTGGTATTACAGACTGTTTGAACTTTGGTAATCCCGAAAATGATGAACGTTTCTATGAAATGGATCAATCTGTTCAAGGAATTTCAAAAGCTTGTCAAACCTTTGATGCACCTGTTATTTCGGGTAACGTATCACTTTATAACGAAACTGATAAAAAAGCGATTTATCCAACACCAGTTATTGGAATGGTTGGTTTGATTGAAGATAACCGACACATCACAACACAAGATTTCAAAACTGCTGGCGATTTAGTTTATGTTGTCGGTCAAACTTTTGATGACTTCAGCGGTTCTGAAATTCAAAAAATGATGACAGGTGAAATCTACGGTTCATTTGACCACTTTGATTTAGAAACTGAACATCACAACCAACAATTAGTATCGAAAGCGATTAAACAAAACTTGGTTCAAAGTGCCCACGATTTAAGTGAAGGTGGATTAGGTGTCGCACTTGCAGAAAGTGCTTTTGCTCAAGAATTGGGAATTAAAGGAAAACTTGACCTAACAGCTGCACAATTGTTCTCTGAATCTCAAAGTCGTTTTGTCATCAGTATTAAGCCTGAACATAAATCAGAATTTGAAGCTTTAATGCAAGATTCTGCCACATTAATTGGTGAATTAACACAAGAACCAACAGTTGATATTAAATTAGCAGATCAGCACTTAATCGCTCAGGTTTCTGATTTGAAAAATTCTTGGAAGGACAGTCTAACATGCCTAATGAAATAAAAAGTTTAAATGAAGAATGCGGTGTCTTTGGTATTTGGGGATCTAATCCAGATGAAACAGCTGGCCTAATTTATCACGGACTACACAGCTTACAACACCGTGGTCAAGAAGGCGCGGGTATGGTCGTGACTGATGACGACAGAATCATGCACCGTCAACGTGACTTAGGTCTGATTTCTAATGTTTTTGCCGATCAAGAAACTTTCAAGACGTTAAAAGGTTCAATTGGTGTGGGACATGTCAGATATGCCACAGCCGGAAGTCATGGTATCAAAAATATCCAACCATTCATTTTTCACTTGGATAACTTCACTGATTTTTCACTTGCACATAATGGTAACTTAACCAATGCCGATACTTTGAAGAAGAAGTTACAAGACAAAGGCGCTGTTTTTCACTCTGACTCAGATAGTGAAATTCTAGGACAACTTATCAAGATGAGCCAAAAAGATGACTTCTTAGATCGTTTGAAAGAAGCGCTTCAACAAATTGAAGGTGGTTTTGCCTTCTTACTTTCAACAGAAGACACTTTAATTGCTGCACTTGACCGCAATGGTTTTCGTCCTTTAGTTATTGGTAGACGTGACGACGGTTCATACGTTATTGCAAGCGAAACTTGTGCCCTTGATCAAGTTCATGCAACATACGTCCGTGACGTTGAACCCGGTGAAGTGATTATCATCAATAAATCAGGAATTACAACTGACCACTTCACAACTGATACTAACTTGACCATTTGTTCAATGGAATACATCTACTTTGCACGTCCTGACTCAGTTATTCGTAATGTGTCTGTTCATGAAGCTAGAAAACGTATGGGTGAACTTTGTGCTAAAGAAAATCCTGTTGATGCTGACGTTGTTGTCGGTGTTCAAAACTCTGCTTTGTCTGCTGCAGGAGGTTACGCACAAGGTAGCGGTATCCCTTATGATATGGGATTAATCAAGAACCAATATGTCGCTAGAACCTTCATTGAACCGACTCAAGAAAAACGTGAAAACGGTGTTTCTATGAAGTTGTCAGCTGTTCGCTCAGTTGTTAAAGACAAGCGTGTTGTTTTAGTTGATGATTCTATTGTTCGTGGCACAACAATTAAATACATTGTGAAATTAATTCGTGATGCAGGTGCTAAAGAAGTTCACGTTCGTATTGGGTCTCCTGCACTTAAATTCCCTTGTTTCTACGGAATTGATATCCAAACGACACAAGAATTAATTGCTGCTAATCATTCAATTGATGAAATCACAGAAATTATCAATGCCGATTCACTTGGATTTTTGAGTGTTGAAGGTTTAATTGATGCCATTGGACTCAAAAGTGATAATGCTTATCATGGCTTGTGTACCGCTTACTTTGACGGTAACTATCCAACCCCTTTATACGATTATCAAGAAGAATTTGATCAAAAAGCTCAAGAATTAGGACTTTACACGGAGGAACGTAAAATTGACTAACCAATATAAAAAAGCCGGTGTTGATATTAAAGCAGGAGAAAATGCTGTTGACGCTATCAAGCCAATTGTAAAAGCAACCCAAAATGCCAATGTTCTCTCAACCATTGGTGGCTTTGGTGCTGAATATGAATTGACTAATGTCTTAAAAGGCATAAAAGAACCTGTTTTGATTTCAGGTACTGATGGTGTTGGAACTAAGTTAATGCTTGCACTCAAACATAACCGTAATGAAAATATCGGGATCGACTTAGTTGCGATGTGTGTGAATGACATTCTAGCTCAAGGTGCTAATCCACTATTCTTCTTAGACTACGTGGGTGTTGGTAAACTTGAACCAGCTAATATGAAAGAAATCGTAAACGGCATTGCCGAAGGTTGTAAGTTAGGAAACATGGCTCTAATCGGTGGTGAAATGGCTGAAATGCCGGGTCTTTATGACACTGACGAATACGATTTATCTGGTTTTGCAGTTGGTTTAGTTGATAAAAGTAAAATCCTAACTAAGCAAAACGTTAAAGAAGGCGATGTCTTAATTGGTCTAGCTTCAAGTGGTATTCACTCAAATGGTTATTCCCTAGTGAGAAAAATCATTGATGACAATCAACTAGACTTAAATGAGTATCGTGAAGAATTGAACGGCACACTACTTGATGTTGTGATGGCACCTACTCAAATCTACTTCAATCAACTTAACCCGTTATTTGAAGAAAGTTTAGTACATGCTGTCGCTCATATTACAGGTGGTGGGATTACAGAAAACTTGGAACGCATCATTCCAGAATACTTGACCGCAAAAGTTTACAAAAACACTTGGCAACAACCTGCTATCTTCGATCTTTTACAAAGAGAAGGGCAAGTTTCACAAGAAGAAATGGACTCTGTCTTCAACATGGGGCTAGGTATGATTATGGCTGTTGCACCTGAAAATGTTGAACAAGTCAAAACAATTCTTGGTGATGATTGTTACCAAATAGGTCAGGTGGAAAATAGACATGACAAACCAGTCGAAATCATCTACTAAGCTAAAGAATGTCGCTGTTTTTGCTTCGGGAAACGGTTCTAATTTTGAATCAATTGCCCGTGCAGATTTACCAATTAATCTCTCACTTGTGGTGTGCGATAAACCCCATGCTAAAGTTATCGAACGTGCCCACAATCATGGGATTGAGACTTTTGTTTTAGAACTCAAAAATTGCGCGGACAAAACTGATTATGAAACCCAAATTTTAGAACAGTTACACCAGCATGACATTGACTTCATTATTTTAGCTGGCTATATGAAAATTATTCATGCCACACTTTTAAATGCTTTCCCTCAAAAAATCATCAATATCCATCCCGCTTATCTTCCTAATTTCCCTGGTAAAGATGGTATTGGTGATGCTTATAAAGCTGGTGTGAGTGAGACTGGTGTGACCGTTCACTATGTTGATGAAGGTGTTGATACTGGTCACATTATTCGTCAACAAAAAGTCCCTCGCTACAAAAGTGATAGCCTAGAAGATTTAGAAACTAGAATTCATAGCGTTGAACATGTGCTGTACCCTGACACAATTCGCAATTTAATCGAAAAAGGAGAACTTTAAGTTGAAAAAATTAGCTTTAATTAGCGTATCTGACAAGACAGGCATCGTCGAATTTGCCAAAAACTTAATCGAACAAGGATATGATGTTATCTCAACCGGAGGGACACTTAAAAATTTAGTGGATCATAATGTGGCTGCTACCCCCGTTGAAGATATTACACAATTCAAAGAAATGTTGGACGGTCGTGTCAAAACACTTCATCCAATGATTCATGGTGGGATTTTAGCACAACGCGCTAACCCAACTCATATGGCCCAAATTAAGGAAAGTGGCATCAATCCCATTGACCTGGTTTGCGTTAATTTATATCCCTTTAAAGAAACTATCCAAAAGCCTGATGTAACAGATGAAGATGCCATTGAAAACATCGATATCGGTGGCCCTTCAATGCTTCGTGCAGCTGCTAAAAACTACCAAGATGTTGCAGTCATAACTGAACCTAGCGATTATGATGAAGTTATTGACCGTCTTAAGGCAGACAACCTTACAGTTGAATTCAAACGTCAACTTTCTGCTAAAGTTTTCAGACAAACAGCCGCTTATGATGCATTAATTGCTAACTATTTAACTGCTGAAGAGTTCCCAGAAAAACTAACAGTCACTTATGAAAAAGTGGACGACATGCGTTATGGTGAAAACAACCATCAACAAGCTGCTTATTATAAAGATGCTATTCCCGAAAAATATTCACTAGCTAATGCTAAACAATTACACGGCAAACAACTTTCTTACAATAATATCCGTGATGCAGATGCTGCACTTCGTATTGCTGCTGAATTTGATCAACCAGCTGTTGTGGCTCTAAAACACATGAACCCTTGTGGTGTTGGTCTTGCTGAAACCGTTTTGGATGCTTGGCAAAAAGCTTATGATGCTGACCCAATCTCAATTTTTGGTGGAATTATCGTATCAAACCGTGAAGTTGACTTGGCTACCGCTGAAAAAATGCACGAAATCTTCTTGGAAATTATTATCGCACCTTCATTTACAGATGAAGCTTACGATGTTTT
Source organism: Holzapfeliella floricola DSM 23037 = JCM 16512 (assembly GCF_001436605.1). Lineage (GTDB taxonomy): Bacteria > Bacillota > Bacilli > Lactobacillales > Lactobacillaceae > Holzapfeliella > Holzapfeliella floricola. The sequence continues at coordinate 6,257 of NZ_AYZL01000019.1, read as the reverse complement.
AGCTAAGAAGAAGAACTTACGTCTACTTCAACTAGACTTTTCTAAAATTGATGCTAACCAAAAAGACCTCGTTTCAGTTCTTGGTGGTGCGTTAATTCAAGACCGTGACTTAGCACACGAGTCTATCTCCGACTTTGAAGTCGTCACAAAAACACAACCCACAAAAGAACAACTTGAAGCACTTGAATTTGGTCAAACTGTCGTTAAACACGTCAAAAGTAACGCTATTGTCATCACAACTGCTTCTCAAACTTTAGGGGTAGGTGCTGGTCAGATGAACCGTATCGACTCTACAAAAATCGCAATTGAAAATGCCGCTTCAAAATCTGGTTTTGAAAATGCCATTATGGCTTCAGATGCCTTCTTTCCAATGGATGACTGTGTTGAATACGCAGCTAAACATGGTATCAAAGCAATTGTTCAACCTGGTGGTAGTATCCGTGATAAAGATTCAATTGCAATGGCTGACAAACTTGGTATTGCGATGGTCTTTTCAGCAAAACGTCATTTCAAACACTAATTAAGTCTTAACAGAGGAGTATCTTATAATGGAAAAATGGTTAATTATTGGGTCTGGTGGTCGTGAATATGCTTTTGCTAAATCGCTATCACGCCACAATGATCGTCTGATTCTTGTTGCACCTGGCAATCCTATGATGAATAACTTACAAAACGTTTCAACCGTTTCAATCAGTGAAACCGATGTTTCAGCTTTAGCTAATTTTGCTCGTGAAAACGATGTAACCTGCACATTAGTCGGACCTGAAGTCCCTTTATCAAAAGGGATTGTTGATGAATTCAACTTACAATCTCTTCCTATCTTCGGGCCAACTCAATCCGCAGCTAGATTAGAAAGTTCAAAAGATTTTGCCAAATCAATCATGCAAAGAGCTGGTGTTAAAACTGCTAAGCACCAAACTTTTACCAAGGTTGAAGAAGCTAAAGACTACATCGCTAGTCGCTCTCTTCCTATTGTTATTAAAGCTGATGGACTTGCATCAGGAAAAGGAGTTATCATTGCTCAAACTCAAGATGAAGCTGACCAAGCTATTGCTGAGTTACTGACAAATGGGCATCATAGCTCTATCTTGGTTGAAGACTTCTTAGAAGGGGAAGAATTTTCACTATTTGTGATGGCAAATGGCGAACAATTTATGGCAATGCCACCTTCTCAAGATCACAAGCGTTTACTTGACAATGACGAAGGGCCAAACACTGGTGGAATGGGTGCTTATAGTCCTGTTCCTCAAATTAGCCAATCCATTCAAGATACTGCTATCAACGAAGTTGTTAAACCTGTTTTAAGACAAATGGTTAAAGAAGGCCATTCATTCACTGGATTCTTATATGCCGGCTTGATTTTGACTAAAGAAGGTATTCAAGTTATTGAATTCAACGTTCGTATGGGAGATCCTGAAACACAAGTTGTGCTACCTCAACTTGAATCAGACTTAGGTGACGCTATTGTGCAATTACTTGCTGGCAAAACTAGTCAACTGACCTGGCAACAAGGGCAATACTATATTGGCAATGTTGTGGCTTCTATGGGCTATCCCAAAAAAGTCTTAGACAGCCAACCGTTACCCGTATTTAACGATACGATTGACGTTGATTATGCTGGTGTTAAAGAAATCAATAATCAATTTGTTAGTTCTGGCGGTCGCGTATTGATGGCAATTGCTCATGATCAAGATTTAGCTAAGGCACAAACAAAACTTAATGATGCTTTAGCTCAGTCTGTTAACAAAGCTCATTATCATTACCGAACAGATATTGGTAGTAAAGGAATTAAATTTTTAAGTGCTGAGAAAGTTTAGTAATAAAACAAAAAAACGTCCATGTTATTGGACGTTTTTTTTATAGTGATTTTTTCTAATTTATCCACGTGAACTCATTGACAAAGTTATCCTTGTTGATTAGGCTAGTTGACCATAACGGCAACTGGTAAAAAGTGTCTGAATTTGATACACTATAAAAAATGAAACGTTGATTTGATGGGATTCTGTTAGTCTTTTTCTCGCATACGCGAGAGTGATCCTTAACTGGCAATGTCCCCAATTTGAAAATTGGGCTTTTTCTCGCATACGCGAGAGTGATCCCGAACGTTAACCACTTCATCAGTGACTAAACGTCTTTTTCTCGCATACGCGAGAGTGATCCTTCATAGACGTAGCTCTTTTAAGGTTCTTTTGACTTTTTCTCGCATACGCGAGAGTGATCCTTAAAAAAAACAAAGTATTTAAATTTAAAATCTCTTTTTCTCGCATACGCGAGAGTGATCCTCGAACCCTTTCAAGACGCCAGTATCAGTTCATCTTTTTCTCGCATACGCGAGAGTGATCCCGAGGAAAAACTCGATATCGAAGCCAAGCAAAACTTTTTCTCGCATACGCGAGAGTGATCCTGAATTAATCATCAACTATGATGCAGATTATAACTTTTTCTCGCATACGCGAGAGTGATCCTCACAGCTAAAATCACAACTTGATAGTACGCAACTTTTTCTCGCACACGCGAGAGCAACCTTTCAAACTTTAAAAATCATATAATAATAGCCGCTACATTTTTACTAATTTCATTAATCGCTGTATACTATAAAGTACTTAGTTGAAAGAAGAATAACATTATGAGAAATAAACGTTTAGCGGTATATTGCGGTGCCAAGATTGGCAATAATACCAAATATAAAGAAGCTGTCATGTCACTAGGTCAAAAAATGATTAATCATAATTTTGATCTTGTTTATGGAGGCGGAACAGTCGGGTTAATGGGTGTCATTGCAGAAACCGTACTGCAACAAAATGGCGAAGTCTATGCAATCATGCCTAAGTTTCTCAAGGATTTAGAAGGTTTTGAAGACGAAGCGCAACACACTGAAATTGTCGACAGCATGTCTGTTAGAAAGCAACGTATGCTAGAACTATCAGACTTTTGTATAGCCATGCCTGGTGGTGCGGGAACATTAGAAGAAATCGTAGAAGCTTATTCATGGCATATATTGGGTCAAGTCAATAACCCTTGTGCTTTTTATAATATCGACGGTTTTTATACACCTATGAAAGCAATGTATGACAATATGGTTGTTCAAGGTTATTTATCAAAAGAAAATCGCCAAAAACTATTCTTTTCTGATTCACTTGATGACATATTTGCCTTCTTTGAAAATTATCAAAATTAACAATTAAACACTTTGAAGTGACTTTTTATAAATACTGCAACGTCTCGATTAAAATCGTGGGCGTTTTTTATTTGCAATCTTTTACAGTGGATTCCTCAATCTTGCACCACACAATTAGTGATAGTTTCGACTAAACTAGTCACTGTATTTAGGAAGATAATGCTCAAATTGAGCGATTTACCGAGATTTGGCGTATTGTTAACACCAACAGAGGACTATTAATCAAGCAAATCACACCAATCAATGAAGATTAGATCATTCATCATTTGGATTTATGTGCCATAGCTTCTATAATGAACCTAACTAAACAATTGTAAGGAGTGCGATTATGAAACAAGATTTTATTGAGATTAAGGATGCTCACCAAAATAACCTCAAAAATATTAACTTATCAATTCCAAAACACCAGATAAATGTATTCACGGGTTTATCTGGTTCAGGAAAATCATCATTAGTCTTTGATACTTTAGCTGCTAATTCGAGACGAGAACTGAATGAAACTTTCCCTAGTTTTACACAACAATATCTACCTAAATATGGTTCTCCTGAAGTCGGACAGATTGACAATTTACCCGTTGCGATTGTTATCCAACAAAAAACCGTTGGCAAAAATCCCCGGTCGACACTTTCTACCTATACTGGTATCTACTCACTTTTGAGATTACTTTTTTCAAGAGTGGGCAAACCTTGGGTAGGTTATTCAGACTCTTTTTCTTTCAACTTACCTCAAGGTATGTGTGAACAGTGCCAAGGACTCGGATACGTTGACGAAATCAATCCTGACAAACTTATTGACTATAATAAATCACTAAATGAAGGTGGTATTACCTTTGTCAGTTTTGGTCCAAACACTTGGCGCTGGAAACGATATGCACAAACCGGTCTTTTTGATAACGACAAGAAAATCAAAGATTATTCAAAGGAAGAGTTAGACAATCTACTCTATGCCCCTCAACAAAAACTAAAAGACGCCGCTCCTGAATGGAACAACTCTATTTTATATGAAGGACTTATTCCTAGAATCAAGCGCTCGATTCTTGAAAGTCGTGAGGGTCAACATCACAAAAAAGCGATTGCAGAAGTCGTTACTCGTAAAATTTGCCCAACTTGTCAGGGGCAAAAGCTCAATCAAAAAACACTTAGCTGTCAAATAGACAACAAGAACATCAGCGATGTTTTAGCACTGAATCTTGATGAAATTATGACATTTTTGAAGACAATTACACAACCACTCGTTAAAGATTTAATCCGTGAACTCAATAATAAGATTCAAGCGCTTATTGATCTTGGATTGTCTTATTTAACACTTAATCGCAGTACTGATACGTTATCTGGTGGGGAAGTACAACGCATTAAGATTGCAAAATTCATGAATAGTGCACTAGTTGATATGCTTTATATCTTAGATGAACCCAGTGTCGGCCTTCATCCTCATGACATCGAACTAATCAAAAAAGCCCTCATCAAGCTTCGTGATCGTGGCAATACCGTTGTCATTGTTGAACACAATCCCCTACTAATTCCGATTGCTGATTATATTTTCGAAATTGGGCCAAAAGCTGGAAAAGAAGGTGGAGAGGTTACTTTTGCAGGTACTTATGACGAAATACTTAATTCCAACACCTTAACAGGTAAAATGCTTAAGCAAAAGCTTACTTTTCCAAATCACAGACCTATCACAAAAACCATTGACCTTTCAGACGTTAAAATCCACAATCTAAAAGATGTCGATGTCAAAATTCCACTCAATGCACAAACAGTTATTTCTGGTGTCGCTGGATCAGGTAAAAGTTCACTGGTTGAAGCAATCAAAGAAAAATTAACCGGTCCTTATATTGATTTGACCCAAGATGCAGTGGGCGTCAATATCCGCTCAACTTCTGCTACTTATCTTGATATTTTAGACACGATTAGAAAACTATTCGCTAAAGAAAATAAAGTATCCCGTGCCTTATTTAGCTATAATGGTAAGGGCAGATGTCCGTTATGTAAGGGCCGTGGTGTTCAGATTACCAATATGGCATTCATGGATCCTGTTATTCAAGTCTGCGAAAAATGTCAGGGTAAACGCTACAATGACGAAGCACTAAGCTACACTTACCATGACAAAACCATCAGTGATGTCTTAGAATTATCTATTGCGGACGCTTTAACTTTCTTTGACGATATCAAAGAGATTTCAAGTAAGTTAACAAATATGAAACGCGTTGGACTTGACTACCTTTCTTTAGGTCAGTCACTTGATACCCTTTCAGGTGGAGAAGTCCAACGTCTAAAATTAGCTGATCAATTAAACAATAAAGGTGCTATTTATTTATTAGATGAGCCAACAGCAGGATTACACATGCAAGATGTTAAAGTCATTGAAGAACTGTTTAATAACTTAGTTAGTCAAGGTAACACACTTATTATCGTTGAACATAACTTGGAAATTATGAGCCAAGCCGATTGGTTGATTGATGTTGGACCCAAAGCAGGAATTTACGGTGGCCGAATTCTTTACACTGGTAGACCAAAAGATTCTGTAACTGCTAAAAATTCTATTACTGGAAAATATCTGTCAATTTACAATAATGAAAGATAATAAGACTTAATCTTTGCTTTTCTACCAAAAATCAACTACTATTCACTTGTAGCGAAAGCTACTTATTATATTTCTTATTTCTTACTCCTCCAAGTATTGTTATAAGACTTAAATACGAGTTGATCATTATTAACTCACCAAAAAACCCGCTATTAGCGGGTTTTTTATTATGTTATAAAATAATATACTATGCGATAACAGAACATATTATATTACAACATAATATTGAATATCCTCACTTTATTTATCATCACTTTAAGTTTGTCGCTGATGATATCTGCCATGTGGTTTTATCTTTATGATGCTTGGCTAATCGTTCTGTCAGTACTTTTAATCATAAAAAAAAGCCCTAAATCCCAACAAGAATAAGGGCTTTTTTTGTCTGTTTAGACAAAACTTACATCAAAACAGACAAAATTTACATCAAATCGCATTTTGGACAGACAAAACTTACATCAAAAACAGACAAAACTTACATCAAAAACAGACAAAACT
>NZ_AYZL01000005.1 GCF_001436605.1 Holzapfeliella floricola DSM 23037 = JCM 16512 | reverse complement strand
AAAGGTGTTAAATCATCAGCAGAAAGTTTTAAAAAGTCTTGTAACCCCCTTTTTTTTAGTCTGAGAGCTAGTTCATGAGCAACTTGGATATATTTTTTAGCTTTTTCTTGTTCTTCTGAAAAAACATAAAAAACATTAGTAACATCTCCGTATCGTTTTTTGTCACTTATTTTCGCTTTTTGAGTAGTCCCTGAGTCTATTAATTTTTTAAAATTTTTGTCGTCCATAGTTCCTCCTTTTTGGTATAGGATGGGTGCATCCTATACCAATTATTTTAAAATAAAAAAGGTCTTTAAACCCTTAATTATCAACAATATATGTGCCTACATCATCATGCCATCTAGCTAAAATTTCACCTTCAACAAATTGTTCAGGATTAGGTTCACCATCTACATTAACTAAATCATCTGATTCTTCAGCATCTTTGAGCTTCAGTTCTTGCTGAACTTTCTTAATTATCCCACTTGAAGAACTAAAGCGTTTCCCCCTAAGTGCTTCGCTTAAATCAGCAATAACTTGTTTATCTAATTCAAAATCTTGAGTAATATAGTCAGAAGATTTTGACTCATACTTCACAGTTTCTTGTACAGCACTAACCAAACCATCAGATTCTTTTTCTTTAAACTTTTTAGGTTTAACAAGTTGTATGTTTACAACTGGGACGTAATCTAATTTCATATGATGTTTCCAAAGTTGAGTCCAGCTTTCCTGATTCAAGTAATTATCTTTTTTAAAATAAGAGCTAGAAACACAGAGTAAAGCATGTAAATGCTGATTGTAAGACATATTCTCTTTATTGACAGTTATTTCCGTAACTCTATAAAATCCAAGCAGATTTTTTTGAACTGCTTTACGCCGACACATTTCACGAAAAGCTTTTGTCATTGCAGATAATTCTTTAGATAGTTCCTTTGCAGTAAATGTATTCTTTGTAGTTAAAGTTAAAAAAATCCATCTTGATTTTGGTTTTCTTTTAAAAACTTCTTTAACGACTCTAGTCATAAAATAGCTTTGTATCAAAGATTTCCTCCACGAGCACATCGGACAAAGACGATCCTTACAAAACCAAGTTTGGAAAAGTCTGTAATCTCCAGCATAAGTTTTACGAAAAACCAAAACTTGAGCACACTGAGATACAGAAATAAACTTTTTAAAGTACTCCATTTCTTTTAGCCGTTCCGCTAATTCAAGAGAGAGTAACTTTTTTGACTTCCATGGAACAGCTTTTCCAGACTTTCTAACATCCTTAAGCTCTTTTCCTTTACTATAACAGGGTTTTTCTTTATAATCTGACATATAGAACACCTTTCGTATGTTATGATTTTCTTAGACAAGACCATCATAGCTTCATAGGTGTTCTTTTTCAACAAAAAGCGTTCAACCTTTATAAATAAATAAAAATCAAAAGAAACATTGATATAACAACGTTTGTGGCATATAGAAACAACTGATTTTAAAAACCAATTGTTTCTATATGTATCAAGATAAGTAAAAAGAGGCTGGAAACAGCCTCTTTTTTGCGTGTTTTTCTATGAAAAAACACTTTAAAACCTTGAAGGGCTTTCAGCCCCTCAAACTCCCCTAGCCTCCTGCGACCAAAGTAAGTTTGTTTTTTAAACTTATAACTGGCTTAGTACAGGGTTGGAAATTTTATTCTAATTCACTTACTTCGTTTAGCTATCGGCTTAAAAAATCTGCCATAGAACCTTTTCACTACAAAGGCACGCTTACGCTTTTCGCCTTTTCCGCTACAAGAACCTATGGCTTAACGATTTTGCCGACAGCTAAACGAAGTAAGTTTTTTTATCTCAAATTTTGTATCACGTTTTCTATCCGCTTTACATCATCACCATTGACATAATCCTTTTTTATGACACGAGTAACGGTTATGCGACTAATACTTAGTTTTGTTGCAATTTTTCTAAGAGAATAACCTTGTGACTTTAACTCAAAGATTTTCTGTATCTGTGTATCACTAAGTTGCATTCTCTTAGGTTTTAGCTCAGCTGCTAATCTCTGACTAACAATCTTTTCTAAAACTAAGAAGCTGGAGACGACGTTATCTCCTTTTAAAATTTCTGTGTCGAGAGCAGAATCGTTTCTTATCATCGCTAGAGCTTTTATCTCTAAAGGTGTTAAATCATCAGCAGAAAGTTTTAAAAAGTCTTGTAACCCCCTTTTTTT
>NZ_AYZL01000018.1 GCF_001436605.1 Holzapfeliella floricola DSM 23037 = JCM 16512 | reverse complement strand
GTATTATCGGCATTGGCTTGACTTACCGCCGTATTTCCTTGATCTTCTGTACTTGACGCTTGGTTTGCAATTGCAGCTTGTGATGTTGCAGTTTGTTGATCAATTTGAGCGGCTTGGTTTGCTTTTGTAGCATCGCTTGCGGCTTGTGAAGCGACTGCTGCGGCACTTGCTGCTGTACTTGCTGCGGCACTGGCTGCTGCTGTTTGATCTGCTACACTTTGAGCAGCGCTTTTAGCCTCTTGCACATACTCTGTAGCTTGTGTTTCATTACCTGCCTTAGCTGCCGATACTGCATTTTCGTTTGCTGTACTTGCTAATGATGCTTCACTTGCGGCTTTACTTGCTGCTACACTCGCATCATTTGTTGCTGATGCTGCTGTTGAATTAGCGCTTGATGCTTTTTGTACATCTTGTGCGGCTGTACTTGAAGCTTGATTTGCATCTGCTGCTGCACTCGATGCGGCACTTGCGGCACTTGCGATTACTTGATCATTTGGATACTTAGTACTCAAGCTACTTGCTGTACTTTGCGCATTATTAGCGGTTGTTGCTGCTTGGCCTGCACTTGTTGCTGCATTTGTTGCTGTTTGATTGCTATCTTTTGCTTGGCTAGCACTATTTGTTGCATCTTTTGCATAACTTTGAGCTTTTGTATTATTATCATTAGCGTTTTCATAACCTGATGATCGTTCCTCAAAGTAAGCACTACCACCTATGTCAAATGCTTTTTTATAACTATCACTACCATAGCCATAAACTAAGGATTTCGTAGAGTCTCCTTTGCTATCATAACCATCTTTCGCGCCATCATATCCAGTTTTGTAATCACTATTAGGGGTGTTATACCTAGAATCAGTACTTGGATCATATGCTGGCTTATCATCTTTATGATTTAAAAAAGCAGCGACTCCATCATCATAAGAACTTGTAGCTCTTTTAGCAATTACGTCATTGATTTTATCCTGACTCAAATCAATCTGGTTTAAATGGTTACTTATAACATAGTGTCCCTGAACTTGATAATTATTAATTTGGGTAAGATCAAATTCTTTAGGTAAACTAATTTGATATTGAATAGTACCATCCGTTTGACTATTATTCTTAAGAGCTACTGTATATACATTTGGTTTATTGGCAGAATCGACATCCTTACTATCTTCAGTATTAGGATATGTATTGCCAGGTAATGGATTCCCATTTTTATCTAACATTCGAAGGTAAATAGAATTTTGAGAATTGTTAAAATTAGGTGATGAATTAATAGTCTGTAAGTTACCTGTTAGAACATAATTTCCATTACTATCCAATTTAACATCATTACTATTAGGTACAAAACCAAAATCTGGTATAGCTCTCAACTCTAAACGTTTAGTTTTAGAGTCGTCTGCAGCTAAGGAATAGTTAAATACGTTTGAATCGTATCCATTCATACCATTACCTGTGACAGTACCACCTCCCATAGGGATGTTTAAATCATAGTAAGGTAAATATTTATCACTATGGTTAACACTAACATTTTTAGCAATCATGGTACCAGATCCGAACAACGCACTACCCGATCCTGTATTTTGTCCTAAATCAAAATTAATACCTGAAGTACCAGGATTTGAAACATTAAATGCATTACCGTTAACCAAGTGCATATTACCGCTACCATCAGCAATAGAAATATTCATATTCCCATTTGTGATATTTACAGCAGAACCCGCATAAAGTAACAAATTACTGCTGTCTCCTAAGTTCTTACCCGTAATATCAAAGGTACCATTAACATTCACAGTACCACCATTAAGATAAACACCACCGGATGTCATATTAGTTGGCATTTTCCCATCGTAATCTACAGAGATTGTACCTCCTTGATCAATATTCAAAGTCCCACCAGTCATATAAATGGCATTGGCAGTCCTATCCGTATATCCATGTTGAGCCATATAATCGTTTTTTTGAAGTGTAATATTCACACTAGCGTTTTTTCTAACATAAACATTATTTGTACCATGTAAGTACATACCTTGAGCAACTCCGCCAGATGGAGCATTCCCAGCCCCATAAGATCCGTCACCCTTCGGCTTTAAATCAACTATAGCACCTTCATCAACGATAATATCCCCTGATCCAGAGGCTTCAATCACTGTACCATTGTAAGAGCTACCGGTATAATGACTTCCTTTAGTGAACAAAACTGAAGAAACTTCCATGTTTTGTTCTTCACTACCACCATTTATATCTCCACCTAATATAGGGCCACCTTCTGATGCGACAAAGTCCGGCACATATCTGGTAGCACCAGTTGTGGCTTCTGGGGGTAAATCAATCCCTATTTGGGTAGGATTATAATTCTGTCCACCATTTACCGTAACATTGTTTTTTATTGTAACATTGGCCCCTGTCGCATTCACTAACTGTGGACCAGTGTATGTAATATTATCGTAGGATATATTACCACCAGACTCTTTTTTCATAGGTCCATAATAATCTCCACCATACATCGTAATATTTTTAATGTTAATGTCACCTGGAATAGAACGATTAGAGAAAACGTAAGAAGCATAGTCTACTGTATGATCCAATCCATCATAAGTAACAGGTGTGTCTGTGGTATAGTAAACAATTCTTTCAGCTGCATTTGAATAAAGCTTGGACTGTGCATTAGTTGCGTTTCCATATACTGAAGTGGCAACACCATTACCATCATAACCTGTGGCTCCATTAACTCCTTGAGTATCCCACATACTAATATTGTTTAGTATTTTAACTCCTGTTAGTCCTGAATTATTATCAAGGTAACTTTGATATAGTTGAAAAGATGTTGATACTAGCTTTGTTTTGTTAGTGTCATAGTAAGATTTACCTTGACTATATGCATTACTATATAAAACATCTGTTAGCGTATTAGAATTAGGGTTTAAGCTATTCCAACCTTTTACATTTATGCTTGGATTAGGAGAAGTATAGTTGGTTCCATCACTATATCCTTGATAGGCTGACTTGTAACCAGCAATATAGTCAGCACTTTTACCTTGACTATTTTTTATCATCTGATTTTCTTTTAATGCTTGGATATCCGCAAGACCATCATTGTATCCCTTAACTCTTGGATTAGCTTGATAACCAACATCATATCCTTTTAGATAAGAGGAATCTGTACTATTTTTTGTGGTTGTAGTTGCAGTCATACCATCTTGATACCCATTAAACACTTGATTATAGCTATTAATATAATCTGCAGCATAGGTGCTATCAGGTTGTTGACTAGCTAGCTTACTTGTAGTTGCACCCAAATTAATATCTGATAAAGCATCCGCAGTCCCTTCATCAGATGTTTGTTTTTGAGAAGCATTGCTGTCATTAGTTTGCTCAACTGCACTTGCTTTATTAACGTTATCTCTTGAAGAGTCAACTTGGGGACTTGTCGTGTTAGTGTTTTGTGAAACTGGTTGTGTATTCGTGGTGCCAGTTCCCGACACTTTTGTCTGAGGCAAAGTGACTGCAGTACTGGTGTTTTGAGTATCTGCAAAAACAGTGTGCATCCCGACACCGCCTAAATTGGCTGAACCACCTAGCAACGCCAAAGTAGTTAAGGATACAACCACCCATTGTTTCTTGTGTTTTCTCATCACTTTCTTTTCGTTTGTCTTTTGATATTGTTTTTTGTTATACATGAAAACGTCTCCTTGTGATTTGTTACCTACTAAAAATATAATTATTGAGGCGATTATATTCCCGCTCATTTAATAAGTAAACTATTTACCCTTGAAATCACACACTACGCAATTTATCTTCAAAAATCACTTTTAACCTGTAAAAGGCAGATTTATGACTTCCTCTTTCTTTTAATTACCTGTAAAATAAATAGTGCTATTGACCTTTTACAAATTCAAAACAGGAAAGGAATTATTAATGAAGACGAATCATTTATCTTTGAAAAATACAATATATATTGGACTATTACTCTTTGGTGTTTTCTTTGGTGCGGGAAATGTTATTTTTCCTATCTCACTTGGTCAACAATCTGGGAATCTACTTCCCTTATCTACTGCTGGTTTTTTAGTTACTTCAGTTGGATTTTCTTTACTGGGTGTTTTAAGTGTTAATTTTATTAAGGAAAACAGTGTTTTTGAAATTGCAAATAAAGTTAGTAAACCTTATGCTTATGTTTTTACAATTCTTATTTTCTTGATTTTAGGCCCACTGTTTATTACGCCTAGACTAGCCACTACTTCATTTGATGTTGGGATTCAACCTTTAATTAGTGCTGGTTCCGAAAAATGGGTTTTGGCTATTTTTTCTATTCTATTTTTCACATTAACTTTTGTGTTAACTTTAAAACCTGCAAAATTAATGACTTATGTTGGTAAATACCTAACACCCTTGTTCTTAATTCTAATGGGAATTTTAATTTTATTTGCTTTTATGAATCCAATGGGAGACCTCAATCATACAGCACAGCCTGCTTATCAAAGCCATACTTTCTTCACTGGTTTCTTGCAAGGTTATAATACTATGGATGCTTTAGGTGCTCAGTTGATGGCTTTCATTGTGATCGATGCTATCAAAGAATTAGGTATAACTGATTCAAAACAAATCGCCAAAGAGCTGACGAAATCCAGTGTGATTTTTATTATTTTGATGAGTGTTATCTATATCCTGCTGGCTTTAATGGGCGGTTTAAGTTTGGGCCAACTAGCACCAGCTTCAAATGGTGGCATTGCCTTAGCACAAATTGCCACTCACTATTTCGGTAAGCTTGGGAATGTCTTACTAGCTGCTATTATTATCGTTGCTTGTTTAAAAACAGCGATTGGATTAATTACTGCTTTTGGAGAAACAATGAACAACTTATTTCCTAAAGTTTCTTATCGTACATTTGTCATCATCGCCTGCATTGCTCCAGCACTATTTGCAAATATTGGATTAACAAATATTATTTCTTATTCTGTTCCTGTTTTAATGTTTATGTTTCCATTGGCTCTCGTCTTAATCATTGTTGCTTTATTAACGCCGTTAGTTGGTGATCATAATATCTTATACCAAACAACAACTTTATTTGTTTTGATTCCCGCAATTATGGATGGACTCAACAACCTACCACAGTTTTTGGCAAATGAGACAATAACAAGAATCATTGAATCCTATCATGCACTCATTCCTTTTAGTTCAATTGGACTGGGGTGGGTAATACCTGCTGTTGTTGGTTACATTATTGGGATGATTTTACTTAAATTAAACCCAACAAAAAAAAGCAAAGCTTAATGCTTTGCTTTTTTATTTAGTATTTATCAAATATGATAAAATGAGTTAAACGATTATCAGAAATGAGGTCTGATTATGGATCAACTATTGAAAGAAATCGGTGACTTTTTTAACCAAAATCCAAAAGGCTTTTTTGCATTTGTGGTTTTTATCTTCGGTATTATTTTATTTGGATTTGGTAAAAAAGCGCCTATTTTACGCTTGTTGTTAGGCGATAAAAGTGTCTTCTTCCAACTTTTTTGGGGAGCTATCATATCCCTAATTGGAATTGCCCTAGTCTATTTATTTAGATAAGAAAAGAGGTTTAAACTTGTTTATTTTTTGCATATTTTTAATCGATTTAATCATTATGACATCATTTTTATACAGCTACAAACAAAATAAAAGTCGACTACGAAATGGTTTGCTACTTAACTTAGCTATTTTAACAACGGGAATACTATTTGGTTCCATTGTTTTAACAATCAACTATCAGCCTTTGACTATAACAAGCTTCATAATAGCTGGATTATTAATGGTTGTTGTTATTTTCTTTTCAATATTTTATGGTGTCTTCTTAATCTGGAACGGTATTATCGTTTGGCAAAAAGAATCTCATTCACTAGCTAACACATTGACACTTATTTTAGGAATAATGAGTATCCTTTATCCATTTGTTTTTGGATTGATACATTGGTTATTACCTGAAAAAATATTCATCTTTTTTGACAATATACTAAGTATTATTTTAGGTTACATTATCCTTTGTTTGTTTAGCTTTTTAAGCTCACTATTACTCTTCTACTTTTACAGGCCAAAAAAAGACAAAGACTTTATTATTGTTTTAGGTTCTGGCTTAATTAATGGCAATCAAGTTCCACCTTTACTCGCTTCAAGAATTAATCGTGGTATTTGGTTTTATCAAAAACAAATTAAAAAAGGAAAAACAGCACCCTATATTGTTTGTACAGGTGGACAAGGATCTGACGAAAGCATATCAGAAGGTGAAGCCATGCGTCACTATGCTATTACACACGGTGTTGATGCTAAACATGTTATTGCTGAAACTAAGGCCAAAAATACAATTGAAAACATGACCTTTTCAAAAAAAATCGTAGATCAATTAGGACTAGATGTTCACAATGGCATCTTTGTCACGAGCTATTATCATCTTTATCGTGGTGCACAATATGCACGAGATGCTGGAATGGCCATTAACGGTCTTGGTGCTAAAACCAAATTTTTCTTTGTTCCAAATGCGATTATCAGAGAGTACATTGCCGTCTTGCTCGCACACCGAAATTTTCATGCCATAATCGTAACAGGATTAGTATTATTTGCAATTATTAAGTCACTGTCTCAAATACTATAATAAAAAAAGCTCTGAGAAGAAATACTCAGAGCTTTTTTATTATTAATCTTTTTTACCGCGGAATTCATCCACTTTTTTGCCAGCTTCGTTTAAACCGTCGCTCACTTTCTTGTGAACATCATCAGTTGCTTTTTTAGCTTTATCAACAGCGTCACTGTTTTTTACTGAATCAATGCCCTTTGATACTTTGTCTTTCATTTCGTCAAAATTAAATGCCATAATGTATTCCTCCTCATTAATTTAATTCTATTATAGCGCTAGAATACAAATTTGTTAACTAATTTATACTAAAATTTCTAAAATAATTGACTGTTTATATTAAAATGATATGATAAAAATAATAAAAACATATTAAAAGGAGATCCGCTATGCCATCACTGATTAATCGCTTAAACAAAAATTTATCTGTTTTAAAACCCAATTCAATCCTGGAATTCAACGCCGAAATTTCACAAATTGACGATATTGTTCACCTTACAATTGGTGAGCCTGATTTCAATACACCCAATCACGTTAAACAAGCCGCTATCAGAAGTATTGAAAATAATGAAAGCCACTATACTAATCCTCGTGGTACGATTGAACTTCGAACAGCCGCAAGTCAATTTTTAAAAGCTAAGTATGGCTTAAACTACAATCCAGAAGATCAATTAATTATTACAGCCGGTGTAACTGAAGCCATTTATGCAACATTATCTACTATTTTGAATCCAGGTGATAAAATTATCTTACCCACACCTATCTTCCCTCTATACATCCCTATTATGGAATTTTTAGGTGCTTCACCAATCTATATTGATACTTCAAAAACAGATTTCAAATTATCAAAAGAAAAATTGAAAGAAGCACTTGATGAAAATGGCGAATCAGTTAAAGCAGTTGTCTTAAACTTTCCAAACAATCCAACTGGTGTGACTTATACTCAAACAGAACTAGAAGATTTAGCAACGGTTATTTCTAAAAATGATATTTTTTGCATTAGTGACGAGATTTATAGCGAACTCTCTTATCAACATGATCACGTTTCAATGGGGACTATTTTACCTGAACAAACACTTGTGTTTAATGGCGTATCAAAATCACATGCAATGACTGGATGGCGTATTGGTGTGATTGGCGGACCTGCAACTATTATTAATGAAGTTAATAAAGTCCATCAATTCTTAATCACATCGGCTACAACCAACGCTCAAGCAGCTGCAACTGAAGCATTCAAGAATGGGCTTGAAGATGGCCCTCAGATGCGAGAAGCGTATGCAAAACGTGTCGCTATTTTAGAAGAGGGACTTGGTCAACTAGGGTTTGATTATGTTAAACCAGACGGTGCTTTTTACTTATTTGCTAAAATTCCTGAACAATTTACGCAAGACAGTTTTGAATTTTGCCGTCAACTCGCTCATGGGGCAAAAGTTGCTGTCATTCCAGGTTCTTGTTTTGGTCCAGGTGGTGAAGGCTATGTTCGTATTAGCTTTGCTGCTAGTGAGGAAAATATCAAAACTGCATTAAACCGTATTAAATCATTTTTAAACTAGGTAAAATAAAAACGATGCCTTACCCAACTATTTCACCCCAGAAAAGGAGCTTTATTTTGAATAAAAACTGGCTTGAAACACTTAAAAAAATCACAATGGATACCTTAAATGGTGTCTCTATCGGTGTTATCGTTGCTTTGGTTCCAGGTGCTTTACTTAATAATATTATGAAAACTTTGTTACCTCATTTTGAATTTGCACAGACCCTCTTAAACTTTACTGCCATTTCAGCAGTACTGCTTCCCGTTGTTAGTGCACTTTGTGTAGGATTAATCGGGAAATTAGCACCCATTCAAAGTGCCTCAATGGTACTAGCAACAGCTATTAGTGCCGGAAATATTAAGATGACACCAAATGGTCTCATTATTGCAGGATCTGGTGACGTTATTAATGTCGGTCTTACTATTTTAATTAGCTATATCTTAATTTTGATTTTAGGTAATCATCTGAAATCATACACAATTCTACTTCTACCTTCTATTATATTACTTATTGGTGGTGGAATTGGTCAGCTTACACTAAAACCCGTTGGTCAAATAACTCGATTAATTGGTGATTTCATTACACAAGTAACGCATTTACAACCTCTATTAATGGGTGTATTACTTGGAATATCATTTGCTCTAATTATTATTTCGCCAGTATCTTCAGTTGGAATTGCCTCTGCTGTCGGTTTACAAGGTATTGCTTCAGGTTCGGCCAATCTTGGAATAGTTGCCGCATCCTATGCACTGGCGGTCTATGGCTTCAAAGTTAACTCCTTGGGTGCATCCCTCGCTCATATTATTGGCTCTCCTAAAATTCAAATGGCTAATATCTTGAAAAAACCAAAAGTTATGTTGCCAATCGCGATTAACTCTGGTGTTTTAGGTGGTTTAGGTGCTTTACTGAATATCAATGGCACTCCGATGAGTGCTGGATTTGGTCTTTCTGGATTAATTGGCCCAATTGCCGCACTTGAAAAAGGTTCACCTATTATAATATTAATTGTTATTTTTATCATCATACCATTCGTAATGGCCCTAATTAGTCATTATGTATTCATCTTAAAATGGCATTTTATGGATATTCAAGACTTTACTCTTAATTATGACTAAATAAAAAAGGAAACTCATGAATGAGTTTCCTTTTTTATTATTCACCAAATTCGCCATATTTCTGAACAATATTCAAGAATCTTTCGATTGTCTGTAATTCATCTTCTGTTAATGAACTAAAATCTTGCTTAGCTTCTTTATAAGCCGATTCATGAAACGCTACATTAGCTTTTGCTAGATGTTCACCTTTAGAAGTTAATTTAACATACACATTACGGTAATTTTCTAGCCCTCGAAATCTTTCAAGGTACCCCAATTCATTTAACTTCTTGATACGTCTAGAAACACCGCCTTGCGTGATTGACATCTGATTAACAACGTCTGAAATCATAACTTCTTTCCCCAATATCAAAGTTAAAATTTCTAAATCATGGTGTGTTAACTGTGCTCTAACTTCTTCAGCATAAAGCGAACCATAATTCTTTTCGAAAAAATCTAGTTTTTCAGATATTGAACTCTTTTGTAACTTTTCAATAACCTGAAAAGCAATATGATCACGACTAATTTGAACCAAACTAATGTCCCCCTTAATTACAACTTATACTAAAGTTATGATAATTATCAAGTATTAATTATATCACAATTTAATAAGTTTTTATTAAAATTAAAACCGACAAAAAAACACCATCTAAACCAAGACAGTGTTTTTAATGACTTACTTTTTTCGTGATGTAGTCTCCGATAAATTGAACGACAAAAACAAATAATAAAACCATCAAAGTTGCAACGATAGTCACATCATTTTGAAAACGTTTATATCCAATATCCAAAGCAAGACTTCCTAGTCCACCTGCGCCAACAGCTCCTGCCATTGCGGTTAAGTTGACTAGACTAATAATAGTAAGTGTACTTGCTCGAATCAAGTCAGGTAATCCTTCTTTTAAATATACGCTGCAAACAATCCCAAAGTTAGATTCCCCCATTGACTGAGCCGCTTCAATAACACCTTTATCAACCTGTACTAAAGCGTTTTGAACCTGTCTAGCATAAAAAGGAAACGTTCCAATTACAAGTGGAACAAGTGCTCCTTGTGGACCTATTGTAGTGCCGACTATTATTTTAGTCAAGGGACCAATTAACGCTAGCAAAATGATAAAAGGAATTGATCTTAACACATTAACAATCTTATCAGTGATATTATAAATTGTTTTATTTTCAGCAATTGCGCCATCTTCTGTGATAACTAAAATCAATCCTACAGCCAAGCCAATCACACCTGCTATGATTGCACTAATGATAGTCATGTAGAGTGTTTGAGAAATAGCACCTTCAAATCCATAGTCACCATGCCAGTTATCAAAAACATTAGGTATATATTGTTTTAGAAAATCCATTAGTTATCACCTCCAAAATCAGCTAAATTGAGTTTTTTAATACGAACACCTGATTGTGTTAAAAATTCAAGTGATTCAGACACCTTTATAGCATCCCCACTTAAAATCACAATTAAACTTCCTATTGGTGTCCCTTGTAAGATTTCAACATTACCATATAAGATATTGGCACTTACGCCAAATTTTTGATATAGACTAACAATAATTGGTTCGTCAGTTGTATCACCTGAATAAGAAAGTTGAACTAGTTGCTCACCTGGTTTGAGGTGTTTTAAATTATCTTGCTGAGCAAGCCCTTTTAACGTTGCATCTAGTCTGGTTGTGGTATCAATAAATGACTGGGTCAAGCTAGTTTTTGGGGTGGCAAAAATATCTAACACTGAACCACGTTCAATGACTTTTCCTTGTTCCATAACCGCCACTTTATTACTGATTTGTTTAACCGCTTCCATTTGATGAGTGATTAAAACGACAGTTAAGTTCAACTTTTTGTTTAATTCTTGTAATAAATTCAAAATTGATTCAGTTGTTTTAGGATCTAGTGCACTTGTCGCCTCATCAGAAATTAAGATATCTGGATCATTTGCCAGTGAACGAGCAATCGCTACACGCTGTTTTTGCCCTCCTGATAGTTGTCTAGGATAGGTATCTTTTTTGTCTGCTAATCCAACTAAATCAAGTAGTTCGTTAACTTTATCCTGTTTTTCTTGCTTAGAAAGCGGACTACCTTTTAATGCATAAGCTACATTTTGTGCAATTGTACGTGACATCATTAAGTTGAAGTGTTGAAAAATCATCCCGATTTTTTTACGTGTTTGACGTAATTTTGGTGCATCATATTGGCAAATATCTTCACCATTAATTAAAACTTCACCACCAGTTGGTCGTTGTAGCAAGTTGATTACTCGAACAAGTGTACTTTTACCTGCTCCAGAATACCCCACAATACCAAATATATCGCCACGTTGAATATCTAAGTTGACATTATCAACTGCTAAGACATCGCGTTCTTTATTTTTAAAATTAACACTAATATTCTTTAGCTGAATTAAGGGCTGTGCCATCCTTTACACCTCGTTTAATTTAAAATTTGTAATCCCATGCTGGAATTGTTGACCCTTGGTAGACTTCTTTAATCTTGTCTGCAACTTCTTGTGTTTGATAAGCTGCTACAATTTTTTTGTAAGTTTCGTTATCTTTGTTTTCTGGTTTAGTTGCAATAACATTAATCCAAGGTTTTGATTTTTCTGTAATTGGTTCTCTGAAAATTGCTGAATTTAAATCTAATTTTGCATCTAAAGCAACTGTATTGTTAACAACTGATGCACTCACTTCAGATAATGAACGTGCAGTTTGTGAAGCATCTAAAGGCATTAATTTGATATTTTTAGGATTATCTACAACATCATTAGGTGATGGTAATTTAACATCACTTTTTAATTTTAAAACACCTGCTGATTCTAATAATTGCAAGGCACGAGCTTGATTTGTGACATCATTTGGTAAGGCGATTGTGCCTCCATTTGGTAAATCATTTAAACTTTTGATTTTATCTGAGTAAACACTCAATGGGGCAATTACTGTATTTCCGATTGCTGTTAAGTTTGTCTTACGTGCGTTGTTCCAGTTTTCTAAAAAATAAACATGTTGATAAGCATTCAAGTCAATATCACCACCAGCAAGTGCTTGGTTTGGTTGATCATAATCATTAAATTGAACTAATTTAATATTAATACCTTCTTTTTGAAGGTTGGTTTTAATAACATCCCAAATACGGGTGTCTGAACCCATGATTCCCACTTTAACCTCGTTACCACCGCTACCTGATGAGCATGCTGTAGCTATCAATGCTACCACTACGGTAATTAAACCTAATAAAATTTTTTTAACTGACTTTTTCATAACTAATTCCTCCTAAAAATAAATTCATATAAATAAAAAAACTCGTCTCTAATATTAATTAGAAACGAGTTTATCGTGATTACCATTCTACTTTGAAATAAGCTTACACTTACTTCCTCAACAACGTACGACTAACTATTAAACAATAAGTAAGTGATACGCGTGCACGTTTAATGGGTGCCAATCCATCGTTACTTAAACCATTCAGTAACGCCAATCATGAGCCATTTTCACTTTGTGTGAACTACCTTACTCTCATCAAATGTAAGTTTTCTGTACAGTCTTTAACAAAGTTACTTTCTCAATCAACTTGTTTGATTTATTTTGTTGTTGGCTAAATAATAAGTTATTTTTTCAAAGTTGTCAACACCCTAAAATTAAATTTGATTTTCATATAGTTTTAATTTAACCTTTAAATCATAATACAGTAACTTAAGTAGTGAGGAATTAACATGAAAAAAGAAGAAAAAATCAAGGTGCTGAGCGATTTAATCGAAATCAATACGGTTGATCAAAACGAAAAAAAAATAGCAATGTATATTGCTAAGTTATTTAAGAAATATGGCATTAAATCTGTCATAAACGAACTTGCACCTAACCGTGCAACATTAGTAGCAGAGATTGGGATAAAAAAGTCGAAGAAAATTTTAGGAATTTCAGGACATGCCGATACCGTTGCGGTTGGGGATATTAATAATTGGACATATGATCCTTTTAAACCAACGATTATAGGCGATAAACTGTATGGGCGTGGTTCAAGTGACATGAAAAGTGGTTTAGCAGCTCAAGTTATCTGTTTTATAGAATTAGTCGAAGAAAATAAACTACCAACTGGCACTCTTAGATTTTTGATGACGAATAATGAAGAAAACGGGGCTGCAGGAGCACAAACTTTAACAGCTCATGGTTACAGTAAAGACCTAGACGCACTAGTTATCTCCGAACCTACTGGTGGAAATGTCGTCTACGCACATTGTGGATCGCTGAATTACCGTATCAAAAGTTATGGTAAAACCTGGCACAGCTCAGCACCACAAAATGGGATAAACGCTATTACCAACCTCATCGCGTTTGTCGAACGAGAATCACTAATGTTCAGTCAATTCAAATCAGACCCTATCCTAGGAGATTTAGCACACAGTATCACAAAGTTTGAAGGAGGACATCAAATCAACTCCATTCCAGAGTATGCTGAATTATCGGGTAATATTAGACCAACGAGTACGGCACCTAATCAAGCTATTATTGACATTTTGACTCATACAGTTAAAGAATTGAATCAACAAAATTCGGGTCACTTAGAGCTTGAAATTATCCACGATTTTTATCCGGTAGTCACTGACCCAAGTAATCAATTAATTACGCAACTTACTTCTCTTTCAACAGCAAATTTTAGCAAAAAAGCCGAACTTCAAGTTATTCATGGTGCCACAGATGCCAGTGATTTTGTGAAAGCTAACCCTAAATTACCTGTCGCTATATTTGGTCCTGATGCTTGGGAGAATGCCCACCAGGTTGATGAGTTCACAACAATATCTAGTTATTTAAATACAATTAAAGTTCTCAAACAACTCACTCATGAATTTTTTCAATGAATTTGAATAAAATAGTCACACTTTTTTCACAATTTAAAAGTATAGTGTACTCATAGCCAATAGGTTACCCCCCTTGAGGCTTGTTATAAACAAATATGACCCAACTTTTGTTTTCATTCATTCTTACTCCTCCAAGTAGATTGAACGTTGCGTCGACTTTTTAGTCGACCCAAAGAAAAGCCAGCCTCCCCGGGCTGGCTTTTTTAATATGGGCATTTTTAACTTGACAAAAGTATTAATAAGTTGCACTATTAAGATTAAAGATAAACTTTTATTACCTATCTGTTTGGATTACATAAGCACAATTTATCTCGTACATACAAGAACCAGATACCATTTGTTATGTTTTTTTTAAAATCAACTATAAGTATTGTATTTTATATTACATAATATTAATATTACTTTTAGTCCAAACGTGATGACATTAAAAGCTTATTTATATATTTATTGGAAATATTCGGAGGGAATATATTATGAAAAAATTAGTTGTACTAGGAAGCACATTGTTCGCTTCAGCATTGTTATTAACAGGTTGTTCAAATGGTAACAGCGCAAACAACTCATCATCAAGCGATGCACAAACTTCACAATCATCAAGCTCAGCTGCTGATTCATCACAATCATCATCAAGTGACCAATCAAGCTCACAATCATCAAGCTCAGCTGACTCACAATCATCAAGTTCAGACGTTGCTTCATCAGAATCATCATCTAACTAATTTGATTAAAAAAAGACATACGATTAAATCGTATGTCTTTTTTTATTTTGGTCAATGTTCGAATGTGATAAACTTGACTATATATCATTCAAAATTATATAGATAAAAGGATTATACTGATGCATCGATCTCGCAGACAAGTTAGACGACAACGTCAACAGAACAATCGAAATTTTAAAAAGTGGGGATTTATTTTTTTTAGTATTTTTATTGTCTTAGTTTTACTCGTTATTGCAGCAATAAAAATAGAGTCTTCTCCTTCTGAACCAAAAGCTGATCAATTAATTGAACAAACCTACCCTAACTTAAAAAAAACAATGACAAGTACAAGTGATGAACCTACAACCTACTTTTCCCCCGAAAATGAGGTTATTAAAAACGCCGTAGCAAAAATAATTAGTCAGCATCAAGAAGCTGATACCGTGTATTATCTCACATCAAAAGATAATCGGAATATTTCAGTGAATACGATTTACAGTGTTTCAAAAAATAGCCAGAACTTAACAACCGATTCAAAAATAGTCGCACAATTCAATTCCACAAAAGATAACACTAAAATTTTAAAACTATCAGATTTAATACAAGACGACGAAAAAAGTCAGGCAGCTTTTAGACTAGCCTTAACCAAACATATTTTTGAGTCAAACACCATTACTTCTGAACAGTTCATTAGTTTGAAAGATCAAATACAATCGCTCCCACTAAATATCTCTGACTTTTCTTTGAATCAAAGTCAACTAGAATTGAGACTTCCTAATAATATTGCCTCCATCACAACCATATCTATAGATATTGGAATGATCAATTACTTATTGAACCCTAATTATCAAATTCTTGTTAAACAACCTGTTCAAACTCAAAAAAAAGTTATTGCTTTAACTTTTGATGATGGCCCAAGAGCTGGTTCGACCGACAGTATTCTAAATACCCTAAATCAATTTGATGTTAAAGCAACCTTCTTTATGTTAGGACAAAATGCACAACACTATCCTAGTCTAGTTAACAAAGTGAAAGAAAACGGTCATGCTATTGGCAGTCATAGTTTTAATCATCCTATGTTAACCAAATTAACAACTGATGATCTCAACAAACAGGTTAGTCAGACTGACCAGGCAATTTATGAAGCTGCTCATATTTATCCAACTTTATTTAGGCCGCCTTATGGTGCCAGAAACCAAACTGTCGATCAAGCTATTTTCAAACCATTGATTGAATGGAATATTGATAGCGAAGATTGGAAAAAACCAAGTGTGTCAACACTGCTCAAAACCATTCAACAAAATGTACGCTCAGGTTCTATTCTTTTGATGCATGACATTCACCAAACAACAGCCGATGCATTGCCTACCATTATCAATTATCTTAAAAATGCAGGTTATGAATTCGTAACAATTGACCAGTTATATCAACACAAACTTTATCCAATGACTAACTATTATAGCCAACATGACACACGCTAAAGCATTCAATCTGAATGCTTTTTTTATTAGGCTTAATTAATTCACTTTTACTACTACTTGTGTTAAATTTTAGTTGAAGCTTATTATTATTTTAGCTTAACCTAAGGAGGTATAGTCTTGAAACATCAATGGAAACTAGGTGTCACACTTTTAGTCGGTGTGATTGCCTTAATTTTAGAATTTATTTTTCACTCACCGATTAGTGCTCGAGTTCTAATCACAATTGTCGGTGTTTTAATGGCCATTTCATTAGTTATTGAAATGGTTAAAACAATAAAATCAGGGAAATATGGTGTCGATATTTTAGCGATTATGGCAATTATCGCTACAATGATTGTTGGGGAATATTGGGCTAGTTTGATGATTTTAATTATGTTAACAGGTGGAGATTCACTTGAAGACTATGCAGCTTCACAAGCTGGTAAAGAACTAGAATCTTTACTCAAAAATGCACCACAGTCTGCTCATCTTTTAACTGCTGACTCAAAATTGAAAGAAGTTAGTGCAGATGATTTAAAAGTTGGCGATTTTGTTGTTGTTAAGCCCGGGGAACTAGTCCCTGTAGACGGTATTATTACACAAGGATCTTCAACTTTTGATGAATCTTCTTTAACAGGGGAATCTGCGCCGGTTTCAAAAACACACAATCAAAAATTAATGTCTGGATCAATCAACGGTGATTCTTCTGTGACAATGAAAGTTGAAAAAATCGCCTCAGAATCACAGTATCAAGCAATTGTGCACTTGGTTCAAAGCTCTGAAGCAAAACCCGCAAAATTCGTTAAAATGGCTGACCGTTATGCCGTCCCATTCACCATCATTGCACTAGTTATCGCTGGTGTCGCTTGGGCTGTCAGTAAAGACCCAGTGCGTTTTGCAGAAGTCCTCGTTGTCGCTTCACCTTGTCCCTTAATCCTTGCAGCGCCCGTTTCATTAGTTGCGGGTATGAGTCGTATGAGCCGTAATCATATCGTGGTTAAAAGCGGAACCGCTATTGAAAAGATTGCATTAACTAAAACCATTGCTTTTGATAAAACGGGAACGTTGACTAAAAATCAACTAAAGCTTAACGATGTACAGTTGTATGCAGATATTAGTAAAGAGGAGTTTTTAAAATTAGCTGCTAGTGTTGAGCAGAACTCATCTCATATTTTAGCGCGTTCTTTACTCAAAGAAGTCAGTCATGATACCCTTTATCCCGTTTCTGACCTCAAAGAAATTACAGGTAATGGTGTTGTTGCGACTGTTAATAACCAAGAAGTTAAGGTTGGGAAACTGGACTTTGTCTCACTCAATCATCCAAAATTATCGTTAACAGAAACTGCCATCCATGTTTCTATTAACGGAGAGTATGTAGGTTATCTCACATTTTCAGATCAAATCAGACCTGAAGCTAAGCAAACGATTGCTGATTTGAAAGAATTAGGTGTTGAAAATATCATGATGCTAACTGGTGATGATAGTTTAGTCGCCAATAAAGTAGCTAAAGAGTTAGGTATTGAACAAGTTAAAGCCGAATGTCTTCCGGTTGATAAAATCAATTATTTAAAGGCAGTTAAAGCAGATCATCGTCCTGTCATGATGGTCGGAGATGGTGTTAATGACGCCCCATCTCTTTCTGCTTCCGATATTGGCATAGCAATGGGAGCAACCGGTGCAACAGCAGCTAGTGAAAGTGCCGATGCAGTAATTTTAGTTGACGATTTAGCTCATGTTAGTCGTGCTGTCAAAATCGCTCGCCGGACAATGCATGTTGCTAAAACTGACGTTATCACAGGTATTGTCATTTTAATTATGCTCATGCTAGTCGCTTCATTTGGCCTAATTCCAGCACTGTTTGGTGCTATTTTACAAGAAGTCGTTGATACCATCACAATCGTCTTAGGCCTACTTGCAAAACTCCCTCCACGTGGCGAAAAATATTGAGAGTCTACTAAAAATTTAGTATAATAGAAATAAATAATCGTATTTTGGTTGGAGTGCAACGCACTTTCAAGACTTCCTCTCATTTGGGTAGATGAGAAGTTTTGAAAGTGCGTTTTTTATTTGGAAGGAATGATGATTATGCATCTTATTTTAAGTTTATTTTTAATTTTAATTGTATCTACATTACTAAAAGCAGGTTTTCAAAAAGTCAACTTGCCTCTTGTAATTGGCGAACTGCTTACTGGTATTTTGCTAGGGCCAGCCTTACTAGGATGGATTCATACGGATGAATCCATCAGTACTGTTTCTGAAGTTGGAGTGGTTCTGCTACTCTTTATTGCTGGTTCCCATAGTGATTTAAAGACACTTAAAAGCGTTTTTAAATCTAGTCTTACTGTCGCAGTATTAGGTGTTATTGCCCCCATCATTTTGATAGCTACTGCAAGTATTACGATATTCGCTGTTGGATTCAATGAAAATATCTTTTTAGGAATTGTACTGGCTGCAACGAGCATCTCAATTGCACTTGAAGTTCTAAAAGAATCAGGATTATTACAAAGCAAAATGGGAAATGTTCTAATCGGTGCCGCAATTGTTGATGATTTTTTGACACTATTTATTTTGAGCCTTTTCATTAACTTTAATAGTACAGGAAGTTTTGATCCTCTTGCTTTAGGCCAGACACTTATCCTGCAAGTTATTTTCTTTGGCTTTGTTTTTGTATTTAAAAAGTGCTTTCCCTTTTTCGACAAGTTTTTGCAAACAAAATCGATTAGCCTACCTTATTTCTATGAATTGTTTTCACTAGTTATGATTTTTGGCTTATCTATCCTCGCTGAAAAAGTGGGACTTAGTGGTATTATGGGAGCATTCTTTGCCGGTATTATTTTGAAGGATGCCACATTCTTCAATCAGGTATCAGAAAAAATATCTGCAACAGCTTACTTGATTTTTATCCCCTTATTTTTCGCTTCAATCGGACTCAACATGACTTTAGACGGTGCTTTAGATAACTTGCCATTAATTTTGATTTTCACCCTAATTGCTATTCTTTCAAAATTTTTACCTGGTAAATTAGTCAGCCAATATTTTGGACTACCCAAAAACCAGGCTAACATTGTTGGAAGTGGTATGATTGCTCGTGGTGAAGTTGCTTTGATCTTAGTACAAACGGGCCTAACCAAATCGATTATTTCACATGACTTATATGTACAACTTATTATTGTTGTCATTTTGACAACTGTTTTAACACCATTCATGTTAAATTACTATATAAAAAAAGCAGGATAATTTATCCTGCTTTTTTATTTTGCAAATAATATGCCAATAAATGATAATAAGTTGTTCAACATATGAACACCTGTTGAACAACGAAGGTCTTTCGTTTTGAGATAAATCGCCGCAAACATCATACCCATCACTGCATAAGTGACTAAGCTCAAGTTAAACTGAAAACTAGTATGAGCTAGACCAAAGAGTAATCCGTTTAAAATAATACCTAATGTATTCTTTAAATTAGAACTCTGTTTGAAAAACAAATCAAAGAATAACCCTCTGAAGATAATTTCTTCAAGAATAGGACCAATAACAACAACGAATAGTCCAAATAAAAAGTTATTCCCTTTCACAAATTCGATAATTTTAACTTGGTTAGCTGATTCTGGTTGGTTTTTTAATAACACCAAGTTGATAACAACTTGAACAATAATTAAAACAACAAATAATCCCAACACAAGCATTACTTTGTCAAAGCCAAACTTGGTTTGTTTGGTCATAAATTGTCTAGGATTATCTTTTTCAAGTAAGTAACGATAATAACGATAAATCCCATAAACGACAACTGCCGCAACAGCTAACCGAAGAACAATACCCAAAACATAACCCAAGCTCATAACTTCTTTTGGCATTTGCAAAAAAACTAACAAGAGTTGATCAACGAAAAAAACGACAACCGCCATAATTAAGCGAACAACATAGCTGACACTTTTCGACATTTTTTAACCCCTCACTATAAACTACTAATCACATTATTGATAATGTGGACAACAATTGACGACTTAATATCTTTGGTGAATAAATATACAGAAGCCAGTATCATTCCCATTACGGAATAAAGTACTAAGTATATTGACAATGACGTTTCATGCATTAACCCAAATAATACACCATTAACAAAAATACCCACGACGTTATTTAATCGTGTATCCTTCTTGAAAAATAAATTGAAAAATAATCCTCTAAAAATATATTCTTCAACAATTGGCCCAACAAACATCACGAATAGTGGAAATAAGAAATTCACTTTCGAAATAATTTCATTCAACCCTGCTTCGTTTGCTGAAGTTTGATTACCAGATAATACTAATGATACTAAAAATTGAAAGGCTAGCATAATAACAGCCCCAATAAAAATAATCATGACATTGCGCTTATTAAATCGCCAATTAAATTGAAATTTCCGCTGATTATCCGACTTTAATTCATGTCCATATTCAATCGTCATCACGTATATAATCGCTACTGCCACAATTATTCTGATGGCATTATTAATGATATATCCCATACTAATGGGTTCTGCCTTAACTGTTCCCATTAATCCAGTTAATAAGATATCAAAGAAAAAGAAGATAAAAATCATCAGAACTTTTTCGAATGTTCCGCGTTTTTTAAACATAAAAAACCTCCTAACAGATTCTAAATCTCATTATAGCATTTAGAAACGTTGGAGGTTTTGAAAAAATAACTCATCAAAATTAGTTCATTAATTTTGAAATGTGATCGACAACATCTGTCATCCAATCAATATAAGAGGTATCATTTGGTTTCGTTTCGGTCACTTCAAGAATTGGCAAGTTAGCTGCTTTGGCTTTATCAGCCATTTGATCAGCTAATGGGCTGTGACTTTGGGTATTGTAAACAAAAAATGAAACCGTTTTTGATTCGAAATCTTTTTGCATTTGCGCAATATCTTGAGCTGAAGGATCGGTTTCTTCTGCGATTGCTTGTTCAAAATGCTTGTTGTTGATTTCAAATCCAATTTGTTGAAGGAGATAGTCAGCAACTGGTTCTGAGACGTTAACTTTCTTGTTGGCATCAGATAAGTGACTTTTGACATCGTCAATTTTTGCGGTTAGCGTATCAAACTTCTTCAAGTAAGCTTGCGCATTTTTTTCGTAAGTTGCTTGGTTAGCTGAATCAATTTCGATTAGTTTTTGCGTAGTTGTTTCAACAAACTTTTTCATTAAGCTAACATCATACCAGATGTGTTCATTATCGCCATCTTTAAGTTGGCCAATGTCTGTTGCAATTGAGATTTTTTGGGCTTTAGTATCGGTTGATTTTACCAGTTTTTCAAACCAGCTATCGTAACCCAGACCATTTTCAACAATTAAATCTGCGTTAGTAATTTTTTTAGCATCATTAGCTGTTGGTTCAAAGTGGTGAGGATCTGCACTAGAACCTGAAATAATTGGGGTTACATTGGCAGAAGTTCCTTGTGTGATTTCTGATACAATATCACTATAAACATCCGTTGAAGTAATCACGTTGATTGCTTTTTCTGAATCTGAGCCGCTAGTAGTTGTTGATTGTTGAGATTGACTTTGACATCCGACAAAAACAACGGCTGCAAGAGCTAGTACGATTGTCGCAAATATTTTTTTCATAATTATAGTTACTTCTCCTTTAAATGATAATCATTACGATTTATAATTATATAGGATTATTGATCAAAAGAAAAGAGGAAATTAAATGAATCACTTAAAACAGCAAGTTTTAAACAAGATGAAACAAAACCAACTTAAAATAACCAAACAACGTGAAGTCCTAATCGATTTACTAATCAAACATCGTGATACGTATTTAGATATTACAAAAATTGATCAATTAATGCGCCAAACATTTCCTTCAATGAGTTACAATACTGTTTACCGCAATCTTAAACAACTTGAAGAAGCTGGATTGCTTGAGCAAAATAATCAAATGGGACATGCCATGGTCAAAGTCATTTGTGAATTTGACCACCATCATCATTTCATTTGCCAAAACTGTGGCATCGTTACCGAGTTAAAAGAATGTCCGATGTCAATTTATCAATCACAAATTCCAGGAGCTAAAATCCTATCTCATCAATTTGTTCTTGAAGGATTATGCAAAAACTGCTCAAACTGCAAATCTAAAGAAAACTAAAAAAGCAGACCTGAAAAGGTCTGTTTTTTTATTCTATTCTTCATCATCGTCTTTTCTTCGTTTAGCAATTAACCAGAAAATACCCCCTATAGCGACGATTAAAGCACCAATATAAGGAATAGCATCCCACCATTTATTAGATTGACCTGCGTCATTATCTTTATTTAGGTTTGCTACTTTGTTGACAGGACCATTGCTTCCACCATTAGCAACAGATGAACGGTTATTACCTTGGTTTGATCTTTGAATTAAACCGCCAGTATCTCTGTTACCATTGCTGTTTTGCGTTTGGCCTGAGTTAGCTGGTTGGACTTGTCCTTGAGAGCTACCTGTCTGAGCTGTTGTTGCTGGATAGTAACGGTAGCCATTGCCTGAATCAGTTCTAGTTGTGCCTGCATTTTGAGCAGTGCTACCATTTCCATTATTTGCAATAGTATTATTACCCGCATTTTGAGTATTAGCTGTTGTATTAGTGTTAGTTGGTTGATTATTAGGTGTTTTGTTATTTTGGCTTGTTGGTTGACTCTGAACAAAATCATTGAAACTCGTTAAAATGGCTTGCACATTTTGATTTAAATTAAGCATGTTGAATGTACTTGGATCAAATCCAGGCTGATTCAATTGACTATTTGAATCGGTTTGCAAGTTAGTTAAAGCATTTAAATAACTTTGTTTTTGTTGAGGAGTTAGCGTTGTATTTTGATTAATTGTCTCTTGTGCCTGTTTAACTGCTTGACCAACTTCTTGACTCACTTCACTTGCAGTTGGTTTTGGATTGGTTGGCTGTGACGAGTCATTGTTATCATCAGTTGGAACTGGTGTTGGTGTGGGAGTTGGTTGTTGATTGTCATTAGTCAATTTAGCGTCTTTAATGACATCTTGCGCCACTTTATTCATCGTATTTTCAATGTCATCCATATCTTTAAACGATGGAGCTTGTTGCAAATCATCATTGGCATTGAACAACGAGGTATACAATTGATTAATATACTGTTCTTGCTGTTCGGGTGTTAAGTTAGGTTGATTGATAATTTGATTTTGCAACTTATCAACTTGTTCAGCTAATTTTTCAAATCTATCAGTTCTTTCTGACTCCAAATTGGTTTGTTTGATATCTTCTGTTGCTTGATAATGATCTGACATATCTTTTTGTTTCTGGCTTAGAACTTGTGTGATTTCGGCTTGTGAATTTGCCGAGCCAAAGTCTGCTTCATTAGAAATAAGATTAATCAAATCCTTTACGTTATCTTTATCTGTTTGATTTACTGGTTGTAGATTATCTAATTGACCAGTCAATTTTTGAGCATAATCAACCAATTGTTGACGTGCATTTTCACGTTTTTGGTCTAAGTCAGCACGTCTTTTGACGTCGGCTACTTTGAGTTTAGCCTGTTCTAATTGGTAAGCGATATCACTTGGATTGTTGTTATTTTTTATTGAGTTTTCCATATTGGACTTAATTTGATTAATTTCATCTTGATAGCTTTGAGATAAGTCACTATTTGTCAATTGTGGAAGGGTATTATTTGTGATTTCTTTTTTTAATTCTGATTTAGCATTTGTTCGAACATCATTAATTTTATTCAGATTCTTTTGCTTAGCATCGTCCATAATTTTTTCGATAGCAGCATTATTATCAGCTACTAAGGATGTAATTTGTTCATTCGATTTAGTACCAGAAATTGCTCCTGAATTGTCGGCAACTAATGCATTAATTTGATTATTCAAATCATTCTTATCTGAATCACTTAAGCCTAACATTTGGTCGATAGCCCGTTTTTGATTATCTCGATGTTGGTTTGCTTTGGCAATAGCTGTGTTTTTATCAGATTGAAGTTGTGCTTGCTCTAAAATAGCTTGCATCCCTTGATTTGCTGAATCTTTGTATTGAGAAATAATTTGCTCATCTTCAGCATTGTCTATATATTGATTCATTTCATCAATAGATGGTAACTGGCTTGTGTAATTATCTGAGTTTAAGTCAAGCTTTTTGATTTGTGATTCTATATCTGTCCTATAACCTTTTAAATGAGATTTCGCATTTTCTTTATTGATATTTTTTTGACGTAGCTTAACAGCAGCATCATATTTTTTACCAATATCTGCTAAAGCACGATTGTATTTTTCTTGTACTTCTGATTCACTACTACTGCTACTGATTCCTGAATTAGTAATTATATTATTTATGTCGTTTTTGAGTTGGTCTTGTTGATCTGATGTTAGGTCATAACTTAGAGTATCTTCTAACTCTTTACCATTCAAACCTTGTTGCTTGAAATCCTTTAATTTTTCTATAGTTGAATTTGATGTTAAATCATCTAATTTTTGTTTTTTCAAGTTTGCTAATTTAGCTTGATTTGATAAATCAGTAAGTTTAGCTTTTGTAGCTTGTTCAAAATAACCGATAGCTTGTGTCGAACTTGATTGATCAATGCTTGCATGATCTTTTGCTGTTTCATCGAATGCATTATTAACTTGAGTCTTGTAACTTTGCTTGTCTTCTGCAGTTAGGGCATTAAAATCTGCATCATTATCAAGTTCACTTAGTAAATTATCACGTTGTGTTGTTAATCTTGATTTAGCATTTGACTTAGCATTTTCAAGATTAGCATTGCTCTTTTGATTATATTTATCATAAACTTGATTAATTTGGTTTTGTAGATTTAATTGTTTTTGTGCAATTGCATTATCACTATCTAGACCATCAAATGCTGTTGGTAGTTGGTCTTTAATCTTTTTTAATTCAACTTTTGCTGCTTGTTGTTCAACTGAACTTAATCCTGTCAAATTGTCAATTCGACCATTTTCACTATCAATATTTTCAGATAATGTTGCACTAGCTTTAGCCTTATCATCTGCTAATTTGAGTTGATTGTATTCATCTTCCATATTAGCGAGAGCAAGATTTTCAATCTGCTTCATTTGATCATAAGACTTAACTTGACCTATTTTGGTCTTGGCATCTTCTAAGATTGGGTTCAACTTATTCCTTAGTTGTTCTAAAAATGGGTTACCAATGTCTGTTGTAAGTGTAGACATTTTATCAGCTAGATTATTTTTAATTGTTTCTTTGCTTGAATCTGAGGTTCTTTTTTGAGTATTGAAAATATTCGTAAAATCGGACAGAATATTATCTTTATTAGTTACAAAGTCACCCTTTAATCCATCACTTAACTTATCATCAATTGATTTTTGAGCACTTTCGATTTGAGCTTTTGTTAGTCCTGGTAACTTATCAAGATTATTCTTCACTTCTTGTGCTTTGGTTTTCAAATCATGGGCTGCTTTTGCTTTATCGTTTGCTAATTTTGTATTTTTAGCAAAATCATCTAGTTTAACAATCTCACTTTTCTTAGTTTCTAAATCAGCAGTATTTTGAGCACCTAAAATTGATTGACGTAACTCACTTGTCTTTTCAGCTAAACCTTTGGTAAATTGACTTCTTTGGTCATTATCCAAGTTATAACTATTATCAATAACTTTTTGAGCATCAGCACTTTTTTGTTTAATTTGACTATCCAAAATTTGTTTTTGGTTAGCTAAATTAGCTGCTGATTTTATTTTTTCAAGGTCTTGATCAAAACTAGTTGATAAAGCATTAACATCAGCATTATCAGCTGTTAATTTAGTTTGATAGCTACTTACCAAATCACTAACTTGTTGGTTAAATCCTGTTTTTTTATCATCTGAAAGTGGTTGTAGACCTTGAATATAGTCTTGAGCAGATTGAGCTAATTGTTGATTGTTATTAGCCGTTTGTTGACCAGCTTTTGCTTGGTTTGCTTTTTGTTTAAGAGCTTCCAAATCTATTAAAGAACTGTCTTTAGTAAGAAACGCATCTGCTGATTTTGACGCACCATCTACATTATCTCTGCCTGCTTTTGATTTAGCATTTAACTCTGACTGAAACAGTGATTTTTGTGGGTCAGCTAATTGATTAATAATAGCTTCCATTTCACCAGCTTTTAGATTAATAGCACTCTTTGCGGCATTTTTTGCTTGGTCTAAGTTACCTTGATTCAAAAGACCCGCATCAGCTTGAATTTGATTAAAAGCAAGGCTAACTTTTTCTTTATAGGTTGCCAATTCTGAAAGTGTATTAGGAATATTATTAGCCAAATTGGTTGTAGCTCCTGTAATAGAACTTAAAATATTAGACTTATCAGGGTCAGGGATACTTCCCATTCCTTTAACAGCACCTGTAACATTTTTAGATTCAGTATTAATTGAATCTGTTATGTCATACTGTAACTTAGCAATATCTAAGTCATTGGCTAGTGTGTTAAATGTTTGTGTTAAATTAGTCTTTGCTTGAGCTAGTTTTGCTTCATCAGGAGCTTGAGTTAAACTATCTTGATTAGATTTAGAATAAAAGTCTGTTACTTGTCGATTTAAATCAGATTTTTTAGGACTACTATATGGTAAGCTGTTTAGTTTAGCCTGTAGTTGTTGATATTGGTTATCAAAGCCTAGTTTAGCTTGATCTCGACTAGTTGCTAAGCGATTATCTTGATTAGATTTTTGATCATTTTTAGCTTTTGTTAAAACTTTTTCTAAATTGCTAATAGCTGTTGATTTTTTACTATTAGCATCGTCTACAGAAGAGGCCCCTTCAATCGCTGTTTTTCCAGAATTAAAAGCATTATCTAATTCTGTTTGCAAACTATTTTTATCTGTTAAGTCAGACATCATATTCAGTTGATTATTTAAATCATCATATTTCATTTGTAATTCTTTTTTAGCTTGATTTTGTGCTGATTTTTTAAGTGCATCTGCATTAGATGTATCTGTTGAATTTTTTGCTTGATTAAACTGTGTAATTGCAGCATTAACGATTTGATCAACATTTGTCATCGAATCGGCGTTATTAATATCCGTTTGAGCTTGGCTCAAAGCCGTTTTGGCTTGATTAATAAGCGCATTTTGTCGTGCTAATTCTTTTGGATTAAGTAAAGTGAGTGGGTTTTTCCTAAACCAAGACATAATCCAATCAATAACGTCTCCACTCTTTTGCTTTAATTCTGACTGTTTTTGCTTTTTATATTGAGCTAAAGTAGCTAAATCATTAGCTGCTTTAGCTCGCTTTACAATACTTTCGATGCCACCTGTGGTTTGACCATTTTCAATTTGAGTTTTATAGTCTTCGGATTGCTGGGCAGTTAGGCTGACTAACCCATCGACTGCATCTTTACCTTGTTTTTTAGCATTCATTAATTCCGATGAGTCAATGGCCTTACTATAAGGGATTCTAATACCATTATCTCCATCAAATTTTAATTCAAATGTCATAGAGTTACCAACATTTTTAGAGTCATTAATAAAATTCAAATTATCCGAATTAGTAAATGTAACATCGAAATGTTGTTTATCTGGTGATACTCTGATTGAAGAAGGTCCCCAGGAAAGCCATCCTCCAGTTTTAGGCGATTTTACACCTATACTCTTAATGGAGTGGTTTTGCGCACCAGGTACGTAGAAGCTAATATTTTTTGTATTTGTAACTAACCCATCCAAACGTGCAACCTGTAAATCAGTCGCTGCTTGAACGATTGGATTAACCCCTTTAAGATGTTGCCCAAAATCAGATGATGATACTGTTGCAAATGCTGTGGCTGCAAGTAATGCAGAACTAGCATAAACTACTTTTTTAGATACTTTTGATTCAAAATTCTTTTGTTTATTTTTCATAAAAAATACCCCCTAGATTTTATATCTAGAGGGTACTCTTCTCAACAAAAAAAGTCACTTTTAAAAAAACATAACCAATCATGTTTGATATCTATTTGCATTGATTATCTTTTTAACTTAAGTAATTATCACAGCTTAATATAGAATCAAATCACTGTAGTGACAGCATTTTGACTATTTACAACTGGCGCCATCATTTTAAATTGTAGCTTATAATTTGTTTTCATATTATTGGAATATGATTTGTATTTAGTTTCTATTCGCAATATTATTTGCCATTTCTCTTCAATATTTCAACTGCTTGACTTAAGTGTTGATCTAGTTTAGCTAAGTCAGCTTTAGAAACACTAGCCATTTCTTTTTCGAAATTTTCACGCCATTCTTCTGATTGCTTTTGCACATAATCATATCCATATTGAGTCATTTCAACTTCAACTACTCGCCGATTATCAGGGTTAGTTTTGCGTGCAACGATATTTTGTTCTTCAAGTGACTTAACTAAATGACTTACTTGTACCCGTGAAATACCAATCAAATCAGCTAATCTTGACATCTTAACTTTTTTTTCGTCAATAACTACAAAACAAGTTAGTAATTGCATTCTGGAGAGCGATCCATCTAGCCTCATATTATGAAACAAAACACGCATCAAGATACTAACAACCTCAAGTGAAGAGTTTGTTAGTTTATTTTCTTTATTTTCCATTAAATTTTCACGTCCTTTTCTAAAAAATAATATAGTGTGTTGACAATTTTGTCAAACAGTTTACAATTGTTAATAATTAATACATGTGAACTATATGAGTAGAAAGGGATTTCAAATGTTAGAACTAAGACATCTTAAAAAGTATTTCCATGTCGGAAATACGACAACTAAAGCATTGGATGATGTTTCGCTTTCTTTTCGAGATAAAGAATTCGTTTCAATTTTAGGACCTAGTGGTTCTGGTAAGACAACCATGCTAAATATTATTGGCGGACTAGATAAATATGATTCTGGTGATTTATTAATCAAAAACAAATCAACTAAGAATTTCAAAGACACTGATTGGGACGCTTATCGTAATAATTCCGTCGGTTTCATCTTTCAAAGTTATAACTTAATTGGTCATTTATCTATTTTAGATAACGTAGAATTAGGTATGACACTAAGCGGCGTATCCTCTGAAGAAAGAACACAAAAGGCAAAAGATGCATTAACTAGAGTTGGGCTAGGCGAACATATTGGGAAAAAAATTGCTCAACTTTCTGGTGGTCAAATGCAGCGTGTTGCAATTGCCCGTGCGATTGCCAACGACCCTGAAATTCTATTAGCTGATGAGCCAACAGGTGCTTTAGATAGTCAGACAAGTGTTCAAATCATGAACTTGATTAAAGAAATTTCTAAAGATCGGCTAGTGATTATGGTTACCCATGATGAAGAACTAGCTAAAGATTATTCAGATCGTATTGTGCGTTTTGCTGATGGTAAGATTCAAGATGATACTAATCCATATGATGATAGTAATCGTAACCAACAATTCAACTTAAAACGTACTAAAATGAGTTGGTGGACAGCTCTTAAACTATCCTTTACAAACCTTAAAACTAAAAAAGGACGTACGTTGCTAACTGCTTTTGCTTCAAGTATCGGAATTATTAGTATTGCCATTGTTCTGGGATTATCCAATGGGTTTCGCATTCAAATTGGGCAAACTCAAGGTGAAACGCTATCTAAGTTCCCAATTACTATTTCACAAGTAGCCACTCAAACTTCTGTAGGTTCTTCCATCACAAAAGACAAATCAGATACTTCTAAATCTGAAAACATTAATTATGTGATTGCCCAACAAGATCAAAGTGAAGCAGCAACACATGCTAACAAAATTGATTCTAACTATCTTGACTACTTAACTAAAATCAATCCTAACGATAGCAATAATATCAGTTATAATCGAGCAACAGGTATGAATTTACTCCGCGAAGTAAATGGAAAAATTCAAAGTGTTAAATTCTCAACTCAATCAGACAATGGGAGTAACATGTCTCAGCAAATGTCTGCTATGACCGGGATGGGTGTATCTGTTTTTCCTGAACAACTTGATCAAAGTAAAGGAAACTTCTTGAAAGATAATTATCAACTTGTTAATGGTGAGTACCCTTCAAACCCAACTGATGTTGTCTTAATCGTTGATAAAGATAACAAAACTAATATTAACGCTCTTAAGAATTTAGGCTTTGATGTCTCAAATGATCAAAAACTAGACTACAACCAAATAATTGGAACAAATATTAAA
Organism: Holzapfeliella floricola DSM 23037 = JCM 16512; assembly: GCF_001436605.1. Classification (GTDB taxonomy): domain Bacteria; phylum Bacillota; class Bacilli; order Lactobacillales; family Lactobacillaceae; genus Holzapfeliella; species Holzapfeliella floricola. The sequence continues at coordinate 10,916 of NZ_AYZL01000018.1, read as the reverse complement.
TTAGTTAATAATAACAACTACTATCAACAATTACCTACAGGTAACTTCATGCCTACTCAAGATTTAACAACCGCTTATAATAACTCACAAAATCGAGAAGTTAAAGTCGTTGGGATTTTGAAATCAAATGAAAATTCAAGAACCACAGCACTAGCACCAGGAATCGCTTACTCTGACAAACTTGCGCAAGAAATCATTCAAGATAACGCAAATTCTGAAATCGTTAAAGCTCAAAAAGAAAGTGATAACAATGTGCTAACTGGTCAGCCTATTACAAGCGATATGGCTAAAACTCAAACACTTGCTTTCCTTGGTGGTAATGATATTCCAACAAGTATCTTAATTTACACCGACAACTTTAAAAATAAAGAAAATGTGTTAACCTACCTTAATCGATACAATGAAGGTAAATCAGATGAAGATAAAATTATCTACACTGATATGGCAGGAACTGTTTCAAGCTTAACAGGTGGATTAATGGACGGTATCACCTACGTTCTTGTTGCTTTTGCAGGTATTTCATTGGTAACAAGTATGATTATGATTGGTATTTTAACTTATACTTCTGTTATTGAACGCACAAAAGAAATCGGTGTTCTAAAAGCACTAGGCGCTAGAAAATCAGATATCACACACGTCTTTGATGCTGAAACCTTTATTTTAGGACTCGGTTCAGGGGTATTAGGTGTTGGAATTGGTTATCTTGCATTATTCCCAATTAATGCGTTACTTTATCAAATAACAAATATGGAAAATGTTGCAAATCTTAACCCCGTCCATGCTATTATTCTAATTATTATTAGTACAGCATTAACGATGTTAGGTGGTCACATTCCATCAAAAATGGCTTCTAAAAAAGATGCTTCAACTGCTTTACGTAGCGAATAAAATAAAAAGACCTCCAGAGGTCTTTTTATTTTGTTCAAATATTAATAATCTACAAAAATTATGGTGAAATGGTTGAATTATTAAAGAAAAATAAGCATAGTAGTATAGGAAGGGTTTTAGACCACTGTCGTTTCTAAATATATAAGTATTGGGGTTGTGTCAATGAAGAGTCAAGCAACAACAGAACTCATTCAAAATGGGTTGAGTTCACAAATAGTCAATCAAAAAAAATCAGAAGGTAAAGTTAACTTGCCTGTACAATCACTAACTCGAAGTGTTAAGCAGATTATTTCTGAAAATACATTAACCTTATTTAATGCGATTAATCTGTTCTTTGCAATTTTAGTTGCGATTACTGGTAAATATGCCAACCTCTGGTTTTTAGGCCCTGTTTTATTTAATACTGTCATTGGCATTTTCCAAGAACTCCGAGCAAAGCGTCAAGTTGATGCTATGAGTTTAATCACAATGCAACAAATCACAGTTAAACGTGATAGTAAGTCAATTCAATTATCACAAGATGAGCTTGTTGAAGGTGATATTGTAACCTTAAAACGTGGAAATGAAATTCCTGCAGACGGTATTGTACTGCAAACTAACGGACTTGAAGTCGATGAATCGCCTTTAACTGGTGAATCACGTAACATTATCAAAAAAGATCAAGATGAAGTGTTATCTGGCTCTTTTATTAATAGTGGTCAAGCCATTGTACAATTGACAAAAGTTGGACATGACAGTTTTATTTCAAAATTATCACTTGAAGCTAAAACTGAGAAAAAGCCTTCAAGTCAATTACTTAATATGATTAACAAAATCATCAGAATATTAACCTATATCATTATTCCGTTGGGAATTATTTTGGCCATCTCAAGTTACTTAAAAGGTGGCGGTTATATTCAAATCATCTTGGGAACAGCAACTGCTGTCATCGGCATGATTCCCGAAGGACTTGTTCTATTAACTTCTGTTGCGTTAGCCGTCGGTTCGTTGAACCTCAGCCGTAAAAAAGTCTTAACGCGTTCAATTAATGCGATTGAATCACTAGCACGTATTGATACACTTTGTTTGGATAAGACTGGAACTATTACAACCGGTAATCTGCATATTCATGAAATTGAACCGGTTTCTGATTTAACTAAAGAAGAATTAATCGACCAAACACAAGCTATTGTCACTGCCAATCAAGATGACAATGCGACTGCACGTGTGATTTTGGGTTACACTAAGACACCTACTACAAAAGAAGCTTCTGCAGCACTCCCATTTTCTTCAGATCGAAAAATGAGTGGCGCTAGTTTCACTGATAACCCGCATGAGTTTTGGTTAATGGGAGCCCCTGAATTCATTTTTAAAAACCAAAGTCTTCCGATTGACATGGCTGAAAAAATTGCACAAGCCACAGCCGATGGTTTTCGAATTATTTTGATTGCTAAAGGAACTGGTGACTTAAAGAAACTGGATGATGCATCCCTCAAACCAATGGGTTGGCTCAAAATCGCTGATGAAGTTCGTCCCTCAGCTAAACAGACTTTCAATTACTTAGCTGAACAAGGCATCGACTTAAAAGTAATTTCTGGTGATAATCCCGTAACTGTTAGCAATGTTGCCCAACGTGCTGGGATTAAAGGCGCTAAAGACTATGTCGATATGAGCCAACAAACCGATAACGTCGATTTCACTTACCTTGTACAAAATTACAATATCTTTGGTCGTGTTTCCCCTACGCAAAAACGTAATTTGATTAAGTCTTACCAAAAACTTGGTAAAACTGTTGGAATGACAGGTGATGGTGTTAATGATGTATTAGCACTCAAGCAATCTGACTGTGCCATTGCCGTAGCAGGTGGAAATGATGCCAGTCAATCAGTTGCCGACTTTGTGCTATTAGACGCTAACTTTGATAATATGATTAACATCTTAAATGAAGGACGCCGAGTAATTAATAATATTGAGCGTGTCGCTTCAATGTACTTGAATAAAACCATTTATTCGATTATTTTGGCTGTTATTTTCATTTTTGTTAATCTACAATATCCATTCCACCTTAGCCAATTAACACCTGCTACAATGTTAACAGTTGGTATTCCTTCATTTTTCTTAGCCTTGGAACCTGATTTTAGTCGACCAACCGGGCGATTTATGGATAATGTACTGTCGATTGCAGCACCTGCTGCTTTATCAATTGTAACTTATGTCATTATTTTTTCATTTTTACAAAGTTATGCACAAGTGCCATTTGCGGATAGTTCAACCATGGTTTCACTTATGATTACGGTAGTCGGATTCATCACTTTACTTTATCTAAGCAAACCGCTAACACCCATCAAGTATGGACTCTTGTCCCTTGTGGTTATTGGGATTATCGTTTCATATGGGTTCTTAGGCAAACTATTTGAACTTACTTCAATTTTTAGTTTTAATTTAGCTATTTGGTATGTTCCTTTAATCCTAACTGCATGGCCATTGTTCGTTTTATACAGAATTATATTCAAAAAATTAAACAACTATTATATTTCAAAACTAGAAGCTTAACAGCTTCTTTTTTTTGTGGTAAACTAAAAAAACGTGATTTTTCATGAGTGATTATATTTATTATATTTGGAGGTTAATTTTGAAAAATAAGCTATTTAATATTATCAATATCCTTATAATTACTGTGATGGCGTTAGGATACGTCGTCCCACTAATGCAAGTTAATGTTAGTGCAGAAAACGCAGGAAAAGCAAATGTTACAATAAAACCTAAAGAAAACGATTCTTACCAAATCTCAAGAAATAATCAAAACGTAGATGTATCTGACATTCGAATCAATGATAACATCAAATTTAACTATGTTTGGAAAATAGATAGTGGGCAAGAACCAAAAGAAGGTGACACTTTCCAATATAAGTTGCCCGAAAATATAACCTATGTACAACAAGAAAGACGATTTGTATCTGCGGGTTCAGAAATTGGTACACTTAAAGTAACCTCAGATGGTAATGTAACCTTTACATTTAAAAAAATTGATAGAACTAGTGAAGATGGTATAAATGGCTCTTTGAATGTAGAAGGTCAAATATCTTCCAATGTTAAAAACGGTGATTCTATTGATTTTTCCGGTTTCCCTCTAAATAGTAACTCCTCTACGAGGTATAAAATCAAGAGTGGTTCGAAATCAGACTTTGTCCTTAACGGATTAAATGGTGTTCCTAATAATTCAAAAAATATTATTAATAGTAAAGCACTAATGAGTGAAGCTACTATTAATCAAAACGGAAGCGAGTTTAACAAAAATAGTAAAATTTTAACAACATTCGATTCCACAATGGATTTAGATAAAGTTGAGGTAACATCGGGCACGTTAGATAGTTTAAATGGGCAATTTTATCCAAAAGTACAGCTCTCAGAATCAGACTATGATTTAAATAAAGAAGACGGTTCAATCGAACTGCACCAAAATACTTTTGACACCCTGAAAGTAAAATATTACTTCAATATTAATACTAATAAGTTAATTTACAATCAAATTAACGGCCAGGAATTTCGTCAAAGTATTTACTTATCAGATGATATTTCTAAGAAATCCGACAGTAGAGTAACTATACCTTATGACAGCTTTGTAACAGCGAAACGTAATGGATCTTATTACAATAGTAATAATATTTTTTTCCTTTGGGGCAGTGAATATAACTATAACCATAAAAGTTTACCTCAAAACAATACTTTAAAAATTAACATCTCAAAAAATGATGACTCACATTTTTTAGATGGAAACTCTATTAACTTATATAAAGTATCAACAGATGACAATGGCGTTTACCGTTTCAACACACAGGACAGCGATTCTTCTAAAAGAAAATATAATCCTTCTGCGTCTGATAAGGTAAATGAAAACGATTATTCCATTGATATTGAAAATAATACTATAAACATTACTTTCAAGAATCCAACGCAAGATGCTTATCTAGTTACCTATAGCACATACACCAGCCAGGCAAACTCAGTTAGTTCCACTTCATCCGTTAAATCCCCTGAGGGACAAAGTTATTCTGATACAACTAGTTATGTGATTTCTAAATCCTTCGTTGATAGTCTAGCTTTTACACTACAACAGGACGATAAAAAAATCGATTACCACAATTCAAATGCTAGCTGGTATTATGACATTCACAGATTATCTGGTTTACCAAAACAAGATATATTAATTGAAAATGCTATGTCCTCGGGCCTCAAATTATCTAACAACCCAAATTTCTTTATACGACAAGATAATAAACAAATCAAAATAAATCCTGATTTGACTGCTAAAGACGGAGACACTGAATTTAAGTTTACTATCCTAGATAATGGCAAAAATTTCAAACTTGAAGCTACTAATGTTTCAAAAAGATATACAATAGGATTTGATACAGCTTTTGATACCAGCAAAAATCAAAACACTAATAAATACATTTTTGAAGTAGCCGGAAATGCCAAAGTCAAAAGTTTAGATAATGACAAAGAAACTAGACTAACAAGCAAAGATAACCTGGAACTAAATGCTAACAACATGGATGGTTTTATCTATTCAACAGTTGACACACCTACAAAACAGATTATATTTGATAGTGTCATTAATCCTAGTAAACGACCAATTAATAACAGTCCCATCACAAATGAAATAACAAATGGTAAAATTATCGGGTATGAAGTGTATAAAATTCAGTTATCAAGTGATGGAAAAATTAATCCTAGTTCTCTTTCTAGTGACAATCTTGTTAAAAGCGAAAACTTTGATATTAGTCAAAATAAACAAAGTGTTGAATTTCAACCTGAAAACAATTCCAATGAAATTTACTTACTAAGAAGCATCGTATCCTGGGATAACATGATTCTCGATTCCAAATCAAGCATAACTAGTGCAACATCAAAACAGGATATGAAATTTAGTTCAACAGTTCAAATACCAAACAGTGGGAAATTTTTAGAAAAAACCGGACAATTTGATAATAATATAAAAAATCAAATTAACTGGAAAGTAACCTTAAATAAATCTCAATCAAAGCTAGATAATATTAAATTTTTTGATGACCCTGTTGATAACCAAATTGTTGATATGCAATCTATCAAAATTAAACAAGTTAGTATTGGTAATGATAGCAATATAGCTAACGGTGGCAATACTTTGGTACAAGATACAGACTACGTTATTACATCTAGCGGAAATAACCAATTTACGGTAGAGTTTAAAGATTCTATATCTAAACCCTATATAATTGAATACTCCACTACTGTTCAAAAAATTGATCCTGAAAGTAATTATGTCAACTCTGGTCAATTGTTTATGAAAAGTGATATTTTGTCCTCGGTTTCTGCTACTGCTCCTAATCCAGTGCGTGGAGATTCCGAAGTTTCTTTTAATAGTGCACCTTATTCACTGACTATAAATTTAAAAGATAAAGGAAATCCTGACAATGTAATTAACGGTACTTTTATTCTTGAATCTTCTGATAATATTATATATAAAGGCGTAACACATAATGGTAGTTTCACATTTGCAGGACTAAGTAAAAATAACTATAAATTAATCCAAACAGCTGCCTATGAAGGCTACCAAATTGCAGAAGAAAAACAAATTGATGTAGGAATTAAATCCCCTAATTTATATGAATTAACTGAAACAATACTTAATGGATATCAAACAGAATCCAACCATGATTCTGATAATCAAACACCTTCTTCTAATGAAGATGAAGGTAAAGATAAGAATAGTGCGGGACCGACCGAAAATAAAGAATCTTCTCAGTCAGATTCATCAAGTACCGATGAACCATCACAATCAAGTGACTCTGATCCTTCTATCCCTCAAGATAAAGAATCTTCTCAGTCATCTGACAGTAGTCAATCCGACTCAAGTGCATCAAATAGCACAACTCAATCAACAGCTACACAATCAAGCACTAATAAACCAACATCAAACTTACCTCAAACAGGTCAAAAACATGACTTAACACTTAAATATGTTGGGATTATTATTGTTTTACTCAGCGGATTTATTTTATATCCCGCACTAAAAAAACGTCGCTAATAAATTAGCGGCGTTTTTATTTTGTCTTTTTTAGATAACTTTCAATATCATTTTGCGATCTGGAGCTGGATAGTCTTGATCCAAAACAGCTAATTCATCTGGTGACAACACAATATCACTAGCCGCAATATTTTCTTGCATATGGCCAACTTTGGCGGCTTTAGGAATAGTAATCAGATTATGATCACGAATAACCCATGCCAGTAAAATTTGGTGTGGCGTAGCTTGATGAGTTTCGGCAATCTCTTTTAAATTATTCGTGATTGCAATTGAATCGCCAAAGCCTGACCCAAATGGTGAATAGCCAACTAAAGCGATGTCTTTTTCTTTTTGAAATGGCATTAAATCATACTCAATACCTCTTGATTCAATATTATATAAGACTTCATTTGCGGCAACTTTATCGCCACCTTCAACGGCCAGTAACTCTTTCATGTCATCAACATCAAAGTTTGACACTCCCCAGTGACGAATAAGCCCTTCTTGTTGTAGTTCATTTAATCCTGCAACAGTTTCTTCTAGTGGTTCATCACTTCGCCAATGTAGCATATATGTATCTAAGTAATCAGTTTGCAATCGTTTCAAACTAGCCTCTAAACTTTGTCTCATATCACCTTTTGACGCATTATGTGGGTAAAATTTAGACGTCAACAATATATCTTCCCGTTTATAATCTTTAATCACTTTTCCAACGAGTTCTTCAGCTAGTCCATTACCATACATCTCAGCTGTATCAATCATATTAATACCACGATCTAAGGCATACTTCATCGCTGTTATTTCTTCAGCAGTTTTAATTTCTGAACCTTCGCCCAAGTACCAAGTTCCGATACCGAGCTCACTTATTTTTTCGCCTTGATAGTCTAAAATTCTCATGATATCACTCCTTATTCCTATTATACCAAATCCAATTCCTTCACGATAATAAGAGGGTATTTCCTTACTAAAATTTATGAAAATTGGGCTGATTTTCACCACATTTTGCGGTAAGATTAGTAATGTTTTCTCTAATTAATATCAACCAGAATAGAAGGAATGTGATGACCGTTTTAGTACTTAGTGGTGCCATTGGCGCCGGAAAATCAACCCTTACCCAAATCATTGCCGATGAATTAGGTACAACGCCTTTTTTTGAAGAAGTTCAAGATAATCCAATTTTACCTTTATTTTATGATAATCCTGAAAAATATGCTTTTTTATTGCAAATCTTTTTCTTAAATAAACGTTTTGCTTCCATTAAAAAAGCGCTAACACATCGTCACAATGTTTTAGACCGCTCAATCTATGAAGACGCTTTGTTCTTCCAAATGAACGCTGATATGGGCCGTGCGACTGATGTCGAAGTCGATTTATACAACGAATTGCTTGATAATATGATGGAAGAACTTGATGGCATGCCTAAAAAACATCCTGATTTGTTAATTCATATCAATGTTTCTTACGAAACTATGATTAAACGAATCAAAAAACGTGGCCGTTCATATGAACAGATCGACCAAAATCCAGATCTCGAAGATTATTATAAGCGTTTACTAGACTACTACAAGCCTTGGTATAACAACTATAATTACTCTAAGAAAATGATTATTGATGGCGATAAATACGATTTTATTGCAAATGAAGATGACCGCCAAACTGTTATCAAGCTAATTAAGGATAAATTAGCAGAATTAGATGAAGACTAATCTTAAGATTAGTCTTTTTTCGTACGCTTTTTTATTTTTTGATGGTAATGTTTGGTTTTCAAACGTTTAAGAAAGTGTTAAGATATTAGTATATGATTTTAAAAATAAAAACGCGAACATTATATTTCGCAATCGGAGGAAAATATGGATAAAGTTAAATCTTATTTCATGTTTGATAAATTCAATACAAGCTGGCAAACAGAGATTATTGCCGGTTTAACGACTTTTATTAGCATGTCTTACATTCTATTTTTAAACCCTAACGTTTTAGGAGACGCTGGGATGGATAAAGGAGCTGTCTTTACAGCCACAGCTCTTGCCAGTGCTTTAGGTTGTATCTTGATGGGAGCACTTGCTCGATACCCATTCGCCTCAGCACCAGCACTGGGAGTTAATGCTTTCTTTGCTTACACAGTTGTTATCGGTATGAAAATTCCTTGGGAAACTGCTCTTGCAGGTGTTTTCATCGCTTCAATCTTATTTATCCTAATTACAGTCTTTAAATTACGTGAAAAAATTATTGATGCAATTCCCGTTAATATCAAACAAGCTATTTCAGCTGGTATTGGAATGTTTATCGCCTTCATCGGACTTAAAAATGGTGGCTTAATTCAAAAAAGTGACTCAACATTAGTTGCTTTAGGATCATTAAACGTACCAGCGACTTGGATTACAATCTTCGGATTACTAGTGACGGTAATTTTAATGGTTAGAAATGTTAAAGGTGCCGTTTTTATTGGAATGGTACTAAGTGCTATTTTAGGAATGGCAACAGGATTAATTGCACTTCCTAGTTCAATCGTCGCAACACCACCAAGCCTGGCTCCTACATTTGGTGTTGCCTTGGCTCATGTTGGTAACATCAACACACTACAACTTGCTATTGTTGTTTTAACTTTCTTGCTAGTTACTTTCTTTGATACAGCAGGTACTTTAGTTGGTCTTGCTGAACAAGCTGGTTTTATGAAGAATAACAAAATGCCTCGTGTTGGTAGTGCACTAATGTCTGACTCAGTAGCTATGTTAGTTGGTTCACTACTAGGAACTTCACCAGTTGGTGCCTACGTTGAATCTTCAGCTGGTATCGCTGCTAAAGGCCGTACAGGTGTTGTGGCTATCGTAGCTGGTTTCATGTTTATCTTGAGTTTATTCTTTTCACCATTATTGGCAGTTATCATCAACCAAGTAACCGCCCCAGCACTTATTATTGTGGGTACTTTAATGGCTAGCTCACTTGCAAAAATCGAATGGGATAAATTAGAAATTGCAGTTCCTGCATTCTTAATTGTTATCGGTATGCCACTAACATACTCCATTTCAGACGGTTTAGCATTAGGTATGGTTGTTTACCCAGTTACAATGGTTGCTGCTAAACGTGGCAAAGAAGTTTCACCAATCATGTATGGACTAGCTGTTGTCTTTATGATTTTCTTATGGATGTTAAATATCAAATAATAGTTTATAAAAAGAGGATTACCAGATAACTGGTAGTCCTCTTTTTTATGTCTATTTTTAAATATAAAGCGGTTGTAGAAGCTGCTTTTAAGTTGCATTCAGCGTTCACAAATCCTCAAAGGGCTTTGAATTACTTCTTTAGTTGATTGTTTTTTCCACTACCGGCGTATCCTCCCACAAATTCAATTGGAGACTTGACATCAAAATTTAATTTGATTCATTTGTTATTGCAACAATGAATCCATTTTCATGGCATCAACTAATGCAGGTTTTGTTTGATAGTGTATTGTCATAACTTCGGCTTTCATAATATAAAAAATGATTGCATAGCGGCATTATCTAAGCACTTGCCTTTGCGCAAATACTTTGACTAATTGCATTATCTTTTAACGTTTTCAGCAGAAGTTTGATTGTTTCATGGTGGTACTTAATAAAGTAATGCAGATTTTTTATGACTTCATTGAACTTTAAGTGTTCTAATCAGATGTTGGTTTCGAGCCTGATTCACCATATAACTCCCATCTAGCAGTCGGAATATTAAAAAGCTGTTTAAAGTCTAATGCCTGCAGTTTGAATTCAAAAGAATGGGGAGTCGGCTTTAAAAGGTTAACCCAGCCCTATATATAAAGTTGCTTATAAGATATGTTGTCATTTTATAATTCAGTACCTAACTAAATACCTAATAACGGTTTATTAAAAGGTGATAATATTTGAAAAGTATTTATATATCAAAAAAGCCGTAAACATAATCACTAATATGTTTACGGCTTTTACTTGTTAACTTTAGCTCCGGTTGTCAGACTCGAACTGACGACAGCTTGATTAACAGTCAAGTGCTC
>NZ_AYZL01000017.1 GCF_001436605.1 Holzapfeliella floricola DSM 23037 = JCM 16512 | reverse complement strand
GCTTCATATCCTTTGGTATAAGCTTGTCCTGAGTCGGCTGCTTTGTTGTCTTTGTTTAGACTAGCTTTCATACCTGTTTGAGTATCTCTGTACCCTGCTTTATAACTTTCACTATGAGTATCAGATTCTAACAATTCAACAGTTGGATTAGCTAAAGCTGCTTTAATTCCTTCAACACGATCATATGCTGCTACATATTGGGCATTTGCATTGTCAGGTTTTCGATTTCCAGCAAATCCAGCTTTAGCTCCATCAAATCCTGACTTAAAGTCA
>NZ_AYZL01000016.1 GCF_001436605.1 Holzapfeliella floricola DSM 23037 = JCM 16512 | reverse complement strand
ATTCTTTGATCAAGGACACATTATTGAACAGGGCACACCTGAACAAATCTTTGATCGTCCACAACATAAACGTACACAAGACTTTTTATCAAAAGTGCTATAAGCAAAAAAAGACAGTTGGAAAAATCAGCTGTCTTTTTTTATTTGAATCAATGTATTGCGAGGAATTTTAAATAATGTTAATCTTTTATTTATCTGAATCAATCGCGCTAAAACTAAATAAAAGGAGGGAATCTTGGCTGTAATGAACTGTCGTGAATGATTCTGTAAATAAATTAGATTTTTATAGGAGAAGAAATAATGATTATTAATGAATAAAAAATTATCTATTAATGTAATACTAGCTATTTTAGCTACAGGTGTAATGACGTTTAGTGGGGTAGTTGTGGAAACCTCGATGAGTATCACGTTTCCAACTTTAATCTCAGAATTTAATGTTGGAATTAGTACAGTACAGTGGATGACTACTATTTACTTACTAGTATTATCCAGTATTATCCCACTATCCAAATTTTTGAAAAACAAATTTAAAACACGCAATTTATTTGTGACTGCGAACGTGCTGTTCATTATTGGATTAGTACTTGATATTATTGCCCCAAACTTTTGGTTATTATTGATGGGACGATTTGTTCAAGGAATTGGAACAGGGGTCGCATTGCCCTTGATGTTTAACATTATTTTAGAAAATGTACCAAAAGAAAGACTAGGATTCATGATGGGAATCGGCTCATTAATTACCGCTTCAGCATCAGCTGTTGGTCCGACTTTTGGTGGTGTTGTTTTAAGTACGTTAGGTTGGCGTTATATTTTCGTCTTGCTAATTCCAGTTTTAGTGATTTCCCTTGTATTAGGGTTATCCACAATTGGCAAGTTGAACAATGTATCTGAACCTTCTGAAAGTTTTGATTTGCTAAGTTTTGTATTGATTGTACTGACCTTTGCGGGCTTAATTCTAGGAATTAGTGGCATTAGTCACAACAGTCTAGCAAGTTTGACCGTTATTTTACCTGTGGCAGTAGGTGTTGTCTCATTATTCTTTTTTGTTAGTCGACAAAACAGCCAAGTTTCGCCACTCTTAAACGTTAAAAGTTTAAAAAATACATCGTTTGCTAAGTATGTATTTAGCTTTTTTGTCACTCAATTCGTGACATTAGGGCTAGCTTTCATCGTTCCTAACTATGTTCAATTGGTTAATCATAGTAGTTCAACAGTAGCTGGATTGATTTTGCTACCGGGTGCTGTTTTAGGGGCAGTTATATCACCTATTTCAGGTATTTTACTTGATCGATTAGGTGCCAAAAAACCAATTATTACGGGTGTGATTTTGATAATCATACCGTTACTAGTTTTGAGTATTTTTACCTACAATTTAAGTGATAGGTTTATCACAATTTTATACACCATTATCATGCTAGGAGTAGGACTTTCATACGGCAACATTATGACTCAAGGATTAAGCTACTTACCTGGAGAAATGAAAGCCGATGGTAATGCTATTTTAACAACTGTGCAACAATTTTCTGGTGCTATTGCTACAGTTATTGTTTCAACTATTATTGATTCAACGATTCAAGCCAGTTCTAATAGTGAAACAGTTGCCACAACTCAAGGGTCAATGTATGCGCTAATGTTTTTATTAGTACTAACTCTAATCCAAGTTGTGATGATTTGGACAACTAATGCAAAAGTAAACGAACAATTAAATTAAAAACTGCCAGTAACTTTTGAAATCTAAGCGCTTTCAGTGTAAAATAAAGATGTAATAACACAAATGCGAAGGAGAAATCAATCATGGCAAAATTAGTATTTATCCGTCACGGACAAAGTGAATGGAACCTAAAAAACCTATTTACTGGTTGGGAAGATGTTAACCTATCAGAACAAGGTGTTGAAGAAGCTAAAGCAGCAGGACGTAAACTTAAAGAAGCAGGTATCGAATTCGATCAAGCTTATACATCAGTTTTAACTCGTGCTATCAAAACTTTACACTTTGCATTAGAAGAATCAGATCAACTTTGGGTACCAGAAGTTAAATCATGGCGCCTAAACGAACGTCACTATGGTGCGTTACAAGGTATGGACAAAAAAGAAACAGCTGACAAATACGGTGAAGACCAAGTTCACATCTGGCGTCGTTCATACGATACACTACCTCCACTATTGAGTGCAGATGATGAAGGTTCAGCAGCAAACGACCGTCGTTACGCTGACCTTGACCCACGTACTATCCCTGGTGGAGAAAACTTGAAAGTTACTTTAGAACGTGCAATTCCTTTCTGGGAAGACCACATTGCTAAAGACCTACGTGCAGGTAAAAACGTTATCGTTGCAGCTCACGGTAACTCACTACGTGCTTTAACAAAATACATTGAAAACATTTCAGATGAAGATATCATGGATGTTGAAATGGCTACAGGTCAACCAGTTGTTTATGACTTGGACCGTGATCTACAAATTACAAATAAAGTTAAACTTTAATTTTAATTATTTGTTAAAATCAATCAGTTTAGCTGACAAAAAACTCTTGATATCGTAAAATTATCAAGAGTTTTTTATTTGAAAGGAAAAAATAATAATGAAAAAAATCATTGGAATTATTATGTTGGTTGTTATTGTATTAGTTGGGGGATTTTCATTTAAGTATTACAGTGATACGTATAAGAGCCAAGATGCTTATGCTATCGTTAAACAAGCGCCAACAGTTGAAGCAGAAAAAGATAGTAACGGTCAATTAGTAGCCGATAGTAATAATAAACAAATTTATAGCTATAATTACAAAGAAACTTTTGTATTTGAAAATGGGACAAAACAAGATACTGAATTTTCAGTTAGAAGCATTAATAAAGATAATGTTCCATATGCTGTTGGTCAGTATGTGAAAGGTGAGCTATCAAAAACACGTGTGAATAACACAACGCTAGTCGAAAAATCACAAGTGCCACAGTCAGTTGTAAACCAATTAAAATAGTGTAATAAAAAAACCTTGAATTTATTTTCAAGGTTTTTTATTTTGCAATTAGTTTTGAGGACCATTAGCAATATTCCAACTGATAGTTGCATTGTAAGCTGTAGCATTAGCATTACCAGCTGGGATAAAGATTGTTGTTGCATCTGGATCGATTAAATCAAGCCAAGTACCTGCACCAGTACCAGAAGTAGCGCTCATAATACTTTGAGCTTGGTTAGTGTCAGAAAATTCGAAAGGTGTTTTGATAGTTGGCGCTGTATTTTTGTTTCCATATGCAGCAGTGGCTGTTGAAGCTTTAGAGCCAATAGTTAACTTAGCACCTTTTAAAGCTTGACTACTACCATCTGTGGCAACAAAATCAGTGATTTTAGCTGTCAGATTCCACCCAGTTTGTTTACCTCTATTATCAGTTACTTGAATAAAAGGTGTCTGCTCTACTTTGCCAGCTTTATCGGATAATTTATATGTTTCATCTTTATTTGAAATTGTTTTAGTACCAAAATCGAAGTTTGAAACATAGTCAATACTTAATGGCCCTGGAGCACCTGTACCTGGGTTTTTAGGATCATCAGGGTTTGCGGGTGTGTTCGGATCAACAGGTTTTGATGGATCTTTAGGGTTAACGATACTTGGTGTCTCTGTATTTTCATTGAATCCTACCGTAGCAGTTGAGTTAGCTCCAGTTTTTGCTGTAGGTGTTGCGGGTTCTTCTGCAGCATGTACGGTTGTTGTTAAAGCTAATCCAAGTAATGCGCTGGTGCTTAATAAAGTTAGAAGTTTAGTTGATTTTTTCATTATTTTTATCCTCTTTTTTTCTATTTTTAATAATTAAGAAAATAATTACGATAATCAATACGATAATCAGTAATAACAATAATAGTGACAAGTATAGCCAATAGTTAACTTTAGGCTTGATGATAGACTCATGATCAACGCTTTTGGAGTTGTCGTTTGTAACTTCAAATTCTTGATTCCAAGTCCACGATTGATTACCAGAAGTAGCAGTTCCAATTGCGTGATATTTTCCGGCGGGTAATGCGCCATTTGTAAGAGGAATTGCTAAATTGAAATCGCTATTTGGTGCAACTTGACCGTTGGTTGTTTTATAACTTTCAACAATTTTGCCAGAAGAATCTTGAATTGTGTTTTCAGTACTCATCTGTTTAATGATTGCTCTTGCAGAATTACTCAAGTTGACTTTTACGTAGGGATAAGCATTTGAAGTTGTCATTTCAGCTTTGTTTGCTATTAGTTTTGGGACAGCCGTTATTTCTTTAGATGTACGCAATTGAACGGCATTTGAATAAGTAAAGCGGTTGGTGATAGCAAAGCTACCATTATCTGATTGTTTATTTTGAGTATCTGAATCGTCTAAATAAACTGTGATACCTCCTAAAATAACGCCATCAAATTGTTGAGAGGGATATTTTAGGTTAAAAGTAACAGTTTGTGACGTATTAGCAGGTACTGTTATTTTTTGTTTACGATTGGCTATTAAATCACTAAACATAGGGCTCAAGAGGTTATTACGTTCGTGTTCATCATAAGTAACAGCAATACCATCTGATGTTGTTGCATTATTAGCTTCAACAACGAATGTACGAGCAGAATTATCAGAGTTTTGAACAACAAAAGATAAGTCTTGAGAAGTGTTAGGTGTAATCAGCAAATCATCATAGTCGTTAGCATTCAGCTGATTATCAGGGTGAATGGCTTGCAGTTGGAAAGGGATTTGGGATGTAGCAAAAACGGTCTGATTATTATGAGTAATACTAAGAAAGCTCATCAGAAATACCGCCACAAATAGTAAATAATAAAATTTAGCTTGAATAGTTTTCATAAAAAATACTTCTTTCTAAAAATTGAGTTAGGGACCAATGACGACAGACCACGTTGCTTGGCTAGAGTATTGTTCAGCATTCACCTGATTCAAATCAACATTTAAATTGAGTCCTTTTGAAGGTGTAAATGTAACTGAATATAGCTTATCTTCGATAGTTTGTTCATTATAAACTGTTATTGCATTAATAAGGTGTCCCCAAAAAAATATTGACTTGGTAATATTTCTTGGTTAGCTGTTTTTAGGGGGGATTTTGAAATTGAGTTGCCAAGGTGTGCGTCGAGTTTTTATTCCTTGTTTTTTTCAATTATTAGCTATAAAAGATTGAGTACAGAACAAACAAATAAAGCTTAATAAAATCGTAACAATTAGTAAGTTTAAGCAATGATGTCTTTTCAAATTAACTGCCTCCCTTTTCAAAGACAATTTTAAATCTAAAAGAAATTTTAAACAAAAAAAAGAACTTATTTTGAGCATGTTTTAGTCAGATATATCAATATTATGAAGTATCTGCATATTTAGTTTACTGTACCTCTCAATATTTAGCTTCAAAAAAATTATTTGCTTAATAGTTAATTAATTAATTAAAGTTAAATGAATAAAAAGAGCGGAAACTTATTAAAGTTTCCGCTCTTTTTATTCATTTATTTTTTCAGAACCTCATTTGGATAGCTATTTTCAGTTAAAGCTAAATGGAAATTTTCATAACTTGTTGTAATCATACCTTCAAGAGCAGGTTTTGTTAAAGACCCCATGTGAGGTGTGATAATAGCTTTAGGGTATAAATTAGTTAATTCTGTAATGGTTTCGTTAGGTAACTTCTCAGAAGGATCAAAGTTGTGACCAAATACTTGGCTTTCATCAACTAACACATCTGCAGCAAATCCGCCTAAACGATTTTCTTTCAAAGCATCAATCACAGCGCTGTGATCAACTAGTTCACCACGAGCAGTATTGATTAAGACACCATTTGGTTTCATTTGATTGATAATATCACGACTAATCATTTGCTCATTTTTACCTCGTACATAAGGCGCGTGAATAGAGATGATATCACACTCTTGTGCGAGTTCTTCAAGACTGACAAACTTTTCAACGGTATCAAGTGAGAATTCTTTGACGCTTAGGTCATAAGCTAAAACACGTGCACCCAGTGCTTTCCACATTTTAGCTTCAGCATATCCGATGTTACCCATGCCGATAATCCCAACCGTACTTTCGTGGATTTCAGGACTAAAAAATTCAGGTGTTACTTTGAATTGCTTTTGAGAAGTGCGAGTTGTTGCTAAAGCAGTATGGCGGAAAAGCATCATCGCTTGTGTAAAAGCAAGTTCAGCAACAGAGCGAGGTGAGTATCCTGGAACACGCGTTACTTTCATACCAAATTCTGCAGCAGCATCTAAGTCAATGTGATCAAATCCAACTGTTCTCGTGAATACTAATTTGATGCCATATTCTGCCATTTTACTTAGGTTTTGGCGGTCAGCAATACAGTTTCCTCGAAGCAACACAGCATCGCAATCTTCGATTAAATCAATATTATCGTGAGTTAAAAACTCCGGTAATAATTTTAAATCGTAATGATATTTATTTAAATTTTCAAAGTAAGGGGCTTCATAAGAATGAACGCCATAACAACCGATTCTAAAAGTCATCTCAAAAATCCTGCTTTCTAGTTAAAAATAGGGGTTTGGGCAATTAAATTCAAAATCACAATCCAAATTGGAATTGCAATTACGGCACTAAAGGTCGAAATAAGTGAGGCATTTGACGTTAGCAAAGCATCACGGTCAAAACCAATGGCATAAGCTGCAGCAACTGTAGCAGTTGGTGTTGCCATCATTACAATCACAGTAGCAAGTGCCACGTTATCCACAGGTAAGATGTGGGTAAGTGTTAGCAATGCTAGTAAAGCTAAGTTCAATAGGGGAACTAAAACAACTTTGTTGAATGAGTAGTACCAAGATAGCTTATCACTGGCAGCTTCTTTAAATGGAATTGAACCAAGTGTGATACCAATTGCTAACCATGCTAGTGGTGAAGCTAAGTTAGCTAGGTAAGTTAGTGGTTTGTAAATCCAAGGTGCAGTTAGATCAATTCGATAAAACGCAACATCAACGGTTTGTTTAGTTGAACTCTGTAAAACAGAGATGTGAGGAACTAAATCTTGAGCTAACCATAAGAAAAGTCCCAGGAATGTTGCAATTACAACCGGATTTAAAAACATTTGTTTAATATTTTTCATTTCTAGTTTTAAGCCAGATAATTTAATGTAGGCATAAGAGTATAGAAAGATACGATAACCAATGTTGAAAATCGAACTATACATGACACCTTTAGCACCCCAAACGGCTCCAACAATTGGGATACCGAAGAAAGTAGTTGAACCAAAAGTGGTTAAAACAGCTAAAACTTCTTCTTTGTCTTTAGGAAGTTTCTTATAAAGAAAAGGTGAAGCAAGGATTAATAATATGTAAATTAAAATTCCCCATATAAGTACATTCATACCTTGACTTAATGTTTTACCATCAATATTTTGCATAAATGAGTTGAACGCAAGCGCAGGTAAAGCAACAGTCAAAACGACTTTTGATAATGTTTTACCGACTTGGTCTGTTAGAATATTCTTTCGGCGCAAGAAGAATCCTAGCATAATGATAAATAGGGTTGATGAAACGGCACTGATAACGTTCATGTTAGTTAGTGTTTCAGATAAAGATTTCCACATTGTGAAAATAGCCTCCAATAATTTTTTTGTTAATGACAAGCGGTATTATAGCAACTAAAATCTGTAATTGTCGTTAATTATCTGTTAAAACAACTAAAAAAATGCGTTTTAAGGTTGTTTTTTAACTTAAATCACATTTTTGGTCTGCATTTCAAGGGTCCAATTATAAAAGTGGTTCCTACCACTTAGAAATTAAATTCTTAAAAATTTTATGTTATAATTATAAAAATAGTTTTTAACTTATGCTTATTGTCATAGCGTTGATAATAAGCGGTTAAAACGAAATTTAATTGAGAAGGTTGTCGAAATGAATAAAAAGCCCATACTTATTGGTGTTACCGGTGGATCAGGTAGCGGTAAAACAAGCGTTAGTCGTGCGATTTATGATAGTTTTTCAGATCATGCGATTACAATGTTAGAACAAGATTCTTATTATAAAGATCAAGGTCATTTGCCTTTTGACGAACGTATGGACATTAACTATGACCATCCATTAGCTTTTGATACGGATTTGTTAATTGATCATTTGAAGCGTTTAATGAATTATGAATCAGTTGAAAAACCTGTTTATGATTACGTATCTCATACACGAAGTAGCGAAACTATTCTTCAAGAACCTAAAGAAGTTATCATATTAGAGGGTATTTTAATTTTAGATGATCCAAGACTGCGCGATTTAATGGATATCAAAATTTATGTGGATACTGATGATGATATTCGTATTATTCGCCGTATTAAACGTGATATGCAAGAGCGTGGTCGAACACTTGATTCTGTAATTGATCAGTATTTATCAGCCGTGAAGCCAATGTATCATCAATTCATTGAGCCAACGAAGCGCTACTCAGATTTAATTGTGCCAGAAGGTGGCGAAAACTTTGTGGCTATTGATTTGATTAAAACAAAAGTTCGCAGTATTTTATCTCGTGAAGGAAAACTATAGGATAACTTATGAAAATTTTGGTTACAGCTTTTGAATCATTTGGTGAAAATACAATTAATGCATCAGCTGAAGCTTTAAAAAATTTACCTTCTCAAATTGGAAATAACAAAATCGAAAAGGTGACACTGCCAACCGTATTTAAAAAAGCTACTGATGTATTGGTAACTTTTTTAAATCGATATCAACCAGATGTTGTTGTTTCGATTGGAGAAGCTGGTGGACGTTCTGAAATAACTGTTGAACGTGTTGCAATTAATATTGATGATGCGCGTTTGCCAGATAACGATAATCAAGTACCGATTCAAAAATTAATTCGAGAAGATGGTGATGATGGTTATTTTTCAACCCTACCACTTAAGGATATTGTCGAAGCAGTACGGATGACTAAAATCCCCGCAAGTATTTCAAACACAGCAGGGACTTATGTTTGTAATCATGTTATGTATGAAGCCCTGTACTGGTCAAAACGCCAATCTAAAAATGTCCAGTCAGGTTTTATTCACGTTCCTTATTTACCTTTAGAAGTCGTTCAAAGTGGCCGAAATTTACCATCATTATCTCTTGATTTAATAACCTGTGCAATTGAAACGGCTATTAAAACAATAATAAAGAATTAAAATAATTACTTACAGTTTACTTATTTTGTTACTATGTTATATTATTTTCAAAAAGATTTGAGGTTTTTGCCCATATGAATGACCATAATAATGAACTCCTAACACGTTCACAATCGAATCATTTACGTAAAACAAATCAAAAAAAGCGTCGACGTAAGCGAATTCGCCGCTTTATTTTGTTGGTATTTACGTTAGCGATTGTGCTGTCTGGATTATACGTGTGGTACTTAGTTGCACAGTCTAAATCAGCCATTGATCAGTCTTATCAACCAACTAGTAAAGATATTCAAAATCCTAAAACAACAGATGATTTTAATGGTGAAAAATCATTTTCAATGTTGCTACTAGGGACAGATACAGGTGCTGAAGGTCGAGAAGAGTTGAATGGAAACAGTGATACGATTATGGTTGCAACTGTTAATCCTAAAACACAAAAGACGACTTTAACTAGTATTCCACGAGATACAATGGCAGAAATGGTTTCAAGCAAGAACTTTAATATTCAAAAAATTAATGCTGCTTACAATATTGGTGGTGCAGATATGGCTCTGTCAAGTGCTTCAGAGTTATTAAATATACCAATTAATTATTATATGACCATTAATATGGGCGGACTTGAACAAGTGATTGATGCCGTTGGTGGTGTTGATGTTGATGTGCCATTTGATTTTAGTTATGGTTGGACCAATTTCAAAAAAGGCAAAATGCACTTAACTGGACATGGTGCACTCGACTATACTAGAATGAGATATGATGATCCAGAGGGTGACTATGGTAGGCAAAAACGCCAAAGACAGGTTATTGAAGCTATCTTGAAAAACGCAATATCATTTAATTCACTGCAAAACTTTCAGTCAATATTAAATTCTGTTTCCAAAAATATCCGAACTAATGTCACATTTGATGATATGATTTCGATTTTTATGCATTATCGTTCTTCTGCTAATCAAATTGAGTCTGATTATCTACACGGTATGAGCGCTTATATAGGAGGAGCCTCTTATCAAGTGATGTCAACGGATGAATTGCAGCGAGTTTCTGATAAGTTAAGATCTGAAGTAAGCTTACCTACTGAAAAAATCAAAAATAATGAAACACGTCAAAATCAGTTAAATACATCATTTTCATTTGAAGATTATACAACTGATCAGACTTATTACCTTTATTCTAAAAATAATGATAATCTACTTTGGGATGGCGCAAATTAGCAGGGTTTCCTGCTTTTTTGATTTAAAGAATGAAAATTAATTAAGGGGATTTAAATGTTTAGTCACATGGATTTAAAGTTAACAATTTTATTTATTGGATTTGTATTTGGGAATTTTGTTACAGCGTTTTTTGTTTCAAAATTATATACCGATAAAAAGCCAACTGAATTTGGTTCTAAAAATGCAGGAACAGCTAACGTGGGCGCTGTACTAGGGAAGAAAGCCGGTTTTTTAGTCTCCTTGGGAGATGTATTGAAAACAGTTATAGCTATTGTACTGACATGGTATCTTTTTCCTGAAATTCCTCAACCTTTGATAACATTGTATGCTGGTATTGGACTAGTAGTTGCACACAATTTTCCGTTTTGGCAAAATTTCAAGGGTGGAAAAGGGGTTGCTGTAACCGGTATTGTGGCAATCTTATATAATTGGCAGGTTGCTATCCCAGTGTTATTGGTTGCATTGATAATTATGATTATAACCAAGAACTTAACAATTCCACCATTGTTTGCAATTACAGCAATTACAATTATTGCATTTATTATTAATCACGACTTTGAGGCCTTTATCTTGATGGCAATTCTATCTGCTTTGATGTATAACCGTTTTTGGTTAGATATCCAAGATATTATTCATGGGCGTGCAAAAGAGGTTGACGTTTTGAAGTCAGTTAAACAAAAATATCAAAAAAAATAAGCGTATGAATTACGCTTATTTTTTTTCTTTAATAATATAAATAGGTCTGTTTTTAACTTCTAAAAAGATTTTACCCACATATTTACCTATGATTCCTAATGACAACGTCAAAATGCTTCCGATTAGTAAAAGTACTACAATCATGGAAGGCCATCCAGGTGTTGGATTGCCAAAAAATACTGCACGGAAAATAATAACAAGTAGTGCAATACTTGAGGCAATAAAGGACAAGCCGCCAATCCAACTTAATAGTGTTAGTGGAAACTCAGAAAATGAAATAATACCATCCATTGAGTATTTTAAAAGTTGACTAAAAGACCAACTAGTTGTTCCAGCCATGCGGTCTCTATTTTTGTAAGGTAAATACTTCGTTTTGAACCCGACCCAACTAAACATTCCTTTTGAAAAACGATTGTATTCACTTAATTCAAGTAGTGCATCGACCATTTGTCTAGTCATAATTCTAAAGTCACGTGCGCCATCAACAATTTCAGTTTCTGAAATCTTATTGATGATTTTATAGAACAATCGTGCAAAGAAACTACGTAACTTAGGCTCACCATCACGTGATGTTCGGCGAGCACCTACCATATCATAGCCTTCTTCTTTAATTGCTTGCATCATTGTGGGAATCATTTCTGGAGGGTCTTGAAAGTCAACATCCATCAACCCAACATAATCACCAGTAGCGCTTTGCAGTCCGGCGTAGATCGCGGCTTCTTTACCAAAGTTACGAGAAAAGTTAACAAAATGAACATGTTTAGGATCTTTTTGATAAACTTTATCTATTTCTTGTTGAGTCTGATCACTAGAACCATCATTAATATAAAGTAATTCATAGTCATAAGGTAAAGTTTCAAGTAACTGACTCAATGCATCGTAAATCAGAGGGACATTTTCTTGCTCGTTGTAACAGGGCAAGATAAGTGATAATTTCTCGTTCATTATAATATCTCCTTTTTGCAATTTTAATAATATCATAAATTAGAATAAATTCTTACCGAAATTTTTAATGTTGACAAAATTTAAAACCTTGTCTATTCTATATATAAGTTATTCATAGCAATAAGTAGCAACTTAGTTCAGCGTTACAGAGAACCGGTGGTTGGTGGAAACCGGACAGGCTAAGACTTGGCAAAATACCCGTTAATGATTAATAACTTCGGATGATGTCCGTTATCAATCAACAAAGGGAGCATTTTGTGTGCTCTGAATTTTGGGTGGTACCACGATTAAATTGTTAATTATCGTCCCTAGCTTTTTAGCTAGGGGCTTTTTTTATTGAAAAAATTAGGAGGAAGTTCAACTTATGACAAACTTTAATATTATTGAGGACTTAGAATGGCGTGGCGCTGTTAATCAACAAACTGATGAAGAAGGTCTTGCTAAATTAACAGAAGAAAAGAAGATTAAAGTTTACTGTGGGGTTGATCCAACAGGAGATTCACTTCACATTGGTCACTTGATTCCATTTATGATTTTGAAACGTTTTCAAGAAGCTGGCCACAAGCCTGTTATTCTAATTGGTGGGGGAACAGGTTCAATTGGTGACCCATCAGGTCGTAATTCAGAACGTCAATTACAAACACAAGAACAAGTTAAACACAATGAACAAGCTTTAACTCAACAAATGGTCGATTTATTTGGGACAGAAAATTTCCAAATTGTGAATAACTATGACTGGCTATCAGAAATTTCATTGCTTGGATTTTTAAGAGATTACGGTAAATTATTTAATGTTAAAACAATGTTGAATAAAGAAGTGGTGGCTAGTCGTTTAGAAGTGGGTATTTCATACACTGAATTTACCTACCAAATTTTACAATCAATTGACTTTTTAAAACTTTATCAAGATCATGACGTTCAACTTCAAATTGGTGGAGCTGATCAATGGGGAAACATAACTAGTGGGACAGATTTAATTCGTCGTGTTGAAAGTAGTGAAGCAAAAGCTTATGGCTTAACAATTCCTTTGATGTTAAAAGCTGATGGTACTAAATTTGGTAAAACAGCTGGTGGAGCGGTTTGGTTAGATCCTGAAAAGACAACACCTTATGAATTCTACCAATTTTGGTTAAACCAAGACGACCGTGATGTTGTGAAATACTTGAAATACTTTACCTTCTTAAGTCACGAGGAAATTGATGAATTAGCAGAAAAAATCAAAACAGCCCCTGAAAAACGTGAAGCTCAACGTCGCTTAGCTCAAGAAGTCACAGCGTTTGTTCATAGTGAAGAAGCTGTTAAAGAAGCAGAAAATATCTCACAAGCACTGTTTTCAGGTGATATCCAACAACTAACAGTTTCAGAAATTGAACAAGGATTCAAAAATATGCCAGAAGCCAAAGTTTCAAAAGAAAAGCGCAATATTCTAGACTTTTTGGTTAATGATACAAAAATTGAACCTTCACGTCGTCAAGCTCGTGAAGATGTTAAAAATGGTGCGATTTATATCAATGGCGAGCGTCAACAAGATCTAGACTTTGAAGTTGATCCAACATCGCATTTTGATGGCAAGTTTGTTATTGTACGTAAAGGTAAGAAAAAATATACATTAGTTCACGTTCAATAAGGAAGTCAGTTTAATGGATAGTCACTATTATACAATTAAAGCAAGAGCAAAAGAGCTTTTATCTCATCAACAACCCTACTATGTCAGCCTAACCGCTCTTCACAATCTAGCCTTTATCATTATTCGGTTTGTTTCAACAATATTCGTAATGATGATGTGTGTTCAAATTATTCAAATGAATACATATTATTATTATGTAGGCAATAGTTATACATCTTCAAATGTATTTATGTCGATGATTTTATTGACATTGTTAGGATCACCATGGCTATTTTTTGCGGGATGTTTGAGTAAAGGCATAGATATTAAGTTTTTAGAGTGGTATCGCACACAAAAAGTTACTAGGAATGCTTCGGGAATTAAAGATAGTTTTGCATTGTTTAGTCATAATCGATTTTTTCCGTATACAGTATTAGGCTTTTTTGTATTCCTGATTAAGATAATTTTTATTATGCTTGCTGGGTTGATTGCTTCTTGGGTAACGCTCTTTATTGCTTTATTTAATAGTTTAGATTCAACCTATAATTTATTAGCGGTTTTTATTGGTGGCTTAATTTTTTTATTAATTAAAAATACATTCATGTTATTTTTGAGCCAAGTTTATTATGTTTATTACGATATGATGCAAGTTCAAAAAGCAAGCTTTATCAAAGCAGTATTAATCAGCTTTCGACTAATTGGCAAAAATTTTATGCACTATATGTGGTTAAATTTATCTTTTGTAGGTTGGAATATAGTAGATTTTTGTTGTTTTGGTATGTTGCGTTTAGCATGGTTAGATGCGTACATGAGAATGACATATGCGGGATTTTATGATTATATGAAAGAAAGAGAAAGTGTCGGGTAGTGCCGATGCTTTTTTATTTGAATCAAAATGATGATTATGACATAATCAAATTTATTAAATGGAGGAAACAACATTATGAATCGTATTGACATGAAGCACAAAGCAAAAGCTTTGATTAAAGAAAATAGGGGCTACTATTTTGCTTTGACATTGGTTTCATCATTATTAATTATTTTTCAATCAGTTGGGACCGTTAGACAAGTTGTACAACTTATACAAATGATCAGTCGTGAAATGTTGAATAACACATTAACAATAGAAACCGCAATGCGGTTTGTTGAATCTGATGACGGTGATGTGATGGGGAATTTGTTGTTTACGACAATTTTCACGTTGCTAATAATGAGTGTTCGAATGGTACTTTTGAATCATTATCGTAACAATCATTGGGAGAAACATTCAGGTATTAAAGATACTTTTTATATTTTTAGTCAAAATAGATGGGTTCCGGCAATTTTTATTATGATTTTAAATGCACTTTACCTAACAATACTTCAAACAATAGTAATGCTAGGTTACATTTTGATAGCGGGGTTTATCTTTTTACCCCTGCTCATTGCTGCTAATCATAATATGATTGTTGTGCTTATAATAGCAATTTTATTGCTGGTTTTTTCATTATTGATTTTCATTATAGCAATCATCTGTCGAAACTTTACGAGTCAACTTACTTATTTATTGCTAGATAGCTATAATAAGGGAGATAGTTTTGTTTCTGCTTTTACAAAAAGTTTTAGACTAATGACAATTAAAGAAAATATTAGCCAATACTTAATGCTTCAAGCATCATTTATTGGCTGGAGTCTACTTAATGCAGTAACTTTAGGTATTTCTGGATTAGTTTTTTCAAATGCCTATATTGAGATGAGTTATGCTGGATTTTATGAGACAATCAAGACTAAATAAAAAAACTTACTGATTAATCAGTAAGTTTTTTTATTTAGTTAGTTTTGTGAGCAAAGCGACTTTTTTAACATCAGAGACATAAATTCTAGATTTTAGAACCTGGTAGTCTTTCTTGACTATTTCTAATAAAATACCTTTGTATACCTCAACGGCTAATTTTAAAGATAAACGACTTTTGGTATCAGAAATACTAGGAAGCAGTAGACCAACTTGTCGATAGTAATTTAAAGCCTCTGTTGTTTTTGCTTCAATGAGTTTGACCAGGTTATCAGATGCGGTAATTGCTTTTAATTCAGTAACTTCAATTTGATAATTAGATAAAAGTTGTTGAGGAAGATAAAATTTATCAGCTAAAGCATCCTCTTTAATATCGCGCAAAATATTTGTCAATTGCATGGCCTTACCAACATTAATAGCAGCTTGATGGTTGAAAGTACTATTATCATTTAAAATAGGCATCAGCATTAGTCCAACAGTACCTGCAACGTCATAGCAATAGTCATCTAAATCTTGCTCCGTAATTATGGCTAATTTATTGAAGTCTTTAGTTTGTCCATCAATCATGTCATCTATCCATTGATAGTCAATATCAAAATTGTGAAAAACTAATTCTAAAGCAGGCCATGGATTTTTATTTGTGGATAATGTCCCAGCTTTAAATTGTTCCCATTCTGATTTTAATTGATAAAACTCGTCTGCCTCACAATTATCTACACTGTCATCTAGTAAACGCAAGAAGTGATAGAGCGCATAAATACTGTTACGTTTGGCAATAGATAAGGGCTTAAATGCAAAGTAAAAGGACGAGGAGTGTTTTTTTGTCATTTTGATAGAATCTTTAAATAGATTTTGTTGTTGTTTAAAAATAGTAGTTAAATCTTTAGTCATTAGGTTCAATATCTTTCTTTAGTTCATTTGCGGCTAATTGACCACTAGTAATTACGATAGGAACGCCAGCTCCAGGATGAACACTTGAACCAGCAAAGTATAAATGTTCAGCATAAGGATATTTATTGTGGGGTCTAAAGTAGTTACTTTGTAGCAATGTCGGTTTTAAACCAAAAGTAGCACCGTTAGCAGCATTAAATTTGTTTTTGAAATCGTCAGGGGTATAAATTGTTTCACTTACAATATGAGATTGTAAGTCTGCCATACCAGGTAGTTCGGAAACCTTATTTAAAATTTGTTCTCTAAATTGGGCGATGGTACTATCATTCCAATTGTCATAAAGTTTGAGATTAGGAACAGGTACTAAAATATAAATGGATTCACTTTTATCATTTGGTGTAAAGTTGCGGTCTAATTTAGAAGGCATGTATAAGTAATAAGAAGGATCTGTAGGCAAACCAGACTGTTCTAGCTCTTTAATATTTTTTGTAAAGTCATTGGCCATTTTTAAATTATGTAGGTTGAGATTGCTATCATATCGTTTATCTGTACCCAGATACAATAAGAAACAAGAAGTACCGTATTCTAATTTATCAATTTTTTCTTGTTGGTATTTCCGCTTTTTAAGTGTTGAGTCTTGAATCAAGTGATTCATAGCATAGGGAAAGTCAGCATTCACAATTACACCGTCAGCTGGAATTTGTTTACCAGCAATTTTGATACCTGAGGCAGTCTTGCCATTAAAAGTGACTTGATCAACGTGAGTATTAAGGTGGATTTTACCACCTAATTCTGTAAACCGTTTTTCTAGTGCTCGTGCATATTGATACATGCCACCATCAATGAACCAAACGCCATAAATTAGTTCTATCATGGGAATAATGTTATAGATAGATGGACCATTGTAAGGTGAAACCCCAATGTATAAAGTTTGAAATGCCATTAGCTTAACCAGGTCTTCATTCTTGAGGTGTTTTTTTAGTGAACCGTAAGAAGAACCGAAAGTTTTAAGCTTTAAGGCATTGTAAAGCGTTTTGGGATTCCAAAAATCAAGAGGCTTACGAAATGAACGTTGAATAAAGTGATCTTTTGCAACTAAATATCGTTTATAAATATCATTAAGATAGCTCAAAAAACCCGAAAATTCACTTGGTGAAACACTTTCATATTGAGATGCTAGTTTAGTCAAATCAGAAGTTAGATAGGTTTTGTCATGGTCATTAACGAAAACATCCATAAAAGGTTCAAGACGTGACATTGTGAAGTAATCATCAGGATTAACACCTGTATCGTGGAAAACTTGTTGGTAAATATGGGGCATCATGACAATAGTTGGGCCGACATCAAATTTGAAACCTTCTTTTTCAAATCGTCCCATTTTGCCTCCAATTTGATCATTTTTTTCATAAATTTCTACTTGATAACCTGCATTTTGTAAATAGATAGCAGCGGATAATCCGCCAATTCCACTACCGACGATAATAACTTTTTTCATAAAAGTCCTCCTAAATTTAAGTAGAATACGTTGAATTAATTATAAATAATTTTTCAATAAATACCAAAAGAAAGCTATTAAAAAAGCATAATCTAATCTCTAAGATTATGCTTTTTGGCTGGTATTAGTCAGTTATTTTGACAAAGATATAATCAGCTGATTTGGGGCTGATATTTAAAAAACGTCCATGGGTATCACTAACGTTAATGGTACCATCAAAGGGTTGATGACCTAATATTGTTAGTTTATCACCAATTTTTAAATTTAAGCTATCAAAATACATTAAGAAGTCGTGATTATCAATGACCCGGGTAATTGTGACGGTCATATTTTCTTTGATTTCACGTAAAATTTTTTCATCTTCATCAAATGCTAGTGGTGAGTTGTCCGGAATAATACCACCGTGAGGGCAACGCTCAGGCTCACCTAAAAATTCATTGAGTCGTGAAATTAGCAAGTCATCCGTTGCATGTTCAAGCGTATCGGCAGCATTGTGCAGTTCTTCAATACCGTAACCTAATTTTTGACTTAAAAAAGATTCCCAAATACGATGCCTTCTCACCATTTTAGTTGCAAGTTGTTGACCACTTTCAGTTAAAGCAATTTGGTTGTAGGGAGTGTGTGTTACAAGACCGTCATTTTGCAGTGAACGCATCATTTCGGTAACAGAAGGTGCACTAACTTGCAAGACATCGGCAATATTTTTGTTTGTTATTTTTTTTCTATCGTAGCTTAAATCAAAAATTGTTTTTAAATAATTTTCTTTGTTGGCTGATAAGCTCATGTTTTTCACCAATCCTTTGACCATAGTATAACAGAAATTAAATTAAGTCATTAACTTCAAATGTTGAGTTGTTACAAGTTGAAATTGTACCAAAAAAGGCGTATAAAGAGAATAGTAATATTTATGCGGTCATAGCTCAACGGTAGAGCATCTGCTTCCCAAGCAGAAGGTTGCGGATTCGATCTCCGTTGACCGCTTATAAAAGCTGTTGACAATATCTAGGTATATTGTGTATATTATTTGGTGTAGTTATTTGCCACTTTAGCTCAGCAGGTAGAGCATCACCATGGTAAGGTGGGGGTCGCCGGTTCAAATCCGGCAAGTGGCTTCATTAAAGGTTATCTTCAAAAGAAGGTAGCCTTTTTTATTTTGCATATCAGGGTCATTCAGGTAAAATAATAGATAATTACGACTAAACAATCGGAGGCAGTCATTTTGAATTTATTTGAGAATGAAACGCATCAAAATTATTTAAGATACCATATTTATCCCAAACAAGGATTACTAAATGACCCCAATGGTCTTTGCTATTTTAATGGGGAGTATCATGTTTTTTATCAATTAAATGAAGAAAAAACAGACCATTCAGTTAAGGCTTGGGGACATGCGACCTCTAAGGACTTAGTTCACTTCGAAAGACAAGAAGTGGCATTGCGTCCTGGAAAAAACGATTACGATAGTGGCGGTATTTTTTCAGGTTCAGCCGTGGTACATCATAATCAACTCTATTTATTTTACACAGGAGTTATTATAGAAAACGGTGAAGAACTTGAGGCTTATCAATGCTTGGCAACCTCAAAAGATGGTCGCAATTTCAAAAAACACGGGCCTTTATTTGAAAATCCTAAGGATTATCATATT
This sequence comes from Holzapfeliella floricola DSM 23037 = JCM 16512, assembly GCF_001436605.1. Lineage (GTDB taxonomy): Bacteria > Bacillota > Bacilli > Lactobacillales > Lactobacillaceae > Holzapfeliella > Holzapfeliella floricola. The sequence goes on along the minus strand of NZ_AYZL01000016.1, from coordinate 194,035 downwards.
TTCCATGTGAGGGACCCTAAGGTTTGGTTAGGAAAAGATCAAAAGTGGCATATGGTGATTGGCGCTCAGCTTGAAAAAATCGCGCAGGGTGATATTATTCATTATCAATCAGACGATTTATTGAATTGGGAATTTACAGGTTCTATTTTTGAAGATAACCACGAAAATCTAGGATTTATGTATGAGTGTCCAGATTTAATTCCGTTTGATGATCAAGATGTCTTAGTCTTTTCACCTCAGGGAATCACAAATGAACGCTATCGTTTTCAAAATAATTATCATAGTGGTTACTTTGTGGGTCAGTTCAATTACAACTCTTCAAAATTTGAAGTTCACTCAGATTTTGAAGAGCTCGATTATGGGTTTGAATATTATGCACCACAAAGTTTTAGTCATGATGGAAATATTATCCAATATGGTTGGATGGGGATGATGCCAACTGAAAAAGAACAACAAATCCCATCAATTCAAGATAATTGGGTTCATAATTTAACATTACCAAGAAAGTTGACACTAAAAGGTCAACACCTTTATCAAACACCATTAAAAGTACTTGATGCTCAGTTTGAAAAACAAGAAACTTTCTCAAAAACACAAACAGTCACTTCAAAAGCAATGAAACTAGCTTTTGAACCTAGTTCTGAATTTGAGCTAAATGTATTTAATCACTTGAACATATCTTACGAGTCAGGAATCTTAACTTTAACCAGAGATGGCTGGACTGAAGCAACAAAAAATGAAGTGAGACGATTAAAAGTTAGTGACATTGACAATGTTGATATTTATTTAGATTATTCGACGGTCGAAATTTTCATCAATAAGGGTGAATATACGATGTCAGGCCACTACTTCGGCCAACAAAGTGATATAATAACCGTAACAAAAGGAGATTTTGAGGTAGCTTGTTGCTACTATACAAATTCTTAGGATTTTCTAAATATAGTTGCATTTCAAAGTCTATTAACTCACAATTATACCCTATAGGAGGCTATTTTATGTTAAAAAGAAATATTAAAGTTGCTGGATTCTTAACTTTAGTAGCATTGCTACTGACAGGTTGTTCAGGTAACAACTCAGGTTCTGAGGCAACGCCAGCACCGTCTCAATCTAGTTCAAGTTCACAAAGTGAACAACAAAGTTCACAATCTGTAACTTCTACAAGCTCAAGTAGTGAAAGTCAATCAAGTCAATCAGAAAAGCAAAATCAAGCTTCAAGTTCAAGCTTAAAAGAAATCGACAAACAAATTTATAACTTGATTTTACAAGATATGAAGAATCGCCATATTGCGCAGTCAAACTACACAATCGACGATTACATTTACCAGCCTTCTGCTGGATCTAACGAGATTACGACTTATCAGGTGCTTGAAAATCATCAATCTGCTAATATGAAAGCAATCGGAGCAGATCCAAATACTGCCCCTGTTGTCGGGAAATACCAAATGCGTGCCAATGGACATCTTTATTACTATGATCCAATCGAAAATCAAAATATTGATACTGGCTATGTAGCTGGATAAAAGCTAGATTTTTTCTAGCTTTTTTTTTATAGGGTAGCCGATGAAATTTTGATATAATAGCGGTAGTTTTTTCGAAAGGTTGCTAAAAATGAACACCCCAAATTCAAAAATCGGAAACTTAACTCGTTATTTCATCTATTTAATTACATATTTTATTTATTTATTTTTTCAGTCTCAAGCAATTGAACATGGAACGAATCAAATAGTTTGGCTTATAGGTCTTGTCTTGGTATTTGGTTTGTCATGCTACTTTTATCTCAGACAATTCGTTTTAGAAGAGCGTCGCTTTTTTAAACGTGAATATGATCCTTGGTCGGTTCACCTCAAGCTGTTAGTACTAGCTATGGCTATTATTGCCTTGATTCGGTTGTATATATCGTTTCAACAATATAGTGGTCATCTCGCCTTAACAACACCACAAAGCTTTTATTTGGCTAATGCAAAGCCAGCTTTATTTTGGTCGAGTATTATAATTAAGGGGATTTTGATGTCGATTCTACAAGCGTTCATTATAAACGGGTTTTTCTTTAATTACTTCTTTAAGCGTAATACATTGGTTGATACTATTTTAGGTCTGGTGATATCGGGATTAATCTTTTCTGTTTTAAACTTCTCACAGTCATTTGCTTTATTTATGTTTCAGTGGTTGATAGGAATAATTATTTCTTTCGTTTATTTAAGAACATACCGTATGAGCATATCTGTTTATTTACTCGCAGTAAATGCAATTATGACAATTATTTTGTTTTAAATAAAAAAGCTTAGCAAATTTTGCTAAGCTTTTTGTGTGTTCAAAAATGTTGGGAGTTGTGTCTGTACGACTAAATTTAACTCGTGCATAGCACGACTAGCAATCGTATATAAAATATCACGATCGCTTTGTTGTGGATAATTTTCTTTTGAAACGTTATCCACAATGACACTGTCAAACTCGAGTCCTTTAGCCAGATAAATAGGTAAAATACATACCCCTTTTTTGAGGCTACGGCTTTCTTGAGTTAATAAGTTCACATCAATTCTAGCTTTTAACTTATGATAAAGTCTTTCAGCTTGTTGTTGGGTTTTTGTAATTACGGCGACCATTGGATATTGATCAAGTTGATGGTTAATTAACTTAACATAGTGGGTCATATCGTGCGCACTTTGTGTTAAAAAGTGAGTTTTTGGTTGTGGTCCTTGCCTACTAAATGATTCAATATGATCATTTTTATCAAGTAATTTTTTAGCGAAATCTGTAATTTGCTTTGAACAACGATAACTTGTATTGAGTTCAATATAGGTTTTAGATTCATTTTTGAAAATATCTGGAATTTGATTATACGTGTTGGTATCTTGTTCATAAGAAGAAAAGATATTTTGCTTATAATCGCCTAAAAGAGTTAATTTAGCTTTTGGGAAACAATGACGAATATAAGCCATAAATAATGGAGAATAATCTTGCATTTCATCAATAAACAAATGCTTAATAGCAAAGTTTTGACCAGAACCCGTTAATAAATCACGCAAATACAAGATGGCAATGGCATCATCTACTCTTAAAAAGTGGTTTTCGATATCTTGATCAACTGAAATAATCATTTCGTCGAATGCTTCTTTTGAAACAGAAGACAAGTTAACTTGTTTTAAAAACTGTAAGTAGGTTTGGTAATTGTCAATGAATAAGTCGTTGTAAATTGCGTCGTATAAAGATTGGTAATCTTCTTTAGCGAGTTGATAATTCAAAATATCACGCTCTTCATCAACCGTTTTATCATCACTAATAAAGTGTTCGTGATAGTAGTGGAAATCAGAGTCAGATAAGTTTTCAACTTGTTCTTCAACAGCAGCACTTTTTGCATGATCAGCTACGCGTTTTTTAAGGAGTTCAATCAAGTTGTTTTTTGTTTGTCTAAACCGCTCGCTCAAAACTAGTTTTTGGGGAGTTTGCTGATAAATTTTGAGAATTTCTTCCCGGCTAATGACAATTTCACCATTCAAGATTAAATCATTGAAAGCTAAAGTATCACTAGGCGTGCGTTTAAGATAATCCTGAAGTTCTTCATAAAGGTTGAGACTTTCTTTGAATTGTCTGATTTCTTTAGCGGCTTTTGGAAAGTTATGTTGATCACGTTCGAAACGATCAAATAATGATTCAATTCGAAAACCTTCATGACGTTTCATCAAAAAATCAAATAAGGTAACTTGTCGCATATTTTTTTCACCTAAACTGGGTAGTACTTCAGAAATATAATGACTAAATAAATGATTAGGTGAAAATAAAATAATTTGATCAGCATTAATTTCACTTCGTGAATGATAAAGTAAATAAGCGATACGTTGCAAAATAGCAGAAGTTTTCCCACTGCCGGCAACTCCTTGTACGACTAAAATATCAGAAGACGTATCTCTAATAATCTTATTTTGTTGATGCTGAACGGAAGCTACAATATTTTTAAGGTGTGTGTCACTATTTTCACTTAAAACATCTTGCAACATTTCATCACCAACGGTTTCATTAGTATCAAACATTTTAGTGATTTCGCCATTTTCAATTTTGAATTGACGTTTTTTTAATAGGTCAACGGTGGCTAAGTGGCCAGTGGGTGTGCGGTAGCTTGCATGACCTAAAGTACCTTTATAATAAAGAGATGAGATTGGCGCACGCCAATCATAAACCAAGAAATCACCATCATCACCAATTAATGAAGAGGTTCCAATATAAAGTGATTCTTTTTCGCCATCCTCATTAATATCAATTCGGCCAAAGTAAGGTGTATTTTTAAGTAGATTTAAACTTTTTTCTTTGTTTTCAAGAATTGTTTCACTTTCAACGGTTAATGCAACAAGTTGTTTTTGTTGTTGAATGGCAGCATTAGTTTCCATTTGGTCATCAACTTCAAAAGTATTAACTTTAGCTGTATCACCGTAAGATGACTCAACTTTCCGCCGTTCTTTAAAGGCAATATCTAGTTGTTCTTTTGTATCTTTCAATTGCGTGTTAACTTCATTAATCACAAAATCAACACGTTTTTGTTCTTGCTGTTTTTCATTATTTTGTGTCAAAAAATCACCCATTTCTTAAAAACTTGTACAAATAAAATGACTATAACATTGTAGACCCATTTGGTAATTAAATAAATAGTAAGTTAGGGAATCTTTAAATAGATTTTGACAAATTAAAAAGATGTGGCTACAATATTAACAACTTAATAAATAAATATCTAATGTTTAGAGTAGTACGATAATTGATTTTTTTCAAAGCGAGCAGTGAGGGTGAGAGGCTGCAAAATAGATTATCTGAATGGACTAAAGTTGTTCATTAGAGAAGTGTCGTTAACTTTACTAACGAGAGTGAAAGTTACAAGGTAACTTTAAAACTGGTGGCACCGCGTATAAATTCGTCCCGTTATATATTATTTCTAATATATAGCGGTTTTTTTATTATCAGGAGGAAATTTTATGACTAAAAAAGAAATTTTATTAACAGGAGATCGTCCCACAGGCAAAATGCATTTAGGACATTATATTGGTTCATTTAAAAACCGTGTCAGAATGCAAAATAGTGGTGAATATGAGCCATATATTATGATTGCCGATACCCAAGCATTAACAGATAATGCCCGTAATCCACAAAAAATAAAAGATAGTTTGATTGAGGTTGCGTTAGACTATTTAGCTGTTGGATTAGATCCAGAAAAATCAACAATTTTTGTCCAATCACAAATTCCAGCGTTGCATGAATTAACCGCGTATTACTTAGATTTAGTTTCAGTAGCACGTCTTGAACGTAACCCAACGGTTAAAGCTGAAATCAAACAAAAAGGATTTGGTGATAGTCTACCTGCTGGATTTTTAATCTACCCTATTTCACAAGCAGCTGATATCACAGCTTTTAAAGCCACAACGGTTCCTGTTGGTGATGATCAAGCGCCAATGCTTGAACAAACACGTGAAATTGTCCGTACATTTAATCATACTTACGGTGTTGATACTTTAGTTGAACCTGAAGCAGTTCTACCTCCAAAAGGCCAAGGTCGTCTGCCAGGTCTTGATGGTAATGCCAAAATGAGTAAGTCATTGGGTAATGCGATTTACTTATCAGATTCAAAAGAAGAATTAACTAAAAAAGTAATGTCAATGTATACTGATCCAACTCACGTTCGAGTAGAAGATCCAGGACATGTGGAAGGTAACATGGTCTTTACTTACTTAGATATTTTTGATTCAGATAAAGAAAAAGTAGCACAATTAAAAGCTGACTACCAAAAAGGTGGCTTAGGTGATGTTAAAATAAAGCGCTACTTAAATGAAGTGTTAGAAAAAGAACTAGCGCCAATTCGTGAACGCCGTGCAGAATTTGCAAAAGATAAACAAGCAGTTTACGATATGCTTGAAGCGGGTTCTAAAAAAGCCAATGCGATTGCTGAACAAACGGCTAAAGAAGTTAGAGAAGCAATTGGATTCAATTATTTTTCTAAATAATATAAAATTGTTTGTCAATAATTACCAAAGTTGTGGCCAGGTATTTTTAAATATTTAGCTAAATTAAGTTGAAATAATTGCATCAATTGCGTACTAACGTATAATTAAGTACCATAGTTTAGTAATTTATATTTGAAAGAATGGAGTTTATTCTATTATGAATCAAAACAAACGTCGTGTTAGTCCTTGGGTATGGGGTATCTTAGCGGTAATTGCTGTCGTTGTTATTTTCTTTATTTCAACTTACAACAGCCTAGCTAAAAGTAGTCAAGATGTTGACTCTCAATGGGCACAAGTTGAAAACCAAATGCAACGCCGTTATGATTTAATCCCTAACTTAGTTAATTCTGTAAAAGGAAGTATGGGACAAGAACAAAAAGTTTTTGGTGATATTGCTAAAGCTCGTACAAGCTACGGCAATGCCAAATCAAATCAAGAAAAAATGGATGCTAATGGTCAATTGGACCAATCTGTTGGAACATTGATCAATGTGATTGGTGAAAATTATCCAACATTAGGTTCAAATGCTAACGTTCAAACCTTGATGACACAGCTTGAAGGAACAGAAAACCGCATTGCAACTGAACGTAAACGTTATAATGATGCTGTTTCAACATATAACAAAACTGTTGTTGGTTTCCCTAAAAACATCGTGGCTAATATGATGGGATTAGGTTCGAAAACATACTTTAAGGCAGTTGATGAGGCTAAAACAGCACCAACAGTTGACTTTGGTAATACAACAAACACAACGTCATCGTCTTCAGCAGCCTTGATTCTTCCACAGTCAATGAGAGTAATCTAAGTAAGTGAAACGACTTAATTTTAGTCTTTTAAGTGGATTATTGGTGGCTTTAATCGCGATTATTTTGAGTAGTAATCAGCAAACAACGACTGTGGATGCGATGATTAATATCCCCAATACACCTTATTATGATGAACTGAATATTTTATCAGATAAGACTAAAGAAAATATTGAAGATCAAAATCAACTTTATTCAACTAGCAAAGAAAAACCTCAAATAGCAGTTGCCGTCGTTGATTCAACAGATGGCGATTTGAACACCTATGCCACCGATTTATTTCAAAAGTGGCGGTTAGGGAATAAAAGTGATAACAACGGTATTTTGATTCTTTTTGGCTATAACGAAGGTAGCCAAAATGTTCGAATCGAAGTCGGCTACGGTCTTGAAGGTGCTTTGCCTGATTCATTAAGTAAGCAAATTCTGCTTAATGAAAAAGATAAGCTTAAATCAAAAGACAAAACGATAATTGACCAAGGTTTGAATAACGTATTCAGTGCAGTTAGTGTAGTTGTTGACCAAGAATATCAGCTTACCTCATTGCAAGATAGTGGTGTTCAAAATAAGGTCAATAAGTACCGAGAAAATGCTAAAAAAGCTAGTTCAGATGAGTCTGGACCAGGTATTTTTGCAATTATTGTGATGATTATTATTTTTATTATTTTTATTTCCCGAGGAGGTGGCTCTGGCGGATCCGGTGGAACCGGCTTCTTGCTAGGGATGCTACTTGGTGGTTCTTCAGGAAATTCATCTGGCGGTGGATTTTCTGGAGGAGGTGGCGGCTTTTCTGGTGGCGGTGGTTCATCAGGCGGCGGCGGCGCAAGTATTTAAACACTCATTTTAGATGAGTGTTTTTTTATTTCAATAATTGAAGTAATTATAGTTGACTTCGTCTTGTCTTGTGCTATATATTGAACGTAAGTTATAAACTGTAACTAATTTAATAACTGAACAGTTAGGTGAGGCTCCTATATTGGATATACGCTATTGCCCAGAACATCGACAGATGCCAATGGGTCAAACAGAAACAGTCGGAGTAAGGCTTTTTCCAGATAGCTTTGTATTTTTTTTGCAAAACGCCATATAGTGTTAAAACTGAGCGAGTGTTCAATGTACAATGTGTCACATTTTACCCCCTTATTTAATTTTGTATCATGGCAGAATTTAAGGGTTTACTTAAATAGCTGAGTACTTGCCTTTTGTTTTTGAAAGGAAGTTGACAAACATGTTAGAAAAAAAGAGAAATGGTGTTATGCAACAACAGATTGAAAAAATCAAACTGTATGCGCACCAAAGTAACGAAGAAGTTCTAAGTGCATTACAAACGAGTTCATCAGGATTATCAGATGAACAAGTGGCTAGTCATCAAGAACAATATGGTGAAAATAAGGTTTCTCATGGAAACGGCGATACGAAGCTTCAACAATTTATCGAAGCTTTTGTGACACCTTTTACCGTGGTATTAATTATTTTGGCGATTGCTTCGTTTATGACAGATTGGGTATTTTCAGCACCGCAAGACCGATCAGTAGCAACAACAGTAATCATGCTATTAATGGTTATTATTAGCGGTTCGATGAGCTTTTTTCAAAGTCGCCGATCAAGCAACGCAGTTGATAGCTTGATGAAAATGATCCAAGTAACGACCAATGTTATTCGCCAAGGAAAGTCATTTGAAATTGCAACAGAAAAAGTGGCAGTAGGGGATATTATTTCACTATCTGCTGGAGATATGGTACCTGCAGATATGCGTTTGCTACAAACAAAAGACTTATTTGCTAGTACGAGTTCGCTAAATGGGGAATCTGCCCCAGTTGAAAAAATTGCAACTGCCAAACCTAAAGATGATGAAGATTATCTTAGCTACCAAAACATGGCTTACTCTGGCACTAACATTGTAAGTGGAAGTGCCTTAGGCGTTGTTGTAGGTGTTGGTTCAAAAACTGTTTTTGGTCAAATTGCAGGCGAATTATCTACCAAAACAAAACAAGTTACGGCCTTTGATAAAGGCATTCAATCAACTTCATGGCTATTAATCAGATTTATGTTGGTTGTTGCACCGCTCGTTTTTTTGATTAATGGCTTGTTGAAGGGAAGCTGGCTTGATGCATTGGTATTTGCGATTGCGACTGCAGTTGGCTTAACACCTGAAATGTTGCCTGTCATTGTGACTTCTAATCTGGTTAAAGGATCAGTTGAAATGTCAAAACATGGGACTATCATGAAGAACATCGATGCGATTCAAAATCTAGGTTCTGCAACAGTTTTAACAACCGATAAGACAGGAACATTGACGCAAGATAAAGTTGTTTTAGAGTATCATTATGATTTGAATCATACTGAAAAGCCTAAAGTTTTAACTTATGCTTATTTAAATAGTTATTATCAAACAGGATTGAAAAATCTGATGGATAAAGCCATTATGTCAGAAGCAACTAAAGAGTTGGATACTGATCAGATTAAGTCAGATTACCGCAAAATCGATGAAATTCCATTCGATTTTAAACGTCGTCGAATGAGTGTCGTAGTTGAAAACAGTGATGATGAACGATTATTGGTAACTAAAGGTGCGGCTGAAGAAATGCTAGAAGTCAGTCGCTATTATGAGCTTGATGGTGAAGTTAAAGAGCTTGATGATGCAATGCGTCAACGTATTCTAAAACAAATTGAATCATTAAATGAAGATGGTCTTCGTGTGATTTTGCTAGCTTACCAAAAAAATCCTCGTCCAGCCGGCGCTTTTTCTGTTGCAGATGAGCGTGACTTGATTATTCTGGGGAATTTATCATTTTTAGACCCACCTAAAGAATCTACTAAACAAGCATTAGAACAGCTAAAAGTTGATGGCATCGACGTTAAAATTTTAACAGGTGATAATGAATTAATTACACGAGCTGTTGCTAAACAAGTTGGTTTAAATGTTGATAAAATTTACTCAGGTCAAGAATTAGAAGATAAGTCGTCAGACGAGTTAGCTAAGATTGTTGAGTCTCATAACATTTTTGTTAAGTTAACACCGGCACACAAAAGTATGATTATTCGTCAACTTCGGACTAATGGTCATACGGTTGCATTTATGGGTGATGGTATTAACGATGCTCCTGCAATGAAAGAAGCAGATGTGGGAATTTCAGTTGACACAGCGGTTGATATTGCCAAAGAGTCAGCAGATGTTATTCTACTGAAAAAAGATTTAAAAGTGCTAGATACAGGAGTTCGATTAGGACGTAAAGTATTTGGTAATACGATGAAGTATATTAAAATGACCTCTAGTTCAAACTTCGGGAATATTTTTTCAGTGGTTTTTGCCAGTCTTCTCTTACCATTTTTGCCTATGCAACCGCTACAATTATTGTTATTGAATATGATTTATGATATCTCGTGTCTAGCTATTCCATTTGATGTGATGAGTGAAAAATATCTAGAAACACCACGTAGTTGGTCAACTAAGGGACTTAAGAAGTTTATGTTTTACTTTGGTCCAACGAGTTCAGTCTTTGATATTTTAACCTTTGCGTTCTTGTTCTTTATTTTAGGACCTGCAATGTTAGGTCATACTTATTTTGATTTGAATCAGGCACAACAATTACAATTTATGATGATGTTTAATACTGGCTGGTTTATTGAATCATTGTGGACACAAGAAATGGTGATTCATGCACTTCGTGATAAACGTATTCCGTTTATTCAAACCAAGGCTTCATTCCCACTAATGGTGTCGACTATCGGCGCTGGGATTATTGGAACAGTTATTCCTTACTTGGATTTTGGGAAAGACTTAGGATTTGAAGTGTTACCTCTTAGTTATTTATTCTTTGTATTACTAATGTTGGTATTTTACTTTGTTTTAGTGACAATTGTGAAAAAACGTTACTTACAACATGAAGATGAACTCATTTAAAAAAGATTGGCGAATTTCGCCAATCTTTTTTGTTGTCCTTGCCATTGTGAAATAAAAATCGCTATAATTGAGAGTATACCTAAAAAGAGCAGTATTAAGAGGAATTATGATTGTGATATACTGTAAACGATTATAAATAAGGAGTTTAACTATGTCTGATAAAACATTTTACGTCACAACCCCCATTTATTACCCATCTGGAAAACTAACAATTGGAAATGCTTATACAACAGTTGTTGCCGATGTTTTGGCACGTTACAAACGCCAAAAAGGCTACGATGTCTTTTTCCTAACAGGTACAGATGAGCATGGGCAAAAAATCGAAGAAAAAGCAGAACAAGAAAACACAAACCCAAAGGCTTATGTTGATAAGATGGCTGCTAGCTACAAAGAACTTTGGGAAATGTTGGATATTACTTACGACCGTTTTATTCGTACGACTGATGAAGATCATCAAAAAGGTGTACAACAAATTTTTGAAAAGTTGCTTGAACAAGGCGATATTTACTTAGGTGAATATGAAGGTTGGTATTCAGTTAGTGATGAAGAATACTTTACAGAATCACAATTGGATGAAGTTTACCGTGATGAAAAAGGTAAAGTAATTGGTGGTAAAGCACCTTCAGGACATGAAGTTGAACTAGTGAAAGAGCCAAGTTACTTCTTCAAAATGAGTAAATACGCTGACCGTTTAGTTGAATACTACAACAATCACCCAGAATTTATTCAACCTGAATCTCGTCGTAACGAAATGATTAATAACTTCATTAAGCCGGGTCTTGAAGATCTTTCAGTTACACGTACAACAATTGACTGGGGAATTAAAGTCCCTTCTGATCCAAAACACGTTGTTTACGTTTGGATTGATGCGTTGGCAAACTATATCACAGCGCTTGGTTACGGTTCAGATGATCACAAATTATATGACAAATTCTGGCCCGCTGATGTGCATTTAGTTGGAAAAGAAATTGTTCGTTTCCACACAATTTACTGGCCAATTATGTTGATGGCACTAGACTTACCACTACCAAAACAAATTTTTGGTCACGGTTGGGTCTTGATGAAAGACGGTAAAATGTCTAAATCAAAAGGAAATGCTGTTTACCCTGAAATGATTGTTAACCGTTTTGGTTTAGATGCTCTACGTTACTACTTAATGCGTGAAATCCCATTTGGAAATGATGGTATCTTTACACCTGAAGATTTCGTTGAACGCGTGAACTACGATTTAGCTAATGACTTAGGGAACTTATTAAACCGTACTGTTTCAATGATTAACAAATATCATCAAGGACACGTACAATCTCTTGGTGAGCATTTAACTGATTTTGACGCTTCGATTGAAGAAAAGGCAGCAGAAACAATTGCAAAATATGATGAGTTAATGAATAGTTTTCATTTCTCAAAAGCGTTGGACACTGTTTTTGAATTTGTTCGTCGTGCTAACAAATATATTGATGAAACACAACCTTGGGTATTGGCTAAAGACGAAACTAAAGCAGCTGAATTACAAGATGTCATGTCACACTTAGCTGAGAGTTTACGTTTGATTGCCTTGTTAATTAAACCAATCATGACACAAACACCTCACAAGATTTTTGAACAACTAGGTCTTTCAGAAGATTCAAAATCAGCTCATGAACTAGCATTTGGTGCTTATGACTGGGGTCACGTTGTGGCAACTAAAGCAACACCTATTTTCCCAAGACTTGAAAAAGAAGTTGAAATTAAATACATCAAAGACCAAATGGCTAACTCTAAAGATAAAAAACAAAGTCGTTCACAAAAGAAACAAGCCTCTGCAAAAAACGATGAAAAAGCAACCGACAACGAAATTCAATTTGATGATTTTGTTAAAGTTGAAATGAGAGTTGGACAGGTACTAGAAGTTGAAAAAGTAGAAGGTTCTGACAAATTACTTAAATTCCAACTTGATTTTGGCGAAGAAAAACCACGTCAAATCCTATCTGGAATTGCTAACTTCTATCCTGAAGAACAAGAATTAAAAGGCAAAAAAGTAATTGGTGTTATTAACTTGAAACCACGTAAGATTTTTGGTCAAATGAGCCAAGGAATGTTACTTTCTAGTGAAAAAGGCAAAAAAGTGCAATTAGCAATTGTGGATGATTCACACGAAAACGGAGCTGAAATCGGATAATGAAATTATTTGATGCACATACGCATTTAAACGATACGCCTTTTTTAGGTAAAGAGGCAGAGTATATTCAACGTGCAAAAGATTTAACGGTTACGGACATGGCCATTATTGGGTCAAATCCGGACATGAATCAACGTGCAGTTGAGCTGAGTGAAGAGTTTGACCCGCTTTATGCAGTAGTTGGTTTTCACCCAGATGATGCAAAACTATACAATGAACAAGAAGAAGCAGTTTTAAAAGAGTTGCTTCAAAAAGAAAAAACAGTTGCAGTTGGCGAAATTGGATTGGATTATCACTGGGATGCTTCAAAACGTTCAACACAACATGAAGTTTTTGAACGTCAATTGCAGTTGGCTTATGATATGAAGTTACCTGTTTCCATTCATACGAGGGATGCATTTGAAGATACTTATGCGATTTTGAAAAACTTCGGTAAAGTGGATACTTATGGTGGGGTTATTCACAGTTTCAACGGAAACCCAGATCAATTACAACGTTATTTAGATCTTGGGTTGAACGTTTCTTATAGTGGTGTGGCTTCTTTTAAAAACGCTAAAGAAGTTCATGAATCAGTGATACAAACACCGCTCGATAGAATGATGGTCGAAACAGATGCGCCATATCTAACGCCAACACCTTATCGTGGTAAGCAAAACGAACCAGGCTATACTTATTATGTAACTAAAGCCATTAGTGAATTGAAAGGAATCGACGTAGAAGAGGTTGCTGATGCGACTTATCGTAATACGTTGAAATTTTATAATCTTGACTGAATTTAAAATTGAAGAAGTGGTTGTTGTGGAAGGAAAAGATGATATCAAACGGTTAAATCTTTATTTTCCAGGTATCAAAACCATTCAAACGCAAGGATCTGCAATTTCAGAACCAATTTTAGACCAGATTGAGACGGCTTATCATAAAACGGGGGTCATTGTTTTAACTGATCCTGATTTTAATGGTGAAAAAATTCGAAAAAAAATTTTAGAACGCCTGCCCAAAGCTAAGCAGGCGTTTTTGCCGCGTGATAAAGCTGTTCCCCAAAAATCTGGCGGGAGCTTAGGGATTGAACACGCATCAAAAGTGGACTTGCTTGAAGCGTTAAAAGGCGCACGTTTAACGCAACAACTTTATGAACCAGAAGTAACTCGCCACGATTTAATTGAACACGGTTTAGTTTTTGGGCCTAATGCACGATTTTTAAGAGAGCAATTAGGTAATCAGTTAAAAATTGGTTATGGTAATGCAAAACAATTAGAGAAAAAATGTGCAACATTTCAAATTACCAAAGTAGAATTTGAAGTTGCCATGAAACAAGTGAAGGAGAATTATGAAGAGTTTACCCATCGGTGATCCAATAAAAACATCACAAATTATTCATGACTACGGTCTAAGAGCAAAGAAAAGTTTAGGACAAAACTTTCTAACTGACTTAAATGTGTTGGAAAATATTGTTGAGAGTGCTGAAATAACACCTGAAGATCAAGTGCTTGAAGTAGGGCCAGGAATTGGTTCTATTACACAACAGCTTGCTGAAACGGGTTGTAAAGTCGTTAGTTTTGAAATTGATCAACGTTTTATTACTGTTTTAGATGATGTATTGAGTGAGTATGATAACGTTGCTATTATTAATCAAGATGTATTGAAAGCAGATTTAGATAAAGAATTGTCTGTATATTTTGATTTAGATAAACCCATAAAAATTGTCGCCAATTTACCTTACTACATTACAACACCTATTATGTTTAAACTATTAGAAAGCCGACTTAAGTTGACTTCTATGACTGTATTGATGCAAAAAGAAGTAGCAGATCGTATTGTTGCTAACCATGGCTCAAAAAACTGGGGGCCATTATCAATTGCAGTTCAAATGGTTGGTGATCCGGAAATCAGCTTCGCCGTACCACCCAAATCATTTAATCCTGCACCAAAAGTAACTTCAGCGATTCTAAATTTAAGATTGACAGGTAATAAATATCAAGATGTGATTTTTGATCATCAATTATTTGATCAGGTTGTCAATGCTGGATTTAAACAAAGAAGAAAGACAATCTATAATAATCTGAAGCAAGCTTTCGGAGCAAAAGGAAAGTCGCCAGAGGATATTAAATTAATATTAAAAAATGCGAACATTCCTGAAAACTATCGTGCAGAACAATTAACAATTAATGACTTTATTCGGTTGACTAACTGTGTTCAACTCAGGTAAAATTATATAGTTTAAGACTAAAAATTTGCTATCCCTTGACAAATTCGTTATAATAGTGTTGCAGGGGAGAGTGAACATATGCTAATGACATTACAAAAGATTAAGCAACAACTTGAAGACCATATTGGTGAAGATATTACAGTTGTGGCGCAAGCCGGTCGTAAAAAGATTACTCGACGTAAAGGAACACTAACTAAAACTTACCCATCAGTGTTTTTGGTTGATTTAGACCAAGAAGAAAATCACTTTGAAAGAGCTTCTTATAGCTATACAGATTTATTAACTGAAAATATAAAATTGGAATTTGAAGTTGTTCAAGACGCTTAAATTTTCCCGAACAATCATTAGTAATTTTATAGAATTACTAGTGGTTTTTTTTATTTTGCGGTATCCTTGAAACAGAAATATAAACGGAGGCACAATTATGAAACGATCAGAACGTCTTATTGATATGACGCAATATCTTTTATCAAAACCACATACATTGATTTCGCTACCATTTTTTGCGAGTAAGTATGATTCTGCCAAATCATCAATCAGTGAAGACCTTTCTATTCTAAGAAAAACTTTAGCGACCAACCAAAATGGCTATTTGCAAACCATTGCAGGAGCGGCAGGCGGTGTGCGTTATATCCCGTTCATGGGAAGAGTAGATGCGATTAATTTGGTTGAAGAATTAATCAAAAATGTTGATGATGAGGATCGAATTTTACCTGGTGGGTTCTTATATCTATCAGACATTATTGGCAATCCTCAGCTTTTACAAGCAATTGGTAAATTAACAGCTACACATTTTGCTTTTAGTGATATCGATGTCGTGATGACTGTCGAAACAAAAGGAGCTCCAATAGCAGCCGCTGTTGCCCGCTTCTTAAATGTTCCGTTTGTCATTGTTAGAAGAAAGCCAAAAATTACTGAAGGACCAACAATTAGTGTGAACTATATTTCAAGTTCTGGTACACGCTTTGAAAAGATGGAACTAGCTAAGCGTAGTCTAAAACCGCATTCAAATGTTTTGATTGTTGATGATTTTATGAAAGGTGGCGGTACTATTAATGGTATGGTCAATCTTGTTAATGAGTTTGATGCGAACGTGAGTGGTATTTCTGTCTTATGTGAGGCCAAAACTTCTGAAAAATCTGTAGCAGACTATGTTTCGCTACTAAATTTAGAAGAAGTTGATCCTGTCAGCAAACAAATCAAAGTAAATCCAGGAAATGTTATCGAAAGAACTAATTTCGAGGTGTTCTAATTGGGCTACGTACAAGTTATTAAAACAGCTGTTTTATTGTTTCCAATTTTAGCACTAATCATTTCATTACCCGTTTTTATCAGGCAGTATCATAAGTATCAGGCGTTTGTTTTTTGGCGAGGCATTATGATTTATTCTTTTGTCTTTTATATGCTAGTGGCTTATTGTTTGATTATTTTGCCACTTCCTGATATCCAGGCGGTTGCAAACCTCAAAACGCCAACGTATAACTTACACTTATTTCAATTTATAACAGAATTTAAAAATGAAACGCCTTTGATAGTAAGTAAACCACAGACGTATCTGCAAACATTGAAAAGTGCCAGTTTCGTCCAACCTTTATTCAATCTGTTTTTAACTATTCCATTTGGTGTTTATCTCAGGTATTACTTCAAACGAAGTTTCAAACAAGTACTAGTACTTGGGGTTTTACTATCGTTATTCTTTGAATTAACACAGTTAACAGGGCTTTATGGTATTTATCCAAGGTCTTATCGGTTGTTTGACGTTGACGATTTATTGTTGAATACTTTGGGAGCTGTTTTTGGATTTTTGTTAACACCAGCGATGACATTCTTATTTCCCACTCAGGATAAATTGTCACAAAAAGCAGGATCTTTAAAGAGTCAAGTTTCGCTTATTCGACGTTCAGTTGCTCTTGTGACCGATATGCTAGCTCTTGGGATTATAGATTCCATCATTTCAGGTGCATTAAAAACGGCGCAAGTTAACGGTAGTGAGCTTATATCTAAAGTGATTACAATTGTTATTTTGTTTGTCGTAGTTCCCTTGTTCAAAGGACAGACTATAGGAAAATGGGCCGTTAAAATAAAAATGGTTGATGCCAGAGATGGGACAAAACCCGGATTTTGGCAATTAATTTTCCGTCAATTTGAATTATATGGTGTTATTATCCCATTCATGACAGTCGCAACACCTTATGTATTGGCACTGTCTGGGAGAATTGCTGAAGACAAGCTGACACAACTTTATTTCCTATCAATTTTTATGTTGTTTCTGAATTTATTATTTGTCGGCTATTTGGTTTGGCAAGCATTTAAGCCATCGCCCATTTTATTTTATGAAAGATGGTCTAAAACCAAACAAGTGAGTCAGATAACAGAAGAGGAGAGCTAATCCAATGGATCAAAAAAATATTATTATCTTGGCTGCTGGTCAAGGAACCAGAATGAAGTCAAAACGTTACAAAGTCTTACACGAAATTTTAGGTCGTAGTATGGTCGACCATGTCTTGACACAAGTTGAAAAACTCGACCCACAAAACATTGTAACGGTTGTTGGTCATGGTGCTGATGAAGTTAAAAAGGCGTTAGGTGACCGCACACAATACGTTTTACAAGCAGAGCAATTGGGAACGGGTCATGCGGTAATGCAAGCTGCAGAACTACTCAAAGATAAAACGGGTAGCACTATTGTGGCTAATGGTGATACGCCGTTATTAACAGCTGAAACTTTTGAAAAATTATTTGATTCTCATCAACAACTTCACGCAAAAGCGACAGTTTTAACAGCAAAAGCCCCTAACCCTTCAGGCTATGGTCGTGTTATTCGTAATGAAGATAATGAAGTGATTAAGATTGTTGAACAAAAAGATGCTTCCGAAGCTGAAAAGAGGATTGATGAAATTAACACAGGTGTTTACTGTTTTGATAATCAAGCGCTATTTGATGCTTTAAGTCAAGTAACCAACGATAATGCACAAAATGAATATTACATCACTGATGTGATTGAAATTTTGAAATCTCAAGATGAGGTGATTTCAGCTTATCAAATGCCAGATTTTGACGAGTCAATGGGGGTTAATGATCGCTTAGCCTTAAGTCAAGCAACTAAAGTAATGCGTAACCGTGTTAACAAGAAACATTTATTAAATGGTGTTACCATTATTGATCCTGAGAATACATATATTGATGTTGATGTTGAAATTGGGTCTGATACAGTTATTGAACCAGGTGTTTATTTACAAGGTCAAACCAAGATAGGTGAATCTTGTATGATTACGACAGGTTCAAAAGTTGTAGATAGTCAAATTGATGCTAATGTAACCATTCATTCTTCAACCATAGAAAATTCTGTGATGGAAAGCCATACAGACGCTGGCCCATATGCGCACTTACGTCCTCAATCTCATATTAAAAAATATGCCCATATTGGAAACTTTGTAGAAATCAAAAAAGCCGTAATTGGTGAACATACTAAAGTTGGCCACTTGACTTATGTTGGGGATGCAACTTTAGAAGATCATATTAATATTGGCTGTGGAGTTACTTTTGTTAATTATGATGGTGTCCAAAAATTCCATACAACAGTCGGGTCTCATAGTTTCATTGGAAGTAGTTCAAATATTATAGCTCCTGTGAACATTGCGGACCATGCGTTTGTTGCAGCGGGATCAACAATTACAAAAGATGTTCCAAAACATGCCATGGGTATTGCACGACAAAAACAAACTAACAAAGAAGACTTTTGGAAACGATTACCGTTGGCACAAAATCCAGATTGGAACTAGAATTGGTTTATTTTTTAGTCTAATTTTGGTATTATGTTTTTTGGATTGTAAGAAAAGTGGAGGAAAAAATGACAGATCAGTATTCAGATAAAAAGATGAAACTTTTTGCATTAAATTCAAATCAACCTTTAGCACAAAAAATTGCAGATACAGTTGGTTTAGAACTAGGAAAATCTAGTGTAAGACGCTTTAGCGATGGTGAAATTCAAATCAATATTGATGAATCCGTTCGTGGTTCAGAAGTCTTTATCGTGCAGTCAACAAGCGCCCCTGTAAATGATAATTTGATGGAGCTATTGATTATGATTGATGCACTACGTCGTGCTTCAGCTAACAGTATTAATCTAGTAATTCCTTACTATGGTTATGCTCGTCAAGACCGTAAATCACGTTCAAGAGAACCTATTACAGCTAAATTAGTGGCTAATATGATTCAAAAAGCAGGTGCAGATCGTGTGCTAGCACTAGATTTACACGCTGCTCAAATTCAAGGATTCTTTGATTTACCTGTCGATCACTTAATGGGTGCCCCATTACTTGCTGATTACTTCTTAAATCAACATTTAGACGAAAACACAGTTGTTGTGTCTCCTGATCACGGTGGTGTTCCTCGTGCTCGCCGTCTAGCAGAATTCTTAAAAGCCCCAATCGCAATTATCGATAAACGTCGTCCGAAAGCCAACGTTGCTGAAGTGATGAATATTATTGGTGATGTTAAAGGTAAAAGAGCTATCATTATTGATGATATGATTGATACTGCAGGTACAATTACGCTAGCTGCTCAAGCATTGAAAGATGCTGGTGCAACTGAAGTTTATGCAAGTTGTACTCACCCTGTTTTATCAGGTCCAGCAATTGATCGCATTGCAAACTCTGCAATTAAACAACTTGTTGTGACAGATTCAATTAACCTACCACAAGAAAAAATGATTGATAAAATGGTTCAAGTTTCTGTAGGTCCGCTAATTGGAGAAGCGATTAAACGTATTTACGAAGATGAACCCGTAAGTCCATTATTTCAAACACGTTTTCAATCAAAGAAAAAATAAACCAAATTAAAAAAGCTTACTGAGTTTTCTCAGTAAGCTTTTTTGTTAATATTATTTGTTTTGTTGTTTCAACAAGTCGCGAATTTCTTGTAAGTAAACTTCTTCTTGACTTGGTTTTGGAGCAGCTTTTGGTTTTTCTTCTTCTTTTTTGCGAAGACTGTTGAAGAACTTAGCGATTAAGAAGACCACAAATGCTGTGATCAAGAAGGCAATGACATCATTTAAGAATTGCCCTACTAAGAAGTTTGCACCTGCAATTGAAAATTGAATATTTGATAAGTCAACCTTGCCCAGAAACAATCCAATAAATGGATTTAAAAGATTCTTAGTTAATGAGGTCACAATACTTGAAAAGGCACTACCAATTAAAACCCCAATGGCTAAGTCTAAAACATTCCCACGAGAAATAAATTGTTTAAATTCTTTAAGCATAATTATGCTTCCTCCCTTTGTGAAAGTAGTTCACCATTTTTTATGTAACTTTGAAACTCGGCGTAAAGTTCTTGAAGCTCTGGGTCCTGTGAGTTACCTTTTATCATAACTCGAGGAAAGTAGAAGCGTTCATCTCCTTCTTGTTTACCAGAAATGGCTTCAACAATTTTACTTAATTTAGAAAGCTCCATCCAATTTGAATCGCTAATCATAATTTCAATCTGAGTTTTAGGTTTCTTTTGATCAGGATGGTAAGCATCATATGGCAAGTCAAAGCTGTCATTTAATGCCGTATAATAATCAGAATCGAACCCGACTTTTTCAACAAGAGTTTTCAAATACTGAATTTGAGGTTTGCTTTCGTCGGTTATTTGCACAGATTTAAATGGTTTGCGATCGAGGAATTTGCCTGCTAAATCACTTAATATTTTATCATGATGGTAACGTAAAAGCGAAAAATTAGCATTCAATACGCCGTCATCTAAATTTAAATAATCTTCAAGTGTGAAATTATGCTCTAAAAATGGCGCAAGTAAATTAGACATACTGTTTTTAGGGAGTTCCCCTTGTTCATAAACATATTTAGCACGTTCAAGTAAATGAGTTAAGACCACTTCCATCCCACGTGAAGCAGGGTGGAAATAAACTTGTTGATACATTTGAAATCTGGATAGAATGTAATCCTCAACAGCGTGCATCCCATTTTTTTCAAAAGTAATACCGCCAGAATATGGACGCATCACACGTAGAATACGAGTTAAGTCGAACATCCCATATTGTGTACCCGTCATATAGGCATCACGTAATAAGTAATCCATACGATCAGCATCGATTTGGCTTGAAATCATTTGAACCACTTGCGGATTGGGATAGGTCTTGTTGATAACACTTGCCACTTTTTCTGGAAAATCAAGACTAACTTTTTTCAGTACTTGATTGATTTCTGTTTTTTCGGATGTGATGATTTCTTGTGTGAATTGTTCATGATCGGTGTGGAAAATATGTTCAAATGTGTGTGAATAAGCACCATGTCCCACGTCATGAAGTAAGGCAGCAGCTAAAGCAACAATGCTTTCGCTATCATCCCAAAGACCGTCTCCAGCTTCTTTTGAAGGGTAGTTACGGTTAAAGTTATTCACAATTTGACGTGTTACTTCATAAACTCCAAGTGAATGGGTGAAGCGAGAATGTTCGCCACCATGAAAAGTAAATGCAGCACCGCCAAGTTGGCGAATGCGGCGAAGACGTTGAAACTCACGTGTATCAATGAGTTCAAGAATAAATGGATATTCAACGTGAATATAATTATGCACGGGATCACGCAATACTTTTTCACGTGGTAATTTTTGGATAGATTTCATTGAGATAATCTCCTTTATATTAGCCATAGTTACAATTAACATTAGTATTTTTATTTTAACATTTTTAAGATTGATTTGATAAATCATTTTAGGGTTAGACTTGATGGCTGTTGTCTGATATAACTAAGGTGAGACCATAGCAAAGGAAAGATAATCGTAGATGGCAAAAGAAGTTCAAGTATCTTTAATTACACAAGTATATCAAGAGGGTGAAGTGGAAACTTATCAACATGAAGTTCCGGGTTTGTTAGATGTCATATCTGATTCTCAAATTTTGAGTTATACAGAAGAGTCTGGTGCTGAAGTCGAATTTAGAATTTTTAGCACTTATGTCAAAATGACAAGGACTGCTGATGATCAAAATAGTTCGAGTTTGCATTTTGAACCCAATCAAACTCACAATGGGCGTTTTTTAGCTCAAGGATTTCCACTAGATTTGACGGTTGAAACGCAGCAGTTAGACTTGATTCAATCATCAATTGACTCGCAAATGCTCAAAGTTGAGTACAAATTATTTAATCATGGTCAAAAAATTGGAGATTATATGTTAAAATTGATTTTTGAAGCATAGTTTAGTATTATGAAGAGTAGACTTTTGAAAGGACGTGCATCACGTGAAATTGGATGTATTTAATGGCCAAAACGTAGAAGAACTTTCAATGATTGAAGTAGCACATGCAATCTTGGAACAAAGAGGCGAAAAAATGGCCTTTGCTGATTTAGTAAACGAAATTCAACGCTTTTTAAACAAAAGTGACGAAGTTATTCGTGAAGATTTACCACAATTTTATACAGATTTAAATATCGATGGCAGCTTTATTTCACTAGGTGAAAATGTATGGGCACTACGTTCTTGGTATCCATATGATTCCGTTGATGAAGAAGTTAACCACCCAGAAGATGATGACGAGACAACTCGTGATCGTAAACCTAAGAAGGTTAATGCGTTCCTAGCAGCTGTTGAAGATGAAGATATTATCGATTACGACTCTGATGATCCAGAAGATGAAGAATTAGATGTTGAAGACGAAGATTTTGATTCTGAAGACTTAGAAGACGACGATAAATCAGACACATTGCCAGACGGTATCGAAGGTAAATTAGCTGATTTAGATGACGACGACGAAGATGAATAATTAAATTATTAACTTGATTTTTTAACTTAAATCTTGTAATATACTTTTTGGGCGTCTTTACAGATACGTCAGCTCCCTGATATTCAGGGAGCTATTTTTGTTTTTCCCTGACTTTTTTAGAAGGAGATTGATTATATGACCAAGTATATTTTTGTAACAGGTGGAGTAGTTTCATCCCTAGGAAAAGGTATTATTGCTTCTTCCTTGGGACGTTTATTAAAGAATCGTGGATTAAAGGTGACAATGCAAAAATTTGACCCTTATATCAATATTGATCCTGGAACAATGAGTCCATACCAACACGGTGAAGTTTTTGTTACTGACGATGGTGCAGAAACTGACTTAGATCTTGGTCATTACGAACGTTTTATTGATATCAATTTAAACCGTTACTCAAACGTAACAACTGGTAAAGTCTATACTGAAGTTCTACAAAAAGAACGTCGTGGTGAATACAACGGTGCAACCGTTCAAGTTATTCCTCACATTACTAACATGATTAAAGAAAAAATTATGCGTGCAGCCACAACAACTGATTCTGATGTAATTATCACGGAAATTGGGGGAACTGTTGGGGATATTGAATCAACACCTTTCTTAGAAGCCTTAAGACAAATGAAAGCTGATGTTGGTTCTGAAAATGTGATGTACATTCACTCAACTTTAATTCCTTACTTAAAAGCTGCTGGCGAAATGAAAACAAAACCAACACAACACAGTGTTAAAGAGCTTCGAGGTATTGGTATTCAACCTAACATGCTTGTTTTAAGAACAGAAAGTCCTGTTGAACAAGAAATGAAAGATAAAATTGCGAATATGACTGATGTGCCAGTTGAAGCAGTTGTTGAATCCGTTGATGTTGATAATCTTTACCAAATTCCATTGAACTTGCAAGCACAAAGTATGGATCAAGTTGTTTTAGATTTCTTACACCTTGATGCTCCAAAAGCTGATATGACAGAATGGAAAGCATTGCTTAACCGTGTGCAAAACTTAAAACATAAAACAACTATTACATTAGTTGGTAAATATGTTGAATTACAAGATGCTTATATTTCAGTTTCTGAAGCTTTAAAACATGCTGGATATGCTTTTGATTCAGATATTGAAATCAAAAAGGTTCAAGCTGAAGACATTACAAAAGAAAATGTTGCTGAATACTTAAAAGATACAGATGGTTTGATTGTTCCAGGTGGATTTGGAACACGTGGTCTTGAAGGTATGATTGAATCTATTCAATACGCTCGTGAAAACGATATACCGTTCTTTGGTATTTGTTTAGGAATGCAAATGGCTAGTGTTGAATTTGCGCGTAACGTTGCCGGCCTAAAAGGTGCTAATACAGCTGAAGTCGAGTTTGATATTGAAGATAATATTATTGATTTAATGGCTGATCAAAAAGACCAAGAAAACATTGGTGGAACACTTCGTCTAGGCTTATACTCTGCCAAGTTGAAGCCAGGGACAAAAACAGCTGAAGCTTACGATAATCAAGATGTTATTCAAGAACGTCATCGCCATCGCTATGAATTCAACAATGAATACCGTGACTTACTTGGTGAAAAAGGCTTGGTATTTTCAGGAACATCTCCAGATAACCGTTTGGTTGAAATTGTGGAAGTTCCAGAAAACAAATTCCACGTTGCAGCACAATATCATCCGGAATTTATGTCTAGACCTAATCGTCCAGAAGGCTTATTCAAAGCATTTATTAAAGCTGCTTCTGGCTTGGATGAAGTTAATATTTAAAGTTACATTAAAAAGTTGTCGATTTCGACAACTTTTTTTGTATCCATGGTAATACTTGTTGTTAATATCTTGTAATTTTTGCATTTTTCTTATAACATTAAAGTAACGTGCGTCATCAATTATATGACAGCATGGTAATAATAGTTAAAGGACGTTCTTCCTAATGAAAAAAATGATAATCAATGGCGGAAAGACGTTAAAAGGCGATGTTTTCATTGGCGGTGCCAAAAATAGCACAGTAGCACTGATTCCCGCTGCTATTTTGTCACACACGCCCGTTGTCTTAGAGTCTGTTCCCCGTATTCAAGATGTTGACAACTTAATGTCATTATTAATGGATATGAACGTTACCAGTGATTTTGAACAAACAACTTTAACCATTGACCCAACTAATATCGAATTGAGACCGTTACCACATGGTAAGATCAAGAGTTTACGTGCTTCTTATTATTTTATGGGCGCTTTACTTGGTAGATTTGGTCGTGCAAGCGTTGCGTTTCCTGGAGGAGATGACATTGGTCCAAGACCAATTGATCAACATTTTAAAGGAATGGAATGTTTAGGGGCAAAAGTTGAAAATATTGCTGGAGAAATCGTTGTATCCGCACCCAAAGAAGGTCTTAAAGGCGCTCATATCACACTAGATATGACTTCTGTAGGGGCAACCGTTAACATTATTTTAGCGGCCGTAACAGCCACAGGCAAAACTGTTTTAGAAAATGCTGCAAAAGAACCAGAAATCATTGATTTAGCAACTTTCTTAAATAACATGGGAGCTAAAATTCGTGGTGCTGGAACCGATACCATTCGTATTGAAGGTGTTGAAAAGTTAGAAGCCAAAAATGCACATACAATCATTCCAGACCGTATTGAAGCTGGAACATACTTATCTTTAGCAGCTTGTATTGGCGATGGCGTTTGTTTGCATAATATCATCAGTGAACACTTAGATTCATTTTTAGCTAAAGTCGAGGCCATGGGTGTTAATATGGATGTGAATGAAGATTCAATCTATGTCTATCCTTCTGGTGACTTGAGTATGATTCAAGTCAAGACGATGCCTTACCCGGGGTTTGCAACTGATTTACAACAACCCATCACACCGCTTTTGATTTCAGCTAAAAGTGGTGAAGGTGTTGTGATTGATACCATTTACCCTAAGCGTGTTAAACATATTCGCGAATTAAACAAAATGGGTGCTAAAATTAAAGTTGAAAATGACATTATTTTAATTCATCCGGGGTCTAAACTGACTGGTGCAGAAGTTGTTGCTGATGAGATTCGTGCAGGAGCTTCTCTAATGTTAGCGGGGTTAATGGCTGATGGACAAACGGTTATCCATAATGCTGATAACATTTTACGTGGTTATGACTGTGTTGAAGAAAAGCTCAGATTATTGGGTGCAGACGTGACTGTTTATGAAGATGAATAGTAAAAGATGTTTTGCAATTTTTTTTAAGAGATGTTAATATTTATTGTTGTAATAATTATCTCTAGTTTGGCAGACAAACTAGGGCAAAGGAGAAATAAGCTATGAAAAAAAGCATTCACCCAGAATACCATCAAGTCGTATTTATGGATTCAGCAACAGGTTTTAAATTTGTTTCTGGTTCAACAAAACATTCTGATGAAACTGTTGAATTTGAAGGTCAAACATACCCTCTAATTCGTATGGAAATCACATCAGACTCACACCCATTCTACACAGGTAAACAAAAATTTACTCAAGCAGATGGTCGTGTGGACCGTTTCAACAAAAAATACGGTATCCAAGGTTAATTCTGATAATAAAAAAACACGTTCTTATTTTAAGAGCGTGTTTTTTTATGTTGAATTACTTTGATTGGTCATGACGAAGTTCACGAGTATTAATTGTTACCCAGATTAGGTTGACAAGAACCAACAGACTAGTTGATAAAAAGACACCTGGATAGCCTAAGCTACTTGAAACAAACGATCCAATCAAGGGTCCTGCAACATTACCCATGGCTTGAAAGGATTGGTTATAGCTAAATATTCTCCCTGATACTTCGTGTGGTGAATATTTAGCAAGTAGTGTCTGAACTTGCGGAAGCATGGCGGCATCAGAGAAACCAACTAGTAACCTTAATAGACCTAGTTGCCAGACATTTTGAACGAAAGCTTGAGGAATGTAGAGGATTAGGGCAAAAATAATGCCACCAATTAGGATTTTTTGGGTTCCGATTTTATCCCCCAGTCGTCCAAATAAAGGTGCAGCAATCAAAGTAGCCACTCCCGGAAGTGCCGCAACAACTCCACTGACAATAGCTACAGCGCTACCGTTATTAAGTAATTGTTTAACATATAGACTCAGTATTGGATTAACAGAGTTATTTGAAGCTTGAATAATTAACGTGGTAACAAACATTCCCAAGATTAATTTTGGATAAGGGAGGTTTTGGAATATTTTACGAATATTCAATTTTCTTTGTTCTTGTGAAATGGGTTTGAAATCTTCCTTAACCAAAAATATAGTTAAGAAAAAGACGATAAACAACAATGTTCCGGTAATAAAAAAAGTAACGCGATATGAAAAAGCTTGTGCGATAACGCCACCAAATAAAGGCCCCAGTAGAGTTCCAGAGACAACACCTGTTGTTAGTGTTCCCAGTGCTTGTCCAGATTTTTCTTTAGGCACAGTAGTTGCAATTAACGCATTAGCATTACTGACATAACCTGAAAAAACACCTTGTAAAAGCCTTAAAATAACAAGTTGTTGAACATTTGAGACAAGCCCCATTAAAGCAATGATGATGCTCATCCCAAGAGATGCGCGCAGCAGCATCAAACGGCGTCCCTTAGTGTCAGCTAATTTACCCCAAATAGGAGAAACCAGCGCCATAACTAAAAATGTAGATGAAATGGTAATACCACTCCAAAAACTTAGTTGAGATTGTGAAAAATTTCCTAGTGTGTCGATATATAAACTCATAAACGGCACGATAATGCTAAATCCCATTCCTACCATGAAACAACCAAACCACAAGACTTTAAGATTTCGTCGCCAGTTAGGGTCATAGGATTGTGTCAGACTCTCAGACATTTATAATCCTCCTCTTTGAAATAATTAATAGTACTATTCTACTGCTTTTATTAGACAAATAACAACACTAAAGTGAGATAGTTCTTTTAATTACTTACTAAACGCAGTATAATAAACGATGTGCAATTTTTATTTTTCACTAGTTCAGGAGTTTTTAAATGAAAATGATGCTTTCAGAGATTGCTAAAGCAATCGATGCAACAATTGATTCCAACCAGGATGTTGAAATCACAGAGGTACAATTTGATAGTCGTCTAATTAACGTAAATGCGTTATTCGTGCCAATTATTGGTGAGCGAGATGGTCATGATTTTGTATTTGCTGCTAAAGATTCTGGTGCAATTGCAACACTTTGGCAAACAGACCATGAAATCCCTGAAAATTTGGGACTAGCTGTTTTAAGAGTGGATGATTGTCTGGCAGCTCTTCAAAAATTAGCGAAATATTATTTACAAAAAGTTAATCCAAAAGTTGTTGCTGTAACAGGTAGCAATGGAAAAACGACAACAAAAGATATGATTCGTGATGTTTTGTCGACACAGTTTAACGTGCATGCAACAGAAGGTAACTTTAACAATGAGCTTGGTGTACCCATGACCATTTTGAATATGAAGATTAATACCGAAATGTTAGTGTGTGAAATGGGGATGGACCGTCCAGGTCAGCTAACTCAACTTAGCCAAATCGTCTCTCCAGATGTTGCTGTGATTACGATGATAGGAGAAGCGCATCTTGAATTTTTTGGAACACGTGAAAAAATCGCGCAAGCCAAAATGGAAATTACTTCATACTTAAAAGAAGATGGTTACTTAATTTATAACGGTGATGAGCCTTTACTTAACAACTTGGCTCAAAACATTGAACAAGATAAATTAACGTTTGGTTTTGAAAATACCAATCATCTTTATGCAACAAATGTTGAAACAAAGCAAAAGCAAATGAAGTTTCAAACTAACCTTGATGAAGATATTAACTTTACTTTACCTGTAATTGGGAACCATAATGTGTCTAACGCATTAGCTGCGATTTCTGTAGGTGAGGTATTACAAATAGAACCTTCAAATATGCAAAATGCTTTAAGTCATTTTAATTTGACTAAAGATCGTATGCAATGGTTAGAAGGCGATGCAGGAGAAGAGATTATGAGTGATATTTATAACTCTAATCCGACTGCTACTAGAGCTTCGTTGAGTGCTTTTTCTAACGTTTCATTAGTTGATGAAACTAACCAACGCATTGTTGTGTTAGCTGATATGCTTGAATTGGGTGAACAAGGCCCAGAATTACACGCTAACCTTGTGACCGCGTTTTCAAAAGACGCCATTAACCAGGTTTACTTATATGGGCCGTTAATGGCTAATTTATATAGTCAGCTAATCAAAATTTATCCTGAAACTAACTTGCACTACTATGATATTGATCATAAGCAACAACTGATTCAGGATTTACAAGCAACTATTCATGCAGGTGACCTTGTTTTATTAAAAGGCAGTCATGGGTTGCATTTGAGTGAAGTTTTACAGGCACTTTTATAAAAAAGTAGCCAAATTAGGAGGATATTTTTTGAAATTTGATGAATTAAATTTGAACTCGGATATACTACAATCGATTAAGCGTGCTGGATTTGAAGAAGCAACACCAATCCAAGCCCAAACAATTCCTTTGGTATTAGAAGGAAAAGATGTTATAGGCCAAGCTCAAACAGGTACAGGTAAAACAGCTGCATTTGGTTTACCTGTACTACAAGAACTAACACCTCATGCAGGTAGAGTACAAGCTATTGTTATCTCACCAACTCGTGAATTAGCAATCCAAACTCAAGAAGAACTTTATCGCTTAGGTCGTGATAACAAAGCGCGTGTACAAGTGGTTTATGGTGGATCAGACATTTCACGTCAAATTCGTTCACTAAAACAAGCACCTGATATCTTGGTAGGTACTCCAGGACGTCTGCTTGACCATATTAAACGTCGCACAGTTGATTTAAGTCAAGTTCAACACGTTGTGTTAGATGAAGCTGATGAAATGCTAGACATGGGATTTGTGGAAGATATTGAAAGCATCTTGAGCAATGTTCCAAGTAAGCACCAAACTTTACTATTCTCAGCAACAATGCCAAAACCAATCATGCGAATTGCAGAAAAATTCATGCAAGACCCTGAAATTGTGCAAGTAAAATCAAAAAATATAACAGCTGATTTAATTGATCAATACTTTGTTCGAAGCAAAGAATTTGAAAAATTTGATATCATGACAAGACTGTTTGAAATTCAAAATCCAGATTTAACTGTGTTATTTGGACGTACTAAACGTCGTGTTGATGAATTGACAAAAGGGTTACAACTACGTGGATTTAATGCTGAAGGTATTCATGGTGATTTATCACAGCAAAAACGTATGTCTGTATTACGTCAATTTAAAGGTGGTAAACTTGACATCCTAGTTGCAACTGACGTTGCTGCTCGTGGATTAGATGTTTCAGGTGTAACCCATGTTTACAACTACGATATCCCACAAGATCCAGAAAGTTATGTTCACCGTATCGGTAGAACAGGACGTGCTGGAAAAACTGGTGTGAGTGTGACATTTGTATCAGCAAATGAAGAATCATACTTGCGTTCTATTGAAAACTTGACTAAGAAAAAAATGCTACCGTTAAATCCACCAACTAAGCAAGAAGCTTTCAAGGGTCAATTAGAAAAATCAGTTGACCATGTAAAATCATTACTAGGCAAAACTGATCAACTATCTAAATATGAACAAAGTGCTGAAGATTTATTAGCTTCACATGATGCAAAAGAATTAGTTTCTGCATTACTAAAAGAAGTAACTAAAGATCCTTCAGATATTCCAGTAAAACTTACATCAGAACGTCCACTACCTAATAAAAATGGTCGTGGCGGACGTGGTGGCCGTGGCGGTAATGGTCGTCGTAATGGCAATGGCGGTGGTGGCCGTCGCCGTAATAATGATCGTGGTCGTAGCGGAGACCGTCGTAACAACAATGGAGATCGTCGTCGTAGCAATAGCGATCGTGACCGTAATCGTGGTGGCGAACGTCGTAACGGTAATGGCGGTAACAAAAACGGTTCAAGAAACCAAAATAGTTCAAAAAGCGGTAACTTTACAATCCGTAAAAAATAATCAAAAAAGAATTGGGAGTTATTTCCAATTCTTTTTTTAATATTGAGTTTGTGCAAGAAGGAAGGTTTTGCAAAAATGATTATTGGATTAGGCGTCGATATTACTCCGTTGAAAAGAATCGAACAAGCTTATCAAAATAATGCCCGTTTTGCAGAACGAGTATTAACAGTGAATGAATATAAAAAATTTGCAACCTGTACAGAAAAAGAAAAGATTCGGTATTTAGCAGGGAGATTTTCTGTTAAAGAATCTTTTTCAAAAGCTTATGGGACAGGAATAGGCAAAGTGAGACTTAAAGATATTGAAACACTTAACAATAAATTGGGAAAACCAATTACGACAGTAAAAAATTTTACAAAAATAATCCACGTTTCTATCTCTCACTCGCACACTGATGTGATATCACAAGTTATTTTGGAGGATTTAAATGATAATTGCAACTAATCGACACGCACAAGTGAATGTTAATCTTGAAGCAATTAAACAAAACGTTAAACGACAAATTGAATCTTTTAATACAGATGTTGATGTATTTGGCGTTGTAAAAGCTAACGGATATGGCCATGGTATGGTTCCGGTTGCTCAAGCTATTTTACAAGCAGGGGCCAAAGGGCTTTGCGTAGCAATGATTGATGAGGCACTTGAACTAAGACAACAAGGAATTTTATGCCCGATTTTAGTATTAGGTATCCAAGATTCTAGCTTGGCACCATTAGCTGTTGAGTATGATATTTCATTGCCTGTAGGTAATCTTAACTGGTTAAAACAAGCGACAACTTATCTTAAATCAACGCAACAACTTAAAATCCATTTAGCTGTTGATTCAGGTATGGGACGCATTGGATTTATGGATGCTAGTCAAATGCCTGAAATTGAGTCTTTTTTAACAAATCATCAAACCGCTTTTGAAGTTGAGGGCCTATTTACTCACTTTGCAACTGCTGATGAGGCAGACGATAGTTATTTCAATTACCAAGTGAGCCGATTTAATGCGGTTAAAGATAAATTTAATCTTAAACCAAAATATATTCATATGACTAATAGTGCTACGAGTCTGTTTCACCATAATATTCATGGCAATATGGTTAGAATAGGAATTGGGCTATATGGGCTAAATCCATCAAGTAGTCCTAGTGCCAAGGATTTGGATTTGCCGTATGATTTATCACCTGCATTATCACTGACAAGTGAGTTGGTTTTTGTTAAAGAAATCACGCCGGAAATGGGTGTGAGTTATGGTGCTACCTATAAAGCTGAAAAAAGTCAGTGGATTGGGACAATTCCGGTTGGCTATGCTGATGGTTGGTCGCGAAAAATGCAAGGATTCAAAGTTAAAGTTGGAGATGAGTATTGTCCGATTGTTGGACGTGTTTGTATGGATCAATTCATGGTTAAATTATCTAAGCCTTACGATGTTGGAACACGGGTGACTTTGATTTCTGACAATCCAAATGAGCCAAACAGTGTGACAGCCGTTGCTAATTATATAGATACGATTCACTATGAGGTGATTTGTGGTTTGACGCCACGACTTAAAAGGGTATACCATAACAGTATAGAATCGGAGTAAAAGGAGTATGATGATGTCGGATACACGTGCTATTTCGATTGAAGTTAATCAATCTTGGCAAAGTGCAATGAATATTTATTGCGATTCTCATCAAATGAGTAACGACAAATTTGTGCGGTTAGCCATTGAGGAATACTTGGCAAACCATGAACCAGTTGTTTCAGAATTTGCGAGAGGTTATCAACAGATGGGTGAGATTAATCGTGAAATTTGTCACGAGTTTGATGCTTGTGAACAAGAACTAGATGCTGAATTATAGTCCCCAACCCAACGGTAATAAAAGCAAAGGAAGATTAAGATGTCTAAACATATCAAACGGGGGGATGTTTACTATGCCGAACTGTCACCTGTTGTAGGTAGTGAGCAGGGTGGACTTAGGCCGGTTTTGATTATTCAAAATGATATTGGAAATCGCTATAGCCCAACAGTTATTGTCGCAGCAATTACGACAAGGATTCAAAAACCAAAAATGCCAACACATATTGCTTTTGAACCGCAAGGCAAAATTGACTATCCTTCGGTCATTTTACTTGAACAAATCCGAACAATTGACAAAACAAGGTTAAAAGATCTGGTTGCTGAACTTTCAGATGATAAAATGGATGAAGTTAACCACGCACTATCAATTAGTATTGGTCTTGAAAGTCCATCATTTTCAAGAAAAGTTAAAGTGAAATAAACATAAAAAAATCGCCTAGAGTAATTTCTAGGCGATTTTTTAATTATCTTCTGTAATTTCATCAGGTGAAATTTCATTGTCACGAATTGTTTGACCAGTTTGAAGGTCCTCAACACTTGGTACAGCGAATCCTTTTTTCTCTAGTTTATCAATAATGATATCTAGTTTATCAGTTGTAATCCCAGCAGGTAATGTAATCAAAGTTCTTCTGATTAAATCATTTTTGTTAGCGTCTAGCACAACACAACCCGCGATTGAACAATATTTTGAAACAATTTTGGTCATTTTGGCTAGTTCACCTTGTTCACCAGCTGACAAAATAGTTAACACGTAACTTCCAACATGAATGTTCCAAGCATCTGATAGCATGCTCAATAATTTTGCATGAGTTAAGATGCCATAAAAATGGTTTTCTTCATCTAAAACAGCAATGTAAGGTAGGTCCTTAATATTGAAAAAGATTTGGAAGAAAGGTGAATTTACTTGAATTGTTTTTGTCGCATTTTTAAGTAGGTGAGTAACTGGTAATGTCATATCACCACCACGAGATTTATGGCGATAAATGTGCATTTTATAGATATTACCTCGGAATATTTTACCAGAATCATCTACAATGGGTACACAACGGTAACCAGATTCTTCAAGAATAATCAAGGCTTCCTCAAGCGTTGCTTTTTCATTGATTGTAGTTAGAAATTCTTTTTTTAAGACAAGAGATTTTAAAAGCATAATAGCTCCTTTCATACTTTTTGTTGATAGGATAAAGCTTAACACAATTTGTATTAATGATAAATGAGTCTATCATTAAATATAGGTGATGTTATGGCTAAAAGCAAGAGATAAACGCAAAAAAATAGCCAAGCACTAGGCTTGGCTATTTTTAATCTTAAATTGAAAGATTATTGACGACCTTCGATACCTGTTTCAGCGAAACCTTTTTCAACAATTTCTTTTAATTGTTTAGCTGAAGCGTGCATGTTTTGTGTTTCTTCGTCATTTAAAGGCATTTCAATAATTTGTTTGATACCTTTACGTCCGATAACAGCTGGAGATCCGATAAAGATTTCGTTAATACCATATTGGCCTTCCATAAATACTGAAAGAGGTAATACTGAATCTTCATCATTGAAGATAGCTTTAGTAATACGAGCTAATGAAGCACCAATTCCGTAGAATGTAGCACCTTTCATGTTAATGATTTTGTATGCTGCATCACGAACATCTTCGTAGATTTCTGTTAGACGGTTTTCGTCGATATCATTTTGTGCTTTAACCCAGTCAGTAACTTTAACGCCACCAACATTTGCATGTGACCAAGCAGCGAATTCTGTATCACCGTGTTCACCTAACATGTAAGCGTGAACTGATTGAGGGTTAACGTTCATCATGTCACCAATTCTTTGACGTAGACGAGCACTATCTAGAGATGTACCTGAACCAATAACGCGTTCTTTAGGGAAACCTGAAAGTTTCCATGTAGCGTATGTCAAGATATCAACAGGGTTAGCTGCAACTAGGAATAGTCCATCAAAACCTGATTCAACAATAGGATCAACGATTGATTTCAAAATCTTTAAGTTTTTACTTACAAGATCCAAACGAGTTTCACCTGGTTTTTGAGGAGCACCAGCTGTAATAACAACTAAGTCTGCATCTTTTGCATCTGAATATTCAGCAGAGTAAATTGTTTTAGGAGCTGTATATGCTAAGGCATCAGATAAATCGATGGCATCCCCTTTAGTTTTGTCTTTAGCGATATCTACGATACCGATTTCTTGAGCAATCCCTTGGTTTACCATTGAGTAAGCGTAACTTGAACCTACTGCACCGTCACCAACAAGAATAACTTTTTGACGTTCTGTTTGTGTTGCCAAGATTAATCATCCTTTCGAGTAATAATTATTTATTCATCTATATAATAACATATTTTAAAATTCCTATCTGCATATAAAAATTTTTTTTAAATATTTTTGAATTTCTTTTAAACCATTGGTGTAAATATAATCAAACAACAAATTATGCTATAATTTTAAGTAGTTATGATATATAGAAAATAAAGGATTTTGACAAATATGAAATTAATTGTTGGGTTGGGTAACCCAGGAAATAAATACCAAAAAACAAAGCATAATGTTGGATTTATGGCTATCGATAAGTTTTGTGATAGTCACCATCTGAATTTAGATAGTGAAAAGTTTATGGGTAGTTTTACAAAGACAGTTATTAATGGTGAGTCAGTTATTTTAGCGGAGCCCTTAACTTATATGAATGATTCCGGCCGTCATGTCTCACAATTAGCAAACTTTTTTAAAATTGATCCAGAAGATATTTTAGTGATTCAAGATGATATGGATTTACCAATGGCCAAAATCAGATTGCGTCAGTCGGGCTCAGCTGGTGGTCACAACGGGATTAAAAGTATTATTAATGGACTTGGAACAAAATCTTTTCCAAGATTAAAAGTGGGTATTAAGCATCCCGAAAACGCAACAGTTGTTAACTGGGTACTCAGCCCGTTTACTGGTGAAGATGCTAAAGCAATTGATGATTCACTTGAGACAGTTGTTGAAATTTTAGAAAAATTTATTACTGGTGAAGCAATGAACAAGTTGATGAATCAATATAACTAATCAAAAGAATGGGGGGTTAAGTTTGAAAATTGTTGATTTTATTAATAAAAGCGACCCCTTTGTTGACTTTATCAATCAGGCTTTAACTTCCAAGAGGTCATTGTTAACAGGGGTTAATCCAAATGCTCAACCAATATTTTTGAAGGCGATTTTGCAGCAAGTTGATAAGCCGATTTTAGTTGTGATGGAGTCGTCTCATAAAGCTGATGCATTGTATCAAAGTCTTTCAAGTATTGTTGATGAAGACAAGTTGTATTACTTTGATGTTGATCCGTTAATAGCAACGCAAGGTGCTATTTCATCAACTGAAGAGTTAACTAACCGTATTGAAGCCTTGAACTTTTTAACTACTCAAAAAGCTGGAATTGTGGTCACGACACCTCAGTCGTTAGCTTATCCTTTGACGAGTCCACAAGAATTTGCAGCCGCTAGTTATCATCTTGTGGCTGAACACGATTATGCACTGAACAGTCTTAAAAATTGGTTAGTTAAAAGTGGTTATAAACGTGACCAGATGGTAGTTAAACCTGGTGAATTTGCTTTGCGAGGAGATATTTTAGATGTTTATCCATTAACAAACTCTCAACCGCTAAGACTTGAATTTTTTGGGGACAATTTGGAGACAATTAAAATATTTGATGTTGAAACACAACGCAGTTTAACAACTCAGAATGAAGTACATTTGTTACCCGCTAAAGACCGTGTTTTTGAAATCAATCAGGTAAAGCAAGCAGGTCAAAAACTAGACGAATTATTAGCAGATAGTCAAGGTGGCTTTGATTACTCAGAGCAAAAGCAAGCTAGAGATTTATTACTTGAAGGTATTTTACCTGAAAAAGTAAGTTTTTATATGAATTATCTACAAGAAAAGCAATTTAAGTTACTTGATTATTTGATTGAAGACGGTTTAATGGTGCTCGATGATTTACCTGCGATTAATGATAGTGTTCGCGAAAATATCACGTTAAATGAACAATATCAAACCCAGGAATCAAATGAAAAACGGTGGTTAGAATCACAAAACCCAAATTGGACATTTTTTGATAGTTTTAATCAAGACAAGCATTCTCAATTATTATTATCGCTTTTTCAAAGAGGAATGGGTCGACTCAAACTAGACCAGATTTGTGACTATAAGACGCAAATTCCACAACAATATTTTTCACAAATGCCTTTGATTAAAACAGAGATTGAACGTTATCAACTGCAAGAACAAACCGTTGTTATACAAGCTGATAATGAAGAGCGTGCTAAAAAATTGACCCAAACCTTTCAAGATTTTGAAATTACGGTTAACTACCACGCAAATGGCGAAATCAATTCTAATCAAACACAGTTAATAGTGGGTGATTTACCTCATGGGTTTATTTTGACAAACCAACGCTTTGTTTATTTGACTGAGCGAGAGTTATTTAATGCAAAACCTAAAAAGAAACGTCAGCGTGTTGAAAAGATTGAAAATGCGCAGCGAATTAAAAATTATAGTGAGTTAAAACCTGGCGACTATGTGGTCCACGTTAACCACGGAATTGGGCGTTTTGAAGGAATTCAGACGCTGGTTACGAATGATGTGCCTAAAGACTATATTACGATTACTTACCAAAAGGGTGATCAGCTTTTTGTCCCCGCTGATCAACTCAAACTTGTTCAAAAATACGTTGCAGCTGAAGGTAAAAGTCCAAAAATCAATAAATTAGGTAGTAGCGAGTGGGCTAAAACAAAGCGCAGCGTTGCAGCTAAGATTGAAGATATTGCCGATGAACTGATTGAACTTTATGCACAACGTGAAAGTGAAAAAGGTTTTGCTTTTTCGCCAGATAATCAAATGCAACGAGATTTTGAGTCAGCTTTTCCTTACGTTGAGACAGGCGATCAAATTCGCAGTATCAACGAGATTAAACAAGATATGGAAAAAACACGACCAATGGATCGCTTGTTGGTTGGAGATGTTGGATTTGGTAAGACTGAAGTAGCTGTTCGAGCAGCATTTAAAGCTGTACAAGATAATAAACAGGCTGCGTTTTTAGTCCCAACAACTATTTTGGCGCAACAGCATTATGAAACTATGACTGAAAGATTTCGTGATTTTCCTGTTAACATTGCGGTTGTTTCTCGCTTTCAAACGGCTAAACAAGTCAAAGAAATTATTGAACAGCTTAAGGAAGGTCAAATTGATATTTTAGTGGGAACACATCGTTTGTTATCACAAGATATTAAGTTTAAAGATTTAGGGCTGTTGATTGTGGATGAAGAACAGCGTTTTGGTGTTAAACATAAAGAACGGCTTAAAGCTTTAAAGGCCCAAGTTGATGTTTTAACCTTGACGGCAACACCAATTCCTCGAACGCTACATATGTCAATGGTCGGCGTGAGAGATTTATCTGTAATTGAAACAGCGCCAACTAACCGCTTCCCTATTCAAACTTATGTGATGGAACAAAATGAAAGCGTCATTAAAGAAGCTATTCTACGTGAAATGAGACGAGATGGGCAGGTTTTTTATCTTCATAATCGTGTTGAAGACATTGAAAGCGTTGTTTTCTATTTACAACAACTCGTACCCGAAGCGCGTGTAGGTTATATTCATGGTCAAATGAGTGAACATCAACTTGAAAATGTGATGATGGACTTCATTAATGGTGAATATGATGTTTTGGTCACCACAACAATTATAGAAACAGGTGTTGATTTACCTAATGCTAATACTTTGCTTGTAGAAAATGCTGATTACTATGGCTTATCACAGTTATATCAATTGCGTGGTCGAGTTGGTCGGTCAAATCGATTGGCCTATGCTTACTTGCTGTATCA
Source organism: Holzapfeliella floricola DSM 23037 = JCM 16512 (assembly GCF_001436605.1). Lineage (GTDB taxonomy): Bacteria > Bacillota > Bacilli > Lactobacillales > Lactobacillaceae > Holzapfeliella > Holzapfeliella floricola. The sequence goes on along the minus strand of NZ_AYZL01000016.1, from coordinate 155,579 downwards.
AGAAAATAAAGTATTAACCGAAGTCGGTCAAAAGCGCCTAGAAGCAATTAAAGACTTTACGGAGCTAGGTTCAGGATTTAAAATAGCCATGCGTGATTTATCAATTCGAGGAGCCGGTAATATGTTGGGTAAACAACAGCACGGATTTATTGATGCGGTTGGATTTGACCTTTACTCACAAATGCTTGAAGAGGCTGTGAAAAAACGCCAAGGAAATAAAAAGCCAGTTAAAACGACTGATTCTGTTATTAATCTTGATTTACAAGCGTATATTCCAGATGATTATATCGTCGATCAGCCTCAAAAAATCGAACTTTATAAGCGTATCAAAATGGTTGATTCAAGCGATGAAATTCCAAAAATTGAAGATGAATTATTAGATCGTTTTGGCGATTATCCAGAAGCTGTTGAGCATTTGCTCCAAATTGCTGAATTAAAATTACTAGCTGATCAAGCACAAGTTAAGTTAATCAGACAACAAGGATTGCAATTAACGGTAACATTTGATGCAAAAGCAACAGAAACATTAAAGGGTGCAAGAGCTTTTAAGGCGCTTAGTGAAACAACACTAAAAGCAAAAGTTGCACTCAATAAAAAACAAGAATTACAAATTAGTTTAATGACAACAAAAGACATGCCGGTTAGGAAATGGATAGCTGAATTAAGTTCATTTTTAAGTGCGGCATCTGATTTATTAAATGAAAAGGAGACCACCTCATGAGAATTGACCGATTTTTAAAAGTATCGAGAATTATTAAAAGAAGAACCATTGCAAAAGAAATGGCTGACCAAGGTCGTATTAAAGTTAACGACAAAACAATTAAATCATCAACCAAAGTTCAAATTGGCGACATTTTAGAAGTGAGCTTTGGTAACCGTACTATTAAGGCTCGTATTTTGAACTTGTTAGAAACAACTAAAAAATCAGAAGCACAAGATCTTTACGAATTAGTTGACTAATAGGGGGGAATAAAATGGGTCGTAAAGTTAAGCACACGTATCAAATTGCTTCAAGTGAAAAGAGTGTTTTTAAAAAACAACGTCATGAGCGTAAAGTTCATGTCAGAAGACGTCGTTTGTATGCGGCGCTGTTTGGGTTCATTGTTTTATTAACAGGGATGCAAATCACAAAAATGACAATAGATACGCACAATCTTAATGTTCAAGCAGAAGAAAGCCAGCAAAAGTTGGATACTCTATTACAGAAACAACATTTATTGTCTAATGAGGAACAAAGATTAAATGACCCCGATTACCTCCAAAAAGTTGTCCGAGATAAATATCTCTATTCAAAGCCTAATGAAGTTATATTTGATATTTCAGATAATAGTCAATCAAAGTAAGAGAGGGATTAGATGATTAAACAAGGCCAAAGATTACAAGGTACAATTAATAATGTTGCTTCATTTGGTGTTTTTGTGACACTTGATGATAAACATCATGGTTTAATCAAGCGACAAGAACTTGATTATGGAAAAAATGATGACTGGCAAATGTATTATGATGTTGGTCAAATGATTGATGGTGTTGTTTTATCTGCTGAAACACCTCAAAAAATTGAACTTTCACAAAAGCAATATGATAACCAAGATCTAAAGGATCTGTCTAATCCATTAGAAGCTGATCAGACAAAGCCTTTTGCCAAAAAGATTGAACACGTGTTGAAACAAGCCAGTGAATTCTTAGATAAGTACGCTGCTGAAAAATGATGGCTATCCAGCGAGTGTTTGAGCAAAAACTAAAAGACTTACAAATTGATATCAAATTAGATAGAATAGTTGTTGCTGTATCTGCTGGACCAGACTCTATGGCATTGCTAGATTTGCTGTATCACAGTCTTTATTATCCTAAAGACCAGTTAGTTATTGCTCATGTTAATCATCAATTGCGTGTCGATTCAGAGCAAGAACTAAGGCTATTGCAGAGTTATGCAAAAGATAAAGGGTTAACCATTGAAAGTTATGATTGGCCCGAAACGCTTCATCCTGGCACAGGTATTGAAGCAGCGGCTCGTCAGATGAGGTATCAGTTTTTTCAAGAGGTTCAAAAAAAAGAAAATGCGAACTATGTTATGACAGCTCATCATGGAGATGATGTGTTGGAAACGATTTTGTTAAAATTAGTTCGAAGTGGAGATGCACAGGAAATGTCGTCTTTAGCCGCAAAGCGGCCTTTTTTTGAAGGACAACTCGTGAGACCGCTACTTAATTTTTCTAAGGAACAGCTGTTAGATTATTTAAATAGTCAGGGTATCGTTTATATTACAGATGAAACAAATAATACCGATTTTACAATGCGCAATCGTATGCGCCACCATGTCATTCCAATTTTGAGAAAAGAAACACCTTATATTGTTGAAAATGGTCAGCGTTATCAACGAACGGTGACAAAATTAACTCAAGCACAAACAACACTTTTTGAACTTGTAACAACCCAAAGACAAGTGACAACTAATTTATATCAGGGTGAAATTAAAGATTTTACTAAAATTCCAACAACTAACTGGTCAGACTATCTTAGTTATTTAACAATGAAAGCATTTAGTGATAAGGTGTTTTTATCTGAGCAACAACATAAGCAGCTCAAACATATTTTAATTAAGGGCGGCAGTTTAACGCTAACTAATAAAATTCAATTTCTAGTTAAAAATGACACCTTTTTTTTAACGTATGATAAACTTAGAATCACCCCACAACTTATTGAGCTGAACAAACCACTTTTGTTTTGTGAGCAACAGTATATAGTTAGTACTGGTAAAAAAGTTGAAGGTTTTGAGTGCATTGGAGTATTCGATGTTCCACTAGATCAAAACTTGTATTTAGGGTTAACACCTAATCAATCTGTGCTACTATCAAATGACCATCACCAAAAAGTGAAAAAAGTTTTTGCTAAGGTGGGAATTCCGACAATTTTGAAGGAGTACTTTTTGGCAATTTATGGATCAGATATTTATTGGATTCAAAATATTTACAGTTATAATTCTTTATCACAACAGTCTAGAAAATTATATTTCTTTGTGGCAAAATAGTAAGAAGTAGTTTATGAAATCGGAGGTTACTTATGAATAAAAGTCCCAAAAAATTCAGGAATAATATATTCTTTTATATTATTGCTGCAATCATTATTTTGGCAGGATTTAACTGGTTCTTTAATGGTGGAAGCAGTAAGTCAGTCAAAAATGTTAGTTATTCAGAATTTATTACGCAACTAAATGATAATAGTATTGATAAGTTTAGTATGCAGCCCGTGAATGGCGCTTATACGGTTTCAGGAACTTATAAAACTAGTCAAACAAATCAAACGTCAAATAACTCAATGTTGTCAATTTTGACAGGTGGACAAAATTCATCGACTCAAAACTTTTCAACAACAATTTTGGCTAATGATAACACAGTAAAGCAAGTCACTGAATTAGCACAAAATAAGAAAGTTAATGTGTCAATGGATGGTGAACCACAAACAGGTCTTTGGCTTACATTGCTAGGTTCTTTTCTACCTATCATTATTATTGCAATTGTTTTCTTCATGATGATGGGGGGTGCTCGAGGTGGCCAAGGTGGCGGTGGAAACCGTATGATGAACGTTGGTCGTTCAAAAGCAAAACCTGAAGATCCTACTAAGAACAAAATTAGGTTTAGTGATGTTGCCGGTGCAGAAGAAGAAAAACAAGAACTAGTTGAAGTAGTTGAATTCTTGAAACAACCTAAACGCTTTGCTAGTCTTGGTGCTCGTATTCCATCTGGTGTTTTACTTGAGGGACCTCCCGGAACCGGTAAAACACTTTTAGCTAAAGCCGTTGCTGGTGAAGCTAAAGTACCATTTTACAGTATTTCTGGTTCTGACTTCGTTGAAATGTTTGTCGGAGTTGGGGCTTCTCGTGTTCGTGATTTATTTGAAAATGCTAAAAAATCAGCTCCTGCTATCATTTTTATTGACGAAATTGATGCTGTTGGTCGTCAGCGTGGAGCCGGTATGGGCGGCGGAAACGACGAACGTGAGCAAACCTTAAACCAATTATTGGTTGAGATGGATGGATTTACTGGTACAGAAGGTGTTATCGTTATGGCGGCAACTAACCGTTCTGATGTTTTAGATCCTGCTTTACTTCGTCCGGGCCGTTTTGACCGTAAAGTATTAGTTGGTCGTCCAGATGTTAAGGGCCGCGAGGCTATTTTGAAAGTCCACGCTAAAAACAAGCCTTTAGCAGAAGATGTTGACTTGAAACTAGTTGCACGTCAAACACCCGGATTCGTTGGGGCAGACCTTGAGAACTTGCTTAATGAAGCAGCTTTGGTTGCTGCAAGAAGAAACGATACTAAGATTACTTCTCTTGATATTGACGAAGCAGAAGATCGTGTGATTGCAGGTCCTGCTAAAAGAGACCGCAAGACTTCAGAAAAATATCGTCAAATTGTGGCTTACCATGAAGCCGGTCATGCTTTAATTGGTCTTGTTCTAAGCGATTCAAGAACCGTTAGAAAAGTAACTATTGTACCTCGTGGTCGTGCAGGTGGTTATGCGATTACGTTGCCTAAAGAAGACCAATTTTTACTAAGCAAAAAGGACTTAGAAGAACAAATTGTTGGTTTAATGGGTGGACGTACAGCAGAGGAACTAATCTTCGATAGTTTATCTTCCGGTGCTTCAAATGACTTTGAGCAAGCAACACAAATTGCACGTACCATGGTGACTCAATATGGTATGAGCGATGTATTAGGTACTGTTGCATTAGAACAAGAAGGTCAGGCAGCTTATGGTCAAGGTCCTTCATATAGCCAAGATACAGCCGCAAAAATTGATCAAGAAGTTCGTCGCATAATAAATGAAGCACATACACGTGCTACTGAAATTATTAAAGAATATCATAAACAACATGATTTAATTGCTAAAGCTTTACTTGAATATGAAACGTTGAATGAAAAACAAATTCTGTCATTATTTGAAGAAGGTAAAATGCCAGAAGAATCAACAGAATTTCCAAGTGAAAAAGATACTGCTGATTACAAAGAATCAAAACAAGCTGCAGATCAAAGAGAAAAACAATCTGAAGCAAAAAATGCTGAAGAGATTAGTGATCAAGAAAAATCAGAAAAAGACATAGAAAAAGAAGTCACATCTAGCAAAAAAGATGTAGATTCTGATACAATAACAAACGATGATAATAATCGTGACGATAAATAATAAAAACAGAGCCTAGTGGCTCTGTTTTTTAATGAGGTGTAAAAAACAATGAAAGATTATTTAATTAAAGCAATATCAAAAGATAAGGCCTTCAGAATTTTAGCTGTTTCAGCAACTGAATTAGTGTCAACTGCACAACAAAAGCACGATACTTACAGTGCATCATCTGCGGCGTTAGGTCGTGGATTAATTGGGACTTTGTTACTAAGTACAGCAACTTTAAAAGGCGATGATACGTTAACAGTTCGTATCCAAGGAGATGGACCTGCAGGTGCTATGGTAATGGATGGTAATGCCGATGGAATGGTTAAAGGTTACATTCAAAATCCGCATGTACACTTGCCACTTAATGAAAAGGGAAAGATTGATGTTAAGGGTGCTGTGGGAACGAATGGCATGTTTAGCGTTACTAAAGATTTGCATATGAAAGAACCATTTACAGGTCAAGTGCCGTTAATTTCGGGTGAGCTGGGTGAGGACTTCACTTACTATTTAGCTAAATCTGAACAAATTCCATCTGCTGTTGGCTTGTCATGTTTTGTTAATCCCAACAATACAATTGGTGCTGCAGGTGGCTTTATGATTCAAGTGTTGCCAAATGCAAGTGAAGAAAGTATTGCCAAATTAGAAGATAGTCTTAAACAATTACCACTAGTTTCTAAATTAGTTCGCGAAGGTAAAACGCCTGAAGAAATTACTGAAATGATTTTCCCTGAGGGTGTAGATATCTTAGATACAATGGATGTAACCTTTAAGTGTGACTGTAGCAAAGAACGCTTTGAAAAATCATTAGCTACTTTGAAAAAATCAGAGATTGAGGCTATGATTGAAGAAGATCATGGAGCTGAGGCAGTATGTAAATTCTGTAATGCACACTATCACTATAGTGAGTCAGACTTGAAAGATATTTTAGCAAAACGAGGCTAAAACTGGTGTTGAGGCTTTTTGGATAAACTGATAAAATAGTACAGGTAAAAATGAGGAAGAGTGTCTATGTGGAAAATTGGAAATGTGGAAATTCCTAATCGCATTGTTGTCGCACCAATGGCTGGTATTTCAAACTCAGCTTTTCGTATCACAGCAAAAGAATGTGGTGCGGGATTAGTTGTTTGTGAAATGATTAGTGATAGAGGAATTATTCACCATAATAAAAAAACTTTAGATATGCTTTTTGTAGATCCAAAAGAGCACCCAATTAGTATTCAAATTTTTGGTGGAACTGTTGAAACACTAGTTGAAGCAGCCAAGTTTGTGGATCAAAATACACAAGCAGATATTATTGATATTAATATGGGATGTCCAGTACCGAAAGTTGTAAAAACTGACGCAGGAGCAAGATGTTTGCTTGATCCTAATCGAATTTATGAAATGGTTAAAGCAGTTGTTGATGTGGTAGAAAAACCTGTGACTGTTAAAATGAGAACGGGTTGGGATGAAGACCACATTTATGCGGTTGAAAATGCCCTTGCTGCTGAACGTGCAGGAGCTAGTGCGGTTGCCATGCATGGTAGAACGCGTAAACAAATGTACACCGGTAAGGCTGACTGGGATATTTTGAAGCAAGTTAAAGAGGCACTTTCTATTCCATTTATTGGAAATGGCGATGTGACTACACCAGAAGATGCTAAACGTATGCTTGATGAAGTTGGTGCTGATGCAGTTATGGTAGGTCGAGCAGCCTTAGGGAACCCTTGGGTTTTAGGCCAAATGGAACATTACCTTGAAACTGGTGAAATTGAACCTGAACCTACACCAAGGGAAAAGATAGATTTAGCTAAATTACAATTGAATCGCTTGGTAGAGTTAAAAGGTGAAAAGATTGCCGTGCCGGAATTCCGTCAACAAGCAGCTTACTACTTGAAAGGTATTCCACGTGCTGCTAAAACTCGTGCAGCAGTTAACCAAGTTTTCGCTAAAGAAGAAGTTTTTGAAATTCTAGACGACTTTGTCGCTCAATATGAAGCTAGAGAAAAATTAAAATCGGAGGGTAAATAAGTGGCTAAACAAGATAATCATCACCAAATGAACGACCAATTACGTGTTCGTCGTGAAAAATTACAAGAATTAATTGATAATGGAATTGATCCATACGGTAGTCGTTTCGAACGCACAGCTGTTGCAAAAGATTTACACGATCAATATGAAAACGAAGAAAAAGATGCGTTAGATGAAAAACACGTCACTGCAACTATCGCAGGTCGTATGATGACTAAACGTGGTAAAGGTAAAGTTGGATTTGCTGATATTCGTGATAACTCAGGGAAAATGCAAATCTACGTGCGTAAAGATACTGTTGGTGAAGAAAATTACAAGATTTTCAAACGTGCTGATTTAGGTGATTTCCTAGGAATTACAGGTGACGTGATGAAGACAGATATGGGTGAGTTAACAATTAAAGCAACTCACGTGACTTTCTTATCTAAAGCACTACGTCCATTGCCAGATAAATACCATGGTTTGACAAATATTGAACAAAAATATCGCCAAAGATATCTTGATTTAATCGCAAACCCAGACAGTTTTGACCGTTTTCAAAAGAGAAGTCAAATTATCTCAACAATTCGTCGTTACTTAGACCAAAATAGCTTTACTGAAGTTGAAACACCAGTATTGCATGACCAAGCTGGTGGTGCTGCTGCAAGACCATTTATTACTCACCACAATGCGCTAGACATTGATTTATATCTACGTATTGCACTAGAATTACATTTAAAACGTTTAATTGTTGGTGGAATGGAACGAGTTTATGAAATTGGCCGTGTATTCCGTAATGAAGGCCTGGATACAAAACACAACCCTGAATTTACAATGCTTGAAACATATGCTGCTTATTTTGATTTTAAAGATGTAATGACCCAAACTGAAGGGCTATTCCGTTACATTGCTAAGGAAGTCTTTGACACAGATACAATTACTTACCAAGGTGAAGAGGTTAAGATTGGCCAACCATTTAGACGTTTACACATGGTTGATGCCATTAAAGAGCAAACAGGCGTTGATTTCTGGCGTGAAATGTCACTTGAAGAAGCACGTCAAATTGCTGATGACCACAATGTTCACTATGAAGAATATTGGCAAGTTGGACACATCATTAACGAATTTTTTGAAGAATTTGTTGAAGAAACTTTAGTCCAACCAACCTTTGTATATGGCCATCCAATCGAAGTTTCACCACTTGCGAAGAAAAATAATGAAGATTCACGCTTTACAGATCGCTTTGAATTGTTTATAGTTAAGAGTGAGTTCGCTAATGCATTTACTGAACTTAATGATCCTATTGATCAAAGACAACGTTTTGAAGCACAAGTCGCAGAACGTGAAGCCGGTAATGATGAGGCAACTGGAATCGATGAAGATTACATCGAAGCATTAGAATATGGTATGCCACCTACAGGTGGACTTGGAATTGGAATCGATCGTTTAGTAATGCTATTTACTGATGCACCATCTATTCGTGATGTTTTACTATTCCCAACCATGCGTCCAGAACATCATGACCAACAAAATGAAGAATAATCACTAAAAGCAGGATATCCTGCTTTTACTACGAGTCGTTAGCTCAGTTGGTAGAGCATCTGACTTTTAATCAGAGGGTCGGCAGTTCGAGCCTGCCACGACTCATTTAATACACGGCGTGTATTAATGCGGAAGTAGTTCAGTGGTAGAACATCACCTTGCCATGGTGGGGGTCGCGGGTTCGAATCCCGTCTTCCGCTTTTTAATAACCTACAAGTTTGTGTGGGTTATTTTTTTATCCCTAAAATGAGTTAAATTTTAAATTAGCGGGTATTAGTTGTACAATAATTGTAGTGAAGAGAATGCACAGTGAAAAAGCAAATTATTGATTAAGAATCGGATTAATTTTTATTTTGATATTTACATTTGGAAACAAATACTTTACTGTATACTTCTATAATAGATTGGCGGTGTAATAATGGAAAACATGTTTACAGATAGTGCAAAAGTGGCACTAACAATTTCACAAGAGCAAGCAACTTACTTCAAGCACCGTGTGATAGGCACTGAGCACTTATTATTAGGGCTAGTGATGGAATCGCATGGAACAGCCGGACATTTGTTGCGGGAATTGGGAGTATCCACCACAGACATTCGTGAAGAAATTGAAACTTACACAGGATATGGTGTTGAATTATCAACACCAGTTAAGGGTGAGTTTTTACCTTATTCACCTCGAGCTAAACAAGTTATGACATTGTCTGGCCAAATTGCAAAACAATTGGGTGCTGACAAAGTTGGGACTGAGCATCTGTTGATGGCCTTAGTTCAAAATGAAAATGTTTTATCTGGAAAAATTTTAAAAAATTTAGGATTTAGTTTGTCACGAATTTACCAAGAGTTATTACAACAATTAGGTATTCAAGACAATGAAAACTTTAAAAAACCTGAATTGAGCACATCAAAAACTCAAAGTAAAAGACAGCAAGCAGTTAAGACGAAGACACCAACTTTAGATAAATTAGCTAATAATTTAAATGATAAAGTTAAACAAGGACAAGTTGATCCTGTCATTGGACGAAATTCAGAAACGCATCGTGTCATTCAAATTTTATCACGCCGAACAAAAAATAATCCGGTTTTAGTCGGTGATCCAGGTGTAGGTAAGACGGCAATTGCAGAAGATTTAGCTGCCAAAATCGAAGCAGGACAAGTGCCAGCTATTTTAAAGAAAAAGCGTGTAATGTCACTTGATATGGGTTCCTTAGTAGCGGGGACGAAGTACCGTGGTGAGTTTGAAGACCGCTTGAAAAAAGTGATGGATGAAATTAAACAAGATGGCGAGGTTATTTTGTTTATTGATGAGCTGCATACATTAATCGGTGCTGGTGGAGCAGAAGGTGCTATTGATGCTTCAAATATCTTGAAGCCATCACTTGCCCGTGGTGATATTCAAGTTATTGGTGCTACAACGTACGATGAATATCAAAAATATATTGAGAAGGATTCAGCTTTAGAACGTCGTTTTGCACAAGTAAAAGTATCTGAGCCTACGATAAAAGAAACTGAGCAAATTTTAGCTGGATTAAAGAAGACTTATGAAAACTTCCATAAGGTAACAATTGCACAAGATGCGATTGATGCAGCTGTTGAAATGAGTCAACGATACATTACTAATCGGTTTTTACCGGATAAAGCTATTGACTTGATTGATGAAGCAGCAGCTAAAGTTAAAATTGAAGGCTTTGAAGAAAGTGAAGATCAACAAATTATTCCGCTTGAAAAAGAATTAGAAGACTTGTTAAATCAAAAAGACAAAGCAATTTTTGATCAAGATTTCGAACAAGCAGCTAAGCTGCGTTATCAAGAAACACAACTTCGTCAAACAATTTATAAAATGACAGAAGAAAAGGTAAAAGCCCAACAAGCTAGACAACAAGTGACACGCGAAGACGTTGCTGAAGTTATTTCAACTTGGACTAAAATTCCGCTAACCCAACTTGATTCTAATGAAAAAACACGTTTACTTGACCTTGAAAAAGAACTTCATCAAGAAGTTATCGGCCAAAATGATGCGGTAATGGCTGTTTCAAAAGCGATAAGACGCGCTCGTGCGGGAATCAAAGATCCTAACCGTCCAATCGGGTCTTTCTTATTCTTAGGGCCAACAGGTGTTGGTAAAACGCAATTGGCAAAAGTGCTAGCTAAAACAATGTTTGGTTCTACTGATAATCTTATTCGAGTAGATATGTCTGAACTTTCAGAATCTTATAGTTCATCAAAACTAGTCGGGTCTGCTCCAGGATATGTGGGTTATGAAGAAGGTGGTCAGTTGAGTGAGCAAGTTCGTCAAAATCCTTATTCCGTTGTTTTACTTGATGAAGTAGAAAAAGCTCATCCAGATATTTTCAACTTATTGTTACAAGTATTAGATGATGGTTACTTAACAGATGCTAAGGGTCGACGTATTGATTTTAGAAATACTATTATTATTATGACATCTAACCTAGGCGCACGCGCAATGAAGATTGATAAGACGGTTGGCTTTTCAAGTAATGAAGACGAACAGCGTCAAGCACAATTGACAAGTAAAATAAAACAAGCAACACAAGAATTCTTTACACCGGAATTTTTGAATCGTATTGATGAAACAATCATTTTCCAAGAACTACAAAAACCGCAATTACGTCAAATTGTGACATTAATGTTGGAAGATTTAAAATCACGATTATCTGAACAACAAATTAAACTATCTGTTTCAACACCGGCATTAGACACTATCTTAGAAGCCGGCTTTGATGTTGAAAATGGTGCTCGACCAATTCGTCGCGCAATTCAAGATAAGCTAGAAAATGAGTTAAGTGATCAATTACTTAGACAAGATATTAAATCAGGAGATTTAGTTAAAATAGGTTCTTCTAAAAATGGATTGACTTTTAAGACTGCTCCTCAAAGTCAAGTTGAAAGTGCACAAAAAGACGATAAAGTGCACAATTAACTTGACAAGTATCAGCGATATGATTATAATTTGTATGATTGAAATTGGCTGTTGAAGTACAGTATTGCTCTGATCTATTGTCCAGAGTGATGATAAAAGCAAAAATGGTACCCGTGTGCCGTTTTTGTTTTTTTATTGTCTAAAAACACCTTTTTTGATAGTTGTAACGTAAATGTAATATTACGTGTTTTTAACAGAAAGGATGGTCTTCTCTTGGTAGGTTCAAATATAAATTATGGTAAAAACCGTACTAGAAGAAGTTATTCACGAATTAAAGAAGTTTTACAACTTCCTAATTTAGTTGAAATACAAACAAGTTCATATGACTGGTTTTTAGAACGTGGACTAAAAGAAATGTTCGACGATATTATGCCAATCGATGATTTTGCTGGTAATCTGTCATTAGAGTTTGTGGATTATAAATTATCCGAACCTAAATATACGATGGATGAAGCAAGACAACATGATGCAAACTACTCAGCGCCTATTCATGTGACTTTAAAATTAACAAATAATGAAACAGAAGAAATCAAAACTCAAGAAGTTTTCTTTGGTGATTTCCCATTAATGACACCGCAAGGAACTTTTATTGTAAATGGTGCAGAACGTGTTATTGTTTCTCAATTAGTTCGTTCTCCAGGTGTTTACTATAACTCTTCATTGGATAAAAATGGTCGTACTAACTTTGGTACAACAGTTATCCCAAACCGTGGAGCTTGGTTAGAATTTGAAACAGATGCAAAGGATATTTCATATGTACGTATTGACCGTACACGTAAATTACCTATTTCTGTTTTAATGCGTGCATTAGGGTTTGAATCAGATAGCGATATTTTAGAAATTCTAGGGCAAAGCGACTCATTAAGCTACACTCTAGAAAAAGATATTCATAAGAATCCACTAGATACACGTACTGAAGAAGGATTAAAAGACATTTACGAACGTCTTCGACCAGGTGAACCAAAAACTGCTGACAGTTCTCGTTCATTGCTATATGCTAGATTTTTTGATCCAAAGCGTTACGATTTAGCACCTGTTGGACGTTACAAAATTAACAAAAAACTTTCATTAAAAACACGCCTATTAAATCAAACGTTAGCTGAAACTTTAGCTGATCCTGATACAGGGGAAGTTATTGCTCAAAAAGGTGATGTGATTGATAATCACATGATGGAAACATTGGGTAAATTCTTAGACCGTGAAGACTTTAAAACTGTTACATACCAGCCTTCAGAAGAATCAGTGGTTACTGATCCTATGGTTGTACAAAAGATTAAGGTCTTTTCTAAAGAAAACCCCGAAAAAGAAGTTAATATCATTGGTAATGGTCACATTCCAGAAGATATTAAACACGTTACGACAGCTGATATCATCGCATCAATCAATTACTTCTTGAACTTGCAAGAAGGCATTGGTGAAGTTGATGATATTGATCATTTAGGTAATCGTCGTATTCGTTCAGTTGGTGAATTGTTACAAAATCAATTTAGAATTGGTTTGTCACGTATGGAGCGTGTTGTTCGTGAAAGAATGTCAATTCAAGACGCCTCAACTGTCACACCTCAACAATTAATTAACATTCGTCCGGTTGTGGCTTCAATTAAGGAATTCTTTGGTTCATCACAATTATCACAATTTATGGATCAAACTAACCCACTTGGAGAATTAACTCACAAACGTCGTCTATCTGCTCTTGGACCTGGTGGTTTAACTCGTGATCGTGCCGGATATGAAGTTCGTGATGTTCACTATACTCACTATGGTCGTATGTGTCCGATTGAAACACCTGAAGGACCTAACATCGGATTGATTAACTCACTAGCTTCCTATGCTATTGTGAATAATTACGGTTTTATTGAAACACCTTACCGTCGTGTGGATTGGACAACTCGTAAAGTTACAGACAAAATTGATTACTTAACAGCTGACGAAGAAGATAACTACATTGTAGCTCAAGCCAACTCAAAACTTAATGAAGACGGATCATTTGCTAATGATAGCGTTTTAGCACGTCACCGTGATGATAACCTTGAAATCAGCACAGACAAAGTTGATTATATGGATGTTATTCCCAAACAAGTTGTTTCTGTTGCTGCTGCATGTATTCCTTTCCTTGAAAACGACGATTCAAACCGTGCGTTGATGGGTGCTAACATGCAACGTCAAGCTGTGCCATTGGTACGTCCACATGCGCCACTTGTTGGTACTGGTATGGAATACCGTGCAGCTCATGATTCAGGTACAGCACTGCTAGCTAAAAATGGTGGTACTGTAACTTATGCTGATGCACGTCGTATTGAAATTACAACACCAGAAGATGGTATTGATACTTATTACGTATCTAAATTCAGACGTTCAAATGCTGGTAAATCATATAACCAACAAACATTGGTTCGCCAAGGCGACCGTGTTGATGCTGGTGATGTTATCGCAGATGGTCCTGCTATGGAAAGCGGAGAACTTGCATTAGGACAAAATCCAATCATTGCATTTATGACTTGGAATATGTATAACTTTGAAGATGCGATTGTTTTATCAGAAAAACTAGTTAAAGAAGATGTTTATACTTCTATTCATATTGAAGAATTTGAATCAGAAGCTCGTGATACAAAACTTGGACCTGAAGAAATTACACGTGAGATTCCAAATGTTGGGGAAGACTCTTTAAGAGACCTTGACGAAACAGGTGTTATCCGTATTGGTGCTGAAGTCCATGATGGTGATATCTTAGTTGGTAAAGTAACACCTAAAGGTGTTACTGAACTCTCAGCAGAAGAACGTTTACTACACGCGATTTTTGGTGAAAAAGCACGTGAAGTTCGTGATACATCATTACGTGTACCACATGGTGGTGGCGGAATCGTGCAAGATGTTAAAGTCTTCACACGTGAAGCCGGTGATGAACTATCTCCAGGAGTTAATAAACTAGTTCGCATTTACATCACACAAAAACGTAAAATCCAAGTTGGGGATAAGATGGCTGGTCGTCATGGTAATAAAGGTACTGTTTCAATTGTTGTTCCTGAAGAAGACATGCCATTCTTACCAGATGGAACACCAGTTGACATTTTATTAAACCCAATGGGTGTGCCATCACGTATGAATATTGGACAAGTGCTTGAATTACACTTGGGTATGGCTGCAAGAGAATTAGGAATTCACGTTGCATCCCCAGTATTTGACGGTGCAACAGATAGTGATTTATGGGACACAGTTAAAGAAGCTGGTATGGCTGCAGATGGTAAGACTGTTCTTTATGATGGCCGTACAGGTGATGCATTTGATAACCGTGTATCAGTTGGTGTTATGTATTACATGAAACTAGCTCATATGGTTGATGATAAATTGCACGCTCGTTCTATTGGACCTTACTCACTTGTTACACAACAACCGCTTGGTGGTAAAGCACAATTCGGTGGACAAAGATTTGGTGAGATGGAAGTTTGGGCACTTGAAGCTTACGGTGCTGCTTACACCTTGCAAGAAATCTTAACTTACAAGTCTGATGATGTTGTAGGTCGTGTTAAAACTTATGAAGCCATCGTTAAAGGTGAAAACATTCCAAAACCTGGTGTACCTGAATCATTCCGTGTTTTAGTTAAAGAGCTACAATCTCTAGGACTTGATATGAAAGTACTAGACATCAATAAAGATGAACTAGAACTACGTGATATGGATGATGACGATGATGATGTCGTAAATGTTGATGCTTTATCAAAAATGGCTGAAAAGCAAGAAGCTCAAAAGCTAGAAGAAGAAGCTCATAAAGCTAATGATCTTTTGAATAATGATGAAGTTTCAAAATAGTAGGAGGTTAAGCTATTGATCGATGTTAACAAATTTGAGAGTATGCAAATTGGCCTAGCATCTCCAAATAAAATTAGAAGCTGGTCTTATGGTGAAGTTAAAAAACCAGAAACGATCAATTACAGAACATTAAAACCTGAACGCGATGGGTTGTTTGACGAACGTATTTTCGGTCCTACAAAAGACTGGGAATGTGCTTGTGGTAAATACAAACGTATTCGTTATAAGGGCATTGTTTGTGATCGTTGTGGTGTTGAAGTCACACGTGCTAAAGTTCGTCGTGAACGTATGGGACACATTGAATTAGCTGCTCCTGTTACACACATTTGGTACTTCAAAGGTATTCCAAGTCGTATGGGTCTTGTACTTGATATGAGTCCTCGTCACTTAGAAGAAGTTATTTACTTTGCAGCTTACGTTGTAATTGATCCAGGTAAATCAGACCTAGAACAAAAACAACTGATAACTGAAGCTGAATACCGTGATAAACGTGCTGAATTTGGTTCAACATTCAATGCTAAAATGGGTGCTGAAGGAATCAAAGAATTGCTTCAAAACATTGACCTTGAAGGCGAAGTCAAAGCACTTAAAGAACAACTTCAAACTGCTCATGGACAAAAGAGAACACGTGCTATTCGTCGTTTAGATATTTTAGACGCGTTCAAAAAATCAGGTAACTTACCTGAATCAATGGTGATGGAAGCTATTCCTGTTATTCCACCTGACTTACGTCCAATGGTTCAACTTGAAGGTGGTCGTTTTGCAACAAGTGATTTAAATGATTTATATCGTCGTGTTATTAACCGTAACAATCGTCTAAAACGTTTGCTTGACTTGAATGCACCAAATATTATCGTTCAAAACGAAAAACGTATGTTACAAGAAGCAGTTGATGCTTTAATTGACAATGGTCGTCGTGGCCGTCCTGTTACAGGTCCTGGTAACCGTCCATTGAAATCACTTTCACACATGCTAAAAGGTAAACAAGGTCGTTTCCGTCAGAACTTACTGGGTAAACGTGTTGACTACTCAGGTCGTTCAGTTATCGATGTTGGACCAACACTTAAGTTTTACCAAGCAGGACTTCCACGTGAAATGGCACTTGAATTATTCAAGCCATTTGTGATGCGTGAATTGGTTAAAGGTGAACTAGCTTCAAATATTCGTAATGCTAAACGTAAAATTGATCGTCGTGATGATGATATTTGGGATGTTTTAGAAGAAGTTATTAAAGAAAGACCCGTTCTACTTAACCGTGCCCCTACGCTTCACCGTCTAGGTATTCAAGCGTTTGAACCGGTTCTAGTTGAAGGAAAAGCCATTCGTTTACACCCACTTGCAACAGAAGCGTATAACGCCGACTTTGATGGGGACCAAATGGCTGTTCACGTACCTTTATCTGATGAAGCTCAAGCAGAAGCTAGAATGTTAATGCTTGCTGCTCACCATATTTTGGCACCTAAAGATGGTCGTCCTATCGTTACTCCTTCTCAAGACGTTGTTTTAGGTAACTACTACTTAACACTTGAAGAACGCAATCGCGAGGGTGAAGGTATGATTTTCTACTCTGCAGAAGAAGCTTTCCGTGCTTACCAAGCAGGTAAAATTCATTACCACACACGTATTGGTTTATCAACAGACTCAATGCCAGAAAAACCATTTACAGCTGACCAAAAAGGAAAAATTTTGCTAACTTCATTTGGTAAATTAGTCTTTAACCAAATCTTGCCAGAAGACTTTGTTTACGTGAACGAACCAACACAAGCTAACTTAGTTAGCGGTCTTTCAGATGATCATTTTCTAAATGAAGGTGAAGACATTCACGCAAAATTAGCTGAAAAACAGTTGGTTACACCATTCAAGAAAGGTTACTTGAGTGATGTCATTGCTGAAGTCTTCAAAGTTTACAAAGTTCAAAGAACTTCTGAATTACTTGATGACTTGAAACAAGTGGGTTATGAAGTTTCAACAGTATCAGGACTTACAGTGGGTGTGGCTGACGTGCCAACATTACCTGATAAAGATGATATTGTTAACGATGCCCATAAGAAAGTTGCAACTGTTGCTAAACAATTCCGTCGTGGTTTGATTACTGATGAAGAACGTCACGAACGTGTTATCAGTGTTTGGAACGATGCAAAAGATACTATCCAACAACGATTAATTGATGACTTTGACCCATCAAACCCTATCAACATGATGAGTGATTCAGGAGCTCGTGGTAACATTTCTAACTTTACTCAGCTTGCTGGTATGCGTGGTCTGATGTCAGCTCCTAACGGTGGTATGATGGAAGTTCCTGTTACATCTAACTTCCGTGAAGGTCTAACAGTTATGGAGATGTTCATGTCCACTCACGGTGCCCGTAAAGGAATGACCGATACGGCCTTGAAGACAGCTAACTCAGGTTACTTAACTCGTCGTCTTGTTGACGTTGCACAAGATGTTATTGTTCGTGAAGATGACTGTGGCACTGACCGTGGTTTAGTTGTTGCATCTATTAAAGAAGGTAACGAAATGATTGAACCATTATTCGATCGTTTAGTTGGCCGTTATACACAAAAATCGATTTTCCATCCTGAAACAGGCGAAGTATTAGTTAATCGAAATGCTTTACTTGATGAAGAAACAGCGCAAATGATTATTGATGCTGGTGTTGAAACAGTTACAATTCGTTCAGCCTTTACATGTAATACTAAACATGGTGTTTGTCAAAAATGTTACGGACGTAACCTAGCAACTGGTGAAGAAGTTGAAGTTGGTGAAGCAGTAGGTACTGTTGCTGCGCAATCAATCGGTGAACCCGGAACTCAGCTTACAATGAGAAACTTCCATACCGGTGGGGTTGCCGGGGGTGAAGATATCACTCAAGGTCTTCCTCGTGTGCAAGAGTTGTTTGAAGCTCGTAATCCTAAAGGGCTTGCAACCATTACAGAAGCTGCCGGAACAATTACTTCTATCGAAGAAAATCCAGCAGATCACACTCGTGAAATAACAGTTGAAGGTAATATTGATACTAGAACTTACGGTGTACCGTATACAGCAAGTATGGCTGTTGCCGAAGGCGATACAGTTCGTCGTGGGGATAAACTAACTCATGGTTCAATTGATCCAAAACAATTAATCCGTGTACGTGATGTATTATCTACGGAAACTTATATCTTGGATGAAATTCAAAAAGCTTACCGTATGCAAGGGGTAGAAATCTCAGATAAGCACGTTGAGGTTATGGCTCGTCAAATGCTACGTAAAGTTCGTATTCTTGATCCAGGTGAAACAGAAATGCTTCCAGGTACATTAATGGATATTAGCGAATTTACAGATAGTAACCGTGAAACGATTATTAATGGTGGTGTACCAGCTACTGGACAATCAGTTATCTTGGGGATTACAAAAGCTTCTCTTGAAACAAACAGTTTCTTGTCAGCTGCTTCTTTCCAAGAAACAACACGTGTTCTTACTGATGCATCTATTCGTGGTAAAAATGATCCGCTTCTTGGACTTAAAGAAAACGTTATTATTGGTAAAATTATTCCAGCTGGTACTGGGATGGCCAAGTATCGTGAGATGGAACCAATTGCTAAAAACGCAAAACCATCTTCAGTTTACTCAATTGCAGATATTGAAAAACAAATGCAAGAACAAGAAGAACAATCAACTAACTAGTTATAAACAAAAAGCGATTCACTTAAAAGTGAGTCGCTTTTTTTATGGAATTAAAAGGCGTACAAGCAAGAAACTGACTAGTAAATAAGGGACAAAAGGATGTTTTACTTTTGAATGAGTTAACTGACAACTAAGCAAGATGAAACAAGCGGTGATAAGAATATAATTAGCGTTTTCAAATGAGAAATTAAGGCCAATAATCAAATAAATCAAGGCGTCGCCTAAGCCCATTTTTTCAAAATAAATGCAGATTAGTAAAGCAATAAACGTTACTAACCCAATGCAGTAATCGATTGAAACAGCGCGATAGTCCAAAAGCCCAATTAATATAGCTGGTATAAGTACCACGGGATAAATGGATTGGTCATAGACATCACTTAAGCTACAAAAAAGTAACGTAAGTAAAACTATTTGATTAGATAAGGAATACGGTAAATAAAAAGCAAACCAGACAATGAATAAGTGAATAGTTAAGATATAACACTTGGATTTTAATTTAGTATCCAACGAAGATGCTTTGAAATCTGGTAAAAAAATATAGTACCAGCTAATAATAGTGAAGAATAACACGAAAAAATCAAACATAATGAAAGGACCTCCGTCAATAATTACGAATTATTTATGATTTTATATTGACGACTTCCAAAATAAGTGATAGATTTGTATAGGTATTTTATTAGAATATTAACCGTCCAGTGAGCAAAAATGATACTCCTGGATGTGTGTGTTTAAATTATTAGGAGGATATCTTTTATGCCAACAATTAACCAATTGGTAAGAAAAGGTCGTAAGTCCAAAGTTTCTGGTTCAGATGCACCAGCTTTGAACTACGGTTATAACAGTAAAAAGAAAAAATTAACAGATAACCCTGCACCACAAAAACGTGGGGTTGCTACTCGTGTTGGAACAATGACACCTAAAAAACCTAACTCAGCGTTACGTAAATACGCTCGTGTACGTTTGTCAAACATGATCGAAGTTACAGCCTACATCCCAGGTATCGGACATAACTTACAAGAACATAGTGTTGTCTTGATTCGTGGGGGACGTGTAAAGGATTTACCAGGGGTACGTTACCACATCGTTCGTGGTGCGCTTGATACTGCTGGTGTTGACGGACGTAAACAAGGTCGTTCTAAATACGGTGCTAAAAAATAAAACGTAGGAGGAAATTTTAATGCCAAGAAAAGGTAATGTGCCAAAAAGAGACATTTTGCCAGATCCAATTTATAATTCAAAACTGGTTTCTCGCTTAATTAATCAATTAATGATGGATGGTAAACGTGGTAAAGCTTCAACAATCTTATACGATGCATTTAACATCATCAAAGAAACTACTGGTAATGAACCAATGGAAGTTTTCGAAGAAGCTATGAACAACGTTATGCCACTTCTAGAAGTTAAAGCAAGACGTATTGGTGGAGCTAACTACCAAGTTCCTATTGAAGTTCGTCCAGCAAGAAGAACAACTTTAGGTCTTCGTTGGATCGTAAACTACTCAAGATTACGTAACGAACACACAATGGATGAAAGATTAGCAAATGAAATCATGGATGCAGCTAACAATACAGGTGCTTCTGTGAAAAAACGTGAAGACAGTCACAAAATGGCTGAAGCAAACCGTGCATTTGCTCACTACCGCTGGTAATCTTTGTTTTTAATAAAGGAGTAAATTAAATGGCAAATAAACGTGCATTCCCGTTGGATAAAACACGTAATATCGGTATCATGGCCCACATCGATGCTGGTAAAACAACTACTACAGAACGTATCTTGTACTATACAGGACGTATCCACAAAATTGGTGAAACTCACGATGGTGGTTCACAAATGGACTGGATGTCACAAGAACAAGAACGTGGTATTACAATTACATCTGCTGCTACAACAGCTCAATGGCATGATAACCGTATCAACATTATCGATACTCCAGGACACGTTGACTTCACAATCGAAGTTGAACGTTCACTTAGAGTTTTAGATGGTGCTATTACAGTTTTAGATGCGCAATCAGGTGTTGAACCACAAACTGAAAACGTATGGCGTCAAGCTACAACATATAACGTTCCTCGTATCGTTTTTGTTAACAAAATGGATAAAATTGGTGCTAACTTTGACTACTCTGTTGAAACATTACATGATCGTCTACAAGCTAACGCACAACCTATCCAAATGCCTATCGGTGCAGAAGATAACTTCGAAGGAATTATCGACTTAATCGAAATGGAAGCTGATGTTTATAGTGACGAAGACAAATTGGGTTCAAAATTTGATAAAGTTGAAATTCCAGCTGATTATTTAGAAGAAGCTCAAAATCGTCGTGCACAATTGATTGAATCTATTGCTGACGTTGATGAAGACATTATGGATAAATACCTTGAAGGTGAAGAAATTACAAACGCTGAATTAAAAGCAGCTATTCGTAAAGCAACACTTAACTTGGAATTTTACCCAGTTCTTGCTGGTTCAGCCTTCAAAAACAAAGGTGTTCAAATGTTGATGGATTCAGTTGTTGATTACTTACCATCACCACTTGATGCTACACCTTATAAAGCTGTAGATCCAAAAACTGATGAACATGAAGAGCTAGTTGCTGGTGATGACAAAGATTTCGCAGCTCTAGCATTTAAGATTGCAACTGACCCATTTGTTGGTCGTTTGACTTTCTTCCGTGTTTATACAGGTACACTTGAAGCTGGTTCATATGTGTTAAATGCTTCAAATAACACACGTGAACGTGTTGGTCGTTTGCTACAAATGCACGCTAACCACCGTGAAGAAATTCCTGAAGTATTCTCTGGTGATATTGCTGCTGCAATCGGTCTTAAAGCAACAACAACAGGTGACTCACTAACAGATTTGAAACACCCATTAATTCTTGAATCAATGGAAATTCCAGCACCTGTTATCCAAGTATCTGTTGAACCAAAATCAAAAGCTGACCGTGATAAATTGGATGTTGCTATCCAAAAACTTTCTGAAGAAGATCCAACATTCCAAGCTGAAACTAACCCAGAAACTGGGGAAACATTGATTGCTGGTATGGGTGAACTTCACTTAGATATCATGGTTGACCGTATGAAACGTGAATTTAACGTTGAAGCTAACGTTGGGGCTCCTCAAGTTGCTTACCGTGAAACATTCACAAAACCAGCTACAGCTCAAGGTAAATTCGTTCGTCAATCTGGTGGTAAAGGTCAATACGGTGACGTATGGATTGAATTTACACCAAACGACGAAGGTGAAGGCTTTGAATTTGAAGACGCTATCGTTGGTGGGGTTGTTCCTCGTGAATACATTCCTTCAGTTGAACAAGGTCTTAAAGAATCAATGGAAAATGGTGTTCTTGCTGGATATCCATTAATTGACGTTAAAGCTAGATTGTTCGATGGTTCATATCACGATGTCGATTCATCTGAATCAGCTTATAAAGTTGCTGCTTCTATCGCATTGAAAGAAGCTGCTAAAAAAGCTGGTGCTGCTGTGCTAGAACCTATCATGAAAGTAGAAGTTATTGCGCCTGAAGAATATCTTGGAGATATCATGGGACAAATTACTGCTCGTCGTGGTCGTGTTGAAGGTATGAACGCTCGTGGTGGTGCTCAAGTTGTTAATGCATTCGTTCCACTTTCAGAAATGTTTGGTTATGCTACAACACTTCGTTCAGGTACACAAGGTCGT
This sequence comes from Holzapfeliella floricola DSM 23037 = JCM 16512, assembly GCF_001436605.1. GTDB lineage: Bacteria > Bacillota > Bacilli > Lactobacillales > Lactobacillaceae > Holzapfeliella > Holzapfeliella floricola. Next base: position 132,790 of record NZ_AYZL01000016.1, on the reverse strand, counting down.
GGTACATTTACAATGGTATTTGATCACTACGAACCAGCTCCAAAATCAATTCAAGAAGAAATCATTAAGAAAAATGGTGGAAATACTTCTTCTGATGAATAAAATAACAAAAAATCTTTTGCCATTTGGTGAAAGATTTTTTTGTTTATCACTTGTAATTAAAATTTGTATGAAGTATAATATTATACGTGCTGATTTTGAAGAGGATTACATAGTCTTCTTTGACTATTAGCAGAAAAAATAGAGCGATGAAGCGGAAGGTTGCGACACACCCGGCTGCATTGCCACAGTGGATGTGTTCGGATAATTTTCGCCGAGCAAGTCATCTTTAAAAAGAGACGAGGAGGTAAAAAAATGGCAGGTCAAAAAATTCGTATCAGATTGAAAGCTTACGAACATAGTATTTTAGATCAATCTGCAGAAAAAATTGTGGAAACAGCAACAAGAACTGGTGCTGAAATCTCAGGTCCAATTCCATTGCCAACAGAACGTAAACTTTTCACAGTAATTCGTTCACCACATAAACATAAGGACTCACGTGAACAATTTGAAATGCGTACACACAAACGCTTAATTGATATCGTGAACCCAACACCTAAAACAGTAGATTCATTAATGAAATTGGATTTACCAAGTGGTGTAGATATTGAAATTAAATTATAATAATTAATAAATAAAATTACGGAGGTGTAAACATGACCAAAAAAGGAATCTTAGGAAAAAAAGTTGGAATGACACAAGTCTTCACAGAATCTGGTGAATTAGTTCCCGTAACAGTTATTGAAGCTACTCCTAACGTTGTTTTACAAGTTAAAACAATGGAAAGTGATGGTTACGAAGCTGTTCAACTAGGTTACAAAGATCAACGTGATATCTTGTCAAACAAACCAGCTAAAGGTCATGCTGCAAAAGCAAAGACTTCACCTAAGCGCTTCATTAAAGAATATCGTAATGTTGAGCTTAGCGAATATGAAGTAGGCTCAGAAATTACTGTAGAAACATTTACTGAAGGTGACAAAGTAGACGTAACCGGAGTAAGTAAAGGTCATGGTTTCCAAGGAGCTATCAAACGTTGGGGTCAATCTCGTGGACCAGAAACTCATGGTTCAAGATACCACAGACGTCCTGGTTCAATGGGATCTGTTATCAACCGTGTATTCAAAGGTAAACGTTTACCAGGACGTATGGGTAACAAACAAGTTACTGTTCAAAACTTGGACATTGTAAAAGTTGTTACTGATAAAAATGTTATCATGGTTCGTGGTAACGTTCCTGGTGCTAAAAAATCAACAGTAAGTATTCAAAGTACTGTAAAGAATAACAAGTAAGAAAGGAGGATAAAAATTGCCTAACGTTAATGTATTAGATCAAACAGGTAAAAATGCAGGTCAACTTGAGTTGAATGAACAAATCTTTGGTATTGAACCAAATGAAAGTGTTTTATTTGATGCAGTGATTATGCAACGTGCTTCTTTAAGACAAGGAACACACTCAGTTAAAAACCGTTCTGCCGTACGTGGTGGAGGTAAGAAACCATGGAGACAAAAAGGAACTGGACGTGCTCGTCAAGGTTCTATCAGATCTCCTCAATGGCGTGGTGGTGGTATTGTATTTGGTCCTACTCCACGTTCATACGCTTACAAATTACCTAAAAAGGTAAGACGTTTAGCTCTTAAATCTGCTCTTTCACAAAAAGTTGCAGGTGAAGAAATGGTAGTCGTTGATCAATTATCATTCGACACACCAAAAACAAAAGAATTTGCAAACTTCTTAAACAACGTTAAAGTTGATACAAAAGTTTTAGTAGTTGTTGATTCAGAAAACAAAAACGCTGCTTTATCAGCTCGTAACTTAGAAAACGTTACAATTATTCCTGCTGAAGGTTTAAACGTATTGGATATTGTAAATAACCAAAAAATCGTTTTAACTAAAGCTGCTGTACAAAGTATCGAGGAGGTGCTCGCATAATGGAAGCTCGCGATATTATTTTAAGACCCGTTATTACGGAAGCTTCAATGGGCGCAATGGATGCTCGCAAATACACTTTCGACGTTAATGTAAATGCTGACAAGACTCAAGTACGTCGTGCAGTAGAAGAAATCTTTGACGTTAAAGTTCAAAACGTAAACATTATGAATGTTCGCGGTAAACAAAAACGAGTTGGCCAATATGTGGGAACAACTCGTCGTCGCAGAAAAGCTATCGTAACTTTAACTGCTGACTCAAAAGAAATTACAATTTTCGAAAACTAATCATATAGGAGGTAAGTCAAGTGGCTATCATTAAACACAAACCAACGACAAATGGTAGACGTCATATGACTGGCTCTGATTTTGCTGAAATCACAAAGAAAGCTCCTGAAAAATCTTTGCTTGATTCACAAAGCAGTAAAGCAGGCCGTAACGCACATGGTCATATTACGGTAAGACACCGCGGTGGTGGACATAAACAAAAATACCGTATCATCGATTTTAAACGTAACAAAGATAATGTAAAAGCAACTGTTAAGGCTATCGAATACGATCCAAACAGATCTGCTAATATTGCACTTATTGCTTACCACGATGGTGTTAAATCATACATCTTAGCACCTAAAGGTATCAAAGTTGGACAAATCGTTGAATCAGGTGAAAATGCTGATATTAAAGTAGGTAATACATTACCACTTAAAAACATTCCTGATGGAACATTAATCCACAACATTGAAATGAAACCTGGTAAAGGTGGACAACTTGTTCGTTCAGCAGGTACATCTGCTCAAGTTCTTGGACAAGAAGAAAAATACACACTAATTAAACTTAACTCTGGTGAAGTTCGTATGATTCTTTCAGCTAGCCGCGCAACAATTGGTTCAGTTGGTAATGAACAACACGAATTAATCAACATTGGTAAAGCCGGTCGTAAACGCTGGTTAGGATTCCGTCCTACAGTTCGTGGTTCTGTAATGAACCCTAACGATCACCCTCACGGTGGTGGTGAAGGTCGTGCACCTATCGGACGTCCATCTCCAATGTCACCATGGGGTAAGAAAACTATGGGTGTTAAAACACGTAATAGTAAATCTAAATCAGAAAAACTTATTATTCGTCATCGTAAAGGCAAATAGTAATAGTTAAACAGTAAGGGAGGTCTAGAAATGAGCCGTAGTATTAAAAAAGGTCCATTTGCTGACGCGCATTTATTGAAAAAAGTCGAAGCTCAAGCTGATCAAGAAAAGAAACAAGTTATCAAAACTTGGTCCCGTCGTTCAACTATTTTTCCAACTTTCATTGGATATACAATAGCTGTTTACGATGGTAGAAAACATGTACCAGTATTCATTTCAGAAGACATGGTTGGACACAAACTAGGTGAATTTGTACCTACAAGAAAATTCCATGGTCATTCAGGAAATGACAAACAAACTCAAGGTAAATAGAAAGGAGAATTCGTCTGATGGCAGATACAGTTACAAGCGCTAAAGCTAAAGTAAGAATGGTTCGTCTTGCACCTAGAAAAGCCCGCTTAGTTGTGGACTTAATTCGTGGAAGAAACGCAGCTGAAGCTTTGGCTATCTTGCAATTCACACCTAAAGCTGGCTCACCTATCGTGGCTAAAGTTTTAAAATCAGCAATTGCAAACGCTGAACATAATTTTGATCTAGAATCTGCAAACCTCTACGTTTCTGAGGCATATGTGAATGAAGGACCTACTTTGAAGAGATTTCGTCCGCGTGCCAAAGGTGCGGCTTCTCCTATTAACAAGAGAACAAGTCACATTACAATTGTAGTTTCAGAAGCTGAATAAAAAATAATAAGGAGGTCAATTTAATGGGTCAAAAAGTTAATCCAATAGGCTTTCGTCTTGGCGTTATCCGCGACTGGGAAGCTAAATGGTACGCTGAAAAAGATTTTGCAAACTTCTTACACGAAGATTTGAAAATCAGAAAATTCATTGAAAACAAATTAGCAACTGCTTCAGTTTCACAAGTTGAAATTGAACGTGCTGCAAACAAAGTTAACATTTCAATCCACACAGCAAAACCAGGTATGGTTATTGGTAAAGGTGGTTCTGAAGTTGAAGCTTTGAGAAAACAAATTAATGCTTTAACTAACAAACAAGTTCACATTAATATTGTTGAAATTAAAAAACCTGATTTGGATGCAACTTTAGTTGGTGACAGCATTGCTCGTCAACTAGAAGCTCGTGTTGCATTCAGACGTGCACAAAGACAAGCTACTCAAAGATCAATGAGAGCTGGTGCAAAAGGTATTAAAACTCAAATCTCAGGTCGTTTAAATGGTGCTGACATGGCGCGTAAAGAATGGCATACAGAAGGTACAGTTCCTCTTCACACATTAAGAGCAGATATTGATTATGCTTGGGTTGAAGCTGCAACTACCTACGGACAAATCGGTGTTAAAGTATGGGTTTGTCGTGGAGAAGTATTGCCAACACGTCATGAAAGTACAAATAATAAGGACGCGAAAGGAGGAAACTAATCGTGTTAGTTCCTAAACGTGTTAAACACCGTCGTGAATTCCGTGGAAAAATGCGCGGAGCAGCTAAAGGCGGTAAACAAGTAAGTTTTGGTGAGTACGGTTTACAAGCTGTAGAATCTCACTGGATAACAAATAGACAAATTGAAGCAGCACGTATTGCTATGACACGTTACATGAAACGTGGTGGGCAAGTTTGGATTAAAATTTTCCCTCATAAATCATATACAGCAAAAGGTGTTGGAGTTCGTATGGGTTCTGGTAAAGGTGCTCCAGCAGGTTGGGTTGCTCCAGTTAAACGAGAAAAAATCTTGTTTGAAATTGGTGGCGTTTCTGAAGAAGTTGCGCGTGAAGCTTTAAGACTTGCATCTCATAAATTACCAATTAGAACCAAGTTCGTAAAACGTGAGGAAGTAGGTGGCGAATCTAATGAAAGCTAATGAAATTAAAGAATTAACCACTGAGCAAATTATTGCTAAAGAAAAGCAATACAAAGAAGAATTGTTCAACTTGCGTTTTCAACAAGCCACAGGGCAACTTGAAAATACTGCTCGCTTAAAGCAAGTTCGCAAAAACATTGCTCGTATCAAGACAATCTTGCGCGAACAAGAATTGAACAATAAATAAGATAGTGGAAGGGAGTTATAAACTTGAGCGAAATTAACGAAAGAAATAGTCGTCACGTACACCAAGGACGTGTTGTCTCTGATAAAATGGACAAAACAATTACTGTAGTTGTTGAAACACAAAAGAAACATTCTGTGTATGGGAAACGTGTTAAGTATTCTAAAAAATACTATGCTCACGATGAAAACAACGAAGCTAAAGTTGGAGATATTGTTCGTATCATGGAAACCCGACCATTGTCTCGTTCAAAACGTTACCGTTTAGTAGATGTTGTAGAAAAAGCAGATATCATCTAATCTAAAATAATGTGAATAATCTCTTAAGCGAGAGGAGGAACTCAAGTGATCCAACAAGAAACAAGACTTAAAGTTGCTGATAACTCAGGAGCACGTGAAATTTTAACTATTAAAGTTTTAGGTGGTTCTGGTAGAAAAACTGCCAATATTGGTGATGTTATTGTTGCAACAGTTAAACAAGCAACACCAGGTGGCGTTGTCAAAAAAGGTGACATTGTAAAAGCTGTTATTGTAAGATCTGCATCTGGTGCAAGACGTGCCGATGGATCATACATTAGTTTTGACGAAAACGCAGCAGTTATTATCAACGAAGATAAAAGCCCTCGTGGAACACGTATTTTTGGGCCTGTTGCTCGTGAATTACGTGAAAATGCATTCATGAAAATCGTGTCATTGGCACCTGAAGTTTTATAGAATCTGATTGATAATAGGGAGGTGCGCACATGTTTGTTAAAACAGGCGACAAAGTTAAAGTTATTGCCGGTAAAGATAAAGGCAAAGAAGGTTCAGTCTTAAAAGTTTTAAACAAAGAAGACCGTGTGGTTGTTGAAGGTATTAATATGGTAAAAAAACATAGTAAGCCTTCTCAAATGAATCCCCAAGGTGGTATTCAAGACCAAGAAGCACCTATTCATGTTTCAAACGTTATGCTGATTGATCCAGAAAACAATGAAGCAACAAAAGTTAAATTTGAAGTCGTAGACGGTAAAAAAGTTCGCGTTTCAAAGAAAACTGGTAAACAATTATAAAATAGGAAAGGAGGACAATAAGTGGCTAATCGTTTAAAAGAAAGATACGTTTCTGAAATTACACCTGCTTTGGTTGAAAAATTCAATTACAAGTCAGTTATGCAAGTTCCAAAAATTGAAAAAATCATTTTGAACATGGGTGTTGGTGATGCTATCACAAACGCTAAAAACCTTGATGATGCTGTTAATGAATTAACATTAATCTCAGGTCAAAAACCTTTGATTACCAAAGCTAAAAAATCAATTGCTGGTTTCCGTTTACGTGAAGGTATGTCAATTGGTGCAAAGGTTACTCTACGTGGTGACCGTATGTATGATTTTCTAGACAAATTAATTAACGTTTCGCTTCCTCGTGTTCGTGATTTCCATGGTGTTAGTGCTAAGTCTTTTGATGGACGCGGTAACTATACATTAGGTATCAAAGAACAACTTATCTTCCCTGAAGTGGATTACGACCAAGTAAATCGTGTTCGTGGATTAGATATTGTTCTTGTAACAACTGCAAATACTGATGAAGAAGCAAGAGAATTATTGACTCAAGTTGGTATGCCTTTTGCTAAATAAGTTTAAGGGAGGTCAATTAATTGGCTAAGAAATCACAAATTGCTAAAAACCATCGTCCAGCTAAGTTTTCAACACAAAGTTACTCAAGATGTGAAAGATGTGGACGTCCACATTCTGTTTACCGTAAATTTAAACTATGTCGTGTTTGCTTAAGAGAACTTGCACATAAAGGTCAAATTCCTGGCGTTAGAAAAGCAAGCTGGTAAAAATCTGAAAAAAGGAGGCAGCACATCATGGTCATGACAGATCCAATCGCAGATTACTTGACACGAATCAGAAATGCCAACATGGTAAAACACGATTCTTTAGAAGTTCCTGCATCAACAATGAAAAAAGCGATTTCTGAAATTTTGAAGAATGAAGGCTTTATTCGTGATTACGAAGTCATCGAAGATGACAAACAAGGAATCATCAAAGTATTTCTTAAATATGGCAAAAATAACGAACGTGTTATTACTGGCCTAAAACGTATTTCTAAACCTGGTTTAAGAACTTATGTTGGTGCAAACGATGTACCTAAAGTTCTTAATGGATTAGGAACTGCAATTATCTCAACATCAAATGGTGTAATTACTGACAGAGAAGCTCGCGCTAAAAATGTCGGTGGCGAAGTGCTCGCTTACATCTGGTAATTTTTTGAAAGAAAAGGAGGGAAATTCATGAGTCGTACTGGTTATAAAACAATTATTGTACCAGAATCTGTGACAATCACCAAAAACGGTGACGACGTTACAGTTAAAGGACCAAAAGGTGAAGTAACACGCTACTTTGATCCTAAAATTACTTTTGAACAAAAAGATAACGAAATCAATTTTGAACGTCAAAGCGATGACGACAAAGCACTTCATGGAACAATGCGTGCTAACTTAAACAACATGATTCTTGGTGTAACTGAAGGTTATACTAAAACATTGACTCTTGTTGGGGTTGGGTACCGTGCACAAGCACAAGGTCAAAAGCTAACACTAAACGTTGGTTACTCTCAACCTGTTGAAATGCCAATTCCAGAAGGTATTGAATTAGAAGTACCTGCAGCAACTGAAATCGTTGTTAAAGGAATTAGCAAACAAGCAGTTGGCCAATTTGCGGCAGAAATTCGTGATACACGTCCTCCAGAACCTTATAAAGGTAAGGGAGTTCGTTATAAAGACGAAATCGTACGTCGTAAAGAAGGTAAAACTGGTAAATAATTAACTTAGAAATTATATGAGGTGATACTGTGATTACTAAACCAGATAAAAACAAAACACGTCAAAGACGCCATAAACGCGTTCGTGGTAAAATTTCTGGAACTGCTGAGCGCCCACGCTTAAGTATTTTCCGTTCAAATAAAAACATCTACGCTCAAGTAATTGATGACGTAGCGGGTGTAACGCTTGCAAGTGCCTCAACTCTTGATAAAGATGTTAAAGAAGATGCTACAAAAGTTGAACAAGCTAAACAAGTTGGTGCTTTAGTAGCTAAAAGAGCAACAGAAGCTAAAATTGAAACAGTCGTATTTGACCGTGGAGGTTATTTATACCAAGGCCGTATTCAAGAATTAGCTGACGCTGCTCGTGAAAATGGACTACAATTTTAATAAAGAGGAGGTTAACTAAATGGCAAATATCGATCCATCTCGTTTAGAATTAGAAGATCGTCTAGTTAGTATTAATCGAGTAACTAAGGTTGTTAAAGGTGGACGTAGACTTAGATTCGCTGCTATCGTAATTGTAGGGGACAAAGCTGGCCACGTAGGTTTTGGTACTGGTAAAGCTCAAGAAGTTCCTGAAGCAATTAGAAAAGCTGTTGAAGCTGCTAAGAAGAGTTTGATTGAAGTGCCTATGGTTGGTACAACAATTCCTCATGAAATTGTTGGTCAATTTGGTGCTGGAGACATTCTTTTGAAACCTGCTGAAGAAGGTTCTGGAGTCGCTGCAGGTGGTCCTGTTCGTGCTGTCCTTGAACTTGCTGGTGTTGCTGATGTTACAAGTAAATCACGCGGAAGCAATACACCAATCAATGTTATTCGTGCAACATTAAACGGATTAGACAACTTAAAAACTAAAGAAGCAGTATCTGCACTACGTGGTGTAAATGCTGATACATTGCAAGGCTAGGAGGAAGTTATAGATGGCTCAATTAAAAATCACTTTGAAAAGAAGCGCAGCTCATCGTCTTCCAGCCCAAAGAAAAATTGTTAAAGAATTGGGATTAGGTCGCGTACATAGTTCAGTTATCAAACCTGATAATGATGCTATTAGAGGTGCACTATTCAAAATTTCTCATCTTATTGATGTAGAAGAATATAAAGGTTAATCACAAGGAGGTGCTCGGTTATGAAACTTCACGAATTAAAACCTGCTGAAGGATCAAGAAAAAACCGCAAACGTGTTGGTCGCGGAACTTCATCTGGTGTCGGTAAGACAGCTGGTCGTGGACAAAAAGGTCAATTAGCACGTTCAGGTGGTAAAACACGTATTGGTTTTGAAGGTGGTCAAATGCCATTATTCAGAAGAATGCCAAAACGTGGATTCAAAAATGTTAATCGTAAAGAATATGCTGTTGTCAATCTTTCCGATTTAAATCAATTTAAAGAAGGTACAGAAGTAACACCTGCTTTATTAGTAGAATCTGGTTTAATTAAGAAAGAATTATCTGGTGTTAAACTTCTTGCCAACGGTGATCTTAAAGTTAAATTAACTGTTAAGGTTAACAAATACTCTGAAACTGCAAAATCTGCAGTAGAGGCTGCTGGCGGTTCAATTGAGGTGATCTAATGTTCACCACTTTGAAAAACGCCTTTAAAGTAAAAGAAATTCGTTCTAAGATTTTCTTCACATTGTTTATTTTGCTGCTATACCGTATTGGGTCACATATAATTGTTCCGGGCGTTAACGCTAGCGCGTTGGCTAACCTAACAAAAAGTGGAACAACTAGTTTAGTTCCAATTTTAGATACAATTAGTGGTGGTGGCTTGGCAAACTACTCCATCTTCTCGATGGGGGTTTCGCCGTATATCACGGCACAAATTGTTGTACAACTGCTCCAAATGGACATTGTACCTAAGTTTGTGGAATGGGGTAAACAAGGTGAGGTTGGCCGTCGGAAGATAAATCAAGTCACAAGATACTTGTCTATTGTACTTGCATTTATTCAAAGTATTGGAATCACGTTAGGTTTTAATGCTTTAAGTGGCTTAGGTTTGGTTAAATCTCAAACACTATCGTCTTATATAACGATTGGTATTATTTTAACAGCGGGAACCATGTTACTTACATGGTTAGGTGAACAGATTACAGATAAAGGTATTGGTAATGGTGTCTCAATGATTATCTTTGCCGGTATCGTGGCAAGATTTCCACAAAGTGCGCATGAGTTATATCGTGACGCCATTACAAACAATAATCCAGCCGATCGTGGACAAGGCGCACTATTCTTAGTCGCTGTTGTTATTGCGATTTTAATCATTACGATGATTGTGACATATGTTCAACAAGCCATTCGTAAAGTGCCAATTCGCTATACAAGAAGAGCAACTAGTGGAGGTTCAGAAAGTTACCTTCCATTGAAGGTTAATGTTGCTGGTGTTATTCCAGTTATTTTCGCTAGTTCTTTGATTGCCACACCGGCAACGGTTTTAGTAGCCTTTCAAAATTCTCATGGTGAAGAAGCATGGTTCAAAATCATGAATAATATCTTCAGCATGCAGACTCTAACAGGAGCTCTGGTTAATACATTATTGATTGTATTGTTTACTTTCTTTTATGCTTTTGTACAAGTTAACCCTGAAAAAGTGGCTGAAAACTTGCAAAAACAAAGTGCATTTATTCCGGGCGTTTGGCCAGGACAAGAAACACAAAAATATATTTCAAAACTATTAATGAGACTTTCAGTTGTCGGCTCTATCTTTTTAGGATTTATTTCCTTGGTACCGCAACTTGCTTCAAATATTTGGGGATTACCAAGTTCTATTGGACTTGGCGGAACCAGCTTACTGATTGTTATCGGTGTTGCACTTGAAGCAATGCGTCAATTAGATGGATTACTGATGAAACGAAAATATGTTGGATTTATTAGATAGGCTGTTTAAAAATGAAAAATATTATTTTAATGGGGCTTCCGGGTGCTGGTAAAGGTACTCAAGCCGAAATGATTGTAGATAATTATCAAATTGCCCACATTTCGACGGGTGATATGTTCCGAGAAGCAATGGCTGAAGGAACCCAAGTAGGACTTGAAGCCAAATCATTTATTGATGCGGGTAACTTGGTTCCAGATGAAGTAACAGCTAAGTTAGTTGAAGAAAGACTTAGCAAAGCTGATACAAATGATGGATATATTTTAGATGGTTTTCCTAGAACAACCGTCCAAGCTGAAATGCTTGAATCGATCACAGCTAATGTTAACAAACCATTGCAAAAAGTAATTAATATTGAAGTTGATCCAAAACTTTTAGTTGAACGTTTATCTGGCAGATTTATTTGTCGTGATTGTGGTGCAACTTATCATAAAATTTTCAATCCTACAAAAGTTGAAAACACATGTGATCGTTGCGGTAGCCATAACTTTTACCAACGTGAGGATGACAAGCCTGAAGTTGTTAAAAAACGTATCGAAGTTAACTTAGAAATGAATACGCCATTAATCGATTTTTATCGTGAAAAGGGTTTGTTGATTTCAGTTGATGGAACACGTTCTCGTGACGAAGTTTTTGCCGATATTAATGAAGCTTTAAGTTCTTTGAATTAGTATTTATTGTTCTAAAGTGATATAATATTTTGCTGTAGTATATCGTGGTAAACAATCAGGAGGAAAATTTTGGCAAAAGATAATGTCATCGAAATTGAAGGTACAGTGGTTGATACTCTTCCTAATGCAATGTTTAAAGTTGAATTAGAGAATGGGCATACAATTTTAGCTCACGTTTCTGGTAAAATTAGAATGCACTACATTCGTATTTTACCTGGTGACAGAGTGACTGTTGAATTGTCTCCATATGATTTAACTAAAGGCAGAATCACTTATCGTTTTATTAAGTAGTAGATTTAGACAACTCAGGAGGTTATCAAGATGAAAGTTAGACCATCTGTTAAACCAATGTGTGAAGATTGTAAAGTAATTAAGAGAAATGGCCGCGTTATGGTTATTTGTTCAAATCCAAAACACAAACAAACTCAAGGATAATAATTTATAAAATACGGAGGTGTTATAATGGCTCGTATTGCTGGTGTTGACTTACCCAGAGATAAAAGAATAGTAGTTGCCTTAACTTACATTTACGGTGTAGGTAATACAACTGCTGCCAAGATTTTAGCTGATGCTGGTGTGTCTGAAGACATTCGTTCTAAAGACTTAACTCCAGATCAAGAAGATAAAATTCGTGCGGAAGTAGATAAAGTCCGTGTTGAAGGTGATTTAAGACGTGAAATTAGTTTAAATATTAAACGTCTTAAAGAGATCGGTTCATACCGTGGTATTCGTCACCGTCGTGGTTTACCTGTACGTGGACAAAATACAAAGAATAATGCAAGAACCCGCAAAGGTCCAAAAGTTGCCATTGCTGGTAAGAAAAAATAAGAACTAATTAAGGAGGGAAATTAATGGCTGTTAAGAAAACTTCTCGTAAACGTCGTAACAAGAAGCATATTGAAACTGGTGTGGCACACGTTCACTCAACTTTCAATAATACTTTAGTGATGATTACAGATGTTCAAGGTAACGCTGTTGCCTGGTCTTCTGCAGGATCATTAGGATTCAAGGGTAGTCGTAAATCAACACCATTTGCTGCTCAAATGGCAGCTGAAGCTGCTGCTAAACAATCTATGGAACATGGATTGAAGAGTGTTGAAGTTGCAGTAAAAGGTCCAGGTTCTGGTCGTGAAGCTGCTATTCGTGCTTTACAAGCAACTGGATTAGAAGTTACAGCAATTCGCGATGTTACGCCTGTTCCTCATAATGGATCAAGACCACCAAAACGTCGTCGTGTTTAATTATTTGCTGAATAAAGCACTATACGTTTTGAAAGGGGTCCCAATTTATGATTGAATTTGAAAAACCAAGTATAACAACTGTTGAACAAGATAGTAGTTATGGTAAATTTGTTATTGAGCCTTTAGAACGTGGCTATGGAACGACGTTGGGTAATTCACTACGTCGCGTATTGCTTGCTTCCCTACCAGGAAGTGCAGTATCATATGTCCAAATTGATGGTGTGTTACATGAATTTTCAACGATTGATGGCGTTGTCGAAGACGTTACTCAAATTGTTTTGAATTTAAAACAACTTTCATTAAAGTCTCTTTCAGAAGAAACTAAAGTTGTGGAAATTGATGTAGTGGGACCTGCACGCGTAACAGCAGCGGATTTGCAAGTAGACAGCGAAGTTCAAGTATTGAACCCTAGCCAATACATTGCAGAAGTTGCTGAAGGCGGACATTTACACATGAACGTTGCCATTAAACAAGGCCGCGGTTATGTTTCTGCTGATCAAAATAAAACAGATGACATGCCAATCGGTGTTGTTCCAGTTGATTCGTTGTTTTCACCAATCGATCGTGTTAACTACCAAGTGGAAAGCACTCGTGTAGGGCATCGCAATGACTATGATAAATTGACGCTTGAAATCTGGTCCAATGGCTCAATTGCACCAAATGATGCACTTAGTTTAGCCGCAAAGATTTTGACAGAACATTTAAATGTCGTTGTTGAAATGTCTGATGAAGCACAACTTACTGATATCATGGCAGAAAAAGAAGAAGCAAAAGAAGAACAAAAGCTTGAAATGACTATTGAAGAGCTTGATTTATCTGTTCGTTCTTATAATTGTTTAAAACGTGCAGGAATTAATACTGTGCAAGACTTATCTGACCGTTCTGAATCAGATATGATGCGTGTTCGTAATCTAGGACGCAAGTCATTAGAAGAAGTTAAACAAAAACTATCAGATTTGAATTTATCTTTACGTCAAGAAGACTAAACATAAAAGTGTTAAAGGAGGGAAAGCTATGGGTTACCGTAAATTAGGTCGTAATAGTTCTCAAAGAAAAGCTATGTTGCGTGATTTATCAACTGATTTATTAATTAATGAACGCATTGTGACAACTGAAACTCGTGCTAAAGAAGTACGTAAAGCAGTTGAAAAAATGATTACTTTAGGTAAACGTGGAGACTTACATGCTCGTCGTCAAGCTGCAACGTTTGTTCGTAACGAAGTTGCTGACATCCGTGAACAAGAAGAAGATGTAGTTGTACAATCTGCTTTACAAAAGTTATTTAGTGATATTGCACCTCGTTATAAAGAACGTAATGGTGGGTACACTAGAATTTACAAAACAGCACCTCGTCGTGGTGACGGTGCACCAATGGCTATTATTGAATTAGTTTAATAATATCTATTACTTAAAAAACGATCATTTCTTAGATGTGAGAAATAGCGTAATGATGATGGAATTAAATTCCAAGTCTAGCTTAGATAATAATTAAAATTTTATTATCCCATCTTTGAATGATTTTTTTTTTGCCCAAAATTTACTATAATAGAAGCTATAAAATAATAAGTGGGTAAAAAACATGAGTGAAAACATAATAGAAGTTAGAAATTTAACTTACACCTATTCTCAAAATAATCAACCAACTTTAAAAAATCTCAATTTAGATATTATTAAAGAGAGTTGGACATCTATTTTGGGACATAATGGTAGCGGTAAAAGCACTTTGGTTCGATTACTGACTGGCCTTAAAGAACCTGATTCTAATTCTCAAGCACAAATTAAAATTAATGGGATTGCAGCTAGTGAAGAAAAGTGGTTTGATATTCGTAATGACTTGGGAATTGTTTTTCAAAATCCAGATAACCAATTTGTTGGGGCAACAGTGGAAGATGACATCGCATTTGGTCTTGAAAATCGAAATATTGATCCAGACGAGATTGAAAAGCGTATCAAAGAAGTACTTGATTTTGTAAATATGTCGGAATTTCGAAAAATGGAACCTTCTAAATTATCTGGTGGACAAAAGCAGCGAGTAGCAATTGCTGGTATTTTAGCAATTAGGCCTAAGGTTATTATTTTAGATGAGGCAACTAGTATGCTAGATCCGCAGGGACGAAATCAAATTCACCAGGTCATTCAAGAAATTAAAGCAAAGTATCAAGTTACTGTTATTTCAGTGACCCACGATATTGAAGAAGCGACAAAAGCAGATGATATCTGTGTCTTGTCTGATGGCCAGTTAGTTAAACAAGGAACACCCAAAGAAGTTTTAATTGATGAAAATTGGTTAACAGAAATGGGCTTAATGTTGCCATTTGCTAAGCAGTTAGCGGTTGAATTAAGGCAGCATGCTATCGATGTTCCTCGTGATATTTTAGATGAAAGTGAGTTAGTTGAATACTTTTGGAAATTAAATTCGAAAATGTAAGTTATATATATAGTCAAGGTACAGAACTTCAAAAGTACGGTCTATCTGATATCAATTTTAAAATTAAATCAAAAAGTTTTACAGCTGTTGTTGGTCATACGGGGAGCGGGAAGTCGACCTTAATTCATCAAATTAATGCCTTGTTGAAACCTTCAAAAGGAAATATTCATATCGGTAATGAGTTTTTGATTAATCAAGAAACGACTGGTAAAGGATTGAAACCGCTACGTCAAAAAGTTGGGATGGTCTTTCAATTTCCAGAAAATCAGTTATTCGAAGAGACTGTATTGAAAGATATTATGTTTGGACCACTTAATTTTGGATTCAGCAAAAAAGAAGCCGAAGCCTCTGCTTATTATTGGTTGGATCAAGTAGGACTTGATCAATCCTTAGCCGAAAAATCACCGTTTGAATTGTCAGGTGGGCAAATGCGACGCGTTGCAATTGCGGGGGTGATGGCAAGTCATCCTGAAGTCTTGATTTTAGACGAGCCAACGGCGGGATTAGATCCAGTTGGCCAAAAAGAAATTTTATCTTTGTTCAAAGAGTATCAGCGTCAAGGACACACAGTTGTTTTAGTGAGTCACGATATGGATATTGTTGCAAATTATTCAGATGAGGTGTTGGTGTTAGAAGAAGGACAGTTACTAAGACAATCGACACCGCATGATTTATTTCAAGAGGCAGACTGGTTAGCTAGTCATTCCTTGAACCAACCTAAAGTCACGGAATTTGCTCAAAGGTTAGTAGCTAAGGGTATTAAGTTTGATTCAATGCCAATTACAATGGCTGAACTGGTAAAAGTTTTAGCACAAAAATTTGGTGGAAAGTTGGCTAAAGATGGATAGATTTTTATTGGGACAATATATATATGGTAATTCTTATGTACATCGATTAGATCCGCGAGCTAAATTGCTCGGAACTTTCGCCTTTATCATTTTGATTTTTCTAGCTAATAATTTTTGGACATATGGTGTTATCGTTCTATTTACACTCTTTGCGGCTTACATGACAAAAATATCTGCTAAAATTTACTGGCAAGGTTTAAGACCAATGTTATGGCTGATGATATTCACGGTAACGCTTCAAATTCTCTTTACCAGTGGTGGAGATATCTATTTGAAGTGGGGGATAATTACTATCTCACAATATGGAATTATTAACAGTATATTTATACTCGTTCGATTATCAACAATTATTTTTATGTCAACAATTCTGACCATTACGACCCCACCAATGTTAATTGCCGATGCATTTGCCTCTCTACTAAAGCCACTAAAAAAAGTGAAGTTTCCTGTAGATCAATTTTCTATGATTTGTTCAATTGCACTACGATTCGTCCCTACGTTAATGGAGACAGCAACTAAAATCATGAATGCGCAACGTGCCAGAGGTGCGAGCTTTAATGACGGTAATATTATTAAGCGAATTAAGTCGATTATTCCCATGTTAATTCCGCTATTAATTAACAGTATGAAGATTGCTATCGACTTGGCAGAATCAATGACAGCAAGAAACTACCAGCTAGGTGAGCCTAGAACACAGTTTAGACGTCTAAGATGGCATAAGACAGATTTATACGTCTTATACTACTTCGCTATTTTAACGCTATTATTAATTGTTTTGAGGAGGTTTTAACCGTGCCACGTTATAAAATGAAGGTACGATATGATGGTCATAATTTCCATGGATTTCAAAGACAGCCTAACTTGAGAACTGTACAAGGTGTGATTGAATTGGGTTTGAAAAAAATGATGAAAGGCCAAGAAGTGATGACCCATGGATCAGGGAGAACTGATGCTGGTGTGCATTCTTATGGCCAAATTATTCATTTTGACTTTCCAAATGAAATCCCTGCTATTAATATGTTAAAAGCATTGAATAGTTTAATGCCTCTTGATGTAGAGTTTGTGGAGTCACAAATTCAAGAAGACTTTCACAGCCGTTTTGATGCGAAAGCTAAGTGGTATCAATATCGCGTTGATTGTGGCCGTTATACAGACCCTTTTAAGCGTTTTTATACAGGACATTATCCTTATCCACTTGAAGTCGATCGTATCAAAATTGCACTGAAAGACTTAATAGGTGAGCATGATTTCACAAGCTTTGCAGCAAGTGGTGGTGTGATTGAAGATAAGGTACGAACCATTTATTATGCTAATGTGACTGAAGATAAAGTGAATAATGAGTTGGTTTTTGACTTTATTGGAAATGGCTTTTTGTATAATATGGTGCGAATATTAGTTGCGACTGCACTTGAAATTGGAAATAATCGACGTGATATTCACGACTTTATTCGATTATTTGAAGTTAAAGATAGACAACAAGCACGAGGAACTGCTCCGGCTAGTGGACTTTATTTAAAAGAAGTTTTCTATGATGAAGTTCCAAAAAAATATCGACAAGATATTTGAATATAGTTGACATTTTCAGAAATATATAGTAAATTATTATCTGGTATTGTTTGTCCACGATAAGCCCCGGAAACTTATTGTATTATCAAACATGCGAAGAAACTGGAGGAAAAAACATTGCGTACAACCCCATTAGCTAAACCAGGTGAATTCAACCGTAAATGGTATGTTATCGATGCAAGTGGCGTCTCATTAGGACGTGTTTCAACAGCCGTTGCAACACTTCTAAGAGGTAAAAACAAACCTCAATACACACCAAACGTTGACACTGGTGATAACGTTATTTTAATTAATGCAGAAAAAATTGTTTTGACTGGTAATAAAGCAAGTAACAAGATTTACTACCGTCACAGTAACCACCCAGGTGGATTAAAATCTGTTACAGCAGGTGAATTATTAGACAATAATCCACAAAGATTAGTTGAATTATCAGTAAAAGGAATGCTTCCTAAAAATACTTTAGGTCGTCAACAATTCTCAAAACTACATGTCTATGCTGGTTCAGAACACGAAAACCAAGCACAACAACCCGTTGAACTAGACATTCAAACACTAATCTAAGGAGGAACTTATTGTGGCTCAACAAGTAGCATATCTTGGAACTGGTCGTCGTAAGAATTCCGTAGCCCGTGTACGTTTAGTACCTGGCTCAGGTCAAGTTACAGTTAACAACAAAAAAGTTGAAGACTACATTCCATCAGCAATCTTAATTCAAGACTTAAAACAACCTTTAGCAATCACTGAAACTGAAGGTTCATATGATGTATTTGTGAACGTTAACGGTGGTGGATTCTCAGGTCAATCTGGTGCTATCCGTCATGGTGTCGCTCGTGCATTGTTACAAATCGACCCAGATTTCCGCGGTCCTTTAAAACGTGCTGGTCTACTAACTCGTGACCCTCGTATGAAAGAACGTAAGAAACCAGGTCTTAAAAAAGCTCGTAAATCAGCACAATTCTCAAAACGTTAATATATTTATATATATATCAACGATTCGAGCAATTATGTGGAGTAAATTGGTGTAAAAACTAATTTTACAACGAATCTAAAAGACTTAAAGCATCTGCATCTTGCAGGTGCTTTTTTTCTGGCATTAATTCTAAATAGTAATTCATTGTGGTTTGTAAATTAGAATGCCCCAGTCTTTGAGAGATATAATCTATCCTAATATTATCATTTGAAAATAAAAAACTAGCATGGGTATCTCGAAGACCGTGAAAAGTAGTTTTTGGAATATCTAGTTTTTTTAATAATCTTGCTAATTTTGCAGATTGTTGAAAACCATCAAAGCTAAATAAGTAACCATTACTTTTTTCTGTAACAGTTTTTAAAATATCATAGACATTTTCATTAATGCTAATATTTCTCTTAGATCTTTTAGTTTTTAGTCTAGTATCAGAACTAGAGGGACTAATAGAACGATTAATACTAATCCCATATTTAAATATATCTTTATTAGTAAGACCTAATAATTCTCCACGACGAGCCCCAGTTTCAAGAGCCAGCAATACAAGAATATAAAAATCTTTTTCATGGTGTTTAAGTAGGTAAGAGCGTAATTTTTTAAAGTCAGATATCGATAAAGCTGAATTTCTTTTTGATAATTCTTTTCCTCTAGTTTTTATTAATCCAGCAAAATCAGATGTAATTAAACCACGTCCATAAGCATAACGTAAAGAGGTTCTGATTTTTAATAATAGCTCTGTAGTAGTTTTACGAGAATGAGTTTCTCCATATTCATCGATCTTCATTTGAACTACTAAATCATTCAATTCGCCTAAAGTGATATTTTTAAAAAGTTTTTTCACAATAGGAATAGTCCTCGTGTAGTTAAGGAATGTAGCAGAGCGAACATCATTTTTTTTAACTAAATAAATCCAATTAGAATAAAAATCTGAAAATTTATCTTTTCTCAAAGCTAAATCTACACCGTTACCTTTGGCAATTTCATTTTGCATAGCCCATCTTTGAGCTTCAGATTTTGTTTTAAAAGTTTTTGATATTCTCTTATTCTTACCATGTTTATAATTAGAAATTTCAACACGATAAGATTTACCACGCTTGATTATACTAGCCACATAAAAAACTCCTTTTTAAAAATTTCAGTCAGTCTATTATTGAATGAGAAAAAACAAATTCATCCAAGTCTTTTATAGTGAATCTTTCACGACTACCAACCATAAAACGAGGCATATCAGAATGAGAGCGTATAAATTTATCAAATGATTTTGGATCAATTCCCAAATAAGAGGATGCTTGTTCTCTTGTTAGTAATAAGGGGAATCTTTGTAATTCTTTCTGCATTAATTGTTAACCTCCGTAACTATTATTTAATTTAAATTTGCGATATTTAATTTTATTTGGAACTAATTTTCCTTTTCGGTAAACTTTTCCTAAATATTCTGACTCATAAAGAAGTTCATCATGTTTTATAATATTTTCAGTAGTTTCATTGGAGATAAATTTGTATTCTTTGGGATGTTTTAAATTTCTAGAAGAGTAAAAAGATTTTTTACCATAACTTTCTACAAGTTCTTGACCAATACCTTTTTCAAAGTATTTAGAAACATAACGTCCTCGATTTTCTTTTGTATCAACATCTATCTTGTTTATCCAAACACCACCTAATCCCCAAATTTTCATTAATTCTTTATGAGCAATAAAGGGGATATCAAACAAAATGATATGAACATGCCATGCTCCACGTTTTTGTTTCTCTAATACTGCTAAATATTTTAATAATCTCTTTTTTGTTTTAAATACTTTGTAATTAAGCCGCTTAATAAATTTATCGAATATTTTATTAAAACAATCTCTATTTTGAATGTTTTCTTTTGTGGTTAAAGTTAAAAATGAAGTTTTTGAATCAAAATTTGTATCAATTAATCTCATGACTTTCCACTTAGCATTCTGTCTAGTTTTAGATATTCTATGCAACCGTTTAAGCTGTTCTTCCTGTTCTAATTCATCAAAATTTTTAGATTTACTACGACGATTTATTTTTTTAGTATTTTCCGAGATAATAACTTTGTCATATTCATATACTTCAATATAAGAATTCGTTTGAACAATTTTTTTATTATAACTCAAAAAATAACCTTCCAATTTTGGATATATTTTCTCGTAACGCTTGTTTATATAATAAATAAACTAAAGACCAAGCCAAAAGGCTTGGTCTTTGTTAAATATATTAATATAACACGTTCCACTTGCCCTTAACTCCGTTAGGGCAGTTATATTAATTATTTAACAGTATTTAGCCTTTATTAGCTGGCAACACATCACTACAGTTATACCAAAGATTGCCATTAAATTGCCCAACGTTCAAATTTTCTAACACAACAGGCATAATCTTTTTATTTTGCTCTAAATCTTTATAACTCAAAGTAGGGGATACATTTTTTACTTTAACAGTAAAAAGTTCCATGAAGAAATCAGATTCGGGGTCTTGAATAGAAATATCTAATTTATATCCTGTCTTTTCATTGGTTTCTCTATCTAAAACTTCACTGTATCCTCTGACTGCAGCGAAATTATTTCCTAGTAATTCTGGTTTAATAAAATCATTAATTTTAATCATAGTAAAAAATCCTTTCTTTCAGCTTTTAATGTCAATCAGATGTTTGGACATATATTATCACTAGCAAGCTAGTGAATACATTTTAAATTCATAGAATTAAAAACCAATTCTACAAATTTAAAACGTCATTAATCGATATATTTAGTAAGTTCTTCAATAAAGTCAAACTGGTCTCTATCTATAAAAGGAGCTTCATAGTATTGTGCTTTGTCCTGACCACTTCCTTGCATAAAAAGAAGCCCGGCACCTTTTTCCTCTATCACAGGAATATTATCAGGTGTGGCTGAGCCAAACACCATACGATAGCCTTCTCCACTGTTCGCACCTAAGGCTATTCTAAGACCTAAATTGTCTCGTAAGTCTGTATTTAAAGTATTGGCATTCATTTGCTGAGAAGCGACAAGTACAAAGACTCCTGCAGCACGACCTTTTAAAATAATTTGTCGAATATAACCCATAACTTCATTGACCACTTCCTTTGATTTCTTATCTGTAGCATTTCCTTGGAAAGCTCCCATTTCATCGAAAATAAGCCAGCATTCTGAATATCCATGAGTAATATAATTAGATCCATATTCAAAGTTTTCTTTCATAGCTTGATATCTAGATTCCATTTCTTCAACAACTAGACGAGATACTTTAGCAATTTGATTAAGGGAAGAAGCTACTTTATCAGAACCTAAATAGAACTCAAGTTGTGAAAGGTCACTATTTTTTGGGTCACAGATAAATATATCTGCTTTTCTCTTTAGAAACTCGATAATTAAGAACTCAATAAAGACAGATTTACCAGAACCAGTTCCACCTGAAATCAAGACGTGAGGAACTTTATCAGGTCGATAACTCACACCATAGCCAAGGTCATATTCGACAGTCTTATTTATTATACGTTCATTATTTTTAACAACTTTTCTTTCAGGAGAAACCCTGTCAAAATGATATTCACAGTAGGAAGGTGTATCTTTTTTATATGAAAGTTCTAGGCCAAAAAGAGCTGATAGTGCCTCATCTAGTTTAGTTTGAGTTGCAGTATAGATATCAGCATTTTTTATAGCATAAACAATTATTTTTGAATTAGATATAAAATATTTAAATTCAGCCGAAGAGGAAACATAGTATCTTTTCTCTTTTTGAATATTATTATCTCCATCTTTCCATTGAACTACTTCAAAATCTTCTTTGAATAAGTTGTTATTTGTTATGAAAGATAAGAGCAAATCTCGCATATAATATTTTGATTCAATTTTTTTCTTCAGGAAGTGATACAGTTTAAAAACCAATCCGCCAATTATTAAGAAACTAAAAATTATTATTATCCTCACAAAGAAATTCGTATTCATAGATACAGCTAAAAAAGAAAACATTAAAGCAAATAATAAAAAAATAAATATTCGATTTAAAACTTTATCCCAACGTATATTTTTATGAGTTAGGCTTACTGATTTGCTCATTTAACGCCCCCCTCGAAAAAACTTAAATATGTCCAGAAACATCCTAATTAAGCCGCTGAAAACTTGATACCCCCTGAAAAAAATCAAAAAAGTTATCAACCCTGCTCCAAAAAAGGCAAAAAACACTTGTGAATAGCTAGGCGGAATTAAAGCCCCTATGATGAGAAATATTACTCCAAAAACTTTAAAGAAAAGCTTTTTTCTTTCTAAATCATTCATTATTATCTCCCTTAATACTATATTCTGTTATCTTCCTCATCATATTTGAAATAACGTTCTTCATATTTTTTAAGATCCGCAACTCTATCTAAAAAACTGCCGCATGGATTATAAACAAATTCTATTCTGCGAGTCCTGGGCTCTATTTTATAAGAAGTATCTTCTTCTGTACGTAGATAACGTTGGCCAAGATTATTGCCATAAAAACTGCCACCAAAACGAATGTCGAAATTTTGATTCAAACTAGATATTGTCTCAGAAGACAGTGGGGACTTAAGATAAAAATCTTTATTATAAGATACAACTTTGAAAATCGAGAAGTCCCAATCGACATCGACTACGATACGACTGCTAACAATCGCTTGCCAATCGCTCCACCTGCCATCTGAACTCTTCAATCTAATCTCTAACACAGGAGAATTATTGCCAAAGAATTTCGTATGTGTGCAAAACAAGAAATCGTCATAGAAGAAAGAATAAGTGTTCATGCCAGGAACTAAGAATCTTTGAGGGTAAATTTCTTCTTTTTCTATATTATCTAATTTGATTAATTTGTTTTTGCTAGTTAGATACGAATATCGAAGATAATCTATCTTATAATAAATATTTTCTGCTACTTTTTCATTTAGAAGTGTCCATCCTTCCTTAGAGGAAGGGGGTTCGCCAAAATACTTTATTTTTATGATAGTGTCTTCTAATGTTTGTACCATATTATTTTTCCTTTCTTGAGCTCGAATAAGAATCATATGATGTAGCCTTACCTTGAATGACTTTTTCCTCAAAAAGAGTGGTGTTTCTTGTTTTATGATGAGATAAAAGGGATTCTTCGTAGGCAGTAATCAGACGACTACAGAACTGAAGACTGTTATAAGAGAAACCACCGTTTCTTTTTATAGTTTCAGAAATACTTCTAACTCCGGCGTCGTAGATAAATCTCCCAGTATTTAAATAACAAGAGTAGAGTTGCAATCGACGTCTTTCCTGAATGGATGAATGTTGAAGAAAATAATCTAATTTCCCTATGATGATGGGATTAGTACTAATTTTTAACATGATAATAAACCTCGGCTTTCTTTTAAAAAACTTGATAAGATAATAAACAACATCAATTTGATAGTATCATTATGATATACTTTATTTAAAAAAAAGAATAATTTTCTTTTTTTAAGATATGTCTGGATTATCTAAATTGGTAAGATAGATATATGCTTTGCTATTAGAACGTAATCTTCTTGTTAAATATGACTTTCGAACCATTTTAATCAACAAACGAGCAGTGTTCGGACTTGCAAAATTCAATTGGTCACTAATCTCTGCAGATGTTCTTCCATGTTCCAGACAATAAAGTAAAACGCGTATTTCATTCTTAGATAAATCTTTTTTCTTTAACCAAAGCATAATAAGACGCAATTTTTCTAATTCAGTACTCATATATATCACCACTTTCAAAATGATACTATCATTATGATAGTGTAATATTAACCCCTTTAAAATGGATTGTCAAGTATAGATAAGTATATATATTCTTAATCTATGTCGTAATATGGAGTAAATCAAAAGAAAAAAGTTCCAAATATATACAAATCTATCAATAACAATAACATGAAAATAGTGATATTAAAGGATTAAAGAGTATTGAATAAATTTAAAACAACAAATAATAATCCTCAAAACGTTAATTTGTTGTTTTACACATCAAAAAACACTCTCCATTTGGAGGGTGTTTTTTTGTATGGTTTTTGGTTATGATATATGTAAGTGTAGTTCTACAGATTGATTGTAATTTGAAATATATACTTATTATTGAAAAATAGGTATGGTCTAGTAAAAATAAAAGTGAGGTAAAAATCTATGGGGATATTTGATAAAATCAAAAATGTAGAGAGTGGGATGGAAAAAAAGAAAACAAATCCAATTGAAATTTTTAATTCACTAAATCATAAAATGGGTTATGAATATTTAAGAGATATCCAAGCAACATTTCTTAAAGAATGGTATCTAAGTAGAGAAGAAAGAGATGTTGTAGGAATTGCTAATACAGGATCAGGGAAAACGTTAATAGGATTATTAATGCTGTACTCTAAGATGAATGAAGGGATAGGCCCAGTAGTATATCTTTGCCCTGATAATCAATTAGTAGAACAAGTTGTTATGGAGGCAGAATTCCACGGGATACCAGTGACACAAATAAGAAGAGAATCACCAGATTCACGGCAAGAAATGCCGATTGATTTTATAAATTCTCAAGCTATTTTAATAACTACCTTTGAAAAAATGTATAATGGTCATTCAATATTTGGTGTAACCGAAACAGGTAATAGAGAGATTCAAGATATAGGAGCTTTGTTGATAGATGATGCACATACCTGTATAAAAAAAGCTAGAAAGCAGTCTAGTTTTTTAATCCCGAAAGATCATGATATGTATAAAGAAATACTTGATTTGTTTGAAAGAGATTTAGAAAGTCAAGGATCAGGTGTATTTCATGCAATAAAAAAAGGAGAAAAAACTGTTGCTAGATTAGTTCCTTATTGGTCCTATCAGAATAAAATTAAAGTACTGAAAAAAATAATAGAAAAGAATGATGTGCAAGAAAATTTTTACATGTATATTCCTTTCAACTTGATATTTGATTATTTAGAAAAGTCTAATTGTTATATTTCTGGTGATGGAATCGAGATTACACCATTGCAACTACCTTTAGATAAAATACCTTCATTTTTTAAAGCTAAACATAGATTTGTTTTATCAGCAACTTTCAATAATATGCCGGAATTAATTACAGAGTTAGGAATAAGTAAAGATGCTTGCTTACATCCAATTAATATAAAAAAAGAAAGTGCGGTAGGTGAAAGACTTATTATTGCTCCCAAAAGATATTCCTCAGAGCTGACTAATAACGATATGAAGTCACTAATAAAATTGTATTGGGAAAAAAAAGGCTATAATATAGTTATCTTAGTTCCCAATATAAGAAAAGCTCAAATTTGGGAAAAAGAAGGAGCTTTGATTGTTGATAAAGAAAATATTTGTGATGCCGTTAATAAACTTAAGAATGGCAATAATAATTTTATGGTTTTAATTAATAGATATGATGGAATAGATTTATGGGGAAATATGTGTCATTTATTGATTTTAGATGGTTTGCCTAAAGGCAAATCAATAAGAGATATTGC
This sequence comes from Holzapfeliella floricola DSM 23037 = JCM 16512, assembly GCF_001436605.1. Taxonomy (GTDB): domain Bacteria; phylum Bacillota; class Bacilli; order Lactobacillales; family Lactobacillaceae; genus Holzapfeliella; species Holzapfeliella floricola. Next base: position 106,836 of record NZ_AYZL01000016.1, on the reverse strand, counting down.
AGTAGCTCACATGAGATCAGAATCACCACTAACTAAAGCGACAACCGCACAAACAATAGAGCAGGGTTTAGGTAGGAGTGTGCGTTCTGGTAGTGACTATTGCGTCACTTTGCTGCTAGATGATAACTTATTGAATTTTATAAGTAATAATAACAATAGAAAATACTTTAGTGAGACTACTCGTGCACAACTTGATTTAGGAATAAGTTTAAGCATGGATTTTTTCAAAGAAAAAAGAAACTTAATAGAGGCCAAAAACGAAATAGTAGGTACTATTAACTTAGTTTTAGATAGGAATCCTGATTGGATATCATACTATAAAACTATAACTGAGCAATATTTAGAAAGATATACTACTGTTAGTAATGAAGAAAGTCTAATACTAGCTCAAGATGAATATATAGTACTGTCTTACTATAAAAGTAATAAAATTAGTGATGCTGTTAACATTATTAGAGAAAAATTTATTGCTAACGGGAATCTTGTTGATAGTGACATTGGTTGGTATTTTCAATTAGCTGCACAAATTATGAATAGATTTGACGAAACAGAGGCTAATAACCTACAAGTGAAAGCCAAAGAACTTAACTCTAATTTGCTGATTCCAAGATTTCCTGACTATTCTAAGAAAACTAAAAACAAAACCGTACAAGCAATGAATGTAAAAAAATGGATAGTTGTATATTCTACTGGAACTGATTTAAAAATAGCGATTGATAGTATTTTATCTAAATTGCTATACGTACCTAATGCTGATAGTAATATTTTTGAAGATGCTATAAAAAAATTAGGCGATTTTTTAGGGTATACATCCTCACGTCCTGAGCAAGAACGTAATGATGGTCCAGACAATTTATGGGTATCTGAAAATAATAGTTTTATTATTGAATGCAAAAATCAAGGAACATCTCAGTTATTGCCAAGAAAAGACATGGAACAAGTACTTCATTCTCTTGTATGGTACCAAAATTATTTTCTAGATCAAGGTAATATTAGTGGTATAATTTTTCGCAAAAGTAATATTTTAGCAAAAAATTGTCATGCAGGAGAAAATATTTATTCTGTAAATCAAGAAAAATTAGATAGTTTAAAAACAAACGTTTCAAACTTTTCTGCAGCATTATGTGAAAAAAGTCCTAATGAGTGGACTATTTCAGATATAGAAAAATTATTAAGACAAAATTACTTGTTAGAGAATCAATTTATTCAGAATTTTACAGTCAATTTTAAATAAGTGAGTTTGAACAAATAATAAAAAAGCATGGCTACAATCAGCCATGCTTTTTATAATTCTTGTTTAGCGATATCAATTTGATGTTGGACTTGATTAAAGCCAGTACCACCAAATGAATGACGGTTTTTGACAGCGTGATAGGAATCAAGTTTGTCATAAACTTCAGCTGTGATATGAGGATTAATCGCCTGATAGTCACTTAACGCAATATCTTGCAAGTAAGTGCCATTATGAATACATTCTAATACCAGTTTACCGACGATTTCATGAGCTTCTCTAAAGGGCGTACCTAAGTTAGCTAAGTAATCGGCAAGTTCTGTGGCATTTGAGAAATCTTTTTTCGTTGATTGCGCCATATTTTCATGATTAACAGTCATCGTTTCAATCATACCTGACATGACTTTTAGACAGTGAGTGATGGTATCAGCACTATCGAACACACTGTGTTTATCTTCTTGCATATCCTTATTGTAGGCAAGAGGAAGTCCTTTCATCGTAGTCAATAACTGCATCAAATTACCGTAGACACGTCCAGTTTTACCCCTAATGAGTTCAGCCATGTCGGGGTTTTTCTTTTGGGGCATAATAGAACTACCAGTTGAATAAGTATCAGATAATTCGACAAACTTAAATTCATGACTGCACCACAAAATAATTTCTTCACAAAAACGAGATAAGTGCATCATCAGTAATGAGCTATTACTCAAAAACTCTAAGATAAAATCACGATCACTAACGGCATCTAAACTGTTGGGATAAACTTCTGCAAAGTCGAGTTCACTAGCGGTTAGTTGACGATTAATAGGGAAGGTTGTCCCAGCAAGAGCGGCACTTCCTAGCGGTGAAATATCAACGCGTTTGAGGCTTTCAGTAAATCGTTCTTCATCACGTTTTAGCATTTGATAATAAGCCATTAAATGGTGACCAAATGAAATCGGTTGGGCATGTTGTAAGTGAGTATATCCAGGAAGAATCGTTTCGACGTTATTTTGAGCTTGGTTAATTAAAACTTTTCTGAACTGATTAATCAAGTTAATTACTTCATGAGTCGCATCTTTAACATACAAGTGAATATCAGTGGCTACTTGGTCATTACGGCTACGAGCTGTATGAAGTTTACCTGCAACAGGACCAATTTCTTCCGTTAGAAAACTTTCAATATTCAAGTGAATATCTTCATTTTCAACTGTGAATTCAAGCAAACCTTGATGAATTTTTTCTTGAACCTGTTTAAGACCAGTTGTAATTTGATTCACTTCATCTGCAGTTAGAATCCTCGTTTCACCTAACATCTTAACGTGTGCTAGACTGCCTGCAATATCTTGATCAGCTAGTTTTTGGTCTACTTGAATTGAAGCACCGAATTCATCAATCCAGTGTTCATTTTTGCCGTCGAAACGACCTCCCCAAAGTTTTTTCATCATAATCACCCTTCATTGCTTAATTTAAATTTGCTTTTGTTTTCACTTCTGACTGGACTTTACTTGGTAGTCCCCATAATTTGATGAATCCAACAGCTGCATCTTGGTCAAAAGTATCAGCTGATGTATAAGTCGCCAAGTTTTCATCATAAAGACTATTAGCTGACTGACGACCTTCGCAGATAATATTACCTTTGTATAACTTAAGACGAACATCACCATTCACGTATTTTTGCGTGCTTTTTAAGAAAGCAATTAAAGCATCGGTTAAAGGATTGAACCAAAGACCATCATAGATGATTTGTGATAATTGTTGTTCGATAACAGGTTTAAAGTGAGCTAGTTCACGGACAAAAACCAAATCTTCTAATTCTTTATGGGCTTTAAGTAAAGTCATGGCACCGGGACATTCGTAAACCTCACGTGACTTAATCCCAACTAGACGGTTTTCAATGTGATCGATACGGCCAATCCCGTGTTTGCCTGCGATATCATTTAACTTCAAGATGAGCTGTGCTAGTGGTAATTCTTCGTGATTAAGTGCAACAGGGATGCCAGCTTCAAATTTAAGTTCGATAGTTTCTGCTTCATCAGGTGCTTCTTCAATAGAATTTGTAACAGCATAAGCACCTTCAGGAGGTGTTTGCCATGGATCTTCTAAAATACCACATTCACAAGCACGTCCCCACAGATTCTGGTCAATTGAATAAGGATTATCTAAGTTTGCTGGAACAGGAACATTATTTTTAACAGCATAATCAATTTCTTGTTCGCGTGACCATTTCCATTCACGAATAGGGGCAATGATTTTAAGGCTAGGGTCTAATGCTGCAATAGCAACTTCAAAACGAACTTGGTCATTTCCTTTACCTGTACAACCATGTGCGATAGTTGTTGCGTTTGTTTCATGCGCTAGTTCAACTAATTTTTTAGAAATGAGCGGACGAGAAAGTGCTGAAACCAGAGGGTAAGAATCTTCATAAAAAGTATTTCCTTGTAAGGCAATTAAAGCAAAGTCTTGAGCAAATTCTTCACGAGCATCAATCGCATAAGATTCGCTTGCACCAACTTGTAATGCTTTTTGTTTGATGGATTCAGTATCTTTACCTTCGCCAATATCTAAACAACAAGCAACAACATCGTATCCCGCATCAGATAACCATTTGATTGCTACAGAAGTATCTAATCCACCAGAATAAGCTAAAATAATTTTTTCTTTTGTCATAATGTAATTCCCCTTTAATGTTTCTTTAATTTATGGGTTAATAATAGCAGTTTAAAACTTATTTTTGAATAAATATACATAATATTAGAATATTCATTTTAGTATTCTTTTATTATCAGGTAATGTTGCCAATCGAGATGTATATTTTTTTAACTCGTTTTTGAAACATTAGCTAAGAAAAAAGTGCAAAAGATATCAAAATTAAAGCGTTTGTTATAAAATGAAAACAGAAAATCAAAAGGAGATATCAGTATGAAAGATAAAGTTTCGAAGAATTTTTTTGGTGTGGCTATCTTAAACGTCATTATTACACTAGCAGAGTTCATAGGTGGGTTTATGTCTGGATCGCTGGCTTTACTTTCTGATGCTGTGCATAATTTGGGTGATGTCGGGGCAATCATTTTATCGTTTGTTGCACATTTAGTTGGAAAGAAGAAGCAAAACTCAAACAAGACATTTGGTTACAAACGAGCAGAAATTATTGCGGCATTTGTAAATGCATTTATTTTGCTAGCTATGACTGTTTATCTAGTTATAGAGGCTTTTGAAAGATTGAATGATCAAGTTACCATTGATGGCGAGTTGATGTTAATTATTGCTGTAATTGGACTGATTGCAAACTTTATCTCAATGCTAATTATGCACCAGCATTCAAAAGATAATGTGAATATTAAATCAGTTTTTTTACATATGCTATCGGATGCTTTATCCTCAATTGGTGTCATTATAGCTGCTATATTGATCAATGTTTACCACATTATGTGGGTTGATGCAGCAATTACGGTTATTGTTTCGGTTGTGTTAGCTTATGAAGCCATTAAAATTTTAAAAAATACATTAAATATTTTGATGGAATCAAATCCTGATATTGATTTAAAAAAAGTAGAGTCAGACTTATGTCAATTTGAGTTAATTAATACGATTCATCATGTTCATGTCTGGCAGTTTAGTGATTCTGAGATTATGTTAGATGCTCATGTAAATGTTAATCCTAAGATAAAAGTGTCTCAATTAGATGGGTTGTATGATCAAATTAACCGTGTTCTGAAACAAAATTTTGGTATTTCACATGTTACAATTCAGGTTGAAAGTGCTAGAGGTCTTAATGAAAAGATAATTCCTCATGGAGAAAATGAAAAATAGGAGGTTAAAATGTGGTAAATCTGTTATTGGTCCGACATGGTCAAAGTAGTGCCAATGCAACAAATACCTACACAGGGTGGGATGACGTTGATTTAACTCAAAAAGGTGTTCAGCAGGCAAAAGAAGCTGGATATAAGTTAGGTCAAATTAATGATATCAATCTAAAAAAAGTGCACACTTCGGTTTTGAAGCGTGCAATTAAAACGGCCAATCTAATTTTAGAAAAACAAGAATTATTGTATCTACCAATGCTAAAAAATTGGCGTTTAAATGAACGTCATTATGGTGGTTTAGGTGGTTTAAATAAAGATGAGACACGAAAATTATATGGTGTTAAGACTGTTCAAAAATGGCGTCGTAGTTTTAATGCTATTCCACCGCAATCCGATAATAAACATTTTGACTACCGTTATCATTTGATTCCAAAACAGTCATTACCTGGATCAGAAAGTCTGAAAATGGCGAGTGACCGAATAATTCCTTATTATGAAGAACAAATTGCACCTGAATTACGATTGGGCAATGATCAATTAATTGTAGCTCATGGTAGTACAATTCGGGCTTTAATTAAGTATTTAGAAGCGATTAGTGATAAAAATATTGATGGTGTTGAAGTGAAGAATAGTGAAATAATTCAATATCAGTTAGACGATAATTTAGCAATTTTAGCTAAAAAAAGATACTAAAAAAGAGCGAACAATTAAGTTCGCTCTTTTTTTGCTTGCTGGTTATTATTCAGCTAATGCACCCATTGGATCCCAAGGGGCTAATACGTGTGCTTCTGAGTTTTCGTAGATATCTTTTTGGTCAGCCGTTAAGAATTTTTTATTGATAACAACTTGGTAAGTAAATTCTTCAAACCATGAGTCGCTCATCACAAAGTAACCTTTATGACCAACTTTATCTCCCCATGAGTTTTCAACTTTCCAACGAGTTGGTTGACCTTCAACTAAGTCAACACCAGTAATAACCATTGCGTGAGTCATTAAACTTTCAGCATAGTCTAATCGGTCACCTTTAGTCATGTGTAAATCAACATCAAATAGTTCATCAGGTTTGTAGATTTCAGTATCCATGATACCTGCTTGACGGTCTGAACTTTGACCAACATCAGAACCAAACCAAACTGTTTCACCAGCTTCAAGCTGTGCAATGGTTAGACGTTTTAATTCTTCGATTTCTAAGTTCAAGTGACGAACTTCACGTCCGCCAACAACATTACCCAGTAGTTCAACGTTGTAAACTTGATTGAAAGGTTTATTTTCAGTTGGAGCATTGATGACTGAAACATAGTCTTCTAAGTTCCAACCAATGTATTTTTCAAAGAATGATTGAGGTGTCAATTGAGCATCACGATGGTATTTTTTATCTGTATCGCGGTATTCAAAATCAAATGTTTTAGGAGGGTTACCTAAAGCATAAGCTAACATGCGGTAAACTTCACTTAAGAATGTGTTTTTACGAGATTCAACTTGTTCTCTAGGTGTTTGTTCGTCCATTAAACGACGTAATTCAACAGCATCACGACGTAATTTTAAGTTCAAGTTTTTGTTTAGTTGTGCAGATTTTGTTGCACTGAATGTTTCAGGCATAACTGACTTAGGAACTAAACCATATTTTTGAACTAGAGCAACTAGCATATCCCATTGACCACCATCTTGTTGAGGTGTAGTTAGTAAGAAGTCAACTTTACGGTCGCCAAGAGGAAGGTCTGAAGTTTCAATAACATTTTCGTAGAAGAAGTTTGCTTTTTCAAACTTGTCCCAGAAAAATGTATAGTTTTGTGATAATTCAAAACCATTGACCTTGAATTCTTTTTGGAATGGGTGACGCATTGTGTTCAATGCAGCAAACATCCAGCAACGTCCTGATTGTTTTTGATTTGAAACTTCTCCAGTAGCTACTTCTACTGAGAAAGTAGGATCCATTGCGATTTGTGAATCCATATTTTGACTGCTTGCATTAATACCATTAGTCATAACTGCACGTTGTAAAACGCGTGCTGAGGGGTATTTTGCAAAATCTTGTTCGATTTTGGCTAAATCTTGTTGCGAAATATCTTTAGACATATAAAAGTTCCTCCTATGTAATTTGAATCTTGAAATTATTGTACCTCAAATCAATTGATTTTTCTAATATTTTATTAATATTTTATTAACGAATATTATCGATACAATTTCGTCCTTCTTCACGACCAACGATGACAGTGTTGACTGTGTCAAGGAATAAACCATGTTCAACAACGCCAACTTGGGATTTTAAGTATGCACCTAGTTCATGAGGATTTTGAATTTGACCTAAATGTAAATCAACAATTAAATTACCAAAGTGAGTTCTTACGGGTTTACCATTTTCATTTAAGCGTAATTGAGGGTTAAGCTCTTTTTGTTCAAATTTAAGCATTAATTGGTTTTGAGCTTTATCTAAAACTTCAACGGGTAGAGGGAAAGAACCGAATGGTTCAGCAATTTTACTTTCATCAACAATCCATAGATTGCGTTTTGAGGCAGTTGCAACAATTTTTTCTAAAGTATGAGCAGCGCCGCCACCCTTAATGCCTTGGTAGTCAGGGCTGATTTGGTCAGCACCATCAATAGTTAGGTCAAGTTCATCGATATCGTTTAAATCGACAACTTTGATTCCTAAGCTTTCAGCTTGGCGTTTTGTTCTTGAAGAAGTTGAAACGGTTGTAATATTTAGATTTTCTTCTTTAATACGTTTGCCTAAAGCATCAACTAAAAATGTTACAGTAGAACCTGTTCCAAGTCCAAGTTTCATATTGTCATGTATAAAGTTAGCACAAGCATATTCAGCAGCAGATTTTTTTAATGTATTTTGATCCATGATGGGATTAGGTCCTTTCAATAATTAATGGTTATACCAAACTTTTTGATAGTCTTTGTTTTTAATAAATTCTTTTTTTGCATATGAACAAAGTGGTTGAACTTGTTGGTGATTTTCAATTGCAAAATCGACAACCTTTTTCACCAGCTCAGCAGCAATTCCTTGTCCGCGGAAATCTGGACGTGTGAACGTATGTTCAATAACAAGTACTTGATTGTCTTTAATAGTATCAAATCGAATTTCAGCAATTAGTTTTTGATCATCATCTAATTGATAAAAACGATTATTTTCTTCTAAAAATTCCACATTATCACCTCCATCTCTATTGTCTAAGAATTTTTTAGTAATATCAATGAAATTATAAGTTATCTTGTTTATAATAAACCATACAAAATGAAATGAGGGAGCTCTTTATGAAAAAACGAGGATTTGAGATTGTGTCACGATACCAAGGAATGGGGATAAACATTCCTAAAAGACAAACTAAGGGTGCAGCTGGTTATGATTTTGAAGCAGCTGAAGATTTTGAAATTCCATCAATATGGCGTTTAAACTTTGTCCGTATTTTTCGTTTGATCAAAAACGGCCATAGACTAACCAAACAAGATGAACAATTAGCTAATGAAACGCTTCGTCCATTTTTAGTACCAACAGGAATTAAATCATATATGCGTGAGGACGAGTATTTAATGTTAGCTAACCGTTCTAGTAACCCAATTAAGCGTCAATTAATTTTGCCTAACGGAATTGGTATTATTGACTCAGATTACTATGGTAATGAAAATAACGAAGGTGAGATTTTCATTCAAGTTCTAAACTTTGGACCTAGAACACTTAGAATTAAAAAAGGTGAACGCATCGGGCAAGGTATCTTCATGCCTTACTTAACGGCTGATGATGAATCAAATGATCAAAAAGAACGAATAGGAGGATTTGGTTCATCAGGTGAATAAAGGAGAATAAAGATTGGCAAAATCAAGAATAGAGTATACCTGTCAAAATTGTGGCTATCATTCAGCGAGTTACTTGGGAAGATGTCCCAATTGTCAGGCCTGGAATCAGTTTGTTGAAACTAAAAAAGAAGCAGCTAAAGTATCAAGTAAAGCAACGCCAAGCAGAAGAATGACAACAACTGGGATTCGACAACCGCAGCATCTAAAAGAAATCACATCAACTAAAGAAAATCGAACGTCAACACAATTTGATGAGTTAGATCGTGTTTTAGGTGGTGGTGCAGTTAAAGGCTCATTGGTACTTCTAGGTGGTGATCCAGGAATTGGGAAATCTACACTACTACTACAGGTCTGCGGTGAGCTTGCCCAAAAGCAAACAGTATTATATGTGTCTGGAGAAGAAAGTCCTACTCAAATTAAGATGCGTGCGCAACGGCTTGAAATTGATTCTGAACAATTATATATTTATTCAGAAACAGATATGAGTGAAATTCGCCAACAAGTTAATGAAATGAAACCTGATTTTTTGATTATTGATTCTATTCAAACAATGAATGAACCAGAATTAGATGCTGTTGTTGGTAGTGTTACGCAAGTTAAGGAAGTAACTTCTGAACTGATGAAGATTGCCAAAAATGACCAAATCACGGTTTTTGTGGTGGGACATGTAACAAAAAGTGGTGGAATTGCTGGACCAAAGATTTTAGAGCATATGGTTGATACTGTACTCTATTTTGAGGGTGAAGCACATCATGCTTATCGTATTATTCGTTCTGTTAAGAATCGGTTCGGTGCTGCTAATGAAATTGGAATGTTTGAAATGAAGGGTGAAGGCCTTGCTGAGGTTAAGAACCCCTCTGCTATCTTTTTAGACGAACGACTGCCCAACAGCACTGGTTCTGCTGTAGTGGTTTCAATGGAGGGAACCCGTCCAATATTAGTAGAACTTCAAGCATTAGTGACACCCACAGCATTTGGTAATGCTAAGCGGACATCTACAGGCTTAAATACTCATCGAGTCGCCCTAATTATGGCAGTACTTGAAAAACGTGGTGGATTATTGCTCCAAAATCAAGATGCCTTTTTGAAAGCAACAGGTGGCGTTCGATTGGATGAACCAGCTATTGATTTAGCTATTGCAGTTGCTATTGCTTCAAGTTATAAAGAAAAAGAGATTAATCAAACAGACTGTTTTATTGGTGAAATCGGCTTAACTGGTGAAATTAGACGTGTGACACAAATTGAAGATCGTATCAAGGAAGCACGTAATTTAGGATTTAAGCGTGTGTATATTCCTAAGAATAATCTGAAAGAGTCATTGCGTCAGTCTGAAGGAATTGAAATCGTTCCTGTCGTATCGATTCAGCAGGCACTAAATTACCTGTTTTAAGTTTTGAATTTTTGAGAAGAAACCTGTACACTTATAGCGTATTACAAATGAAAGAGGCGTTTGGATTGAGTAAAAATAAAATGAGAGTGCGTTATGCACCAAGTCCTACAGGACATTTGCATATTGGGAATGCAAGAACTGCATTATTTAACTACTTATTTGCTAGACATAACAAGGGTAAGTTTATTGTTCGTATCGAAGATACTGATACAAAACGTAACATTCAAGATGGTGAAACTAGTCAATTAGATAACTTGAGATGGTTAGGGATTGACTGGGATGAAGGTCCAGATGTTGGGGGTAAATATGGTCCTTATCGTCAATCAGAGCGTAAGGATATTTACTTAAAATATATTCAACAATTATTAGACCAAGGTTTAGCTTATCATTCATATAAGACAGAAGATGAATTGACAGCAGAACGTGAAGCGCAAATCGAAAAAGGAATTGCACCTCACTATGTTTATGAATATGCTGGTATGTCTGATGAACAAATTGCAAAATCACAACAAGAATCTGAAGCTAAAGGGCTAACACCTGTTGTTCGCTTCCGTGTGCCAAATGAGTTATACGAATGGGACGACATTGTTAAAGGTAAAATTAGTTTTGAAGGGAACACAGTTGGTGGTGATTTTGTCATTCAAAAACGTGATGGCATGCCAACTTATAACTTTGCGGTTGTTATTGATGATCATTTAATGGAAATTTCGCACGTTTTACGTGGAGATGATCATATCGCAAACACACCAAAACAATTAATGATTTATGATGCATTAGAATGGGAACGCCCAGAATTTGGTCACATGACATTAATTGTGAATACTGAAACAGGTAAGAAGTTATCAAAACGTGATGAATCAATCTTACAATTCATCGAACAATACCGTGAATTAGGTTACCTACCTGATGCGATGTTTAACTTCATTACTTTGCTAGGTTGGTCACCAGTAGGTGAAGATGAAATCTTCTCAAAACAAGAGTTAATTAAAGCTTTTGATCCAGAAAGATTAAGTAAATCACCAGCATCATTTGATGCTAAAAAACTAGAATGGGTTAACAATCAATATGTTAAAACTGCTAACCCTGATATGTTGTTAGACTTATCTCTACACAACTTAATTGAAAAAGGTTTAGTTGAAAAAGATCCAACTCCTGAAAAAATTGAGTGGGTTCGTCAATTAGTTTCACTTTATTCAGAACAAATGAGTTATACTGCTCAACTTGCAGAATTTGCAGATATCTTCTTCAAAGAACCAGATACGCTTTCTGAAGAAGCAATGGCAGAATTAGCTGATGAAACAGCACCTGTCGTTTTGAAAGCTTTCCACGATAAGCTAGAACAATTAGACCACTTTACAAGTGTTCAAATCATGGCTGTTATTAAGGAAATTCAAAAAGAAACTAAAGTTAAGGGACGCAAATTGTTCATGCCTGTTCGTATTGCAACAACACGTTCAATGCATGGACCTGGAATTGGTGAATCAATTGAATTGTTAGGTCGTCAAAAGACAATGAAACATATTCAGCAAACACTAAATCAAATGAACTAAATTGAAAAGCGACTTGAGTCAGTCAAGTCGCTTTTTTAATTTTGCGGTTTATAATTGTGCTCACAACTTATATAATAAAACTATTCACTACAAAATTTAGAAGGGATCCGCAAAGATGATAAAAATCTTCAATACGTTAACTCGAGAAAAAGAATTATTTAAACCTATTCATGAAAATGAAGTGAAGATGTATGTCTGTGGACCTACTGTATATAATTATATTCACATTGGAAATGCTAGAAGTGCGGTGTCATTTGATACAATTCGTCGTTATTTAGAATATCGTGGATACGATGTGACTTATGTTTCTAACTTCACGGATGTTGATGATAAGATGATTAAGCAAGCTAAAAAAGAAAAAATCACGGTTGATGAATTAGCAAACCGCTTTATTGAAGCCTTTATGGCAGATACAAAAGCTCTAAATATCAAACCAGCAACCGCAAATCCAAGAGCAACTCATATGATTGATGATATTATCAAGTTTATTGAAGCTTTAGTTGAAAAAGACTATGCTTATGAAGTTTCGGGTAATGTTTATTTTCGTGCACGTCATTTTAAACATTATGGCGAACTTTCAAAACAAAATATTGAACAACTTGAAAACGGTGCTTCACAGCACTTAACACAAGAAGAAGTGACCACAAAAGAAGATCCGCTTGATTTTGTGTTATGGAAACCACAAAAAGAGGCATCAGAAGTTGCTTGGGATTCACCCTTTGGTAAAGGGCGTCCTGGTTGGCATATTGAATGTTCAGTGATGTCAACTAAATTGTTAGGTGAAACATTTGATATTCACGGTGGAGGACAAGATTTACAGTTTCCTCATCACGAGAATGAAATTGCCCAAAGTGAAGCCAAGACAGGACACAAATTTGTAAATTATTGGATGCATAACGGGTTTGTAACTGTGGGTAACCAAAATGAAAAGATGAGTAAGTCAGCGGGAAACTTTGTAACAGTTCATGATTTATTGCAAGGAGAAGATCCGACTGTACTACGATTTTTTATGGCAAGTACGCAATATCGCCGTCCTATTCATTACAATGATGATAATATGCAAGAAGCACGTGAACGTGTGCAATATTTTAAGAATCTTTATCAAAACATTGATTACCGTCTAAATGACCAAACTTCATCTCAAGAAAATACTGAGTTAGCACAGCTTGTTAACGAAAAAGTTGCTGAATTTAAAGCTGCGATGGATGATGACTTTAATGTTCAAAACGGATTAACGGTTCTTTATGAGTTAACGCGTGCTATTAATCAACATTTACAAGAGTCAACTGTTGATAAAACTGTTTTAACAATCTTTAAAGAAGAATTTATTAAGATTATGACAGTCTTTGGTGTTGAATTTAATCAAAAATCAGATAACTTGTCTGAGGAAGTAGAAGCATTAATCAAAAAAAGAGATGAAGCTAGAAGTCAAAAAGATTTTAAGACTAGTGATGAAATCCGAGACCAATTAAAAGGTATGGGGATTGTGATTGAAGACACACCTCAAGGAACAAGGTGGAAGAAAAATGAAAGTTAAAGATCCGTCAATTTTGAATGCAGTAACGTTAGCTTATGTTGGCGATGGTGCATACGAAATTTTGATTCGCAAACATTTAGTTGAGTCTGGTATTGTCAGACCCAACCAACTACAAAAAACAGCAACACAATATGTTTCGGCAAAAGCACAAGCTGCTTTAATTACACGCATGCAAGATGAAAATGTGTTAACTGAACAAGAACTAGCAATTTTTATGCGAGGTCGCAATGCTAAAAGCCACACAAAAGCTAAAAACACCTCAACGGCGACTTATCATCTTTCAACAGGATTTGAAGCGGTTTTTGGCTTTTTATCTTTAAGCTATCAAGATAGTCGTGTGGTTGAACTAACTAATTGGTGTATTGAAAAAGTAGAATCAGGAGCAAATAATGAATACAGATTCAGATAAAGTGTCACAAGAGTTCGTCTATGGAAAACATGCAGCCGTTGATTATTTAAAAAATAATGAAGGCTCTCGTGTTAACAAAATCTTTTTGCAAAATGGTGTAAGTGCTGATTTTGAAAAAGAAATCAAAGGACTAGCTAAAAAAGCACGTGTTGTCGTGCAAGAAGTTCCCAAAAATAAACTTGAAAAATTGGTGGGTCATCAAGCAAATCATCAAGGGATTGTTTTGACAATTGCTAGCTTTGAGTATGCTGATTTAGATGATACATTGGTTCAGCTAGAAAATAAAAATCCGATGATTTTAATGCTAGATTCAATCGAAGATCCACATAATTTAGGGTCTATTTTAAGAACTGCTGATGCAACTGGTGTAGATGCAATCATTATTCCAAAACACCGTGCGACCGGATTAACAAGTGTTGTTGCCAAAAGTTCAACCGGTGCGATTAATCATGTCCCTGTTATTCGCGAGACCAATTTAGTTAACACTGTTAACAAGATGAAGAAGGCAGGATTTTGGTTCTTTGGTACCGATATGAAAGGACAAGATTACCGTAAATGGGATGCAAAAGGTAAGACAGTTTTAGTAATTGGAAATGAGGGAAAAGGAATTTCTCGACTACTTAAAGAACAAATGGATCAGATGTTAACTATTCCGATGGTTGGGCATGTCCAAAGTCTAAACGCCGGTGTTGCATCGGGTGTTTTAATGTATCAAGCTTTTACTTCACGTGAAGTATAAAAAGGAGTGTTGCATATGCGACACTTCTTTTTGTTTGCTTAAATAAAAGAAATTAACACGTTATTAGTTTGGGTATCTTGCTATAGTTAAAGAGCCGAGTGGAGGGGCAGGATAATGAAAAAGAAAACTGATAATGAGTTAGTTGAGTTAGCATGTACAGCTAATGACGATGCGCTAAATGAATTGATTATAAGGTATCAACCAATGATTAATCGTGTGAAGTATCACTATTTTTTACGTGATTATGACGATAGCGACTGGCAACAAGAAGCTATGATTATTTGTTATGAGACAACTAAGCTGTTTAAAATTGAGAAAGCAGTTAAATTTGGGGGATTCTTTAAACTGAGATTGCATAATCATGCTAAAAGCTTGTTAAGAAGAGAATCAGCTCAAAAACGAAAATCACAAACAGAAGCATTTTCGTATGAAAAAAGTTCAGAACTAGGCATTGTCCCAGCTCAAGTCTATCTAGAGGTTACTTTACAAACACTGCGATTTGTTGATTTTGAAAAACTAGATAGATTGGTCAAGTTGTTATCTTTACTTGAACTTAAAGCATTACAGATTATTTTGGGAAATATTTCAATTGATTCTTTAAATGAAGCAGAGCAAAAAGGCTTAAGAGCAGCAAAAGATCGGTGTCGAAAAAAATTAGCACAATTTTTAGCAGAAAACGAGTCTTATTAATTGTATTTTTAGGAGAGTGGAACTACACTAAGAATGTAAAAATAAATAGGAGGTAGTTACTATGGCAACTGCATATGTTGATCAAAAATTATTATTGGACACAAAGATGTCTGATGCATTTGATTGGAGTACTAGCGACATCCCTGTAAGAGATGCCCTATGGGACTACTTCATGGACCACAATAACAAGAACACATTGGAGACAGAATCAAAAATGCGTCCATTTATGGACTGTGAAGATTCAAAAATCAAAGAATTTATCGAATCTCATTTGAAATAAGATTTGTTTAAGAAGAGTTGTCATAAGTTGACAGCTCTTTTTTTGTGTCATTTTTGTCTTGTCAGGATGTTAAAAATAAGATAGAATTTAATCTATATCTAATTTTCGACAAAAGAAAGACGGTGAAGTACATGAGTAATTTTGTTCAGGGGCTGTTCAAAAAGCGGACAGTTGACTTAGATCAAGTTAAACATAGTAAATTAGAAAAAACATTAGGCGCTCTAGGATTGACTTCTATGGGGGTTGGAGCTGTTGTTGGTGCTGGTATTTTTATTACACCTGGTATTATTGCAGCACTTCATGCTGGCCCAAGTGCCTATTTATCATTTATTATTGCGGCTGTGGTATGTGCTTTAGCAGCTTTATGTTATTCAGAGTTTGCTTCAACGATTCCACTTGCTGGTAGTGCTTATACATATGTATATGTTGTTTTTGGTGAAATTGTCGCTTGGATTATTGGTTGGTCGCTAATATCGGAGTATTTATTTGCAGTTTCATCAGTGGCAGTTAGTTGGTCATCTTATTTTCAAAATCTGTTAAGTGGGTTTTCGATTCACTTGCCGGGATTTCTAACACAAGCATATGAAAATGGTCATGGTGGTGGAAATATTGTAGCAGGTCTAGTTATTTTGGTGATTGGATTCTTACTAAGCCTAGGTTTGAGAGAATCAACTAAAATTAATGAAATTATGGTGTTCATTAAAATTGCGGTGATTGTTTTATTCGTAGCAGTTGCCGTATTTTATGTAAAACCTGAAAACTACTCTCCAGCAATGCCATTTGGTTTTTCAGGTGTTTTATCTGGTGCAGCTATTGCCTTTTATGCTTATATCGGGTTTGACGCTGTTTCAACAGCAGCTGAAGAAGTTAAAAATCCCAAAAGAGATATGCCAATTGGAATTATCTCAAGTTTAGTTGTTGCTTCAGCATTGTATGCAGCAGTTGCAATTGTTTTAGTAGGTGTAGTTCATTACACACAACTAAATGTAGGGGATCCAGTTGCATTTGCATTACAATTTATTAACCAAAATTGGATTTCTGGAATTGTTTCATTGGGAGCAGTTGCAGGTATGACAACGGTGTTACTTGTAATGGCCTATGGTGGAACTCGTTTGATTTTTGCAATTAGTCGTGATGGATTACTACCAAAATCATTATCAAAAGTTAACCCAAAGACACACGTTCCTGTAACTAATACTGTTATTTTTACAGTTGTTGCTGCTATTTTTGCAACATTTATTCCGCTAGATAAAATTACTGAGTTGGTAAATATTGGGACTTTGTTTGCTTTTGCAACAGTTTCAATTGGAATTATCTTCTTACGTAATTCCAAACAATACGATCAGTTAGATCATCCATTTAAAGCACCATTTTATCCTGTATTACCAGTTGTTTCATTTTTAGCTTGTCTATTCTTAATGTCACAACTTAAAGCCTTAACTTGGCAAGTATTTGGTATTTGGTTTGTACTTGGGTTGATTATATACTTCACATACGGTCGTCATAATAGTAAAGTTCAAAAAGACTAAACAATTTTGTTTAGTTTTTTTGTTTGGAAATATGACTTTACTTTGACTTTAAAAATAGTTTTTGCTATTGTTATAATGACTTATTAAGGAGAAAATTATGCCATTAAGAAAAGTAGCGTTGGCCTGTGTTGATTGTGGATCACGCAATTACACAGTGTCTGAAAATAAAAATCGCACAGAGCGTCTAGAAGTTAAAAAGTTTTGTAAACATTGTGGAAAACATACTTTGCACAAGGAAACAAGATAGGAGCTATTATGAAATTTTTGAAGAGTGTTTTTGCTGAAATGAAATTAGTATCATGGCCTACACTTAAAGAAAATCGCCATGACACATGGGTTGTTATTTCGACAACAGTGATGTTTGCTGTTTATTTAGGGCTGTTAGATTGGGCATTTGGCTCACTAATGACTTCAATCTTTTAATCGATTGTCAAAATCTTAAATATTTGATATACTCAAATCGCCGATAAATCTCCATGCTGTATGGGGATTTTTTATTTTGCAAAAAATTAAGGAGTAAACTCACTATGGAATCACATGAAAAAAAGTGGTATGTCTTGCATACTTATTCAGGATATGAAAATAAAGTCAAAGCTAACTTAGAATCTCGTGCTCAAACTATGGGAATGGAAAAGCATATTTTTAGAGTTGCAGTTCCTGAAGAAAAAAGTTACGATCAAGAAGACAGCGGAAAAGTTGAAATGGAAAAGACTTTCCCTGGATATGTTTTAGTTGAAATGGTTATGTCAGATCAATCTTGGTTCGTTGTTAGAAATACTCCCGGTGTGACAGGGTTCGTTGGTAGTCACGGTGCTGGAAGCAAACCAGCTCCACTACTTGATGAGGAAATTGAACATATCTTGAAACACATGGGTGCCACAACTCGCTATAGTGAAGAAGACTTTGAAATTGGCGAAACAGTTTCTATCAAAGAAGGTGCCTTTGAAGGTATGGCAGGTAAAATTGTGGAAGTTGATCGTGAAAAGTTCAAATTGCATGTTGAGGTTGAAATGTTTGGTCGTGAAACCGATACCGAACTAGACTTCAATCAAGTAGAAAAATTCTAGTTAAAATAAAATTAGACTTGCAAAGATGACATTTTAGTGTTATGTTAGTCAAGTATGTTTAGTATATGTGGGAGGGGAAATATACATCCCCACTATAACCACACACGGACTTGAGGAGGTATGTCACGTGGCAAAAAAAGTCGCAAACATTGTAAAATTACAAATTCCTGCAGGACAAGCAACTCCTGCTCCCCCAGTTGGACCTGCTCTAGGGCAAGCTGGGATCAACATTGTTGGTTTCACAAAGGATTTCAACGCAAGAACTGCTGACCAACAAGGAATGATTATTCCTGTTGTGATTACAGTTTATGAAGATCGTTCATTCGATTTTGTTACAAAAACTCCTCCAGCAGCTGTTTTATTAACTAAAGCAGCCGGAGTAGCTAAAGGTTCAGGCGAACCAAACAAAAACAAAGTCGCTGAAGTTACAAAAGATCAAGTTAGAGAAATCGCTGAAACAAAAATGCAAGACCTAAACGCTGCTGATGTCGAAGCAGCTATGCGCATGGTTGAAGGTACTGCTAGAAGTATGGGATTTGTTGTAAAAGACTAATTTCAAGACAGCGTCGGATTGTTAATGAAAGTTAACAAATCAAGTGGGAGGATTACAAATCCGATGACCACATTTGCAAGGAGGAAAACACATGCCAAAGCATGGAAAAAAATATATTGAAGCTTTGAAAAAAGTTGATTCAAGCAAACAATACTCAATCGAAGAAGCTGTTTCTTTAACAAAAGAAATGGATTACGCAAAATTTGACGCAACTGTTGAAGTTGCATATAACTTAAACGTTGATCCAAGACAAGCTGATCAACAAATTCGTGGAGCCCTTGTTCTTCCAAACGGAACAGGTAAAACTCAACGTGTTATTGTATTCGCCGAAGGTGAACAAGCTAAAGCTGCAGAAGCTGCAGGTGCAGACGTTGTAGGTTCTGATGATTTAGTAGAACGCATCCAAGACGGATGGTTAGATTTTGACGTTGTGGTTGCCACACCTCAAATGATGGCCAAAGTTGGACCGTTAGGTCGTGTACTTGGACCTAAAGGTTTAATGCCTAACCCTAAAACTGGTACAGTTACAATGGATGTTGAAACTGCAGTTAACAACGTTAAAGCTGGACAAGTAACATACCGTGTTGATAAAGCTGGTTTAATCCACGCACCAATCGGTAAAGTTTCATTCTCAGATGAAAAACTTGTTGAAAACTTTAACGCATTAAATGACGTTATTTTACGTGCTCGTCCAGCATCAGCTAAAGGACAATACGTAACTAGCGTTTCTGTAACTTCAACATTTACACCAGGTGTTCACTTGAACCCAAACGCTTAATTAACCAATTGACAACAAGTCATTAATTAAGCTATACTGTAGTTATGATTTCTACCTAAGACTCGGGTGATAGATTATCTATCTTAATTTCCCGCTGAGGCCAGAAAATGATGTGAGTTTTGACTCCATACTTTTTTGGTATGGAGTCTTTCTAATATGGTAGATAAAAATCATAATATAAATTTTGGAATAGAGTGAGGTGAAACAAATGAGTGAAGCAGCTATTGCTAAAAAAGCGCTATTAGTTGATGAAATTGTTGAAAAATTCAACCAAGCAACTTCTGTTGTTATCATCGACTACTTAGGTCTAAATGTTGACCAAGTAACAAATATGCGTCGCGAATTACGTGAAAATGGCGTAGAAATGAAAGTTGTTAAAAACACAATTTTACGTCGTGCAGCTGATAAAGCAGGTTACGAAGGTCTTGATGAAACTTTCACAGGTCCTACTGCTGTAGCATTCTCTAACGATGATGCTGTAGCCCCTGCACGTATTATCGCTAAGTACGCTAAAGATATCGAACCTCTTGAAATTAAAGGTGGAGTTATCGAAGGTACTGTTGCATCTCTTGAACAAATTCAAGAAATTTCACAATTACCAGGTCACGATGGCCTACTATCAATGTTGTTATCAGTGCTTCAAGCACCTGTTCGCAACTTTGCTTATGCGGTTAAGAACGTTGCAGAATCAAAAGATGATGATGGTTCAGCCGCTTAATTAAATTAAAAATAATTTAGACTAATTATTATTCATTCGGAGGAAATAAAATGGCTTTAGATACACAAAAAATCATTGACCAAATTAAAGAAGCTAGTGTTCTTGAACTAAACGACCTAGTTAAAGCAATTGAAGAAGAATTTGGCGTTACAGCTGCTGCTCCTGTTGCTGCTGGTGCTGCTGCTGGTGGCGATGCTGCTGCAGAACAAACAGAATTTGACGTTGAACTAACTGAAGTTGGTGGCGAAAAAGTTAAAGTTATCAAAGCAGTTCGTGAAATCACAGGTCTTGGCTTGAAAGATGCTAAAGGTCTTGTAGATGGTGCTCCTTCAATCGTTAAAGAAGGTGCTGACAAAGAAGCAGCTGACGAAATGAAAGCTAAACTTGAAGAAGTTGGCGCATCAATTACTCTTAAATAATTGTTCGTTTCTCAAAAAAGATGCAATCTTAATGATTGCATCTTTTTTTTATTCACTATAAAATTAAGTAAAAAGCAATCGAGGCAAAGAAATGGAAGAACAATACTTTACCCAAGCACCTACATCAGATCACCACTATCAAGAAGTGTCATTAGAGTTAAATGATGAGCATCTAAAATTTAAAACTGATAATGGTGTGTTTTCAAAAAATAGAATTGACTATGGTTCTTTAGCTTTACTTAAAGCAATCACGCAGTCAGCTGAAATCGTTTCAGGTGATTGGCTTGATTTAGGTACAGGCTATGGTCCAATGGGCCTTTACTTAGCTAAAACTTTTCCAGACTACTTAGTTCATATGGTTGATGTTAATGAGAGAAGTTTACAACTAGCTAGTGAAAATGCTAAAACTAATCAAATTGACAACGTTAAAATTTATGAATCTAGCTGTTATGATAATGTTGAGGGAAAGTTTGCCGCTATTGCCACAAATCCGCCGATTCGTGCAGGTAAAACAGTCGTTTCAACAATGCTTAAAGATGCGTTCAATTATTTAGTTGAAGGTGGTCAATTATGGGCAGTTTTACAAAAGAAACAAGGGGCACCATCTGCTAAAAAACTAATGCAAGAAACTTTTGGAAATGTGAAAGTTGTCGCTAAAGATAAGGGATATTACATTTTACAAGCGGTGAAGGAAGCTAGATGATTTCAAAAGAAGATAAGCAAATATTTATGCAAGCCGCTTTTAGTGAAGCCGAAAAAGCACGTCAAAAAGACGAAGTTCCCATTGGCGCGGTAGTTGTTAAAGACAGCCAAATTATTGGTACAGGTCATAATGAGCGTGAAGAAAAGCAAGATGCTACCTTGCATGCTGAGACAACTGCTATAAGAATGGCTTGTGAGTATTTAAATAGTTGGCGGCTAGAAGGTTGTCAGTTATTTGTAACATTAGAACCTTGTCCAATGTGTGCTGGTGCCATCATCAATAGTCGAATAGAAACAGTTTACTATTCAGCTTTTGATCCTAAAGCAGGTGCTTGCGGATCGGTGCTTGATTTGTTTGCTGTTGAAAAACTTAATCATCATCCAAGAGCTTATGGTGGTTTGTATTTAGACCAAGGGAAGCAAATTTTAAAAACCTTTTTTCAAGATATCAGAAAACGTCAAAAACTTCTGAAAAAAGGTAGAAAAAATAATGCAGATACGTTATGATAGATATTGGCCGTAGGGCCTTAGGCAATGTTATCCTTATGAATCGTGTCAGGTTCGGAAGAAAGCAGCACTAAGTTTGTGGTAGCATGTGCCTTTTAATGAAAATATAACAAACTCATAGCCGTATTGGCTATGAGTTTTTTACGTAAAGAGGGGAATTATGAGTTATCAAGCTTTATACCGAACATGGCGTCCACGTCAATTTAAAGATGTCATAGGACAAGAAGTTATTACCCAAACTTTAAAAAATGCATTAACAGCTGATAAAGTCAGTCACGCTTATTTATTTTCAGGTCCACGTGGAACTGGAAAAACGAGTTGTGCTAAAATTTTAGCTAAAGCTGTTAATTGTACGAATTTAATAGACGGTGAACCTTGTAATCACTGTGAAAATTGCATAGCTTCAGATAATGGAAGTTTGAATGACTTGCTTGAAATTGATGCCGCATCCAATAATGGTGTAGATGAAATTCGAGATATTCGTGATAAAGTGAAGTATGCACCCTCACAAGGCCAATATAAAGTGTATATTATTGATGAGGTTCATATGCTTTCAATGGGGGCATTTAATGCACTATTGAAAACACTTGAGGAGCCACCTGAACACGTTATATTTATTTTGGCAACAACCGAACTACAAAAAGTTCCAGCAACTATTATTTCAAGAACTCAAAAATTTATTTTTAAAAATTTACAAGTCAAAACAATTACTAATCACTTGATTGAAGTGTTAGAGGATATGGAAATTGATTATGACTCAGAAGCAGTTGCAATGATTGCAAAAGTTTCTGATGGTGGAATGCGTGATGCATTAAGTATTTTAGATCAAATTATTTCTTTTAATTCTGGTAGTCAAGTAACAGTTAAAGAGGTTGAAGAAACTACAGGATATGCCAATACTAGAGCTGTACAATCGATATTAATTAGTATTTTGAATAGAAATCTCACAGAAAGTTTGCAAGAATCAACTGATTTACAAGATAAAGGTATTACTGTAAAAAATATTTTAACAGAAGTTATTGATGTATTAACTACAATGTTGCTTGCTCAAAAAGATATTAAGCAAGCGAACACAACAGAATTAATACAAAAAGCGCAAGAAACTTCACAAAATCAATTATTAGCTATGATTGAATACGCTAATGAAGCACTAAATAATCTAAAATATAGTACGCAACAAAAAACGCTCTTGGATGTATTTGTTGTTAAGTCAGTTAATTATGTTCCAGCGACAGGTGTTGAAGATGCTCATATTCAAGAAGAGTTAACCACGTTAAATCAAAAATTGAATCAGGCAATACAACAGATTGAACAATTAAAATCAAAACCCGTTCAGCAAGTGTCAACGCAATCAACAAAATTACCAAAGCCCTCTGTTGAGAAAAAACGACGTCATAATTACCAACAGCAGGTTTATGATGTTTTGAGAACAGCCACTAAAGGTGACTTAAAACAAGTCATTGATGTGTGGAAAGATGTTCTCAAAGCACTTGCACCTTCAAAGCGTGCCATGATGGAAGTTTCAAAGCCAGTGGCTGCAAGTCCAACACAAGTTGTAATTGCGTTTGAATATGATATTTGGTTTGAAAAAGTTTTAGATGATCAAGGCTTATTAGACGATTTAAATCGATATTTAGAGCTAGAACTGAAAGAATCAAGGCAAATTATTTTGGTGCCGACAGCAGAATGGCCGGTTTTGAGACAAGACTTTATTAAAAAACATAAAAGTGAAATTAAATCGTCAAATTCGCAACAAGATGATAAAATACAAGAAGAGAAATCAGAAAGTGACGTTGTGTCAAAAGCAAAGGAACTTTTTGGTTCAGAATTTATATCAATAAAAGATTAAGGAGATGTATTGCTTATGATGGGTGGCAAAAATATGGCCGGCATGATGAAACAAATGCAAAAAATGCAAAAAGAGGTTAAGAAAACACAAGATGCTTTAAACGAACAAGATTTTGTGGGTAAATCAGCAAATGATTATGTAGTTGCAACTTTTAAGGGTGACAAGACAATGGTTGATTTACAAATCAACCCAGAAGTGATGGACCCAGAAGATCCAGATATGGCACAAGATCTAATTGTTGATGCTGTTAACCAAGCGATTACACAAATTAATAATGAAACAGAACAAAAATTAGGTAAATATACTAAAGGATTAATGTAAGAAAGTTAGGCGATGATATGCAATATCCTTTGCCAATCGCTAAATTAATCGAAAGTTATATGAAGCTACCAGGTATCGGTCAAAAGACAGCTACCCGGTTAGCTTTTTTTACATTGAATATGGAAATTGAAGATATTCAAGACTTTTCGAAAAGTTTAGTTGAGGTTAAAACAGAACTTCACTATTGTTCAATTTGCGGTAATATTACACAAGAAGACCCTTGCGAAATTTGTCGTGATGAACGTGTGGATCGTAGTTCAATTTTGGTTGTTGAGCAGCCAAAAGACATCTTATCATTTGAAAACATGGGCGAATATTTCGGTTTGTATCACGTCTTAAATGGGGTTCTTTCCCCAATGGATGGTGTATCTGTTGATGATTTAAATATCAAATCATTGATTAAGCGCTTGCAAGATCATTCTGTTAAAGAAGTGATTTTAGCATTGAATTCTTCTTCTGAAGGAGAAGCGACCGCAATGTATTTGAGTAAGCTTATCAAGCCTTCGGGGATTAAAGTTTCACGCTTGGCCAGTGGACTTGCCGTTGGTTCAGATATTGAATACGCAGATGACTTAACATTGAAACGTGCAATGACCGGAAGACAAGAAGTTTAAAAACTACTCAAAAAGAGTGGTTTTTTATTTTGGGTTGAGATAATGTTGTCGCATTAGTATCTGGACGATTCGAATTGAGGAAACGTTAACAAAGTCCCTTTGCTAAAACTTCAATTTTCAAGTAGAATTTTGTATTAAGGGAGTGTTCATAAATGACTGGACGATTTATTACTTTAGAAGGCCCAGATGGTTCTGGCAAAAGTACAGCATTGAAACAATTAATAAAGATTTTTAATCAACAAACACAAGATAACTTGGTTTTAACTAGGGAACCGGGAGGTTCCACAATAGCTGAAGCAATTCGTGAAATCATTTTAAATCCAGATTATCCAGAGATGGATGACCGTACAGAAGCTTTACTTTATGCTGCTTCAAGAAGACAGCATTTGGTTGAAACAGTTTTGCCAAGTCTAAAAGCAGATAAAACTGTAATTAGTGACCGCTATTTGGACAGTTCATTAGCTTATCAAGGTGGTGGACGTGAGTTAGGTATTGAAAATGTAGCTGAAATGAATCAATTTGCAACTGAAAACTTGATGCCCGATTTAACCTTATATTTTGATGTTAATCCAGAAATTGGATTGAGTCGCATTGATCAAAATCGTGAAAAAGATCGACTTGAACAGCAAAAAGAGTCATTTCATGAGCGTGTCTATGAAACTTATCAAGAGCTTTATCGTCGTTATCCAAAACGAATTGTAAAAATTAATGCTAACCAATCCAAGCAAAGAGTTGTTGATGATACAATTAAGGCAATGAAAGACAAATTTCCTGAACTTTTTTAAAATTTGTTCAAGGAGGAGATTAAAATGAAGCTAGTGACAGCGATTATACAAGATAAAGATGCATATGAGTTGGAGAATTTGTTAGCTAAAAATCAAGTTCCAACAACCAAACTGGCCTCAAAAGGTGGCTTTTTAAAAGCTCAAAATATAACCTTTATGATGGCCGTAAAAGATAGTCAAGTTGACTACGTCCTAAGTTTAATCAAAAGTACGGCTAAGCGTCGAAAACAAATGATTTCACCTTCTGTTAGTTTAGAAGTTATGGGTGAGGAATCAATGATTCAACCTATTGAAGTCGAAGTTGGTGGTGCTACAGTGATGGTGACGCCAATTGAACAATTCCATCAATATTAATAAGGATTGAAAGTATGTCACAATTAATACTAGATAACTATAATCATGAAGTTGCCAATAAACTCGTACAAGCTGCTAACCAAAAAACATTGAGCCATGCGTATTTATTTGAAGCAATTCAGCACAATCAGGCTTTAAAGACAGCGCTTTTTTTAGGAGCTTATATGTTTTGTGAAGAAAAAGAAAAGCCTTGTCAAAAGTGTTCACAATGTCAACGCGTTTTAAATCATAATCATCCAGATATTTTTGTGATTCAAAATGATAAACAAACGATTGGAGTTGATGAGATTCGTGAACTCAAATCAGAGCTATCCAAAACACCAATTGAAGGTAAGCAACGATTATTCATCATTGATCGTGCTCAAAAGTTAACACAATCGGCTGAAAATGCGTTGTTGAATATTTTAGAAGAACCGATGTCAGAAGTTGTGATGGTGATGATTGCACCTAACAGCAAACAATTATTGCCAACAATCTTATCTCGGTTGCAGATGGTTCAATTTGACCAACGATTGGCCCAGTCTAACTGGGCTGATCGCTTATCGTTGGTTCAAGCTAGTGATAAGGAGCTGTTGCTTGCCTTGCAAAATGTTGGAGTTGAATTTGATCAACTAGCTGAATTTAATCAGTTAGAGAGTTTTTTTCACGAAGTTAAGGAGTTAATCAAACAAATTATTTCAAAAGATAAAGGCGCTTACATCCACTTTCAGACAGTCGTTAAGCCAATGATAGCTACTTCATCAATGCAAGATGTGTTTTTAAAGTCGCTGATGATTATTGCAACTCAAAAATTAGAACAACAAGAAGTGCATGCTCTATCTCTTGTTTCATCTTTGATTGAAGTGTCACATCGCAGGCGGTTTAATGTTAATTTTGACAGTTTAGTGGATTATTTATTTAGCCAAACAATTTTTGCGCCATATCAGGGGAGGGCCTAAGTATGACAGAACCATACCAACAATTTGATGAATTACTTAAAAAAATGCAACTAATGACAAGTTCAATGGAGTCATTAAATGAATCTATTTTAGATACCTTAAAAGAAAATACAGAATTGAAAGTCGAAAATCAGTTGCTACGTGACAAAATTAATCAAATTGAAAATCATGAAGAACCTATTAAAGCAGCACCAAAAATGAATGCTTTGAAAAACTTAGAAGAAATTTATAATTCTGGTTATCACGTTTGTAATATGTATTATGGTTCTCATCGTCAAGAACAAGAAGATTGTATGTTTTGTTTAGATCTATTGTTCCATCAAAGACAACAAAAGCAAGGATAAGTTATGAATAATCAAAATAGTTTTGAACAGTCTCAAACAGGGAAGTTATACTTAGTCCCTACACCCATTGGTAATTTGTCTGATATAACTATTAGAGCTAAGGAAATTTTGAATCAAGTTGATTATATTGCAGCGGAAGATACGCGTCACACAGGTCAACTACTCAAAAATTTAGATATTAAAAAACCAATGATTAGCTTTCACGAGCATAATACGCAAGAAAAAATACCTGACATTTTAGCACGATTAGAATCAGGGCAAACAATTGCTCAGGTTAGTGATGCGGGAACACCAGCTATTAGCGATCCAGGAGAACTATTAGCTAAAGCAGCAATCGAACAAGACTTGACTGTTATTTCAATTCCAGGTCCAGCAGCATTTTTGACAGCTTTAGTTGCTTCAGGTTTGGATGTTCAACCCTTTACGTATGTTGGGTTTTTACCCAGAAAGAAAACACAACAGCTTGAAAAAATCGAAGAAATAAAAGTAATAACACATACCACTATTTTTTATGAAGCCCCTCATCGATTGAAGAAAACACTAGCTAATTTAGCTGAAGTATTAGGCGAGAATCGTCGCATTGTTTTAGCACGTGAATTAACGAAAATTCATGAGCAATATTTAAGAGGAACAATAGGCGAGATAATAGCACATTACACCGACAATGATCCTCGTGGAGAATATGTCTTGTTGATTGAGGGGATGCAAGAAGCATCTGAAGAAGAAATATCTTCAGAAGATTTGGTAGTTAAAGTTGATCAAAAAGTTGCTGCGGGTGTTTCTAAGAAAGATGCTATCAAAGAAATTGCAAAGCAATATAAAATTTCAAAAAATGAATTGTATGATTTATACCATCGCAAATAAAGGAGTTACTGATGCCACTTTATTATGAAAAAAAACACCAAGTCCAGTTTTACGAAGTTGATATAACCAGTCAATTGACCTTATCGTCGTTACTAAATCTTGTAATTGCCGCATCTGGTGAGCATCTAGAAGAAATTGGTGTTTCATCTGAGGAATTAATTAGTAGACATTTAGGGTGGGTTGTGACGCAATACCACATGTCGATTAAAAAAATGCCAGAAAAAGGCCAAACAATTTATATTAAAACAGCTGCCATGGCATATAATCGCTATTTTTGCTATCGTAGCTATTGGTTATATAATGAAGACCATGAAGAGTTAATTGAAATTAATAGTGTTTGGATTATGCTTGATTTAAACACTCGTAAAATGGTTCCCTCAGATCCAGAAATCATGCTAAAAACAGGTGCTGAAGAAATTCGTCGTCCACAAAAATTCCCACGTATTAAATTACCCAAAGAACAGTTGGTTGCTGATAAGTCATATTTTGTTGAATACTTTAATATTGATGAAAATGAGCATGTAAGTAATGCACATTATTTTGACTGGATGATTTCAAGCTTGCCTTTGTCTTTCATTAAGAGCAATCACATTAAATCTTTAGATATTAAATATGAACATGAGATTTTATATCATGATAGTCCCAAAAGTTATGTCCATTTCAATCAAGAAAATAATAGAAGTTATCATAAACTTGCAAATGGAAATCTTACGGCTGCTGAATGTGTGATTCAGTGGTAAAAAAATAACTTGTCGAAAATTCGACAAGTTATTTTTTATGAGGTAGCATTATTGACAAATTCGGCAAGTTCTTGATTATGCATCCCTGCACTGAGACCAATTAAGAGTTTAATACGGGCTTTTTGTCCATTAAGACCTCGACAGAAAATGACGCCCATTTCTTTTAACTCAACCCCGCCTCCAATGTAATGATAAACATCTTCAGCAATACCATTAAAACAACGAGATACCAAGACAATAGGAATGTTTTTATCAAGCAATTTTTGAATAGCAGGGAGTGTTTGTGGTGGCAAGTTTCCAGCACCCAAAGCCTCAATAACAACACCTTTAGTTTTTGGGTGATCAAGTAGTTCAAATTGTAGAGGACTCATACCGGCATAGGCTTTTACCAAGAAAACTTCTTCAGTTAATTCATTAACGTCAGCTGTGGTTTGGGCAATCAATTCTTGAAAAAATAGCACGTGATTTTTACTGATTAAGCCTATCGGTCCAAAAGTAGGTGTCCTGAAAGTGGCCACGTTTGTTGTGTGGGTTTTAGTGACATAACGTGCTGTATGAACTTCATCGTTCATAACAATTAAAACGCCTTTGTCCTTAGCATTGTCACTAGCAGCTGTTAAAATGGCACTTTGAAAATTATGTAAGCCATCGCTACCGATTTCATTTGATGAACGCATTGCACCAGTTAAGACAACTGGAAGATTATTAGGTAAGGTTAAATCAAGGAAATAAGCTGTCTCCTCTAATGTATCGGTACCGTGAGTGATGACAACACCATCAATTTTTTCTTCATTAACCGCTTTTTGAATTCGGTTTTTAAGTTGTAACATATGTTGAGGTGCAATATGAGGTGAGGGTAGGTTGAAGATGTCTTCAACAACTAAGTCAATCTCAAAATCAAAATGATGTGTTAGTTTTAATAGTGGATTTTCTTCGTTTTGAATAACTTCACCTGCTTCGTTTTCAGACATTGAAATTGTCCCACCAGTGTGTAGGACTAATATTTTCTTCATTTGTAAGACCCCTTTTACCATGTTTATTATATTTTATCAATAATGTAAGTGAATTACGAATATGATAAAATTAAATCATTAAAAATTCTTAAACATTGGATATCTAAGGGAGAAGTGACTTAATGAAAAATAAAAGTCTAAGCAATCTCAATTTTGTAGTAGTCTTTGCATTAATGATTGCGATTAGTATTATATTACAAACTATAAAAGTTGGAGATCCTGCTGTTGTACAAGTAGGTCTCGGATTTTTAGGGACTGCTTTAATGGGTCGATTCTTCGGAGTTTTATGGGCTGGAATTGGCGCTGGTTTAGCTGACGTTTTAAACTCAATCATTATTGGTGTTCCCGGTGGATTTTATCCAGGGTTCACGATCTCTGCTATTGCCGGAGGCATTATTTATGGGACATTTTTATACAACCAGAACTTTGCAGGTGATTGGAAAAAAGTTTGGCGAATTGTTGTAAGCGTTTTGTTAATTACAATAATTGTCAATACGGGGCTGAACACATTATGGATGACTCTAAAAAGTGGTGCTGATTTCAACCACTTGCTTATTCAAAGGCTCCCCAAACAAGTGACAGTGCCATGGGTTCAAATGATAATTTTGTATTTGACAATGGTTGCTTTAGACCGTGTTAAAATAGAATCAATATTAAATAGATATTCTAAGTAAAGAAAGAGAAGCGAAAACAGTGAACGTATTAGCAATGAGTACCGCTACTAGTCAGTTGTCTGTAGCTTTACAGACTGCAAACCGAACAGTTGAAAAAAACAGAACGGATAGCCGTAATCACAGCATTCATTTAATGCCAACAATTACGCATATTCTTGAACAAGAAAATTTAAAATTAAACGATATACAAGCAGTCGTTGTGGCTCAAGGTCCTGGATCATATACGGGTGTTCGAATTGGTGTGACAGCCGCTAAAACAATGGCTAAGGTATTGAATAAAAAGTTATACGGTGTTTCAACATTAGCACTTTTGGCTCGTAATGTTTTGGATTCAGAGGCTTTAATCGTGCCAGTGATTGATGCACGTAATCATAACTTTTTTGCATCTGCTTATTCAGTTGATGAAGAAGGTCACTATTCTGAACAATTAAAAGAACAACATATTGACTTTGAAGGATTAGTTAATCAATTAAGAAGTAAAGCGGTAAAATTAGGTAAAAATAAGTTAATTTTTGTCGGTGAATCATTGAAAGAACAGCAGTCTGAGTTTTCTGATTTATTTAGCAAAACTGAAGTTAAAATTGAAGTTGCCAAAGATAATTTAGTACATGCTGAGCTGGCAATATCAATGCTTGACCAGTTAACACCTGAAAATATTGATCTATTTGTGCCTGAATATTTAAGAAAAACACAAGCAGAGACTGATTGGGCAAAAACCAATGGCGACCATGATGGTAATCAGTATGTTGAAGAGGTTTAAAGCAATCTTAGGTTTTAATCAATTATTTTTTAATCTACCCATTCATAAACAACCGTTATACTTAACAACTCAAAAGATGACTTTTAAGTTAGCTAAGGCAGATTTAACGCACCTTGATGCATTGATGATAGCTCAAAGTAAAATTTATCAAAATTCGCCCTGGGATAAATACGCATTTAAGCAAGAGTTACTTAATACTCATCGTCGGTTGTACTTAGCTCTTTTTGATCAAAGAGAGTTGATTGGTTATATTGGGATTAAATTTACACCAGCTTTTCGTGAGGCTCATATTACGAATGTGGGAATTATTCCTGATTATCAAAATCAACATTTAGGTCAGTACTTAATTCATTTGGTTTGCGATTATGCTAAGCAATTAAGACTTGATAAAGTTAGCCTGGAAGTTCGTGTTGATAATCAGAAGGCACAGTATATTTATCAAAAAATGGGTTTTGAAAAAGTCAGAATCAGAAAAAACTATTATTATTTTGAAAAAATTGATGGGGTCACAATGGTGAAACCCTTATAAAGGAATTGAACAAACGTTATGAGTGAAACAGAGCAAAATTTAATTTTAGCATTTGAAACAAGTTGTGATGAAACGAGTGTTTCAGTTGTTAAAAATGGAACTGAAATTTTATCTAATATGATTGCAACTCAAGTTAAAAGTCACCAACGTTTTGGTGGTGTCGTACCAGAAGTTGCGAGTCGTCATCATGTTGAGATTATTACAATGTTAATCACAGAAGCCCTTGAAAAAGCAGGTGTGACTTATCAAGATTTGGATGCTGTAGCGGTTACTAAGGGTCCAGGTCTTGTTGGTGCTTTATTAATCGGTATTTCAGCTGCTAAAGCTGTAGCAATGGCATATAATCTTCCCTTAATTGGAACTAATCATATTGCGGGTCATATCAAGGCAGCTAATTTAGTGGATAAAGTCGAGTATCCAGCTTTAGCTTTGGTGGTTTCAGGTGGCCATACGGAGTTAGTCTCTATGAAAACACCTAGTGATTATGAAATTATCGGTGATACCCGTGATGATGCTGCTGGTGAATCCTATGATAAAGTCGGTCGTGTTATGGGGATCAACTACCCTGCAGGTAAAACAATTGATGAAATGGCTCATCAAGGGTCTGAAACCTTTGACTTTCCACGTGCTATGATGAAAGAGGATAATTATGATTTTAGTTTTAGTGGACTAAAAAGTGCCTTTATCAATACCGTTCATCATGCAGATCAAGTGGGTGAGACATTAGATAAAAATGACTTAGCGACAAGTTTTCAAAGTGCGGTTGTGGAGGTATTGGTTCATAAAACAGTCAAAGCGATTGCCGAATACCAACCTAAAACATTCATTTTAGCTGGAGGTGTAGCAGCTAATCAAGGATTGAGACAAGCTTTAACTGAAGCAATCAATCAGCAATTCCCAGACTTGAAAGTTATTATTCCGCCGCTTCGTTTATGTGGTGATAATGCGGCGATGATAGGAGCTGCAGCTTACCAACAATTTTTAGATCAAGATTTCAGTGACATGAGTTTAAATGCTGAACCAGGTCTTGAATTTCCTTATGAAGGAGAATAAAAAACTATCTTTTTGCGGATGATGACGTGCCCCTAAAAATTTGAACATACTGAATTGATTAAATCAGGTGGTGGGGTTTCGTATTGAACCAGATATTTGCTACCCAATTTTAATTTGATTCGGTCATTGCTATAATAATGAATCTATTTTTTCATTGCGTCAACTAATTAGGGCTTTGTGTGATAACGTATCGCTATGACTTCAGCTTTCATAATATGAAAAAAGTTTCCATAGCTGTATTGTCTAAGCAATTGTCGTTGCGTGATATAATTTTTCTGATCGTATTATCCTTTAATGTCTTTTGCCAAATTGGAGTTTGATATTGAAATCCTTGGTCACTATGTAGATATCTAAAATAGATGGAGTATCTGTTTTAGGTAAGCAATTAATGAGTATTCAAACCAGTTTTAAAGTGAACTTCAAAGTCGGATATAAACTAATTTTATAACCTAGCACTTCTCGATAATATAAATTTAGTATTGGCAAATAGATAAACGTGATGATTGATATCGGATTTGCCATATCTAAATTGAATGCCATCTGTTACGAGTTTTCGATAAGGATTTTGTGCTTCAAATTCATGCTCAAGATGATTATTAGTGGTTTTACCAATTTGACCAGATAAGAAGAATTATAGCGACGTTTTTTATCATAAGTCTTCGTTTGTAAGCAATTGAACTACGTGAGTTTCCTTCATTTCAAGTGCAGAAGATAGACGCCGATAAACATTGTCAGGATGAGCCTGTTCTTAATTGAATCTGATTAAGTAAGCAGTTGCTCATCTTTTTATTTGTCTTGATTTAAGTGATATAATACACACTTTTAGCTAGACTAATCGTATGCAAATAGCTCGAGTTGAATACTTAGGTAACTGTTGAATTAATTCTGTTGCATCTTTAATAGTCGAAGTTGGTTGATGTTTTATTCTTTCAAGGTTTCAAGGTGATATTTTATAAAGTAATGCAGATTTTGTGGGTTCATTTTACTTTTAAGGTAATCAGGACTTGATTGTAAGCTTGGTTCACAATATAAATCCCATTGTTTTTGCGAATTATAAATCGTACTCAAAGTCGGAATGTTAAAATAAATCGTTGTTTTGAGATAAGATAATTGATGTTTTTTTTAAAGTCTAATACCTGTCGTTTGAATGCAAAAGAATAGGTTTTGGTATTTTGTTTTTGAATCTTAAGCCAAACATACCATGATTTTGGTAGCGATTAACATATTTTAAAATAGTGCTTGATTTAGCAATGTCATATTGATGACATAGGTTAGTTTAGATAATCTATGACAACTTTTAATTTAAATTATTGATTAATCTTTACCATGAAAAAGCCCCCTTTAAGTTTGAGTTTTGGTCAAACTTAAGGGGGGGTCACATCAAGACGATTATTTTTTATATTTTTAGTTAACTTTTTCAAAATAAGGAATAAAAGACTTTTGAAATTTTTCGAGATTTATACATTTATTAGTAAAACTATGATAAGTTTTAATTGTTGAATTGGAGAGTCGCTTCAAAAACAAAAGGGTTAAATTATTTAGGGGGAGGGAGATATAAAATGATTCATGACTAGTATTGGTAAGCTTTTTAATCAGACTAAAAATATAAATAAGGAGAATATTATGTATAGCTTAGAACGAAAAGTGGAGAGGGTTTTTGATGCTCCATGTCCATTAAAAAGAATTCAAGAATTTAATGAACTATTTAATGAACAAGCTCATGTGCGAATTTTTGATTTTAGTAATATGAAAAAAGGTTTTTTAGAGAGCAGGAAAGAATTAAGTGGATATTATTTAGAGACATTATCTAATTATGAAAATGCATACGTATTAGATAATAAGAGTAATAATATAGAAAGAAAATTAAATATTAGAAAAGTAGTGAATTTAGACTTGAATGTTTTAACTGCATTCAATCACTACGTAAATGGTAAAAATTCAAAAGATGGTGAGGAAGTTTATGAATTATTAAAATATTTAAAAAATGAAAATTTTGAGTTTAATATGTCTACGGCAATTATGGAACGTTCGATGAGCCCTATTGAAAATTCAGGAGAAGATGTCTGGAAAGAGATAATAAATAATTTTTTGAGATTTATAAAAAAGGATACTATTATAGAGGAAATAAGCAGAGTGCATTTGTCTGAAAGTGATAAAAAAGATGCTGAAAGGATTTTTAATGAAATATTAAAGCCTCATTATTGGAATGAATATATTATTCTGAATTGTTTGGTATTGAAAGCTTTTCTTATAAAACAAGACAAAAAAATAAAAAATAAAACAGAAGAATTGGTTAAATATTCATTATCTACACTTAATATATTTTTGGAATACGAACTTACTTTGTTAGATAAATATTTTGAGAGAGATTTATCAAAATATCAGACATTTAAGAAAATAGAAGGGTTTTCCAAGGATGTTATTAAAAAAATTAATAATACAACGTGGGATATTTTTCATATTAGATTACTTGAACTGCAAATGTTTAAGGATAACCAGTCAGAAGAAGTTGTTTATCATTATTTTGCTACAAGAGATAAAGCATTTATTGAATTAGCAAACTTCAATCCGATGGAAATGTTTGTTATTCTTCCTGAAATGCAATATGCAATAAGAAAATTAAAAATAAATTCTATTTTAGATAATAAAAAAATATTTGGGCAAATATTAGATGATGTACAAAGAGAGAAGAGAAAAGCAAATTTACAAAAGATTGACTATAAAAGTATACAAAAAAGTCTAGCTAAAGAAATAAATGAAAATCAGAAAATGAAAAAATAATAATAAATATAATCTGCTTAAAATGAGATAGACTTGAACATTCTGATTTTTAAAGCGCAATATAAAAGTTAGACTTTTAAAAATCAAATAAAAAAGCTCAAAGATGTTATCGATATTCAATAGGGGCATCCTTTTGTTTCGAGTGATAATTTATTGTAATCAAAATAAGTTGTATAATTATCTAATTAAAATAAGCTAAATTTAATCTAAAAATGGTTCAACTATCCTCTTTTAAGTAGATTAAAGAAGCCTTCAGTTTGAGCATTATCTAATTAATTACTTTTTTAAACATACTTTGCGTTAAACCTATACTTTTAACTCTTTGATAATAGTAATAATATTGATAATGAAGGATTCCTGGTTTGAACAAATAATAGCTGCTCAGCGTTTTAATTTTGAACTAAAATTTATCTAACGGTTGTTTAATTAAACGCATATTAGAGAAATAACTTGCTTTAATGCGAACGCCTTTTTTGAAAGCCTAATCAATGACTGTGGAAATGTAAATTTTTTGTAATTTGAAGTTTAACTTCCGTAATATTAGTATAGGCGATTGTTCTGGGAATTATACAATTAAACTTCTTATGATTGTGGTAGTTATGACTAATTTTACCGATTGCGCCTTTGTATGAACGATACTTTTTAATGTGCTTAACAAATAGTTGGTTGTAACGTTAGCTTGTAAACCGCTTTTAGGCAAGAATAAAATCTAATTTTTCAATAATCTGTCGATGTTAAATAGTACTTAATTGATATTTTTACTTCAGCCATCTGTAAATGTTTCAATGTATAATACTACATTGATTTTTTGAGATTAAACAGTTTCGATAACGCTTTGAGTAATAGACGTCTAGTATGTTTAGTTTATATTATCCTTGTACTTATATACTTTCAAAATTTAGTCAGCCAAGTTGTAATGATATTTTATAGTGATTAGTGATCTTTTAGTAGAATAACAATGATTTAAGTGTTAATTCACAAATTCTAATTTTAATTTATCTGAATACTTTATCATAAAAAAGCACCTCATAATTATTTGGATTAGTCCAATAAATGTAAGGTGCTTCACTTTATTATGTCTTTATGTTTTAGCTACACTAAAAAATACTAATATTATACTTAGATGATTCACACCTAATTCTAGTGAAAATTTTTTTGAAGTATCACTGTAATATCTTTTTCTTCGTTTTCTTCTTGTTGTGTTAACCAATATTCCCAATTATCATTTTCAGTTGACAATTTTTCATTAATTAGGTTAATTTCTGATTGGAACTCAGCCATTTTACTGTAATCAGTTGCATATTTAGGTTGAGTCATTTGTTCTTGGATGGCTTCAATCTGACTTTCATACTTTTCAATATTTTCTTCAGCTTGAGCAATACCACGTTCAATTTTGCGAATTTCTGCTTGGCGTTTCTTTTGCATCGCATAATCTTCTTTACCACCAGTATTGCTTGATTTTGCTTGTGCTTGTTGAATTTGTTCATCGGTTGGTTTGATAATCTGTTCTTTTTTCTCTAAGTAATAGTCGTAATTACCATCAAAAACATAAGCTTGGTTATTTTTAACTTCAATCGTTGTGGTGGCTAGTTCATTAATAAAGTAACGGTCATGGGAAACGAAAACTAATGTCCCATCAAACTCTCGTAGTGCTTTTTCAAGGACTTCTTTAGCATCAATGTCCAAGTGGTTAGTCGGTTCGTCCATGATTAAAAAGTTATGATTTTCCATCGATAATACGGTTAAGGCAAGACGAGCACGCTGTCCACCAGAAAGTTGACCGACGCTTTTTTCAATATCGTCTGCACCAAATAGGAAACTAGCCAAAACACTACGAATCTCTTTTTCAGGTGTTAAACGATGACGATTCCAAACGGTATCAATAACTGTTTCTTTGGAATTAAACTGAGAAATTTCTTGATCGTAAAATCCGACAGAAACATTAGCACCAAATTTGTAACTACCTGCAAGTGGTTCTAATTGTTTAACGAGTGTTTTAAGTAATGTACTTTTACCAATTCCATTAGCGCCCAAAATGGCAACTCGATTATGTTTGTTAACTTGTAGGTTGACATCTTGAATCATAGGGTCATTCTTTTCATAACCAACGCTCATATGATTAATAAGCAATGCTTCTTTACCACTTTGCTTTTCAACATTAAACTTCATATTCATTTGGCTTTGATGTTTAGGCGGCTGAATGCGTTCCATTTTATCAAGTTGTTTACGACGACTTTGGGCACGTTTTGTTGTTGAAGCACGTACAATGTTTTTTTGGATAAAGTCTTCTTGTTTTTTGATTTCGGCTTGTTGTTTTTCGTAAGCTTCTTGATTTTGACGATCCATTAACTCACGTTGTTCTACATATTTTGAGTAGTTTCCTGTAAAGTGAGTTAATTTTTTGAAACTTAATTCGTAAATTTCAGTTGTAATCGCATCTAAAAAGTACTGGTCATGAGAAACAGCTAAAATAGCGCCAGAATAATTCTTTAAAAACGTTTCAAGCCAAGTTAGTGTGTCAACATCTAAGTGGTTAGTTGGCTCATCAAGAACTAATAGATCTGGTTTTTTAAGTAATAGCTTAACAAAACCTAATCGTGTTTTTTCGCCACCAGATAAAGTGCTAATTTTTTGGTGATACGTTGATTCATCAAATTTAAACCCATTTAAAACGGTTTTGATATCGGTTTCGTAAGTGAACCCACCATTGATTTGATAGTCATACTGCATTTGGTCATAGCGTTTAAGCAGTTCTTCATCGGGCTTTTCTTGTTGAGCTAGTTGTTCTTGAATCGCTGTCATTTTGTTACCCAATTCGATTAAAGGTGTAAAAACTTGCAACATTTCATCCCAGATGGTTTCGTTAGTATCGAAATTATGTTCTTGGGCAATGTAACCAATTTCGATATTTTTGGGCATTGAAATATGACCAAGTGAAGGCTCTTCTTGTCCTGTAATCATTTTAAGTAGGGTACTTTTACCCGCACCGTTTGGGCCAACTAGTCCAATACGACTTTTGTTTTGAATTTCAATATCTAAGTTTTCAAATAAGACATCACTACCAAAGTGACGTGCTAATTGTTGTCCTTGTAAGATAATCATTATTTCACCTCATTTTTCTTCACTGTTTAGCATATCATAATTCATCATTTTATAAGGGAATTTAAAGAATTTTTAGCATTCACTTTTTTTTCTGCTAAAAGCTTGCACTTTTACATAAAGGTGATATTATTTATTTAGAACTTAGCACTCAGGTTATGACAGTGCTAATATTGTAGGAGGGAAATTAAATGTTAAAACCTATTGCTGATCGCGTGATTTTAAAAGTTAAAGAAGATAAAGAAGAAACCGTTGGTGGAATTGTCTTAGCAAGTAGTGCTCAAGATAAACCACAAGTTGGTGAAGTTGTCGCCGTTGGGCAAGGTGCTCGAACTCGTGAGGGTCAGCGATTACCAATGACTGTTAAAGTTGGAGATAACGTTTACTACGATAAATACGCAGGTACAACCTTAAAATATGAAGATGAAGAGTATTTAGTATTAAAAGAAAACGATATTTTAGCAATTATTGATTAATTTTTTAATGAGGTGAAGTTAAAATGGCAAAAGAAATTAAATTTTCAGAAGATGCACGTCGTGCGATGTTACGTGGTGTTAACAAATTAGCTGACACTGTTAAAGCAACTATTGGACCTAAAGGTCGCAATGTTGTGTTAGAAAAAAGTTATGGCTCACCAGAAATTACCAATGATGGTGTGACAATTGCAAAATCAATTGAACTTGAAGATCACTTTGAAAATATGGGAGCTAAATTAGTAGCTGAAGTGGCTTCAAAAACTAATGATATCGCTGGAGATGGAACAACAACAGCAACTGTTTTAGCACAAGCAATTATTCAAGAAGGATTAAAAAATGTCACTTCTGGTGCTAACCCTGTAGGGATTCGTCAAGGAATTGAACTTGCTACTAAAAAAGCAGTGGAAGAATTACATAAAATGTCACATAAAGTCGCTAATAAAGATGAAATTGCCCAAGTGGCTTCAATTTCAGCGGCTAATGAACAAGTGGGTCGCTTGATTGCAGATGCTATGGAAAAAGTGGGCAACGATGGTGTGATTACTATCGAAGAATCTAAAGGTATTGAAACAGAATTAAGCGTGGTAGAAGGGATGCAATTTGATCGCGGTTACTTGTCACAATATATGGTAACTGATAACGACAAAATGGAAGCAGACCTTGATAATCCATATATCTTAGTAACTGACAAAAAAATCTCAAATATTCAAGAAATTTTGCCTTTATTGCAAGAAATTGTTCAACAAGGTAAAGCTTTGATGATTATTGCTGATGACATTGATGGTGAAGCATTGCCAACACTTGTGTTGAATAAAATTCGTGGAACTTTCAATGTTGTTGCAGTTAAAGCACCAGGTTTTGGTGATCGTCGTAAAGAGCAACTAGCTGATATTGCAGCTCTTACAGGTGCAACTGTTATCACAGAAGATTTAGGCCTAGAATTAAAAGATACAAAACTAGAACAACTTGGACAAGCTGGTCGTATTACCGTGACAAAAGATAACACAACAATTGTTGAAGGTGCAGGCGATAAAGCGGCTATTGCAGAACGTGTTAACACCTTGAAAAAACAAATTGCGGATTCAACATCAGATTTTGACCGTGAAAAATTACAAGAACGTCTAGCAAAATTAGCTGGTGGCGTGGCTGTAATCAAAGTTGGTGCAGCAACTGAAACTGAGCTAAAAGAACGCAAATATCGTATTGAAGATGCATTAAATGCTACTCGTGCAGCTGTTGAAGAAGGTTACGTTGCTGGTGGTGGTACTGCACTTGCTAACGCTGTCAAAGCTGTCGCTTGTCTTGAAGAAACTGGTGATGTTCAAACTGGTATCAATATTGTTAAAGCAGCTCTTGAAGCACCTGTTCGTCAAATTGTAACGAATGCCGGTCTTGAAGGCTCTGTCATTGTGGAACGATTGAATAGTGAAGATCCTGAAGTTGGTTATGACCCAGTTGCTGACAAATGGACTAATATGATTGAAGCAGGTATTATTGATCCAACTAAAGTGACACGTTCAGCCCTACAAAATGCTGCGTCTGTTGCAGCGTTGATGTTAACGACTGAAGCTGTTGTGACTGAAGTTAATAAAGATAATGAAACAAATCAAGCACCAATGAACCCTGGAATGGGTATGATGTAACCCTTTAATAATTAAAAAATAAAGCCTACGAAAGTTAATACTTGCCGTAGGCTTTTTTGTGTGGCACAATAACGCTGTTATAAACGTTAATTTTTTTATAAGATTATGGTAGATTTTATTTGTTAAATAGCGTAATATTTGTGAAGTTATTGAAAAATTTCATTATGTGGAGGTGCCCGTGATGGGACAATTTAAACGTTTGATTTTAGGTAAGCCTTTAAAATCAAATGAAGATGGCGATCAAAAGTTAACAAGATTAAAAGCGTTGGCAATGTTGAGTTCTGATGCTTTGTCTAGTGTGGCTTATGGTACAGAAGAAATTGTGATGGTATTGATAACGCTTTCAACAGCCGCAATCTGGTATTCGCTACCAATTGCCTTTTTTGTTTTAGTGCTACTACTTTCTTTAACGATTTCTTATCGTCAAATTATTCGTGCTTATCCTGATGGAGGTGGTGCGTATAAGGTATCCAGTGATAACTTAGGGAAATCATCAGGGCTAGTTTCTGGTGGAGCTTTACTGATTGATTACATTTTGACTGTGGCTGTAAGTGTTTCGGCTGGTTCTGAAGCGATTACATCAGCTATCCCAGCTTTATATGGTCATCAGGTAGTCATTGCTATAACTATTATTGTTATTTTGACAGTGATGAATTTACGTGGTTTAAGTGAATCTGCTAGTTTCTTAATGATTCCCGTTTACCTATTTATAGGATCAATTATTATTATGATAGGTGTTGGCCTATTTAGGATACTAGCGGGTCAAATTCCATTTCATGCGGCATCTCCGGTTGGTGGTGTTGTTCCAGGGATTACAGCAGCACTAATATTTAAGGCGTTTTCAAGTGGTTCGTCTTCACTAACAGGTGTAGAAGCTATTTCAAATGCTGTGCCATTTTTCAAAAAACCGCGTGCTAAAAATGCTGCAGCAACCTTGACTATTATGGCAGTTATTCTAGGTATTTTCTTTGCAGGAATTACTTTCTTAAATTACTGGTATGGTATTGTTCCAGAAGAAAAAGTGACAGTTTTATCACAGGTTGCTGCTAAGACGTTTGGCGGAGAAAATATTTTTTATTATATCGTGCAGTTTGCGACAGCCTTTATTCTAGCAGTTGCGGCGAATACCGGATTTTCAGCATTTCCAGTACTGTCATCAAACTTAGCCAAAGATAAATTTTTACCACACAACTATATGGATCGCGGTGATCGTTTAGCTTATTCAAATGGTATTTTAACATTAGCCATTGGGTCTATTGTCTTAATTACATTGTTCGGTGGTGTAACTTCAAAACTAATTCCATTGTATGCTGCTGGTGTATTTATACCATTCACATTGTCACAAACAGGAATGATTGTGAAGTGGTATAGAGAAAAACCAAAAAAATGGTTAGCAAAGGCCTTTGCTAATTTTGTCGGTGCTTTGATTTCATTTGTTATTTTAGTTATTTTAATCGTATTTCGTTTAGGTGAAATTTGGCCACTGTTTGTGATCATGCCATTCTTAGTATGGTTCTTTTATAAAATTAGACATCACTATGAGAATGTAGCAGAACAATTACGATTAGAACAAGAAGGCGCTAAGTATCATCATTATGATGGTTCAACGGTAATTGTCTTGGTTTCTAATGTAACTCAGGTAACTAAGGGTGCTATTGCATATGCACAATCAATTGGCGATTATGTAATTGCTATGCATGTGTCAATGGATGAAAATCCTGAAAAAGAACGTGAAACACAAGAACAGTTCAAAAAAGACTTTCCAAATATTCGATTTGTAGATGTTCATTCTTCTTACCGTTCAGTTATTAAACCTGTTGTCAGATTTACTGGTGTGATATCTAAGAATGCTCAACATCGTAATTTCTCAACAACTGTGTTAATTCCACAGTTTGTACCAAACAAGCAGTGGCAATTTGCACTGCATAATCAAACAGCGTTGAGATTGAGACAGGCATTTAGTAAGCATGAAAATATTATTGTTTCAACTTACAGCTACCATCTTAAAAAATAAATAATCTATTAAATAAGGGACATAAATTGTTCCTTATTTTTTGTTATAATTAAAGTGAATATAAAAAAGGAAACGATAACTATGGCAAAATCACAAACTCCAATGATGAAACAATATTATGAAATTAAAGAAAAGTATGCTGATGCGTTTTTATTTTATCGTGTAGGTGACTTTTACGAACTTTTTGAAGAAGATGCGGTTTTAGGCGCAAAATTATTAGAATTGACGTTGACATACCGTAACAAGAATACTGAAAATAAAATACCAATGGCAGGAATGCCTCACCATGCTATTCGAAATTATATCGATAGTTTAGTTGACAAGGGTTACAAAGTGGCGATTTGTGATCAAGTTGAAGATCCAAAAGATGCGCAGGGAATGGTTAAACGTGAAGTAGTTCAGTTGATAACACCTGGGACTATGATGGATGAAAAACCGGAACAAGCCACTCAAAATAATTACTTAACTTCTGTTATTTTTGGAAAAGAGGAGTATGGATTAAGTTATTCTGATTTAGCAACAGGTGAAGTTCAAACCACACACTTTAATTCGTTTGAAGAAGTATTTAATGAGTTATTATCACTTCAAACAAAAGAAGTAATCTGGCTGGGTGAGTTAAATCAAAATCAACAATCAGTTCTGAAAAAAGCCAATATATTGGTGTCATCTCCGGTAACTGAAGCACAAGGTGAAAGCGAACAAGAATTTGTAGTTCAGCGAATAACCAATCAAAGCGAATTAACGGCAACAAGACAACTTATTCAATATATTGTTGCAACGCAAAAACGCCAACTAGCGCACTTACAAATTGCAAAAAGCTATGAGGCAAAGTCTTATTTGCAAATGAGCCATGTGGTTAAACAAAATTTAGAAATTATACAATCTAGCAAAACTCACAAAAAAATGGGCTCATTATATTGGTTGATGGATAAAACTAAAACTGCTATGGGAAGTCGATTACTTAAGCAATGGCTAGAACGGCCGTTAGTTTTGGAAAAAGATGTCTTGTACCGTCAGAATATGGTTCAGGCATTACTGGACGACTTTTTTACTAGAGAAGAGATTAGTGATGCCTTGAAGAACGTTTACGATTTAGAGCGTTTAACGGGCCGTGTGGCTTTTGGTAACATTAATGGTCGTCAAATGCGCCAATTAGGACAGTCATTAAGCCAAGTTCCTAAAATCATTCAACTATTAGATAGTTCAGACGATGAAATTTTACAAAATTATGCAGATGATATTGTTGATTTATCTGACTTAGGCCAAAAAATAATGACGGCAATCGTTGATGATCCTCCCATTGCAATTACAGAAGGGAGTCTAATTAAAGAAGGATATGATAAACAATTAGATGACTACTATCACGCTATGCACAATGGCACTAAATGGTTAGCTGATTTAGAAAGAAAAGAAAAAGAAGCAACTGGCATACCGAGTTTGAAAATTGGTTATAATAAAGTGTTTGGGTACTACTTAGAAGTAACGAATACCCATAAAGACAAGGTCCCAGAGCGTTATGAACGTAAACAGACATTGTCGAATGCCGAACGTTATCTAACGCCTGAACTTAAAGAAATGCAAACATTAATTTTACAAGCGCAAACTAATTCTGTAGATTATCAATACCAATTATTTGTGACTTTACGAGATGAAGTTAAAAATCATATTGAACTATTACAGCAATTATCTCACAGTATTTCAGCTTTAGATGTCTTAACGAGTTTTAGTATTTTGGCAGAAGATAAACGGTTAGTTAGACCAGAATTGACAAATAATCAGGTTATTGATGTACAGGACGGGCGTCACCCGGTTGTAGAGGCTGTCTTAGAAAATGATCAGTACATTCCTAATAATATCGAAATGGGTGAAGATATTAATATTTTCTTAATAACAGGGCCTAATATGTCAGGTAAGAGCACATATATGCGACAACTGGCATTGATTGCAATTATGAATCAGGTAGGGTCGTTTGTACCAGCTTCATCGGCTAAATTACCAATTTTTGATAAAGTTTTCACACGAATCGGTGCTGCAGATGATTTAATTTCAGGTCAATCGACTTTTATGGTCGAAATGAACGAAGCAAATCAAGCACTAAAAAATGCTACTGCAAAATCATTAATTTTATTTGACGAAATTGGAAGAGGAACTGCTACTTATGATGGTATGTCTCTTGCCGGCGCAATTATTAAATACCTACATCAAAAAGTTGGTGCTAAGACGCTATTTGCGACTCACTATCACGAGCTAACAAGTTTAGAACAGCAACTACCACACTTAAAAAATGTTCATGTTGGAGCTAGTGAAAAAGATGGGAAGTTGATATTCTTGCATAAAATTATTGCGGGCCCAGCTGACCAATCGTATGGGATACACGTTGCTAAGTTAGCAGGACTACCTGAAGAAGTAATCAATCAGGCTAATGAAATGTTACTAGA
The DNA here is from genome assembly GCF_001436605.1 of Holzapfeliella floricola DSM 23037 = JCM 16512. Classification (GTDB taxonomy): domain Bacteria; phylum Bacillota; class Bacilli; order Lactobacillales; family Lactobacillaceae; genus Holzapfeliella; species Holzapfeliella floricola. The sequence continues at coordinate 61,859 of NZ_AYZL01000016.1, read as the reverse complement.
ATTCGAAAACCAAGATGATCATCAGAATATTCAAATAAATGACAATCAACTCGATTTGTTTACACCAGAAGCGGTTGTTGATAAAACGCAAACCGATGTTTTGACTAATGTTGATAGTGATATTATTGATGAAATTAAATCTATTAGCTTGATGAATAAAACACCTTTTGAGTTAATGAATTTGATTAATGATTGGCAACAACGATTAATTAAAGATTAACAAAAGTAAGGAGGTGCAAGATGACACAAATTAGAGAACTATCTCAAAGATTAAGTGATCAAATTGCTGCGGGTGAGGTTATTGAGCGACCAAGCTCAGTTATTAAAGAACTAGTTGAAAATGCAATTGATGCAAAAGCAACAGAAATAGATATTACGTTTTCAGAAGGTGGTTTAAAGCAAATCGTTGTCTCAGATAATGGATTGGGTATTGCTGCAGATGATTTATCACTAGCATTTAAACGTCATGCTACTAGTAAAATAACGACGACAGACGATTTATTTAATATTTTAACTTTGGGATTTCGTGGTGAAGCTTTATCAAGTATTGCCGCTGTTTCAAAAGTTGAAATAGTAACTAATACTGGTGAAACTAAAGGAATCAAAGCTAAAGTGCAAGAAGGAATGATTAAGTCTCAAGAACCGGCTGCTGCCAAAAGAGGAACACAAGTTATTGTTAGTGATTTGTTCTTTAACACACCCGCGCGTCTCAAATATTTAAAATCGCAAAAAACAGAAATTGCTAAAATGATTGATGTCGTTAACCAACTCGCTTTGAGTTATCCCGATTTATCATTTCGATTGTTTAATGGTTCAAAAAGACTGAGTCAAACAACGGGTGATGGCGACTTGAAAAAGAATATTGCCAATATATATGGTCGTCAAATTTCACAAAAGATGATTCCGTTTTCATCAGAAAACATGGACTTTGAAATCTCAGGTTACTTATCATTACCCGAAATGACACGATCGAACCGTAATTATATTTCAATATTATTAAATGGTCGATTCATCAAAAACTACCAACTATCTAGAAGTATAATCAGTGGTTATGGGAGTAAATTAATGGTAGGTAGATTTCCTGTCGTGGTATTGAATATCAAAATGGATGCTAATCTAGTTGATGTGAACGTACATCCGACAAAACAAGAAGTTCGTCTTTCAAAAGAGGCTCAATTAAAAGAGCTAATTGAGCAAACCTTTAAGCAAACTCTTGCAAAGAATAACTTGGTTCAAGATGGACTAGATAATTTAGTTCAACCAGCTAAATATCAACCGACTTATCAGCAAACAGACTTGACCTTGTCTAAGAGCAAACCGCGTCAGTTCAATTATCCAAATGGGCAAAAATATTACCAAATTGAGGAAGATATTCAATCTTTTGAAATCAATCAAAGTGATAAAATTAAATTATCGCCAACGTGGAATGAAAATGTGAAAGCACAAGTACAAACACGTCCTTTTGAAGAAGAAAATCAGCAGTTGGAAGAAGTACAAAAACCAAAAACATCATCATTTCCCGATTTATATTTTGTAGGACAAGTACAGTTAACCTATTTAATCGCGCAAAGTGATGATGGGATGTATCTAGTTGACCAACACGCTGCCCAAGAGCGTTTGAACTATGAAAAATATCGTGAAACAATTGCTGAAGTTTCAAATGACCAACAAACGTTTTTGACACCAATGACAATTGAGTTATCTAATTCAGATTACTTAAAGATTCAAAATTATTTAGAAGAATTGCAAACGTTGGGGATTGAATTGCGACCATTTGGGGGAAATACTTTTATTATTAACTCGCACCCAACATGGATGGTTGAAAATCAAGAAAGCTTGATTCAAGAAATGGTTGATGCAATTCAAGATAATCCAAAACTAACCTTAAAACAATTCAGAGAAAAAACAGCGATTATGATGAGTTGTAAAAATGCGATTAAAGCCAATCACTACATCAAACCATCAGAAGCACAATCCTTGCTTGATCAGCTTTCCCAAGCTAAAAACCCGTATAATTGTCCCCACGGTCGACCTGTGCTCATCCATTTCAGTCAAACCGATATTGAAAAAATGTTTCGTCGCATTCAACAAAGCCATCAACGTGATGATGGCGAAATAGGAGAATAACAATGTATGAATATTTAAAGGGAACAATCGTCTCAATTAAGCCCGATTATATCGTGCTGGAAAATAATGGGATGGGTTATCTTGTTTTAACGCCCTATCCCTATCACTACAAGCAAGAAGAGTCTGCTCAGGTTTTTATTGAACAGATTGTGAGAGAAAGTGAACTCACACTTTACGGGTTTAAGAGTCTAGAAGACAAGCAGCTGTTTAATCTATTAAATCGTGTTAGTGGCATAGGTCCTCGCAGTGCTTTAGCAATTATGGCAAGTGAAGATGTTAGTGGCCTTGCTGAAGCTGTTGATTCTGGAGATATTAAATACTTAATGAAGTTTCCTGGGATTGGTAAAAAAACTGCTTCACAAATTGTACTTGATTTACAAGGCAAAATGGCAATCTATCAAGATGATTTATTTACAATTTCAGATAAATCAGATAGTCAACTTACTTCAGATTCAAAAGAATTTGATGAAAGTTTGCAAGCATTACAAGCGCTGGGTTATACCAAACGTGAAATTGATAAAATTAGTCCAAAATTAAAACAAGCTCAATTGAATAAAGTTGATGAATATGTCAAGGAAGGACTTAAACTACTACTAAAAAAATAGAAAGGAGCTAAGTTGTGAGTGATCGAGTAATTAATCAAGAAGCGAGCCAAGATGATAAAAATATTGAACTTTCTTTAAGACCGCAGTACTTAAATCAATACATTGGTCAACATAAAGTTAAAGATGAGTTATCGATTTATATTCAAGCCGCAAAGAAAAGGCAAGAATCATTAGATCATGTTTTACTTTATGGACCGCCAGGATTAGGGAAAACGACTTTAGCCTTTGTGATTGCCAACGAGTTGGATGTCAAATTACGCAGTACAACGGGACCTGCTATTGAAAAAGCAGGAGACTTGGTAGCTTTGCTAACTGAACTTAATCCAGGAGACGTCTTATTTATTGATGAGATTCATCGACTTCCTAAAACAGTTGAAGAAGTTTTGTATTCAGCTATGGAAGATTTCTATATTGATATCATTATTGGTCAAGGTGAGGGAACACATCCAGTTCATATTCCATTACCACCTTTTACACTGATTGGTGCAACAACTAGAGCAGGGCAATTATCGGCTCCATTAAGAGACCGTTTTGGAATTATAGAGCATATGAATTATTATGAAGAAGAAGACTTACAGCATATTATTGAGCGTTCCTCTTTAGTTTTTAATTCTAAAATTAGTGAAGAAGCTGCCCATGAATTATCAAAACGTTCAAGAGGAACCCCTCGTATTAGTAACCGATTGTTGAAGCGAGTTCGTGATTTTGCTGAAGTTAAAGAAGAAGTTCAAATAAGTTTAACAACTACTCAACAGGCTCTACAACAGCTAGAAGTAGATGAAGCTGGACTTGATCAAGTTGACCGTAAGTTGTTAATGATGATGATTGAAACCTATCAGGGTGGTCCTGTCGGCATCAAAACACTAGCAGCTAATATCGGTGAAGATCAAGAAACCGTTGAAACTATTTACGAACCTTATTTACTACAAAAAGAATTTATTAAAAGAACACCTAGAGGACGTTCGGTTACCGCCAAGGCCTACACGCATTTAGGTATTAAATTAACGGAGAGATAATATGCAATCAATAGATGAATTTGATTATGAATTGCCAGAAGAACTTATTGCGCAAACCCCACTTGATCAAAGAGATCATTCTCGACTATTAACTTTGAATCATCAAACGGGTGAGTTGAATGACCGTCATTTTTATGACTTAATTGATGAATTGCAAGCAGGCGATGTTTTGGTGATGAATAATTCACGAGTTTTACCTGCGCGATTATATGGTCAAAAAGCTAAAACCCATGGTCATGTTGAATTATTATTGCTAGCACAAGAGCAAGGTGATAATTGGGAAGTTTTAATCAAACCAGCACGTAAAATTCATGTGGGTGATGAACTAGAATTTGGTGATGGTCAGTTGACCGCAGTAGTTAACAAAAGACGTGAGGAAGGTAAATTTCAAATCGAGTTTTCGTACGAAGGAATCTTTTTAGAAGTACTTGAACAGCTTGGTCAAATGCCATTGCCGCCTTATATCAAAGAACACTTGGAAGATAATGACCGCTACCAAACTGTCTATGCTAAGGAAAATGGTTCAGCAGCAGCACCGACAGCAGGGCTGCATTTCACTCCTGATTTATTAGCTAGGATTGAACAAAAAGGCATTCAGTTAGCTTATGTGACGTTACATGTTGGACTGGGCACTTTTAGACCGGTTGTCTTTAGTGATATTGATGAACATAAAATGCATCGTGAGTTCTATCAATTAGATGACGACAATGCTAGGCTGATTGGTCAGGCTAAAGTAGAAGGTAGGCGCGTTATCGCTGTTGGTACAACGACCATTCGGACACTTGAGACAATTGCCAGTCGCTTTGATGGAGAGGTAAAAGCTGATAGTGGTTGGACTGATATTTTTATCAAACCAGGTTATGAGTTTAAAGCCGTCGATGCTTTTGTTACTAATTTTCACTTACCAAAATCTACTTTGGTGATGCTTGTGGCGAGCTTTACGGGTAGAGATAATATTTTGAATGCTTATCACCATGCTGTAATAGAACGTTATCGTTTTTTCAGTTTTGGGGATGCAATGTTTATTTATTAATTTAAAAATAGAATAGGAATAAAATATTAATGGCAGCAATTGAATATAAATTATTACATGTTGATAAACAAACGGGCGCACGTTTAGGTGAAGTCAAAACACCTCATGGGACTTTTCAAACACCTATTTTTATGCCTGTTGGAACACAGGCTACTGTTAAGACAATGTCACCAGAAGACTTAGAAAAAGTCGGAGCTCAGATTATTTTGGCAAATAATTATCACTTATGGTTGAGACCAGGGGAAGAAATTGTAAAAGAAGCTGGTGGTTTGCATAAATTTATGAACTGGAACCACCCTATTTTAACTGACTCTGGTGGCTTTCAAGCTTTTTCATTAACAGAACACGTCAAGTTTAATGAAGAAGGTATTTCATTTAAGAGCCATCTATCAGGGGAACCTCTTTTTTTGTCGCCTGAAAAGGCAATTCAAGTTGAAAACGACCTAGGTGCAGATATTATCATGAGTTTAGATATGTTAACAGACTTTCATAATGACTATGCTGAAATGCAAAAGGCAGTTAATCGAACCACTCGCTGGGCAGAACGCGGACTGAAAGCACATAAAAATCCAGATACTCAAGCACTATTTGGTATTGTTCAAGGTGGAGGTTATGAAGATTTACGTAAACAAAGCGCTCGCGATTTAGTTAGTTTAGATTTCCCAGGATATTCTATTGGTGGATTGAGTGTCGGTGAAACTAAAGAAGAAATGAACCAAGTATTAGACTACACTGTTCCAGAACTACCCGAGAACAAACCACGTTATTTGATGGGCGTTGGGACACCAGATGCTCTGATTGATGGTGTTATTCGTGGAATTGATATGTTCGACTGTGTTTTGCCAACCCGAATTGCACGTAATGGAACTGTTATGACGTCAGAAGGTCGCTTGGTTATTAAAAATGCAGCGTATGCTCGTGATTTTGGGCCACTTGACAAAAATTGTGATTGTTATACTTGTCGTAACTACTCAAGAGCTTATATTCGCCATTTATTGAAAGCCAAAGAATCTTTTGGAATTCACCTAACTAGTTATCATAACCTTTATTTTCTGTTAGACTTAATGAAGCAGGTTCGTGAAGCTATAAAAAATGATCGATTAGCTGATTTTAGGGCTGAATTTTTTGAAAGTTACGGTTATAATAGTAAACATATGAACTTTTAGTAAGAAAAATTAGATGAGGTGTATTTTATGGATTATAGCATTATTATTTTGATAGTAATTGCGGTTGGATTTTACTTCTTTATGGTTCGTCCAGCACAAAAGCAACAAAAAGAACGTCAAGAAAAAATGTCAGCAATGAAAAAAGGTGACAACATTATCACAATCGGTGGACTTCACGGTGTTATTGAAAGTGTTAATGAAGATGAAAAGACGATTACAATTGATGCTGATAACTTGTTTTTAACTTTTGAACGTACTGCCATTCGCCAAGTTACTCCAGGTGAAACAGTTCAACCAGAAAACGAAACTGAAGAGACAAAAGAATTGGAAACAAAAGAAGAAACAACTAAGAAAGAACAAGAAAAAGAAGATTAGTCGTTTATGAAACACCTAAGGGTGTTTTTTCTTTTTAAAACAGTTACAATACTGTAAGAAACGAATTTATCTTATAAACTTCGATGAGGGAGTGAAAGCTATGAAAAAAAACTTACCCGTTTTATTTGTGATTTTTGGTGGTTCTGGAGATTTAGCCCATCGCAAACTATATCCAGCACTATTTAATTTATTTCGAAAGGGTGCGCTTCAAGATAATTTTGCGGTTGTTGGGACTGCAAGACGTCCGTGGAGTGACGATTATTTTCAAGAGACTGTTCAACAAGCTATTATCGAAAATGTCAAAGATGTTGAAGATAAACTGGTGACAGAATTTAGTCAGCACTTTTTCTACCAATCACATGATGTGACTGATGAAAGTCACTATATTGAATTGAATAATAAAATTTCACAATTAGAAACACAATTTAATACTCAAGGAAATCGTACGTTTTACTTGGCAATGTCACCTCAATTTTTCGGCACTATCTCACAACACTTGAGAGCACAAAAATTAGTGACTGATACAGGCTATAATCGTTTAGTAGTTGAAAAACCATTTGGCCACGATCTTGAAAGTGCAAAAGTATTGAACCAACAAATTGGCGATTCATTTGACGAAAAAGATGTTTATCGCATTGATCATTATCTGGGCAAACAAATGATTCAAAATATTATGTATTTGAGATTAACTAATCCGCTATTTGATTCAGTTTGGGATAGTAATCACATTAAAAATGTTCAAATTACTTTAGCTGAAAGTCTAGGTGTTGAAAATCGTGGTGGGTACTATGAAACAGCAGGTGCTTTGAGAGATATGGTGCAAAATCATATTTTTCAAATTGCATCACAAGTTGCAATGAAAAAGCCTAAATCCCTAACTTCAGCTGATATTCATCAAGCTAAACAAGATGTATTAAATAGTATTCAAATGTATGATTCAGACGAAGTAAACCGTTTCTTTGTACGAGGTCAATATGACGGGAATCATAGCGAAAATAGTTATCGTAAAGAAGAACAAGTGTCACCCGATTCAACGGTTGAAACTTTTGTTTCAGGTAAGCTCTTATTTAAAGAAGGTCCTTTGAAAAATGTGCCATTTTATATCCGTACAGGTAAAAAATTAGCACAAAAAACAACTCGCGTTGATTTAGTCTTAAAATCATCACATGATTTATTTGAAGAAAATCAAGATAACGTTATTTCGATTGAAATAGACCCGGAAAATAAATTGACGGTGACATTGAATGGCAAGCAATTATCTCAAACAGATTTATCGAGTCTGCAAATGAAATTTGCTTACACTCAAGATGAAGTCGCTCAAATACCAGATGCTTATGAAAAATTATTCTATGATTTCTTAATTGGTGATAGAACAAACTTTGTACATTGGCATGAAGTGAAAACAACTTGGGATTTTATTGATCGTATTGAAAAAACTTGGCAAGAAGACTCACGACAACCTTTTGCTTATCAAAATGGTTCAATGGGACCAAAAGAGGTTTCACAAATTTTTGAAGGTACAAAAGATAGTTGGATATTTAAAGGTTAAAACTGACTTTTTTAAGTCAGTTTTTTTGTCTGATATGAGGAATAACAATTGTGGCACTACAAGATTGGTTACCTAAAAATAAAACAGATCGAAAAATTATTCATCTTGATATGGATGCATTCTATGCCTCTGTTGAAGAATTGAAAAATCCATCATTAAAACAAAAAGCTTTGGTTGTTGCTCATGATCCCCGCAAAAATAATGGCCATGGTGTTGTGACAACCAGTAATTATAATGCTAGAAGGTATGGTGTTTTTTCAGCAATGCCTGCTACTAAAGCAATTGAAAAAATACCTCAAAATGAGTTGGTATTTGTAAATCCGGATTTTAAAGTGTATCGAAAAGTTTCGAGTCAGATTCATCGAATTTTTCAAGAAGTGACAGATTTAGTTGAAACAGTTGCACTCGATGAAGCTTACCTAGATGTTACACAAAATAAATTAGGTCACAACAAAACAACAATTGAATTAGCTAGCTATTTACAAAAGAGAATTCTAAATGAAACGGGACTAACTTGTTCAGTTGGTATTTCATATAATAAGTTTTTGGCCAAGTTAGGTTCTGAGTACGCTAAACCATTTGGACGAACAATTATTTTACCTGAGATGGCTAATATATTTTTGAAAGACTATCCTATTGAAAAATTTCCTGGTGTTGGCAAGAAAACATTAAGTAGATTGCACGATTATAGCATTTACACGCACGATGACTTAGTGTCAGTTAATATTCATGAATTTTTGCGCCATTTCAAACGTGCGGGGTATGATTTGTTACAAAAAGCTTTTGGTATTGACTTGAGACCTGTTAAAGCAAACCACTTACGCAAGTCATACGGCAAAGAGTCGACTTTTTTAGAACCAATTCATACTAAAACCAAAGCTAAAAGAATGTTAAAATTGTATTGTGATGAAATTGAAAATCAATTAAATTTAGAAAATTTGAAAGCTCAAACAGTTGTTTTTAAAATTCGAGATGTAGACTTTAATACATCTACTAGAAGACAAACGTTGATACAAGCTAATAATCAAAGTAATGAATTTTACCAAATAGCATGTCAGCTATTAGATGATTTTGAGTCAGAATTAAATATTGGTGTTAGATTATTAGGAGTATCGGTTACTAATATTTTAGACTCTGAAATTGAATCAATATCATTACCATTATTTCAAACACAATAAATAAATTTTAAAACACGATAGCTAAGGAGAAAAATATGCAAAAAACAACTCAAATATTAAGCTTAATTGAAAAATATGAGACAATTATTGTTCACCGTCATGAAAATCCAGACCCAGATGCTTTGGGATCCCAAGGTGGATTAGTGGCAGCAATTAAAGCAGGATTCCCAGATAAAAAAGTATTAAAAGCAGGTGGAGAAGTTGGGAATTTGGATTGGTTTTCAACAATGGATAATGTCAGTGAATCAGACTACGAAGATGCACTAGTCATTATTGTAGATACAGCCAACAGACCAAGAATTAGCGGGGAATACTATGACTTGGGATCTGCATTAGTTAAGATTGATCATCATCCTAATGACGATATCTACGGTGATATTGATGATGTCGATACTAATGCTTCTAGCTGTTCTGAAATGATTACTGAATTTATTCTTGCATCTAATGGCAAACTAGTGTTGAATCAAGAGGTTGCTAGATTATTGTATGGGGGACTTGTGGGGGACACAGGACGTTTCTTATTTAATAACACAACACCACATACTTTTGAGATGGCGCAAGCTCTAATCAAAACAGGTATTGATCACAGTAAAATTTCACGAACACTTTCAGAGGTAACATTCAAGCAAGCTAAATTGCAAAACTTTGCCCTGGAACTACTGACAATTGATGAAGTAGGCATGGGATCAATAACAATTACAAAAGAGCTTATGACAAAATTAGACATTACTTTCCAACAAGCTAAAGCAGCTGTTTCAACACCAGGACGTTTGAAAGAAATCAAAGCTTGGGTAACTTTTATTGAGCAAGAAGATGGTGAGTTTCGTGTTCATTTGCGCTCGAAAGGAACAATTATCAATGAAATTGCTAAAAGATATGCTGGTGGAGGCCATCCGTTAGCTTCTGGGGCCATTGCCAAAGATGAAGCTGAAATGAAACAAATCGAAATAGAATTGCACGATGCAATTGAAAAATATAGTAACGAGGACTAAAAATGACAAGTATTTTCGAAAATGAATATTTAACTGATGCGGTTAAAAAAGGATTAGTTGAAATAGGATTTACAAAACCAACGCCAGTTCAAACTCGCGTTATTCCAAAACTTTTAAAACGTCAAAGTGCTGTAGTTCAAGCACAAACGGGTTCAGGAAAAACACATGCTTTCTTGGTACCATTAGTTAATAATCTAGATTTAGAATTAAAACATTTACAAGCCGTTGTAACAGCACCAAGTCGAGAACTTGCACAGCAAATTTATAACAACCTAGAACAATTATTGACAGCTTCAGAATTGCCAGTTAAAGCACAGCTTTTAGTTGGGGGTTCAGATCGTCAAAAACAAATCAAAAAGACTGAAAATCAACCGCAAATTGTTGTTGGAACACCAGGTCGTATTTTAGACTTTACAGAAAAGAAAATTTTGAATCTTGAACACGTTGAGACTTTTGTGATTGATGAAGCCGATATGACGCTTGATTTAGGTTTCTTGGATGACGTTGATAAAATGGCCTCAAGATTGCCGTTGAAATTATCAATGAGTGTTTTTTCAGCAACTATTCCAGGCAAACTGAAGCCATTTTTAACTAAATATATGGGACATCCTGATTACATTACAATTGATAATCCCGAAATAATCTCACCAACGATTCAAAATGACTTGATTGAAATTGATGGGAAGAATCCTAACGGGACAATTTATCAGCTATTAACAATGGGTCAACCCTACTTAGCTTTAATTTTTGCTAATACCAAAACACGCGTTGACGAAATTCATCAATATCTGAGTTCACAAGGACTTCAAGTCGCTAAAATTCACGGTGGTATCACAACCCGTGAAAGAAAACGTGTGATGCGTCAAGTTCAAAATCTTGAATACCAATATGTTGTTGCTACTGACTTAGCAGCTCGTGGAATTGATATTGAAGGTGTTAGTCATGTCATTAATGCTGAATTACCTAAAGACCTAGAATTCTTTATTCATCGTGTTGGTCGTACAGGTCGTAATCAAATGTCAGGAACAGCTATCACTTTGATTGAAAACCGCCAATTAAATTTGATTTCAGAACTTGAAAAAATGGGTATTAAATTTACACCTAAGAAAATTGAAAAAGATCAGTTAATTGATGCAGCGAGTCGTCATCGCCGTAATGATCGTCAATCCAAACAGGAAAAATTAGATCCAAGAATTCGTGGATTTGTTAAAAAAGCCAAGGCCAAGAAAAAACCTGGATACAAGAAGAAAATCCGTAACGAAATTGAAAATGATGCAAGACAAAAGAGAAAGCTAGAAACTCGTCGTCAAAAACGACAAACTCGTCGCGATCGTAAAAAATGAAAATTGACATCAAAATGACTTCACACTATAATTAAGAAGTCAAAGGACATGCATTGTGAATGAAGACTTAATAGAGAGAGCTAGCTGGTGGAAATGCTTAAGTCTCGTCACAGTGTGCTACCGATGAACTCATTTTAATAGCAATAACAAAGAGGTTAACAAACACTGTTGCAATCAAGGTGGTACCGCGCTTTTTAGCGTCCTTGAAATTGTAAGAGTGTTTTTTTATATTAAATTTAAGGAGAGACAAGCATGAAAAAATTATCTAGTGCTGAGTTTAGACAACTATTTTTAGACTTTTTCAAGAGTAAAGATCATATGGTTGAACCGTCTGCATCCCTAGTACCTGTTGATGATCCAACATTACTTTGGATCAATTCAGGGGTTGCAACTTTGAAAAAATATTTTGACGGAAGTGTCGTTCCTGATAAGCCAAGAATTACCAACGCTCAAAAGAGTATCCGAACAAACGATATTGAAAACGTAGGTAAAACAGCTCGTCATCACACTTTCTTTGAAATGTTAGGAAACTTTTCAGTAGGGGATTACTTCAAAGAAGATGCTTTGAAATGGGCATGGGAATTCTTAACGAGTCCAAAATGGTTAGACATGGATGAAGATAAGTTATATGCCACAGTTTATCCAAAAGACACCGAAGCAAAACGTATTTGGCATGAAGTTGTAGGACTACCTAAAGATCACATTATTGATGTCGACGATAATTTCTGGGATATTGGTGGCGGTCCTTGTGGTCCTGACTCTGAAATTTTCTATGACCGTGGACAAGCTTTTAACGATGTGGCAGAAAATGACCCTGAAAACTATCCTGGTGGGGAAAATGAACGTTATCTGGAAATTTGGAATATTGTATTCTCAGAATTCAACCACTTACCAGATGGTCAATACGTTGAACAACCTCATAAAAATATTGATACGGGGATGGGACTAGAACGTGTGGTTTCTGTTTTACAAGATGCCCCAACAAACTTTGAAACTGACTTATTTATGCCAATTATTCACAAAGTTGAATCATTTACTGACGGCATTAGATATGCAACGAACAACCAACACGATGTGTCATTCAAGATTATTGCTGACCATGCAAGAACGGTTAGCTTTGCTATTGGAGATGGGGCATTACCTTCAAACGAAGGTCGTGGTTATGTTTTACGTCGTTTAATTCGTCGTGCAGCTTTAAATGGTCAAAAATTAGGTATCAAGGGTGCTTTCTTATATCAACTAGTTGAAGTTGTTGGCGATATTATGAAGTCATACTACCCAGAAGTCTTGAAACAAAAAGATTTCATTGAAAAAGTAATTAAATCAGAAGAAGAACGTTTCCAAGAAACACTATCTGATGGATTAAACTTATTAAATCAAGTGATTGACGAAGCCAAAGCTAATAATCAAAAAGAACTATCTGGAGAAGATACTTTCAAATTGTTTGATACTTATGGTTTTCCTTACGAATTAACATTTGAATATGCAGAAGATGCGGGTCTTGGTGTTGATAAAGCCGGTTTTGATGAACAAATGCAACAACAAAAAGACCGTGCTAGAAATGCACGTTCAAAAGTACAATCAATGGGGTCACAAAATGAAGTGTTGCTTGATTTAACAACACCTAGTGAATTCACAGGGTATACAACTGAAAAACAAGACTCAACCTTAGTTGAATTGCTAGTAGATGGTGAATTAGCTGACAAAGTTTCTACAGGACAAGCCCAATTAATCTTTGATGAAACACCTTTCTATGCAGAAATGGGTGGTCAAGTTGCGGATATTGGCTTTATCTACAATGATAAAAATGAAGCTGTAGCCAAAGTAACAGATGTTCAACACGCACCAAATGGTCAAAACTTACATTATGTTGAAGTTTTAAAACCACTTGAAAAAGGGGCATGTTATGAACTTGAGATTGATCATGAATTCCGTCGTAAAGTTAAACGTAACCATACTGCAACTCACATGCTAGACCAAACGTTAAGAGAAGTATTAGGTGAACATACTAAACAAGCTGGTTCTTTAGTTGAACCAACTTACCTAAGATTTGACTTTACAAGCTTTGATGCGGTTTCAACTGACGATATTAAGCAAATTGAACAATTGATTAACGAAAAAATTTGGCAACAAATTGACGTAACAACTGTTGAAACTGATATTGAATCAGGTAAGAAGATGGGTGCGATTGCTTTATTTGGTGAAAAATATGGTGATCAAGTGCGTGTGGTTAATATTGGCGATTGGTCAATTGAATTTTGTGGGGGAACACACGTTAATAACACAAGCGAGCTAGGATTATTCAAGATTATCTCTGAATCTGCTGTTGGTGCTGGTGTGCGTCGTATTGAAGCAGTGACTTCACAAGAAGCGTTTGAATACTTAAACAACCACTCTGCAATCTTAAAAGCAGTTAAATCAGACGTTAAAGCAACCAAAGATGCGGATGTTGAAAAACGTGTACAACAACTACAAAATGACCACAAACAACTTCAAAAAGAACTAGAACAAGCTAAAGCAGAAATTAACCGTCAAGCTTCAGGTGATTTATTCAACCAAACTGAAGAAATTAATGGCTTAAGCGTGGTTGCAGCAGTGGCACCAGTCGATGATATGAAAGACCTACGCCAACTGGCAGATGACTGGAAAGGTCAATCTGTTTCGGATGTGTTAGTTATTGGTGCACAAGGGCAAGATAAAGCAAGCTTAATTGTTGCATTAGGCGATAAAGCATTAGATAAAGGCTTTAAAGCAGGCGACTTAATCAAAGAATCCGCTTCACTATTTGCAGGTGGCGGTGGTGGCCGTCCTAATATGGCACAAGCTGGTGGTAAAAATCCAGATGGTATTCCAGCAGCAATTGATAAAATCAAATCACTTCTAGCAGATTAAAGTTTCGCTAATTGTAATACTTGTAAAAATCAAGTAAAATGGGATTAGAGAGTAAAGGAGGATTATTATGAGTTCACTTGATAAAACGATGCATTTTGATTTTAGTCGTTACCAAAATAAAAATGTCAGTCAAACACTAGAAAGTGTCTATCGATCACTTGAGGAAAAAGGATACAATCCTATCAATCAAATTGTAGGCTATCTAATGTCTGGTGATCCTGCATATATTCCTCGTCACAATGATGCTAGAAACCTAATTTTGAAACATGAGCGTGATGAATTAATTGAGGAATTACTCAAAACTTATTTAGGTAAAGAAAAGTAATGAGAATAATGGGACTAGATGTCGGCTCTAAAACCGTAGGGATTGCGATTAGCGATCCGTTCGGATGGACGGCACAAGGAATTGAAATCATTCCCATCAATGAAAGTGAAAGTATTTTTGGATTCGACCGTGTAGAAGAACTGATGAAAGACTACGAAGTCGAAAAATTCGTTGTCGGGTTACCCAAGAATATGAATAACACAATTGGTGAACGTGCGGAAAAGTCACAAGAGTATGGCAAAAAATTAGAAGAACTATTTAATAAACCTGTTGTTTACGTTGATGAACGTTTAACAACAGTGCAAGCTGAAAGAATGTTGATTGAACAAGCTGATACTTCTCGTCGAAAACGTAAACAAGTTATTGATAAATTAGCAGCTAGTTTGATTTTGCAAAACTATTTAGACATGCAACTATAAAGAAAAGAGGAACAATCAATGGCATTTAAAATTAATGATCAAAGCCAATTACCAGCAGAAGACCGTCAAATCACTTTAGTGGATGACAATGATAAAGAAGAACTGTTTGAAGTATTATTCACATTCTACTCAGATGATTACGACAACTCATACGTGTTGTTATACCCAGCAGGTGTAGGGGCAGATGAGGATGTTGAAATCCAAGCATTTGGCTTTAACGCCGATGAAAATGGGGATGCAACTAAAGGTGACTTATTCCCAATCGAAAGTGATGAAGAATGGGATATGGTTGAAGGTGTGTTAAACACATTCTTAGACGATGACCGTTTAAGTGGTGAATAAAAATCACAAATAAAAAAACTAGCTAAGATAAACTTAGCTAGTTTTTTTATTTGTGATTTAACTTAGTTTTTAGGTAAAGGAACAAGCGTAGAACTTGTTAAAATTGAGCTGTTTGTTTGTTCAGCAATAGTTTTGGCATCATTTGGATCAATTCCTTCAAAAGGTGTAATGACGATGCTTTGGGTAAATGATTTATCTTGGTTAAGTTGGTCAATATTCTTTTTGATATTGGAATCTAGTGGACCACCATGACTTAAGATACGTGTGACATCATTTTCCGCTAGCCAATCTAACGCTTCTTGTTTATACTCAGGTTTAATTTCATCAAAAGCATGATTAAAAATAACTTCCATACCTTGAGCAGCACCAATTAACATTTCCATCGCTTCAATATCAAGTCTTTTAGCAGATGTTAAAGCTCCAAAACTAACGGCATCAATACCAAGCTCTTGTGCTGTGAATAAATCACGTTCCATAATTTTTAGTTCAAGATCATTGTAGTTGAAATTACCAGAGCGTGGTTTAATCATAGCAGTTAGCGAAAGTCCCTGATCTTGCATATACTTAGCACCTTCGGTTAATACACCATGGCTAACAGTTGTTGTTCCACCAGCGATATTATCGGCTAGTAGAATTCGAGTGGCTCCGTTAGCAATGGCTGTTGGGATGTTTGTAAAGTTTTCGACAAGTACTTCTTTAATTATCAAATGAAAGCCTCCTTTTTAATTATTTAACTATTTTAACAGACCAAAGAATAAAACAACAACAATCGCTAAAATAATTCGATACCAGCCAAATGCAGTAAAGTCGTGTGATTTTACATAGTTCAATAAGAACTTGATAGCAAGATAAGCTACAATAAAAGAAACAACCATACCAATCAGTAGAATAGGCAATTGTAAGCCTACGAATTGTCCGCCGTGACTAAAGAATTTGTAAAGTTTAAGTAAAGAAGCACCAAACATAGTTGGAATACCTAAAAAGAATGAAAATTCGGCCGAAACAAAACGTGAAGCACCAAAAAACATCGCTCCCAAAATAGTTGACCCAGAACGGGAAGTACCAGGGATTAGACTAAGGACTTGACAGAAACCGATTGCTAATGCAAAGCGATAAGTCATCTTATTAAGATCGTTCAAAATAGGCTTGCGATTTTTATTAAAGCGTTCCAATATAATGTACAAGACACCATAAACAAACAATGTTGAGGCAATAACACTCCATGAAGTTAAGTGTTCATCCATCCAATCATTTAAAGGTAAACCAATAATGATAGACGGAATTGTTGCAACTAGAACTTTTGCCCAAAGAGACCAGGTTTGTTTAATTTCAAGTGTCGTTTTTTTAGTGGTAAAGGGATTTAATTTATGAAAATAAAGAACAATAACAGACAAAATGGCCCCTAATTGAATCACCACCATAAACATGTTAATAAATTCAGGTGATTGGTCAAGGTGCAGCAAATCATTAGCTAAGTATAAATGCCCGGTTGAACTGATAGGCAAGAACTCAGTAATTCCTTCTATAATACCTAAGATAATAGATTTAATAATATCAAACACGGAAAAAATCCTTTCGGTTACTTAAATTTTTGTGGGACTTATTAAGCCATAAACAATACACGTGTTGCTTCAGGAACAGCAACGTCTTTTTCAATTAATGTTAGGAGACCTGTTTGAGTATCTCGGTTAAATAGCGTGGCGTTATCCGAATTTTGGTTAGCCACAATCACATGAGTTTGTGCAGTGTTCCAATTAAAGTCGCGAGGGAAATCACCTTCTGTACTAATATTTTGAACTTCAGTCAATGTTTGCCCCTCATTAGAGATTTCAAATACACAAATAGAATTATGACCACGATTTGAGGTATATAAAAAGCGGTTATCTTTTGAAATTAAAATAGCAGCAGCGCCATTATGGTCAGTATGATTACTTGGAACCGTTTCAACTGTTTCAAGATGTCTCAGTTCACCTGCTGAGTAACGCAGAACTTCAACCTGGCTTGAAAGCTCACCTAAAACATACATTAGATTATAGTCAGTATTGAAGACAAGATGTCGAGGACCAAATCCTTTAGCTGTTTGATGATGGCTATGCAACATTAACTGATGATTTTTAAAATCAATATCATAAATAAAGACACCATCACAACCCAAATCAGCAACAGCTAAGCGATTATCTGGCGTTAAATCAGCGTAATGAGGATGTGCTTGAGTTTGTTCAGGTCTGATACTGCTACCTTCGTGTTCAACTGAATCTTTTAGCGATAATGTGCCGTCTGTTTCAATTTTATATAAATCGATTGTGCCACGATGGTAATTAGCAGTAAATAACAGGCCGAATTTATTACTAATGCCGACATAAGCAGGTGGGGGACCTGGCGTTAAGTGTGATGATAATAATTGAGGTTTTGGTTCATCACTTAGGTCATAGACTTCGATGCCACCAATATCTGCTTTTTTAGCAATGGTGTAAAGTTTATTTTGTTGGCTAATTTGAAAATATGTTGGTCCCTCAGTATTGATAAAAGGACTAACATCTTCAAGTTGGTTGTGGATTAAACTAGCTTGGTAGATACCTTGGCTGTTTTTTTTGGTGTAACCACCTAATAGAACACGATGCTTCAAAATTAATTCCTCCTTAATTTATCTATTTCGAAGTATAGCATAAATTATTTGTGACTATATGCTAAAATTAAACTGTGTTATCATAAAATTAAAATAAAAAGGGAGTTAATTTGATGGAATTTACAGCAAAAATAAAAGCAGTTGGATCAAAAGCTTTCGACAAACATATCTATATTTTATTTGATGAAAATATCACTTCAGATATTGCCGAAGTAAGTATCCAACAAGAGTTTGTAACTAAACAAAATAAAGATAAATTGATCATTAAAGCAGGGGATGCCATTGAAATTAGTGGACAAGAGTTTAATGTGCGTCATGTTGGTCGATTAGTAAATGACAATCTTAATGATATTGCTCATGTTGTATTAATGTTTGGTGATGTTGAAGACGAGCCAATGGAAAATACAATTTATTTAGATGGTGATAGAAATCAAGATCAGCTATTTAAATCTGGCAATACCATTGTTTACAAGCTTAAATAATAAGGGTAGGTTGTGGCTTCATGGATAAGAAACAGTCTAAGAAAGTTTTGAGAACCTGGTTTGAGCAATGGTTTTTAAATAACAAAGTGACAGTTATTTTGTTAAATGTAATGCTTTGTTTACTAATTATATTTGGCTTAAATCAAGTATCGTATATTTTTACACCGATATTAACTTTTATCAATGCAATTTTGATGCCCGTTCTTTTTGCGGTTGTGCAATATTATTTGATGAATCCAGTGGTTAACTTTATGGAGCGTAAGTTTAAAGTTCCCCGAATATTCACAATTATTGCCTTATTAATACTAGTGCTTGTTTTGGTTATTTGGATAATTTTTACACTTATACCTATTGTGCAGTCTCAAATTGAATCATTGCTACGAAATTGGCCTCAAATTTGGGAAACGTCAAGAGATACGCTAAATAACTTAAGTCAAAATCCAAAGTTGTCGTCTGTCCAGCAGACATTTGAACAATATGCTGATCAAATTCAAAAAAGTATTTCATCGAGTTTAAATGAAAGTGTCAATAACTTTTTTAATCAAATTGGATCAGCAGTAAACTTTGTTTCAACAATATTTATTACATTAGTAACAGCGCCGGTCGTTTTGTTTTTCATGCTAAAAGATGGTGAAAAAATCAAGCAAAATATTTCGAAAGTTGTACCAACGAAATATCGACGTTCAACTAGTGAGCTATTAAGTGAAATTAACCAATCAGTAGCAGCTTATGTTAGAGGTCAGTTAACAGTTGCTTTTTGGGTGGGTGTAATGTTTTCAATTGGTTACGTTGCAATTGGTCAGAGTTATGGCATCATTTTAGGAGTATTGGCAGCTGTTTTAAATTTGATTCCTTATTTTGGAACTTTTATCGCCTTGATTCCTTCACTTATTATTGCAGTATGTACGCCACCATTTCCGGATATGCTAATCAAAGTACTGATTGTATTTGCAATTGAGCAAATTGTTGAAAGTCGTGTGATTAGCCCAATGGTTATGGGAAACAAGATGAATATGCATCCAGCCACAACAATTTTACTGTTAATTGGTGCAAGTGCGGTTGGCGGTTTATTTGGTGCAATTGTTGCTATTCCCGTTTATGCTGTGACTAAAACGATTGTCTTGCGTGCATTCAAAATTTATAGTGATAAAAGCGGCCTTTACGAGCAAGAAGAAAAAGTTCCTAATAAATCGCAAGAAAAAGAGTCTGAGAACGCCTGACTAATGTTGCGAAACGGCATGATAAGTAGTATAGTAGAAATACGGCTTTGACGTAGGCTTTTATTAGGTCAACTTGATAAAAACTTGCGAAAAAATCCCACTAACGTAACGCCTTGCTGTGTCAATCACCGAGGCGGTACGTTTTTTTTTTGGTAAACAAGGAGAAAATTAAAAATGACACAAAACCATATTGTTTTATATGAACCTTTAATTCCTGCAAATACAGGTAACATTGCAAGAACTGCAGCAGGAACAAAAACAAGCTTACATTTAATCGAACCTTTGGGGTTTAAGACAGATGATAAGCATTTAAAAAGAGCTGGATTAGATTATTGGAATGATGTTGATATTCATTACCACAAAAATTTAGAAGCATTTATGCAGACTTTGAACGAAAATGATGAACTGTTTTTGATTACTAAGTTTTCATCAAAGACCTATGCTGATGTTTCATATCAAGATCCAGACAAGAATTATTATTTTATGTTTGGAAAAGAAACAACAGGTCTGCCTGAAGACTTCATGAAAGAACATGAAGACAAAGCTTTGAGAATCCCAATGACAGATAAAATTAGAGCATTAAATTTATCGAATACAGCGGCAATTATTATATATGAAGCTTTACGCCAGCAAAACTTTTTGGATTTAAAACGTGAACTACATTACGAACATGATAAATTAAAAGATTAATAATTAAAGTTGGAGGTATAAAATATGCAATTCAAAAAAAATAAAGTTGTTGTCAATTCTTTTCACTATGATTTGGTTAAGCCTGAGTCAAAAGTAAAGAACGATTTGAATGTGACAATGAATCGTATGAATATTACACATAGTAATGGCGAACTTGATAAAGGTGAGGAAGGTCATTATTTTGAAATGAAAGTTCCTTTCGAAATTGTTCCCCAAGATAGTGGAATTAAAGCCACAGGCCAAGTCAGTCAATTAATTCAAACAATCGACTACTATGGTGAAGCTAATGAGTTAGATGGCGGTTCCCTTGAAGAAATGACACGTCCGTTAATCGAAAAAATTGAAGAATTAGTGTACGCTATTACAGAAGTGACTTTAGATGAACCCGTGAGGTTAACTTTTAGACCTAACAGATAATAAATTAGATTTAAACGGTGAGAAGAAAAATGGTTAAGAAGAAAAAAACACTAGCAACAAGAAAGAAGAAACCTCAGACAAAGAAACCTAAGAAAAAGGATTTTAATTTTGTTATTGTAGGAATTATTATTATCATTATTTCAATTTTTTCCTTCTTTAAGTTTGGTTGGTTGGGCAGCCAATTAGCAAATTGCTACCAATTTTTTGTAGGAGAGACTGTATGGTTTGCTGCAATCGCAACTTTTGTTATAGGATTTGGCATGATTATTTATGAAAGACTGCCAAAAATATCAGCAAAACGTTACATTGGCTTAAGCCTAGCCTATTTATTTGTGCTCTGTATTATTTCAACCATTTATTTTAATCAAATTGGCTTAGCTACCGACTATTTAGGTTCATTTCTTCATTCTGCAACTGAAGGATTTAAAAATCCCGGTAGCAGTAATTTCAGTGGTGGAATTTTAGGAGTTGGCTTGTATACAATATTTAATCCTTTAATCGGGACTGTGGGGATTTATTTAGTTTCATCTATATTAATCATAGTTGGCTTATTGTTATTTTTTGATGTTTCTTTTGCCAGTTTTATTAATATCTTTCAAGATAATAGTAAAAAAATGATTAATCAGACTCAAGATGTTGTTGAAAATTCAAAGCAGAAATATAGTGAGCTTGTTGAAAAGAAAAGAAAAAAAGTTGAACATAAGGTTGATTTTCCTAATACGACCGATTTTGATAATCAAACAGATGAAATTAAAAAAGCTGAAAATTTAAAGAAAACTAGCAGTAAAGCCAGTACTTATGAAACAGAAAATGAACATACGGTTCAAACAAATTTAAAAGAGACGAAACAGGATAACCAAGTTGAGCGAGAAGATAATAAATATGCGGATTTTAGTCGTAGGGAAAAATTTAAATCTCAAGCTAAAGTAGAACCTAACTCTGAATCTGTAGACCAACCGAAAAATAGTAACCCCGAAATTCATCAATCAGAAGAAGTTGAATTGCCAAAAACTCAAACAATGGAAGAAAGCCTCAACAACACAACACATTTAGTTGATGAGACAACTGCCAAAACACCAACGAATCCAACAACTTATCATAAGCCACCTTTAGAATTATTGACACCATCACCGGTGGTTGATCAATCTGAGGAAAGGGAATTTATTGAAGAAAACAAAGAAAAGTTGAGACAAACTTTTGAAAGCTTTGGAGTCAAAGTTGAAGTAAAAAAAGCTGATTTGGGTCCTTCGGTGACAAAATATGAAGTACAGCCTGATATTGGTGTTAAAGTTAGCAAAATTGTTAATCTAGCTGATGACTTAGCTTTAGCTCTAGCTGCAAGAGATATCAGAATTGAAGCTCCTATTCCTGGGAAACCCTATGTTGGTATTGAAGTTCCTAATAAAAAAACATTACCTGTTTATTTTAGAGAAAGTATTGAAAAACAAGACTTGGATGACAGGGAAAAACCACTATCCGTTCCCTTAGGAAAAGATGTTACAGGTGAGATAATTTCTGCTGATTTAACTAAGATGCCGCATTTATTGATTGCTGGATCAACAGGTAGTGGAAAATCAGTTTCAATTAATGCAATTATTACTAGCTTACTAATGAAAACAACGCCGGATGAATTAAAATTAATCTTGATTGATCCTAAAATGGTTGAACTCTCTGTCTATAACGGGATTGCCCATTTGATGATTCCAGTAGTAACTGATTCTAAAAAAGCAGCTAATGCTTTGAAAAAAGCAGTTAAGGAAATGGAGCGTCGTTACGAATTATTTGCGGCTTCTGGTGTGCGAAATATGACTGAATATAATCATAAAGTTACCCAGAATAATGATGACACTGAAAATCCCGTAATGGAAAAATTACCATATATTGTTGTCATTATTGACGAACTATCTGATTTGATGATGGTTGCAGGTAATGAGGTTGAATCAGCAATCGTTAGGTTAGCACAGATGGCGCGTGCTGCCGGAATCCATATGATTATTGCAACACAAAGACCATCTGTAGATGTTATTACAGGGCTTATTAAAGCCAATGTGCCGTCAAGAATTGCATTTGCTGTTTCAAGTGGTATTGATTCACGTACCATTTTAGATAGTCAGGGTGCCGAAAAATTACTTGGTCACGGTGATATGTTGTTTGTACCAATTGGATCGAATAAACCAACACGAATTCAAGCTTCATTCATCTCAGTTGAAGAGGTTGAGCGCGTTGTGGACTTTGTTTCAAAACAAAAAGAAGTAGAATACGATGAAAAAATGCTACCTAATACTTCTGGTACTAGTGATCAAAGTGATGATGAACCACCTGAAGATGAGTACTATGATGAAGCGGTAGCACTAGTCCAAAAACAACGTTCAGCAAGTGTTTCAATGTTACAAAGACGATTTAGAATTGGTTACAATCGTGCCGCTAGGTTAATCGATGAGATGGAAGATCGAGGCGTGGTAGGTCCTTATGAAGGGAGCAAACCACGAAAAGTTTATGAAATTGATATAAATCAAAATGAAACAGAAGGTGAGTAGTATAAAATGACAACTGCGACAATACTAAAAAACGATAACTTTAAAACAGTCAGTATTGGCTGTTTTTTTAAGTTACCTTTAACTAAAGAAAATTTATCGTATTTAACACTTTTAAGTAACTATCAACAATTAGGTACGCAAGAATATGATAATCAACAAAAACTAGAAGCACATGCAGACTATTTGTATGCGGCAAAGTTTGAAACTAGACCGCAAATTTATGGTGATACAATCATAGTTCGAGCTGAAGGCAACTTCATAGAACCCGATTTAGTAACAGATGAAAGCTACAATTACACAGCTATTATCAAGTTTTTTGAAGAGATGGTTTTTAGACCAAACTTTAAAAATCAGGCTGATTACCAATTAGATTTAGCCAAAAAGCAAGTAAAACACGACTATGATTCTTTTTCAGAAGTAGCTTCAAATAAAGCATACCAATTGTTTTTTAAAGAATATTATAAAGACTACCCAGACTTTCAAAACCCTATTTTTGGTGATCTAGCTTTGATTGAGCAACTAACGGTTTCTGATTTGAGTAGTTACTATAATCAATTAACAAAGGCACCGGCAACAGTTATTGCTCACGTTAAGTATCCACAAAAAATGGCGTCTATTTTAGAAAATACAGTCTTTGAAGAACTTGATAACTCAAATTTTGGACAAAGCAATCTGAAAACTAAACTAGGCAAAGTTGGTTGTGAAATCGAATTTGACTATGACTATAATCAAGCTCAGTTGGTTTATGGATATCAAACGAAAACGGATTATCAAACGCCAATTTTAGGGTTGGTCTTTTCTCAAATCCTTGGAGGCGATGAGTACTCACTATTATTCCAAGAGGTTAGACAAAAAGCAGGACTAGTTTATTCTGTTTTTAGCGACTACTATTTTTATAATAATTTAGTAATGATTCAGACAAGTTTACTATCAGATTCTATTACAACAGCCTCTGAAATTATTGAAGCACAACTTGATAAAATGCGACATAATAACTGGTCTGAAGATTTACTGCAAACAGCCAAACAACAACTGATTAGTCACCGACTTATTTTAGAAGAAATGCCCCAATTTAAAGTACAGTCAGAGTTGATTGCACAGTTAAGAAAAATTGAGAAGGCGGATTTTGAAAAGCAAGTTAACGCGATTACTAAACAACAAGTTGTCGAATTTGCACAACAACTCAGTCAACCAATGAAAGTATTAGTTCGATAAGCGAGAGGAGATATTATGATAACTAATCAATACCATGAAAAAGTTTATCAACATACTTTTTCAAACGGATTTGAGCTTTTTTATATTGAAAAAAGAGGATTTATTCAAAAATTTGCAGGAATTATGATTAATTATGGTGGTGCTGATCAACCAGGAGACTTTGTATTGCCAGCTGGGACAGCACATTTTTTAGAGCATCAACTTTTTGCAAAGCCTTATGGTGATATCACTGATAAATTTGAACAGTACGAAGGGTCATCGAATGCCTTTACTTCTTATAATGAAACAATGTATTTTGCAAGTTTCACGCACCAAGCATATGAAAATATCAAGACATTAGTTGAATTAGTCGCAAAACCATATTTTACAGAAAAAAATGTAACCACAGAACGTGAAATTATCTTACAAGAATTAAAAATGTACCAGGATATGCCGGATTGGCAATTGAATAATCGGTTGATGCATTTGATGTATGGAAACGAGTCTTTGAGTCAAGAAGTTGTGGGGACGGAGGATGCATTAGATAATATAACTGCTGAAACTTTAACAACAGCTTATAATCATTATTATTATTCAAAAAATATGAAATTAATTGTTGTTGGCGATTTAGACTTTAATCAATTAGTAAGTGAAATTGAAGAAGATGTTATGCAAATTAATGACAAATCTAATATGGTTTCTGAAGAAAAGAGTAGTAAGATTGAACTGAAATCTCAAATGAGTAAAATCAGTGGAAAAGTTGAGTCCCCTAAGTTTTCGATAGGGATTAAGTTTGATGAGCAGGACTTTTCTGTTAAACGACCACAGCTTTATATTGCAATGCAAATTATAATGGAAAATTTATTTGGATTGAGCGGCCAATTTTATCAAAATTTACAATCTAAAGGTCTTATTAACGGTGAAATTGATTTTGATATTAACTTTAACCGCCAAGGTGATTTTGCAGTTATTAGTGGCTCATCAGAAAACCCAGAAGAAACTGTTCATAAAATTGTTAAACAATTTTATCAGGCCTCAATTAGTAATGTTGAATTTGAAAAGCAAAAACGTAAATTGTTTGGTCAAGAAATTCGACAACTTGATGACTTTGAAAGCTATGGAATTGAGTTTATTGAAAGTGTTTTTGATCATGAAGATTACTATCAGTACTATACAGATATTCAAGATTTCTCATTTGATGATTGTGTGAGCTTGATTTCAGAAATCAAAAATAAATCGGTTCATCAGTCTGTAATTTTGTTTAGTCAAAATAATGTTGACAAATAGACTGAACCCCGGTTTTAATATATGATATAATTAGCTACAAAGTTTTAGAAAGATGGAATAATGGATATGAATGAAATAGGTCAAAGATTGCATGATTTACGTGTCGAAAAGGGGTTATCCATAGATGATATACAGGCACGTACTAAGATACAAAAACGCTACTTAATTAACATCGAGCAAGGAGAGTTTGATCAATTACCTGGTGAGTTTTACGTTAGAGCTTTTATCAAACAGTACATACAAGCTCTGGGATATGATTCAAAAGAGTTTTTTGCAACTGTTGAAAAAGATTTACCTGAGACCAAACCAGATACATATGTAGAAAACTCTATTGATAACAAAAGCGATGAAGTTAAACGAACTACAAATAACAAAAAAGGCATGTGGAAAAATTACTTACCACATATTTTAACTACCCTAGCGATTATTATAGTACTAGCTTTAGTCGTGTTTATCTTTAGTCGTGTTTTTGCAAAGCCAGCTTCATCCAACAATGGTGACAATCAAGTTATCATGACGAGCCGCTCACAGTCAGAGTCATCGAGTGAAAGCCAAATCAGCAGTTCTAGTGAAAGTCAGCTAATCTCTTCGGAATCATCTGTAAGTTCAAGTTCAATAAGTTCAGGTTCTTATGGAATTAAACTAAGTGGTGCTAATCAATACACGGCATCTAAATTAACTGAAGCAGCTCATAGTCTAGTTCTGAAGAGTAAAGGTCAAGCTGTTTGGCTAGGCGTAACAGTCAATGGTTCGATGACTTGGCAAGGGACACTATCTGCTAATCAATCTCAAGTTGTATCCTTACCACAAAATGCAACAACAATGGTTATTAATAGTGGAAACATTGGCACAACACAGCTAATTTTAAACAATCAAGAAGTACCTTTGGAAAATGCTGATCAGTTAGGCATGACTCGTCAACTGACAGTTAACTTTGAGGGTTAGTTATGAATTTACCTAATCAATTAACTGTTTTTAGAATAATTTTAATTCCTGTGTTTATTTTGGTACTAGTTGGTGGTTTTTGGACGAATACTATTACAATACTAGGAACATCACTGCCCGTGTTTCAGTTAGTTGCTGCCATAATTTTTATAGGAGCATCATTTACAGACTTTTTAGATGGTTATATTGCAAGAAAACACAATTTGGTAACAAATTTCGGGAAATTTGCAGATCCTCTAGCAGATAAAATGTTAGTAATTACTGCGTTTGTCTTATTAATTGCAATTAATAAAGCACCCGCATGGGTGATTGCAATCATTGTTTGTCGTGAATTAGCGGTAACAGGGTTGCGATTATTAATAGTTGAAGAAAACGGTGATATACTTTCAGCTGCAATATTAGGGAAAATTAAAACCTTTTCACAAATGACAGCTATCATATTTTTATTATTAAATAACATGCCATTTACTATCGTTCATTTGCCAATAGGTGAAGTTTTATTATGGATTTGTTTGGTGTTCACTGTATGGTCAGGTATCGATTATTTCTACCAAAATAGGAAAATATTTGCAGATTCATTTCAAAAATAACGTTCTTTTAAGGACGTTATTTTTATTATTTATCGTAATTAAATAAAGTAAACACATTGTAGAACATTTGTTCTGTTTTGCTTGCAATTTCTGAAAAGAAGAATTAAACTATATATCTATGATAGTCATCTCGTTAATTGAGATGAAGGAGGGACAAATTTGGTAAAAGACGAAAGAAAAGCGGCTTTAGATATGGCGCTTAAAAAAATAGAAAAAAATTATGGAAAAGGCGCTATTATGAGAATGGGTGAAAAAGCCGATACTCGTATTTCTACTGTGTCATCAGGTTCAATTGCTTTAGATACAGCATTAGGCGTAGGTGGGTTTCCAAGAGGACGTATTGTCGAAATTTATGGACCTGAAAGTTCGGGTAAAACAACAGTTGCATTACACGCTGTTGCAGAGGTTCAACGTAACGGTGGAACAGCTGCTTATATTGATGCTGAAAATGCAATGGATCCGGCATATGCCACTAATTTGGGAGTTAATATCGACGAACTGTTGCTATCACAGCCTGATACTGGTGAACAGGGGCTTGAAATTGCTGATGCACTTGTTTCGAGTGGGGCCGTTGATATTGTTGTTGTTGACTCTGTGGCAGCTCTAGTACCAAGAGCTGAAATCGATGGTGAAATGGGTGATTCTCACGTTGGTTTGCAAGCTCGTTTGATGTCTCAAGCTTTGAGAAAGCTTTCAGGTCAAATTAATAAAACTAAAACGATTGCTTTGTTTATTAACCAAATTCGTGAAAAAGTTGGTGTGATGTTCGGTAATCCCGAAGTAACACCAGGTGGTCGTGCCTTGAAATTTTATTCAACTGTTCGACTAGAAGTTAGACGTGCAGAACAAATTAAAAATGGTACTGAAGTTCGAGGGAACCGTACTAAAATAAAAGTTGTTAAAAATAAAGTTGCGCCACCGTTTAGAATAGCAGAAGTTGATATTATGTACGGTCAAGGTATCTCTCAAAGCGGTGAGTTAGTTGATATGGCTGCTGAAAAAGATATCATTAAAAAAGCTGGTGCGTGGTATTCTTACGGATCAGAAAGAATTGGACAAGGTCGAGAAAATGCCAAACAATATCTCGAAGATAACCCTGATATGTATACTGAAATCAAACACAAAGTAAGACAGTCTTATGGACTTGAAGAAGCTCAAAAATCAGAAGAACCCCCAGCTGATGATAAAAGTGAAGTCAAATCAGAAGATAAGTAATAAATAAAAGCGATGGGCTTAAGTGCTCATCGCTTTTATTTATTGACATTACTTGGTGTGACAATTACTATTAAATAGTGTATTAATTTAGATAAAGTGATAGGGGATTTATAATGAATATTATTATAACAATAATCCTGGCTATTGCGACATTGTTTATTGGTTTATCTATAGGATATATCCTTCAAAAAAGAGCATATGCAATAAAAGTTAATTCAGCTACAGATGAAGCCAGCTCAATTGTGGCTACTGCTAAAAGAGATGCTGAAAATGTAAAAAAAGAAACACTTTTACAAGCTCAAAAAGAAGCTTATAGCTATAGAAACCAGATCGAAGATGAGTTAAAGCAAAGACGCGACACAATTTCAAAACAAGAAAATCGCTTAGCTGCGCGCGAAGATACTATTGATAGAAAAGATATCTCTTTGGATCAAAGGGAAAAACAAATTCGTCAAAGCGAACAGCAAGTAAACATTTTGAAAGAAGAAGCGGCACGACAAAAGCAAAATGTTGATGAATTAGTTGCTCAACAAGAAGATAAGTTGTATCAAACAGCACAATTATCTAAAGAGGATGCTGAACAATTAATTTTGACAAAGCTTTCGGAAGATTTGAGACATGAACGTGCAACGTTAATCCAACAGAATCAAGAACAAATTGATAATTCTGTTGATAAACATGCTAAGAATCTTTTGGTTCAAGCTATTCAAAAAGGTGCTGCAGAAACGGTTGCAGAAACCACAGTTTCTGTCGTCAATTTACCTAATGACGAGATGAAAGGCCGGATAATCGGTCGTGAAGGCCGTAATATTCGCAGTTTTGAGGCATTAACGGGGATAGACTTAATTATTGACGACACACCTGAAGTTGTTGTTTTAAGTGGATTTGATCCAATCAGACGTGAAATTGCAAAACGTTCACTTGAAAAACTAATTGAAGATGGTCGTATTCATCCTGCCCGAATTGAAGAAATTGTCGATAAATCACGTAAAGATGTTAACGATGATATTTATCATGCAGGAGAACATGCCTTAATTGAATTAGGTATTCATAATATGCACCCTGATTTAATCAAAATTGTCGGTCGATTGAATTACCGTACAAGTTATGGACAAAATGTGTTGAACCACTCTATTGAAGTCGCACAACTTGCGGGTAATCTCGCAGCTGAACTTAATCTAGATGAACAACTAGCTAAAAGAGCAGGATTATTACACGATATAGGTAAAGCTATTGATCATGAATTGGAGGGATCTCATGTTGAGATAGGGGTTGAATTGACAACTAAGTATCATGAGCCAAAAGTTGTTGTTAATGCCATAGCATCTCATCATGGTGATATAGAGCCGACTTCTTTTATCGCACTACTTGTGCAGGCTGCTGATACTATTTCTTCAGCTAGACCAGGAGCAAGGTCTGAATCACTTGAAAATTACGTTAGAAGACTTGAAAAATTAGAGGCAATAGCTAATAATTTTGAAGGTGTCAAACAAACTTTTGCGATTCAAGCTGGACGCGAAATTAGAGTCATGGTATCACCAGAAGAAGTTTCAGATGATGAGATTGTCATCTTGTCACATGAAATCCGTCAAACAATTGAAAATCAACTTGAATATCCAGGCAATATTAAAGTGACAGTTATTCGAGAAAAAAGAGCTATTGACTATGCCAAATAAAGCGAAGATATCAGTATCTTCGCTTTTTAAATTGTATTTAAACTAGGTCACTTGTATAATTTGTAGTAGATAAATTAGTTATTGGAGCAAAAATTATGTATAACATTATAGTCAACTTGGTTTTAACAGTTATAATTTCAGCATTTATAACCCCATTCGTTAGAAGACTAGCTTTTGTATTGGGGGCTGTTGATAATCCTAATGCACGTCGTGTCAACAAAAAGCCTATGCCCACAATTGGTGGTTTGAGTTTATTTATAACTTTTTCCATTTCAACTTTCGTATTGTTGCGAGACCAATTTCCCACACATGAACTATTTGGAATATTTCTGGCGGCCTCTGTTATTATCTTAACGGGTATTGTTGATGATATCAGAGAGTTGAAACCTCGTTACAAAATGTTAGGAATGATTTTAGCAGCAGTTATCATTTATCTGCTGGCTGGAATTAAAATGGTTCATTTTTACTTACCATTTTTTGGCCTAATCAACCTAGGTTGGTTAAGTTTTCCAATAACCGTTTTTTGGATATTGGCTTTTACTAATGCCGTTAATTTGATTGACGGGTTGGACGGATTAGCTGCAGGTGTTTCAATGATTAGTCTGCTAACTATGGGAGTTATAGGATTCTTTTTCTTAGTCAACACAGATTCTTACGTCTCACTAATGGCTTTTGTGCTAGTAGCAGCTCTAATCGGCTTTTTACCTTACAATTTTCATCCTGCAAAAATTTTTCTAGGGGATACTGGCGCGTTATTTTTAGGTTTCATGATTGCCGTACTCTCTTTAAAAGGGTTGAAAAATGTAACACTAATTTCATCAATTGTTCCAATTGTTATTTTAGGTGTGCCAATTACAGACACAATTTATGCTATGCTTAGACGTGTTTTAAACAAAAAACCGATTTCACAAGCGGATAAACATCATTTGCATCATCAATTAATGCAAATGGGCTTTACACATAGACAAACTGTCTTAGCTATTTATGGTATCTCGTTAATTTTCGCGTTTTCCGCAATGCTTTTTGTTTTATCACCAGCACAAGGTGTGTGGTTCTTACTAATCGCAGTGGCTTTTGCATTAGAAATTTTCGTAGAGTCTATTGGGTTAATGGGACCTAATCGCAAACCATTATTATCTTTCATTAGACGTAAAATTCAAAAAAACAATCACAATGATAAAGTCGTTTCTAAAATGAATCATAAAGTAGACAAAAAAAATAAGTCCTAGTAACCTAGGGCTTATTTTTTATGCTGGAATTTCGTTATATCGAGCTTCACCAATTTCAAATTCAACTTTACCACTTAAAATTTGAATGATTTTTTCCTTTGTAGGCTCTATATCGGCTTCATCTAAAAATATACCAATAAAGATATCGCTACCGAATTCTTTTTTTGCTAAGAGAATCTCATTTTGTTCTAAAAAATAGTCAATTTTTCCTAGATTAGCGTAGTCAACGCGGAATAATAATTCAGGTTGAAGAACACGATAAACGACCCCGATTTCTTCTGCACCTTTAGATACTGCATTACTATAAGCACGGATTAATCCACCAGCGCCTAATTTGATTCCACCAAAATAACGAGTAACCACAACCACCACATTTTGCAGATTCATCATTTTTAAAGCTTCAAGCATTGGAACACCGGCAGTACCAGAAGGTTCGCCATCATCGTGTGCACGTTGATGTTCATTATTTTCGCCAATAATATAAGCACTACAGTTGTGAGTCGCACTGCGGTGTCTTTTTTTAATTTGATCAATAAATTCTTTGGCTTCATCTTCATCAAAAGCACGTTTAAAAGTTGCAATAAAGCGACTTTTCTTAATAACGATTTCAGATGCGGCTTCTTCTTTAATTGTGTAATAATTCATGAAATCACTCCTTAATAGTGTAATTATTAATATGATTAAACAAGATAATTTACATGGTCGTCAGATTTTAATAAAAAATTTTCAAAAGCAAAAAGCCAGTCAATATGGGAACCTTGTTTCAGCCTTTTCCGGTGACAAATGTCTGAGGTGTGGTCAAAGTAAGTTTTACACACTACCTACAAAAGTAAGGCAGTGCATGACTTGTGTTGAATTAAAAGCAGTTTTTGAAACGGACTTTTTGCTGAGAGTTCCAAGTACTAACTTTGAAAAAGTAACTGGTTCTATTTTAACATGGGGTGGGAGATTGACTAAAGAACAACAAAAAATTTCACAACAATTAGTAAAATATTTAAAAAATAAGCAAGATTCATTGGTTCATGCAGTAACAGGGGCGGGGAAAACTGAAATGCTATTTGAATCAATAGCTTTTGTCTTAAAAGAAGGGATGCGAGTAGCAATATGCTGTCCAAGAGTAGATGTTGTAGATGAACTATTTGAAAGACTATCAATAGCTTTTTCAAAAACTCAGATTGGAAAGTATCATGGCAACGCTCATCCGCCATCGTTTAATTACCAATTAATTATTTGTACGACACATCAATTGATGAAATTTTTTGCGGCTTTTGATTTAATTGTGATTGATGAAGTTGATGCCTTTCCTTTTGAGTCATCAGCTATTTTGCATTATGCGATGACTCAAGCTTTAAAGCCACTAGGTCAAAAAATATTATTAACCGCAACGCCAAGCCAAGCGTTACTAACCCAAGTTAAAAAAGGTAAGTTGAACTATCTGTTGCTGAATAAACGATATCATGGTTATAGGTTGCCTGTTCCAAAATGTCATTTGCTCTGGCAAAGAAACGCTATTGGTCGCTTTGTACTTGATTTTAGATTAAAGAAAATACTTAGCCAATTTATAGTGGATAAAAAGCCAATATTAATCTTTGTCGATAAAATAGCGAAATTACCTGAACTAAAAACAAAGCTTAAGCGATTCTACCCAGATTTGATAATTGATACGGTCAGTTCAGTTGATTCAGAACGCCATCAAAAAATTCTTCGATTTAGAGAGGGTAAGATTGAATTGTTATTAACCACGACTATTTTAGAAAGAGGTGTCACTTTTGAAAATGTTCAAGTCATTATCTTAGATGCTGATGACGCTATTTTTAAAACTTCATCACTTGTTCAAATAGCAGGTAGGGCTGGGAGGAAAATAGATTTTCCCGATGGGGAAGTGCACTTCTTTTATCATCATTATACAGGTGCGATTAAAAAATGTGTTAGCCAAATTAAGAGGATGAATAAATGGAAATAGTATGTTTGCTTTGTCAAAAGTCGATTATTGAGATTAATTTATATCGATTGCTAACTCATCGTAATCAAGAGAGTATTTGTGAGGGGTGCGTTGATCAGTTTAAGAGAATTAACGACTATAAGTTTGTTTGTCAAATGTGTCAAAAACCGCTGGGGAAAAATATTGATAAGTGTGAAGACTGTCAAAAGTGGCAAAATATTTATCCAAATGATTGTCTAAAAAATTATGCACTTTATAGTTATAACAAAGAGTTTAAAACGTTGATTAAACGCTATAAGCGTTATCATGACGCATCAGTTTGTGAAGTGTTTGTTGCGTTGATTAAAAAAGCAGCAATCTATCAAGGTTATGATTACTATGTTAGTTTACCGTCCAGCGATCAACATTTTAAAGAACGACAATTTGATCATATAGCGTTAATCTTTTCAAAAATTTATACATTAACACCGCTATTAAATCACATACAAGGTAATGATTATAAATCTCAGGGTGAAAAGAATCGACAAGCACGATTGAAGAGTCAACAGATGTTTGTTTGTGATTATTTTGAATTTAGTGAAACGACCAAAATTTTATTGTTAGATGATATTTATACAACAGGACGAACACTCTATCATGCAAAAGATGCTATAAGAAAAAAAGGGTTTAAAGGTCGAATTGATAGTTTGAGCATTGCTAGGTGACTTAATTCTGTAAAATTGCTACAATTTAATCGTTATACAATTTAATTTTTTTACTATAAATGATAAAATGTTATCGGAAGAGTTAGAAGTATTAATTATCAAAACATAATTGAGGGAATTTATATATGGCAAATATTTTAAAGCGTTGGATTGAAAATGATAACCATGAAGTCAAACGTATTAGCAAGATAGCAGATCAAGTTGATGCGCTTAGCAAAGAATTTGAGGCTTTATCTGACGAAGAATTACAACAAAAAACACCAGAACTAAAGCAACGTCTAGAATCAGGGAAGACTTTAGATGACATTCTACCTGAGGCTTTTGCAACAGTTCGTGAAGCTGCAAAACGTGTTCTAGGACTTTATCCATACCATGTTCAAATTATGGGTGGTATTTCTTTACATGAAGGTAACATTTCAGAAATGAGGACCGGTGAAGGGAAAACACTGACAGCTACAATGCCGGTTTACCTAAACGCATTGAGTGGAAAGGGTGTTCATGTTGTAACAGTTAATGAATACTTGTCTTCACGTGATGCTACAGAAATGGGTGAACTGTATAAGTGGGTAGGTCTAACAGTTGGATTGAATCTTAACCAAATGTCTTCAGATGAAAAGCGTGAAGCTTATAATGCAGATATTACTTATTCAACTAATAGTGAACTAGGTTTTGACTACTTGCGTGACAATATGGTTGTTTATAAAGAACAACGTGTGCAACGTCCATTGAATTTTGCTGTGGTTGATGAGGTCGATTCTGTTTTAATTGATGAAGCAAGAACACCGTTGATTATTTCAGGTCCTGTCGAAAATGCTACAGTAAATTATGTTCGTGCTGATAAATTTGTCAAAACTCTTAAAGAAGAAGATGACTATACTATCGACTGGCCAACTAAAACAATTAGTTTGACCGAAGATGGTATTCGTAAAGCAGAAGAAACATTTCACTTAAATAATCTATACGACATTGAAAATACAGTATTGAATCACCATATTGATCAAGCGCTAAGAGCTAATTTCACAATGCTACATGATATTGATTATGTGGTTGATGATGGTAAAGTTATGATTGTTGATCAGTTCACTGGTCGTGTAATGGAAGGTCGTCGCTACTCTGATGGTCTTCACCAAGCTATTGAAGCTAAAGAAAATGTCAAAATCGAAAATGAATCAAAAACAATGGCCAACATTACCTATCAAAATTTATTTAGAATGTATTCTAAATTATCTGGTATGACGGGGACTGCTAAAACTGAACAAGAAGAGTTCAGAGAAATTTATAATATGCAAGTCATTACTATTCCAACTAACCGTGAGGTTCAAAGAAATGACTTACCTGATTTGCTTTTCCCAACACTAGAAAGTAAGTTTTCAGCTGTTGTGAAAGACATTAAAGCTCGTCATCAAAAAGGTCAGCCTGTATTAGTCGGAACAGTTGCAGTTGAGTCATCAGAATTATTATCTAATATGTTAGCTCATGAAAACATTCCTCACGCTGTTTTAAATGCTAAAAACCATTTTAGAGAAGCAGAAATCATTACAAATGCAGGGCAACGTGGTGCTGTAACAATTGCTACTAACATGGCTGGACGTGGTACTGATATTAAATTAGGACCTGGTGTTAAAGAAGTTGGCGGGTTAGCAGTTATTGGGACTGAAAGACATGAATCACGTCGTATTGATAATCAACTTCGTGGACGTTCTGGTCGTCAAGGTGATCCTGGTGAAACTCGCTTTTATTTATCATTTGAAGATGACTTAATGAAGCGCTTTGGTTCTGAACGTGTGAAAGCATTTTTAGATCGTATTTCAGGAGACGATGAAGATAAAGTAATCGAAAGTCGTCTTTTAACGCGTCAAGTTGAGGTTGCACAAAAACGTGTTGAGGGTAACAATTATGATACACGTAAACAGACCCTACAATATGATGATGTTTTACGTGAACAACGTGAAGTTATTTACAGTCAAAGAATGCAAGTTATCGAAGAAAGAATTGACTTGAAACCAATTCT
Source organism: Holzapfeliella floricola DSM 23037 = JCM 16512 (assembly GCF_001436605.1). Classification (GTDB taxonomy): domain Bacteria; phylum Bacillota; class Bacilli; order Lactobacillales; family Lactobacillaceae; genus Holzapfeliella; species Holzapfeliella floricola. The sequence goes on along the minus strand of NZ_AYZL01000016.1, from coordinate 25,732 downwards.
TATGCCTATGGTTTATAGAACAATTGAACAACAAGTTAACCTGTACACTCAAGGTAATATCAGTGATTGGAACACGGATGCATTAAAAGATTTTGCTATCAGTTCATTAGCTTCAGAAGAAGTTGTAAATCAACTTGATTTTTCGAAATCAAAAGACGCACAGGATGTTCAAAATAGTTTACGTGAGTTAGCAGATGAATCTTACAAACAAAAAGCACAAGATTTACCAGATCCACAGCAATTCTTAGAATTTGAAAAAGTCGTCATATTACGTGTAGTAGATGATCGCTGGACAGACCACATCGACGCCATGGAACAACTACGTCAGTCAATTGGATTACGTGGTTATGGTCAACTAAATCCATTAGTTGAGTATCAAGAAGAAGGATTTAAAATGTTTGAGGAAATGATTGGAAACATCGAATACGATGTGACAAGATTGTTTATGAAAGCAGAAATTCGTCAAAACATGCGTCGTTAATAAATATGCAGGCCGTTACATACGACCTGCTTTTTGATGGAGAGGAAAAGTGTCCTTGTGGAAAATAATGAAATTAACAGAATATTATCCAAACTAGATCAAAAAGTAACGCAATTCAGGGGGTCTCTTTGACTTAGATAGTCTAGCCGAGTCAATAGCCTTAAACGAACATCAAATGAGTCAAAATGACTTTTGGAATAATCATCAAACCGCTCAAAAAGTAATTGATGAAACAAATTTAATGAAGAAAAAATATGATAATCTGTTGTCATTAATTCAAGAGCTAGATGATGCAAAAGTATCATTTGAACTTATACAGGAAACAGATGATGCTGAGCTTACAATTGAACTAGAAAATTCACTTGAATTATTAAAAGAAAAAATGCAAAACTATGAATTGAGTTTGCTACTTTCAGACGAGCATGATTCAAAGAATGCGCTACTTGAAATTCATCCAGGTGCTGGTGGAACAGAATCACAAGACTGGGGAGCTATGTTACTACGAATGTACCAAAAATGGGCAGATAAGCATCATTTTTCTGTCGAATTTAATGATTACCAAGCCGGAGAAGAAGCTGGTATTAAAAGCGTTAGTCTTTTGATTAAAGGTGATAATGCTTATGGTATGTTAAAATCAGAACATGGAGTGCATCGATTAGTTCGAATATCGCCCTTTGACTCAGCAAATCGTCGCCATACATCTTTTGCTTCTGTTGAAGTGATGCCTGATATCGATCATTCAATTGATATCACTGTTAACGATGATGATTTGCGAATTGATGTTTTTCGTGCTAGCGGTGCAGGAGGTCAGCATATTAATAAAACGTCATCTGCTGTCCGGATTACCCATTTGCCAACAGGCTTTGTGACCAGTTCACAAGCTCAAAGGTCACAGCTGCAAAATAAAGAAACAGCTATGAAAATGTTGAAAGCTAAACTTTTTCAGTTAGAAAAAGAAAAGCAGGAGCAAGAAAAAGCAGCCATCAAAGGTGAACAGTTGGAAATAGGTTGGGGTTCACAGATTAGATCGTATGTGTTTCACCCTTATACGATGGTTAAAGATCATCGTACTCAACATGAAGTTGGTAACGGTCAAAGTGTTATGCTCGGAAATCTTGATTCATTTATGTATGCTTATTTACAATGGCATTTAAGCCATCAAGATAATAATTAAAACTCTCAGGAGATTAGGTATGAAGAAAAAAATATTAGGACTCTTAACACTAATGGCAACAATGTTAATAGCAACGGGTTGTCAAATTAAAGGTGAAGTTATGAATGTCGTTGGTTCTTCTGCACTGCAACCATTAGTTGAATCTGCAGGGGAAAGCTTCTCAAAAATCCATCCAGATTTGTACGTTAATGTTCAAGGGGGCGGAACTGGAACGGGCCTTGCACAAGTTCAAGGCGGTGCTGTTGATATTGGTAATTCTGATTTATATGCCGAAGAAAAATCCGGGATTGATGCCTCACAACTCACTGATAACCGTGTAGCAGTTGTTGGGATTACGCCAATCATAAATCCTGACTTAAAAGTTTCCAATTTAACATTACAACAGTTAAGCGATATTTTTTCAGGAAAAATAACTAACTGGAAAGATGTTGGTGGTCAAGATTTACCGATAACTGTAATCAATAGGGCTCAGGGTAGTGGGACTCGTGTAGTTTTTGAAAGTGCAGTTTTCAAAAATGGTGAAAAAGCTATCAAAGCTCAAGAGCAAGATTCAAGTGGTATGGTTCGACAAATTGTTGCAACTACACCAGGAACTATCAGCTATTCATCCTATAGTTACATCAACGATTCCGTAAAAACACCAGCTGTTGATGGGGTTGTTTTAAGCCACGACACAGTCGTTGATAATAGTTGGAAAATTTGGGCATATGAGCATATGTATATTAGAAAAGATATGCAAAAAGAACGTGTGCATGAGTTCTTGAATTTTATTTTATCTGATGACGTTCAAGATAATATCGTGAACAAAATGGGATATATTGCAATTAAAGATATGAAAGTTGAAAAAACCCTAGATGGTCAAGTCAAGTCAATTGAATAAGAGGTGTGATTTATGAATGATCCAATTAGAGAAAGTATGCTGAAAAAGTCTAAGGCTGCTAAACGTGAAACTTTTGGAAAAACAATATCATTTTTAGCAATTGCTGTTATTGTAGCTGTTGTTGCAGCAATTTTTTATTTTGTAGCCTCAAAAGGAATTTCTACATTTACACAAAATGGTGTTAATTTTTGGGACTTCTTAACTGGTAGTACTTGGAACCCAGGTTCAAAAGGTGCTGATGGTAAGCCGCTTGTAGGGGCATTGCCTATGATTTTGGGATCGTTTTTTGTTACGATTTTAGCAGCAATTATTGCAACACCATTTGCAATTGCAGCCGCAATTTTTATGACAGAAGTTGCTGGTAAAAAAGGAACTAAAATTTTACAACCTGTTATTGAGTTACTAGTTGGTATCCCATCTGTTGTGTACGGATTTATTGGACTATCTGTTGTAGTGCCATTTGTCAGATCTATTTTTGGTGGAACTGGGTTTGGTATTTTAGCAGGAACTTTCGTATTATTTGTTATGATTTTGCCAACCGTGACGTCGATGACCGTTGATTCATTGCGTTCAGTTCCTAGACACTATCGTGAAGCTTCTTATGCACTAGCTGCTACAAGATGGCAAACAATTTATAAAGTAATCTTGCGTTCTGCAATGCCTGGAATCTTAACAGCAATTGTGTTCGGAATGGCGCGTGCTTTTGGTGAAGCTTTGGCTGTTCAAATGGTTATCGGTAACGCCTTTACGGTTCCTAATAGTTTGACAACACCAGCTTCAACATTGACTAGTGTTTTGACGATGGGAATGGGGAACTCGGTAATGGGAACGTTGAGTAACAATGCTCTTTGGTCCCTTGCTTTAATCTTATTGATGATGTCCTTAATCTTTAACTTAGTGATTAGATGGATTGGTAATAAAGGAGGAAATACTAAATAATGAGTCCAAAACGTGTTGATAAAATTGCAACGGGTGTTATTTATGCAATGGCGGTAATTATTGTTATGATCTTAGTTGCTTTATTAGCTTATATTCTAATAAATGGACTACCTCATGTTAGCTGGTCTTTTATCGTGTCACCTTCGCGAGTCTTTGAAGCTGGTGGTGGTATTGCAGCTCAACTATTCAATTCCTTTTATTTGCTAGTACTTTCGATGATTATTTCGATTCCTCTTTCGATTCTGGCTGGGATTTTTCTTTCAGAGTATGCACCTAAAAATAAACTAACTGATTTTGTTAGAACTGCCATTGAAATTTTAAGTTCATTGCCTTCAGTTGTTGTTGGATTGTTTGGTTTTTTAGTGTTTGTTATCCAATTTAAAATTGGTTTTTCAATTATCTCAGGAGCATTATCTTTGACCCTATTTAATTTACCACTTCTAACGCGCAATGTTGAAGAGTCACTTCAGTCCATCCATTTCACTCAACGTGAAGCAGGGTACGCGCTTGGATTATCACGTTGGGAAACAGTTACTCGTGTAATTATTCCAGAAGCATTACCTAGTTTGATTACAGGTATTATTTTAGGTGCTGGACGTGTATTTGGTGAAGCTGCTGCGCTAATTTATACTGCAGGTCAGAGTTCACCAGCACTAAACTTTTCTAATTGGAACCCACTGTATATTAATAGTCCGCTGAATCCATTTAGACCTGCTGAAACATTAGCTGTTCACATTTGGAAAATAAATGGTGAAGGGATTATCCCCGATTTAAATGCTGTATCTACGGCCTCTTCAGCCATCCTAATTTTAGCTGTTTTGATTTTCAACTTAATCGCTAGAAGCTGGGGTAGAAGACTGTACAAACGTTTAACAGGTGCTAATTAAGGAGACACTTATGGCAGAAAAAAGACTGACTCAGAATATTCAAAAATTAGATGAAAACAAGCATGAAATTGCGCTTTCTACAAAAGATTTACATGTTAGTTATGGTGACCACGAAGCAATCCATGGTGTAGATTTACAATTTGAACGTTACAAAATCACGGCTCTAATTGGTGCATCTGGTTCAGGTAAATCGACTTATCTTAGAGCACTAAATCGTATGCACGATAATATTGCTAATACATCTGTAACTGGTGAAATTTATTATCGTGACTTAGATATTAATCGCGATAATATTGATGTCTATGAGATGCATAAACACATTGGCATGGTATTTCAAAGACCCAATCCTTTTTCTAAATCTATTTATGATAATATTACGTTTGCTTTAAAAAGACATGGCTTGCGTAATAAAAAGCAATTAGATGAGATTGTTGAAACTTCGTTAAAGCAGGCGGCTCTATGGGATCAAGTAAAAGATGATCTTCATAAGAGTGCTCTGGCACTTTCAGGAGGACAACAGCAAAGACTATGCATTGCCCGTGCGATTGCTATGAAGCCTGATATTTTACTACTTGATGAACCTGCAAGTGCTCTTGATCCAATTTCGGCTTCAAAGGTTGAAGAAACTTTGATGGAACTTAAAAAACATTACACTATTGTTATTGTTACTCATAATATGCAACAAGCGGCTCGTATTAGTGATCGAACAGCCTTTTTCCACTTAGGTAATGCTATCGAATACGATGAAACGCGTAAGATTTTTACTCGACCAAAAGTAAAATTAACTGAAGATTATGTATCAGGACACTTTGGATAGGTAGGTAAAGCAAATGACAAAACCAATTATTTCAACAAAAGATGTACATCTGTTTTATGGCAAAAAAGAAGTTCTAAAAGGTATTTCAATGGATTTTTATCCCAATGAAATTACGGCTTTAATCGGTCCAAGTGGGAGTGGGAAATCGACTTTGCTACGTTCATTAAATCGAATGAATGATTTTCAAGATAATGTAACTATTACAGGATCAGTAAATATTGAAGATAAAAACATTTATGCCCCAACAACCAATAAAGTAGATTTACGTAAGCGTGTTGGAATGGTATTTCAACAACCCAACCCTTTTCCTTTTTCTGTTTATGAAAATGTTGCCTATGGGTTAAAACTTGAAAAAAAGCATACAAAAGAAGAAATTGATCAGATTGTAGAAGACAGTTTAAAAGCTGCGGCTGTGTGGGATGATGTGAAAGACAAGTTGCATGAAAGTGCACTATCGCTATCAGGTGGACAACAACAAAGAGTTTGTATCGCACGTGTTTTAGCAGTTCACCCAGAGGTTATTTTATTAGATGAGCCGACAAGTGCACTGGATCCTATCTCAAGTGGGAAAATCGAAAACATGTTATTATCACTAAAAGATGAGTATACGATTGTTATCGTGACCCATAACATGGGACAAGCATCTAGAATTTCTGATAAAACAGGGTTCTTTTTGGATGGTAATTTGGTAGAATATAATAAGACAAAACACATTTTTATGACACCGTCTGAAAAAGAAACAGATGATTACATTTCTGGTAGATTTGGTTAATATAATAAGGGAGGAGAAATATTGTGAGATCAAATTTTGAAAAAGAATTACATGAATTACATGATAATTTTGGTCGTATGGGTCGATTAGTCAGTGAAAATATTGGCCGTGCGGTTAAATCTTTTATTGATCATGATAAACAGCAAGCACAATATGTCATTGATACTGATCCAAGTATTAATGGTATTGAGGTTGATTTGGAGAAAAAATCATTTGAAATGATTGCTCTACAACAGCCCGTTACAACAGATTTGCGAAATATTGTGACAATTATGAAGGCTAGTTCTGATCTGGAACGTATGGCTGACCATGCTGTAAGTATTGCTAAAGCAACTATCAAGGTCAAAGGTGAAGCACGTGTATACGGTATTGAAGATGAGATTGCACATACTGCCGATTTGGTGATTCAACTTGTAATTGACGCTTTAGAAGCATACCGTGTTCAAGATGATCAATGGGCTCGTGAAATTTCAAAGCAAGATATTTTAATTGATAAGCAAGCTAAAAAAATTAACGCGCACATTATTAGTGAGATGAAAAAAGATCCAGATACTATTTTAGGAAATACTTATTACATGTTAGTAACAAGTTATTTAGAGCGTATCGGTGACTATGCAACTAATATTTGTGAGTGGGTTGTTTACCTAAAAACAGGTAAGTTAATTGAATTAAACAACCATGTTAAACATGATAGCCAAGATAACTAAAAGCTGACATTAAATGTCGGCTTTTTTGTTTAGGGGGGATTTGAATGTCGACTATTGAGTCAGTAAAACAGACATTAGCAGAATTAAAGAAAAATTTTTCAATTATTGTATTACTTTACATTGTTGTCGATATTATTTTGTTAGGACTTATTGTTCCTTTTACCAATGGTGCAACTAGTTTTTTAGCTAAGTTATTTGAAGTTGACTATATTGCGTATGATAATATTTTGGCTGTAATTTCACATGATTTGCTATTTATCATCGTTATGCTAATACTGTTATTAGTGATTTTATTTATTGTTTTTTTGCAATTTTCTATTTTATTAAATGGTATTCGTCAAATTGTGCACCTGAATCAAATTGATTTAGATAATTTATTTAAAGATGTAAAAAATAGTTTGCATAGTTTAAATATCAAAACAGTACCATTTTTTGTATTTTATGCGTTAGTTATTATTCCTTTTTCAGATTTTATTTTTTCATCACCCTTATTAAGTAAAGTCAAAATCCCACAATTTGTTATGTTATTTATTATGCAAAATCCGGTCATTGCTGTAACTCTAGTAGCATTAACTGGCCTATTAATCTATATAGAAGTGCGATTTATTTTGCTCTTGCCTATCATGTCATTCAACTGGCGCCGTCCTAAAAAAATGCTTAGAAATTGTTTACAGGCGACACAACAGAGCTTTTGGAAAATTTTGTTTAGAATCTTAATACCTGCAGGCCTGTTTATCGTTATAAACTTTTTACTAATGACGGTATGGATAACAATTTCATATTTTATCGAACATTTATTACCTCAATATGCCTTTTTATCAGGACAGGTTTTTCTTATATTAATTCAGTTAACACAGGTTGTAACGGCGACCCTATCAACGGCTTCAGTTATGATTGTGTTACTTCAACTATATGAAGAAAAAGAACAAGTAGTTGCTAAAAACAGCAATTATCATATAAATGATGTCGAAATCAAAAATCAAAAAAGAATTTATCGATTTTTTATTGGCTTAGCTATCATATTAATTGCGGCAAGAGTAACTTATTCAAATTATGGTTATCTGAAAAATCCGGGGTTTAATAATGTAACAATTATTTCTCATAGGGGACTAGATAAAGAGAATGGTGTTCAAAACACGATTCCTGCACTTTTGAATGTAATTCCTGAAAAGCCTGATTATGTTGAAATGGATATTCATATGACAAAGGATCGTCAATTTGTTGTGATGCATGATAACAATCTGTCTGCATTAACAGGCAAAAATGCGCATGTTCATGATTTAACTTTAGATCAATTAAAACAATTAATAGTCTCAGAACACAATCAAAGCGCTCCTTTAGCAAGTTTTGATGATTATTTACAAACTGCCAATATTAACAATCAAAAACTATTGATTGAAATTAAAACGGATAAAGGAGATAATCCTACCGAAGTTGTTAATGTGTTTAACCAAAAGTATCAGCAAAATGTTTTAATCCATCATCATAAAATTCACTCGCTATCAGCAAAAGTTGTAACTGAACTTAAAAAAATCAATTCAAAATTTGATGTTAATTACATAACGACCTACAATATATTTATGCCAACATTGAATGTAGATGGTTATAGTATGGAGTCTTCAACGTTAAATCGTTACATGGTACTTAAGGCGCATCAAAATCATAAGAACGTTTATGCGTGGGATATCAACAACATTGAAGACATTAACTTAATGATGTTGTATCGAGTTGATGGATTAATAACCGATAACTTGAAGGAAGTTAAAGAAAGTGTTAATGAATTAAAAACGTCTACTTCTATTACTGAAAAATTAGTAATATATATTAGTGAAATAAACGGATTGAAAAATTATTTAGTTAACTAAAGGAGAACAAAATGTCAGTTTTTCTAATTGTGTTAGGAATCTTATTTTTAATTATGCTAGTGGTTATTTTCTTTATGATGCTTGGACTAATTCTTACTGTTTTATTCAAGTTTATTTTGCCATTATTCATTATATTTGCTATTGGGATGTGGATTTATGTTGCACATAATCGACGTAAAGGAACAACCAAATTTAATAAAAACTACTTTAAAAATAATCGGTACCATAGATATTACAAACCAAATTCAGCACGCAAACATGCTGAAAATGTAACAGAAGAAAAAAAGGAGGATACACATGACTAGGTTTATTGGCAAGTCTCTTATTAATGCGGTTGTTTTGATTGCACTAGCGGGATTGTTTCCTAAGATGGTTTATGTGGACAATCTACTGTCGGCTATAGTTGTAGGTATTATTTTAACTTTCTTAAGTACAACGCTGACACCAATTTTACAATTTTTTGCTTTGCCACTAACCTTTTTAAGTTTGGGTCTTTTTGCGTTAGTCATTAATGGTCTTACATTAGCAATTGCCATCGCATTTTCAGGTGGTGCCATTGCAATTTCAAGCTTTTGGGCAACTATAATTTGTGCCATTATCATCACCTTAGTGCAACGAATGGCCACTAACTTTTTTCAAAACAATTTAAAATAAAACGAGATGTTTCGAAAAATTAGTAATAGAATGATAAAATAAAGCTACAAAGTAGAAGAAAGACGAGGATTTGCCATGTTAAATTACGTCAGTATTAAAAATTTCGCAAAAGATAATGACTTGACGGTTTTGGTAGGAGAAGAGTATCTAGATAATAAGCGTATTTATGTTAGCGATATATCAAGACCAGGATTGGAATTGACAGGGTACTTTGATTATTACCCACACGAACGTATACAACTATTTGGAATGACCGAAATTTCATTTGCTAATCAGCTAACACCTGACGAACGTTTGAATGTTTTTACTAAAATGTGTACAGAAAGTACACCTGTATTCTTGATTTCAAGAGATTTAACGCCACCTAAAGAATTAATAGAGGCAGCTGAAAAAAATAAAATGCCTGTACTAATTTCAAAGTTGCCAACAACTCGCTTGTCTAGCGTAATTACTGATTATTTAGACTATAAATTGGCTGAACGCCAAAGTATTCACGGTGTTTTAGTTGATATTTATGGAACAGGCATTTTACTAACAGGTAACTCTGGGATTGGTAAGAGTGAAACTGCACTCGAACTAGTTCAAAGAGGGCATCGACTAATTGCAGATGATCGCGTAGATGTGTTTCAGCAAGATGAAAAAACGATTGTTGGTGAGGCACCCTCAATTTTAAAACACTTGCTTGAAATCAGGGGCATTGGTATTGTTGATGTGATGAATTTGTTTGGTGTTGGTGCCGTTAGACAATCCACCCCGATATCTCTTATTGTTAATCTAGAAAATTGGGACCCAAAAGCTTCTTATGATCGTTTGGGTTCAGCGGATGACTATCAAACTATTTTTGACGTGGATGTTCCGAAAATGACAATTCCTGTCAAAGTAGGACGTAATTTATCTATTATTATTGAAGTCGCTGCGATGAACTTTAGAGCTAAGAATCTTGGATTTGATGCAACCAAAGTATTTGAAAACCAGCTAACAGAACTAATTGAACAAAATAAGCAAGATAATCAAGGAGATGTGAACTAATGATCAATTTTTTACAATCATTATCTCCAGTTGCCTTCAACTTAGGCCCATTTAGTGTACGTTGGTATGGTATTATTATCATGACAGGTGTGATTGTGGCAGTATTAATGGCAACAAGTGAAGCTAAAAAACGTCAAATTATGCCTGATGATATTATTGATTTGCTTTTCTTTATTTTGCCAATAGGTTTTATTGGTGCGCGTTTATACTATGTTGCTTTTCAGTGGCCAGAGTATGCGCAGGATCCAGCTAAAATCTTTATGATTTGGCAAGGTGGAATTGCAATATATGGTGGATTAATTGCTGGATTAATCACATTAATCGTTTATACATATTATCGACATCTACCAACATGGTTATTACTAGATGTTATTACACCTGGTGTTATGTTGGCGCAAATTATGGGACGTTGGGGTAACTTTATGAATCAAGAAGCTTATGGAGCAGTGACTTCACTTGATTTCTTGAAAGGCTTACATTTGCCAGATTTTATTATCCAACAAATGTTTATTGATGGTGCATATCGTCAACCAACATTTTTATATGAGTCATTTTTCAACTTGATTGGCTTAATACTAATTTTAGTATTGAGACATAAACATGTATTTAAACAAGGTGAAGTTGCCTTATCTTATGTCTTATGGTATTCAATTGTTAGATTTTTTGTAGAAGGTATGCGAACAGATAGCTTGCTACTAGGTAGTATTCGTGTTTCTCAAGCGTTGTCAGCGATTTTATTTGTCGTAGTAGTTGGCATTATGATTTATCGTAGAAAAGTTGTAAAACCAAAAGAGTATATAGAAGGTAGCGGCTTCAAGTTTCCTTATGAACGCTAATGAAAAGGGGTATTGTTATTATGAAAAAAATTACGGTATTAGGATCAGGATCATGGGGAAGTACTTTAGCTAATATCTTAGCTGAAAATGATTATGAAGTTTGTTTGTATGGAATTGAAGAAGATGTTGCAGCTGAAATTAATAATTTGCAGACCAATAGTAAGTATTTAGCAAACTTTAAATTTAGCAAACCAATAACTGCCACTACAGATTTAGCTGAAGCTGTTAAAGATGCTTCAGGGATTTTATTTGTTATCCCAACAGCAGCAATTGTAAGCGTTTCAAAACAATTGAAACCGCTATTGTCTACTGCTAACAATCCTATTTTGATGAGTGCAACCAAAGGGATTGAACCCGGAACGAAACGTATTGTCTCTCAAATTATTGAGCAAGAGTTTGATAAATCCGTGGTTGATAATATGGTTGTTATTTCAGGACCAAGTCACGCAGAAAATGCTTCTCAAAAAGATTTAACAACTCTTTCTGTTGCTTCATACAATGAAGAAAATGCAAAAACTGTTCAACAGATGTTCACACGTGACTATGTCCGATTATATACAAATTCTGATCCAATCGGTGTCGAAGTCGGTGGTGCTATTAAAAACGTATTAGCTTTAGCTGCTGGAATGATTGCAGGCAAAGGATATGAAATTAATGCATTAGCAGCTTTGATTACGCGAGGAATTCGTGAACTAGCTTTAGTTGGTGAAGCATTGGGTGGACAAAAGGAAACGTTTTATGGTCTTTCAGGAATTGGCGACTTAATTGTGACTGCTTCAAGTTCCAACTCTAGAAATTGGCGTGCCGGTAAACAATTGGCAGAAGGCAAAAGTTTAGATGATGTTGTCAATAATATGGGAATGGTTGTAGAAGGGGTAAAAACTGCCCAAGCTGTTCATGAACTAGCTGAAGAACTAAATCTAGACTTACCAATTTCAGAAGCGGTTTATCGCGTATTATACGAACAAACTGAAGTTGAAGTTGAAATTACAAATATGATGCATCGTCCATTAAAACGAGAATTTCAATAATAGGTTTTGCAAAATAAGTTGAGATAGGATATAATCTCTATATACTTATTTATAGTAAGTGAGGAGATACTATGACAAAAAAATATGATGTTGTTGTAATTGGTGCAGGTCCAGGTGGTCTGACTGCTGCTTTATATGCTTCACGTTCTAATTTATCGGTTTTGATTTTGGACCGTGGTATCTATGGTGGTCAAATGAATAATACGGCTGACGTTGAAAATTACCCAGGTTTTGAAAACGTCAAAGGGCCTGAACTAAGTGAAAAAATGTATGCTTCTGCTATTAAATTTGGAGCAGAATATGGTTATGGAAATGTGTCAGGAATTACTGACCACGGAGACCATAAAACTATTCATACTGATGATGGTGATATTGAAGCTCTTAGTGTTGTAATTGCTACAGGGGCACAACACAAACACTTAGGTGTTCCAGGAGAAGAAGAGTATTCTGGAATGGGAGTTTCATACTGTGCTGTTTGTGATGGTGCATTCTTTAGAGACAAAGACGTAGTCGTTGTCGGTGGTGGAGATTCAGCTGTTGAAGAAGGTATTTATCTTACTCAGTTAGCTAAATCTGTCACTTTAATTCACCGTCGTTCAGAATTAAAAGCACAACAAATTTTACAAGAACGCGCCTTCAAAAATGATAAAATGAACTTCATTTGGGATGCGCAAGTCGAAACCATTGATGGTGACGGTCAAAAAATAACTAGTGTAACTTATAAAGATAAAAACACTGGTGAACAAAAGAAAGTAGAAGCTTCTGGTGTATTCATTTATGTTGGTATCTATCCAATTACAGAACCGTTCAAAGATTTGGGAATCTTGAATGAAAATGGTTGGATTCAAACTGATGAACTAATGAAAACAAAAGTTCCTGGTATTTTTGCAGTCGGAGATGTGCGTGAAAAAGCATTGCGTCAAATTACCACAGCTGTTGGTGATGGTGGTAATGGGGGTCAACAAGTCTACGATTATATTCAAGAACTCAAACATTAAGATTTTCAAAAGCCTTGTTTAAGGCTTTTTTTTGTGACAATTCCAGGTATAATAGTTTTTAAGAGGAGTTGTTTTAATGAACTGGCAAGATAATATTGCAATTTGGCAAGATAATCAGGAAAAATTACCTGATTACTTGAAAAAAGAATTAACTAATATACAAGCTGATAATAAGCAAGCGCAGGAAGCATTCAGTAATAATTTGGAATTTGGGACTGCAGGGATGCGTGCTATTATGGGGCCCGGAACAAATCGATTAAACTTATTAACAGTCGGGCAAACTACCGAAGGGTTGGCTCGTTTGATGGATCAATTGTCTGTTAATGATAAAAAGCGTGGAGTTGTAATTAGTTATGATTCTCGTTTACACTCAGCAGAATTTGCAACACACTGTGCTCAAATTCTGGGACATCATCAAATTCCTGTTTACTTATTCGATGCTTTAAGGCCCACACCGGAACTGTCTTTTGCAATTCGTCATTTGGAAGCTTATGCTGGAATTATGATTACAGCTAGTCATAATTCAAAAGAATATAATGGCTACAAAATTTATGGTGAAGATGGCGGTCAGATGCCACCCAAGAATGTTCAAATTGTTGTCGATGAACTAGAAAAAATTACGAACTTGTTTGATATCGAGACAGCCTCAATTACGGATTTAGAAGCCTCCGGACTTTTAACCTATATCGGTGAAGATGTCGATCAAGCCTATTTAGAAAAATTAAAAACAGTTTCGATTAACGAAGAGCTGAACAAGGAACAGGGAAAAGACTTGAAAATTGTTTATACCCCACTTCATGGAACGGGTAAGATGTTATATCGTCAAGTTTTTGAAATGAATCATTTTAAACAAGTGTATGTGGTAGCTAAGCAGGCAATTCTAGATCCTGGCTTTTCAACAATTAAAACACCAAATCCTGAGTTCATAGAAACATTTGATTTGGCTAAAAAACAAGCGGATGAAGTTGCGGCCGATTTAATTATTGCAACTGATCCTGATGCTGACAGGTTAGGTGTTGCAGTTAGAAATTCAGAGCACAATTTCGAAGTACTAACAGGTAACCAAATTGCGGCAATTGTAACACAATATATTTTGGAATCTCGTTATCAACTAGGTCAATTAGAACAAAATAGTGAGATTGTTAAAAGTATTGTTTCAAGTGAATTACCCGCCAAAATTGCAACTGATTATGGTGTTAAGTGCTGCAATGTTCTAACTGGCTTTAAATACATTGGTGAAGAAATTGAACGATTAAACGAATCGCACTCAGGACACTTTCTATTTGGATTTGAAGAAAGTTATGGTTATTTACTTAAAGACTTTGTGCGCGATAAGGATGCCATGCAAGCTGCTTTGATATTAGCTGAAACAGCTGCATTTTATAAAGCTAAGGACAAAACATTGTATGATGCCATGCAAGATATCTATCAAAAATATGGCTATTTTGTTGAAAAAACATACTCGTTTGAGTTTGATGGCTTAGACGGTGCTATGAAAATGAAACAGTTAATGCAAAGATTGCGAAGCCATTTATTAACAGATCTTGATGGAACAGATATTGTTAAAATCGAAGATTATCTGAGTCAAGTTATCCATTATGAAGGTAAAGAAGAAGCGTTTATACAATATCCTAAAGCCGACGTATTAAAGTATTACTTAAAAGACGGCACTTGGCTTGCTTTGAGGCCTTCAGGAACTGAGCCTAAAATAAAATTGTATATTGGTGTAGAGACAGATACTCAAAAACAAGCCGATGAAAAAATCGAAAATTATCAAAAAGTATTTTTTGAATTAATGACACAATAAGTCAGACTTTTGAAATAGTCATAATCATTGGCAAGTGCTAAACTATAATTACTGTAAGAGTTGGATAATTAATATCCAACTTTTTTATTTAGCTGAAGGGAAAGGTGCAAGATGACTCCTGAAATTAATCAAAATAAATTTAAATTAAAATCAGATTATCAACCGGCTGGTGACCAAGGCCAAGCTATAAAAAAATTGGTTAGAGGCTTTAAAGACCATAAAAAAGAACAGATTTTACAAGGGGCAACAGGAACCGGTAAGACATTTACAATGGCTAATATTATCGAACAAGTGAATAAACCAACATTGATTTTGTCACATAATAAGACATTAGCTGGCCAACTATACAGCGAATTCAAAGAATTCTTTCCAGAAAATGCAGTTGAATACTTTGTTTCTTACTATGATTATTATCAACCAGAAGCCTACGTACCTTCATCAGATACGTATATCGAAAAAGATTCTGCTATCAATGATGAAATTGATCAGCTACGACACGCAGCGACAAGCGCACTTTTGCAGCGAAATGATACAATTATTGTGGCAAGCGTTTCGAGTATCTTTGGATTAGGGGATCCAAAAGAATACGCTAAGCATATTATTTCACTTTCAACTGGATCTGAAATGGACCGAAATGAGTTACTTCGTTTATTAGTGGAGAATCAATATGATCGTAATGACATTGATTTTCAACGTGGCCGGTTCCGTGTTCGAGGGGATATTGTTGAAATTTTCCCCGCAGGATTTACTCAAAATATTTATCGTGTCGAATTTTTTGGCGATGAAATTGACCGTATTGTTGAAGTCGATGCATTAACAGGTGAAAAAATAGCTGAAAAGAAAATTGTGACACTTTTTCCAGCCACGCATTTCACAACAAATGATGAGCAGATGGAAAAAGCAATTGCTCGCATTGAAAAAGAACTCAATGAGCGATTAACGGAATTAAAAAGTGATAATAAGTTACTCGAAGCTCAGCGTCTTGAACAACGTACACATTATGACGTTGAAATGATGAAAGAAATGGGTTATACCAATGGTATCGAAAATTACTCACGTCACATGGAAGGTCGTGCAGAAGGTGAACCGCCTTATACACTAATTGATTTCTTTCCAAAAGATTTTTTAATTATGGTTGATGAATCCCATGTGACAATGCCTCAAATCAGAGGGATGCATAATGGAGATCGCGCACGTAAGCAAATGTTGATTGATTATGGATTTAGACTACCAAGTGCACTAGACAACCGCCCATTAACACTTGAAGAATTTGAAGAACACGTCAATCAAATTTTGTATGTCTCAGCAACTCCAGGTGAGTATGAGTTGAACCGAACACATGATATTGTTGAACAAGTCATCAGACCAACTGGATTATTAGATCCTGTAATCGAGGTGAGACCAATCATGGGTCAAATCGATGATTTAGTTAGTGAAATTAATCATCGTGTTGAGAAAAATGAGCGAGTTTTTATTACAACTTTAACTAAAAAAATGTCCGAAGACTTAACAGATTACCTGAAGGATTTAGGGATTCGTGTGAAATACTTACACAGCGAAATAAAGTCGCTTGAACGTACACAAATTATTCATGATTTAAGACAGGGTGAATTTGATGTTTTAATCGGTATTAATTTACTTAGAGAAGGTTTGGACGTTCCTGAAGTTTCTTTAGTGGCTATTTTAGATGCAGACAAAGAGGGATTTTTAAGGTCTGAACGACCATTGATTCAAACAATTGGACGTGCTGCACGTAATCAAAATGGCGAAGTGATTATGTATGCTGATAAGATAACCAAATCAATGAAAATTGCGATAGATGAAACACACCGTCGTCGTGAAATTCAAGAAGCTTACAACGAAAAACATCATATTACCCCTAAGACCATTATCAAACCAATTCGCGATGTTATTTCAGTTAACGAGAAATCAAGTGATAAATCTGATGACAAGAAATTAACGGATTTTGACTTTTCTGAAATGACTAAAGATCAAAAACAAGCGTTAATTGGTGATTTGACAACACAAATGGAAGGCGCTGCGCAAAAGCTTGATTTTGAAACAGCGGCTAATTTGAGGGATGCAATTTTAGAATTACAAGGAGAATGAAATTAAATGTTAAATGATAAAATCATTATTCATGGTGCACGTGAACATAATTTAAAAAATATTGATTTAACAATACCTAAAAACAAGCTGGTTGTTGTGACTGGGTTATCAGGTTCTGGTAAAAGTTCATTAGCTTTCAACACACTTTATGCTGAAGGTCAACGTCGATACGTTGAATCATTATCAAGCTATGCTAGACAGTTTTTAGGGCAAATGGATAAGCCTGATGTCGATTCAATTGATGGATTGAGTCCCGCAATTTCAATTGATCAAAAAACCACCTCAAAGAATCCTCGGTCTACGGTTGGGACTGTAACTGAGATTAATGATTATTTGAGATTGTTGTGGGCTCGTGCAGGAGAGCCAATCTGTCCAAATGATGGGACAAAAATAACAAGTCAATCAGTTGATCAAATTACAGACCAAGTTCTTGAATTACCAGAACGTACTAAGCTTCAAGTTGTTGCGCCTATTATTAAGCAAAAAAAAGGCCAGCATAAAAAAGCTTTTGAGCATATTCAAAAGCAAGGGTATGTACGCTTATTAGTCGATGGTGAGCAGTGCGACGTTGCAGAGGCTTTGGAGCTTGAATTAGATAAGAATAAAAAACATGATGTTAGCATTATTGTCGATCGTATTGTGGTCAAAGATGGTATCCGCTCACGATTATTTGACTCGATTGAAACGGCTCTTAAAATGTCTGAAGGCTATGTCAATATTGATGTTATTGGCAAAGAGATGCTGATTTTTTCAGAACACAACGCTTGTCCAATATGTGGGTTTACTGTGGGTGAACTAGAACCACGCTTATTTTCGTTTAATGCGCCTTTTGGTGCTTGTGAAGACTGTGATGGATTAGGATCAAAACTTGAAGTAGACTATGATTTGGTAGTTCCTGATGGTACGAAAACATTAGCTGAAGGTGCTATAGAGCCTTGGAATCCAATTAGCTCAAACTACTATCCTGAAATGTTACGTCAGTTTGCCGAACAATTTAGGATTTCAATGGACAAGCCTTTTAAAAAGCTCACGAAAAGACAACAAGATTTAGTCTTGAACGGTGCTGATAAGCCTTTTCATTTTCATTATGAAAGTGATTTTGGGCGTGTCAAAGATGTTGAAACAGTTTTTGAGGGTGTAATGACTAATATCAAGCGCCGTTATCATGAAACCAATAGTGAGTTTACACGCGAACAAATGAGAAAGTATATGACAGAATTAACTTGTCAAACTTGTCATGGGTCTCGATTAAATCGTCAAGCTTTGAGTGTTAAAATAGATGGTAAAAATATTGCTGAAGTCTCTGATTATTCAATCTTCAACACTTTTGACTTTTTCAATCAAGTGACATTACCTGAAAAAGAAATGACGATTGCCAAACCTATTTTGAAAGAAGTGAAAGATCGACTAGATTTCTTAATCAATGTGGGGTTAGATTATTTAACTTTATCCCGCTCAGCAGGGACACTTTCTGGTGGGGAAGCTCAGCGTATTCGTCTAGCTACTCAAATTGGTTCCAACCTGTCTGGTGTCTTGTATATTTTAGATGAACCTTCAATTGGATTACATCAAAGAGACAATGACCGGCTAATTGGATCACTTAAACAAATGAGGGATTTAGGCAACACGCTAATTGTTGTAGAACACGATGAAGATACGATGAACTCAGCAGATTACTTAATTGATATGGGCCCCGCTGCAGGTATTGATGGTGGGTACGTGATGGCTGCAGGAACGCCCAAGGAAGTTAAAAATAATCCTGAGTCTTTGACCGGACAATATTTATCTGGGAAAAAACAAATTGAAGTTCCAAAAGAACGTCGACTTGGAAACGGTGAAATAATCAGTTTAGAAGGTGCTAGTGAAAACAATTTAAAAGACGTAAACGTTGATTTTAAACTTGGAACGTTTACAGCTGTTACAGGAGTTTCAGGGTCAGGAAAGTCCACTTTAGTTAATACCGTGTTGAAGCGTGCGCTAGCTCAAAAACTGAATAATAACCGTGAAAAGCCAGGTAAATTCAAAGAAATTACAGGATATAATAATATCGAAAAATTAATTAATATTGACCAAAGCCCAATTGGACGTACGCCTAGAAGTAATCCTGCAACCTATACTAGTGTATTCGATGATATTCGTGATTTGTTTGCTAAGACAAATGAAGCTAAACTTCGAGGATATCAAAAGGGACGTTTTTCATTCAATGTAAAGGGTGGAAGATGTGAAAATTGTCGTGGTGACGGTATTATCAGAATAGAAATGAATTTCTTACCTGATGTATATGTGCCTTGTGAAGTCTGTCACGGGACACGTTATAATTCTGAAACGCTAGAAGTGAAGTACAAAGAAAAAAATATTTCTGAAGTATTAGATATGACTATTAAAGAATCTCTTGAATTTTTTGATAATATCCCAAAAATCAAGCGAAAACTGCAGACAATTGAAGATGTTGGCTTAGGTTATGTTAAATTAGGTCAATCAGCTACAACACTTTCAGGTGGAGAAGCGCAACGTATGAAATTGGCTTCGGAATTGTACAAAAAATCTAGTGGAAAAAATCTATATATTTTAGATGAACCTACCACTGGATTGCATACTGATGACATCAATCGCTTGCTTGCGGTATTACAACGTTTGGTAGATCAAGGTAATACTGTACTGGTTATTGAACATAATCTGGATGTGATTAAAAATGCAGATCAATTAGTTGACTTAGGTCCTGAAGGTGGAGAAGGTGGTGGCACAATTGTGGCGCTAGGAACACCAGAAGAAGTTGCCCAAAATGCCGAGAGTTACACAGGATTTTACTTAAAAAAATATCTCAACCAAAACTAATTTTTAATTAGTTGCTTCAAAAGAAACACCCGGCTATGTTATAATGGTTTGGTCTATTCAGGAGGGTTCGTCATGGTTAATAATAAAAAGCAACTCGTCATTATTACAGGAATGTCTGGTGCCGGCAAAACCGTTGCTATTCAAAGTTTTGAAGATATGGGGTATTTTGTCGTTGATAACTTACCTCCAAAATTACTGCGTAAATTCTGGAACTTGATGTTTGAGTCAGGTCACATTGATAAAGTCGCCGTTGTAATAGACTTGAGGTCTAGAGATTTAGATAATGAGCTATTAAATGCTGTTTCTATACTTGAAACAAAAGAAGAAGTTCAGTCAAAAATCATTTATCTCAATGCATCTAATGAAGTGTTGGTTAAACGGTACAATCAAACAAGACGTAGCCATCCTTTAGCGATGTCAGGTCGTCTTTTAGATGGTATTAACAAAGAACGTCAGTTATTGCTGCCGGTAATGCAACATGCGGATTTAATTATTGATACTTCAAGTATTAAACCCAAACAACTAAGACAGCGATTGATTGAACAAACTAAAGGCGAGGACTTATCTGATGTTTTTCATATTGAGGTTATGAGTTTTGGATTTAAATACGGCCTTCCAATTGATGCAGATTTGGTTTTTGATGTTAGATTTTTACCTAATCCCTACTATATTTCAGAAATGAAACCATTAACAGGTCTACAAAAATCGGTCTCAGAGTATGTTTTAACTCAAAAAATGACGATAGATTTCTATGATAAATTATGGGATTTACTAGTGACCATTATTCCTGGTTACATTAAAGAAGGCAAAACCAACTTAACAATTGCCATTGGTTGCACGGGTGGGCAGCATCGTTCAGTGGCACTAGTTGAAAAGCTTGGGAAAGACTTGCTACAAGCCTATCCAACAGATATCACTCATCGAGAAATCTGGCGTTACCAAGGAGAACAATCATGAGCTCAAAAAAAGTGGTGGTTATTGGTGGTGGAACTGGTTTATCTGTCATTTTAAATTCGCTGAAAGAGTCGGATGTTGAATTAACAGCTGTTGTAACTGTTTCAGATGATGGTGGATCTTCTGGAATTATTAGAGATTATATTAACGTTGTTCCGCCAGGTGATATTCGAAATGTAATGGTTGCGCTTTCTACATTGCCTCAAGACCAGTTGGATTTATTTCAATACCGGTTTAAAAGTCAAGACGATTTTTTCGCAGGTCATGCCTTGGGGAATTTGATTATAGCTGCGCTGTCTGAAATGACCAACGATATGTTTGAATCAATTCAGTATTTATCTAAATTAATGAAAATTGAGGGTAATGTTTATCCTGTTTCAAATAGTCCATTAGTTTTGAACGCCGAGTTTATGGATGGTGAAATCGAACGCGGAGAGAGTCACATTGTAACTTTTGACAAGCAAATAAAGTCAGTCTGGGTAACAGACCCCAACCAAGAAGATGAAAAGCCAGCAGCGGTTAATCCTGTTATTAAAGCTATTGAAGAAGCGGATATGGTTATATTAGGACCAGGTAGTTTGTTTACCAGTATTTTACCCAACGTAGTTATTTCCAATGTTCGTCTAGCTTTAGAGAAAACAAAAGCAAAAGTTATTTATATTTGTAACATCATGACCCAAGAAGGAGAGACGGAGTGCTTGACGGATTATAATCATCTTGAAATTATTAATAAGCACTTAAAAAAACGTACTGTCGATACCATATTGGTAAATAACCGTCAAATCCCTCAAAAAATAGTTCATCAAAATTCCCCAAAGGGTTATTTGAAACCCGTTGAACATGATGAAAAGTCACTGATAGATAATGGTATTGAAGTTATCTCTGCAGATTTTTTAGATATTAAAAACAAAAATATTTATCATGATGGTAAAAAAGTTAGGCAAGCAATTTTGAATTTATTATAAAAGGAGAAGTGTATGATAGCGTCTTATGCGAGCCAGGTGAAAAAAGAGCTTGCGTCATTAGAGGTTAATTATGAGCATGCCAAGTCTGAATTAGCAGCATTTATCAGAATGAGTGGTTCTATTTCACTTGGCCATAAAAGACTGCAACTTAATGTTATAACTGAGCATCCAGCAACAGCTCGACGCTTATTTTCCTTAATGAAAAAAGTATATAATATTGAATCTGAAATTATTGTTTCCAGAAAAATGAAACTTAAAAAAAATAATCAATACGTTGTGCGAATCAAAGAACGAGTTTCAGAAATTTTGGATGATTTAAAAATCATGAAGCCCAACTCGTTTGATATTAGTACGACAATTTCCCAACGTGTTATTGACAGTCAGCAGGATAGCATTTGTTATTTGCGAGGAGCATTTTTAACAGGTGGTAGTATTAACAATCCTGAAACTAGTCGTTATCACTTAGAAATTTATTCTAATCATGAAGATCATAATGAAGCAATTGCTGCAATCATGAATCGTTTTGATTTGAACGCTAAAACAACTCAACGACGTAGTGGCTATATCACTTACTTAAAAGGTGCTGAACAGATTGCTGAATTTTTGAATATTACAGGAGCCACAAGCGCCATGTTAGCTTTTGAGGATTTAAGAATTATGCGTGATATGAGAAATTCAGTGAATCGATTGGTTAATTGTGATACCGCTAATTTAAAGAAAACTGCTAATGCTGCTGCCAGACAAGTAGAAAATATTAGTTTAATTGAACAAACTTATGGATTAGATGTATTGCCAGAAAAGTTGCAAATTTTAGCATCATTTAGAATGAAAAATCAAGAAATGTCACTGAAAGAATTGGCTGCTAAAATACCGGATGGTCCAATTTCAAAATCAGGGATTAACCATAGATTTAAAAAGCTTAATGATGTTGCAGATAAAATTAGGACAGAATAAATAAATTGGAGAATCAATTATGGATAATGAAATTATTCTAGGAGAGCAACTGTGCTTTTCGATTTATCAAGCGGATAAATTTTTTAAAAGATTTTACTCAAAAGCGTTAGAGCCATTTAATTTAACTTATGCGCAGTACATCGTGATGTTAACTTTATACGAACATAAATCGATGTCAGTTAAAGAACTAGGTGAGAATGTAGGACTTGATAGCGGAACATTGACACCTTTACTCAGAAGACTCGAGAAACTTGGCTGGGTACAGCGCAGACATTCGGCTGAAGATGAGCGCCGATTAGTAATTAATCCTACGACTTCTGCTGCTCAAAAACGTCAGGAACTATACGATCATTTAAATTTTTGTTTAAGTAAATTAGATTTGACACCAAAGCAGTACGAATCATTAAGAGAAACGATGACGCAATTGGGTTCAAAACTCGACCAAATCAGCTTAGAAATATAAAAAAACACTCTTCACTATCACATGTGAAGAGTGTTTTTTTATATTTGAGATTTAGATTAACGCTTATTAGTCATAATTTCGTCAATTAAACCATATTCTTTTGCTTCTGGTGCACTTAGATAGTGGTCACGTTCAGTATCTTTTTGAATAGTTTCAATATCTTGGCCAGTTGCATCAGCTAAAATTTTGTTCATTTTTTTACGTGTTTTTAGGATTTCTTCAGCGGCAATTTCAATTTCAGTTGCTTGTCCTTGAGCACCACCAAGAGGTTGGTGAATTAAAACTGTTGAATTAGGTAAAGCAAAACGTTTACCTTTTGTTCCACCTGCAAGTAGGACACTGGCCATTGATGCAGCCATACCTGTTGCAATTGTTTGAACGTCAGCTTTAATGAAGTTCATTGTATCTAAGATAGCTAATCCAGAAGTGATAACTCCACCGGGTGAGTTGATGTAGATAGAGATATCTTTTTCAGAATCTTGGGCATCCAAGAAAAGTAATTGTGAAATAATTGAGTTAGCCATTTGATCGTTAACTTCTCCAGATAGCATGATGATACGATCTTTAAGTAAACGAGAGTAGATATCGTAAGAACGTTCACCGCGAGAAGTTTGTTCGATAACTGTTGGTATAAGCATATGTTAAGTGCCTCCTTTAAATAATTAGCACTCTTTTAAGTACTGTGCTAATTTAATCATAAAATAACCCCAAGGTCAATATGAAATCATCAAATTTACTGAGCTAAAACCAGTCTCATTCTAAATTAAACTGGCGTTTTTATACTAAAATATGATATCTTAAATTTATATTAATTATTATAATAAAACATTATTTGTGTGAGAGGGTTTACAATGAAAAGCAAAATTATGCTAGTTGTGATGAGCCTGGCTCTCTTAGTGAGTGGTATTTTTATGACCAGTCATCAAGAGATCGCTAAGGCTGAAGAAAAAAAAGTTTACCAAATTGGAACAGATGTTACGTATCCACCTTTTGAATTTGCAAATTCAAGCAATACAGAATATATAGGAATTGATATTGATATTATCAAGGCAGTTGCTAAAGCTGAGAACTTTGAAGTTAGAATTTTGCCTTTAGGGTTTAGTGCAGCAGTGCAAGCACTTGATACAGGTCAAGTCGATGGTGTGATTGCCGGAACGACAATTACTCCTGATCGTGAAAAGAAAATGGATTTTGGAACGCCATATTTCAATACAGGGGCAGTTTTTGTAACGGCACAAAATAATGATTCAATCAAATCCATGGAAGATGCCAGAGGAAAAAGAGTCGCTGTTAAAACAGGGACAGCTGCTGCAAATTATGGTATTGAACAAGCTAAAAAATATGATTTTACAGTTGTAACATTTGACGACACTAATTCAATGTACCAAGACGTTTTAACTGGAAATTCGGCTGGATTATTTGAGGATATGCCAGTTATTACTTACGCTATTAATCAAGGAACACCTTTAAAAGTGTCTTCTGAAGCAAATACCACGGGTCAATACGGCTTTTCAGTCAAAAAGGGTCAAAATAAAGAACTGTTAGATGCTTTTAACAAAGGCCTTGAGAAGATTAAACAAAGTGGCGAATATGATCAAATTGTTTCACGCTACTTAGGAAAAGATGCATTAGAATTACAAAAACAGCAAAAAGAAAGTGAAAGTACTTTTGGTGGATTATTAAAAGTTAATGGCACAGCTTTGTTAGATGGATTAAAAGAAACCTTAACCTTAACAATTATGGCTATTTTCTTTGCAACTATTTTCGGGATTGTTTTTGGTTTAATGGGTGTCGTTCCAAGTAAAATCTTGAATGGCATTTCAACTACTGTAATTTACATTTTCCGTGGATTACCATTGCTAGTATTAGCATTGTTTATTTATACAGGTATTCCAAGTTTAACGGGTGTTAAAATCCCAGCTGTTGTGGCCGGAATTATTACCTTAATGTTCAATGAGGGGGCTTATACCGCAGCCTTTATTGCAGGTGGGATTAAGTCTGTTGATAATGGACAAATGGAAGCTGCACGTTCACTTGGGTTACCATTTAGTAAAGCCATGAGACGAGTTGTTCTACCACAAGGGATTAAATTAATTATTCCATCATTTATTAACCAATTTATTATCACATTGAAAGATACTTCAATCTTATCAATTATTGGACTAGTTGAACTGACTCAAACAGGTAAGATTATTATTGCTAGAAACCTTGAAGGATTCAAAGTTTGGGCAATTATTGCACTAATTTACTTAGTGATTATTACGTTATTAACATGGGCTTCTCAATATGTAGAAAGAAGGTTGAGTAAATAATGACTAAACAAACGGAAAATATTATTAAAGTTCGTGACTTGCAAAAAAGTTACGGTGATAATCATGTCATTAAAGGCGTTGATTTAGATGTTAAACGTAATCAAGTTGTTGTTATCATTGGGCCTTCTGGATCAGGGAAGAGTACCTTTTTAAGAATGCTAAACCATTTAGAAGAACCGACAGATGGCAATATCAATATTGATGGAAATGACTTGAATAGTAAAGAAACTGATATTAATAAAGTCCGTGAAAAAATCGGCATG
>NZ_AYZL01000004.1 GCF_001436605.1 Holzapfeliella floricola DSM 23037 = JCM 16512 | reverse complement strand
TATGTATAACACTACAGCTCACGTTTCAAATTCGATTACATACGTAGTATAACACAAAAAATGATGAGATGATACTATTATCATCAAAAAACAATGGAGATATTTCTTTTATGCTTTTCTTTTGAATAGGTAAACAATAATATAAATAGCCACTTCAATTGATGAAATGAAGAAAGTTACTGGCCAGTTAGTAATGTAACTTAGATATAAGCCACCCCACACACCTAGTAATGCTAATCCAACAGACCAAGCAATCATTGCTAGAACTGATTTACCAAGATATTTAGCAGTTGAAGCCGGTAATGTAATCAAAATAAAAACTAATAACGATCCTACAACTTGAGCACCGACACTGACGCTCATAGCAAGTAGTACTAGAAATAAAATTGAAATCAAAAATGTAGGTAATCTTTGGGCATCTGCACCTATAGTATCAAATGAGTCAAATGCTAACCAGCGATATAAAACAAAAACAGAAATCAATACGATAACTGATAATCCAATTAATTGAAAAACACCTTGTTGATCAATGCTGATAATACTCCCAAATAAAATATTTGTCGCATATCTTGAACTAGCATTTGATAAAGATAAGAATAAGATTCCTAGCCCTGTAAAGAAAGCTGATACTACACTGATAGCAGTTTCACGCTTTGAAGATTTTAAGCTTAAAGTCCCAACACTAACTGAACTCAATAAGGTAAATAACAACATCCCTAACAAGGGAGAAATACCCATAAAAACTGCAAATGAGGCTCCTGCAAAACCAATTTCAGATAACGTATGAGCCAAAAAACTCAACTGACGAGCAATAACAAAAACACCAATAATTCCACTCACAATTGCAATAAAAGTACTAGCAAAAAAGGCATTCCGCATAAATTCATAAGCAAACATTAACGTCCCACCCGACTTTCATCGAAATCTTTGATTTTACCAGTTTCATAACTTCCTGGCTGCATAAAAATATAATCCTCCGTAAATTCTTTAGCCAACTCAATATCATGTGTTGCAAATAAAACAGTGATGTTTCGTTTTTTATTAAGCTGCTTAACCAAATTCATTAAACTTAATTTAGCATTAGGATCTAAACTAGCCGTTGACTCATCTAAGATAATAAAATCGGGGTTATCAATTAAAGCTTGTGCTAAATAAGCCCGCTGTTTTTCTCCACCCGATAGCTCGCCCATTGATGAATTTTGAATGCCTGCTAGATTAGTTTCTTGAATAATATTATGTACACTTTGCTTATACGCTTTACTTTTAAATAAACCGGCGTTCAGCTGAATGAAGTTTTTAACGGACAGTGGGTAATCCTTATCAATATTTCGAAACTGTGGAACATAACCCACCTTAATCGGATCACCATTAGCTTTTTTTGAATAAGTCACTTGACCGGTTGTCGGTTGTAACATCTTCATTAGTACTCTAATTAAAGTTGTTTTACCTACACCATTTTGCCCAATCAAACTAGTTGTGGATCCTTCTTTTAACTTAAAAGATAACTCTTCAAAGACAGCTTGTCCCTCAAAAGCAACGGACAAGTCTTTAACGGTTATAATATTCATTTACTTAAACACCTCGGTTGATTTAAATAGTAACTATTACGATATAACACTTTATCACAATATTAACAAAATGCCTATATAAAAACAAAAAATCGAGAACTAAATCTCGATTATTTCGACACGCTTTAATTGTTGATTAATCTGTGGCTCTGTTGCAATATCTTCTGTAAATGCCGTTGCACTACCACAAGCAACCCCCATTTTAAAAGCTGCCACTGTATCTTGTGTCTGACTATAAGTCCCAACAAACCCAGCTACCATTGAGTCACCAGCTCCAACTGAATTAATAACTTCTCCTGCTAGAGGTTTAGCATAATAAACAGCATCTTCTGTAATCAAATAAGCACCCTCTCCGGCCATTGAAACAATCACATTTTGGGCACCCATCTTTTGGAGTTTTTGTCCGTGTGCAATGATTTCTGCTTGGGTTGTTAGGGTCGTGTTGAAAATATCAGCTAATTCATGATGATTAGGTTTGACCATTAACGGTTTTTTAGCTAAACAATCTAACAAGCTTTGACCACTTGTATCAAGTACAAATTGACTACCCTGTTCGTTAACTAAATCAATTAGTTGGAAGTAAAAATCATCTGGTAATCCTTTAGCTAAACTTCCCGACATAACAACGATATCATCTGGCGTTAGTTGCGTTAATTTTGTCTTAAAAGTATGTTGTTCTTGCATACTAATTTTAGGACCACTGGCATTAAGTTCTGTTTCCTGATTAGCCTTAACTTTAACGTTAATTCTAGTTTTTTCAATAATTGTCGTAAAGTCACTTTTAATTTTCTTTTGATTTAATTGTTGTAATAATTCTTGACCGGTTGATCCTCCGATAAACCCAAGGGCACAATTATCAACATCTAGTTGCGTTAATACTTGAGAAACATTAATTCCTTTTCCACCAGCAAATAACTTAGCTTCTTGTGCACGATTGACTTCACCTAGATGAAGCAAGTCAAGTGATACCACGTAATCCAATGATGGGTTAACTGTAATTGTATAAACTTTCAAAATTTCACACTCCTAAATCGTATAATACTGTAATACTAGCATAAAAAGTTTTGGACGATAATGCAAAAGATTGGTTTCAAAAAAAGCCTAGACTGATTTATCTAGACTTCTTGATAGTGCTTAATAATTTGATTTTTATCTTGTCCTTGACGAATCTGAGTTGCCAATTCAATCGTGACATCAGCAATAATACTTTGCGCATCAATTACATGATATGGATGATTATCTCCCTTTTCTTGTGCTAAAGATAATTCCGTACAACCTAGTACGACGACATTTACACCATAATTATCATGCATTAATTCAAGAATTCGATGATACAAGGTAACATCAACAATTCCTTTTTCTTTGATATTTTGGTAGATTAGTTCATCAACTAAATCTTGAATCTCAGATCCACCTAAAACAACTTCTTTGTCAACTTTTTCAATTTCATTTTTATAAATACCATCTGCAATCGTTCCTCTGGTTGCAATTAAACCAACTTTGTCCTCATTAGGGTATTGTTCAGTCATTTTCTTAATTGCAATTCGTGGCATGTGTAAAATAGGTGCTTGGCTATTTTTTTGTAACTCTTCATAAAAATAATGTGCAGTATTGCAAACCATCACAATAAAATCAGGATCTAATTTATTTTGCTGTTTGATATCATCAATTAAATAAGGCAAAAAGCTCTCACACTTATCAGGATTTAAAATATGAGATGTTCGATCGGGTACTGTCGCATGATTGACTAGAATATAATTCAGATAATCTTGATCTCGCTTAATTTTCACACGATGATTAATTAAACGGATATAACTTTCAGTGGCAATCGTACCCATACCGCCTAATATACTAAAAAATTCCTTCATTATTTAAATCCCTGCGCTTCAATAACAGATTTTGCAATCACTTGATCAGTCTCATAGGGGGTGTCAATCCCTTTTACTTTTTGATAAGCATCGTTTCCCTTACCCGCTAAAATAATAACTTCATTTGTTTGGCTAGCATTTATAGCTTTTTTAATTGCTAACTTACGATCTAATTCGATTTCTATTGTTAATTGATCATGATTCAATTGTTCATCGATTTCAGTTGCAATATCCTTTGGATTTTCAAATCCGGGATCATCAGTTGTTAAATAAACTTGGCTGGCAAATTCATTTAGTGCAGTGGCAAAATCTTTTCTTCTAGAAACACCCTTATCTCCAGGACTTCCAACAACAACTGTCATTTTAGGATTATTAAATTCAGTTTTTAAAAATGATAATAATGCACGCATACTTGCTAAATTATGAGCATAATCAATGATTACATTAGCACCGTTTTTAAGTTTTAAAACTTGCATTCTTCCTGGAATTTGAACAGTTGAAATGCCTTTTGCAATTTTTGATTGATTGACCCCAACAAGATTACCCGCAATTATTGCTGCAGTAGCATTACTTTCATTGAAATCACCAATCAAACTCAATTGATAATCACCAGAAATATTGAGTTCAGGCTGTGTTGTTGTCATTTTAAACTGTGATTTTGCCATATCAAACTCGATATTTTCAAACTGAACACTGATTGGTTTTTGATAAAAACAACTATTTAAGTCAAAATTTTGGCGTCCATAGGTGAAAATACTGTCTGGATTAGTTGTCGTTTTAGCAGCTAAGTAAATTTCATCAAAGTGTTCTGTCTCTGCATTAATTATGACTTTGCGAGAGTTCACTAATAATTGTAATTTACAATGTAAATAATCATCAAAGTTAGGATGTTCATTAGCTCCGATATGATCAGGTGTAATGTTTAAGAAAATTCCTAAATCATAGGTCAGCCCAAATACTCGACTTTTTTTATATGCTTGAGAAGATACTTCCATTACCAAGTGACTCATCCCGTTGTCAACTGATCTTCTCATGTCGCGGAATAAATCTAGTGATTCTGGTGTCGTTAAATCTGACTTAAATGTATCTTCTGGTTTTGATCCAACGATACGATCAACTGTCGAAAACAAAGCTGTTTTATTGTTATTTTGTTGATCTAAAATTCCCTTTAAAAAATAAGAAGACGTCGTTTTTCCTTTGGTTCCAGTAATTCCTACAACAAATAAGTCATCTTGTGGATAATTAAAGAATGCTGCAGAAAGTAGGGCCATTGCTTTTTGAACGTCTCGGACAATCAGTGCGTGCATACCATTACCTTCGATATGTGGCTGTTCAGCAACATAAGCAATTGCGCCGTTTTCACGCGCAGTTGTCAGATAAGTAGGTCTGAACTTTTCACCTTTAATGAAAAATAAGGAATCAACATCCACATTACGTGAATCGTAGCTTACACTTTTAAATTCCATTGGAACTAAGTCTTGAACAGCACTGCTCTTAAGTAGATGATGTTCTTTTAATATTAAAATACTGGTTTGTAATGATAGTGTCATATGATAGACCCCTTAACTTGTTAATTTACTCAATTATAACTAATACTGATAATATTTGTAATTATTTTCCAAACAAACTACTGAAAAATGATGAGATTGCATGCCAAATTTTTTCAAAAAAGTTCATTTCATCAACTGAATTTTTAGTCACAATTGAAATTTCACCACTTTTAGTATCCAAATAGCCTAATCCATCATCATTAATTAAAATATGACCGACTTGTTGACCCTTGTTAACACTATTTAGTTCATTGTCTTTGACAGTCATTTCAATAGAAGTTTTTGGTGTTTCGTCAGTAGAATTTTTGAATACAACTACAGGAGCTGCAGTTTGTAGAGCTACCTCAGGCGCTTTAGCATAGTTTAATTTTAATGGTGTTGTGATTTCTTGATTTGCATCATAAACTTTCACTTTAGTATAAGTCTGAAACACATTATGCATTATGTCTGCTGTTACTTTAAATCGTTTTCCTTTATCATTTTCATCACCGTTGGCGTGCATCACAATCGTAATAACACGGTACCCATTTTTTTCAGCAGTTCCAACAAAACATTCACCTGCAGCATCAGTTGTTCCTGTTTTTAGGCCATCAACCGGTAAATCAGCATAATTATCCGGCATACCTGGCAACATACGATTAAAACTTGTCATTTTGTATGAATCGGTTCGTCCTGAGGCAAACATTTGAGAAGAATTCTTTGTGATATCTATCGTATCTGGATAATCAACAACAACGTGTTGAGCAATTCTAGCTAAACTCTGGGCTGACATTTCATTTTCAACGTTATTACTAATTCCAGGCAAACGATATTTTTCAGGAATATCCGAATTAGATAATCCACTCACATTAATGATCTTAGCATCACGAACGTTCCATTGAGCTAATTGTTTGTTCATCATCTCAACAAAATCTTTTTGCGATCCTGCTACTTTGTTAGCCAACAACATCGCTGCGGCATTGGATGAATAAATCCAACCTGATTCATAAAGTTCTTTAACACTATATTTTTCACCTGCAGTTAGCGGAATATTAGATAAACGAGTATCTTTTGTCCAATCTGCAATATCTTTTGGAACAGTAATTTGGTCATCAAACGACAATTTACCATTCTTGATTTGATCGCGAACAATATAAAGTGTCAACATCTTAGTCATTGAAGCGATTGGCAACACTTGTGTAGAATCTTGATTAAATAAAATTTTACCAGTTTCAGAATCTACTGCTAAAGCAGACTTAGCATCTACTTTTGGCTGAGCACTAGTTTGTGCTGCATATACTCTATCAGATTGTATACCTAATATTGGTGCAGTAAAAAACGACAATAAAAGTGTTATTATTGTCATTATCGTTATTTTTTGAGTTTTAGTTTTCATAAACTCTTTCCTACCTTCAATTTTTCTCCGTAAAATACAGGGGCATTTCAATTACAAACTTTGTCAACTTAGAATTCGATTTTGCAAAAATTTGACCGTGGTGTAATGTAATAATTTCTTTAGAAATAGCAAGACCTAATCCACTCCCACCAGTCTTAGTCGAACGCGAATTTTCTACCCTATAAAATCTTTCAAACAAACGATTTAAAGACGATTTTGGTATTTTTTGACCATTGTTTTGTACAGTAAACTCTATTTGATTATTTTGCTTTTTGGCTGTCAATTTGATCAATGTTGCTTTTTTACCATATTTCAAAGCATTGCTAATCAGATTATTAAAAACGCGACCTAACTTTTCATTATCTGCGTTCATTTCAATACGAGTTGGCGAAACCTCAACCTCAATTTTGATACCTTTTTCTTTTGCCTCTAATTCAAAACTGGCAGCTAACTGATTTAACATATCATCTACAATAAAATTATTAGGGTTAATATTAACTTGACGCTCATGAACTGTCGTATAATCAAATAAATCATCAGCTAAAACCTTCATCTGTTGAGATTTAATATAGGCGATATTCATATAGTGTTGGATATTTTCGTCTTTAAAATCCATTGTTTGCAAGAGACCCAAATACCCAATTATCGAAGTCAGTGGGGTTCTGATATCATGACTAACGTTTGTAATTAGTTCTTCATTTCTCTTTTTTATAGCACGTTCTTCATTCATTGCACTTACGGTACTATCGACTAGTGAATTGATACTATCAACCATTCGTTGAAGGTCATTTTCGACTACAAAGTTAATTCGATGATCAAAGTGACCTTGTGCAATATAATGCAGTTCAGAAATCACATGACGCATTTGCATTTGACGATATCGTCTGAGAAGTCGCCAATAAAGTACAATGATATCTAAAACAATCATAAAACTAATCAAAAAAACCTGAATAGGTAAGCTGTCAAAGTTATAACGAAATAAAATCGCATTCTTCAATAGCTCACTCAAATTAGTATGATTGATAATTGCTGAATTGATTAAGATTGCAATCGATAAATTCAGTAACAACAGCAAAACTACTGTGACAACACCTTCAACAAAAAGTTCACTTTTTTCTTTTGGTGTTAACTGAACTTTTGGTTTAGTCATATTAAACCTCCACTTTATAGCCGACTCCCCAAACCGTTTCAATTACTTTTTCACCATTTGTTGCTTCTTCAATTTTATCTCGTAAGTGACTAACATGGACCATAACCGTTTTTGCTGAAACAACACTTTCTTGGCGCCAGACTTTTTCAAAAATCTCATTAGCTGAAAAAACACGGTTTGGATGAGTAGCTAATAAGTGCAAAATCCCGAACTCTAAAGCCGTTAACTGAATTTTTTTATCAGCTTGTGTCTTCACTTCGTGTGAATCTTTATTGATTTCAAGCGGACCTACTTTCAAAATGGCTGGTTCAGTCGATGCAACTTTCTTTTCACTACGACGTAACAACGATCGTACACGTGCCATAACTTCAAGTGGATTGAACGGTTTTGAGACATAGTCATCTGCACCAGTAATCAAGCCTTTAATTTTATCCATATCCGCTGTTTTTGCTGAAACAACAATAATTGGGATATCTGAATCACGTCTAACTTGTTTAATTACGTCAATCCCGTTCATGTTAGGCATCATAATATCTAAAATCATTAATCCGATTTCAGAAGATAAGGTACTTAATTTTGATACCGCCTCTTGGCCATTATGTGCTGCAACAGGCTCATAACCTTCATTCTTTAAGTAGATACTAAGTAATTCTACAATTTCTTTATCATCATCAACGACTAAAATTTTCACTTTTTAGACCTCTTTTCATTTTTAGTAAATTACAACAGGTGTTCCCATAGCTACATCTGCATAAACTTTGGGCATCACACTTGGTGAAATATTGATACAGCCGTGGGAGCCATGAGTTTGATACCAAGTGCCACCAAACTTAGGTTGCCAATTAGCGTCATGTAACCCAACACCCGTGTTATCAATAGGCATCCAATAATTAACCGGTGAAGCATATGATGTCCCATCATTATTAAGACCTCTAAGTACAGCATTTTGTTGTTTTGACCAAACAGCCCAGACACCTCTTGGTGTATCTTGACCCGGAAGTCCCGTTACGACATCTGTTGTTAAAACAAGTTGTCCCTGTTTATAAATCCAAAGTTTTTGTGACGCAACACTGACTTCAACATAAGTATCGCCAATGTCAGTACCACTCGTGTTATAGCCAGAACCCGAAATTTTAGGTTGTCTTGAAAATTTATTACCGTTCAAAATATCTTGCTTTAATTGGCTCAATTCTGATTCAGTATTAATGCTCCAACCATATGTTCCTGCAGGAACCGTCACGACCGCACCTGACGTTGTTTTAAAGATTCTTGACTTATTCACTGTACTATATTTTTGACTTAGACTTCTCAAATAGGTTCTCATTGCTGTTTCATCAAAATTAATTTTATTATCTTTGAAATCAACCCATGATAGTACCAGACTATTTGAAACTACTTCTGTATTATTACCAATTGTATAAGATCCCGAAACATTGGCAACATTGTTTAATGTCTTTAAATTATTTTGTAAATCTGCGTTATCAGAAGTTACAGCTGGTTTAATATACTGATTATTTAACTGGATATTTTGATTACCAGACTGAATGTTTTCAAATATATAACTCATCACACTATCAACATTGAATTGATTACCTTGTGTTTCAGATACAAGTTGAAAACCTTGGTTGCCAGTTCTCTGAATACTTGCATCTTTTGATTCCGTACGACTTTGATTTTCTTTATTCAAAAGATTTGATAAGTAGCTTTTAGCTGATGCTTCATCGAATCCTTGATTTTGTGTTGCATTCACTGTTTGGCTAGTTTTGAATAACCATGGATTTTGCTGTGTCATACGTGCTGTTAAATCACTATTGTAATCAACTTTTAATCCAATATCTTTTCCAGTAAACTGGCCAACCACTTTATCCCCATCACGTAACATGTAAGTGGTTTCATTTAGTCTGTTTATCAACTTAACCTCAGCTTGTTCTTTTGTTAATTGACCAACTGATTGGCCATAAACAGTTGTTCCTGGTAAGAATCGACTACTATAGTATGAACCAAACCCTATATAAACAACTAATAGACTAAATAAAAAAACAAAAACCCCTATTTTTAACTTATTTGCTTTCTTCATATGTATACCTCACTATTTATTACTTAATCACTCATTATTAGTTCATTATATACTAGTTTGGTTTCCCCTATCAATCAATCACCCTAAAACAAAAGAAAAACTAAAATAAAAAAGCGGACAACATAGGCTGTTGTCCACTTTTGGTTGTTATTATTGTACCCAACCTAATGTTTGTAAAATCAAGAATATATTTAATCCGGTTAGAATAATTGCAACTAAACTAGAAGTAATGGTAACCCATTTTTTATTCACAAAAGGCCCCATAATTTTCTTATTAGCTGTAAACATCACTAATGGAATGATTGAAACAGGTAGTGCAATACTTAAAAACACTTGTGAAAAGACTAATAAGTCCTCAATTTTAGCTTCATTACTGTGATAAATAATGGCAAAAATCAAAACAGGAATAACTGAAATCAATCGAGTAATCACACGTCTAGCCCACATTGGCATCTTTAAGTGAATAAAACCTTCCATCACGATTTGTCCAGATAATGTTCCGGTAATCGTTGAGTTTTGCCCAGAAGCTAGCAAGGCTACCGCAAACAATACACTCAAAATTGGACTAGCAATCACACCCGCAACCTGAGGATTTTGGAGCGCATTATATAATTCAGAGAAAGTACCCAAGTCTGTTTGTGCACCATAGAAGAGAGCTGCACCCAATAGCAATAACAAAGTATTAACTACAAAAGCTACTGATAATTGAATGTTTGAATCTAGCACTGTAAACTTAATTGCACGTTTTTTTTCTTCAATATCATTGCGATCATATTGTCTAGCTTGTGCAATCGAAGAGTGTAAGTACAAGTTATGTGGCATTACTGTTGCCCCAACGATACCTAATGCGATATAGAAAGCACCTTTGTTTGTGACAACTTCTGGTTGAGGAATGTATCCTGCAAACATTGCACCAACATCAGGTCTGGCCAAAATGACTTCATAAAGAAAGATAACTAAAATCGAAACAATTAAAGCTCCTACAATCGCTTCAATTTTTCGAAAACCTAATTTCATCAATAATAATAACAACATAACGTCTAATGTCGTCAAAAATATACCGACAATCAATGGTAAATTGAACAACAATTTAAGTGCAATTGCAGCACCAACGATTTCAGCAATATCTGTTGCCATAATCGCAAGCTCTGTGATAATCCAAAGGGTGTATCGTAACCATTTAGGCGAATGTTTAGCAGTTGCTTGTGCTAAATCAAGACCACTAGCGATTCCAAGTCTTGCAGACATCGCTTGTAATAGCATTGCAATCAAACTTGATATCAAGATAACACTTAGCAAAGTATATTGATACTGAGCTCCCCCAGCAATTGACGTTACCCAGTTACCTGGATCCATATAGCCAACAGCAACTAGGGCACCTGGCCCACTAAAAGCAAAAAGCGTTTTCCAAAATCCACCTTTTTTTGGTACTGCCACCGTTCCGTTAATTTCTTCAAGTGAAGGACCATCTGCATAATGAAACAGTTTAGTCTCCTCTTTAGTCATATTGTCCCGTCCACTTTCTTCTTTGCTCATTTTAAGCTCCTCCTTGAAAATTTAAATCTCATCTAGAAATTATAATACTCTTTTGTTAGGCGTTTGTACATAAAAAATTAGGCTTACTTAATTTTTTAATTTAATAGACAAAAAAATAACATGCATTAGCATGTTATCTTCTTCCCGCATTAGTTGGATTAAGGGGACTATATTTGATATTGTAATATTTTCTAAATCCATAACGGATGGCAAATAGCACCACTGCTAAAATTATAAATCCAACA
This sequence comes from Holzapfeliella floricola DSM 23037 = JCM 16512, assembly GCF_001436605.1. Classification (GTDB taxonomy): domain Bacteria; phylum Bacillota; class Bacilli; order Lactobacillales; family Lactobacillaceae; genus Holzapfeliella; species Holzapfeliella floricola. The sequence goes on along the minus strand of NZ_AYZL01000004.1, from coordinate 6,988 downwards.
CCTGATAGGCTAGGGTTAACGACAGATGGCAAGCTCATTGTCACGGTAGTTATCCCCATGTAAATGACAATAACAATTAAGAAGTAGATTAACAATTTCCACCACTTTGGTCGATCGGATTTTGGTTTTTGCATGACAATATTATAGTAAGGCATCATAATTCCAAATAGTAAGGCAATTGCCAAGACACTCAAAACGCCAAATTGACTAGAAGCAGGTCGGTTTGATGTAAATAAAGTCATAATTCCAAGTAAAACAGAAAACATTACTGCGTAAAACAAACCTGAATCAACTGCTAATTGCCAGTAAGGATAATCAGCGTAAGTTGCGCCTTCTGGTTTTAATTTCTTGTTTAACAATTGGTGCGCAAATTGACTGGCAGGACCATAAACTTTATTAGCTGGTCTCCCTTTTCGTTGTTCTTGAACAATTTCTTCTAAATGTTCGTTCACTTTTTCTTGTGCTTGATTCGAAGTTAATTTTTGTGCTTGCAAAAACTTTTCCACGCGATAGATATATTCTTCATTACGTTTTGTTAGTTCAGCTCTTAACGCTTTAAAATCAACTGTTTTTGATTCTTCTTTTTGAGATTGTGCCAACAGAAATCGCTCCTTATATTTGATTAGACATTAAATCTAAATTCGATAATATCGCCATCTTCAACAATATATTCTTTACCTTCCAGACGCATACGTCCTGCTTCTTTAACTTTTTGCATCGATTCATATTTATCCAAGTCATCAAAAGCGACAACCTCGGCACGGATAAATCCACGTTCAAAATCTGAGTGAATAACACCGGCAACTTGTGGCGCTTTCATACCTTTTTTAAATGTCCAAGCACGAGTTTCTTTTTCACCGGCTGTAAAGAAAGTTTGTAGACCTAGCAAGTAGTAAGCAGCTTTAATTAGACGGTCTAAACCAGATTCAGTCACACCTTCAGCTTCTAAAAATTCTTGACGTTCATCTTCATCTAATGTTGCAATTTCTTCTTCAGTTTTAGCAGAAATTGCCAAAGCATCGGCACCTTCATTGTTTGCATACTCTTTTATTAGTTTGAAATATTCAACATCTTCAGGGTTAGCCATATTTTCTTCAGCAATATTTCCTACATAAATAATTGGTTTTGAAGTTAATAAGAAAAGCCCTTTAACGATTTTTTGTTCTTCTTCAGTGAATTCGATTGATCGAACAGATCCACCTTCTTCAAGAACTGGTTTAATTTTGTTTAGAACTTCCAGTTCAGCTAACGCATCTTTATCTTTTGTACGGGCAACTTTTTCAACTTTACTAAAACGCTTAGTTACACTATCCAAATCAGATAAACTTAACTCTAAATTAATAGTTTCAATGTCTTCGATTGGATCCACTTTACCGGTAACACTCGTAATGTTGTCATCATCAAATGCACGCACAACGTGAACAATCGCATCCACTTGGCGGATATTTTCTAAGAATTTATTACCTAAACCTTCACCTTTGCTTGCACCTTTTACAAGTCCGGCGATATCGGTAAATTCAAAAGTTGTTTTAATAATTTTTTTGGCTGGAATTAAATCGGTAATACGGTTTAATCGGTCATCAGGAACTTCAACCATCCCAACATTTGGGTCAATTGTCGCAAATGGGTAGTTTGCCATTTCCGCTCCTGCTTTTGTAATTGCGTTAAAAAGTGTTGATTTACCAACGTTGGGTAAACCTACGATTCCTGCTGTTAATGCCATGAATAAAAATTCTCCTTCTATATTTTTGGTTTTTGTAATTGATCAAGTGTCACATAATGTGATTCCTGTTCAATTTTAACATCGGGTTGTTTGGTTGCAATTTTTTTCAAACGTTTTGAAAAATCGCGGCGAGGCATCATAATAATATGACCACACCCCATACAACAAATTTTAATATCTGCACCTAATCGAATCACTTCGAATCGATTTTGACCACATGCATGTGACTTTTTCATTATCACTAAATCGCCTAATTCAAACATATATACCACCTATAGTTAATCAATTGAAATATCTAAAATGTCCAAAATTCGATTTAAATCTTCTGTTGACAAGTAGTCAATTTGAATTTTACCTCGACCACTTTTATCTGATTTAATCATAACTTGCGAGCCGAATTTATCTTCAAGTTTTTTCTCACTTGAAATAACAAATGGTGATTTTTTAGCAACAGAAGATTTTTGGGTTTTTTGGCTTTGCTCATTAAGTTGCTGAACTAATTTTTCTAAGCGACGAACGGTTAATCCTTCACTAGCCGCTTTTTTTGCTAACAAATCAATTTTCTTCTTATCTTTTAATCCAAGTAGAGTTCTAGCTTGTCCCATTGAAATCTTTTCAGACTGTAAAAGCTGCTTAGTTGCAACAGGTAAGGCTAGCAATCTCAAATAGTTTGCGATATAAGGGCGACTTTTTCCTAATCGTTTAGACATTTCACCTTGTGTTAATTTTAAATCGTTTTGCAAAGTTTGATAAGCCTGTGCTTCTTCAAGTGGCGTTAGGTTTTCACGCTGTAAGTTTTCAAGTACCGCTATTTCCATCATTTGGTTTTCGTCAAGTTGGCGAACAATTGCAGGGATTGTTTCTTTTTTTGCTAATTTACTAGCACGCAAACGTCTTTCACCTGCAACTAAATCATAACCACTAACACTTTTTCTAACGATAATGGGTTGAAAAACGCCATTCAAGGCGATCGATTCTGCAAGTTCCTTTAGAGCAACTTGATCAAATGTTTTTCTAGGTTGATAAGGATTAGGTCTAATGTTTTCGAGTTTGATTTCTTCCACATTTTCGTTTGAGTCAGCATTGTCAAAATCAGAAAAAATAGCATCGATTCCGCGCCCTAATCCAGATTGCCTCTTATCCTTCATTGGCTGAAAGCACTTCCTTTGCTAATTCTTGATAAACCAGCGTTCCACGTGATCGTTTATCATAATCAATAATAGCCTTACCATAACTTGGTGCTTCAGCTAAACGTGCAATCCTTGGAATAATTGTGTTATAAACTTTATCACCAAAGTATGTTTTCACTTCTTGAATAACTTCAGCACCTAAATTGGTACGTGCATCATACATTGTCATCAATACCCCTTCAACACCTAATGCTTTGTTAAAGTGTTTTTGAACCAAACGAATGGTATTGAGTAACTGACTCAATCCTTCTAAAGCATAATACTCACTTTGAACTGGTATTAAAATAGTATGACTGGCTGTAAAAGCATTGATTGATAACTGTCCTAGAGAAGGTGGACAATCAATCAAAATGTAATCGTATTTATCAACAACCTCATCAATCCCATTTTTCAACCGAGTTTCTCGTGCCATTAGTGAGATTAATTCTGTCTCTGCACCTGCTAACTGAATAGTGGCGGGTACTAAATCAAGGTTTTTATGAGAGGTTTGATGAATGGTATCTATAAGAGATACTTCATTAATTAATACATCGTATACATCTTGTTCAACATCCGCCGGTGAGATACCTAGTCCACTTGTTGCATTCCCTTGTGGATCAGTATCAACTATTAAAACTCGCTGGTTTTCATCTGCTAAACTTGCGCCTAAGTTGACGGTTGTTGTTGTTTTACCAACACCGCCTTTTTGATTAGCAACTGATATAATATGCGCCATAAAAAATAATCACCTTACCCCTTATCTAATTCAATGACAATTTTGTAGTTACCAGAATCTTCAAACTCTTCGTATCGGACTTTTGTTCCAGTTTGTTCTACCAGATTAATCGTTTTCTTAATTGTATTGATTGGTACTTTTAGATTTCTGGCTGTTTTGAGTTGAACATTCTTTTTCGCTTTACTGTACAAATTAGTTGCTTGTTGTGGATGATCTAAAAAGTCTTTCACTAATTGTCTTGATTGTTCAACAGTTAGATTGTCTTCCATAATTGTTTGTGCCAATTGTTTTTGTTGACTTTCGTCCAAACTAAGCAAAGTCCTAGCATGATTTTGTGTTAACTTTTGACTGATGACATAGTCTTGAATCTCTAGTGAAACTCTTAACAATGACAGTTTTGCAGAAATATACGATTGTGTTTTACCTAGGTAATTAGCCAACTTAATCTGTGTCAAATCATACTTGTCTAACAAACGCTGATAAGATTTTGCTTCTTCAATTGGATTTAACGGCTCTGTTTGAAAATTACCTATAATCGACAACGTTGCAGATTGAAAATCATCAAATTCATCAACTATAGCCGGAATTTTTTCCCATTCAAGTAATTTAGCAGCTCGAATGCGATGTTCTCCTGCAATAACCTCATAATCATTTTCGGCTAACTGTCTAACTACGATTGGTTGAAGCAATCCATACCTTTGCATCGTGTTGGCTAATTCTTCTAGCATTACTTGATCAAACTCTTCATAAGGTTGAAAGGAGTTTGAATTAATATCAGCTACGTGTAAATGCTCAACATATTTTTTGTTTTGCTTTTCTGGTTCTTTTTGTTGCTGTTTTTTTTTCCTAAAAAAAGAAATACCCATGATCATGCTCCTATAAAGGTTTTCTAGTTGGTGTCCCTGCTTTTCTTGGGTAAGCTTTAGGTATTTGGCCAACTTTTTCAATTAAAGTAAGCGCTCTTGGTTCGTTACTTGCTGGTAAGTTAATTTCTAAGTTAGCAATCAACTTACCTTTTAACAAATCTAAAGCTCTTTTTGATTCTGAAATTTCATCTAAGCTACTTGAGCCTTTTAATGCTACCATGTAACCATTTGGTTTCACAAATGGTAAACAGTACTCACTTAAAACGTTCAATCTTGCTACCGCACGTGCCGTTACTAAATCATATTTTTCACGATGATTTTTATCGCGACCAATATCTTCAGCACGACCATGAACTAATGAGACATTCTCAAGTCCTAATTCATCCACTAAATCGCTCAAAAATTTTAATCGCTTATTTAAAGAATCAACTATTGTGACTTGTAAATCCGGTTGCAAGATTTTTATCGGAATAGAAGGAAATCCTGCACCAGCACCGATATCAGCTAGCTTTTTAGACCCTTGAAAATAATCTTTAAAATGAATAAGTGGTGTAATTGAATCAAAAAAGTGTTTTAAATAAACGTCTTCTTCGGCTGTTATTGCAGTTAGATTAACGGATTCATTAACCTCGACTAATTTTTTGAAGTAATGGTGAAATTGTTCGATTTGCGTTTGTGTCAAATCGAATCCATTTTGTTTTAATTCATTGACAAATTGTTCTGGATTCATAGTTCCTCCATAAATTATTTAATTTGTATTTTGTGGTAAAATTGTGTAAAGCTATATCTTTAATCATAACATTAATACAGCAGTTTTTCGCTCAAAAATTAGAGTTTGTTGGCAATTTAACCAACAGAATTAAGGAGTTTTCTAATGATTTTAAGTTTTATTATTCTTATCTATTTAATTTCAAAAATTTACAATGGGTACAAAAAGGGATTTACCAATCGGTTACTCTCTTATGTAGGTAAGATTGTGACGTTTGTTTTAGCCCTTTTTTTGCAAGCGCCAATTGGACAGATTGTTTTTCAATTCATCTATCATCAAGATATTCAAACAAGTGTTGATATTTCAAAAATATTGATCGCACGTTTTGTTGCGTTCTTTGCTATTTTAATTATTGGTTACTTGATTATTATCTCACTAAAAGTTATCACTTCACCAATTACAAATTTTGCACCAATCAAACTGATTGATAGTTTAATTGGAATGGCTTTCAACTTTATTATCGGCTATGTATTGGTATTTGTGATTGTTTCAATGCTCAACATTTTAAAAGTCGATTGGTTTATGAGTCAAGCAAGCCAAACACCCCTAATTGATTTTATCTTGCATCAAACACCAATTTTTACACAGCAAGTATTCAATGAAATATTTGCACAGTTCAAAAATTTTTACTAATTTAATCCATTAAAAAAAGCCCTTCAAAGTGTGAACACTTTGAAGGGCTTTTAATTATCTTTAAGTCTAAATTAAATATTTTGTTTGAACCCAAACATTAGCATCTATAGAACCAATTCTGGTATAAGATATTCCTTCTGAAATCATGGTATCGAAAGTAGTAATAAAGGATTGACTAGGTGTGTAATTACCGAAAATTGCTTGAGCCTTTCCTTCTTTATCAATAGACCAATTTTGAATACCATATCCTTTAACATAGTCGACTTCTTTTAATGCTGGAGATTGTAAATATTTCTTCTGAATCCATCTATTTTCACTTGAACTTCCAATCTGAACGTAGACATCTCCATTGATTACTTTTTCATTTCCTAAAGTTTTAATGGTTGTTCCATCTGGAATAAAGGCATCCTTACCGTCTATAATAGTTGACCCATTATTGTTCAAACTCCAAATACGAACACCGTATCCTGGAACATAATGAACAGGTTGATAATTACCAGATTCTAAATATTGAACTTGAATCCATTCGTTACTATCTTTTGAGTTAATTCTAGCATATTCAATTCCATCAACATTTTTCTTATCATATACTTTTAACTTTGTATTATTAGCAATAAATGTCCCATTACTTTGAACAAAAGAACCATCATTAGTCAAAGTCCATTGTTGAACACCATATCCCGGAACATAATGTACTTCTTTTGTTTCAGATTGATTTCTACTTTCTTCTAGAATACTTCTTATGTCATTAAATGTTGTTGCTTGTTTGATTTTATTAATATAAAAATCACTATTTGAATAATCTTTTACTTCATAAATTGCTTTAGATTTTTCATTAAGAATCTGATTTATAGCAGGATTAGGATCATAAATCGTACTATTAGATTTATGCTGTGCTAGGATATCTTCTATACCTAGATCTTTCGCATCTAAAATAGCTTGGGCATTATCTGCTTTTGCTATTTGATCCTTAGCTTTTTCTGCTGCCTGTTCAACTTTAACTTTTTGTTCTGCTTTTTCATCAGGACTTAATGTCGGATCATTTTCAATGTCACCTTTTACTTTGTTTGCTTCGTCTTCAATTGCTTTGTT
>NZ_AYZL01000003.1 GCF_001436605.1 Holzapfeliella floricola DSM 23037 = JCM 16512 | reverse complement strand
AAAAAAGAGTTGCAAAGCAAAAGATAACATGGTATAGTAATTAAGTCGTCAGGTTGAGAGATAAGTTATTGATTCATAAGAAAAAAATAATTTAAAAAACTTCTTGACACTGGTTATCAACTTTGATATAATAGAGAAGTTGTTAAACAAGTAGACCTTTGAAAACTGAACAAAGTTTCGCATAAATGTGTGGGGGTATTAACCCCAAGCAAGAAGCGAAGTCAATTCGCTAGTAAGTTTTAAAAAGAGCAAGTCAAACATCTTAAAATGAGAGTTTGATCCTGGCTCAGGACGAACGCTGGCGGCGTGCCTAATACATGCAAGTCGAACGAGTTTGCTCTTATGAAGGTAGTGCTTGCACTACTTGATTAAGAATCCAAACGAGTGGCGGACGGGTGAGTAACACGTGGGTAACCTACCCTAAAGCGGGGGATAACATTTGGAAACAGATGCTAATACCGCATAACAATAAGAATCGAATGTTTCTTATTTAAAAGATGGTTTCGGCTATCACTTTAGGATGGACCTGCGGCGTATTAGCTAGTTGGTAAGGTAATGGCTTACCAAGGCGATGATACGTAGCCGACCTGAGAGGGTGATCGGCCACATTGGGACTGAGACACGGCCCAAACTCCTACGGGAGGCAGCAGTAGGGAATCTTCCACAATGGACGAAAGTCTGATGGAGCAACGCCGCGTGAGTGATGAAGGGTTTCGGCTCGTAAAACTCTGTTGTTAGAGAAGAAAGATAGTAAGAGTAACTGTTTATTATTTGACGGTAACTAACCAGAAAGCCACGGCTAACTACGTGCCAGCAGCCGCGGTAATACGTAGGTGGCAAGCGTTGTCCGGATTTATTGGGCGTAAAGCGAGCGCAGGCGGCTAATTAAGTCTGATGTGAAAGCCTTCGGCTTAACCGGAGAAGTGCATTAGAAACTGATTAGCTTGAGTGCAGAAGAGGAGAGTGGAACTCCATGTGTAGCGGTGAAATGCGTAGATATATGGAAGAACACCAGTGGCGAAGGCGACTCTCTGGTCTGTAACTGACGCTGAGGCTCGAAAGCGTGGGTAGCAAACAGGATTAGATACCCTGGTAGTCCACGCCGTAAACGATGAGTGCTAAGTGTTGGAGGGTTTCCGCCCTTCAGTGCTGCAGCTAACGCATTAAGCACTCCGCCTGGGGAGTACGACCGCAAGGTTGAAACTCAAAGGAATTGACGGGGGCCCGCACAAGCGGTGGAGCATGTGGTTTAATTCGATGCAACGCGAAGAACCTTACCAGGTCTTGACATCTTTTGACCACCTAAGAGATTAGGTTTTCCCTTCGGGGACAAAATGACAGGTGGTGCATGGTTGTCGTCAGCTCGTGTCGTGAGATGTTGGGTTAAGTCCCGCAACGAGCGCAACCCTTATTACTAGTTGCCAGCATTAAGTTGGGCACTCTAGTGAGACTGCCGGTGACAAACCGGAGGAAGGTGGGGATGACGTCAAATCATCATGCCCCTTATGACCTGGGCTACACACGTGCTACAATGGATGGTACAACGAGCAGCGATACCGCGAGGTTTAGCTAATCTCCTAAAACCATCCTCAGTTCGGATTGCAGGCTGCAACTCGCCTGCATGAAGCTGGAATCGCTAGTAATCGCAGATCAGCATGCTGCGGTGAATACGTTCCCGGGCCTTGTACACACCGCCCGTCACACCATGAGAGTTTGTAACACCCGAAGCCGGTGAGGTAACCTTTTAGGAGCCAACCGTCTAAGGTGGGACAGATGATTAGGGTGAAGTCGTAACAAGGTAGCCGTAGGAGAACCTGCGGCTGGATCACCTCCTTTCTAAGGATATACGGAAACACACATTTGAAACTTTGTTTAGTTTTGAGAGGTTTACT
>NZ_AYZL01000015.1 GCF_001436605.1 Holzapfeliella floricola DSM 23037 = JCM 16512 | reverse complement strand
AAAAAGGTACTCTTCCCTGATCCAGAAGGCCCAATGATAACAACAACTTGATTACGTTTAACATCTAAATCAACGCCTTTAATGACATGATTATCACCGTAACTTTTTTGCAAGTCACGAACTTTAATAATATTTTCCGTTTGTTTAGTCATTATTTACTCAACCTTCTTTCTACATATTGAGAAGCCCATGTTAATAACGTAATAATCACTAAGTAAATTAGTGCAATAATTGCCCAAACTTTGAATCCTTCAAGGTTTCTAGCAATAATAATCTTACCTGTTTGAGTCAGTTCAACTAGTCC
>NZ_AYZL01000014.1:1532-6101 GCF_001436605.1 Holzapfeliella floricola DSM 23037 = JCM 16512 | reverse complement strand
AAGTTGTCTTGCAACACTTTTTTAAATCTTTTTTTGATTTGTTTATTTCGCGTTGCGTCGTTATTTAACGACAAAAATTATATTACCATGGCGTACTGACTTCGTCAATACTTTTGTTATGATTCTATAAAAAAGAAGCATTATTGCTTTTTCTTGTACAAAAAAGCAAATGCTCCTAAAAACATCCCTAAATAATAAGTGATAAAACGCCATAAGAATAAGGCAAGTACTAATTGGGGCTGAGCTAATCCAAATGTTGAAAATAGCATCTTGAAACTGTACTCAGCTCCCCCTGCTCCCCCTGGCAATGGAAAAATAGAGGTGATCATCACAATCATAATATGCATGAAAACAACTGTTAAGAAGTTAGCTTGTACACCTAGTGCTAGTAGGACAAAGTACGGTATAGCATAAAAAACAATTAGCTGCATCATTGTATACAGCACAGCCCACATAACCTTTTTCTTTTCGTTTTTTAAATGCTGCCCTTCATTATAGAAAGTATCTATTTTTTCATCTACTGAATCTTTCCATTTTAACTGTTTATCTTGCAACTTTCTTTTAAGTTCTTTTACCTTCTCAGTTCGAGACTTAAAAATAAATCGCACTAAATCGTAGAATTTATCAATTACATAAACACCTAAGTTTAAAAAAGTATGCATCATACCCTTAGTAAACTTGTATTGGAACATTACTAACAGGAGAAACACAATGGCAAAAACGTGAATAACAAAGCCAAATAAAATCAAAAAGGCTAGGCCGCCAAAATGTTGAGCTACTAATTGAAAACCAAAAATCATTGTCAAAATAAAGTTAACCAAAACTGCCAACTGATAGATAATGAATTTAGTCATTAGTAACGAACTCGCACGACCTACCTCTACTCCCATTGTTGAAAGTGCATACAGCTGCGCCGGCTGTCCTCCTGATGAAAAAGGTGTAATTGCATTAAACAATGCCTGTACTAATGGTATACGGTAAAACTGCCACATGGAATAATTAGATTTTTCTCTACCTATTAACAAAACCTTCAATATTAATGATTCAAAATAATAGGCTATAATCATGCACAAAAAGGCGATTGCTAAGTAAAACCAGTTAAAATTCTTCGTGGCATTAACCAAGTGTGAGAACGGAACGTCCTTTGCTTCTAGCCAAAAAATAAGTGACCCAAATAAAAGCATCCCGACGAACCATAGTTTATTTTTTCTAGTCATAAATCAAATTATCCTCTACTTTGATTATTTTCTTTAGCAATCTCATACTGCTCTTCATAAAATTGCTTCCAAATTTTAGTTAGATTAGCTTCCGAGTATCGATCTGAAGCCGTTTTTGAAAATGATTTTAGTTCGGCAATTCTATCCTGGTTATGAACTAATTCACGAATCTTAGCTTGCATCTCATCTGAATCTTCACATGATTCATAGTAACCATCAATTACGGCTCGATATAACTCTAAATCTCGCAACATGACAGGCGTTCCTGTACTGAATGCTTCTAACACCGACATTGGAAATAATTCATCAAAAGATGGCAGTAAAAACAAATTAGCCATATTTAAATAATCAACTAGCTGATCTCTCGGAATAATACCTGTGAAAATAAGATTTTTAGGGGGATTTTTAACAACTTTATTTAATTGTTCATAACCATCTGTAATTTTTCCAAAAGAAAAGCCCCCAGCCCAAATAAACTGTAGATCAGGATTTTGCTGAGCAAGTTTAACAAAATCAAGAACACCTTTTCTTTGTTGTACTTGTCCATCACCAAACACAATAAACTTATCTTGATCAATATTATAAGCTTTTCTGAGTTCTACTTTTTCCTCAGCACTCTTTTCATAAAAAACATCTTTGGTTACAAAGTTTGGAATATATTTAATTTTTTCACGTGCAATTCCATACTGAGTCAGCTTGTCTATAAAGATTGGATTAACAACAACAATTTGATCCATTCGTTTGTAAAAAGAAACAACGTATTTATAGAACACTTTTCTTGCTACCCACGGCAATTTGATGCTACCTTCTAGTGTTTCTGGCAAGAAATGTACATAACCAATTTTCCGTCCTCTTTTACGGCTAAATGAATTCAAATAAAAAGAGGGGTTAATAGTATGGTAGTGCGTTAAGTCCACAGGCTGTTTTTCATTAACAGTCACTTTGAATGTTCCTTTTAAATGCTGATCCAACAATCGAATTAATTCTTTGTATGCACTCCCAACACCTTGTCCTTGTACTGAGTCTGCATGCGAAAACATATTAATTTTAATCACTTGTATACTCCTTATCAAACTATGCTATTTAGTTCTCTTCGATAACTGTTTGGTAAAATTTTTCTATCTTTTCACCAAACGTATCTGCCGATATTTCCTCTAATTTTTCTTCTAGCAATTCAGGATTAATCTTACCTGGGCCTTCTTGTAAATAGTCAACAATTTCTTGATACATTTCCTCATGATCAGTAAAAGTACGCCCGTATTCTGGCGTATTAAATAACCTATCAGTGTATTCGCCACTGAATACGACACACTTAGTACCAGTTGCCATGGCTTCTATATACGTCAACCCTTGTGCCTCTGTATCGCTGGCTGACACAAATAGATCTGCCATTCGATAATAACTGCCTACTTTTTCATGAGGAACTGCGCCAATAAACTTAACAGAATCCGATACTCCTAAACTTTCAGCTTCATTTTTTAAAGTTTTGAGGTCAGGCCCATCGCCGGCTACTATTAAAACAATATTTTTAACTGATTCAACTAATTTAGGCATCGCCTCTAAAATTCGACTTATTTTCTTTTCCATTGAAATGCGACTAAGTGTCAATATAACTGGCGTTTGCTCTGCTAAGCCTAACTCTTTTCGTAAATCACCACTGTAACTTTCACTTAAACTACTCAATTCAATTCCTGTTGGAATAATTTCAATAGGCTGTTTAACACCATAACTTTGAAGTGTCGTTTTAACACGTAGGCTGGGTGCAACTACGCCTTTTGTATGATGCAAGAACGCACGTGCAAACCGTTTAACATGAACGGGTTTCAATAGATGACCATTTAAGACATAGTGTAAATAGTCCTCGTACATTGTATGATAAGTATGAATCACCGGGATTTTTAAGCTTTTAGCAACATACTTGCCAATCCATCCCATTGAAAACTCAGTTTGGGTGTGTACAATATCTAGATTTAATTCTTTAGCAATTTCTGTCGCATGAAATAATCCCCTGTAAACGACTCTCCTATCCGTAAACGAAACAAATGGTAAACTACCAAATCTAAAGATATTAGGTTCAAACTCTTCTTGTGAAATTTTTGGATCAGTTGTTGTGAAAATAAAAACAGAATGTCCTAAATTTTCCAAGCTATTCTTCAAAGTTTGAATTGAAGTCGCTACTCCACTAATTTGTGGAAAATATGTATCTGTAAAAATCCCAATATTCATATCAGGTCCTCCTTATTACTAACCAATTAAGTATACCGGTTATACTAAATCACTTCAAACAATTCAATATTAAGAATATTTAAACGATCGTGAATAATTTTTGTCCTAATTAAATTTCATCTGTACAGTAGAAAGTCAAACGATTAAACATAGTAATATCTAAAAAAGACCTCAACGATTAAAAATCGTTGAGGTCTTTTTTACTTATATTCTCAGCTAGATACCGGTGATCGGGGTCGAACCGATACGCCCATAATGGGCACTGGATTTTGAGTCCAGCGCGTCTGCCAATTCCGCCACACCGGCATAATAAATAATTAATAATCCTAAAATAGCCCAAGTGAAAAGGCGGTAGTCGGATTCGAACCGACGATAAAGGTTTTGCAGACCTCTGCCTTACCACTTGGCTATACCGCCAGAAACATATAAGATTATATTGGGTTAGCTGGATTCGAACCAGCGCATGACGGAGTCAAAGTCCGTTGCCTTACCGCTTGGCTATAACCCATTAATAAGGGCGGTATATGGGGTTCGAACCCATGTATGCCGGATCCACAAACCGGTGTGTTAACCACTTCACCAATACCGCCGTGATAACAAAACAGGGATAGTAGGAATCGAACCCACATCGACGGTTTTGGAGACCGTAGTTCTACCGTTAAACTATATCCCTATTCAAATGGAGGAGAGTGGATTCGAACCACCGAACCAATAATGGGGCGGATTTACAGTCCGCTGCGTTTAGCCACTTCGCTACTCCTCCGGAAAATGGCTCGGGACAGAATCGAACTGCCGACACACGGAGCTTCAATCCGTTGCTCTACCAACTGAGCTACCGAGCCAATACGGTCCCAACCGGATTTGAACCGGTGATCTCCTGCGTGACAGGCAGGCGTGATAACCCCTACACCATGGGACCACTTCATTATATTGCGGGAGCAGGATTTGAACCTACGACCTTCGGGTTATGAGCCCGACGAGCTACCAGACTGCTCCATCCCGCGATAATAAAAATATTAAATTAAAAGGAGGATGTGGGATTCGAACCCACGCGCGGTTTGACCCGCCTGACGGTTTTCAAGACCGTTCCCTTCAGCCGGACTTGGGTAATCCTCCGATATTAAAA
>NZ_AYZL01000014.1:0-1522 GCF_001436605.1 Holzapfeliella floricola DSM 23037 = JCM 16512 | reverse complement strand
TGAACCCATGATACCGCCGTGAAAGGGCGGTGTCTTAACCACTTGACCAACGGGCCTGAATAAAAAATACGGAGAAGGAGGGATTTGAACCCTCGCGCCGCTTTCGCAACCTACACCCTTAGCAGGGGCGCCTCTTCAGCCACTTGAGTACTTCTCCATAAAATGGGCCTAAATGGACTCGAACCATCGACCTCACGCTTATCAGGCGTGCGCTCTAACCAGCTGAGCTATAGGCCCATATTTATAAAAGCGGGTGACGAGAATCGAACTCGCGACAACAGCTTGGAAGGCTGTGGTTTTACCACTAAACTACACCCGCATATATAAAATAATGATTATAAAAATCATACGGTCCCAACCGGATTTGAACCGGTGATCTCCTGCGTGACAGGCAGGCGTGATAACCCCTACACCATGGGACCACTTCATTATATTGCGGGAGCAGGATTTGAACCTACGACCTTCGGGTTATGAGCCCGACGAGCTACCAGACTGCTCCATCCCGCGATAATTAAAAATTAATAAAATACAATAGTCCATCTAGATGGACCTTGTAGGACTCGAACCTACGACCGGACGGTTATGAGCCGTCTGCTCTAACCAACTGAGCTAAAGGTCCAAGTTACCAATAGCGGCGAAGGGGATCGAACCCCCGACCTCCCGGGTATGAACCGGACGCTCTAGCCAGCTGAGCTACACCGCCACAAAAAAATATTCAGCAACATTTGCTGCTATCGGGAAGACAGGATTCGAACCTGCGACCCCCTGGTCCCAAACCAGGTGCTCTACCAAGCTGAGCTACTTCCCGAATATGCACCCAGTAGGACTCGAACCTACAACCTTCTGATTCGTAGTCAGACACTCTATCCAGTTGCGCTATGGGTGCATCATTATTATGCCGAGGACCGGAATCGAACCGGTACGAAGATTACTCTTCGCAGGATTTTAAGTCCTGTGCGTCTGCCAGTTCCGCCACCCCGGCGATAAATAATGAAAAGCGGAAGACGGGATTCGAACCCGCGACCCCCACCATGGCAAGGTGATGTTCTACCACTGAACTACTTCCGCATAATGCCGACTAGACGATTCGAACGCCCGACCCTCTGATTACAAATCAGATGCTCTACCAACTGAGCTAAGTCGGCATACTGCTATATATTAAATTATAATACTTGGCATATTGTTTGCCAATACGGGTGAAGGGACTTGAACCCCCACGTCACTAAGACACTAGAACCTAAATCTAGCGCGTCTGCCAATTCCGCCACACCCGCAAAAATAAAGTGGCATTAATAAATATAAGCCAATGAGTCGTGGCAGGCTCGAACTGCCGACCCTCTGATTAAAAGTCAGATGCTCTACCAACTGAGCTAACGACTCGGTATAATGGAGGATACAGGGATCGAACCTGTGACCCCCTGCTTGTAAGGCAGATGCTCTCCCAGCTGAGCTAATCCTCCATATATAAAGCGTGGCAACGTCCTATCCTCGCAGGTAGTCACCCACCAACTACTTTCGGCGT
>NZ_AYZL01000013.1 GCF_001436605.1 Holzapfeliella floricola DSM 23037 = JCM 16512 | reverse complement strand
CTAAGGATATACGGAAACACACATTTGAAACTTTGTTTAGTTTTGAGAGGTTTACTTCTCAAAATGGTGCACAATGGATTTGGGCCTATAGCTCAGCTGGTTAGAGCGCACGCCTGATAAGCGTGAGGTCGATGGTTCGAGTCCATTTAGGCCCATTTAACTGAATAGTTAATAAAACCTGGGGGTTTAGCTCAGCTGGGAGAGCGTCTGCCTTGCACGCAGAAGGTCATCGGTTCGATCCCGTTAACCTCCATAGACAACGAGAGTTGTCGATTGAACATTGAAAACTGAATATGATTTAAGAACCAAAAGCCGAGGTTATCGAAAAG
>NZ_AYZL01000012.1 GCF_001436605.1 Holzapfeliella floricola DSM 23037 = JCM 16512 | reverse complement strand
AAAAAAAAGAGCCCTAAGGGCTCTTTTTTAATTATTTTTGGATGTTAACTGCTTGAGGACCGCGGTCACTTTGTTCGATATCAAAAGTAACTTTTTGGCCTTCATCTAAAGTTTTGAAGCCATCTGATTGAATAGCTGAGAAGTGAGCAAACACATCTTCACCATTTTCTTGTGTGATAAAACCAAAACCTTTGTCTGCGTTAAACCATTTAACTGTACCGTTAATCATAAAATAATTTCCTCCTGATGCATATTTATATATGCGTTTTGTTGCAATGAATATTTGATAAGCAAAAGCAAGAATTATAGATATGTATAACACTACAGCTCACGTTTCAAATTCGATTACATACGTAGTATAACACA
>NZ_AYZL01000002.1 GCF_001436605.1 Holzapfeliella floricola DSM 23037 = JCM 16512 | reverse complement strand
TTGAACATTGAAAACTGAATATGATTTAAGAACCAAAAGCCGAGGTTATCGAAAAGATAACTAAACACCGCGTTTTAAGAGTAAATTAAAGAGAAATCACAGGTTAAGTGATAAAGGGCGCATGGTGGATGCCTTGGCACTAGGAGCCGATGAAGGACGGGACAAACACCGAAATGCTTTGGGGAGTTGTAAGTAAGCTTTGATCCAGAGATATCCGAATGGGGAAACCCACTAAGAGTAATCTTAGTATCTGTATGTGAATACATAGCATGCAGGAGGAAGACGCGGGGAACTGAAACATCTCAGTACCTGCAGGAAGAGAAAGAAAAATCGATTTCCTGAGTAGCGGCGAGCGAAACGGAAAGAGCCCAAACCAAGAAGCTTGCTTCTTGGGGTTGTAGGACTACAATAACGGACTTAAATAAGATAGAAGAATGAGTTGGGAAGCTCAGCCGTAGAAGGTGATAGCCCTGTATTTTAAATCTTGTTTATACCAAAGTAGTATCCTGAGTACGGCTGGACACGAGAAATCCAGTCGGAATCCGGGAGGACCATCTCCCAAGGCTAAATACTCCCTAGTGACCGATAGTGAACCAGTACCGTGAGGGAAAGGTGAAAAGCACCCCGGGAGGGGAGTGAAATAGATCCTGAAACCATGTGCCTACAAGTAGTCAAAGCCCGTTAATGGGTGATGGCGTGCCTTTTGTAGAATGAACCGGCGAGTTACGTTATGATGCAAGGTTAAGTTGAAGAGACGGAGCCGAAGCGAAAGCGAGTCTGAATAGGGCGAATAAGTATCATGATGTAGACCCGAAACCAAGTGACCTATCCATGTCCAGGTTGAAGATGCAGTAAAATGCATTGGAGGACCGAACCCACGTACGTTGAAAAGTGCGGGGATGAGGTGTGGATAGCGGTGAAATTCCAAACGAACTTGGAGATAGCTGGTTCTCTCCGAAATAGCTTTAGGGCTAGCCTTGGAGTAAAGGATCGTGGAGGTAGAGCACTGTTTGGACTAGGGGCCCGTCAAGGGTTACTGAATTCAGATAAACTCCGAATGCCATTGATCTATATCCAGGAGTCAGACTATGAGTGATAAGATCCGTAGTCGAAAGGGAAACAGCCCAGATCACCAGTTAAGGTCCCAAAATTTATGCTAAGTGGAAAAGGATGTGGCATTGCGTAGACAACTAGGATGTTGGCTTAGAAGCAGCCATTCATTTAAAGAGTGCGTAATAGCTCACTAGTCGAGTGACGCCGCGCCGAAAATGTACCGGGGCTAAGCATAGTACCGAAACTGTGGATGTGTTATTTATAACACGTGGTAGGAGAGCGTTCTAAGGGCGAAGAAGGTAGATCGTAAGGACTGCTGGAGCGCTTAGAAGTGAGAATGCCGGTATGAGTAGCGAAAGATAGGTGAGAATCCTATCCGCCGAAAGACTAAGGTTTCCTGGGGAAGGCTCGTCCTCCCAGGGTTAGTCGGGACCTAAGATGAGGCCGAAAGGCGTAGTCGATGGAAAACAGGTTGATATTCCTGTACTATAATGCATTGTTTGAACAATGGAGGGACGCAGCAGGCTAAACGAATGTGCGAATGGAAGAGCACGTCCAAGCAACAAGTTTTATTATGAGTCAAATGCTTATAATTATACGGATGAGTTGTGATGGGGAGCGAAATTAAGTAGCGAAGTCGTTGATGTCACACTGCCGAGAAAAGCTTCTAGTTAGATGTATTGTACCCGTACCGCAAACCGACACAGGTAGTCGAGGAGAGAATCCTAAGGTGAGCGAGTGAACTCTCGTTAAGGAACTCGGCAAAATGACCCCGTAACTTCGGGAGAAGGGGTGCTGATTTTAAATCAGCCGCAGTGAATAGGCCCAAACAACTGTTTATCAAAAACACAGGTCTCTGCTAAATCGAAAGATGACGTATAGGGGCTGACGCCTGCCCGGTGCTGGAAGGTTAAGAGGAGAGCTTAGCGTAAGCGAAGGTTTGAATTGAAGCCCCAGTAAACGGCGGCCGTAACTATAACGGTCCTAAGGTAGCGAAATTCCTTGTCGGGTAAGTTCCGACCCGCACGAAAGGCGCAATGATTTGGGCACTGTCTCAACGAGAGACTCGGTGAAATTATATTACCAGTGAAGATGCTGGTTACCCGCGACAGGACGGAAAGACCCCATGGAGCTTTACTGTAGCTTGATATTGAGTATTTGTGAAACATGTACAGGATAGGTAGGAGTCGATGAAGTGAGAACGCTAGTTTTCATGGAGACATTGTTGGGATACTACCCTTGTTTTATGAATCCTCTAACTTTTGCCAATTATCTTGGTAGAGGACAGTGTCAGGTGGGCAGTTTGACTGGGGCGGTCGCCTCCTAAAGTGTAACGGAGGCGCCCAAAGGTTCCCTCAGAATGGTTGGAAATCATTCGCAGAGTGTAAAGGTATAAGGGAGCTTGACTGCGAGACTTACAAGTCGAGCAGGGACGAAAGTCGGGCTTAGTGATCTGGTGGTACCGCATGGAAGGGCCATCACTCAACGGATAAAAGCTACCCTGGGGATAACAGGCTTATCTCCCCCAAGAGTTCACATCGACGGGGAGGTTTGGCACCTCGATGTCGGCTCGTCGCATCCTGGGGCTGTAGTCGGTCCCAAGGGTTGGGCTGTTCGCCCATTAAAGCGGCACGCGAGCTGGGTTCAGAACGTCGTGAGACAGTTCGGTCCCTATCCGTCGCGGGCGTTGGAAATTTGAGAGGAGCTGTCCTTAGTACGAGAGGACCGGGATGGACATACCGCTGGTGTACCAGTTGTTCTGCCAAGGGCATCGCTGGGTAGCTATGTATGGACGGGATAAGCGCTGAAAGCATCTAAGTGCGAAGCCCCCCTCAAGATGAGATTTCCCATTCCTTTAAGGAAGTAAGACACCTCAGAGATGATGAGGTAGATAGGCTAAGAGTGGAAGTATAGCGATATATGGAGCGGATTAGTACTAATCAGTCGAGGACTTAACCAAGTTAAGCGGTAGGTTTTTGGAAAATAAATCATATTCAGTTTTGAGTGTTCAACACTCAAGGTAAAAAAGTGTGGTGGCGATAGCAAGAAGGTTACACCTGTTCTCATGCCGAACACAGAAGTTAAGCTTCTTAACGCCGAAAGTAGTTGGTGGGTGACTACCTGCGAGGATAGGACGTTGCCACGCTTT
>NZ_AYZL01000011.1 GCF_001436605.1 Holzapfeliella floricola DSM 23037 = JCM 16512 | reverse complement strand
TATGTATAACACTACAGCTCACGTTTCAAATTCGATTACATACGTAGTATAACACAGGAGATAACAGAATGATACCATAATTACTAGAAAATAATAGTTGACCTTTGTGTAACACAAAGAATTATAGTCATAAACGTAAATTATATTTTAAAGGAGAATTCATTATGACTCAAAACGCTGACAATTTTCTATTTTACGCTGGTATTAATACATTCGGTGGCTACAAGTACACTCGAGATTTAAAAAATATTGATATAGCAATCATGGGGGCCCATTTGATTCAGGAACATCAAATCGTTCAGGTACAAGAATGGGACCCAACTCTATTCGCAGTATGTCACACTTAGTACTTGGATTTAACTATATGTGGCGAGATATTTTAAACTTAGATAAAATAAAATCTAACATTATTGACTATGGCGATATCGGTCAATCATATGGCAGTAAATCCGTTGACACAATGATTGAAAGTACTTTTACTCATGCTAAAAAAGGTGTTGGAGGACCAACCACGCATCATATAAGAACTATATTGAAAAATTTAGCTGGGATTAATGTGGTTGCGAGCGACATCGTAGAAGTAGCACCACAGTATGATCATGGAGAAATTACTTCACTAGCTGCAGCATCTGTGGCACAAGACATCATATGTTTGATGGCCTACACTAATGAAAGTAACAATCAGTCAACCTGAAAGGAGTTTTTATATTGAATAGTATCTTAACTATTTCTAATTTAGCAAGTTTATGTCAAGTTTCAACAGAGACTCTTAGACACTATGACAGAATAGGATTATTAAAACCGTATAAGATAAATAAAATCACACGAGAACGACTTTACTCAATTAATCAATATGAACAGCTTGGTACTATAAAAGAATTGAAACAGTTAGGATTTTCTTTACAAGAAATTAAATACTATTTGCAAAATTGTAATATAGAAACAACACAAGATTTACTGTCAAAAAGCTTAAAAATTGTTAATTCAAAGATACAAGAGCTTTCGGAAATCAAAAAAACTATCGAAGTCAAAGAAAATTTAAGAGATTACTCCAATTTAAAAAAAGTTCCGCAAGATAAATATCTAACTTTAACTTATGAGGGTGAATTTTGGAATGCACAAGTTTATATCAATAAACTTATCAATCATTCTAAGAATCATCATATTTCAATTACTAATAATTTTATTCAAACACAATGGTTGGACTATACCTTTGTAAACGAAAAAAATAAACTGGTTTATGAAATACAAGTAAAAATGCTTTGATTTTTTAATATTTTTAGACACAAAAAAAAGAGCCCTAAGGGCTCTTTTTTAATTATTTTTGGATGTTAACTGCTTGA
>NZ_AYZL01000010.1 GCF_001436605.1 Holzapfeliella floricola DSM 23037 = JCM 16512 | reverse complement strand
CAACCTGACGACTTAATTACTATACCATGTTATCTTTTGCTTTGCAACTCTTTTTTTAATCTTTTTTGATTTGTTTGATTTGCTTAGCTATCGCTTTTCAACGACAAAGATTATCTTACCAGCTATCAACTAATTTGACAAGGGTTATTTTGAAAATCTTTTTAAAGCTTGATAAACCCAAGGGTTAATCTCTTCAGCAATCGTTGAAAATCCCAAATTCATTCGATAATCAGTCCAATAATGTTTGCGCTTACGGCGAGTTACTTCATTAGCATCTTGTAATACACGCACAGACAAACTAATTTGACGAGAGTATTCATCAATATCAATAATAACAGCTTTAATTACTTTGCCCACTTTAAATGCTTCTTCTACATTTGTCACAAATCCTTGTTTACATTCTGAAATGTGAATGAGACCTTGCTTATTATCTCCTAAATCGACAAATACTCCATACGGCTGAATACCATTTACTTTGCCTTCAACAACTTGACCTATTTTAAAATCCATTTATACAATTCCTTTCTTTACATTAATATCATGACAGATGTAATCTTATATTGGAAGACTAATTTATAAATAAGGTGTGTATATGATGACTAATTATGATGTTGCAATCATTGGGGGCGGCCCAGTGGGTATGTTCGCCGCTTCTTTTTCAGCCCTACACGGTGCTAAACCAATTCTACTAGAAAGCTTATCCGAAATTGGCGGACAACCAAAAATGATTTATCCAGAAAAAGATATCACAGATATCGCTGGTTTTAGCAGGATTTCTGGCGAAAAAATCACCCGACAATTGATTGAACAAGTGCAATCTTACGACATTGCTATCCAAACTAATTTTAAAGTTTCTACTATAGAAAGAGCCGACTCTTACATCTTAAAAAGTGAGCAAGGCGAATCCGTAAAAGCCAAATCCATTATAATTGCTACAGGTAATGGCTCTTTCAATCCCAAGAAACTGCCTATCAAAATCAAAGACACTACTATTGAAGACAAAATTCATTATACTGTCTCTGAGATTGAAACATTCACTGACAAAACCATTGCTGTTTTTGGTGGAGGCGACTCTGCAATTGACTGGGCTAATATGATTTCTGAGGTTGCTAAAAAAGTCTATGTCGTTCACAGACGTGATAGTTTTAGAGCGATGGCTTATAATGTTGACCAACTAAAAGCAAAGGAAAACGTTGAGTTTGTTACACCGTTTTTACCAAAAGACGTTGAACTAACCTCGACCAGTCAACTCGACTTCACTTTGAAACAACTCAAGCCTCAAACGGATCCTTACCATCTTATCTGTGACAACGCTATTGTTAGCTATGGTTTCAATACCACTAACCAGCTGCTTTCAGCTATTGACGTTGATACCGAAAGAGGCTTTATCTGTGTTGATGAAACAATGCAAACTAATTTACCACGTGTCTTTGCCATTGGAGACAGCATTACTCGTTCTGGCCACCTTCCATTGATTACGCTTGGATTTGGTGAAGCACAGGTGGCTGTCACAACACTAATGAAAGACTTATTTACAGATAATAATATGGCTGTTCACTCAACCAGCTTAAACAAACCACAATAACTCTCTTCATTAAAAACTGGTATACTAAGACAAGAAAACTAACATCTTAAGGAGTCCTTTATGCAACTGATTGATTTTATTTTGCACATTGACCATCATCTGGTTAATGTGGTGAACAGTCTTGGCATCTATAGTTATGTCATTTTGTTCCTAATTATTTTTATTGAAACTGGATTGGTCGTCTTCCCTTTCTTACCGGGAGACTCATTGATTTTTGCCGCAGCAGCAATGTGTGCCAATCCAAAATATTCACTCAATATTTTTATTTGTTACCTCATTTTCATTGTTGCCGCCGTACTTGGTGATAGCTTAAATTATGAAATTGGCCGTTGGTCGAGTGAAAAAAGTGAAAAGAGTCAATTTTTAAATCGATTTATCAATAAAGATAAACGACTAGCTGCCGAACACTTTTTTGAAAAGCATGGTGGCAAGACCATTTTACTAGCTCGATTTATTCCTTTTATCAGAACGTTCGTTCCTTTCGTTTCAGGGGCAAGTAAAATGTCTTATCCTCATTTCATCTTTTACAATGTCATAGGTGGCGTTTTATGGATTTCATTATTCTCAATTCTGGGCTATTTCTTTGGAAATATTCCACAAGTTCAAGACCACTTTTCGCTTATTGTCATTGCAATTGTCCTCATTTCTATTTTACCCATTGTTTTTATCTATTTCAAAAACAAAACAAAAAAAGCCTAACTCATCTGAGTTGGGCTTTTTTCTTTAGGGTAAACCATAATTGTACTTCATAAATTAACAGACCAATTGCAAATGTTGCCGCAAAGAATGTTTCTGGCAACACATTGATTATCGGATCTGTAGCTGGATCAAATAACCAGTCCTTATTACTAAACAATGTCTCGTGAAAAATGATAAAAAAGCTATCGAAGTTAAGGACTGCAAAAGGCACCACAATCAACGGCACAATCATACCTAAAATTAACACACTTTTAGATAATAATTTATCTTTTAGTATCCATCGATAAAAAATACCTAGCACAATGAAAACGCCTAATGCCAGTAAAAATAATACTTTCACATCTGCAAAATGTTGCGCCCCATTAACCGAAGTCGGAAAATCAGACATCTTTAGCACGGTTTGAAACGGCCAAAGCAAATAAATCATTAATTGGGTGTAGTTACCCATAATTGTTTCAGCACTAAAGCTAGTGATTTTAGTAATATCTGTTGTCTTCAAAAAGATATACAACAATGGGAAACTTGCAACAATAGCAAGTACCACAGCAGATGCTAATGAAAAAACAATAGCATACAAGCTTTTTAGCCAGCTCTTTACTGACACCATATTAAACTTCCCATTCAGACAAGGAATTAACAATATGTGTTGGTTTGTCTTTAACTGCTGCAATTTGTTCAGGAGTTGATACACCTGTATAAACTAAAATGGTATCTAGATGACTGTTAATCCCTGCCATAATATCAGTATTATAATTATCACCCACGACTGCAACGTCTGATTTATCCAATTGTAGTTGTTTCATCGCTAAATCAACTATGATTTTTTCAGGTTTTCCCATTACAACTGGTTTTTGTCCGGTAGCTGTTTCTACCATTTTCAAAATAGTTCCTGCTCCAGGAATTAGCCCTTCATGGCTTGGTAAATTAGTATCGGCGTTTGTCCCGATAAATTTAGCACCATTTGAAATTAATAATGTTGCTTTTTTGACTTTGTTGTAAGTTAAGTCTTGATCCATTCCAACAACAACATAATCAGGTGAGATTGGGTCATAAATGCATCCCGAATCTAACAATGAACGGTAAAGTCCCACTTCACCAATAATATAAACACGTGGATTTTCAATATCCTGATTTTGAATGTATTCGGCTGTTGCCATACTTGGTGTATAAATGTGAGTGACATCTGTATTCACACCATGTTTACCTAGTTTATCTACTACCATTTGTGGTGTACGTGTTGAGTTGTTAGTCAAAAAGATATGTGGAATATTTTTTTCTTGCAGGCGTTCAACAAACCTTTTTCCTGCTTCAATCGTTTCATTCCCACGGTAGATTGTGCCATCTAAATCAATTAAATATCCTTTATAGGTTTGGCTCATAGTCGTTCCCTCTTTCTTAGTACAAAGTTTTTTTGCGATTGTGTCTTTTTATTCTTAGTTCGATAGAACTTAGATTGCTTAACTTTAAGCTTTTGTTTAACGATTCCCGTTTTTTCTAAAACAAAGTAAGCTGCTCCCGGATTAACATATTCCATTAAATAGTCTTCAATTGTGTTGGCATATTGATCTAGGTGAGCTCGTTTTTTCTTACCAACGAAAAAACCCTTAAAGCGTAACTTATCATCAGCAATATCACCAACAACGTAATCATATTTTAGTAAAAATGGATCAAACCGCTCTTGCAACAATTCAACATCAATTGCATCATTATAGTTCATAGTAATATCATAAATCGCATCTTCAATTTTTAACTTATCATCTGACTGACGTTCAACGTTAGCCAGCTTATGATAGCGCTGTTTGACTTTTTCTTTTTCCTCTTTCACATTATCACCACTTATTCTTTTATAGGATAGGTTTCTTTCAAGTAATGGTTAACGCTGTCGCGCAAGAACTCGGGAAATAAAAATTCAACATCTCCTGTAATTTCAATTGTTGGGAAAAATGGAATAAAGAAGTAATGATCAACTGTCGTTAAAGTATAAATTTCTCCTAACTCTAGAGGCTTTCCTTTAACAAAGACCTGCTTGGTTTTTGCATCATACTCAATTCCTAAATATTTAATATCACCAAATATTTTCCCTCTAAATCCCATACCTTTCATTGGATAATGAGATAAGAACAGACGCATTTTTTCCATTTCACGAATTAATCGCCATAAATTATACCCGCTTAACTTCACACGAATCAAGTGCATTGGATGTGGCAACGATTGATGTAAATCATCATAAGTTATCATACCTGAGTTGAAAGGCGTAACTGCTAGTCCTGAATTCAAGATGGCTAAATCCGTTTCAGCTTGTTTAGCAACACCTTTTAGTAAAACTTGGTAAGTTTCTTCTGCATCTTCAAATTTTTGAGGCAATTCTGCTACTTTTTCTTTTTGTAGCTGTTTATGCCCTTTTGTTAACCACTCTTGTATTTGACCTTCATCGGTTCGTTTCTCAGATAAACTTTCAGTTGGAATTGTTTTGACTATTATGTTTGATACAGTGCCATCATCGGCAAAAGTCAGCTGAACATCCCCAATATTTTGACCATACTTACCTGCTGCTGCAAGCATTGTCCGGTTAACTTGTTCTCCTTGAGGAAGTAAGTGATGCGTATGTGAACCTAGAATTAAGTCAAGCTCAGGATAAGCTTTAGCCAGTCTTCTATCGGTTGGCAAACCTAGATGACTAAGCAAGATAATAGCCGACACTTTTTGCGCCTTCAGTTCAGCAATAACTCCAGGTAGCACCTCATCAACTTCTTTAATTGACCAGCCATTAGGACCATAGGTTAAAGGGTAACAAGCCGTCATACCAATAATACCAACTTTATGGTGGGCGTGTGTTTCCATAATCTTATAAGGTTGTGCAAATTTTGGGCGTTGACCATTTTTTTGATAAAGATTATCTAAAATAACATCAAATTGCGCATGGTCAAACAGATGCTGCAGTTGATCATGACTATTACCGATTCCTTCATTATTACCAATAGTTACAGCGTTATATCCAGCCTCATTCATCAAATCAATATTGATTTGACCATCTGTTGCTTCGGTTAAAGGATGCCACTTATCCATGAAATCGCCGATGTCAAATAATAATAAGTCAGGGTCTTGTTCCCTAGCTTGTTTAATATACCTTGATATTTTAGGCCACTCTTCAAAATGCGAATGTAAATCATTTGTATGGACTACTCTAATTTTTTCCAAAATTTGTCACACCTTTCATTATTCGATATTATTTGATTTCAAAATTGTCTCAAATGCCTCCTTAATTTTACCTTCTGGTTTTTGCCATTCTTCAAACTCCGTCAATTCTGGTCCAGGAAAAGTATAATTGTCATTAATATATTGCTCATACGTCACCAAGCTTGGTGACCTTGGTATATTCAATTGAACAATTCTAACTTCTTGGATTAGATTCTCTATTGCGGCTTTTTCAGCTCGACCATTCATCGTAATGTTGGCAATCTCGTAATATTTAGAACCATCATTGCGGGTTATTTGTTCTATTAAATCAAAATATTGATAATCTTGCATCGTATTCTCTTCCTAATTAGCTATCTTTTGTCTTAATTAACTCTAGTTTATCACAATCTATTTTTAACACACTAGGATTAGATGACTTAATCATTTTTATATTCCTCGATTAAATATATGTTAAAATATGATTAATACCTTAAAGGAGGAACTGATATGACTTTAAATTACAAAAAATTAGCTAAAAAATACGAAGCTGATTTACTTGAAGACTTAAAAAACTTAGTCGCTATTGATAGTTCAAGAGACGTTGAACACAAAACGGATGAATTCCCTCTAGGACCTGGTCCTGCTAAGGGTCTACAACAATACTTAGACTATGCTAAACGTGATGGTTTTACATTCAAAAACGTTGACAATCTAGCCGGACGTGTTGAATATGGTGAAGCAACTGAAGACGATGTTTTGGGAATTATTGCCCATGCTGACGTTGTACCTGCTGGTGATGGTTGGGATACTGAGGCTTTCACTATGATTGAAAAAGATGGCAAACTTTACGGTCGTGGAACAGCTGATGACAAGGGACCTGGTCTTGCTGCTTACTACGCTTTAAAAATCTTAAAAGATGAAGGCGTTAAGTTATCAAAACCTGTTCACTTTATTATCGGAACTGATGAAGAAAGTAACTGGGAAGGTTTAACTCACTACCTTAAATCAGAAAGACGTCCTGATATTGTCTTTTCTCCTGATGCAGAATTCCCAATCATCAATGGTGAAAAAGGTATTGCAACCTTTATTGTTGATTTCAAAACTAACACACAAGATGGCGATGTAAAACTCATTTCTTTTGCAGCTGGTCAACGTACAAACATGGTGCCTCATACTGCTTATGCCACTGTTAGTGGACTTGACTTTGCAAAAGTTGAAGCTGACTTTACTGAATTCTTAAAAGCTAACCAATTAACTGGGGATGCAACAGAAGAAAACGGTCAAATTAACTTCACTTTAACAGGTAAAGGTGCTCATGGTTCAGAACCTGAATTAGGTCGTAACGCTGCTACTTACTTAGCAGAATTCTTAGTTAACTTTGACTTCTCAGGTCAAGCTAAACACTACCTAGAATTCGCTGCTAATACTTTACATGAAGACTTCAAAGGTGAAAAAGCTGGAATTGCTCATCACGATGAACTAATGGGAGATGCTTCTTCTTCTCCTAACATCTTTGCTTTCAATGAAGACAACCAAACAATTGCAATCAACGTCCGTTACCCTCAAGGAACTAGCGATGACAAAATCACTGCTGGTTTACAACAAACTATCGGTGATGCTGCAACTGTTTTTGTTGATGGTCACGCTCAAGAACCTCACTACGTTTCAAAAGATAGTGAACTTGTACAAACATTGTTACGTGTTTATGAAAACCAGACTGGTAACAAAGGTCATGAACAAATCATCGGTGGTGGAACTTACGCTCACATTTTCGATAATGGTGTGGCTTTTGGTGCTCAACCAGAAACACAAGAAAATGTCATGCACCAACCAAATGAATATATGCTAAAACAAGCGTTATTCGATGCAGTTGCTATCTACATGGAAGCCATTTACGAATTAGCTAAATAAGCTATTGATTTAAAAGTCTTGGTAACAATCCAAGGCTTTTTTATATTGCCTCAAAAGCATGTTATACTAAAAACTCATTACGCTACTTGGGGGGGATTTATTATCACTTTAATTACTACACTCTTTTTTAATTACAAAGTAATTGATAAAAAATTGATTATAGAAGGAATCGTAGGACTGGGGATTATTTATATTTTGAATATGTTTACTTTTTCAAGTTTTTACCATCTTTACCCTTTAGCAATCAATGCTATTTTGTCAGGAATCAAAAAGTATTGGGATGATGAGGAAGATGCATTAGACTGTCGCATTTCTGATAAATATTACTTACGTCATCCCTTATTTTTTGTTACTGGGATTTTGACATTTCTTTGGATACCACTTTACTGGTGGCAAGTAGAAAATTTCTATATTCCACATAATGAAAATAATTCCATTACCTATATTTTTTTGATTATCTCTGGGGTTATATTTCTCTATAAGGGAACTGAGTTGATCAAAGACAATTAAGCTACTTTATAAATAACTAGGAGGATTATTATGAAAACAATTTTCAAAACTTTTTTTACGAACTATCAAATAAAAGATAAAAAATATATTATAGCTGGGGTTGCCATCTTATTGGTTTTTGGTATTCTTGACTATTTAACAGCTTATTCTTCAACATCTATCGTGATGTACTGTTTAGGGACATACGCTATCACATCAGGATTAATTAAAAAGAAAAGTGACTACTATCAAATTTCAAAAAATTATTATCTTAAAAATCCACTCTTGATTTTACTAAGTGTCATCTTTTTAGTTTCAATACCGCTATATTTACTTTTTGCTTATCAACATCTTCCTTTATTATCTTGGAGAAAGATTCTTGACCTATTATTCCTACTTACTTGGGCAATTTACTGTTTCTTAAGTGCTTTTTCATTCGGCAAGAACTAATTTAGGAGGACTTTCATTATGAAAAAAATTTACAACTGGTTATTTGCTAACTATAAGATTACGGATAAACCCGGACTTGTTGCGACCATTTTCTTAACCTTTGCTATCATTTACTTTTCAATACAGATGCATGACCTGTTTCTTTGGCCATATCCTATTATCTTGTTTTCATTATCACGATCTATCAAGCGTGATTGGTCTGATCAAAAAGAACGCTATCATTATCGCCTTTCAAAAAATCATTACATCTGTGAACCCGTTATATTTTGTTTAAGTGTCATAGTTTTGATGACAGGAGTTATTTATTGGCTAATGCTGCCAGACTTTAACATCTCAACAGTAACTGCGATGATGACAGTCATTAATACTTTAATTTATGGTACTGTTACTTTATTTACCAGCATTAGAAGACTGCAATCAAAAAAATAACCTTGATCTATAATCAAGGTTATTTTTTATTGGTCTAGCTTTTTAACCATCTGCCTTCTAAAAGCAACATAGCCAATCAAACAAGATCCTAGAAACAACAGACTAAATTCAGCTAAATTTGTACCTAGGTTAGTACTTGTAAAAGTGGCAACCGGCATGTAAGGAATGAATTCCCAAATACCAATGACCAAAATCGCAAAGGAACTCCCACCAATAAAAATAGCTAGTGCGATTAAAATGGCAGCCACTTCACTATTGAACAATTTGGTTATAGCAAAGCTTAGACAACCATATACAAATTCAAAAATACCAAAATTGATAATCGTGGTTATTAAGTAAAGTAACGGACTAATTTCAATTATTTGGCTAAAAAACATTAGTGTTTGTGGAACGCCATTAGTACCATCGACAATACTTGCAATAATCGCTAGAACAACCGCCGGTATCAAGTACGCTAGAGCACTTGTTAAGCCAGCTTCTAAAAAAGCTATTTTAAATTTTGTATCTACTCTTTTGGATTCATCTTTTGAACTTAAAAATATAGCTATTGTTGGCACAAGTACAGCTAAATAAGCTAAAGCAGAACTGCTATTGCCATACAGTCCGTCAAAAAATAAAGCATAACTCTTACCAGATAATCTTTCAGCCAAAAATTATATTAATTAAAATAATCGCAATCAAGGAAAGTTGAACCCCTATAAAATAGTTCGGTCGCACTCTTGATTTTAAATTTTGAATAAGCTCACCCATATGACCTCCTAGTTATCGGCTATTTGTTTAGTAACTAATAGTCCATACTTAACCACTTTTAATCTAAATGAGAAAGTGCATAATTAATTTCTGAGTCAGTAAACTTCATATTAGTCAAAGTTTCTTTGATTTCATTTTTAGGAGCTTGGGCATGTTGCATTGTTTTGGCTGATCTTAGTGCAATTTTTGAAAAATCAATCTGACTAGCATCTAAGATTCTTGCTATAAAACTCTCGTATCCTTTAGTTTGATCAATAACAGATTGTCTCGATTGTTGAATGAAGTTGGGATTATCTTTGTTTTCATTAACTTTTTTTAGAAAAAACCGATAATCGACTTCGTCATCTATACGACTTTCAGGTAATGGTTCAAGCGTTTGTACTGTCTTTTGCTTTCTGCTATTTTCTGAAATCAATTCAACTGATGAACTCCCAATCCAGGTATTATTGCCAACATTGTAGTAAGACTGATTGTCGCCAATTTGTCTTGCAAAAACCTTCCAAGTTGTTCCACGTTTAAAATTACCGCTTTCAGCAGCATCAGCTTTAACTTGAACAATTCCATCCATTTCCTGTTTAGCTGTTTCATTTCCTAAATCAAAATAGTTACTATCAACGTATTCATTATTACCTACCTTATACCATAATTTTTCGATATCGCCTACCTTTTCTGACTCTATATCAATGATTTTCCAAGCAGAGTCCGTTGGTAAATAGTGTCCCGTAGGCTGAAAATGATGATTACTATCTAATTGCCATGTTGAAACCCCGAAACCTTTGACATAATTAGCTGTCGCTGTTTTATCAAAAATTTCTCTAGCTTGTGTATCTGAACCTATTTGCGTAAAACTTAACCCAATAGCTGCAGTTGCTACTGCCAATCCTGAAATAATCGTTGTTTTCTTGATATATGTATCCTCCTTATTTATCCTAGTTGCTAGCGTAACGGATAACCTAAGTAGTTAAAACCTACTACTAACAAGCTTTATTAAAAGTTAATGAACTTTAGAAAAAATAAAAAAGCTAACTGACCTTGAGGTCAATTAGCTTTTTGGACTTATTTTGTTTGCGATTGTTTTTGTTGTTCAATCATTTGATTTACTAATTCATTAGCTTGATCAGCAGGTACATTTGATTGAACCAAGTAATTGTAAGCCTTATCTTTATTGATTGTGCCGTCTTCATTTAAAAATTGGCTGGTCACTTGGTTCATTGATTGTTGCACTTGCTTTTGGATTTGTTCTAAAAAGTTTTGTGAACTTGCTTGAATCGAAGCTTGAGATTGTTTCATTTGTTCAGTAAATTGTTTAGCTTCTTGTTCTGGCATCCCTGCTTGAATAGCATAATTATAAACCTTTGTTTGATCAACATTACCGTTTTGATCTAGCAATTGTTTTGAAAATGATGTCATCACTTTATTAAAATTGTCAGTCAAACTATTGTTAGCTAGGTCATCTTTAGATAAGTTGATATTATCAACTACTAATTTAGCTGTTTGTTCTGGCATTGAAGCTTTGCGTAATAATTGATAAATTTTATCTTTGTTCAAGTTACCGTCTTGAGCAGTGAATGATTTGGTAATTGCTTGAGATAGTTGCTTCATTGTCCCTTCAGGATCTTTTTCTAATTGTCTTAAAGTTTGTGTTGTCACATCTGGTAATGAAGGTTCAATTTGGTTTTTGAATCTAGTTAACATAGTTGAAATAAAGTTGTAATCGATTGTATCATCTTCATTTGAAGTTAACGGTGTAAATCCTGCAAACCCTTTTTGACCACGTGAAGTTTCAGAAACAATACTTGCATCATTGGCACTAACCCATTGATTAGGTCCGACTAAATAGAAAACTTGACCATTATTAACAAAACGCATTGAGGTTTGCCATTCACTACCTGCTGGCAATGACCCAACGACTTGTTGTGTGGATGAGACTAACGGTGCTTGACCTTGTTTGGTCACTTTCACAACTGCGTTTAATTCTTGGTATGAAATCTCATTACCTAAATCAAAGTATTGGCTATTTGCATATTCCCCATTGCCAACACCATACCATAGTGAGTAATTATCTGGTGAAGTGATTTCAGTTACACGCCATTTGGTCCCGTTGTTTAAATAATGACCACTAAGTTCAAATTGACCATTAACAGATTTCCAAGTTGCTGGGCCAAAACCATCCACGTAGTTTGATGTTGCTGTTTTATCATAAACTGCCTTAGCTTGTGCTTCTTGTTGAGGTTGAGATAAAGTCAATCCAAAAGCTGCAGTAGCCAGTGCTAATCCTGATACTAAATACGATTTTTTCATTTTATTTCCTCCAATAGTTTAAGTTGTGACGTAGTATAACAAACTGAGTTTAATCTCGAAATATTATTTTTAAAAATTTAATAATTATAGACGTTTAAGCTAAAAATCATGACACTTAAGGTGTTCTTGTTCAATTGTGCTTACTATCCGTTACAATATAACTATAATGACTACATGGAGGATTTTATGAAAAAACTACGTCAACTGATTCAATCATTAATTGTATTTACTGCATTTGTTGCAACTAGTATTGTAACTTTAATTTATTCAAATAGTTGGTTTCAAGTAGCTCTTTGTTTAGTTGCTATATTAGGTAATGGATTCTTAGCCTATACATTTGGCAAAAGTATTTTTGAATGGATTCAAATCTTGCATGACAATTCTGAGTCCCTTGAAGCTTATTCCACACAACTAAGTGATGAGTATCAAACCGTTAGTCAGTTTAAACATGACTATAAACATATAATGGCATCCCTTTCACATTTTGCTGATAAACAAGATAACAATGAACTGAAAGATCACCTTAACCGGTTTAACCAATACAGCAAAACTCAACTCCAAACACCAGCTTTTGATCATTATAAAGATATCAAAAACATTCACGTTCATTACCTTAGAAGCCTTCTTATTAAAGCTATTAATCAGAGTCAAGGAACCAATACAACCATTACTATCCACTGCCCTGACGAAATTTTCGAAATTCCAATGGAAGAGTTTGATTTCTTACGAATCATTGGCAATTGGTTATCCAACGCCAATCAGGTAGAGCTTGATAAACAAAAAATTGATATTAAAATTGATCAGCTTGATAACCAGCTTACACTCAGTATCACAAACCAAATACCACAAAGTCAGATAATAAACTTACAACAAATTCGAAAAGCTCACTTTACAACTAAGCCGAACCACAAAGGCTATGGTCTACCATTAGTTGACAGTATCAGCAAGCATCATAAAAATGCTTTGATTGACTACACTATCTCAGATACTACTTTTACAGCTCAAATGACACTTACTCAACTCTAGGAGGAATTATGTCTATTTCGATTTATATTTGCGAAGATAATCCAACATATTTAACACTTATTGAATCGATTATTTCAGATTACTTGCTCTTTCACGAACACCGCTTTAACTTAGCATTAGTCACTTCAAATCCTGATGAATTTATTCATACACTTAAATCAACCCAAGCTCAAAATAGTTTATACTTCCTAGACTTAGAATTAAATCACAAACTCACAGGATTAGATTTAGCTAAAGTCATTCGCCAAAATGATCCTGAAGGTAAGATTGTTTTTATTTCAAATTATGATTCAGTCATTACACAATCTGTTCATCAACATATTGAACTACTTGGATTTATCGACAAATCCTTATCTCAAACTGTACTAAGGGCTGAAATTTTTAAACTAATGGAGTTAGCCGAAAATCGAATTTATCAGCAACTTCAAAACAAACAACAGCTATTCTCATTTAAAGTTGGCACAATGCTTTATAATCTCAATTTTTCTGAAATTCTATTTATTAAGTCGGCTAATAATCATCAACTTACCCTTCAAGCAAAAAATAGTTCCCACTCTTTTTATGGCACTTTAAAAGAAATTCTTAGCCAATATCCTGAACTTTTAAGAATCAGTCGTACAACTTTAGTTAATCCACTCAATATTGCACAAATTGATTTTTCAAAAAGAAAACTCTTTTTTGATAATCAAATTTCTTGTAAATTTTCGATTCGATACACCCAATCAATCAAAAAATTCTTTTTAAAATAATTGTGGCTTTAAATTTTTAAGTGTATGATTGAACCAATAAAATTGAATAATCGAGGTGCGACAGATGAGAATTAATGTTTTACAACATACACCAAATGAGGGGATTGGCTCTATTGGGGCTTGGGCAAAAGAAAATCACCATGACCTTTTTATCTACCACCCTTACTTTTATAATGGTGTGTTACCAACAGCTGATGAAACAGACTTACTAATTATTCTAGGTGGTCCAATGAGTCCAAATGATAATGACGATTGGATTATGACAGAAAGAGATTTAATCAGAACGCTCATTAAACAACAAAAACCTATCTTCGGTGCTTGTTATGGTGCTCAACAAATCACAAAAGCATTAGGCTACACGGTAACTAAAGCGCGAGTTAAAGAAGTCGGCTGGGATAAAGTATATCTTGAATCTAACATTATCCCAGATATTCCAAAAGAATTAACTGCCCTTCACTGGCATGAAGAAACATTCCAAATTCCACACGAAGCGGAATTACTTTTCTCAAGCCAATATTTAACTAACCAAGGATTCATTTTAAATAACAATATTATTGGACTACAATTCCACTTTGAACCCGAAGATGTTAATGTAAAAGAAATGGTTACAAATGATTTTGATTACATTAAAGACTCTGTGCTTGAACAAGACGCCGAAGCCATATTAAATTTTGATGTGCCAAAAGAAAATAAAGAAGTCATGTTTAAACTACTTAACTTTATTACAAAATAAAAACGCTATCTTATTGATAGCGTTTTTTATTTTGTGCTTTTTCGATTAATAATTTCGTGAGGTAAAATCACTTGCTGATCTTGTACGACTTCTTTTTTCATTAGTTTTGTAAGCATTCTCATCGCAACGGCCCCCATATCGTATAATGGCTGACTGATGGATGATAACTCGGGTCTTGCCATTAAAGCTAATTTAGTGTTCATAGCAGACATTACTTCAAGTTCTTCTGGAATTTTAATACCTTGATCACTTGCTGCGTTTAAAATACCGATAGCTACACTATCATCGGTGGTTAAAATAGCCTGTATTTTTTTTGCTTTTACTTCATTAAAGACAGCCAAACCATTTTCGTAGCCATAACCTGCTCTGATAACTTCAAACTGAATCTTTGGATATTTTTTTGCTGCTTCTGCCATACCTTTACAACGAAAATCTTGATTAACATTAGTATTTTTATCTTGTACAACAAGCGCTATTGAATTATATTTTTGAGCAAATCTTTCCATAACCTCAAAAGTTGCTGCTTTATAATCAATGTTAACTGATGGTAGTTGTCTTTTATAATCTATAACTCCTGCCAAAACAGTTGGAATCCCTTTTTCATACAACAAATCACAAACTTCATCTGAAATATCATATGACATGTAGACAATACCATCTACCTGTTGAGAAAATAAACTTCTAAGTACATCTTTTTCGTTTTGGTGACTAATACTTGAACTCATTAAGATAATATTATAATTGTAGAGCTTCGAAACATCATCTATCCCCTGTGCTAATTCATTAAAATAAGCATTATTTAAATCTGGTAAAAATATGCCAATCGTTGTTGTCTTTTGACTGGCTAGTCCTCTTGCGACAGCATTAGGATGATAGCCCATATCCTCTATTATTTGTTGAACCTTTTGTCTTGTTTCTTCTTTTACTTTTCCTGTACCATTGACTACTCTTGAAACGGTTGCCATTGAAACATCGGCTTTTTTTGCTACATCATATATGGTGATTGTACTTTTTTTCATAAACTTATCCTCACGCTATTCATCACGACTTCCTAGTTTAAAATTAGCAAATTTAAGTACTTTTTGCAAACGCTTACTTTATTATAAAAATATTAAAAAATGTGCTATAATCAAAAACAAACTTAAAAGAAAAGAAGGTACGTCATTCATGCAAAAAATTGATCAACTAAAGAACTGGCTATATGACAACAATATTGATGTTGCTTATATTAGTAACCCTAAAAATGTTCACTACTTTACAGGATTTGAATCACATCCTGAAGAAAGAATTTTGGGGCTTTTTGTCTTAAAAAATGCAGATCCTTTCCTATTTACACCACAATTAGACGTAGAAGTAGCCAAAGCCTCCGGCTTTAAATACGATGTATTTGGTTACCTTGACCACCAAGATCCATTTGCTTTGATTGCAGATCATATCAAGGATCGTCAAAAAGAAAATGTTTCGTGGGCAACTGAAAAAGATAGCTTATCAGTTGAAAAACTTGAAGCAATGCAAGAAGAATTTCCAAATGCACAATTCAAATACAGCTTAACTCGCTTTATTCAAGAAATGCAGTTATACAAATCACAAGATGAGCTTGATTTAATGATTAAAGCCGGCCAAGATGCGGATTATGCTTTTCAAATTGGTTTCAATGCATTAAGAAATGGTATTAGTGAAAAACAAGTTGTTGCTGAAATTGAATATGCACTTCAAAAACGTGGTGTCATGCATACAAGTTTTGATACCATTGTTCAGGCGGGTAAGAACGCTTCAAATCCTCACGGCGCACCAACAGATACCCAAGTTGAACCAAATCAACTTGTTCTTTTTGACTTAGGAACAGTCAACCAAGGTTATATGAGTGATGCATCCCGTACAGTTGCTTATGGTACACCAAGTGAAAAAGAACTTGAAATTTATCAAGTTGTACTAGAAGCACAACTTGCTGCACAAAAGGCTGCTAAACCAGGTGTTTATGCTTCAGAGCTTGATAAGATTGCGCGTGATGTTATTACTAAAGCTGGCTATGGTGAATACTTTGTTCACCGTTTAGGCCATGGAATTGGTACTTCAACTCATGAATATCCTTCACTAATGGAACATAACAATTTAGAACTTAAAGCTGGCATGGCTTTTTCAATTGAACCAGGTATTTATATTCCTGGTGTAGCTGGTGTTAGAATCGAAGATTGCGGTTACCTAGATGACGAAAAATTCAACTCATTTACCCATACACCTAAAGATTTAACAGAAATTATGGTTAGAGATTAAATTAAAAACATCTTACTTTTGTAAGATGTTTTTTTGTGTCCAAGAATCAATCATCTTGTAAACTTCTTGCTTTTCTTTTTCAAATAAAAGTTCATGACGTAAGTCTTCAAAAAGCTTAAGTTCAATAGAATGAACTCCTGCTGTGCTTAACTCATCAGCAACTTTCTTTGGACCCTCGCTATAGTCCCCTACTGGGTCGTTTGCACCACTTATGATTAAATAGTCAGCATCCGGATTAACTTGTTTGGCCCAATTTTTTTGAGTAGCATTAGCTATTAATTTAAATAATGTATAAAAACCATTATTAGTAAAAGTAAATCCCATCAAGTTATCTTGCTCATATGCTCTTACATTTTTTTGATTTTTGCTCAACCAATTATATAAGCTATCCTCAGTAAAACTTTTTGCATAGTTTCCAAATACTATTTTATCGAGTAAATTATTAGTTTTTGTAGGTGCTAGCTGATTCAAAACAGTAGAAATAAATCTAGCAAAACCTAAAAACCTGGGTTTTTTACCAGTTCCCATTAAAATAATTCCTTGATTCTTTTGAAAGTTATTTGGCATTTGTAAGTAGCTCCTAATAGCAAATGATCCCATACTATGCCCTAAAATAATGTGAGGAATACTTTCAAAATGCCGTTCTATCCAAGATGTTACCTGTTCGATATCATCAATTACAACTTTACTAGAATTGTGAGATGTAAAATAGCCGTATTGCGGACTGAGTTTGTCAACAGACCAGCCATGCCCCAAATGGTCATGGCCAATAACTGCATACCCTCGTTTTGTAAAATACTCAGCAAATTCACCATAGCGTTCACTATACTCAGCCATGCCATGAACCAATTGAATCGTGGCTATTGGGGAGGTTTCTGGTAGCCAATAAACCATGTGGATCCCTGTCTCTTGATCCGCTGATAAAAAAGTTAACTGTTTCATCTGACTCTCTTTCAAATAAAAAACGGCAAAAGCCTTAGCTATTGCCATTAAATAATAAATTATTTTTTGATTTCACGATCAATATCGTTAATCATTTTTTTTGAAGAATCTTTTGCTTCATTAAATGCTTGTTTACCGTCAATCACGATATCATCGAAATCTGTGATTTCTGAATTATCATTTTGATTTGTACGACGTTTGATTTGATCTTTTAGTGCATCTGTAGATTGATCGTACTTGTCTTTCATATCTTCAAACTTATCTTGAGAAGTTGCTTTTAGTTCTTCAGCTTTATCTTTTGCTTGGTTAGCATAGTCTGAAAATTGTTCTGATGCTTGTGTTGCATAATCTGATGCTTTTTCTTTTAAGTCTTGACCCTTTTTAGCTAACTCGTTTTTTGTTTCATCTGAAACCATTGCTGAAGCAGCAAATCCGGTTGCAGCACCTACTAAAAATCCAAAAATAAATTTACCTGTACTCATCATTTTGTCCCCCTAATTTAATTGAAGTTATTTTTTCTTTTTGTTTCTAAAACGTTTGAATAAACCACCAGCCACTGTTGCTTTACCCATATTTTTAGTCAACCCTGAAAAACGTGAAGCCGCATTTGATGTGCTCTCATTCAATTTTGAAACACTAGTTCCTAGCTCTGCTGCAGCTTTAAATACGGGATCTAATTCACGTGTCTTGTTATTAACAGTTTGTAACAAAACATTAGATTTTGCCATCAAGTTTTCTGCTTGAATAGCAATTAAATCTACATCGTCTGTTACGTTAGACAATGTTTTTGTTGTTTGCGCTATTGTTTCGTCTACTTTTTTTAGTGTTTGCACGAGTCTCATTAAAAAAATCCCTGCAAATACAACTAAAAGTAAAAATGCAATAGCAGCAATTAACCCGGCCATTTCACCATATGTCATTACTATTACCTCCACATTTCACTTTTATGTTTTACACCTAAAGTTTAGCATTTATTTATGTCAACAGCAATTTAAAGATGTTAAAATATATATTAGGAGGAATATATTATGCAAAAATTTTATTTAGCTAATGTGGCTGGTCTTTTTGACTGGAATAAAATCTTAGATTCTTTGATTAGTATCGGAACTCAGGTTGTTATTACCTCAATCGTTTTCTGGATAATCTGGAAAGTTGGCATTCGTTTAATCAATCTAGCTTTTGCTAGACAAGGTAAACTAAAGATGAAAAAGAGCCGTCAAAAAACAATTGAGTCTCTTTTAGGAAACGTTTTTAAATACTTCGTTTTATTTTGTTACCTTTATGGGGTTCTTAAAATTATGGGACTACCTGTTGATGCCCTTCTTGCCAGTGCCGGAATCTTAAGTGTGGCTATTGGGTTAGGTGCACAAGGATTCTTCAATGATGTTGTAACCGGTTTCTTTATTTTAGCTGAACAACAAATTGATGTAGGTGATTGGGTTACAATTGGTGCTGTTTCTGGAACCGTAACATCTGTTGGAATTAGAACGACACAAGTTCAATCGGTTGATGGCACTTTAAATTACATCCCTAATCGTAACATTACCATTGTTTCTAATAGCAACCGCGGTAATATGCGCGGAATTGTAAACTTTGACCTACCCACTGATATTAATATCGACGATGTTAAAAAAATGGTGGAACACGTTCACTCTGAAATGACACCTAACTACACCGATATTATTGGTGAACCACGATTTGTAGGTGCTATTAAACAAGCAGGTAATATGGTCACTTATCGAACATTGATTGATGCAAAAGCAGATACACAATGGCAAATTCAACGTGACTTTTTATCAGGATACCTTAAAGAATTTTCATTAAATGGAATTGTTATTCCTGAATCAAATAGCGTCACTTTATCTTAGTCAAGCAAAAAAGACTGTTTTCATAAAAACAGTCTTTTTTATTATCTTTTATAATTAATTAAAAGAGAAGGTAGCAAATCCCCTTCTTGATTATAAAAATCAACCAGATAGTTCTGAGTTGTTATTGTCAAAATGGCATATGTTCCGGTTGCTTTAAGCCTAATATCTCGTGACTTAGCTAGTGACCCTGGGTTAAGCAATAATAAATCATCAAAGTAAGAAGCAAACGGCTGGTGTGTATGCCCAAATACTAAAACATTTGTTTGATTTTCTAAGCCCTTAAATTGTAATCTCATTGGACTATAGGCAATGTTCTCGTCTAAATGACCATGACATAACAATAACCTTGTATCATCAATTTCAAGTGTTTTTTCATCTGGTAACTTAATCTCTTCAGCCATATTTCCACAAACAGCTATCACGTTTGTAATATCATCACTTGAAGCAAACTGGCCATCACCTGCATGGATAATTTTGTCAACTTCAGCACGGTGTCGCTTAATGACATCGTGCATCAATGCGGTCTGACCATGAGTATCACTCATAATTAAAACTTTAGTCATTATTTTTGACAGTCCTTTAACCATTGCGGCAATTTTTCTGCTAATTGTTTAAAAGCTATCCCTCTATGACTAATTTCATTTTTTTCATCAAGTGTCATTTCTGCTAACGTTTTTTGTTTGTCTTCCACGAAAAACAAAGGATCATATCCAAATCCACCATCACCTCTTGGAATAGCAGTGATTTGTCCAGATAACTCACCTTCAACGACCAAGTCATTTTCAGGCTGGTTCGGAAAACTGACAACAATTGTCGTGTGAAAACTTGCTTGGCGTTTTTCGTCTGGAACCCCACCCAGTTCACTCAATAACTTTGCGTTATTTCTTGCCGGATTTTGAGGCTCGCCTGCATATCGAGCTGAGAAGACTCCGGGTGCATTATGTAATGCCTTAACGCATAATCCAGAATCATCTGCTATAGTTGGCATTTGACTGTATTCTGCTAGAGAATGAGCCTTTAACTTGGCATTTTGTTCAAATGTTCGACCTGTTTCTTGTACATGAGGTGGGTTTTCTAAATCTGCTAAAGATACAATTTCATAATCCGCATCTTTTAATAACTGATTTAATTCTTTTACTTTACCTTGGTTAGTTGTTGCAATTAGTAGCTTTGTCATTTTGAATCCTCTCATAACTTAACTTGTTTAATTTTGTCAAAAGTCTGGCCGAGCCATTTTTGAGCAGCTTGTTCAAAAGCTTCTTTTGATCCTGTTGTGTAGCCATAGTTAAAGTGCGCATTATGACTTGCAAATGCGTCGTGCTGTTTAAGTAACTGTGTAATTTGTTGGCAGATACCTTCTGCTGGATCAACCACTTCAATATGTTGTGAGGTAAGCTCTTGGGCAATTTGATTTTGAATTAAAGGATAATGCGTACATCCTAAAATCAACGTATCAAAACACTTATCTTGAAGTACTTGTAAGCTTTCATGAATAACAGGTTGCAAATCAAGAACATTGTTTTCAATCGCTGGTACTAATTGTGGCGTTGCTAGAGAAATAACCTCACACTGGTTATTAACTAATTTTAATGCTTTTTCGTAAGCCCCTGATTTAATGGTTGCTTGGGTCGCAATTACCGCAATTTTATTGGTTTTTGTTTGTGCCGAAGCAATCATACTACCTGCCGAAATCACGCCGATAATCGGAATATCTACTTGTTGCTGTATAGTCGTCATAGCTGTTGCTGTCGCTGTGTTACAAGCAAAAACTATCAGTTTAACATCTTTTTTGATTAAAAAGTCGACTAATTTTTTAGTTAACTGAATAATTTCATTTACACTTTTATTTCCGTATGGCAAATGAGCTTGATCGCCGATATATATAGTTGATTCGCGAGGTAATATTTTTTTCACTTGTTTCAAAACACTCAACCCACCTAACCCCGAATCTAATAATCCAATTGGTCGATTATCCAAAAAATCACCGTTTCTATATTTATTTTTGTGACAATATTTCTAATTGATTTAAAATCTTGCTAGGCGTTTGCCACAGCTTCTCGTCATAATCATTGGCTGAAATATCTAATCCTAACTGATTATTAAACGCATAAATGAGTTGAACTGTTTTTAAGTCATCTAAAATATGACTTTGATAAAGATTAACATCAGGCGATTCTTGCAACCGAGGTTGTCTGGTAACTTGATTTAAAATCTTATAAAATTTTTGTTTGTCTATCATTGTGTCAATCCCCCTGCTCATTTCATTATACAAAAAAATCCCTTATAAAATCATTATAAGGGATTTTTTGTATTTAGAAAACTAAGCAGTATATTCTTCTAGTTTTGAACGTAATTGTTCTTTAGCTTGGTAACCTGTTAACTTTTCAACAATTTCACCATCTTTTTTGATCATCAATGTTGGAATTGCCATAATACCAAATGATTGTGGTGTTTTAGGATTTTCATCAACATCCATCTTAGTGAAGTTAACGTTATCCATTTCTTCAGCTAAATCTTCAATAACTGGAGATTGCATACGACATGGACCACACCAGGTTGCCCAAAAGTCAACTAATGTTACACCGTTATCTGTTTCTTGTGCAAAATTTTGATCTGTTATTTCTTTAACCATAATCTTTTTGCCTCCTAATTTGTTGTTACACATAGTTTACTCAATCCACTTACTTTTTGCAAGTAGAAATTATTATTTAAATTCGACAATCGTAGCACCGGAACCGCCGTTACCTTCTGGTGCATATCCAAAGTTTTTGACATGTGAATTGCGTTTAAGATATTGATTAACACCACTTCGTATAGCACCGGTTCCGATTCCATGAATAATTGTTACACTATCAAAGTTTGAAAGCAAGGCCTCATCGATATAACGATCTAAGTTCATCATTGCTTCGTCATAACGTTGCCCACGCAAATCAAGGGATGCACGTGTTGAGCGCAAGTTGATGGAGCGTGTCTTTTTAATTTTTTGTTGTTTGGGTTGTGATGACTTAGCTGCTTTTGATTGTGATATTTTTTCTAAATCTTTTGAAGATACCTTTACTTTTAAAACACCAATTTGAACTTCAAAATGGTCATTCCCTAATAATTTGGTTACAGTTCCAATTTGCCCATATGCTAGTACTTTAACTTGGTCGTTTTGTT
Source organism: Holzapfeliella floricola DSM 23037 = JCM 16512 (assembly GCF_001436605.1). Classification (GTDB taxonomy): domain Bacteria; phylum Bacillota; class Bacilli; order Lactobacillales; family Lactobacillaceae; genus Holzapfeliella; species Holzapfeliella floricola. The sequence continues at coordinate 84,001 of NZ_AYZL01000010.1, read as the reverse complement.
TAATGACTTGTTTTTTCTTTTCTCTTCTTAAAACTTTATTTTGCTTTAAGTTACTATCGCGCAATTGGTTTAACTGACCTTTAGCTGCAATTAGCTGATCTTCTTTAACATCTACTTTCGATCTAGCTTGTTGTTGATAAACTTGTAGCGTTTTTATAATATCATCAGCTTGTTGCTGGGCTTTTTTAAGCCGTTCATCTGCTTTTTCTTTAGCTTGTTCAATTTCACGGTTAACATTACGATGATAGAAATCTAATCCTTGGTTTAATTTTTCATAGATATCTTTTGACTCTTCGACTTTTTGTTCGAAGTCTTCTTTTAGTTCCGTCGCTTTTTTAGTTTCATCAGCTAATTTTTTGATCATATCGTTTAAATCACTACTTTGGTCTTGACGTAAGCTTTTAGCTTGTTCAATAACGTCTATCGGCATTCCTAGTCTCTTAGCAATCTCAAACGCGTTACTATAACCTGGAACCCCCAATAGTAAGTGATAAGTTGGGCTAAGTGATTCAACATCAAACTCCATGCTGGCGTTGGTTGTTCGATCGCGGTTATACGCATATAGTTTCAACTCAGGATAGTGAGTGGTTGCCATCAGTTTCACTTGCAACTTCTTAAAGTGATCTAGAATTGAAATAGCTAAATCTGACCCTTCTTCTGGATCCGTTCCTGAGCCTAACTCATCAAGCAAGATTAAACTGTCTTGATTAGCTTCTGACATAATATTGATAATGTTATCCATGTGTGAAGAGAATGTACTCAAGTTTTGCTCAATAGATTGTTCATCACCAATATCAGCAAAAATTTCGCTAAATACACCAACTTCACTATATTCTTTTGCGGAGATGAATAAGCCTGATTGTGCCATCAGTTGCAATAAACCAACAGTTTTTAAACTAATGGTTTTACCACCAGTATTTGGTCCAGTAATCAACATAAAATCGTAATCTTTCCCTAAAATAATATCATTAGCTACTACTTTTTCAGGGTCAATTAACGGATGTCTAGCTTTATTCAGCTTAATTGCATGTTTATTATTAATGATAGGTTCAACAGCCTTCATTTGATTGGCTAATAAGGCTTTTGCTTGAATAAAATCAAGTGAAGCAATTTTTTCGTCAATCGTTTGAATATTTATCATTTCTTCACGAGTCCAATTAGTTAACTCATCTAAGATACGACGAATTTCCATTTTTTCTCTAGCCGTTAATTCTTGTAGGTTATTATTCAAGTCGACGATTTTACCGGGCTCAATAAATAAAGTCTGTCCGGTTGCACTTTGGTCATGAACAATCCCTCCGAACTTACCACGATAACTTGCCTTAACAGGTAGCACTAAACGATTATCACGAATTGTGATAATTGCTTCACTTAAATAGTTCGCAGTACTTCCTTTTAGATAAGCTTCCATTTGCTGACGGATATTATCTTCAGTTTTTTGATAATGATGACGGATAGACTTAAGTGTTTGACTAGCTGTATCCAATACATTACCTTCACTATCAAATGTTTTTTCAAGTCTTTTGGTTAATTCAAGAGGTAATTCAACATCTTCAATTAGCTCCATCAAAGCATTTAATCCTAGTTCATAATCTTTTGGGTTGAAATTTAAAAAGGTTAAAATATCTCTCATGATTAAAAGAAGTAAGCTAATTGTCGACAGTTCTTTGGCATTTAACGTTGCCTTTTCTAGTTTCAAGCGTTTGATAATTGGTGAGATATCTTGATACGCAACAATAGGTAATCGTCCTTTTATTCTAAGCAGATTAACAGCATCTAATGTTTTGACCAGCTCGTCTTTTACACCTTGATACGTTTTATGAGGTAATAAATTTCGGGCTTTATTTTGAGCATTATCTGTTACCGTTAATTCACTTAATTGACTTGTAATTTTATCAAATTCCAGCGTCTTTAATATTTTTGAGTTCATAACAGTTCCTTCCAAAAAAGAATAGGCCTAAAACAGGCCTATTCTTTACTTATATTCATTTAATAATTGTTTCACTACACTTGTTAATTTTAGCGATGATTATCCTAAAGTGCAATAGCTAAGCACTAAAAGTTAGTAACTAAGATAACCCTACTTTTTTGAAAATATCATCAACATGACGCAAGTGATAATTATAGTCAAATGCATCATCTAAATCTTTTGTAGTTAAGTGTTTTGTAATATCTTCAGTTGCTTCAACTAAAGGTCTAAACTGTTTCTTTTCATCCCATGATATTGCTGTAAGTGGTTGAACTAAGTCGTAAGCTTCTTCACGTGATAAACCTTTTTCAACTAATTTCAGTAACAAACGTTGACTGTAGATCAAACCATATGTTTTTGCCATATTTTCTTTCATTGTTTCAGGGAAGATAGTTAAGTTTTCAACAATATTTAAAAAACGATTCAACATATAATCAAGTAACGTCGTCGCATCAGGTAAGATAATACGTTCTACAGATGAATGTGAAATATCACGTTCATGCCACAATGGCATATCTTCCAGTGCTGGTTGAACATATCCACGGATTACACGAGCTAATCCACTGATGTTTTCTGATCCAATTGGATTACGTTTGTGTGGCATTGCTGAAGAGCCTTTTTGTCCTTCATTGAAAAATTCTTCTACTTCATGAATTTCTGAGCGTTGTAAACTACGTACTTCAGTTGCAAAAGTTTCAAGACTTGTCGCAATTAAAGCAAGTGTTGACATATAGTCAGCATATAAATCACGTGGTAACACTTGACTTGCAATATCCATTGGTTTTAAACCAATTTCTTTCATCATGGATTCTTCAACTTGTGGTGGCACATTGGCATAAGTTCCAACAGCACCACTAATTTTACCTACAGCTACTTCTTCAGCTACTCGAACAAAACGAGCACGTTGACGTTTCATTTCTGAATACCAGCGTGCAATCTTTAACCCAAACGTCGTTGGCTCAGCATGCACACCATGGGTTCTTCCCATCATAACAGTGTCTTTATATTTTAGTGCTTGTTTTCTTAGAATTTCGATAAAACGATCTAAGTCATCTAGCAAAATTTTATTTACCTTTTTTAGTATTACCCCATTGGCTGTGTCCACAACATCTGTGCTTGTTAAGCCAAAATGTACCCATTTTTTCTCTGGTCCTAAATATTCTGAAACATTACGAGTGAAAGCTACAATATCGTGGCGTGTAACTGCTTCGATTTCTGCAATACGTTCTACTGAAAAATCAGCATTTTCTGCAATTTTTTTAGCATCTTCTGCCGGTACTTCACCAACAGTTACCCAAGCATTAGTGGCAGCTACTTCAACTTCAAGCCAAGCTTGATAACGTGCTTTTAATGACCAAATGTCCATCATTTCTTGACGCGCGTAACGTTCTAACATATCAATTAATCCTCCCAGATATCTTTTAGTACCATTGTTTGATCACGATCAGGTCCAACAGAAACTGTGAATAAGTCAAGTCCTGTTAGTTCACACAACCTTTTCACATAGTTCTTAGCGTTTTCTGGTAGATCTTCAAAACGCTCAACTTTTGTAATATCTTCATACCAACCTGGCAATATTTCATAAATTGGTTCAACTTTTGAAAGCTCAACTAAACTTGCTGGGTAGTAATCGATTTCTTCCCCATTTAAACGGTAACCTGTTGCAATTTTTAGTGTGTCGAAACCAGATAAAACATCTAATAAGTTTACACTTAATTGCTTCAATCCTGACACACGAACAGCATGTCTTAATGCAACTGTATCTGCCCAACCAATACGACGTGGACGTTTTGTAACAGTACCGTATTCACGACCAATTTCACGAATCTGGTCACCAATTTCGCCTTCAATTTCTGTTGGGAAAGGACCTTCTCCAACACGAGTTGAGTAAGCTTTTGTAACAGCTACAACATTGTCAATTTCTTGTGATGATACACCTGAACCAACAATAGCACCACCAGCTGTTGGGTTTGAAGAAGTCACATAAGGATACGTCCCATGATCAACATCAAGCATCACACCTTGTGCCCCTTCAAATAATACTTTTTTATTTTCATGTAAGGCTTCTGTAATTAATACAGACGTATCGACAACATAATCTTTTAATTGCTGACCATAGTCATAATAAGCTTCAAAAATTTCATCAAAATTAAGTCCAGATTTCTGGTATAGCTTTTCAAATAGTTCGTTTTTTTCTGCTAGATTTAATTTAAGTTTTTCGTAAAAAACATCTTTATCTAATAAATCAGCCATTCTAATTCCAACACGACTCGCTTTATCCATATAAGCAGGACCAATACCATTACGTGTTGTTCCGATTTTTTGGTCTTGTCTTTTATCTTCTTGATATTCATCTAGTAAGATATGATATGGCAAAATAACGTGGGCACGATTAGAAATTCTCAAATTATCAGTCGTGATTGCATTTTCATTCAAATAATGCATTTCTTTAAGCAACGCTTTAGGGTTTACGACAACGCCGTTCCCGATAACTGCTAGTTGATCTTTTCCTAAAATACCTGAAGGAATCAAATGTAACTTGTAGGTTTTATCCTCAAAAACAATTGTATGTCCTGCATTATTTCCACCTTGGTAACGCACAACCATATCGGCTTGTTTACTTAGGAAATCGGTAATTTTACCTTTTCCCTCGTCACCCCATTGACTTCCAATTAAAACTATTCCTGACATTTGGCCACCTCATTTAACTTTTTAAACCGTAAATAAGTTTAGCAATAAGTTCTCAAATAGTCAAATTATTAACAGATAATAAATGATATTGTTATCTTTTTATTCGTTTTTTAATATTTTAATACATTGACTTTTGAATTTTATTTGCTTATATTGTTTAAGTAGCGAACATTTAAATTTTAGTTAAACAAAAATTAAAAATTTTGGAGGAATTATTTTGTATCCATTCGATTATGATGATATCCAACTTTTACCTAAAAAATGCGTTGTAAACAGTCGTTCAGAGGTTGACACGACTGTTAAATTAGGTAACCGTACATTTAAATTACCGGTTGTACCTGCAAATATGCAAAGTGTTATTGATGAAGAATTAGCTGTTTTTTTAGCTGAACGCGATTATTTCTATGTTATGCACCGTTTTGATCCTGAAACACGATTGGATTTTGTTCGAAAAATGCAAGAAAAAAACCTATTTGCTTCGATTAGTCTGGGGATTAAGGAATCTGAATATAAATTAGTTGATCAATTGGCTAACCACAATCTAACTCCTGAATATATTACAATTGACATTGCACACGGACATTCTGACTCTGTTGTTAAGATGATTAAATACATCAAAGAAAAGCTAGCTAAAAGCTTCGTTATTGCAGGTAATGTTGCAACACCTGAAGGTGTCCGCGATTTAGAAGCTGCTGGTGCTGACGCTACTAAAGTAGGGGTGGGTCCTGGTAAAGCTTGTATCACTAAACTAAAAACTGGATTTGGAACAGCTTACTGGCAACTATCCGCCATCAAGTGGTGTGCTGAAGTTGCAACCAAACCTATCATCGCAGATGGTGGTATTCGTCACAATGGTGATTTAGCCAAGTCAATTAAATTTGGAGCTACAATGATTATGGTCGGTTCTTTATTTGCTGGACACGAACAATCTCCTGGTCAAGTGATTAAAATTGATGGTAAATTATACAAACAATATTGGGGTTCTGCTTCAGATACGCAAAAAGGTAAATATGAAAATGTTGAAGGTAAACAAATGCTTATCGACTACCGCGGCGACATCAAACGCACCCTCAAAGAAATACAACAAGATTTACAATCAGCCGTTTCCTACGCTGGTGGTAATGAACTTTCTAGTCTAAAAGATGTTGATTATGTTATTTTAAATCATGGCATCGTTCAAAACTAAATAAAAACACCGTAGAAAATTTCTACGGTGTTTTTATTTGTTCATTTTGACAAATTAATACTAAGTCTTGTGGTAGTCGTGCCCGAACCTTAACTTTTTGCTGAGTTAACGGATGGTCAAAGCTTATCTGACTGGCATGTAGGGCTTGACGATTTAAATCGCTTGTTTGCCCACCATACAATTGATCTCCTAGTAAAGGGTATCCTAAACTCGCTAAATGTACTCGTATTTGATGGGTACGACCTGTTCTCAATTTTAATCGAACTAAACTATAGTTCAGTCCTTTTTGAACTAACTGATACTCCGTTTGCGATTTTTTTCCTTGCGTTGATACTTCTCTTTTGATTGCATCCCCTGGAACTCTTGCAATTGGACAATCGATAACAGCGGGAATCTGTTGTAATTGGCTATCAGTTTGAATCAAGGCTAAATAATATTTATCAAGCTTGCTTTGTTGGATAAAAGCATGACCTATCGCATCTTTTGCCACTAATAAACAACCACTCGTGTTTTTATCTAACCTTGTAATAACATGTGGCTTAGTTGTAATTGATTGCGCTTGAAAATAGCTTAGTAACCGATTAACCACTGAATCTGTTAAATCAGATTTAGAAGGCGTTGAAAGTAAACCGGCAGGTTTATTAATAATCAAAAACAAATCATCTTCGTATAAAATATTTAGTGATTTATCAACTGCCTTAACTTTTTTATTCTCAGGTTCTATTCCTGGAACAAAATGAATGACATCTCCTGCTTTAACTGCATAAGATGTCATTCTTCTCTTTTGATTGACTAAAATAAAACCACCATTATGACGGCAATTAATCAACGCACGTTTTGAAATCCCTTGTTTTCTCAGGTATTTTCCAACTGTCGTACTTTCTTCTTGAACAATAAATTTATAATAACGTATCATTTTTCTTCTTTTGTCCTAAAAATGAATCTTCTACCCTTGACCAAAAATGTGTATGACGATATTTTGCAAAATGAATTTGCTTATCAGATATCTTGTAGTTGATTTTACGAACAGAATGGTGCTTAATTTCTGTTGAATCTATTGTAACAACATAATCATCAACATGCTCTGGTAACAATGTAATCCATTCGTCTGGTGCAATAATTATTGGTGAAGAGAGTGTTCTAAACAATCTATTATTAATTGAGGCAATCTCTGTCAGCTGTAGTGTTTTCAGCCTTGGATGAATAACAGCTCCACCCAAAGACTTGCTATAAGCTGTTGACCCTGTAGGAGTTGAAATGCAAACACCGTCTCCCCTAAAACGTTCAAAAAATTCATTTTTGATGTAGATATCTGTTTTCAATGTTTGAGAAACACGCTTAATAGTTGATTCGTTTAAAGATAAATAATGTCTTGTACAAGCATTTTCTTCTTCAATATGAACTTCAAGTAACGGATAGCTAACTGATGTTGGCTCTTGTTCTACTATTGCTTTAACCAATTCTTTGATTTCATAGTTACGCCAATCGGTATAAAAGCCTAAATGTCCTGTATGAACACCAATGAAGCGAATATGATCGACCATTTGGGCATATTGATGAAACCCGCCAATCAATGTACCATCTCCCCCGACAGTAATCACCAAATCGGGATTTATTTGATCAAGTTGAACATTATTTTCAGTCAACTCAGATTTCAGCTCATCTACAACATTAACAGACACTTCTTTTGAGTTACTTACAATTGCGACTTTCAATAAAAAGCCTCCAATCTCATTGTTTTAAGTTTTTAGTTAATTCTTGTCTTTTATGTGAAGTCTCAATTTCTTCTCTAATAGCAGACATTTCAACATCAAGTTCATACGCTTTTTGCGCTACTTCTTTCAATCTGTCCTTGATTTCTGGTGCATAATCAGCAGGATATTTATAATTAAGACTATGTTCTAAAGTAGCCCAAAAATTCATTGATAAAGTTCTTAATTGAATTTCAGCCAAGACCACTTTTTTTTCTTCATTATATTGATAAACAGGATATTCAATCACCATATGATATGAGCGATATCCACTTGGCTTATCATTTTCAATATAATCTCGTTCTTCTACTACCGTCATATCTGTACGACTATGAATTACATCGATAACTTGATAGACATCCTCAATAAATGGACACATAATCCTGATGCCTGCAATATCTTGTAAATCCTGCTCAATTAGTTCTTCAGAAACATATCGTCTTGTTAGCTTTTCTTCTATACTTTCAACGGGTTTTACACGACCTGTCACAAACTCAATTGGCGAGTGATTTGTCTGGTCTAAATAACTGACGCGTAGGCCTCTAAATTTAACTTTTAATTCATTTACAGCCTGTTGATACGGCCATAAAAATTTTTTCCAGTTTTTTATCATAATTTATTCTTCCTCCAATGGGACTTTTTATTTTAGAATGTAGGTAACAATTAAAATTAAAGCGAGGTAAGCAATATGTCAGAAACAATCGAAACAGAATTAAAACTAATGCTCACACAAAAACAATTTAATCAATTACTATCAGCCTATACACTAAAAAAAACCATCAGACAAACCAATTATTATTTTGATTCAAAAGAGGCTTGCTTAAAAAATGCTAATTGTGGTTTAAGAATTCGACAATTCAAAAACACAGGCGAACAAACACTCAAAGTCCCTCTTCCAAATAATACCACACATTCATTACGTGAAATAACTGATCCATTACCTTTAACCAAAATTCAAAAAATGCTGTCAAAAAACACCGTTACTTTCCCCGGTAAAGTCGGAGAATATCTTGAAAATCATTTTAAAGACGAATCATTTTATCAATTGACGCAAGCACATACTCATCGTTACCTTTTGAATGGGCCTAAAAATATTGAACTAACACTCGATCAAACTGATTACTTAGATGAGACACGCGACTATGAGTTAGAAATCGAAACAGATCGGCTAAAAGATGCAAAAGAAACGATGGAATTTTTAAAAGAAACATTTAACCTAACTAGCACTATTCCTCAAAAAAACAAAGTTGCACGTGCTTTTGATCATCGGTCTCTCAATTAAATAATTCATGAAATTGCCAATTTTTCTTCTCTTCAATACGTTTACTATCAAGATGTCTTAATGTAATCGGTAAATAAACAACAATATCATTGGATATACCAATTTTAGCTTTGATTTTTTCAGTAGTTTCACTAGACAAAAAATAAGGCTGTCGATAACTTGTATAACACTCAGCTAATAATTTTTTAAAGTTGTATCCGTTAGCATAAGCCAGGTGTTTAATAGTTTCAAGTTCTTTTTGATTTTTGTGCCATTTTATTGGCAACTCTTGGTATCTTTTTATCCGTCGATCTTGTTTAACAAACTTAATTAATTGGTTTATTCCTGAACTATTTAAACCAAACACTTGCATATGATAATTAACTTTTGTTGACAAATCTTGCCTCATGATATGGTACTTCAATTTAATTTTTTGACTATTAAGATGAAGTTCGAATAAATGAAATCCTAAATTTTTTTGGTATCTTAAAAATCGGATATGTTTTTTTGCTAATCTCTGATGCAAATGAAGCTTTTCTCCGACTAGCCAAATATCTTTAATACTAAATTGGCGATAATAGTTATGCCGATACTCATGTATCTGTTCACCTAGCGGTGAACACTGAATTTCTATTGCTAATTTTTGTGTTTTTTGTTTTATCAAAATATCAGGCCTCACTTTATCAGATGAAATCGTCTTCTCAAGGAAAACTTCTGGATAAATTTTATTTAAAATATGATAAATCTGCTGTTTAAGTTGTCGGTGCTCATATGTTTCATCATTTTTTGAAACTTTTGAAAAATGCTTAAAATATGGTTTTTTACCTTTTGATTTAATAAACCGTACCATTCCCAAACACTTTGGACATTCTAATTTATTAGCTTTTTGTGGTTGATAGTTTACTGCATAAATAAGTTTCTTATTAACTAATGCTGCATACAAAAAAGACACCCCCGTAATTAGTTACGTAAAGTGTCTTTTTTTAATTGAAATAAGTTTTTAAGCTCTCTATAGCATTGTCTGTTAACACACACTTAGCGTTTGATAGCAATAAACCTGTTTCTCCTTGAATTAAATCACCAAATTCATTAACCATAATCCAAAAATCATCAATTGATAAGTCATAGGATTGGTGAGGATCAAATCTAAATGATAACAGATAAGTCTGACTCATTGAATCTGCATAGAGCTTTGTATCCACGCCACTAAGATGAGGCAGCTCTTTAGCTAGTTCAATTGCATCTTCAATGCTACTAAATTCATAAATACGGTAGTAACCACTCGTATCTTTTTTATCTTCATTTGCATCAACATGAGAAATTGACCCATCATCTAATGATTGTAATAACTCTTGTAATTGTTCTGCATTATTCTGTGACTCTTGCACCGATTGCTCAGAAGAAACAGCAGATTTTTTCATATTAGTTCGACTAATTAATAACTCTAACCCATCACTACTTGGCATAATTTGAAACGTAACCGCATCGTTTTGAGCAAAGGTATGATTTTCATCTACTTCTTCTAGAATAGTTCTAAAGAACTGTTCAATACGTCCCTGATTTCCTAGAAGATCCAACATGGTAATCCCGCGTTCTTCTAAATCTTCACTACCAAGAATCACTCGAATTGTGTTGTCGTTAATACGTTGCATTTCCATATTAATTCCACCTCTTGTAATTCTGAAGTTCTTTTTACGTAACTAATTTCACCGATTAAGGACTGTCTATATTTTAACTGATTTATAAAAAAAGAACCAGACAAAACTATCTGATTCTTAACTTGCTGCAAATGATTTAAAAGCCTTCCATCTTTTCGACTTCTCTTAACTCTTGTTGTCTAACTTTACGAGGCAAAAAGCGTCTGATTTCATCTTCATTAAATCCAATTTGTAAGCGTTTTTCATCTGTAATGATAGGACGAATCAATAGTCCTGGTTCTTGTACTAAAAGGTTGACTAACTTATCTAAAGACAAATCATCAAGTTCTACATCAAGGTTTTGAAAAAGCTTTGAGCGCTTTGAAATTAGCTTTTTTGTGCCTTCTTCAGTCATACTCAAAATCTTTTTGATTTCTTCTCTTGATAATGGATTTGCAAAAATATTTCTTTCAACATATGAAATACCGTTTTCTTCCAACCAAGATTTGGCTTTACGACATGATGTACAACTAGGTGATGTATATAGGTTGACCATTTTGACCACGCTCCTTTGAAATTTAATTTAGATAATCTCTTTAACAATTCGTAGTATACAACTTAATTTTGCACAATACTACTTAATTTTTAAAAATAAATTATATTTAATTAGACTTCAGCTTATAAACCTCGCCATTAAGGTCATTAAATAATTCTAGCAAGTTCATAAGTTTTTATTAATTTTAATTTAATTTTCATTGTTTCGTTTATTTGTTTTTTTCTTAAACTTTTTGAGTCAACCCTACTTCAGCAAGTTTAGTTTGTGACAATATTTCTTTTGCTTCGGTTAAAAGTTGTTGATGGCTAATAGTTTGAGGCAAGTGGCTCAACAATAACAACTTAGCTCCTGATTTTTGAGCTAACTGAGCTGACTCTTCAGAAGTCATGTGCCATTTGCGTCCAGTTTTATCTTTAGCAAAATTGGTGTCTGTCAACAGTAGGTCCGCATCACGACTAAAGTCAACTAAATCTTCAAAGTAAGCAGTATCAGCGGTAAACACAAAGACTTTACCTGTTGCTTTTTCGGTAATCCTCATAGCATAAGCTGGGACTGGGTGTTGTGTTCTTAAAAAACTGATTTCAAATGGTCCTAAATCAAGCGGTTGATAATCAAAATACGGATACCCCTTTGTAATACCATCCATGCTTAGATTTGCAAAGCTAATAAAATCTTGATTATGACCATAAATTGGTAATACTGATTGTCTTTTTTCACCTGGGTGTAATTGATAGTAATATTGCAATACCCCTATATCACTCGCATGATCATGATGATAGTGCGAAAGTAGTACTGCATCTAATTCGAATGGATTTAGATACTTTTCTAATGCCAAAAGTGAGCCACTTCCTGCATCAAGTAATAAGTTGAATCCGTCTTCTGATTGTAATAAATAAGATGAGCTAGCTGAACCTGCATAAGGATAGCCACCATAAATACCTAGTACTGTTAATTTCATAATTTGACTCCTTTATAACTAAATTTTTTGTTTAACTAAATACCAATAATTTTGATAAATTGCATAATATGATACTATTGTAAACCCTATCACAAGTCCGCATAAAGCAAAAAAAGCAGGATAACTCGTAAAATTCAAATAAACTATAAAGGGAATTAAGAGAAGAATCATATATGCCATAACAAATAGTGTTGGCATCAAAAAGTAATACGCTGTATATTTAAATACCAATCTTTTGATATCTGACTTCAAATTACCCAGTTTAACCAACGATTGATAATCAGCTATATTTTGCCTGAAATCAGTATTCAGCTTTAATAGCAAAATAACTTGTGTCGCAATAATTAGCAGGCCACTAAAAATAATTAAAATGAATTGTATGTTTGATAACGCATAAGATGAAGAAACTTGATTTTTGTAATAAGAGCTGTACGAAGAAAAATAATATGAATCATGGGTACTGTAGTAGCTATAATTATTTTCATTTATACTATTAGTTTCATTTTTTAACGCTAACTTACTTGTATTTGCATCTGCTATAATCTCTGGAGGAGAAATATTATATGAAACTAAACTAGTTAACATCTGTCTATAATTTTCGATTTGTTGCGGTTTAATATCATACGATATGATTTGATAAGTCAAATCTGCTTGGATTTGATTAAAATCAGAATCAGAAACCACTATATTTTGTGAAGGTAATGTTCCTTGAGGAAATGGGTTTGGTTTTTCAAATAAAAACGGTAGCTGATTAGTTTGAGCAAATGTTTTCTTTTGCCCGTTTTTTAAAGTTAAATCAATTTGATTATTTAAAAATGAATACGGTATTGTACTAAACTGACCTGAAATTAATCCCAATTCCTTAACACCGAGTTGTTCATTAGTCGTATTAGGCCGATTAGTTACTGGGTATTCTCTATTCAAAAAGCCCTTCTGGATAGCCTGATTATAATCAGACTGTGAGATCATACCAAACATGGCACTTGAAAGATTAGTATAATAAAGTAATTTAATTGGTGCCACCTGCTGATATTGAATATCTAGCCCATTATCCTGCATTGCTTGTTCAACTTTTTTTTGTGAAAAACTAGTTGTTACAAATTCAGAAGGAGTTATTCTCACATTACTTTGAGCTAAACCATTATCACCATACGCAAAAATAAATAATCCAATTATGGCCAACATATTGATAATTCCAATGGCAATCGCTGTCCAACTACTATCAGACAAACTCCGTTTTAATTGACTATAGACAACAACTTTCAAATCATTTGCCCGTCTTTTTCGTTTTTTCTTCTCTAATACTCTAAAAATCCAACATCTAAAAAACACGATTAGAAATAAAAGACTCAAAAAAGCGTAAATAATTGGTAATCTCGCTAAATGAAATAAAGACCCCATAATCCCAATCAAAAGAAATAATTGTATAAATGAAACTAAAACATTGGGATTTCTTCTTAGTTTTCGTCTTTTAATCTCAGACTTTTTAGGATTAGCGTAGTTATCAAAGTAAGTTGGAGTCTTTATCAGTCTTGTTATCAGGTTTAAAATCAAAAATTGCATTCCAAAAACGACTATAAACGTTAAAAATGTTTCTTGTAAAGGTGCCCTAAGTACCATGCTCCACGTGCTATGCCATCCTAATAAGCGAATTAATACCAAATTCAAAAGTGGCGTACTGATAATGCCAATGATAATCCCCAGTATTAATGCACTAAAATGAATAATAGACTGCTGCAATGCAAAGAAGCGAACAATTTGACGTTTATTAAATCCGGCAATTAACAATTTTGCTAAATTATTCTTAGAAATTTTAAAAAATAAGATTGAGGTAATAATTAAGAATAGGACAATACAGACCAATTCTGAAATCTTAGTTATCATCGCAATCAAGCTGATACTCATTATATAAAAACCAGGAATTGTCTGAGAATCGGCAAACTGATAATTGGGGTTGTAAGATAGGTTAGAAAAGAAAAAATAAACGGCTACTGCTAGTGCCACTGCTATCGCATAAACTGTAAAATATCCTATGTTACTTTTGAGGTCTTTTAGTGCCAGTTTAAAAATCATAACCTTCACCCCCACCAACTGTCGCCTGCATTTCAACAATTGATTCAAAGAAGGCTTGCCGACTATCAACACGATTAATTTGAGCAAATAGTCGGCCATCTTTTACAAAAATAATTCGGTCACAATAACTCGCCGCAAAGGGGTCGTGAGTGACCATTACTAGACTATGATGCTCACGATTCAATTGTGTCAAAAATTGGAGCAAGTAAGTCGCTGACTTGGAATCCAAACTGCCGGTTGGTTCATCAGCTAAAATCAACTCTGGTTCTTTGATGATAGCTCTAGCTGCACTAACTTTTTGCTGTTGTCCAGGTGATAAGTCAAAAACATTTTGATCGAGTAAAGATTCAATATTTAACCGATTTGCAATATCAAAAACTTTTTCTTCAACATCTTTTCGGTTAACACGTAAAGCTAACAAAGATAACTCAATATTTTCTTTAACTGTTAACGAGCTTAATAAGTTAGGGTCTTGAAAAATAATACCCATCTTTTTTTGCCGATTTTTAGCACGCTGCCCATCAGAAAAATCTCTCAAGTCAGTGCCATCCATGGTGATTTTACCAAATGACAAATAATCGATTTGGGCTAATAAATTCAAGACTGTGCTCTTGCCCGAACCTGAGGGCCCCATAATACCTAGAAATTCACCTTTTTCCAACTTAAAGCTTAAATTATCAAGTGCTTGAACCTGATTAACACCATATCCATATAGTTTTGAAACTTGATTAAATTCTATATAACTCATACCAAACTCCCTTTGATTTTTTGACCCCAAAAACGTCATAATTTGTTATCCTTAATAGTAACTAAATTAAATGACAAGGTGAATAACTTATGTATAAAATAATGATTGTTGAAGATGACCGCACGGTAAACACGCTGATTGCTGAAGCCATTGAAAAGTGGCAAATGGACCCGATTATAGTTGATAATTTTAATGATGTTGAAAACCTCTTTTTAAAAACACAACCTCATTTGATTTTGATGGATATTAATCTTCCTGTATACGATGGCTTCTACTGGAATCAACGAATTCGATTACACTCTAAAATTCCAATTATTTTTATTTCCTCACGAAATACCAATATGGATATGGTCATGGCGATGAATATGGGGGCTGATGATTACGTTTCTAAGCCCTTTTCAACAGATGTTTTAGTCGCTAAAATCAATGCGTTACTTCGTCGTACTTACAATTATAAAGATGATCATCAAGATATTATTTCATTGCATAATGTTACTTTAAATTTATCAAATTCAACCGTTAAAGTGAATGACCAAGCAATTGATTTATCAAAAAATGAATATAAACTACTACAAGTTTTAATGAATCAAAGCGGCCAAATCATTTCAAGAGACCATCTATTACGAAGCTTGTGGGAAGATGAACGTTTTGTTGATGACAATACTCTAACCGTCAATATTAATCGTCTTCGCAAAAAAATTGAGGTTGCTGGTGCAAAAGACTTTATCAAAACTAAAGTCGGCCAAGGTTATTTGATTGAATAGTTAGGAGTAAGTTATGATCTTTCTTAAATTTTTAAGGGACCAGTTACCTTTTTTAGGGTTATTTATCACACTGATTGCCATCATTAACTTTGTTCTTTGGCTTGACCCCACTCAAAGTATCCACTGGTTTAATTTGCTTTACTTAGATGTTATTTGCCTTTTGATTTTAGTCAGCTTTATTGTCAGTTCTTACCTGAAAAAACGTTCTTTTTTAAAGGAACTTCATTTTCGAACGCAATACCCTCATAAAAGCTATAATCAAACACTCAACACTGGTAAAACACAAAGTGAGTTAATTTATCAAAAGGCATATAATACTTTGGTTGATTATGGTAAAGAAGAAAACTTAAAATTAATCAATCGCCAAAATGATCAAACCGAATATGTTGACTCATGGGTTCATGAAATCAAAATTCCGCTAGCTGCACTCCAGTTGTTACAAGAGAATATTCAAACCCAAATAAACAGCAACAAAAATCGTCAAATCAAAACCGAAATCAGTCAGATCAGTCATCTAGTTGACCAAGTTCTTTATTACTCTCGATTGGATAATTTTACACAAGATTACCTCATTCAACGTTATCGCCTCAAAAAAATTGTGAACCAAGTGGCTTTAGAAAACATGACCACTTTTTTAGAAAAGCATATTCAATTTGAGATTGAGGGCGAAGACACTCCTATTTTGACTGATCAAAAATGGCTAGCTTACATTTTGACTCAATTATTTTCAAACGCTTTGAAATACACACCTGATAATGGTTCTATCAAAGCTAAAATTATTCAAGACCACAAAGTCACTATCTTGCAGATTACAGATACTGGTGTTGGGATTCCAAAACAAGATATTTCACGAATTTTTGATAAAGGTTTCACTGGTGAAAACGGCCGTAAGCAAGACAAAAAATCAACAGGACTAGGTCTTTATCTCGCTCAAAAAATGGCTCAAAAATTAGGTCATGAACTAACCGTTAGTTCAACCCCTGGCAAAGGGACAACCTTTTCCATTCAGTTTCCCTTTTTATCTTATTATAATGATGAAAACCAAGATAATAACTTATCCTACAAAAAAAGAACAGAAGCCTAAGTAAGCTTTTGTTCTTTTTGTTTTTTAAGCTTTAAATTTTAAAGTCATAGCGTTAATCGCAACAATGATAGTAGACAATGACATTAAAATAGCTCCTACAGCTGGATTAAGCATAAAACCAATAGGTGCTAAAATACCTGCAGCCAGTGGTAGAGCTAAAATATTATAACCTGCTCCCCACCATAGATTTTCCATCATTTTACGCTTGGTTAACTTCGTTAATTCAAACAAGGCTAAAACTTTATCCAGTGATTGACTAGTTAATACGACATCTGCTGCATCAATAGCAACGTCAGTTCCTGAACCAATGGCAACACCTATGTCTGATGCAGCTAGCGTTGGGGCGTCGTTAATCCCATCACCAATCATCATGACACGGTGGCCTTTGTGGTGTAGTTGGTGAATATAGTCTAATTTATCTTGAGGCAACAATTGTGCCTGTACTTCTGTAATGCCCAATTGGTCAGCCACTTTTTGAGCAGTTAACGCATTATCACCTGTTAGCATAACGGGTGTAATATTTTGAGCTTTAAGTTTTTCAATAAATGATTTAGCTTCTGGTTTAATTTTGTCACCTGTAGCCACAACCGCTAACACTTCATGGTCGGCAATCAAGTAAGAAACCGTCAAACCTTGAGCGGCTAAATTTTGGTAACTACCTGCATCAACTGATAAGTTATGTTGATCTAGGTAAGATTTTGAAACAATCTGATACGTTTTGCCTGAAACGATTCCTGACAGACCGACACCTTTAATAGCACTCACTTCTTCAGGTGCATCAAAATGAATTTGTTGATCAGTTGCAAATTTAACAATACTTTTGGCAACAGGATGACTGGATTGTGATTCTAAAGCACTAGCAATTGCTAGTGCTGATTCTTTGGTTATATCATCAGATAAACTTTCAAAATGAGCCACTTCAAACTTACCATCTGTCAAAGTTCCAGTTTTATCTAGTGCAATATAATCAATTTGTGAAGTTAATTCAATCACGTCACGGTTTTTGATTAATAAACCATTAACGGCTGAAAGCGAAGTAAATCGAGCGGTCACAAGAGGAATTGCCAATCCCAAAGCATGTGGACAAGCAATCACTAAAACGGTAACTAAAACTAGGACAGCGTTTGATACTGTACCAAAGAATAACCAAGAAACAAAAGCCACTAAACCAACTAAAATTGCTGCATAAAATAGCCATCCAGCAACTTTATCTGCTAGCGTTTCAACTTTCGATTTATTTTGTTGAGCATCCATGACTAATTGTTTGATTTTTGAAAGGTAACCGCTGTTTCCAACACCAGTAACTTGAACAAAAATTGTCCCATCTTCATTAGTTGAACCCCCAATTACCGTTTCACCAGCTTCTTTAGCAACAGCTTTAGATTCACCTGTCACTAAAAATTCATTAACTTGAGTCGTTCCTTTTGTGATAACCCCATCAGCTGGAATGGTTTCTCCAGCTTTAATCATTAATGTTTGATTTTCTTTAACTTCAGATAATAACACATCATGAGCATGACCGTGTTCATCTACCAATTGTGCTTTTTCAGGTAATAATTTTGATAAATTATCAAGTGCATTATTAGCTTGCATCGTCGCATTCATTTCAATCCAATGACCAGCAATCATGATGACGATTAGCGTTGCCAATTCAAAGAAAAAGTTCATTGTGTGTTGATGGAAAAACTGATTAGCAAAAACTGAATACAAGCTATAAAAATAAGCAACACTAATTCCCATAGCAATTAAAGTCATCATAGCTGGTGATTTAGATTTTATTTCATCTTTAGCACCTAGTAAAAATGGTGATCCTCCATAAAAGTAAAGTACTGTTGACAAAATAGCCACTAACCATTGAGAACCTGGAAACTCAAACTGAAAGAACAAAGGCAAATCCATCATAGGTGACATTAAAATAACAGGAATTGCTAGTAATAGTGATAGCCAAAGCTTTTGCTTCATATTTCCCATATGTCCCATACCATGGCCATGGCCATGCATACTATGATCCATTTCACCATGCTCGTGGCTCATATGTGAGTGATCCATATGCATATGATTGTGATGTGACATTTGTGAGTGGTCCATACTCTCATGACTCATCTGGGTATCATTATCTTTATTGTGTTTCATACTTTTACCTCTTTCACTTAAACCAATATTATTTATATTTATTATACCATTTTCACTAACTTTTTGTAAGTTGGTATGTGAAAAAGATTACAAAAAAAGCATCAATAAAGATATTGATACTAAAAATAATCCAAATATTAAGTTATCTGAGCTTAAACAAGGCCTTCTTTTTTCATGGTTTCATCAATTGCATCTAAAGCTGCTGCAGCGTCATCGCCGTCAACACTAACAGAAACATCTGAACCTTGTCCAACACCTAAAGACATTACGCCCATGATTGATTTCAAATCAACACTTTTACCTTGATATGCTAAAGTAGATTTGGCATCAAATTTACTAGCAGTTTGTACTAATAAAGTAGCTGGGCGTGCATGAATTCCGGTTTCGGATGTAATGTGATAGTCGCGTTTTTCCATGTCTATCTATCTCCTTTTAAATAAAAATGGACTGAAGAATGCAGTCTTCTCCTACAATTAAAGATTATCATCTTTTAGATTAAATAACAATAAGTATATTCCCATTATAGACCGATTTAACTCGTGTTAATTATTTTTAGTAAGTAAATTACTTTTAGCACTTGAAATATAAGAGTGCCAAAAGTATAATGAACATATTCCTTTTGAAAGTCTATTATAACTTTCAAATTTTTGCAGAAAGGTGTGAATTTATATGGTTTGTCAAAATTGTCATCATAATGATGCCACAATCCATCTTTATACAAGTGTTAACGGTAGTCGTCAAGAATTGAATTTATGTCAAAACTGCTACCAAAAACTCAAAAAACAACAGTCTAATAGTGAATTCTCTAATTCAAGTCAAAATAATGACGATAACATTTTTGGATTCTCAAACTTTGATGATTTATTCGCACAACTTGGTCAAAGTAATTCTAATAACTCAAAACAAAAACAACAAAATCAAAATCCAGAAGATAATACTTTACTTGGTCAATTTGGAGTTAACTTAACTGATCTAGCTAGAAAAGGCAAAATCGATCCTGTTATCGGTCGTGATAAAGAAGTCGCTCGTGTTATCGAAGTTTTAAACCGTAGAACTAAAAATAATCCTGTTCTGATCGGTGAAGCGGGTGTCGGTAAAACTGCAGTTGTTGAAGGCCTTGCACAACAAATTGCTGACGGTGCTGTTCCTTCTAAGCTACAAAACCGAAAAGTCGTTCGTTTGGACGTTGTTTCTCTAGTTCAAGGAACTAGTATGCGAGGTCAGTTTGAGCAACGGATGCAACAATTAATGGATGAATTAAAACAAGATTCCGATATTATCTTATTCATTGATGAAATCCACGAAATTGTTGGCGCAGGTAATGCTGATGGTGGTATGGATGCTGGTAATGTCTTAAAACCTGCTCTTGCCCGCGGTGAAATTCAATTAGTCGGTGCGACAACTTTTAGCGAGTACCGCACAATTGAAAAAGATGCCGCTCTTGCTCGTCGTTTCCAACCTATTCAAGTGAAAGAACCTAGTGTTGATGAAACAATTAAAATTTTGCAAGGACTTCAAAAGAAATATGAAGATTACCACCATGTGAAATACGACGAAAAAGCAATTACATCAGCAGCTAATTTATCAAATCGCTACATTCAAGATCGTTTCTTACCTGACAAAGCAATCGACTTGCTTGATGAAGCCGGATCTCGCATGAACCTAACCATTCCTGCAGTTGATACGCAAACACTCAAAAAACGTATTGATGAAGCTGAAAAGTTGAAACAAGATGCACTTAAACAAGAAGATTATGAAAAAGCAGCCTATTACCGTGATCAAATTGAAAAATATCAAAAAATGAATGAAAGTAACTCTGAAGATCCTGATAAGATGCCTGTTATTTCTGAAAAAATCATTGAAAAAATCATCGAAGAAAAAACAAACATTCCTGTTGGTGATTTAAAAGAGCAAGAACAATCTCAACTCATTCATCTTGCGGGCGACCTAAAAGAACATGTTATTGGTCAAGATAAGGCTGTTTCTGAAGTAGCTCGTGCTATTCGCCGTAACCGTGTTGGCTTTAATAAATCTGGTCGCCCTATCGGTTCCTTTATGTTTGTTGGACCAACTGGTGTTGGTAAAACAGAACTTGCCAAACAACTTGCTAAGCAGTTATTTGGCACAAGAGATTCAATGATTCGATTTGATATGTCTGAATATATGGAAAAACAAGCTGTTTCAAAACTAATCGGTTCAGCACCTGGATATGTTGGTTATGAAGAAGCTGGTCAATTGACTGAAAAAGTTCGTCGTAACCCATATAGCTTAATTCTGTTAGACGAAATTGAAAAAGCTCACCCTGATGTCTTGCACATGTTCTTACAAATTCTAGATGATGGTCGTCTAACAGACTCACAAGGACGTACTGTTTCATTTAAAGACACGATTATCATTATGACTTCTAATGCCGGGCAAGCTGTTCAAGAAGCTAGCGTTGGATTCAGTGCTACTATGAACGATGACAATCATTCAGTTGTAAATCGCTTAACCGACTACTTCCAACCCGAATTCTTAAACAGATTTGATGATATTGTTGAATTCAAGCGTTTACCAAAAGAAAGTCTTATTAGTATTGTGAGCCTAATGATTGATGATACTAATGAAATGATTAAAGACAAAGGTCTTTCTATTCATGTTACCGAACCAGCTAAAGAAAAATTAGTTGATCTAGGTTATAACCCTGCTATGGGTGCACGTCCATTACGTCGTGTTATTCAAGAAATGATTGAAGACAAAGTAGCCGACTACTACTTAGAACACCCTCAAGACAAACAACTTGAAGCACGTGTTGAAAATGACGAAATCAAAGTCACAAAAGCAAATTAATATTACCTCAACAAAATAAAACAGACAGACAAAAAAGACACTAGCATAATTGCTAGTGTCTTTTTATTTGGATTTGTAAAACAAAAATATTCTAAGTATTTGTGTTCCACACCATGATCAACCCTTTTTTGAGGTATTAAGTTTTTTAAACTTCTTTTTCATTGAATCCCGCTTCAAGTTCAACATCTGGATATTTACCATGGAACCAACGCATCGCAAAATCGTTTTCAAATAAGAATAGCGGTTGATCAAATTTATCTTTAACCAATAAGTTACGCGAAGATGACATGCTAGTGTCAAGTTGTTCTGGATTGATCCAGCGAGCTGTTCTTGAACCAATTGGTGTCATCACCACTTCAGAATTATATTCGTTCTTCATACGGTATGAGAACACTTCAAACTGCAACTGTCCGACCGCACCTAGAATATATTCATTGGTTTGATAATTACGATAGAGCTGTACCGCACCTTCTTGAACTAGTTGTTTCATTCCTTTATGGAATGATTTTTGTTTCATCACATTCTTTGAAGTTACTTGCATAAATAATTCAGGCGTAAACTCTGGTAATTCAGGATATTCAATTTTATCCTTACCAGAATAAATACTATCACCAATTTGAAAATTACCTGTATCATACAATCCAACGATATCACCTGCGACAGAAGTTTCAACTTGTTCCCGTTCACTTGACATGAATTCAGTTGCATTATTCAAACGGATTTTTTGACCGGTTCTTGCTAATGTAATGTCCATTCCTTTACGGAACTCACCGGATTTGATACGTACAAAAGCAATTCGGTCACGGTGAGCTGGATTCATGTTAGCCTGAATCTTAAAAACAAATCCTGAAAATGTTTCATCACTTGCAGCAATTGTTTTTTCACCATTATTAACTTCTGAACTTTCAGGAGCTGGCGCATACTGTAAGAATTGATTTAAGAAACTTTCAACACCAAAGTTTGTTAAAGCTGAACCAAAAAATACTGGTGTTTGCTTTCCGTCTAGTACTTTTTCTTCATTAAATTGGTTACCGGCCTCAAGTAATAATGAAACATCTTCCATGGTTTGTTGATAGATTGATTCTTCTTTTAATGGTTGATTACCTTCTAATTCACCATCGCTATCTAGTTTCAAGAAACGATTTTGTCCTTCTTCTGGACGATAAAGTTCAACATGATTTTCACCAATATCATATAAACCACGCAGTCCTTTACCCATTCCAATTGGCCAATTCATTGGGTAACCTTCGATATTCAACAATTCTTCTAGTTCAGTAATTAAGTCAAGCGGTTCACGACCGTCACGGTCTAACTTATTAATGAATGTAAAAATGGGAATACCACGTTGTTTAACAACTTTAAATAATTTTTTGGTTTGTGGTTCAATACCCTTGGCTGAATCAATAACCATTACCGCAGCGTCAACGGCCATCAATGTCCGATAAGTATCTTCTGAAAAGTCCTCATGTCCTGGCGTGTCTAAGATATTAACGTGTTTACCTTCATAATCAAATTGTAAAACAGAACTCGTGACACTAATCCCACGTTGTTTTTCAATTTCCATCCAGTCACTGGTTGCAAAGCTTCCAGATTTCTTGGCTTTAACAGTCCCAGCCTTACGAATAACACCACCTTGCAGTAGTAATTGTTCAGTAATTGTTGTTTTCCCTGCATCGGGGTGAGAAATAATGGCAAATGTTCTTCTTCTATTAACTTGTTGCTGTAAATTATCCAAATTTTTCATCCTTATCATATTCTTTGTTACACACAAAGACATCGACCAAAGTCGATGTCAATTTTAATCTTTATCTTCTTCATTATCTGACTCATTTTTTTCTAGTAATTCCTTTGGAATATCTAATGTCAGATTTTCAAGACGCGACCCTTTTACTTTACCAGTTGTTAACTTCATACCATTATCTAATAAAACTTTATGATGTTCACCGTTAGATGGAATCATACCTAATTCAGTAATAACGTAACCCGCGATCGTATCAACATCATTGGCTTCAATATCGGTATCAAACTGTTCATTAAAATCATAAATGGGCATCTTACCTGCTAAAACGTATTGTGTATCAGACATCTTAGTAAAGAGCGTTTCTTGACGATCCGTTTCATCATCAATGTCTCCAACAATCTCTTCCAGTAAATCTTCTATTGTAGCTAGTCCGACAACTCCACCGTACTCATCAAGCAAGATTGCCATTTGCATTTGCGTTTTTTGCATTTCAAGCAGTAGCTCATCAATAGTAACAGTTTCAGGTACAAACATTGGTTCTGCCATAGCATCTTCAATCTTTAAGTTTTCAAATCCTACTTCTTTAGCCATCTTCAAGATAGTCTTAATATGAATAATACCTACAATTTTATCTTTATCATCTTGGTAAACTGGAATTCTTGAAAACGGTTGCTTCATAATTGCATCAAGATTAGCCTCTGTACCATCATCAATATCAATCATGAACGAATCCGTTCTAGGTACCATAACTTCACGTGCCATTTTATCGTTAAAAGAAATAATTCCTTCTAACATGTGATATTCATCTAAACCAATAACACCATTTTTACGTGAGTTTTCAATCAGTGTTTGCATCTCATCACGTGACATTCTTTCATCTTTTTGTGTGAAGTCAATAGGTACGACTTTCATCAACAAACCGGTTGATGCGGAAATTAACCACACAAATGGCTTTAAAACAAATCCAAATACTTTAACGAACCCAATTGTTGCCTTACATACGGCTTCTGGTCTTGCAATCGCAATTTGTTTAGGAAACAACTCACCAAAAACTAATGATACATAAGAAATAGCAATTGTGATTAAAATAACTGAAATATTGTTTCCCCAACTTAACCCGCCAAAAAACGGTTCAATGTACTGAACTAAACTGTCAGCAGCTGTCGCTGATGAGAAAAATCCAGCAAAAGTAATTGCAACTTGTATTGTTGCAAGATAGTCGGTTGATTCATTCATTACTACCAATATTTTTTTAGCTGATCGACTGCCCTCTTCTGCCTCAGTTTCCATCTTGTTCCGATTAACAGAGACAATTGCCATTTCTGCTGCCGCAAAAAAGGCATTAATTATTGTTAAAACAACGATCAGGGCTAATTGAATTAATAACGAACTAAAACTCCCCGGGTCACCACTCATATTCAAACTTCACTCTCTTTCAAAATAAAAAAATTATATTAATTTATATTATATCACATCATTAAAACACACGATGGGTCTAGCTAAATAATTCCATTTACCTTTTTATTGAAAAAAGGTACGATTAAGTAA
This sequence comes from Holzapfeliella floricola DSM 23037 = JCM 16512, assembly GCF_001436605.1. Classification (GTDB taxonomy): domain Bacteria; phylum Bacillota; class Bacilli; order Lactobacillales; family Lactobacillaceae; genus Holzapfeliella; species Holzapfeliella floricola. The sequence continues at coordinate 59,072 of NZ_AYZL01000010.1, read as the reverse complement.
ATCACAACAAAAAGGATGTCGACATATGAAGAAATACCGCGTATTTTTTGTCTTTTTATTATTACTGTTTATACCTTACATTTGCAGTTTAGCTTTAATTGCGACTGCTTATAACGCCTTAGTCTTACATGCTGACGATATTTTCAGAACCTTAATCGGCGCATTAACTGGTGGGTTTATCTTATACGCTATGAAGGCAACTATTCAACGACCACTTGATTTGATTGGCGATCAAATTAGGCAACCATTTTTAAAACAATTCGTCCGCTTTTTCAGCATTCAAAGACGTCTTAAATTTAAAATTGCTAATTTGCTCCTAGATATCGTCTTAAGTGGTATTGCTACAATCTTGATTCGCGTACTCATTGATAAAAGTATTATTATGAATCAACTTGCTGGATACTTTTTAATTATCATGTTCTTTTCAACAGCTCTAGGTGCATATGTTGAGTATGATCACTTATCCGTTGACTCGCCTAATCATTAACGTTATCAATCACATTACTTAAATAAATTGAAGTCAACTTAGTTAAGGCGTTACTTGCATCCCCCACATAACGTTGTAAAAGATAAGGCTGTTCACTTAATCCAAGATTAGCAGGTATTTCAATACCTGCTTTTTTTGCGCTTGCAAAAGCTTGATTCACTTCAAAGTTTAGTGGCGTATGGAATTGATAACCAGAAATTTCTTGACTCATTGTGGCCACTGTTGATTCAGGTAAGTCATAACTCATTAACCCTTTAGGTAATTCAGCTAACTCTCCTTCATAAACAAGTCCTTGCCAGTACATATAGTTTTCCGGACCAAATACAACTAAACTTGATCGGTTTTTGGGTAGTTGGTTGTTTTCATCTAATTGATTCAGTACTTGGCTATCTTCTAGCTCTTGAAATTGACTATAAAAACTGCCATTTGCTTCAATCATTGAGGGCATTGATACTTTACCAATAAATTTTAATTGTTTTTGTTGTTGTTTTTCCATTTGTTAAAACTCCTTTTTAATTAGTTCTTCAAAGCACCCGTTTGATAATCAATCGTGTAACCTTCTTGAACGTTAAAAATATAAATATTAAATTGAATCTCTTTGTCTTCAACTGATTCAGCACGCATCCACATTCCGCGTGCTACTTTTTCATCACCACGATAAACGGGTTGAACATAGTATAAGATATGGTGCCCTGTTGATCTTAAATATTGTGCCATTTTATTCTCGTAGAAAGTCATCCCTGGATCATTAAGCGAACGCGTTCCTGTCATTAAGTTATTCAAATTATTATTTTGTCCCGTAAATTGGTACCCAATCAAGTGAGCACGGTTATATAACCAGCCTTCTTTACCGTTGATTGTAATTCGTTTGTTAATGTAACCGGTTGGATTAACCGTCAAACGTTCTCTTTGTTCGGTTGGCATCAATGATTTATGTAGCATGGCTGTTGCGTATGTTGCACGTTTTAAATTGTCTAATGGTGCATAATACTGAAATGGTTTTTGGCCAAGTTCATCCGCTGTGAACCCTGGATTATTATCATCAACAGCAATAATTTGTGTGCCATTATAAGATAATTGCGCCAGTTCTTGCGCTTTTTGAGTAGTTGAAGCAGATTGTTGGGTCTGATACTGACTGTTTGCATTTTGTGACTCTGAAGAACTACTTGAGGATTGCTTAGAACTACTTTGTTTACTTGAAGATTGCAAACTAGAGTTTTGCTGATTTTGCTGATTTTGATTTTTATCTTTGTTTGTACCAAAGAAAGCAAAGAAAATAATAAGCACAGCAACAATTACAGTTACCAATACCTTTTGCTGATTTTGATTTTTCATAATGACATATAACATCCTTATCTATTTTTATTTTTAACGCAAAAAAGGCACCGAACAGGTGCCCCTAGCGACTATATCTTATTCTTTGAGTTACGTGACTTTTTATTGTTTTTTGGTACTAATTCATGATAACGCTTATACCAAATATCCACATAGTCTTTTGAAAAAGGACCTTTTTGTTCATTAATCCAGTCAATTAGCTCGTGTGTACTATGACGTAAAATACGGTCTATCTCTTCAGGATAGTTCCATTTTTCAGCATGTGCTGCATACTCATCAACGTCTAGTAAACGCTTTTCGCCATCTGGAAAAATCTTGATATCCAGGTCATAATCTATATATTTTAGGGCTTCTTTATCTAAAACAAATGGACTAGCCAAATTACAATAATAAGCAACACCTGTATCACGAATCATTGCCACAATGTTAAACCAGTAATGCTTATGAAAATAAACCAATGCAGGCTCGCGAGTTACCCAACGCCGACCATCAGATTCAGTCACTAGCGTATGGTCGTTACAGCCAATAATTGAATGTTCACTGGTTTTAAGTACCATTGTGTCTCGCCATGTTCGGTGAAAACTCCCATCATGTTTATAACTTTGAATTGCAATATAGTCACCTTCCTTAGGAAGCTGCATGTTCATCCCATCTTTCAAAGTTATTTTAACAGTTTAAGTATATCAAATAACAGCTCAAATGACGACAGTTAATATTGTGCAAGTTCGTTTAAATCAATGACTTCACCCGCTATAAACTGGTCGACTTGTTCAAACGTGAATCCTTTCGTCACTAGCAACCGTTTGATTTTTTGGTTACGTTCAGACTCTGGATAGCGACGAAATTTTTTATAAGCTTTAATCCCTTGACTTGTCAACGCACTTAACTGATCACTTTCACTACTTTTAACTTCTATTCTTTGCATCAGCTTTGCAATAATGTCGCCCGTAAACCCTCGTGCCATCAATTTTTGCCTAATCTTAGTCTCAATTTGGCGAACAGATTGTTTTTCAGTTTGACGCAATAAACTTGAGATTGTTCGCATTGCCACTTGTTCCCAATCTTCAAAGTTCACCTCAACTAATTGTTGATCACAAATTTCTGAGCTCACCCCTTTTTGGTTGAGCTTTTGCGTAATCTTATAGGGGCCATCTTTTTTCAGACGTAAGCTTTCGGTAATAAAAGCTTTTACATACAGTTCATCATTTAAGTAACCCATTTCTTGTAATCGTGTCACAACTTGTTGACTGACGTCTTCTGTATAGGCTTTTTTTGCTAAATATTGCTCGATTTCTGCAACACTTCGCATTTTATAACTTAAAAAATTCAGTGCTGCTTGCTCTGCTTTTGAGTAAACTTGAGCTGATTTTATTGTTTCAACTTGTTCTTTGGTTAATTCTTTATCTTTTGCTAATTCAAATTGAATTAAAACCTGTTCAGTTACAGAAAAGGCATAACTTTCATCTAAAAAAATGTTATAATATCCAGGTCGTTTTTGTGTTGAGATTTTGGTAATGGTTGGCATAAGTGTTTGTCCTTTCGTTAACTTTAATCCGACAATATAAAAATAGTCTATTGTAGAAAAGAAAGTTTTAGGTGAATTATGAAAACTATTAAAAATAATAATACCTTAGTTGGTAAAGAAGCAATGATTACCATTAAACGAATGGGAATCAATGGTGAAGGAATCGGCTTTTATAAGAAAAAAATTATTTTTGTTCCTCAAGCCATCACAGATGAAGTTGTTATCGTTGAAATTACAGAAGAACAACGTAATTACCTTCGTGGTGAATTAATTCGTGTTAAAGAAAAAAGCCCTAACCGTGTGTCGTTTCCAAAGGGAGTTAATCCGGCTGTCGGTGGTCTTGAGCTTGCCCATTTAAACTACGCAAGCCAACTTGACTTTAAACGAGATGTTTTTCGTCAAGCTCTTGAAAAATATAGTCCTCAAGATTATACCAATTACGACCTTAGACCCACAATTGGTTCAAAACAAGAATGGCATTATCGTACTAAAGCACAGTACCAGCTGGGCTTTGAAAAAGGAAAAGTTATAGCTGGCCTTTATCAATCAAATTCACATGATTTGGTTGACCTTCCTTTTATGCCAACTCAAAGTGAATTATCGCAAGATACCATTCGTAAAATAGTTAAATTAATTGAAGAACTTTCTATTTTTATTTTTAACCCTCGCAACAAAAAACCAGGAATCAAAACCTTAGCCGTTAGAAATTCTTATGCAACTAAAGAAATTCAAGTGACCTTTATCACCTCACAAGAAAAGATTAAAGGCCTAGATAAATTAGCTGATAAAGTTGCTAAACTACCTAATGTCGTCTCAGTTATGCAAAATATTAATGATCAAGATACTTCACTGATTTGGGGAAGAGAGACAAAGCTACTAGAAGGCAGACGTACAATTACCGAAAAAATTAAAGATAAAGAATTTATTTTATCGCCTCAAGCTTTCTTCCAGCTAAACCCTCCACAAACCGAAGTTCTCTATGATCATGCCTTGCAAGCACTTGATTTAAACGAAGACGATGTACTGGTTGATGCTTATAGTGGGGTTGGAACACTGGGAATTAGTGCTGCTGATAAAGTTAAGCGTGTTTATGGAATGGAAATTATCAAAGATGCCGTTAAAGATGCTAACTATAATGTTGAACTAAATAAATTAGATAATGTTAGTTACCAAACTGGTAAAGCTGAGGCCATTTTACCACATATGGTTAAACGTGGAACCTTCTTTAACAGCTTGATTGTTGACCCTCCTCGTAGTGGATTATCACAAAATGTTTTACAAGCCATCTTGAAAGTTAAACCTCAAAAATTTGTTTACATCTCATGTAACGCTTCAACACTAGCTAAAGACCTCATCACATTAACTCGTGAATATAAAGTGGAATTCATCCAATCTATTGACATGTTCCCACAAACACCTAAAGTGGAAGCAGTTGTTAAATTAGTTAAGAAATAAGAAAAAGCTTTCAGAATTATCTGAAAGCTTTTTTGTTTGTTTAAAATTTAACTTCGTTTTCTGGATTTTGACCTTGTGAAAATTGATAAGCACTATCTAGTGATTGATGTACCATATTATGAACAGCAATATCAGTATGGTAAGCAATATGGGGAGTTAAAATCACATTATCCATTGATTTAAGTGTTTGATAATCAGAATCTTGATTGTCGTGCCCCTGTGCCATAGCTTTACCCAATTCATCTTCGTTTTCAAAAGTATCTAAAGCTGCACCGGCTAAACGCCTCTCTTTTAAAGCATTAATTAAAGCACGTGTTTCAACAATCATTCCTCTAGCAGCATTGACTAAGTACGCACTTGGTTTCATTAAACTGATATTCTTTTCGTTGATTAGATGTTCAGTTGCGGGCATCCCTGGCAAATGAAGTGTCAAAACATCAGATTGTTTCAACAAGTCATTTAAATCATCAACATAGTCAATACCTGGCTGATGGAAAGCAGGATCATAAGCAACAACTTTTGCTCCCATACCTTGTAAGATATCAACAACACGTTTACCAATACGACCTGTCCCAACAACTCCAATCGTTTGAGCAGAGAGTTCTTTTCCAACTAGAGCAACCGCTTCTTTCAATTCACCGTCTTCGACATATTGAATAACTTTTCGAGTTTGTCTCAATAATTGCATCATACTTGAAACAGCAAATTCTGCAATGGCATTAGGTGAATAAGCAGGAACATTAGAAATGCGGATGTTATTAGCTTTAGCTGCTTCTTTATCAACATTATCAGTTCCAACGTTTCTCAATGATAAACTTTTAATTCCCATTTGACTCATTTTATCAAATACTTCTTTTGGATAGGCTTGAGTTTGTAAAGCGACAATGCCATCAGCACCTTGTGCTTGTTCAACGGTATCTGCTGTTAGTAATTCAGCTGTTGTTTTAACTTGAACATTGTTTTGTTGACTCCAAGAAATGACGTATTCTTTTTCTTCTGGACGCATCCCGTAAAACATAAACATCATAATTAAGCTCCTTTAACTTTATACTGTCTTAAATGATCTTTGACTCCTGCAAAATAAACTTCTCCATCAGAAACTACCGCTTCAGGCATTAGCTCATAATCGTCTGTTCGGATTTTGCCACATTCAGTGTAAATGGCTTCATACTCATCAATTGATAATAGTTGACGCGATGTTATAAAATCAGCCATTTGATTGGCTGATAATTGATTTTGATAACCATTTACTAAATGTCCTGCAAAAAACTCTGCTACAGAACCCGAACCATAACTGTACAAACCAATCAAATCACCCGATTTTAAGTTCTTATGGTGTAATAAGCTTACCAAACTTAAGTACAATGAACCAGTATAAAGATTACCAATTTGACGACAATATTTAGCGCTTTCTTCAAAATGACGTGATAATCTCGTTTGTGTTTTATCACTTTGCCCCTCTACTGCCAAACGTTGTGCTTTAATTCCCATTTTTGTAAATGGCAAATGATATGTTAATGCTTCAAAATCCGCAACTTTTAAGTTGGTTTGTTTTAAGTAATCATTGAAAGTATGCGTGAAAAACTCCAGATATTTCTCTGTAGAATATTTTCCATCCACAAAGGCTGTGGCACTATAGTTTGGACGCCAGAAATCATTGACATCATCACTGTATGAAGCAGATTGCGGCAAAAATTCAAGAATACGTGGATGCTCGCTAATTAACATTGCAACAGCCCCCGCACCCTGAGTCACTTCACCACCACTATTAAGACCATAACGGGAAATATCTGAGGCAATGACTAGAGCAGTTTTTCCAGGGTGAGACTTGACGTAGTCTTGTGCTGTCATAATACCAGCTGTAGCACCAAAACAAGCTTCTTTTATTTCAAACGCTCGCATTTCATTAGGTAAATTTAAAATTGACTTGATAAATAAAGCAGAGGCTTTTGATTGGTCAATGCCGCTTTCAGTTCCAACAATTAATAAACCTATTTTACTAGTATCAACTTTTGATAAAAATACTCGTGCGGCATTTGCTCCCATCGACACAATATCAGTTGTTGGATTAGGAACCGCCATTTGATCTTGCCCAATTCCAATCGTAAATTTATTTGGATCAACTTGTCGTCTTTTAGCTAATTCAGTTGTTTCTATATATTGTGCTGGCGTATAAACTCCGATTTGATCAATTCCTACTGCTGTCATTTCAGTTCCTCATTTCTTTCAGTAATTGCTTAGCGTAATCTTGCTGATAATTTTTATCTTGTTGCATTTTTTCAATTAGCTTTGGTATTTGAGACTCAGAAGCTCCCAAACTCAATAACATATTCTGCAGTTGTAACTTCATATGGCCTTTTTGAATGCCGTCTGTAGTCAAGGCATATAGTGCAGCTAAATTATTAGCTAAGCCAACACCGGCAATTATTTCGCTAAGTTGTTCAGCTGATGGATTGGCCATTAAGTCATAATTATTTTTGATAAGTTGACGACTGCTAATTGACCCTCCAACTACACCGATTGGCATTGGTAATGTTATCTGACCTACAAGTTGTTGATTAATTACTTGCCACTGACTTAAAGCACTATAGTAACCTGTAGACGCAGCGTGCATGTGAACACTTGCTTCGACTGCTCTAAAGTCATTTCCTGTTGCCAGTAAAACAGCATCTACGCCATTCATAATCCCTTTATTGTGTGTAACTGCACGGTAATTATTCACTTGAGCAAAATCACTCATTCTAGCAATTTTATGTGCAATTTTCTCTCCTGATATACTGCCTTTAGTAAGCGTCTCAAAATCAATCATAGCTTTTGCAGTAACAAATTGAGCTGGTGCATTACTTAAAATTGCAAACTCACTATCCAAACCAAATTGTGTTTTCAACCGCTGAGAATATGCTTCTAAAATTGCGTTAGCTTTGTTAGCTCCCATGGCTTGAGCTGGATTGACTTTGAATCTGATTTCTAAAAATGGTTTATTTTCAGTAATCAACTCAATGGTTTCAATACCTCCACCATAATTAACCAAACTAGAAAATTGTGTCATCAAATCTTTCTTTGCTTGGTTCAAGTCGTTATCAATTTGACTTGTTTGTTGCAAGCTAACACCATCTAACACAACTTGACCATAAATACCCGTTCGATAACTTGTTGCAGTTATCCCATTTTTTAGCATTAGCTTTGCTCCATGATTAGCTGCTGCAACAACAGAAGGCTCTTCTGTTGTCATAGGCACCATATAGCTATTATTATTAACTTTTATCTCTTTTAAAACGCCCAGTGGAAAAGCTAACTGACTAATGACATTTTCACTAAAATGACTTAATTGCGTATGTGTCAGGCTATAGTCTTTAGCATATTGTTCGCTTTGAACTTGTGATATTAACTGGTGATCAACTAACCATTTTCGCCGTTCTGGTATACTTAACTTATAAAAAGGTATCATTATTCAACCCTCCATTATTTATTTATTAAGGAGATAAACTTATGCGTATTATCGATTTTTTACAATTCATACAAGACTTAGCAACGTACTTTAGTCTATATTTCAAAAGCGATGAAATTATTCTCCCAATCACATCGATTGATTATACTAAAAAGATTTGTGTTTTTTATACAAAAGAAGCAACTCATCAACCTCTTAAAAAATCTGAAATTGAAAAGTTGCTTATTCATTTTGTTGATAAAAATGCAATCATTAAAGTTTGTGATTTAGACCAAAACGAACATATCATTTATGGTCTTCGTCTGGAGCAAAACAAACTTATATTAGTCTAATTTTTCTTATCTTCAGCTTCAAGTTCTTTTGCTAAATTTTTAATATATTGACGTAATTCATCTTTTGTTTCTGGATGAGTTAATCCATAAGTTATAGATGTTTGCAGATAACCAAACTTGTTACCTACATCAAAGCGTTGTCCTTCAAAAACGTGTGCAAAAACGCGTTGGGTTTTGTTCATTGTGTCAATTGCATCTGTTAATTGAATTTCATTACCACGTCCTGGTTTTTGATTTTCTAATATATTGAAAATTTCAGGTGTTAATAAGTAACGGCCAATAATCGCAAGATCTGATGGTGCTTCTTCTACTTTTGGTTTTTCTACAAAAGATTTAACGTTGAATAGTCCTGGTCTTGATTGAACATCTGGTTCAATCACACCATACTTGCTCACTTCTTCGTGAGGAACTTTCATAACTGCAATTGTTGCCGCATGTGTTTCATTGTAGCAGTCAATCAGTTGCTTAGTTAACGGTGTATGGTCTGTCATCAAATCATCACCTAATAAAACAACAAAAGGTTCATCAGCAATAAATGACTTGGCACGGTAAATCGCATCCCCTAATCCTTTTGGGTGAGGTTGTCTAGTAAAGTAAATATTAACTCCTAGTGTTGTCACATCAGTTACAACTTTCAAAAGATCAGTCTTATGATCTTTTTCAAGTGTCAACTCTAATTCAGGAGCTGAATCAAAATGATCTTCGATTGGACGCTTGGTTTTCCCTGTCACAATCAAAATATCTTCAATACCGGAAGCCTTTGCTTCTTCAACAATAAACTGAATAGTTGGTTTGTCCACAATTGGCATCATTTCTTTGGCAATTGCTTTGGTTGCTGGTAGAAATCTTGTTCCTAAACCGGCAGCAGGAATAACCGCTTTTCTTACTTTCTTCATAAGATACCGCCTTATTTTGTTTTTTTATTCTTAAATAATTCAATTACACGGCTCGACTTATAATCGACATTACCGTGTAGTGTATGATCAATGGTTGAGTTCAATACTGCCCCCACTAAAAACACTAATGCACTAAAGTTTAACCACAACATAAAAATAATAAATGTTCCAATGATACCGTAGTTGGTTAAACTTCGACTAAAATGCTCCAAGTAAAAACTAAACCCTTGAGATAAAATACCCCAGCCAATAATTGTCAAAAATACGCCAGGCCAAATACTGCGCTTTTTGATTGAAATATTGGGTAAAAAGTAATAAAGATAACCAACAATTATCCCTAAGATAACGATAATAATCGGCCAACGATAACTGCTTATCTGATAAATTGGAGCCATTGAAAAGTTAAAAATAGGCGCCAGTAATTCTAAAATTTGTTGACCAAAAATCAACGTAAATAAAATTAAAACTAACCCTAAAATTAATGTCGCTGTTAAAGCAAATGACACAATCCTATTCACAATAGAAACCCAAAATGACTGTTCTTTAACAACATCTTGAACACGATAAACTTTATTCAAAGCAACTTTAATCGAATCAATCAATCCACTAAACGCCCATAAAGCAACCACAATCCCAAATGATAGAAACCCACCACTTGGTGGTTGAATCACTTGCTTAATAATTGGGTTTATATAAGGAACTACTTCATTTGGTAGAATTAGACTAATATATTCAACGATTGGTTCGACTGTGGCGTTAATATTAAACAAGCTTAACGTATATGCTGCTAACAATAATAATGGAAATAATGAAAATAAGGCAAAATAAGCAATCACAATCGCATTTTGATTAATTTCACCACTAGCCAGCACTTCTGATAACGTATTAAACAAGTAACTAATACGAGAATGCTTCGGTTTTTTAACACCACGTTTAATAGGTGGGCGCTTTTTTGGCTTTTGATGTGTTAAGTGTTCTTTTCGATACCCGTAAAATTCTTTTTTCATTATTTAAATAAATAATTTTTATCAAATTCTGGATCTTGTGAAGTTAAAATCTTAGGACCGTCTGCTGTAATTGCGATTGTGTGTTCATATTGTGCACATTTTGAACCATCTTCTGTAACGTAGTATACCCAATCGTCATCTGGATCATCAACAACACGACTTACCATTTCCCATGAACCTTGTGTAATCATTGGTTCGATTGTAATTGTCATACCTTCTTTTAGACGTAAACCGCGACCCTTTTTACCAAAGTGAGGAACTTCTGGTTCTTCATGCATAGTTGGTTGAATACCGTGACCAATTAATTCACGAACGTCACCATAGTTGTTTTCAACTTCGGTAAATTGTTCAATGACATGACCAATGTCGCCAATGCGGTTTCCTACTTGTGCTTGGTCAATTCCAAGATAAAGTGCTTTGTGTGCAATATCCATTAAATCTTGATCTTCTTTTGAAATTTTACCAACAGCATATGTCCAGCATGAATCACTTTCATAACCATCAAGGTTGATTGTCATATCAACAGAGACAACGTCCCCTTCTTTTAGAAAAACATCTTTACGAGGTGTTGCATGAGCAATTTCATCGTTTACACTGACACAAGTTGCGTACTTGTACCCTTCAAACCCTTTTTCAGATGGAACACCACCATTTTCAGTAATAAAATTGTCCGCAAATTCTTCGATTTCATACAATGAAATACCAGGTTTAATTAATTTTTTGATTCCTAAGTGTGTTTGTGCTAGTAATTGTCCAGATTTAGCCATTCCTTCTAATTCTCGACGTGATTTTAATGTAATCAAAATAAAACTCCTTTATATTTTAATCTTTACTATATTGAATCATATCACAATTATTATAACGTTTTTTGTTCAGTAAAAAAATACCTGTACCAAAACCTATCATAATTATCAGTTAATTAAGCCGATATTCTGTTATAATGAACTTGTCTATCCCCAGCTATTTTGACTACAAAAAGGAGGATTTTACTTTGACAACTGCTAAAATTGTCTATGCTAGCATGACCGGTAATAATGAAGAAGTTGCTTCTATTATCGATGAAAAACTTCAAGACATGGGTATCCAAACTGATATGTCTGATATTACATTTAGTGATGTGAATGAATTTTCTGAATATGATATTGCATTTATGGTCCCTTATTCTTATGGTGAAGGCGAATTACCTGATGAAGCCTTAGACTTTTACGAAGATTTACTTGAAATTGATTTAACCGATAAAATCTTTGCGGTCGCAGGTTCAGGTGATGTTTTCTACGAAGATGCTTACTGCATTACCGTTGACGACTTTACTAAAGCCTTTTTGAAAATCGGTGGTATTCAAGCTGCTGAAAGTCTAAAAATTAATTTAGCACCTGACTTAGAAGATATTGAAAATATTGAACAATTTACTGAAAAAGCGGTTAACTTCTATGAAGCTAACCACAAGTAAAAAAGCAATCAACTTAAGTTGATTGCTTTTTTGTTAGGCTTTAAAATCTTCTGGACGTTCAATTGTCTCTTTATTGAAATGATAAGTAATTGCATCAGCAATACGTTTTGAAGCAGTTCCATCGCCATATGGGTTTTGAGCTTCAGCCATTGCTTGATAAATTTCTGTGTCATTTAATAAAGTCATCATTGCAGATTTAACTTCCGTTTCGTTTGTTCCAACAAGTTTTAACGTACCTGCATCAACACCTTCTGGACGTTCTGTTGTATCACGTAAAACTAAAACGGGTTTTTGAAGAGAAGGTGCTTCTTCTTGAACCCCACCAGAATCTGTCATGATAAAATAACTTCTTTTGGCTAGATTATGAAAATCGACGACATCAAGCGGTTGAATCAAGTGAATACGATCATCATTACCCAATACTTCTTGAGCAACTTTTTGAACAGCTGGACTCAAGTGAACTGGATAAACAATTTCAACATCATCGTGTTGATCAACAACATCTTTCATGACTTTAAATACTCGACGCATAGGTTCACCTTGATTTTCACGACGGTGCATAGTTACCAAAATCATGCGTTTATCTTCGGCAATTTCGTCTAGCACACTATGATGATAATCACGTTGAACTGTTTGTTTTAATGCATCAATTGCTGTATTTCCTGTGACGAATACGTCTTCTTCTGGATGATTTTCTTGCAATAAGTTAGCTTTACTTTTGAATGTTGGCGCAAAATACATATCAGTTAACACGTCAGTTAGTTGACGGTTCATTTCTTCTGGAAATGGTGAGTATTTATTCCAAGTTCTAAGACCTGCTTCAACATGCCCCAGTACTTTTTGCTGATAAAAAGCAGATAAACTAGCTGCAAATGATGTGGTCGTATCACCGTGAACCAACACAATATCAGGCTGTTCTTCAATAATTACCTTTTCAAGATCTAGCATCACACGACTGGTAATTTGACTTAGTGTTTGCCCTGCCTTCATAATATTAAAATCGTAGTCAGGTTTTATTTTGAAAATTTCAAGCACTTGATCTAGCATTTCACGATGCTGTGCCGTCACCACTGTAATTTCTTCAAATTCTTCTGGTCTATTTTTTAATTCTAAAACAAGTGGTGCCATTTTAATTGCTTCTGGTCTTGTACCAAAAACTGTCATCACTTTTACTTTATTTCCCAATGAAATACCTCCATCAATTATCAACTTTTTTTATTGTAAGTTTTAAGTTCATTATAAGCAAAAAACAATCACAATAACACCCAAAAAACATGATAAACTTAAAGTACTATATTTTAATAAGGAGCTTTTTATGACACTTAAAAATTTTGATACTTTATTAAGCAAATACGCCGACTTAACAATTCAAACAGGTGTAGCTGTTAAACCTGGTGATACTATTGTTTTGCAAATTGCAACAAATCAACGTCAATTTGCTTATTTACTAACAGAAAAAGCCTATCAACAAGGTGCTTCAGAAGTTATTGTGAAGTGGCAAGATGAAACCCTAAACCGTTTAAACTTACTTCATGCTGATGAAGAAAGATTAACAACCTTTAGCTCTTCACAAGAAGCACAAATTAATGAATGGTTAGATAAAAAGGTTAAACGTATTTCTGTTATTTCAAATAATCCTGACGCTCTAAGTGATGTAGATCAAAATCGTCTGGCTCAGATGCAATCAACTATGACTAAAGGGATGCTTCCTATCCGTCGTGCAACTCAAAATAACGATTTGAGTTGGACAATCGTTGGTGCTGCTAGTGAAGGTTGGGCAAAACACGTTTTCCCTGATGTCTCACTCACTGAAGCTGTTGATAAACTGTGGGATGAAATTTTTAAAGCCACACGTATTTATGCTAATAATCCTATCAAAGCTTGGCAAGAACACAAAATAAACCTACGTCAAAAAGGGCAAGTCCTAAATGATAAGCAGTTTACTGCGCTCCATTACACAAGCGACATAACTGATATTACAATTGGTCTTCCTAAGAATCATATTTGGCATAGTGCTGGTGCGGTCAATCGTAACGGCGAAGAATTTATGCCGAACATGCCGACTGAAGAAGTCTTTACAGCACCTGACTTTCGTCACATTGATGGTGTTATCGCTTCAACTAAACCATTATCTTATAGCGGTCAGCTTATTGAAGGAATCAAGGTAACTTTTAAAAACGGTCAAATTACTGAAATCACAGCAGACAAAGGACAAGAAACCTTAGAACATCTCATTCAAACTGATGATGGCGCTAAATCACTAGGTGAAGTTGCTTTAGTTCCTTACTCATCACCAATTTCACAATCAAAAATCATCTTCTTCAATACTTTATTTGATGAAAATGCTTCAAATCACGTTGCGATTGGTGCAGCTTATCCATTTTCAATTGAAAATGGAACTAAAATGAGTCCAATTGAACTTCGTAAAAACGGATTAAATGTCAGTCAAACTCACGTTGATTTCATGGTAGGGTCAGATAAAATGAACATTGAAGGAATTTCAGCAGACGGCTCCCGTTTTCAAATATTCCAAAATGGAGAATGGGCATTTTAATGTGGTCATTTCCTCTATTAGTGATTACTAGCTTTTTAATTTCGCTAAGTGTATTTTGTTTTGTTTTTGCCTTTGCGACTCGAAAACATTTCAATTATGCTAAAGTTTTATTTCCACTAGCAATTATTTTCATAGTCTTAGCAATTATTGCCAGTTACTTTTTATTCAACTAAAAAATCCGTGCGGCTTAAACCGCACGGATTTTTTGATGACCCCGATCAGAATTGAACTGATGACCTACTGCTTAGGAGGCAGTTGCTCTATCCTGCTGAGCTACGAGGCCAATACTTTTTTATTATACCATTTTAAGTAAAAGTTAAAAGTATCAGATCGCACTTTTATGGTCATCATTTTCTTTTTTTATATAACTCATCCAAATTATAAAAGAAATTAAAAAATTAACTAGTATTAATGCTAATGAATTCAAATCCAAATTGGTTGCTAAAAATCCATTTAAAAATGGGGGGATAAAATTCGGCAATGCAATTTGAATAGGATCAATCCATCTTAAAGACAAAGCAAGGTAAGTTGTTATTAAACTAATAATTGGGGTTATCATAAATGGCACAAAATATCTTTTATTCAAGATTATAGGAATACCAAATAGTGTTGAACTATTAAAATTAAAAATACCTGGTGCCAATGAATATTTAGCCACACGACGCATTTCAGGTATCTTAGAAAAAAACAAGACCCCCAAAACAAAAGCTAAGGTACTACCTACACCACCAATAAATACATAAACATCTAATGTCGATTTCGTAAATAAATATTGAGGTAATTGATGATAATTAACTGCTTCAACATTAAAATTTTGAGAGGTTAGATAAAAAAATTCAGCGATAGTAATCATTAAGTTATTACCTTGAAAATTAAAATAACAATACAGCTGAATCAACACCAATATAACTAAAATCACAATAAAATTCTGACTAATTACAGCTAAATTTAATTGCAGCTCATTAAATAATTTTCTCAAACTAAGATGCAAGATTTTAGGTGTCTCTCTAAAATAAACAAACATTACAATCAGCGTTACCAAAAAAGATGTTAAATGACTCAACTTCTTATAAAACCAGGTAAACCTACCCGGCATTATACTAAGTTGAAACTGCAGTCTTGTCATCATGTTGTAAATCACGACAAAAATTGTGCTTATAAAAACAGCAAAAAACAAATTTTCAGTAGATAGATTTTGCCAGGTCACTTTAAAATTAAATGCTAAAAAGCCACTTGCTAATAAGTAAGATGATACAGCGATAATTGACCCTAGTACTGCATCATTATCGTAAAATAAAGCTAAAAAATATCCCCAAACCAAAATAAACCAAAAACTATAAATTGGAAATGTTAAAACCCACATAGCCTGATTAATTGGTCCTAGCCAAGATAAAAAATCTCTCAAAAAAGGCAAGTGAAAATAACTCAAAAATACGTTTGAAAAGTTTTGCAGCAAAATGGTCAAAGAACCTAACACTGCAACAACCATCAACACATCAAGCGTTTGTTTAAGTGCTATCAACCATCTTAAATGCTTTAAATGATCAACTAATTTAAGACTATATTTGGTGATAAAGTCTAGCTTTTTTTGAGTGGCATTACTACTAGGCTTTCTTGCCATGATAACCTTTATTTTTTTGTTGACGTTTACGATTTTTCTTAACTTTTTTCTTTGGCTTGAGCTGTTTTGATTCTGTTGGAATCTTATCTACTTTAGTTTTTAAACTCTCACGTGTTTCCTCAATATACGCATTTTTTTCTTTTGTAGATTGTTCTTCCTGCTCTTTTTTAGGTTTAGAAAAAGGTTTATCAATTGTTAAGTGGTGTCCAACTAAGTAAATTTTTTGCAATTGATCGCCTAAATTAGCCTGTTTCTTTAAATCTCGGAAATCATGATTATTTCCCATTGAAATAACCGTACCTTCTGCATCCATTCGACCAGTTCGTCCAGCTCTATGAATATACGACTCTTGAGTCTTAGGCAAATCATAGTTCACTACATATTTCAGATTTTTGATGTCCATTCCTCTAGAAGCAATGTCTGTCGCAAAAATAGCATCAATATTACCTTTTTGTAAATCAGAGATAGCGCGTTGTCTTTGCATTTTATTTTCTTTATTCGCTAAAACACCAAATTTTAATGACCGATGCGACATAGTTTGCGCAACTCTTTCTAGTGAGTCAGTACTGCTGAAAAAGACAATCGCTGAAAAATCATCTACCGATGACAGTCGTGTTAAGACATCTAACTTGTTATCGTTGCTGACTTTTAAAAAGCGATGATGAATATTATTTTTAGTAATATCAGGTCTAACGTCAACTAAAATAAAAGCATTCCCAAACACTTCCTCTGGGTTGCGCGTTGTTTCCGAATCTGTTGCTCCAAATAATAAAATTTGTGAGTCTTCTGGCATATCATCTGAGAATGATCCAATCATATCAATTGAATCAAGCACCAACAAATCATCGGCCTCATCTAGAACCAAGGCAGTTGCTTTTTCAGGTTTAATTTTATTTTCAGTTACCATATCAAACAAGCGACCTAAAGTTGCAATAACAATTTCAGGCTTTTTCTTTTTCAAGTTTTCAATTTGTCGCTTACGATTTCCACTACCAACTAAAGCCATTGTCTGAAGTCCTTGGGCCTTAGCAAAAGGTTGCAGTGCATCCCTTACTTGAACAGCCAATTCATTAGTTGGCTCTAAAATAATAATAGATTGATAATCACCAGGTGTGGCTTTTTCAATCAAAGGCAACCCGTAAGCATAAGTTTTTCCTGTCCCTGTTGGAGATAAACCGATAACAGATGCACCGTCTTTAATTGATTGATAGCTGCGACTTTGAATTTCGGTAGTTTCTGTGATTTCTTGTTCTTTTAAAATAGTTTGTATATTTTCATTATAGTTCATAGAATTAATCATCCTAATCTTTTGATTTTTTTATTGTTTTATAAGCGTTATTATATTTTCTCATATTTTTACTTGTTTGGTAAACTTTCGCTAAGATATTATCACTTTTTTATTGATTAATCATCTATCTTCCTATTTTATTTTTCTGTATAATGGAGAATTGAAAAATATTTAAATAAGAAGGTGGAATCGTTAGATGTCTAATAATTTAAAAAAGACTATGAATTTCTCACAAGCGCTCTCAACTGTGATGGGGATTGTGATTGGTGCAGGGGTATTTTTCAAAATATCTAGTGTCGCCAGTTCAACACAGTCTGCCAGTTTAACCGTATTTGTGTGGGTATTGGCTGGACTTTTGTCTATTGCAAGTGGATTGACTGTTTCAGAACTTGCAACCGCACTCCCTGTTACAGGTGGCGCAACTAAATACATTGAATATACTTACGGTAAGCCCGCTGGATTTTTATTTGGTTGGTCACAAATGGCCATTTACTTTCCAGCTAACATCGCCGCTTTAAGTATTATATTTGGTGAACAATTTGCAAGTTTGTTTGGCATTGATAAAGTATTAATAGTGCCTGTTGCATTAATTGTTTCAACATCAATAATGCTTCTTAATTTTGTTGGTAATAAAGTCTCAGGTAAATTACAAACAATTACAATGATTGCTAAACTAATTCCTATTATACTTATTATTGTCTTTGGTTTATTTAAACCGAGTCCTGTTAGTCCATCGTTATTTCCAATTACATCAGGCGAAGGTACACCTTTCTTTACTGCTTTAAGTGGCGGATTACTAGCGACAATGTTTGCTTATGATGGTTGGATTAACGTTGGTAATATGGCTGGTGAAATGAAGAATCCTAAAAAAGACCTACCTAAAGCTATTATTTTGGGACTAAGTTTAGTAACCTTGATTTATGTTTTAATTAACTATGCTTTTGTTTCAGCACTTCCTATTGATCAACTAGCCGGTAATGGGAATGCCGCCTTTGATAGTTCACGACTATTCTTTGGTGACTTTGGTGGCCGTTTGGTAACACTCGGTATCTTAGTTTCAGTATATGGCACAATTAATGGTTATACAATGACTGGTATTCGTGTTCCTTATACATTAGCTTCAACAGGTAGTCTGCCTTTTAGCGGCTATTTCAAGAAAATAAACAAATCCGGTGCACCTTATATTTCAGGATTGTTCATTTTAGCAATTACATTCATTATGATTTTCCTAGGAAGCTTTAATCTACTAACAGACATGTTAGTCTTTGTTATTTGGAGCTTTACAACGCTACTATCAATAGGTGTTATCGTTTTAAGAAAACGTGAACCAGAACTTGAACGTCCTTATAAAGTTCTGTTTTATCCTGTAATTCCAATCATTTCAATCCTTGGTGGACTATTCATTGTTGTTTCAACTTTAATCACACAATTTCAACTGTCTATTATCGGAATATTAGTTACTTTAATTGGACTACCCATTTATTTTTATCAAAAAAGAAAAAATGAAAAGTCTTCTTAATTAAGAAGACTTTTTTTAATGATTAATTTTAGGAGTTTTGTCTTATGTCACAAGAAATGAAAAAAAATCTCAAATTTTCACAAGCATTATCAACAGTTATGGGAATTGTGATTGGATCAGGTATCTTCTTTAAAATTGCCTCTATTACACAGCTAACTCAATCTACTAGCATGACCATCTTTGTATGGCTATTTGCTGGGGTTTTATCAATTGCTAGTGGCTTAACAGTAGCTGAATTAGCAACTGCACTACCTGTTACTGGGGGGCCTATTAAATATATTGAGTATACTTATGGTAAACCGCTTAGTTTTTTATATGGTTGGGCACAAATTTTAATTTATTTTCCTGCCTCTATTGCTTCATTAATGCTCGTTTTTTCCCAACAACTTACTGCACTACTAGGAATTAACCATCAATGGATTATTCCTTTGGCTGTACTTTGTTTACTTTCAGTTGCTTTGATTAACTTTATTGGTAATAAAGCATCGGGGATTTTACAAGTAGTGTCTTTGGTCATTAAGTTGATTCCTGTTGCATTAATCGTAATTGTTGGACTAATTCATGATCCAAAAGTACCCGTTGACTTGTTCCCTATTACAGCGGGTGAGAATGTGCCCTTTTTTGTAGCATTAAGTGGGGGACTACTTTCGGCAATGTATGCTTATGAAGGGTGGATTAATGTTGGTAATATTGCTGGAGAATTAAAACGACCTAGCAAAGACTTACCTAAGGCTATTATATTAGGACTAAGTTTAGTTACTGTTATCTACGTACTTATCAACTTTGCGTTTTTATCAAGTCTACCGATTGAGCAACTAGCAGGTAATCCAAATGCTGCTTTTGATAGCTCTCGTGTACTGTTTGGTAATTTAGGTGGTCGCTTGGTGACAATTGGTATTTTAGTTTCTGTTTATGGCACAATTAATGGGTTTGTAATGACAGGGATGCGTTTGCCTTATACACTCGCTCAAAGCAACCAACTACCATTCAGTCAGCATTTAAAGAAACTAAACCGTTTTGGTGTTCCTATGATTTCTGGCCTATTAATTTGTGGTATTTCTATCTTATTACTATTCTTAGGTAATTTTGACAACTTAACCAACATGTTGGTCTTTGTGATGTGGACCTTTACCACTTTAATTTCAATTGCCGTTTTAATATTGAGAAAACGCGAGCCTGAACTTGAACGCCCTTACAAGGTACTGTTCTACCCTATCATTCCGATTATTTCCATCTTGGGTGGTGGCTTCATCGTGATTGCAACCTTTATCACACAATTCCAATTATCAATTATTGGTGTCTTAGTGACTTTAACAGGTCTTCCTGTTTACTATTACTATCATCATAAAAATAAAGCTTAGGCAGTTGCCTAGGCTTTATTTTTTTGCACTTCCATAAAGATTGCCATATGGTCTGAGGTTTTTAAATCTTGAAGCTTAATATCTTTAATAGTGTACTGGTTTTTAGGTAATAAAACATGGTCTATTGGTGTTCTAAAATAACTTGGTAACTTTGAAACCGGCCACGTCCCTCTTTCAAAAACAGGTAGTGCATTGAGTCCATCTTCATGTGTGGTTATATTGGTCAACTGGCCATGCTTCATGTTGGCATTAAAATCACCAATCAAGATACTATCTGGATTTTGGTTGGCTAGTTGATTGCTGATTGTTCGTAAATCTTTTTGCCAGTAATTCATTAAATAGCCTGGAATCGGTGGTGCAGCATGTAACCCAATAATACTTGGAACATTTGCAGTTTGAGATTTCAAATTAACACTTTTAAAAGTTGGTTGTGGCATATTTTTTTGTTGCGTGAATTGAGCAAATGACTTTTTGACGATTGTCGTCACTCCTGCGACTCCTGTTGGATGATCTGAAATAAACACGTCGTACTGATTATAATTCACGTTAGCTGCCTTAAATAGTTGTTGAATTCGCTCACGAGAATCCGAACTTGACGGACGTTCATCAAACTCAGGAAGAACTGCAATATCAGTGTTATATTCGCCAAAAATAGTTTGAATATTAGCAGAACTGAGTTGATTAGCTGAATTGTATGACACTATTTTGAACGATGACTGGTTTGAATCAACCAACTGATTAGTAAAGCTCCTCTCACAACTACCCACGACTAAGACGCCTGATAATACTATCATCATTAACCACATGATAAGTGAGGGCTTTCGATTATCTTTCTTGTAGCTATTCACGCCAATCATTAATAATGCGAAGATTATGATCACAATACCAAAAAACAGTGAAAATGCATAAACCTGTGCTAGCCCTAATTGTGTTGATAAAAATTGATTCAACTCAGCTTTAGGAAAAAGTGCATAAGATAATACGATAATACTGTACAATAAGACAACTAACCCCAATAAAAGCTGTCTTTTCTTAATAGATTTCATCGTTTCTCCTCCAAAGAGAATTCATTTGAATACTAACCCTATCATGTCGGCTTTAATTTATCTTGATATGATGATGAACTTAATTGATTTTTAAATAAAAAAGAGTCAAACTTTTTTTCATAGCTCAACTCTTCTATACTCATATTCTCAATTTACTTCAATTATTCAATCTAACCTTATTGATTTGACATACTTCTAAAACCAGATTGGGTCCACATGTTAAAGCTTTTAAGGTATTAACCTTATTGATTTGACATACTTCTAAAACCGAAGGGACAAACAGCGGTGTAAGTAGCTTGGTATTAACCTTATTGATTTGACATACTTCTAAAACCCAATTAAGTTTACTGTGTTCATAATTTTAGGTATTAACCTTATTGATTTGACATACTTCTAAAACAAGTAGCCAGTAGTTCTATACTGCTTCAACGGTATTAACCTTATTGATTTGACATACTTCTAAAACGTGGTTGATCATTGACGTAGTCTTGACCTGTGGTATTAACCTTATTGATTTGACATACTTCTAAAACCATCATTTTATCATAAACATGTCATTAACCAATAAAGTTGACCTTAATCAATTACTACTAAATAAGCCTCCAAAGCTTTCTTTTTTCACAATTGAGATATTTCATTATATTTTAATAATACAAGTATGTTAGTGGCTAACTAACTTTGATTTGACCTCTTAATTATATAAATAATACTAGAAATAATCAATAAAGTCTTCATCAATATAATATTTTAGGCAGTGAGAATAGTTCATAAAATCTACTTGATGTAAATAATCAATCATCAACAAAGAAACTTGTGTTTCCTGACATAATCGCTCTACAACTATCATATCTTCCACGGTTAAAAAATGACTGGGGTTAATAACTGTAACAATTCGTTCGTCTTGACACTCAGCATGAATTTTAATATAAGTTAGCAATAATTCCAAAGGGTTAAGAAAAATAGTTGAATCAAATTTTACTTCGGCATATTTAAATAGCTTGGCATTAGTATAATCAAAATTAACTACCAAGGGTAAATCTGTCATAAATAATTTTTGCTGGATCAATTTAGTCATTTGACGATGTATCTGTTGCATCTGATTGATTTCCTCATTTGTCAGATTATCAGTAATTGTTGTAATAACTTTTTTAGTAATCTTACTCGGTATCGTCTCATAATCTATCAAGCTTCCTAACCAATCAATTTCTTTTCTGACTGTCAGCTTATCATACTCATCCGTAAACAATTTGATTTTTTCATTGCTATCTTTAAATCCTTGCACAAAATCTAAATAAACTTGGCGATTACCTGTTCCAACATACGTTATCTTCCCTTTTTTCACCTCTACTTTGTGATGAGATAAATAAGAAATAATCATAGAATAATCGTCCTTTCCGCAGAATTCCGCACATCTTTAACTGGTTGCCCTGTTATAAAATGCATATCATTATATTGCTTTTCAGTTAACATTAAGCTTTGAATCTGCCCATTTTCAGGTGCTGCTTTGGCTAATTTTTGCTCTAAATAAGTAGCCGATTTTTTATTAACACAAACACGACTATAAATAGAATACTGAATCATAATAAACCCTTCGGTTATTAACTTCTTTCTAAACTTTCGATACAGCCTTTTTTCTTCGCTTGTTTCTGTTGGCAAATCAAACATAATCATTAATCTCATAACTCTATACCTCATAACCAATCAACTCCAATTCAATAGTTGTCATCTCTTTTTTACCATTCAAAAATTTCACACAATCCATTACATATTGCGTAACTGCATTGTTCAAATACATTGAGCGGCCTTGATAACGAACTTCGGCACTTAATAACCGTACTAAGCCAAATTTAATATCTGACGTAAATTCATAGAATTTTTGATTGGATATCCAATCATCGATAATCGGTCTAAAGGGTTCAATTAAATCTGATCCAAAATTAAAATGATTATCTTCCCTATGATGATGAATACCTATTGTGGGAGTATAGCCATTTGCAACAATATTTCGATTTATCTCAGCTAGTATAATAGAATACCCGTAATTCAGTGCTGCATTGATTGGTGTCTCTTGTTTTCTTACAAAGGTTTCACCAAACAAACGAACAAAGTAAGACCGTGCTACAACAGCCTCTCTATTAGTACTATCATTACTTTTAACTGCATCAAGTTGCTTATTTAAATCTTTATATTCTAAATCGTGTGTTTTCAAATTGGTAATTTGGTTTTGAATTTTAGTTTTGACTAGTTGTGTCCATAAAGTTTCTTTTTGCCCAGTATCCCAATTAACTTGTGATGTTAACGTTGAGACCGTTTGATTGTTCGAATAATAATTGACTGTTTCGCATATTGGTTGTCCAGATGAATCAGTAAAAACTAATTTAATTTGATGCTGACTAATTTGATTAATCAATTCTGTCGTCAAAACCGCTCTTGTCGTTTGTACAATAATTAGGTAAATATCATCTATTGGAACATAATTAATATCCATCATTGTTTGGACAACCATTGAATTAGCTGAGTAAGATAACTTAGCATGTTGCGTAATAATAACACTTCTTTGTTTCATTTTTGCATCCCCCTTTAGGTATAAAAAAACCAGCTGAAAAAAGATCAACTGGTTTTCATTAATTATAGATTTTTAACTTGTTTAAAGTGACTAAAAATTCCAGTCGGTGATGAGTAATATATTTTAGCTTCGGGTGAAATTTTTATACCACCTTTTGTTTGCATCTTATTTAACGGAGATTTTAAGCCAAGTTCTGGAACCTCGCTTGTTTGATTTTTAATACCACTCAAAATTCTCATAATAACAGCATACTTAGTCTTAATTGACTTAGAAATATCAAATCTATTTTTTGATGTTTCATCATAATTTGGCAATTGGCTAAATTTAATTAATCCGTCATTTAATTTTTTTCGAACATTATTTATATCATATAAAGCAAAATGCTTATTTAATACGTCTACAATCTCTTGATAAACTGTCATTAATTTGTTGTGAGCCTCTTGTTCAGGTAAGTCTGCAGTTGCTTTATCAGCCAATATTTTAACCGATTCAGGACTAATCACTAACTGTTTTGCATTCTTTTTATAGTAAGGACTTCCTAGATAGTATTTCTCTCCTTGATCAACCACCACTTGGTTATATTTAACGTTATCCAATATAACTTCAAATTCTTTTTGCTTTTTAGTTTTTTGACTAGCTAATACAGATTTAATCACTCGATTGAGTTCAGTTTGATAAACTGTTTTACTATTGGCTTTTGCTTGCTTTAATTTAGCAATAGAGCGAATTGGAATACCAATAAACTGATAATTATCAGTATTCTTTTCCTTTATCAAAGCAATCTTAGAAACGTTACTACTTGAATATCCACCATAGACTTCACTTGGCTTGTTGTCTTTCAAAGGTATCATTTTAGCTGTATTAGGTTTTGCTGGATAAATCGTCTCGTTATAGAATTGTCCTTGTTTAGTAAATACTTCACGAGAGATTAACATATATTTGTATCGATAAATTTTGTTTAATCTTTTGATCGTTTCATTTCTGTCTAACACAACTTGTTGTGAGCCAGATGCAGTAATTAACCCGTCTGAACCAGACTTTGGATTAGTCAAGCCATGTAAGAAGTTAAAGTTTTTAAGTTCAGAAAGTTGTGCTTTATCTAAACGCTTATGATCACCATAAACAAAATAGCTTCTTAACTTAGGATAACGATTATATAAGTAACCACCAACAAGTGTTGTCAAATAAGCATCGAATCCGTGATGATAGTCATTAAGTTCTCGAAGTTTATAGAACTCAAAAGTCTTACGAATTTCAGAGTTTAAATGGGCTTTAACTTCAATAATTTCAGTATCATCATTTTGATACTTAGTTCCCAAAATATTAGCAACCAATTTGATAACTTGGCTAGTTTCTACCAACTGACGATTAATGAAGCCCTGTTTAACGTAAGGACTAACCGTATTCTTAATACTACTGCTTAATTTATAATATTTTTGTTTGGTAATTAAGCCACTATCTAATAATTTTTTCCACAACTGACGTGTTTCACTTGTTATCTTCAATGAACTATCGATAGGTGCATTATTTTTTTTGATTTGGTTAATGCTTTTCGCTACTAGTACTCGATTGTTTAAAGAATCATTCATTTCAACTGAACGTGGCACAATATGATCAATGTCATAATAAGGAATTTCATTAAATGGAATGGGTTGATTTGTGTAAATATCGCGTCCTAATTGTGTAAAGTACAGATAGTATTTATCTGACAGATTCTTTTTAAGACTGCTCTTGTTCTTATTTAGATTATCCTTCACCTCTTTTTCAATATCTTTAGAAAGTGATTGATAAATTGAGGTAATTGTTTCATATCTAGACTTGCTAATTTCACTATTTTCTTCAGGTTTTCGAGTAAATTCAATTGAAATCGAGGTTGGTGCCTGTCCATTCATTGCTAATTGAATGTCATCGACAACTTTCATTACTTGTCGAATGGCTTTTTTATTTTGCGGTGAAGTATAAGCATTAGCCAAAACACTTTCCATCCCAAGTTCTTGAACTTCGTGGCTATTGATTCGTGCAATTTGCTGTTGAAACTCATCTTGCGAGACAA
This sequence comes from Holzapfeliella floricola DSM 23037 = JCM 16512, assembly GCF_001436605.1. GTDB lineage: Bacteria > Bacillota > Bacilli > Lactobacillales > Lactobacillaceae > Holzapfeliella > Holzapfeliella floricola. Next base: position 33,129 of record NZ_AYZL01000010.1, on the reverse strand, counting down.
TACTCATCAAATTGCTCCCTTTGTTATTCCACAAAATATCAATAATTCTTTCACCATTGTCATTTACTAACTCTGCGAGTAGTCGATAAGATAATCTGCCCCAGCCACTATATCTCTTAGCTACCAGTGCCTTAATCTGTTCTTCTGTCAACCAGTTCACTTCTTGCAATTTTGCTTTAAAAATAGCTCTATCTTCAAATACTGTTGACCATTCTATTATTTGCTCAAATTCTTTTTGCTTCGTTGTATCTTCGACTAAATCACCAAAAATATTTTTGAAATCAATATATGTAGTTAAGCCATTATTAAATTTGTCTGGATTTGATAAGCCTGATATCTCGATATTATCCCCATATCCTTGTTCGCTTTGAAGATAACTTTGCAATTTTTTAGTGCTTACTGTTTTTTGTTTTTCGAATAAATCATGATAAATAGCTTGTTTCTCACCAATTGACAACAATTGGTTATTAACTTTGACTAAATTTAATTCATTTAAAACTTTAAATCTTTGGTATAAGAGACTTCTATCTGGTAAAACATCTTCATTAATTAAATAAGTATCTTTAACAGTCATTCTTTTAATAAAGTTTGTAGCAGATTGCATGCGATCAACTTTATCATCAAAATTCCAAGGTGTAATTGCACCTTGTTCTTTTCGCTTCATCCAAGCAAAATTAGCAGCTGATGACTTTTGTTGGTCTTCAGGCGTAATTAATGGGCCAATATAATAAGGAACACGAAATGTTACTAGTTTTTCTATTGGCTTTTGCTCATTGATTTTATCCATTTCTGGATAATGTGGCAGTTGATTTTGAAGAATTTGCCTTAATTCAATTTGATGCAGTTGATGCGGAATATTACCATTTTGATCTGTTCTTTGCTTAGGTAAATAATTATCCCCAGTAATTGCTTTTTTAATTTGTTCAACTTCTTTTATCATATCTTCGTCTGCTGACAATTCTGATTCAAATGTCGCAAACAGTTCAGTTAGTATATTGTAGAAGTCATCAGTTGTTAATTTCGTTTTTGTATTTTTGGGTGCCTCTTTAACACTAGATGCTGATTTTGCATTAGCTTTTAAACTCGCAAAGTCATCACTTGTAAATCGAGCTTTTTTAGGTTCAAAAACTTCTTGTTTTGTCTGAGCGTTCCCAACATATAAAGCATAAGCTAATTCTAAATTTCGTCTAACTGCAGTATTTCTTCGTAACTTTAATAAAATGTTTTCTTTGAATGATTTTAATTGTGTATGATGCAACTCATATTTTTCAATCATAGACTTAGATAAACTAGTTCCTGAAGGAATAATTTGGTTAAGTCTGACTCTTGAATAAAGTGTTTTTAATTGGAGTAAAATACCTATTTGGTCTTCATTTAATTCTGCACTTAGTTCCATCAAAGCATCGTCACTATTGGCAGCTGATAATTCTAATTTAGGTGTTTGAAGTTTTTCAGTAATTCCAAATAATTTGGCTATGTCAGCTTTATAACCTAAAACCAATTTCGCAATCTGAGCAGTCCTATCTTTATCAATCTTAATTGCTTCTTTATGTAGTAGTAGTTTTTGAATAACTTTTTCTTTATCTTTATTACTTTCAGTATTGGAAAGTAAAGTTTGTTCGATGTCTGTTACATATTGAGTATTAAGTCGTAAATCGTCTGTTAAATTATCCAATAATAAATTAATTTGTGTAAGAATTTCGTCTACCTTTAAGTTAGATGCTTCAAATGAATCTACAGGCGAAGCATCTAAAAAATTGCCTCGATACTTAACAATATGATGAACTGCTAAATAAATAAGCCTAATATCTGCTTTTTCTGTGCTTTTCATCAAATAATCTCTTAAATGATAAATTGTTGGGAATTGCTGATGCAACTTATCATCTGATTGATTATTTAATAAGCTAAAAGATTCTGATTTATCATAATTAACTAGGTTTGACTGTTCTAGCCTTTTAAAGAATGTTGGATCATTTACTTCAATTAATGGTTTGAAAATTTGATTTAATAAATTTAAACGCCATTTTCTTCTGTTATATCTTCTACGTGCTCCCCTATTAAGACGTCTTTCTTCGGCTGTTTCCCCTTCTTTGAATAATCTAGCCCCAACTAAGTTGCTTCCTTTTTTATGAACTAATTCACCATTGTCATATCTTACAGCAAATCCAACTGACGATGTTCCAATATCTAGTCCAATATGATAGTTTCTATATGTCATTTTTAGTCCTCCTTCTAAGTACTAGCTATAATAAAACAGATTATTTATTTTTACAAATTAATATTTGCATAAGTAATTTTTTTGTTGTATTATAAAAGCGGTAAGAGTTGGGTAGCTCCCAATTCATTAACCTTATTGATTTGACATACTGAGTTAAAATAAAACAATGCGTAAGCAAAGTTTACACTTATTAGCCATTTATAGTTGGCAATACATAAAGAAAGACCTAGGTCATATGACCTAGGTCTTTTTCTTATACTTATTTATAAATTGTTATCAGGTTTTCTCCTGCAACGTTTTTTAGTTTTTCTCAAGCACCGTCACACATTCCACATGTTGTGTCATTGGGAACATATCAACTGGTTGAATTGTTTTGGTTGTATAACCGTATTCTTCAAATTCTTTAATATCACGCATCAAAGTAGCTGGATTACATGAAATGTAAATCACCTTACGAGGTGCAATTTTAGCAGTAGATTGAATGAATTCACTAGTTACACCTTTTCTTGGTGGATCAGCAATTACAACTGTCGCTTTTTTGCCTTCTTCTGCCCAGTGATTCATATATTCTTCTGACTTACCTAAGAAGAATTCTGAGTTGGTAATGTGGTTTAAAGTCGCATTATTTTTGGCATCATCTACCGCTGATTTCACGACTTCAACACCGGTTACACTTTTGACTTTTTTAGCCACAGAAAGACCAATTGTCCCAATCCCTGAATAAGTATCTAATACTTCATCATCTTCATTTAATTGTGCCATTTCAACTGCTTTTTGATAAAGGGTTGGCGTTTGGCTTGAGTTAATTTGGAAAAATGATTGTGGTGAAATCATAAAAGTTTGATCACCGATTTTGTCTGTAATATAAGAATTACCTGCTAATAAGCGATTCTTTTTACCCATAATCACATTAGTTTTTTGAGGATTGTGATTTAGGTAAACACTTTTAACTTCTTCTAATTGTTCAATTTCATCTGCAATTTTTTGTAAATATTTGAATTTTTTATCCAAACAAACTAAAATCACCATGATTTCACCGGTAAAATAACCACGACGAACAATTACATTTTTCACTTGACCACGATGATTTTTTTCATCGTATCCAGCAATATCATATCGACGTAAGATATCACGAACACCTTTAATTGTATTATCAATCTTAGTATCTTGAATTAAAAAGTCTTCCATCTCAACCAAATCATGTGACCGTTTACGGAAGAACCCTACTTCAAGTTGACCATTAACTTGACGAGCGGGAATTTGCGCTTTATTACGATAAGCTAATTCATTAGGTGATGCTATGGTATCTAGCACATCCACATCTAACTTATTCTTTTCAACTAATGTTTTGACTTGCTTAGTTTTGAATTCCAGTTGTTTATCATAAGTTAAATGGGCAAGTGGCGCAATCCCTGTTTGTGCCCACTTATTTGAGACCATTTCTACACGTTCTGGACTTTTTGTTTCAATTGACATGGTTTTTGCAAAACCAAATCCTTTTTTTAGTTTCATGATTTTAGCAATCACTACTTCACCTGGTAATGCGTTATCAACAAACAGTGTCATACCTTCTTCTGTATGTGCAACACCCATTCCTTCATAACTCAAATCAGTAATTGTCAATTGTATTTCTTGATTCTTATTTAGCATATTATCTCCTAGGCTTTAAAAAACTGTACCCAAAAATTTAGGTACAGTTTTTTAGTACATTTTAAAAGTTTACATAAAACTCGATATGTTGCGTCAAATTTTCAAATGATAGCGGAAAGGCTGTTCCTTTTTCACCATCAATATTGACATCATTGCCATGACTATTTTGATCTAGCAATTCAACTTCGAGCGTCTTAGTTTTTACAAAAATCACATCATCATCCGTTAAATGTTGGCGATTTTTGACTGCCAACTTAATCAATCGAAATAGTCGATTAAGTTGTGTTGGTTTTACAATCAGTAAGCCAAAATTACCATCTGAAAATTCAGGAATCGGTAATATCTTTTCAAATCCACCAATTGAATTGGTTAATCCCAACAAGAACAATACCGTTTCTCCTTCATAAACACCTGTGTCATACGTCAGACGCATTTTTCTAGACTGTAATCCAGCTAATAGTTTAATAGCATTAAGCAAGTAAGCACTATAACCGAAAATAGACTTTTGCTGCCAAGTAGGTGCATAGGTTACTTCTGTAACATGGCCACCGCCGGCATTATTCACAAAGTATTGACTATTTGTACTTGAGTAAGCACGTCCAATATCTAACTTTTGTGTTTGTCCTTTTAAAATAACTTCAGCTGCTTCTTTGAAGTTATTTCTAGGAATATTCAACGCTCTGGCAAAATCATTAGCGGTTCCTGCTGGAATAACAGCCACTTTAGGCCTTGTTACCAACGGGGCAATTCCATTGATGACTTGATCTAATGTTCCATCTCCACCGGCTGAAACGATTAAGTCAAACCCTGCTTTAGCCGCACGGGTTGCCTCATTTTTCGCCGAATCTACTTCTACAGTCGTTTGAAACGAACTAGCTTCAAATCCCGCGTCCTCAAGTACTTTTAAAATATCAACAACACTTTTAGTAACAGGATAATGTCCAGAAGTCGGGTTATAAATCAATCTGGCTTTTGGCACTAAAATCGCCCACCCTTACTTCTTGTCTAATTCTTCTAACAAAATTTTATTCACAACTTTAGGGTTAGCTTGACCTCTAGTTGCTTTCATAATTTGACCAACTAAGAACCCAATGGCACGGTCTTTACCGTTTTTGTAGTCTTCAATAGATTGTTCATTATTATCCAAGATATCATTAATCAATGGTACTAAAACTGCTGGATCAGATTGTTGAACTAGTCCTTTTTCTTCGACCCAAGCTTTAGGTTCTGTACCATTTTTAATTGTTTCTTGGAAAACTTTTTTCGCAATTTTTGAAGAAATTGTACCATCTTTAATTAATTTGATCATTGTTGCTAAGTTTTCAGGTGTTAGGTTTGATTCTAACAAGTCAATTTTGTTGGTGTTCAAGTATGCATTCACTTCACCCATTAACCAGTTAGAAGCTAGTTTTGCATCCCCACCATTTTCAACTGTTTCATTAAAGAAGTCAGACATTTCTTTAGTTTGAGTCAAAATATTAGCATCATATTCAGGAATACCTAATTCAGAAACATAACGTTTACGGCGAACATCTGGCATTTCTGGAATTTGTGATTTAATTTCTTCAACCCATGAATCAGCTACATGGAATCCTGGAATATCAGGCTCTGGGAAGTAACGGTAATCGTCTTTCCCTTCTTTCACACGTAGTAAGTAAGTTTGACCTGTTGTTTCATCAAAACGACGGGTTTCAGGTTTGATTTCGCCACCTGCAAGTAAAATTTCAGTTTGGCGTTTTTCTTCATAAGCAAGACCTAAACGAACGTGGTTAAATGAGTTTAAGTTTTTAAGCTCAGCTTTTTCACCTAGTTCTTCTTGACCAATTGGACGTAGTGAAATATTAGTATCCACACGCATTGATCCTTCTTCCATCTTAACGTCTGAAGCACCTGTAAATTGAACGATTTGACGTAGCTTTTCAAGGTAAGCTTGTGCTTCATCTGGTGTTGCAATATCAGGTTTTGACACAATTTCGATTAGAGCCGTTCCTTGACGGTTCAAGTCAACAGATGAATAGCCATCCGTACCGTGAGTATTCTTACCAGCATCTTCTTCTACGTGCATTTCTTCTAAGCGGATTTTTTTAGTGTAACCATTCACTTCAATTTCAATATAACCATCAGTAGCTAATGGAAATTCTGATTGTGTAATTTGGTAAGCTTTTGGATTATCTGGATAGAAGTAATTCTTACGGTCAAAATGTGTGTAAGGTGACACGTTTGAGTGCATAGCTGAAGCCACCATAATTCCTAGACGGTAAGCTTCTTTATTCACAGTTGGCAATACACCAGGGTAACCAAAGTCAATCACGTTTGTGTTGGTGTTAGGTTCTGCTCCGTATTGCACTGGACTTGGACTGAACATTTTAGTGTTCGTTTTTAATTCAACGTGGACTTCAAGCCCAATAGTTGTTTCAAAATTCATTATTTGTCCTCCATTTCACTAGGAACTTTTTCATAGAATTTACTGTAATCTTCATAGAAGCTTGCAGCATTAAAGATTGCTTCTTCGTCAAAGCGTTGTGCCATGATTTGAAGACCTACAGGCATGTTATCTGAAGCAAGTCCTGCTGGAATACTTGCTGCTGGGATACCTGCCATGTTTGCTGAGATTGTTAGAATATCGTTAGCATACATAGTCATTGGATCATCATTTTTAGCATCAATACCAAAAGCAGTTGTTGGTGCAGTTGGTCCCATTACTAAGTCATATTTTTCAAATAAACGGTCGAAGTCTTGTTTGATTAATGTTCTCAATTGCGCAGCTTTTTTGAAGTAAGCATCGTATGTTCCTGCTGAAAGTGAGAATGTACCAAGCATAATACGACGTTTAACTTCGTCTCCGAATCCTTCAGAACGAGTTTTGACATAAACATCAGCTAAACTCTTCACATCACTTGCACGGAATCCATAACGGATACCATCAAAACGTTGTAAGTTTGATGAAGCTTCACTAGAAGCAATCAAGTAGTAAGTTGGAATCACATATTTAGTATGTGGCAAGCTTACTTCTTCAACGATTGCACCGTTTTCTTCGTAAACCTTAATCGCTTCATTTACCACGCGTTTAACTTCGTCAGAAACACCAATTTCAAAGTATTCCTTAGGAACAGCAATTTTTAGACCTTTAACGTCTTTGTTAAGTGCTTTTGTAAAGTCAGGAACTTCACGCATTGAACTTGTTGAATCACGTTCATCATGACCACTAATTGCATTTAAAACGTAAGCAGCATCTTTAACACGTTTAGTCATCACACCGATTTGGTCTAAACTTGAAGAAAAAGCGATTAATCCCCAACGTGACACACGACCATAAGTTGGTTTGATTCCAAAAATACCAGTAAAGGCACTTGGCTGACGAATTGAACCACCAGTGTCTGAACCCAATGCAGCCACAACTTGACCACTAGCTACAGCTGTTGCTGAACCACCAGAAGAACCACCTGGAACTTTAGTGTGATCCCATGGGTTTTTTGAAACGCCAAAGTATGATGTTTCAGTAGATGAACCCATTGCGAATTCATCCAAGTTTGGTTTACCAATGATGACAGCTTTTTGGTCTTTTAGTTTTGAAACAACTGTTGCATCATACACAGATACAAAATTTTCAAGCATACGACTAGCCGCTGTTGTTTTCATTTCTGTTGTGACAATATTATCTTTAACAGCGATTGGAATTCCTGCCAAAGGTGTGTCGAATTCTGTGATAGCTTCAGCTTCTTTAGGTGCATTTTCGTTTAGTGAAATAAAAGAATTGAATTTGTCATCTGTTTTTTTGATGTTATCAAGTGTGTTAGTTGCAAGTTCTTTAGCTGACAATTTTTGATGGACCAAATTTTGATGTAATTGGTCGATTGATTCGTTTAAATAATTCATTATTGATTGTCATCCTCCTTGTCAATAATTGAAGGCACTCTGATTAAACCGTCTTTTGTTTCAGGTACATTCTTAAGTAGTTCTTCACGTGTTTGCATTTTTTCAACTTCATCATTTCTGAAGACGTTTACTTCATCAACAATTAAGTTAGTTGGCACAACATCAGTTGTATCCACTTCTTGCAATTGTCCAGCCATGGCGATGATATCGTCCATTTGGGGTGTGAACATTTCTAGCTCTTCTTCGCTAAATTTTAATCTTGAAAGCGCCGCAACGTGCGCAATTTCTTCTTTAGAAATCATTGAATACCTCCGTTAATTTTCATTACTAAATACATGACTATAGAAATTATAATTACTGCTGTCTCGAATCACAACTGATTGAACTTCACCAACAGCTTGAACTTTAATTTCAATTGGCACATTTTTAGGCAAATATTTTTCAGCACTGTTAGAAATTAATTTAGTAAAACTATTTATCTGCTGATAACCATAAAATTGTGTATTCACAGTTATAGTCATTGAATTAAGTTTACCATTTTCATAGTTACTTTTGGCAATAACCCCACTTAAGTTGGGGAAATAACCTTGTACAATAGATTTGAAGTTTTGAAAACCTTCAAGGTCTGAGCTATTAATGGCCTTTTCAGAACCAGAAACGATTGGAAACACTTGCGTTTGATTGTCAATCGTTTGCCAATTACCAATTGAACCACTATCACCGTTAACTGTTGTTGTTGCAAAATATGCGCCACCAGTCAAGCTGTCAACGCTTGGCCGTGAATACAACGCAATTACAATTGGAATATTCTTAAGCCCTTCTTTTTGTCGCAACCGTTCAACAACTTTTTGAGCCATTTCTTTTCCATGCTTTTCTTGGTCTTCACGAGAAATTTTAGTGCTGTATGTTGCGCCATCTTTTTCTTTTTGGTAGTAGTCAACAGAATTCATTGCTAGCGTTAAACTTATACCTTGAACATTGTAATTATTGCCTGAACCTGTCATATAATTTTGTTCAAGTAATTGCTCTAGATAAACAGGTGTGCGTTTGTCAGCATCTGTTTCAGAATTAGCAGCTGGGTTTAAGCCATCTGGATTACTTTTTTCGTCATAACGACCTAACCAATTATACGCATCACTTTGACTAATTTGTTGGCCCTCTTGGAAGATATATTTTTCTGTTGAAAAGGCTTGTTTTGAAATTTGAACCAAGCCTGATTCCATCCCTGTTACATCAACTGAATTTAACATGGTCGCTGTCGCACCACGAGAAGGACTAGATTTATAACGCCCATCTTGAAGCAAAACATTATAAGTATTGTCATTAGTCGTTCCCGTAATTTGGAACGTGTTTTGAACCTGAGCAGAATTATTATTCGCCAAGTTAGAATTTTGCAGATTGCCACAACCTGTCAAAATAATCATTAAAATTATAAGCTGTATAAGATATGCGATTTTCTTCAAAATACAGCCTCCTACTCTTGTAAATTAGCAATCAAGGTTGCTTCACCCATCACCGAAACACCCAATTCTTGTGCTTTGGTGTATTTTGATCCCGCATTTTCACCATAAATTAATAAATCGGTATTTTTTGAAACAGAAGATGTCACGTTAGCACCATATGATTGCAATAGTGTTGAAAGCTCTTTACGCTTATAGTGAGAAAGTGTTCCTGTTATCACAATGGTTTTTTGATCAAAAAACTCATTATTACTATCAGGGGCTTTAGGTTTAAGAAAAACCATATTAACATCTGATTCTTTTAACTCTTCAATCAATTTTTTAGCTTGATCTTGTTTGAAATATAAAGTAATAGCGTCCGCAATCACTTGTCCAACCGTATCAATCTGTTGTAGTTCTTCGGAAGTAGCTTGCATCAAATTATCAATATTTTCATATTTTTCACAAATGATTTGAGCTACTTTTGCACCAACATTACGAATACCCAATCCAAAAAGCAGTTTTTCAAGAGAGTTATTACGACTTTGACTAATTGATTCAACTAAATTATGTGCTGATTTTTCACCAAATTTATCTAAGACTAATAACTCATCTTCTTTAAGCTGATAAAGTCCTGCGACATCCTTAATGAGATTTTTCTCAAATAATTGTTTAATAATGCGAGGACCAAGTCCTGTAATATCCATCGCATTACGAGAAGCAAAGTGCGTTAGCTTTTCAGTAATTTGTGCTTCACACATTGGATTAACACATCTTAAAGCAACCTCATCATTCAAATTAACGAGTTCTGCTCCACATGATGGACAATGTGTTGGCACTTGGTAAGGTCGTGAATTTGCATCCCTATCTTCTTTTACAACACGTGAAATCTCAGGAATGATATCGCCAGCTTTGTGAATAAATACAGTATCTAACAACCTAACATCTTTTTGATGAAGTAATGTTGGATTATGCAATGTCGCTTTTGAAACAGTTGTTCCGGCTAATTGTACAGTATCCATAATTGCAGTCGGTGTCACAACACCTGTTCTTCCAACTGTCCATTGAATATCCCGTACAATAGTTTTCGATTCTTCAGGTGCAAACTTATAGGCAATTTGCCACCTTGGTACTTTAACAGTGTTACCAAGGTGTTGTTGGTAATCAAACCGATTGACTTTAACGACTACACCATCAATCCCGTAAGGTAAGCTATCACGCTTTTGTTCGTATTCTTCGACAAACTTCAAAACTTCACTAATCGATTGAACTTCAATAGAGTCTGGATTGGTACTTAATCCCAACTCAGACATTTTATCTAGTGCTTTTACTTGAGTTGTGACTGCTCCATCAGTGGCTACCCAGTGATAGAAAAATGTACTCAAGTTACGACTTTTAGTGACAGCTGAATCAAGTTGTCTTAATGAACCTGCGGCAGCATTTCTTGGATTAGCAAATATCTGCTGTCCTTCTTGTTCGCGCTTTTTATTTAAGTCAGCAAACGCTTTTTTTGGCATATAACATTCACCGCGAAATTCCATTGATAATGGTTCAGGTAATATTTTAGGAACATCTGCAATGGTTTTTACATTTTCGGTAACGTTTTCACCAATTAATCCATCCCCACGTGTTGAAGCTTGAACTAATTTTCCGTCTTCATAAACAACTGAAAGTGCTAATCCGTCAATTTTTAACTCAACGTTATAAGTGAAATCACTAGTTTGCAACTGCTTTTTAACTCGCTTATCAAATTCAACCAACTCATCCATTGAAAAAACATCACTCATGGAAAGCATCGGTGGTGTGTGTTCAATTTTTTCAAGCTTAGTTGAGGCAGATGCTCCTACTCTTTGCGTAATTGAATCTTGTGAGATTAGTTCTGGAAAATACTTTTCGATATCTTGTAAACGATGATAATTTTGATCATAAATATAATCTTCGACAGACGGATTATCATCATCATAATATTCTTGTGCCCATTGGTCGAGCGTTTTACGTAACTGAATAACTTCTTCTTGTGCTTGTTGGTGTGTTAGCTCATATACTGGATGTTCAATTGTCATTATGTCATCCCTTTTTATTTCTTAGTAATTGGTGCAAACTCAGCAAGTAATCGCTTAACACCTTGACTTTCAAATGCAATATCTAATTCTGTATCGGCACCTTTACCTGTTATTTTAACAACAGTTCCCTCACCCCATGCTTTATGAGCGACTTTATCACCGACTTGCCAAGGTTGTTTTTCAGCTCCTACAGCGCCTTTACTCTTTGGTGCAACATGGCTATGATATACCGGTGAATAAGCTTTTCTATGATAATCTTTAAGTGGATTATCTGGTTGTTCTTGCACTTTTGGTTCGATTTTTTCGAGGTGGTCAAATGAAATTTCTTGTACAAAACGTGAAGGCATATTAGATTGACGTCTACCGTATAGTAAACGAGAATGTGAATTAGTTAAGAACAGTTGCTCTCTTGCACGAGTTACGCCAACATAAGCCAAACGACGTTCTTCTTCAAGAGAATCTTCGTCTCCCATACTTCTTGAAGATGGAAACAATCCTTCTTCCATTCCCACTAAAAAGACTACTGGAAATTCTAAACCTTTAGCGGCATGAAGTGTCATTAAAGTCACAACATCATCATCTTCCTCGCCTTCATCTTGATCAGATAATAAAGAAACATCGGCTAAGAAATCGGTTAAGCGAGATTGTTCAGTTTGACTTTCATCGTAACCTTCATCAAATTTGTTAGTCACTGATAAAAATTCATCAATATTTTCAAGTCTAGTTTGTGCTTCTAAAGTGTTTTGTTCTTTTAAGTCTTCAGTGTAACCACTTTGCTGCAGCATTTTTTCAACAATTGAAGTGATAGAGTGATTATCATGGTAATCGATGAAATCTTGCATCATAGCTGAAAAAGCTTGCATCGCTTTTTGTGCTTTACTTCCAATTGATGAAAGTGCTACGTTCTTAGCGGCTTCTAGTAAGGTCCAATTATTTGCTACCGCAAACTCATTTAATTTGGCTAAGGTACCTGGACCAATACCACGTTTGGGCGTATTAATAATTCGATTCAAGCTCATCGTATCATTTGGATTATCAATCAATCTTAAATAGGCTAATAAATCTTTAATTTCTTTACGATCATAAAATTTATGACCACCCACAATCTTGTAAGGAATTGATGCTTTCAAAAATCCTTCTTCAATCGTTCTTGATTGCGCGTTTGTTCGATACAAAATCGCGTGATCACTGTAATGACGTTTTTTAGATTTAACACCTTCATTAATGTTTTCTACAATAAACAGTGACTCATCTAAATCATTTTGTGCACGATAGTATTTAACTTTTTCGCCGTCACCTTGGTCAGTCCAAAGGTTTTTAGGCTTACGATTATTATTATTTTCAATCACGCTGTTAGCCGCACTTAAGATATGTGAGGTGCTACGGTAATTTTGTTCTAACAAAATAGTTTTAGTATCAATATAATCTTGTTCAAAATTCAAAATATTTTCCATGTTAGCACCACGCCAACCATAAATACTTTGATCAGAATCACCAACTACACAAATGTTTTGGTGTTTTGCACTTAACAGTTTGACAATTTGATACTGTGCCTCATTAGTATCTTGATATTCATCCACATGAACATATTGGAACTTTTCTTGGTAAAAGTGCAGTGTTTCAGGTGAAGTCTTGAACAATTCAATAGTCTTCATTATTAGATCATCAAAGTCCATTGCTTGATTATTAACCAATGTTTTTTGGTATTGATCGTAAACTTCTGAAACCACTTTTGAAAAGCTGCTATTTACTGATTCTGTGAATTTTTCAGGTGTTAACAAATCATTTTTAGCATTACTAATTGTCCCTAAAATTGCTTTTGGATTATATAGTTTAGGGTCATAGTTGCGTTCTTTTAGAATCTGTTTAACTAACGTTTGTTGTTCTGCAGGATCTGAAATTGTAAAAGAAGTTGTGTAATTGATTTTAGGTGCTTCATTTCTCAAGATACGGACACAAAGTGCATGGAAAGTTGAAATCCAAATACTCTGACCTTTTTCTCCTAATAAGTCTAGAACACGCTCTTTCATTTCTCTGGCTGCTTTATTTGTAAAGGTAATAGCTAAGATATGAGAAGGATTGATATTTTTTTCATCAACTAAATATGCAATCCGACGTGTTAGTACACTTGTTTTACCACTACCGGCTCCAGCCATTACGAGCAAAGGACCTTCTGTATGTTGGACAGCTTCTTTTTGCTTGTCATTTAGTCCAGTTAAAATATCGTTTTGATTCACAATTTTGCCTACTCTCATCTTGTATTTGTAACGTTGCTAATACATACCAGTATAGCAAAAATCGATTATTAAATGTAGTTTTTATCACACAAAAAAAGATCACAGCCTAAAAGCGTGTGACCTTTTTTGGTTTTATTCTCCACCTAAAAAGTGAACTTTTCCACCTTCAAAAGATGAAATACGTGCAAGTGATTCCACTTGGTAACCTTGTTCATCTAACATTTTGCGACCCTTTTGGAAACTCTTTTCAACGGAAATTCCCACGCCCGCTACTGTTGCTTCTGCTTGATTGACAATATCTAGTAACCCTTCAACAGCTTGTCCATTAGCCAAGAAGTCATCAATGATTAGGACATGGTCATCAGCTGATAAGAAATCACGCGAAATAACAATTTCATTTGAGGTTTGATGTGTGTATGAAAACACGGTTGCTGAGTACATGTTATCGTTCAATGTTACTGATTTTTGTTTTCTACCGAAAACAACAGGAACGTTGAAGTTGTAACCAACCATAATAGCTGGTGCAATTCCTGAAGCTTCAACTGTCAAAATTTTTGTCACTTTCTTTTCTTTAAAGCGTTCGTAAAATTCATCAGCCATTTGCTTCATCAAAACAGGGTCTAATTGTTGTTTTAAAAATGAGTCAACTTCTAAAACATCATCCCCGATAACTTTTCCGTCTTTAAGTAATCTGTCTTTTAAAATTTTCAATGTTATTTCCTACCTTTTGAAGATCTGTCTTTTAAAATAAGTCTAACACAACACGAATAATAACACCACGACCGGTTTTATTGGTCGTTATTTTATATGGAGATGGCTTATAAGCTGTAGTTAGGAGCTTCTTTTGTAATTTGAACATCATGTGGGTGAGATTCTTTTAGACCTGCACCAGTAATACGAACAAATTGTGCGTTATCATGTAGTGATTGAATGCTTTCAGCACCTACATAACCCATACCTGAACGAATTCCACCTTCCATTTGGTAAATGATGTCTGCAAGAGGTCCCTTGTAAGCAACGCGCCCTTCGATACCTTCAGGAACTAACTTGTTAGCTTCATTTACACTACTTTGGAAGTAACGGTCTGATGAACCGTGTGTCATTGAAGCAAGACTACCCATACCACGGTATGTTTTGAAGCGACGACCTTGGTAAATTTCAAAATCACCAGGAGATTCTTCAGTACCAGCTAACATACTACCCAACATAACAGCGTTTCCACCTGCCGCTAGCGCTTTAATAATATCACCTGAGTATTTAATACCACCATCGGCAATAATTGTCTTGTTATATTTTTTAGCAATGTTTGCAGCATCGTAGATAGCTGTAATTTGAGGAACACCTACACCAGCAACCACACGAGTTGTACAAATTGAACCAGGTCCAATACCAACTTTAACAACATCGACACCTGCTTGGTATAAAGCTTCTGTACCTTCAGCTGTTGCAACATTTCCAGCAATTAAAGTAGCTTTAGGAAATTCTTTTCTGATTTCAGCAATTTTACGTAGAACACCAGCAGAATGTCCATGAGCAGTGTCAATAATAATGGCATCCGCACCGGCATCAAGTAAAGCTTGTGCACGTTCGAACGTATCACTTGTGACACCAACAGCTGCTGCAACTAATAAACGTCCTTGTGCATCTTTTGCAGCATTTGGAAATTGTTTAACATTTTCAATATCTTTGATTGTGATTAATCCGCTTAAACGACCATCTTTATCAATTAATGGTAATTTTTCGATACGGTGATCTTGCAAGATTTTTTCAGCCTCAGTTAAAGAAGTTCCTACAGGAGCCGTTACTAACCCTTCTTTTGTCATAACGTTATCGATTTTTTGGTTCATGTCGGTAATAAATCTTAAGTCACGATTAGTTACAATACCAGTTAACTTACGATTTTTATCATTATCAACAATTGGAACACCGCTAATACGGTAACGACTCATCAATGCTTCAGCTTCGTTGATTGTACGATCAGCTGTTAGGAAAAATGGGGCACTGATAACGCCACTTTCAGAACGTTTAACTTGCAAAACGTTATCGGCTTGAGCTTCAATACTCATATTTTTGTGAATAACACCTAGTCCACCTTGGCGAGCCATAGCTACAGCCATTTTTGATTCAGTAACTGTATCCATGCTGGCACTTAAAATTGGAACATTCAGTTTCAAATTATCCGCTAATTGTACAGATAAATCTGCATCATTTGGTAGTACGTGGCTTTCCCTAGGAATTAATAAAACATCATCGAAGGTAAGCCCTTCTTTTTTAAATTTTGTGTCCCAATTTGACATTGAATAAAACCTCCATAAAATTATATTACTTTCAAATGTAATAAAAAAAAGCCCACCTGTCAACAGTAGGCTCCTTATTATGAGATAAAAAGAACTATCTTTATTTTATTATCATATTTATTTAAAGTCGTGGTTACACTTCATCCACCGGTGGATTTTTGGCTTCAGTTGTTTCGTAGTCTAACCCTTTTCTGCCATTAAATAACAAATTCAAAATAACAGAAGAAAAAATTGCAATCACAATCCCATTACTCAATAACATTTTAAATGTTTGAGGCAATGCATTAAAGAAGTGTGGGAAAGAAGTTACACCTAATCCCAATCCTAGTGACACAGCAACAATTAATAAATTCTTTTCGTTATTGAAATCGACTAGTTTTAGCATTTTGATTCCTTGAACAGCAACCATACCAAACATCACAAGCATTGCACCACCTAAAACAGGTGATGGAATAATTGTTGCTAGCGCACCAAATTTAGGTAAGAATCCTAATAGAATTAAGAATCCTGCGGCGTAGTAAATAGGACGTCTTGTTCTAATTCCTGATAATTGCAACAAGCCAACGTTTTGTGAAAAGGTTGTGTAAGGGAATGTGTTGAACAATCCACCCAAAATAACAGACAATCCTTCAGCACGATAACCGCGTTTCAAATCATCTTGGGATAGTTTTTGTTTGGTTACATCACTTAAAGCAAAATACACCCCAGTTGTCTCAACCATTGTGGTTAGCAATACTAAAATCATTGTAATAGTTGAAGACCATTCAAATTTTGGTGCACCAAAGTAGAACAATTGAGGGAAATGGAACCAACTCGCTTCAGCTACCGGCTGTAAAGAAACTTGACCCATAATACCTGCAAGTACAGTTCCAACTACTAAACCAACTAAAACAGCGACTGATTTGAAGAAACCCTTTCCCCATACATTAATAATCAAAATAATTGCGACAGTTAAAAATCCTAACAACAGGTGTGTGGGACTTGCAAAATCTGCAGCAGAAGAATTCCCGCCACCCATATTTTGAAAAGCAACTGGCATTAAGGACAATCCAATCATTGTAATTAAAGTCCCCGTAACAATCGGTGGAAACAATCTTCTGATTTTTGAAAAGACTCCCGCAATTAAAAATACAAAAATCCCGGCCAAAATAATTGCCCCATACATATATTGGATACCGTATTCTGAGCCAATCATTTTTAAGGGTTCAACAGCTTGAATAGCACATCCTAAAACAACAGGTAATCCAATTCCAAAAAATCGATTCATTTGAAGTTGTAGTAACGTTGCTAATCCACACATCAAAATATCAATCGAAACCAAATAGGTCATCTGTGTTGAGTTGAAATTTAGAGCTGTCCCAACTAATAACGGTACCAAAATCGATCCCGAATACATCGCTAGTAAATGCTGAATCCCTAAAAGTGCAGCCTTTAAGTTAGCGTTAAATTTGTGAGAATCCATTCTCTTAATCCTCCTCTACAAATTTAACTTCGCCGTTTTCAAATGCCGCAATACGAGCTAATGACTCCACATGAATTCCTTGGTCATCTAACATTTTGCGACCCTTTTGGAATGCCTTTTCGATCACAATTCCGACACCACCAAGTGAAGCATTTGCTTGTTCTAAAATTTCAAGCATCCCTTTAACGGCTTGACCATTAGCCAAGAAGTCATCGATTAGTAGAACGTTGTCATCTTCACTTAAGAATTTTTGTGAAATTGCAATTTCATTAGATGTTTGTTTTGTAAAAGAGTAAACAGTTGCTGAATATAAATGATCTTTTAAAGTTAGCGATTTGTGTTTTCTAGCAAAAACAACCGGTACACCAAATTCATAACCAGCCATCAATGCAGGCGCAATTCCTGATGACTCAACCGTCAGAATTTTAGTAATATTATTATCTTTGAATAATCGGTAAAATTCTTTACCCATTTCTTTCATTAGTTCTGGATCTATTTGTTGGTTTAAAAAGCTATCGACTTTTAGTACTTCTTCCCCTAAAAGTTGACCATCTTTTTTAATTCTTTCTTCAAGCAATTTCAAAACTGTCATCCTACCTTCAATAAATTTTTTCACAATAATTTTAACATGTTCTGAACATTTTAGCTATTTTTTAACAAATCAATCGTAATTATACAAATCATACGCTTCGATTATTGAAACGATTTTATCAGCATACTCTGGGTCAGTGGCATAACCACTTTTTTGCAGTGCAAGTGACGCTTCTTTATAATTTTTCGACTTCAGAACACTCTCATATTGCTTACTATTCCAAGTTGTACCATATAGTAATAGCTTTTGGTGTGCTTGAATGGCTGTCTTATCTGAATCATAAACTTGAAAATCTAAATTATAAGTTTTAAATTCACCATTGACGTATTCTTGTGTTGGTAACGTCACTTTATTTTGTGATTGGCTGCCTGCCTTAACACCAAATAAGTTATGATAATTTTGAGCAAGTTCGCTTCTACCATAGTTACTTTCTAATGCTGCTTGCGCAATAACAAAACTATTTAAAATAGTTGTATTTTGATTAACTTCCACGACGTCTTTTGCGATACGGTCAATAAAGTCTTGCTTAACCTGTGCAGAATGATTTGTATAATCATTTAAATAGGCACATCCTGTCAGTATACTTAATGACAAAATAAGTACGATTATTCTTATGAACTTTTTCATAACATATTCTCCTTGTAGTTAATTAACGCCACGAAAAAGAGATAAAAAAAAAGCCCCGTCAGGGCTTTTTTCTAGCTATTAAAGTTTGTTAACGTTAACTGCTTGTGGTCCACGGTCACTTTCTTCGATATCGAAAGAAACTGATTGACCATCTTCTAGAGTTTTGTAACCTTCACTTTGGATAGCTGAGAAGTGAACGAATACGTCACTACCATCTTCACGAGTTACGAAACCGTAACCTTTTTCTGGGTTAAACCATTTTACTGTTCCATTTTCCATAATAAGAACTTCCTCCTGAAATGTAATAATGTATTTAATGCTTGGTACTGGTAGAAGAAAGTCTTACTAAAAACAATCGAACCTAATTACCACTCAAAAACTACATCTATTATACTAACACGCTCATATTGATAAAACAAGTGGATTTCACTTGATGGAACCGAATGCTTTGCTTAATGCGCGACCCACAATTGAAGTCACAAACATTGATACAACAGCTTCCGTCACAGCATTCATTCCTAATACAGCTATTAAAATCAAGAACAGCGACTGACTACCTTGGGTGTTACCCAAGTACTGTGTTAGCGCTTGAGGATTGCTCATAAATACAATAGCTGCGATAGTAATAACACCTAATGTATTAATCAAAGCTCCTAATAATCCCGCTGCACCATAGGAAATAAATTTATTGGTTTTGACTTTATTTAATACTACAACAATAATACCACTCACTAACCCGGTTAAAATTCGAGGCACAATTGCTATAAAAGGATTCTGAAAAAGTAATAAACTAACTGGACTTCCTGGTTGCGTGTAAGCCATGATTAACGCAATAACACCCCAAATCAGTCCGATAATTGCGCCAATTCGAGGTCCCAATACCGCACCTGCAATGGATACAGTTAAAACAACCGTTGTAATCGCAGGTAATCCTGGAATAACCGTAATATAACCAAACTGTGGTACATAAGATTGAATCAAAATCAAAGCTGTAAATACGGCAATCAATGTTAAATTTAGTACATTATTTTTTTTCATTTTTTAAATGGATATCCTTCTTATTATTTAAAAAGCATCGCGATTAACTATAGTTAATCGAGATGCTTTTTAGTATGCGGGCGAGAAGACTCGAACTTCCACGACCATAATTGGTCACAAGATCCTTAATCTTGCGCGTCTGCCATTCCGCCACGCCCGCTTACCAAAAAAGTATATCAGAATACTTTTTTTTAGGCAATATATTATTATTGACGTCCCATACGACGTTGAACAAATTTTACAGCTTCCACAATGATAATCATTGCAAAACCAGCAGCAAACACAACAGCCCATTGCACTAGGTCTAGTGGTGTTACGTGGAATAGTTGATTGAATCCAGGTACAAAAATTGTAACAGCTAACATTACAAATGATACTAAGATACCTAAGTTCAACATTTTATTTGCAAATGGATTAGATTGTGCAAGTGATTGATGCACAGATTTCACGTTAAAAGCATGGAATAATTGAATTAATCCAAGTGTTACGTAAGCCATTGTTAACGCATCAGCATGCAACATATCATAATCATTAACATGAGGACCAACATGTAGTCCGATTAGGTAAACACCTAATGTTAAGGCACCTTCTAAAACACCTTGATAGAAGATAGCAGATGAAACACCACCAGAGAAGAAAGTAGACTTACGTCCACGAGGTTTTTGTTTCATCACACCGGGTTCACTTGGTTCAACACCCAAAGCAATCGCTGGGAATGTATCCGTTACCAAGTTAATCCATAATAATTGAACAGGTTTTAGAATGTCCCATCCTAGAATTGTCATAAAGAACAAGGTCAATACTTCCCCTAAGTTAGCTGAAAGCAAGTATTGAATTGATTTTTGAATATTTGAGAAGACTTTACGTCCTTCACGTACAGCATGAACGATTGTTGCAAAGTTATCATCAGCAAGCACCATATCACTAGCACCTTTTGATACTTCAGTACCTGTGATACCCATACCAATACCAATATCAGCAGTCTTAAGTGATGGGGCATCGTTGACACCATCACCGGTCATGGCTACGACTTTGCCACGACTTTGCCATGCTTTAACAATACGTACTTTATGTTCAGGTGATACACGCGCATAAACAGAAAATTCTGGTACACGCTCTTTGAATTCTTCAGGTGTCATTTGATCTAATTGTGCACCTGTAATAACTCGACTATCATCACCTGGATTGATAATTCCTAAACGACCTGCAATTGCTTCCGCTGTATCTTGGTGGTCACCTGTAATCATAATGGGTGTAATACCAGCATCTTTTGCTTCGGCAATTGCTTGTTTTGCTTCTGGTCTTTCTGGGTCAATCATTCCCACAAGTCCAGCAAATACTAAGTCATTTTCAACTGTTTCAGTTGAAGGGTCAGCCGGAATTTGGTCAACTGTTTTGTAAGCCATAGCCAATACACGAAGTGCTTGTTTAGCCATTGATGTATTTGTTGCTAGAATTTCTTGTTTTTGTTCTTCAGTAATGTCGGTTACTTTACCATTTAATTCAATCTTAGTTACACGTTTTAATAATTCATCTGGTGCACCTTTAACGGCAACAAAATAAGGGTTACCTTGAACCTTGTGAATCGTTGACATTAATTTACGGTCTGAATCAAATGGCACTTCTTCAACACGAGGTTCTGATTTCAAAACAGAATCTAGATTAAATTTATGATTTAATCCAAATTGAACTAAAGCTGTTTCAGTTGGATCCCCAATTAACTCGGATTCGCCACCAATTTTCGTATCATTGGCCATATTCATAACGCGAAGCATTGAATTATTAGCATCAATATCGTCTTTAGCGCTATGAGTTTCACCA
Source organism: Holzapfeliella floricola DSM 23037 = JCM 16512 (assembly GCF_001436605.1). Lineage (GTDB taxonomy): Bacteria > Bacillota > Bacilli > Lactobacillales > Lactobacillaceae > Holzapfeliella > Holzapfeliella floricola. The sequence goes on along the minus strand of NZ_AYZL01000010.1, from coordinate 11,809 downwards.
TTGTAGTAAACTTTTTCAACAGTCATTTGATTCATTGTTAGCGTACCTGTTTTATCTGAAGCGATAATATCTGTACTTCCCAATGTTTCAACAGCTGGTAATTTACGAACTAAAGCATTACGTTTTGCCATTTTTTGAGTTCCTAAAGCCAAAATAATAGTTACAATAGCTGGCAACCCTTCTGGAATAGCCGCAACAGCAAGTGAAATAGCTGTTAGGAACATATTAGTTGCAACTGTTTGTAATGGTAATCCTTCATGGTTAGTGAAAAGACCAATGACAAAAATCAAAGCTGCAATAATTAAAATTAAAAAGGTTAGAACTTTACCTAATGAATTTAGATTTTCTTGAAGAGGTGTGGTTGTTTCATCAGTGTCATTTAACATACCAGCAATACGTCCAACTTCTGTTTGCATCCCAATAGCACTTACAACACCAAGTCCACGACCAGAAGTGACGTTACTATTCATAAATCCTAAGTTTATGCGATCCCCGATTGGAACATCTTTATCTTCAAGGACTTTATCATTTTTATCAACAGGAACTGATTCACCAGTCAAAGCAGATTCTTCAATTTGAAGTGAAGCTGTTGATAACCAGCGAATATCTGCTGGAATAACGTCTCCTGCTTCAACTGAAACAATATCTCCCAAAACGACTTCGTCACTTGGAACTGAAACCATTTTACCGTCACGATAAACATTAGCGTTTGGGGTGGACATTTCTTTTAGTGCTTCAATGGCCTCTTCAGCTTTTGATTCTTGGAAAACACCAAGCACAGCATTAATTAGCACAACCGCTAAAATAATGATAGCATCGGCCCATTCTTGTGCGACAACACCAGAAACCACAGCAGCTACAAGTAAAACAACAATCATAAAGTCTTTAAACTGGTCAAAGAACTTTTGAAGCATTGACTTACTTTGTTTAGATTGAAGGGTATTTAACCCATCTCTTTCTAAACGAGCTTTGGCTTCAGCACTTGATAACCCCTCTTTTGAGGTGTTAAGCTTTTTTTCAACTTCAGAAGCTGTTAGTGCATAAATTCGTTTTGCATTTTCCATAATAACCCTCCATTTTTTCTATAGGAAAATAATCGCAGGTCTATAAACAATAAAAGACCTATGCGCGAATAAACACGCATAAGTCTCACCATTCAAGATAAGTCCAGAAACAATCGTTTCGGTTGATGAACTTATCACAGAATACTTCTGCCAGTTACTCCCTTATGTCATTAATATTATAGCGTTAAATGAGTTGTTCTGACAAGTATTAACTATTAAATTATCTATCCTTGTACCAAAAGCTATCGAAAATGCTAATTGGCATGTGGCGTTTATGTTCCGTTTTTTGATACCAGTTTTCGATAATCTTGGCATCGTGTTCGCTCACTTCTTTACCTTCTAAGTAATCATCAATCGCATCATAAGTCACACCAAGTGCCACTTCATCCGCTAATGCCGGACGGGCTTCTTCAAGGTCTGCAGTCGGTTCTTTCAAATAAAGATGCTTAGGTGCATTGAGTTCCTTCAATAATAACTTTCCTTGACGCTTATTCAAGCGAAAAATTGGTGTAATATCAGCAGCTCCATCACCATACTTCGTATAAAAACCAGTAATGTTTTCAGCAGAATGGTCAGTCCCAACAACTGCTCCTTGATTTTGACCCGCAATTGCATACTGAGTTGTCATCCTAACACGCGCTTTAATATTACCCTTGTTAAAGTCAGAGATAGTCGTCTCGTTTGCTTCGACAGCTTTAACTAACGCATCAACGCTTTCTTTAATATCCACACGATAAACTCGATCTGCATTCATAAAGGCAATCGCGTCCATAGCATCTTGTTCATCTGCTTGAGTTCCATAAGGCAGTCTAACTGCAATAAACTGATAAGCATTGTCACCAGTTTCTTCGCGCATTTCAGAAATTGCCATCTGTGTTAATTTTCCTGTTAAAGTTGAATCTTGACCACCAGAAATTCCCAAAACGTAAGTTTTTAAGAAGGAGTGCGCTTTTAGATAATCCTTTAAAAATTTGATTGACTTTCTAATTTCTCCTTTAACATCAATACTTGGATTAACTCGTTCGAATGCCACAATTTCACGTTGCTTTTCTCTCATTTTATTTCATCGCCTTTGAATTATTTTCTTCACGTAATTGGTTGATTAAATCCATTTTATGATTATACAATTTTTCAGATAAGTCAACTGGGTACTCTTGTGGATTCAAATCACGCTTATATTCTTCCCATAAAGCAGCCAATGATTGCTTCGCATACTCTCTAATTTGTCTAATATCAGGTTGTGTATAAACGAGTTGACCACTTTCATAAATGGGTTGTAGCAATGGGCGGGCTTTGAAATCTTCAACAATCTTATTAATATAAGTGTATTTAGGATGAAACATATAAAGTGAGTTGAATTTTTCGGGATTTTCATCATAAACACTTATCCAATCACCCTCTGACTTTTCATGTTTCAAGTTATTAGTAATACGCCATACTTGTTTCTTCCCCGGTGTACTAACTTTTTCAGCATTACTTGATAACTTCAGCGTGTCTCGCATATTGCCATTTTGATCTTCGATTGACACAATCTTGTAAACAGCTCCTAGTGCAGGTTGGTCAAAAGCTGTAATTAATTTAGTGCCTACACCCCACGCATCAATTTTGGCACCTTGCATTTTTAAGTTTAAAATTGTTTTTTCATCTAAGTCATTTGAAGCAAATATTTTAGCATCATAAAAACCAGCTTCATCTAATTGTTGGCGAACTTTTTTAGAGATGTAAGCCATATCACCCGAATCAATTCGAACACCTTGGAAGTTAATTTTATCTCCCATTTCTTTAGCAACACGAATAGCACTTGGAACGCCACTTCTCAAAGTATTGTAAGTATCAACTAGAAAGACACAATCATGATGTGTCTGTGCATAAGCCATAAAAGCCTCATAATCATTTTGGTAAGTTTGAACTAGTGCATGCGCGTGAGTTCCGCTGATTGGAATGTCAAATAACTTTCCTGCACGAACATTACTTGTCGCATCGAATCCAGCAATATAAGCAGCACGTGCTCCCCAAATTGCAGCATCTGCTTCTTGTGCACGGCGTGTTCCAAATTCCAGTACAATATCACCTTCGGCTGCCGACTTTATTCTAGAAGCTTTTGTTGCAACTAAAGTTTGAAAATTCACAAAGTTCAAAATAGCAGTTTCAATTAATTGACATTGTGCAAGCGGCCCTTCTACTTGAAGCAATGGTTCGTTATTAAACACTATTTCACCTTCGACAACTGAATTGACCGAACACTTAAATTGAAAATGTCTTAAGTAATCAATAAAATCCTCATCATAGTTTTCGTTTTGTCTTAGAAATTCCAAATCAGACTCATCGAATTTTAATTGCTCAAGATAAGAAACAATGTGCTCTAATCCTGCAAATACTGCATAACCGCTATCAAATGGCATGTTTCTAAAGTAACATTCAAAAACCGCATTTTTTTCATGCAACCCCATTTTGAAGTAGGTATACATCATATTAATTTGATATAAGTCTGTGTGTAAAGTCAACGAATCGTTTTTGCTTGCAAAAGCCATACTTGCTTCTCCTTATTTAAACAAACGTGTATAAAGTTCAGCACGTTTTTTTGTTGTGGCATTTAACTTCATCCATTTAACTAGTTTGCGTTTCCAACTTTTTTGACCTTCCATCCATGTGCCTGTGAATACGTGAATTGTTTTTGATGCGCGGCTTGGATTGCATAAAACATAATCAGGATAAACGTGGATATCTTCTTTGAGAATTTGTTCTTGATTATTTGGACGACAGTGATATTTATCAATTAAAATATCAGAAACACTGACGGTATTGACACCAGCCATTTGATCACTAGAGTCAAAATCAAAATCCAAATTATCGTAGTAATCTAACATATCTTTAATTAACGGGTGATTTTTTTCAGCTCCAAAAGCGGCCGTAAATGGATATTCTGGATTTTCAAATCCCACAAACGCACGATTTTCACGTAACTCATTTAAATTATCCAAAACCAACACGTCAGTATCTAAATAAATACCCCCGTATTTGTAGATAACACTTGCTCGAATATAATCACTCACAAAAGCCCATTTTTTAGCTTCATAAGCTTGCTTTAAGTAACGATTTTGATTGATATCAAAGTTATCTTCGTTCCACTCAATAATTTCATAATCGCTCAAATGTTTTTTCCAAGTTTGTAAACACTTTTGAATATCTTTGGGTTTTTCGTTTCCACCGACCCAAACATAATGGATTTTTTTCGGTATCATAAAATGACCTCAATTCTAACATATTCTTTAATCATCAAAAACTCTAACAAACGTTGCACATCAGATAAATCTGTCGATTTAATTTGGACACAATTAAAACCAATTTTCATTTCTTTGAATAGTTGATAGTACAACTCATGTAGTTCGTTTTCATGCAACTTCTTGTTGAATTCTCGAATATCAGAACCATCATAAACTTTAAAATCTTCTGGTATTTTCAATTCAATACATCGATTATTTGATGCTTCAAAAAATCCTTGAATGGCACGATATAATTCTGTTGGCTCTTTTAGTCTTAAAGAAATGGCTTGTTTTGTGATAGCTGATACTGCTTTGGTTTTTGTTTTAGTACGTAAAACAATTGGATAGTATAAAGTATTCAAACCTAATTTGTTAATAATTCTAAATAGTTGTCTTTGAATATTGAATAACGGAATAGAGCCAAATGCTAAAATATTGGTTAATGTTCGCAATTCACCATTCAACACATTTTCTTGTCCATCGCTGCTATCTAAATAATTATCACCGTGAACTTGGTATTTCAACGTATAATAATTCGCGTTTCCTAAATTCAAACGATCATTTGTTAAAGAACGCCAAGCACAAGTATTATTTATAATATAGGACTCATAACTTATTTTGAAAAAAGCTTCTCTCCTGAAGAAAACAAAATCAACATAAGGGTTGCGACCTAATCCAAGTGCTGCTTTTGCACTAGTTAAATATCCCGGATAAAAACTCTTAGTTCGATGCTTTTTGATTTTATTAGTTGTCGTATTTTCTTCAACAATATTAGCAAATAAGCCATCATAATCTGTTTCATTAAGTTCTGAAACGACATGAGTTAAAACTCTTTTATCATAAAAGCGGTCATCAGAATGCAAGATATAAATAATATCACCTGTTATAAATGGAACGGCGCGATTAATGGCATTTAACTGATCACCATTTTTATTTTTGATATATTTAATTTTCAATCCTTGGTGATAGTCACTGAAGTTTTCAACAACACCTTGGGTATTATCGACTGATCCATCGTCAGAAATAATAACTTGCACATTTTGATAATCTTGTGAAGCAATTGATTCAAGCATACCTTCAATCATATCAGCACGATTATAAGTTGGCACAATAATCGAAATTTGGGGTTCTTTTTCTTTATTCAACTGACAATTCAAATCTTTTAACCAGTAACCTAGAACAAAAGCCAAAATCAAAGTATCAATTAAAAAGTCTAAAATATTACCACTGTAAAGTGAAATGAAAAAAATCATTCCAAGTCCAAAAGTGATTGACGCATTCTTCAGGTTAAAGAGTCGGTGAAAATGTTTTAAAATTCGCAAACCACCAAATATAACTAAGAATACTAATGGCAAAATAAATACCATCAATCCTAAGATACCAATTGTATAATATTGAGCTAAGAAGTCTCGTTCTAATACATAGATGTTACTCATACGGGAATAAGTAATACCAAACCAATTATCTAGGCTTTTATTATTAGTTGATTTAACCCTTTTTAGCATTAGTTGTTCCATTTGTCGATTATCATAGTAACCTGTTCGATTGTGATTCATCACATCAATCCAAAAATCAGGATCTTGTTCGTAGGGTAGCGAATGTGTAATTAACTGTGGAATAATTGAATATAATGGATATTTTTCACCAATAAAGTTTAGCTTGATCTTTTGTTTTTCGTCAGGTGTTTGCGCTTCAGTCATTGCACGATCATAGGCCTCAAAACTCAAATCTTTCACTGAACGCATTGATTCTCGATTGATCACTTGCTGGCCATCCATTGACTCCCTAGAACTAGAAGGCGAAAATGGCATAATAGCTATTACCGCGATTAATGCCAAACTTAAAAACGCAAAGTTTGATTTACTAAATTGCATTTTATTCTGAATTAAACTTGTAAATAAGTACAAAACAAACATTCCAGCCAAAACAATTATTAAACTATAAATTGCTGATTTAGTTCCAATCATAACTGAAGCTAAGAAATATAAAACAAACGACAAACCATTTTTGGCGTTTCGTTTTGTTAACAAGAAATAAATCACAATCGGACCAATTAGCGCTAAAACACCTGATATTGCATTTGCGAAATTAAACCAACCACGAGTCGCTGCATAGTAATAATCCATATTAGGGTTATTAAACCATTCGAAGATGTTGTATGTAATTGTTACATCTGAATAAGATGAGATTCCTAACTTAAATAAGTTTGAAAAGACGATTGAACCAGAAATCAAAAAATTCAAGATTGTAATGATTTTTTCAAATTTATAATCTGATAATTTAATTTTATAAGCGATTACAACCATTAAAATTGGCAGTATTAATCGAATTAGATAGAATATTTCTGACGTAACAGAATAACCAAAACTAGTTGGTGATACTGAACTAAACTTAGTTGCATTATATAAATGTAAAGCCGTGTAAGCAGTAACGACAACACCATATCCAATTAGAAATAACCGTTCTTTATTTTTCATTAATGTTACAAATGTTGCTAAAAATAAAATACCAATACCTATAATCCTAACTATAGTTGGTATTGCAAATGGTAGTACATTTAGTAAAGGCGGCTGATAAAAGTACTTAATATCCAAAAATGGTTGAATGGATAAAAAAGCAATAAATAAACCTAAAAGCCAGTTCTTTTTATAAGTCATTTTTACACCCTTCTAATATCTGATGGTAAATTTTCATAATTGAGTTGAATTGATTTTCAATCGAAAAGTTTGTTGATAAATAATCGCGTTCTCGTTGAGCAATTGCTGGCAATGTTTGATTCAAGTACATTTGATAAGCTTTTTTGAGTTGACTTATAATCATTTCAACGCTGCCAACATCTGCTACAAACCCCTGTTCTTGGTTTGGAATCATCACTTGATAATCGCCAACTTTTGTCATTAATAAAGCAACATTAGCATCTGAAGCTTCTAACATTACTAATGGGAAGCTTTCTGAGTAAGAGGTTAACACCGCTAAATCTGTTATTTGATAAAGTTGATTAATTTGTGATTGCTTCAAATAGCCATGGAACTCTACCTGATTAGATAGCTGATGTTCACTCACATATTGTTTAAGCTCATCTTCTAGTGGACCATCACCTACTAAATGTAATTTTAAGTTGGGGATATTCGCATTTTTAATTGCTTGCAATAATAATTTGTGACCTTTTATCGGAACTAATCGCGCAACATTGACAATATTAAACCCTTCATGCTCTATCTTAGATAGTGGCTTTTGAGTAAATGAGATTCCATTATAAATAGTCGATACTTTTTGAGGATTTAACTTAATGTCTTTAATTAGTTGATTTTTGAATCTATCTGTTACCGCTAAAACCCCATCCGCTTTTTTTAGTGAATGACAATTTAACTTAGTAAACACCTTGCCAATAGCACCGTGAGATTCAAAGTCCTTTAAAGGATCACTATGAACCGTCACTACCCACTTTGCAGAAATTTGACGATGTATCATGCTCAAAAACAAGTTGGCACGCGCACCATGCGTGTGCACGATATCATATTGACCTTCATTAATGTAATTCTTGAGATCTTTTAGGATGCTCAATTGATACCTTGATGATTTCGAAAATGTTTCAGTCTTAATACCTGCTTCTCTAGCCGCTTGCGATACAGGACCTTCGGCTAGTGTTAATAGTGTAAAAGGGGCATTTTTTACTCTGGCTTCTTTTAGAAGTTGAATGATGTGATAAAGTCCACCACCATTTTCTAGTCCTGCATTAATGTGAAGTATTTTCATTGGCTTTTACCTGCTTTTTAACTGCTTTGAGAAATCTTGGGATAATCAGTAATCGTTTGAATCGACTAGGATTTCTAAGTGCCCGGTACAACCATTCAAGGTGCAACTTTTGGAATAGTTTCGGTGCGCGTTTAATTTGTCCTGAAAAAACATCAAAACTGCCACCGACTCCCATCATTACAGCAGGGAGTTCTAACTTTTTGAGTAAGTTTAATAGCTGTTCTTGTTTTGGAAATCCTAAGGCCGCAAATACAAAATCAGGTTTTGCTTGATAAATTTCCTCAGCAACAACTTCTATAGACTCTTCAAAGTAACCATCTTTTAGTCCAACTAAATGAATATGCGGATATTTTGTTTGAACTTTTTTGTTAACCGCTGTGATAACTTCTGGTTTGGCACCTACTAAGTAGACACGATATTCTTTACGATTAGCTTGCTTCATAAAAAACTCAAACAAATCATAACCAGTAACACGTTCTGAAAGTGGCGTTTGCAACATATTAGCTGCTTTAATCACTCCAATTCCATCAGGCGTTACAAAATCTGCTTCATTAATCATCTGCAATAACTTTTGATTTTCGCGTGCTTTCATAACTATTTCAGGATTAGCTGTCACAACAAAAGTTGGCTTTTTTTCAGAAAATTGCGCCAAAATCTTTTGTCTAAATTCTTCTTCTGAATAGTTATCAAACTGAACTCCTAATACATCTACTTTTGACATGTTATGACTCTCTTCTTTTTATAATTTTTTCAATTAGAAACTTGAGATCATTAGCAATTTCAAACTTCATTAACACAAAAATGACTAAGTATACCACTGATATAATCAATGACTTAATCGTCATATTAATATAAGGTTGTGGTACAAAATTAGGTAGCAAACTTCCAATAACGAAAGTAACAATTGCTAAAATACCAAATTTCGGAAAATCTTTGAATACGTATTTAGCGTCGTAGGCATCACGAACAATGTAAATTCTTAACAAACAAACGACAAACTCAACCGTTAATAAACTAATCATTGCACCTACAGCACCATACGGTTTATCTAAAATAAGATTCAAAATTAAACTTAAACCAGCACCAATAATAACTGGGATGGCATAATCTTTATCTCGTCTATTGGCTAACGCAAATTGATTTGAAAATACTTCTCCAATTGGTAAAAAGATAATTCTAAGTGTTGCAAAATAAGAAATTGCAGTCATTGGTTCAAATTGCGAACTGAAAAACACAGGCACGAACTCCTTAGTGTTGATCATGACTATAATTGTAAAAATAATAGCTAAAAAAGTCGTGATTTCAAGTGATTTCTTTAAAAATAGCCGCTGAGATTCTTTTGAAGCACTGGCCATTTTGGGCATCATTACAATGGTAATGGATGTGATGACACCTAGTAAAATAGTAGAAATTCTTTGCGAATAATCATAATAACCAACCTGAGTAGCCGAACCATTTAAAAAGTTAAGTATCGGTTTATCCAAGGAATTATAAATTTGCGTTGCAGCTTGTGGAACAATTAAAGTAACTACAGCAATAATGACACTTCTAAATTGATAAAATTGTTTAACTGGACGATCAACGTATCTTTTTATTGATAACCAAAAAGCAAAACTACCAAACATTGTTGTTATAGACATAATTAACATATAAATCCATAAGTCCTGTTGTGATTTTACGAAAGCAAAAATCAAAACAACGGATGATAACTTAACTACAGTATTTCGTAAAACAACCTTACCAAACTCTTCAAGTCCTTGGTAAAACCAGGAAATATCAAACATGGCTGAAATCAAAAATGGTATTTGAAGATAAAAATAAATTTGATATTCTACTTTAAATACAGTAACTGCTAATAAAGTCAAGATAATAATTGCGATACTTGATAGCGCTTGGACATACCATAACCCCCAAAAAGCTTTTGTCAGTTTTTGATGATCATTTTCGGCTCTTATTTTGGCAACGGCACGTGTTCCTATTTGACTCATTGCAATGGCACAAAACACCATTAGAAATTGAATCGTAAAATTAACAGAACTATATACACCGTTTTGTGTAGGTCCTAAAGTTCTTGACAAGTATGGTACCGTTATCATTGGTATCAATACTAAAAACACTTGGTACACCGCATTGTAAAATATGTTAACTAAAGTTTTTTTCAAATTAATCCCTCATTCGAGTATACTAATATTCATTATACCAAAAATCACTCGCTTTTTTTATCGTTCAAAGTAAAATTCGAAACGTTCTGCTACATATTGTGAACGAACATATTCAAAAGGACGATAATCATCGAGTCTAGTAATTTGACGCAATAACACTAATGGGTCACCTTTTTTAATATCTAACATTTTAGCTATTTGTTCGTTAGCAGTTGTTGCTCCAATCGTCTGTTCAACATGATTTAATTCAAACTTATTTTTATGCTTAACTGCATGATATAAAGAAGTTGTGATTTCAGACTTATGTAAATCTCCGATTAAGTTTTCCGGAATAGAAGCAACTTCAAAGCTAATCGGGATTCCGTCTGCAAAACGGATGCGTTCCATTCTTAAAACATTTTGGTCACTATTTAACTGTAATTTTTCCTTTTCACTAAGAGATGGTTTTGTTAGCCGATAAGTAATAGTTTGACTCGATGGCTCTTTACCTTGTTTTTTCATCATATCCGTAAAAGAAGTAATTCCTGTCATTTTTTCTTGCACTTTTTGACTTGAAACATACGTTCCTGATCCAGGACGACGCTCTAGTATACCTTCTTCTGCTAATGTTGAAATAGCTTGACGTAATGTCATTCTACTAACACCAAATGTCTCTGATAAATTTCTTTCAGACGGCAACCGTTGACCTAATTGCCATTGACCTGTCTCAATTTTTTGCTTAATATGATTATGTATTTGAATATAGATTGGATCTTGCATGTTCAAATCCTCCTAAATGGTTAGTCATTTATATAATTGAAATCAAATTCTAGATAAATAAAAAACGCCCGGAGAATAATCCGGACGTTTTCTTATATTGGGTTAGCTGGATTCGAACCAGCGCATGACGGAGTCAAAGTCCGTTGCCTTACCGCTTGGCTATAACCCAGTAAATGGAGGAGAGTGGATTCGAACCACCGAACCAATAATGGGGCGGATTTACAGTCCGCTGCGTTTAGCCACTTCGCTACTCCTCCATAACATTACATTTAACATGATAACTAACTTATAAATAAAAATCAACAGTTTATTTATAAAAAATAATTATCAATGCCGGTTGCAGGATTTGAACCTGTGACCCTCGGTTTACGATACCGATGCTCTACCAGCTGAGCTAAACCGGCTTAACATATTTATGTTATCAGAAAATAATAATGAATACAATAAAAAAAGTCATAAATTTAAATTTATGACTTTTAATTATGGAGGATACAGGGATCGAACCTGTGACCCCCTGCTTGTAAGGCAGATGCTCTCCCAGCTGAGCTAATCCTCCAATGAACTAGCGTGGCAACGTCTTATCCTCGCAGGTAGTTACCCACCAACTACTTTCAGCGCTAAGAAGCTTAACTTCTGTGTTCGGCATGAGAACAGGTGTAACCTTCTTGCTATCGCCACCACACTAAAACAATTAAAATATTTTGCCAAAAAAATACATGAGTACCACGGATGATACTCACGTGTTTTAATTAGCTCCGGTTGTCAGACTCGAACTGACGACAGCTTGATTAACAGTCAAGTGCTC
>NZ_AYZL01000009.1 GCF_001436605.1 Holzapfeliella floricola DSM 23037 = JCM 16512 | reverse complement strand
CTTGTTGATCGCTTTGAGCGGCTTGGTTTGCTTTTGTAGCATCGCTTGCGGCTTGTGAAGCGACTGCTGCGGCACTGGCTGCTGTACTTGCTGCGGCACTGGCTGCTGCTGTTTGCGTACTTACCGTTGCAGCGTCACTTTGGGCATCTTTTGCATAGCTATTAGCTAAAGACTCATTATTAGCTTTTGCAGCACTTGCAGCACTTGAATTTGCAACACTTGTTGCAGCTTGTGCACTTGCGGCTATACTTGCTGCTACACTCGCATCATTTGTTGCTGATGCTGCTGTTGAATTAGCGCTTGATGCTTTTTGTACATCTTGTGCGGCTGTACTTGAAGCTTGATTTGCATCTGCTGCTGCACTCGATGCGGCACTTGCGGCACTTGCGATTACTTGATCATTTGGATACTTAGTACTCAAGCTACTTGCTGTACTTTGCGCATTATTAGCGGTTGTTGC
>NZ_AYZL01000008.1:72271-122550 GCF_001436605.1 Holzapfeliella floricola DSM 23037 = JCM 16512 | reverse complement strand
ACTATACCATGTTATCTTTCGCTTTGCAACTCTTTTTTAAATCTTTTTTGATTTGTCTGATTTGCTTAGCTATCGCTTTTCAACAACAAAGACTATAATAGCATTTATTAAGTTGTCTTGCAACACTTTTTTTAAATATTTTTTGATTTGTTTATTTCGCGTTGCGTCGTTATTTAACGACAAAAACTATATTACCATGGCGTACTGACTTCGTCAATACTTTTGTTATGATTCTATAAAAAAAGAAGCCCAAAGGCTTCTTTTTCATTATTTGATAACTTCTACACCATTCATATAAGGAACTAACACCTTAGGAACGGTAATACTACCATCTTCATTTTGATAGTTTTCTAAAATAGCTGCAACAGTACGGCCTACTGCTAAACCGGATCCGTTCAAGGTATGAACATATTGAATCTTACCTTCTTCATCACGGTAGCGAATTTGTGCACGGCGTGCTTGGAAGTCAGTACAATTTGAACAACTTGAAATTTCACGATAAGTGTTTTGTGCAGGCATCCATACTTCTAAGTCGTAAGTCTTAGCTGAAGTGAAACTCGCATCCCCTGTTGATAATGCAACAACATGATAAGGTAACTCAAGTTTTTGTAATAGACTTTCAGCATCTTTTGTCAATTTTTCAAGTTCATTCCATGACTCTTCAGGCTTGGTAAATTTAACCATTTCTACCTTATTAAATTGATGCAGACGAATTAAACCACGTGTATCACGTCCAGCACTTCCTGCTTCTGATCTAAACGCTGGTGTTAAGGCTGTAAAGTATGTTGGTAATTGATCATCACTCAAAATCTCGTGTGAGTAGTAGTTAACTAGAGGGACTTCGGCCGTTGGAATTAATGTTAATGGACGTTCCCCATCTATAATAGTATAAACATCTTCAGTAAATTTAGGAAATTGACCTGTCCCTGTCATCGCTTCATTGTTTGCTAAGTATGGTGGGATGACCTCTTCATAACCTTCTTTTGCATGTTCATCTAAGAAAAAGTTGTAGATAGCTCTTTCAAGTCTAGCTCCTAATCCTTTGTAATACAAGAAACGACTTTCGGCAACTTTTGCACCACGTTCAAAATCTAAAATACCTAAACCTTCACCTAATTCATAATGTGCTTTAGGTTCATAATTAAATTTTGCTGGTTCATGCCATTTGCGTAATTCAACATTGTCATCTTCACTTTCACCAACTGGGACAGATTCTTCTGGAAAGTTAGGTAGACGTAATAGGATATCAGTTGTTTCTTCTGATAATTGACTGAGTTGTTCATCTAATGATTTGATTTCTTGTCCAACTTGTTTCATGTCAGCAATTTCTTGTGTTGCATCTTCTTTTTGACGTTTCTTTTGTGCAATTTGTTCAGATACTTGATTTCTTTGCTTTTTCAATTCTTCACTTTTAACAATCATTTGACGACGGTTTTCATCTAATTGTAGTAAGTGGTCAATTTGTTCTGCTTTAATACCTCGTGTCCCTAAACGTTCTTTAGCCCATTCAGGATTTTGACGGATTCTTTTAATATCTAACATCTTTAACAACTCCTAATTTTTTGTATAAAAAAAGACCGTATCCGTTAAAGGGACGAATCGGTCAATTCGCGGTGCCACCCAGATTTAGCTAAAAGCTACACTCATTAGTGACAATAACGCTGTCTGGCGTATGGCATTACCCATCCACTTTACGAAATCGGAAAAAGACACTGTTTACTTTCAGCAAAACGTAAACTCTCTGTACTCGGTCTATAAATTTCGACGTGTTTTAATTATTTATTAATCTTATTATATTAAAAAAGAAAATTAAATTCAACTATTATCTACTCAAAGTCATATATTGTGATTGCGTTAATCGATAATAATTCTCCACTGACTCAAACAAGTCTCCTATAAATGATGTTAGCTGTGAATAATCGAGTTGATACATATAGTTAAAACCTAATTTTTTAAGTAAATGCTGACAGCCTTCATTGTCAATATAACAAGCAGCCCACACCTCTAATTGGTTTAAATCTTTAAATAAGTAGTCAATCATTCGAGATAAAACTTCAGTCATTATTCCTTGACCCCAAAAACTTTGATCAACTAAAAACCCGACTTCTTTTGTTCTATCTAAACCTGATGTTTCATCAATACCGCGTTCGTTGATTTCAAAAACGCCGATTACTTCATGCGTTTTTTTTGACTCTATCGCAAATGTCAGCGAACTCTTCATGTAAGTTTTGCACAGATTGACAGCATCTTGTCTTGTTTTAACATCTGGGTATCCGGCTCTTTTTTTGTAAACCGGATTTTGTCCCCATTTGTACAAGACTTCACTATCTTCTAATTCAAACGTTCTTAATTTTGTTTGTTTTGTTTCTAAACTCACGCGATTTCTAGCCTCCAAACAATTGCATAATCCACTTAATCACTTGATCCAGTGCCAAACTGTAAACCAAAATCGTCCATGGCTTCAGTAAGATAATAACCATTAAAAACTTCTTGAATGACATTTTGGTTAGACCTGCAATCAAACACAATAAATCATCAGGTGCTACTGGAAATAAAATGGCCAAAGCAAAGAACCAGTCAAAAGCCCTTTGATTTTTCACTTTACCAATATATTTATTATATGTCTTTTCAGATACTATTTTCAAAATAAATTCTTTTCCATAATAACGAGCTAAAAAGAAATTGATGATAGAACCAATTCCTATTCCAATATAATTATACCAAAATCCCCAAAACGGGCCAAAGAATACAACGCCTACAACCAGCGTTATACCGCCTGGAATAACTGGAAATACAACTTGAATAATTTGAATTAAGATAAAAATAAATGGACCTGTCACTTGTTTGTCAGATAAGTAGGCTTGCATTGCTTCTTGAGAGTTAAAAATCCCAAGAGAATACCAGTACCAACCCAAACCTATAAAAATAATAATAGAGATAACTGTTGCGATATTAATTAGTCTTCTTGATGTTTTTGCAGACATAAAAATCCCCCTTACCAAGTATAAGGATAACATGTTGTTATCTTTGAAATACTCAGCAAAGGGGACTTATTACTAATTTTTAATTAATTAAAAAATAAGATGGAATAAGTAAACTGCTAAAATAGCAGCTACAGTTGGGGCAACTACTGGCACCCAAGCATAATCCCAACGAGATGTTCCTTTATTTTTTAAAGGTAGGATTGCGTGTAGAATACGTGGACCAAGGTCACGAGCTGGGTTTAACCCAGGACCCGTTGTTCCACCTAGTGAAGTTACTAACGCAGCTACTAAAAATCCTAAACCAATAGCAACAAAAGCTGTACTTGATTGAGTCATTTTTGCGTGGTTAGCCATTGTTAAAGCTGCAAAGAATAAAACAAAACTACCCACAAACTCACTGATAAAACCGCTCAATTTACTTTCAGTCTTTTCACGTGTAGAGAAAATACCATAAATAGCGTCAGCACTAGTTGTTTTTCTCAAGTACGGTAAGTAAAGACCCACAACAAGAAGTTGTCCAATAATTGCACCCACAAATTGTGCAACAATAAAGTAGAACGCTTTATCAAGTGGTGTAATACCGTTTACAAATTCTCCAATAACCATAGCTGGATTAATGATAGCTCCAGAAACAGATTTAAACATTAGAGCAGGTATCATAACACCGATACCAAATCCCCATGCAATTAAAAACCATGACCCTTTGTGGCCATTTGTACCTTTTAATTCAACGTTTGCAACAGCTCCGTTACCTAAGGCAACCATAAAAGCTGTTCCAATAACTTCCGCAATAATTTGCGTCCAAAGCGAATATTCCATTTACGTATAAACTCCTCTAAAAAAAATAATTAAACAGACCTATATAGCTTATAAGAGTTTTTTACAAAATGCAACAAAAAAACACACATTGTCGTGTGATTTTTTAAATTTTTTATTAAGACATCATTTTTTTAGTGAAATTTTTAATACGTTCGTTTTTGCTACTAAAGAATCCTTCAGCCAGTCCATAGTAATTAACTTGACCATCTTCAAGAAACAATATATGATCTGCAATTTCTTTTGCAAAGTTCAAATTATGAGTGACAACAATTTGTGAGTTGCGTTTTTTTGCTAAATCTTTAATTACTTTTAACACTTCACCTTCTAGTTCTGGATCTAGTGCACTGGTTGGTTCGTCATATAAAATAAATTCCGGTTCCATCGCTAACGCCCTTGCAATTGCTACACGCTGTTGCTGTCCACCTGACAATTCATTTGGAAATGAATCTGCTTTTTGAGCTAATCCAACTTGTTCAAGTAATACTTTAGCTTTTTCTGTCGCTGCAGTTTTTGATTGCTTTAGTACCTGTATAGGACCTTCAATTACATTCCCTAAGGCCGATAAGTGAGGGAATAGTTCGAAATTTTGAAAAACCATCCCAAAATTTTGACGATAATGACTGACTTCTTTTGCTGGATACTGCTTAGGGAATACAAAACTAGTTTGATTTAAATTCAAGGTCCCACTTGTTGGATAGTTCAATAAGTTAATCGTTCGAAGTAACGTTGACTTACCCGATCCAGAGGGGCCAACAATAACCGTGGTTTGGTTCTCATTAAAATCAGCAGAAAAATCTTTTAATACTTGTTGCTGATCAAATGAAACATTAATATCTTTTAAACTAAGCATGTGTATTGCCTCCTACATGTTTTGTTGTTCTTTTTTCTAAGTAACTTTGGATTCCAACTAAAATTGTTGAAATCATTAAATAGAAGAAAGCAACTACAATATACATAATTAAAGGCTGATAAGTTCTAGCAGCAACACGTTGTGAAACTAAGAACATCTCAACTAATGTAATACTTGCAGCAAGCGAAGTCCCCTTAACCAAACTAATCAATTCATTAAAAAGTGGTGGCAAAGCAATTCTGAAAGCCTGCGGTGCAATAATACGTTGCAAAATTTTCAAACGTGACATACCTAGTGACCTTGCGGCATCCCATTGCCCATTTGAAATTGACAAAATAGCGGCTCTAATTGCTTCAGAAGCATATGCCCCACTGTTTAGCCCAAACGTAATAACAGCAGCAGTCCAAGCATCAAGCGTCAATCCTAGACTTGCTAATCCAAAATAAGCAATGAAAAGTTGGACAATCAAAGGTGTTCCTCTAAAAATCCACACATACGTTGCAAAAACAAACCGTAAAATACGACTGTTTGATATCCTCGAGACAGCTGTTATTCCTGCGATTATTAAAGCTAAGATAAACGATACAATAGTTAATGGTATCGTAACTTGTAAACCTGCAATAAATATCGGTCCTAATGCTTGCCTGACCATATCAATAATTGACATTAAATCCATACTAACCTTCTTCTATCCTTGTGTAATATCTTTATTAAAGTATTTTTCTGAAATTGATTTCAATGTGCCATCTTGTTTAAGTTGTGTCAAAACTTCATCGACTTGCTTAACTAAATCTTCTTGTCCCTTTTGGAACATCGCAGCTGATGGTGTTGAATCTTTGACTTGATTGACAATTTTGATATTTGCATTTGGATTTTGTTTTAAGTAATCGTAAAATGATACATCACTATTTAACGTTGCATCTGCACGTCCTTGCGCTACTAAATCAGCTGCTTTACTAAAGCCATCCGTGCTGACTAAAGTTGCCCCGTAGCTTTCTGCTCTTGAACCATAGTTTGAAGTTAATGATTGAGCACTTCTTTTACCTTTTAAATCGGCAAAGTCTTTGATATCGTTGTTATCTTTTGCAACAATTAACGCTGCTCTAGAATATGAGTAAGGAGCTGTAAATAGGAAGTTTTTTTGACGTTCGGGTGTTATTCCAACTTGGTTGAAAACAACGTCAGTTTTCTTAGCATTGAAAGCTGCAAGCATTGCATCCCATGGTGCATCTTCAAACTTCACTTGATAGCCTAGCTTTGAAAAAACAGCTTTGGCAACATCTACATCAAAGCCAACTAATTCATTTTTTTCGTTAAAATATGAAAAAGGAGCATATGTCCCCTCTGTTCCGACCGTAATAACTTTTTGACCCGATTGACTGGTACCAGACTGATCAGACTGTGAATTTCCTTTCGTAGCGTTAACGCCGATAGCAACTGCTACAATTGCAACAATTGCGATTATTAAACCGATAATACCATTTCTTTTATTCATAATAGCTTCTCCTTCAAAAAATAAGTTGCACGCAACTAAAACCCCATAAATAAAAAGGACAGGCTAAGCCTGTCCTTTTCTAGTAATAAAACTTAAAGATAGGGAGTCTTAGCTACGACAAATTGTTTGGTCTTGTTCGTTGTTTTGCATTTGACACATGGACATTGAACAACAGTATTTTGTCATAACTAATGATTCTCCCTTCATAACTGATTTACTTATTAATTGTAACTATAGTTTATATTTAAACTTTTCTCAGCTATAAAGTCAACTCTTTTTTAATTAAATTCTCACTCTTGTTAATAATTGGTAAGCAACACGGTCATTATCAGCAACTTCTGGAAGATAAATCATGCCCACTTCTTCATATCCAGCACGCATGATTGTCTTTCTCATTGCAATATTTTTAGGATGAGTGTCGATTCTTAAATCGTGATACTCTAATTCATTTGCTTGAGCTTGTAGCATCTCTAAAAATCTCAATCCAATTCGTTTACCCTTAACAGAAGAATCAACCACAACACGATGCACAATCATATAGTTTGATTCAACATGGTTGTTGAAATTAACTTCTGAACCTTCTTCGTAAACTTTATCTGGACATGAGCTTAGCGCTGCATATCCTATAATTTTTGAGTCTAGGTCCTCATCGACTAAAACATATCCCTCACCGTGATTAATATCATTTTCAAAATCACTAGTTAACGGATACTTCCCATCGTGCCATTGAGGAATCTGCCTCTCGGCAAGTACCTTGATTGCAGAATTGATTAAATTCATAACGGTTGGTAAATCTGCCATAGTGGCTTGTCTGATAGATAGCATAATTCCCTCCTTGAAAATCATAAAAGTTTTTTGTCTTTAAGAATATAACGTGATTAACATAAAATCGTCAATAAATTTTATTTTTTGTTTTTTTTATTATATTTTTAAAAGAGCTAAACATTGATTTAACAGAGTTTCTAGCTTTTGAAAAATTACTACTTTTTCATGTTTTTTTCATGTTACTTTTGATGGAACACATGAAAAAAACACGTTTAAAAACGTGTTTTATAATTCAATTACCAATTTTCCAATCATCTGACGGGTTTCTAAAACAGCATGTGCTTGCTGAATATTTTCAACAGTTAATCCCGTTAAAGTCTGTGTTAATGGGGACTTGAGTTCTTTGTTATCTATCCATTGTGCAATTTGGTGTAGTGCTTGATGTTGTGAATTTAGATTTTGAGTCTTATAAAATGATTTTGTAAAGACAGATTCAAAACTCAAACTTAAGCTTTTTGACTTAAAGTCTTCACTATCAACAGTTAATTGTCCATCACCTACGGTACAAAGACGACCATTTGGAGCTAACAATTCAATTACTTCATCAAAATGACTGTCTAAACCATGTAAATCCAAAACATAATCAAATTCATATGCGGCGGGTCCTAGTAATTCACATTCGTCTACTAAATTGTGATGATGATTAATAACCGCATCAGCACCCATTGATTCAACCCATTGTCTGGTTTCATCTCTTGAAGCACTTGCGACAACATTTAACCCGGCAATTTTAGCTAGTTGGATTGCCATTGAACCAACACCACCTGCACCATTCAAAATCAAAATAGATTGCTTGGTTTTTGAATGCATTGGAATTGCTAGTCGTTCAAACAACGCTTCATAAGCAGTCAAGCTCACCAACGGCAAAGCAGCAGCTTCACTAAGTGAAACAGATTGTGGCACATGAGATGCCATTTTAGGATCTACTACTTGGAACTGAGCATTGCTACCCGGCTTAATCTTTGAATTAAGGTAATAAATTTGATCACCGACTTGATAATCACTGACGGCTTTACCGACCTCAACAACTTCTCCAACACCATCAAAGCCTAAAATACGTGGGCGTTTAATGGCTTGTCGAAGCCCCATACGAATTTTAGTATCAATTGGATTAACTGAGAACGCTTTAATTTGAACTAATAGCTCATCTTCGCTTGGATGCGGAACCTCAGTTTCAAAAGCGACTAAACTTTCTGGATTTGTGATGGGTAATGACTCTTTAACACCTATTGCTTGCATATTACTCACGGCAAAATAACCTCTTATCTTGTTAATTATAGGTCAGCAATGGCTTGTGAAATTGGTGTTTCACCATCAGACAAGTCAATTGTTTGATGGTTAATCGCATTATTTCTAACAACTTCAGCTAAAAATTCTGCGACACTTTCACGACTAATTTCAGATTGCAGCCCTTTGCGACCTACATTAATCAGACCATCTGAAGAGGTATCTGTCAAGGCTGTTGGTTGCGCAATCACATAGTCTAAGTCTGTTTGTCTCAACCATTCATCAGCATAGTGTTTTGAAATATAGTAATCGTGTAGTGCTTGACCAGGGAATGTTTCAGGACGATCTGCGTTAACCGCACTCACCATAATATAACGCTTAATACCAGCTTCTTTAGCAGCTGTCATCGTTTTAACTGCGCCATCTAGGTCAACTTTCAAGACATCTTTACCTGCCGATCCTGCCGCAAAGATAATCGCTTCACTTCCCTTGAAAGCTTCAGCCATTTGGGCAGCATCTTGATGTAAGTTAAATTCCACATAATTTACATTGTCAGCTTCAACTAAAGACTGTGTTTTAGGGTCACGAACACCTGCAATCACTTCATCTTGCTTTTGAGATAATTTTTGAACAACATGACGACCTACGCGACCATTTGCACCTACTACAAAAATTTTCATATTATTTTCCTCCTGATTACTTTATAAATCTGAAATAACTTCATGAATAGCTTCATCACCATTAGAGATATCGACCGTTAATCGATTAGCGCTTTGCTTTCTAACTACTTGAGCTAAGAATTCTGCAACATCTTCACGGCTAATATCATCTGATAATTTAGCATAATCAGATGATATTTCACCGGTTGCTGGTTTGTCACTTAATGTGACTGGCTGTACAATAACATAATCTAAATCTGTTTGTTTTAACCATTCATCAGCGTAATGCTTACCAATGTAATAATCATGTAAGGATTGACCCGGCCATGTCTCTGGATGGTCTGCATTGACAGCACTAACCATAATGTAACGCTTGATACCTGCTTTTTCAGCTGCTTTCATTGTCTTAACAGCACCATCTAAGTCAACTTTAGCAACATCTTTGCCAGCTGATCCTGCAGTAAATATAACTGCATCACTATTTGAAAAAGCCTCAACCATCTGATTAATGTCTTGATGCAAGTTAAAGGGTACGTAGGCTACATGATCATGCCTTAAAATGGACTGTGTTTTTGGATCTCTAACACCAGCTAAAACATCATCATCTTTTTGGATTAACTTATTGACAACATGACGACCGACACGGCCATTTGCACCTGCTACAAATACTTTCATTTATAAAACTCCTTCACTTCTTTTTTGTAAGTAATAGTATAACACATCTTTTTTTATTGGCCAAACCGACTACATTTACGTTAAAATTTAGTTAAGACTATTTAAAATTTTTTAAAAGGAGTGCTCAAATGAACAAATTGAGTCAAGAACTATTCTCACTAATTGGTGGTAAGAATAAGCTGACAGCCTTAGGACATCGAAAAGATTCTCTATTTTTTGATTTAGAAAGTGTCCCTGAAGTTGAAAAGCTTGAAAAATTGCCACATGTTAAATCAGCTACTGTTGAAAAGAACCACGTTTCTTTAAAAACTAATAAAGAAGCAACGGCTCTTTACTATGAATTGCTAGATGACCCCGATGAAACACAAAGCAAACCCAATCTATTCAATCGCTTACTTGATACTTTATCAGGTATCTTCATGCCTATCTTAGGATTCTTAGCTGCAACAGGGATGCTAAAAGGGTTGATGTCGGCGTTATCTGCTTTAAAACTAATGGACAGTCATAGTGGTACTTACCAAGTATTATATGCTATTTCTGATGGCTTCTTCTATTTTCTACCTATTGTTTTAGGATATAGCGCTTCAAAAAGGTTTAAAACCTCACCACTTATCGGTATTACAATTGGTGCAACGTTAACTTATCCTAGTATTGTTCAAATGGCTAGCCCAGAATCTGCTACGCCTTTATTTACACTATTTGCAAATACACCACTTCAGACACACGTTTTTGATACGTTCTTTGGAATTCCATTAATCATGGTTAACTACACCAGTTCAGTTATTCCTGTAATTGTAGGGGTTTTATTAGCTTCAAAACTTGAAAAATTCTTTACGAAATGGATTCCAGAAATCATCCAAAACTTTATTGTGCCATTTTGTACATTGATTATTACCATTCCACTTATATTTTTAATCATTGGGCCATTAACAACCTGGCTTTCTCAAGGAATGGGCTGGATTATTCAAACACTTGTCCAATTAAACCCTGCTATTGCTGGTTTAGTGCTGGGTGTACTTTGGCAGCCACTAGTTGTTCTTGGACTTCATTGGGGAATTATTCCAATTGCTTTTATCAACATTGCAACTGTTGGACAAGATCCAATTATGGCCTTAACTTTTGCAGCACTTTATGCTCAAATTGGAGCTGTTTTGGGAGTTATGCTTAAAACAAAAGATAAAAAATTCAAAGCTCTTAGTTTATCCGCTTTTATCACTGGGGTATTTGGGATTTCAGAGCCTTCCATGTTTGGAGTTACCATTCCAACTAAAAAGCCGTTTGTTATCAGTATGATTGGTGCTGGTATTGGTGGCTTAATTATGGGATTATTCAATACACTTGTTTATACTGTTGGTGTTCTTGGATTTTTCACTTTCCTAACATATATTCCAAATGACGGTAATTTAACAGGATTATTTGCGGCTATCGCTGCTTGTGCTGTTGCCTTTATTTTTAGCTTTATCGTGTCATATATTGTTTATACTGACAAAGATAAACCCACTGTTTAACCCTTATCAAAAAAGCTTAGGTCACTAACCTAAGCTTTTTCTTTTTGATCTAATTTTGTCATCAAATACGCAATGCCAATCCCAACTAAAAATAAACCCGCACAACTGATAATCGTCACAACATCATATGTGACGTTAAGTGGAATAATCACAATAGTTGAAGCAATGACGACACCAATTATGAAGTTGAATAATCTTGAATGATAGTTTTGAAGGATTAAATTAACTAATTTAGATAATGTTACCAAACTCAAAATACCACCGATTGCTAAAGGAATTACAATCCCTAAATCAAAAGTCTTCAACCCATCTGTCATCGGTTGATACATCCCCATATAAATTAAAAAGTTAGAAGGACTTAATCCTGGAATGATCACACCTAAACCAATCAAAAAGCCTGATAGAATCCAAGTAAAGAAATTCTGAGGTATTTGACTAAATAATCCCTGTCCAAAAATCAAGAATACCGTCATAATCAATGCTGTAGTAATTAATATAATCGTATCAGCTGTTGTTCGTTTAGTTTGCTCGGTTGATTGTCGAAATAAAGTTGGTAATGTCCCAACAATAGCACCTATAAATACCCACAGCATTTGGTATTCATATTTAGCTAGGGCTACACTCATCAACAATGAAAAAACAACAATACCTAAAATACCACCTATACCAAGTGGTAAAAAAAACAACACATTTTGCTTGAAGTTTTTTCGTATGTTGGCTAAAAATGTAATCACACGTTCATAAACACCAAACACGACTGCTAATGTGCCACCACTAATTCCAGGTAAGATAAATCCGGAGCCAATGAGCATCCCTTTAAATACACGTAAAAACCAATCCATATAATTCTCCCATCAGAAATATGATAACTATTATTTTACGTTATTTTACAGCTAATGCCGATAGTCTTTATCATTTTTTAAATAAAAAAAGATGATCTCCCAACTTTGGTTGATCATCTTTTAAGCACTAAGTGTGTGATTTAACTTTTCTACGGCTTCTTCAATTGTAGCGCCATCAGCATGATTGCCTTTGACATCACTAACTGTGAAAACCTGTGTTAATGTATTAAGTTGAACTTTATGTTGTAACATATTACTAGTACTCCCTTCAAAAATATAAAAGTACGAAAGGCTAGTAGCGAAATATTATCCCTTATACTAACAGGTTTTATCCAAATGTCAACAACTAACAATCAAAATGGCCCATACTATTTAATGACGCTGTCTCTTGTCTTGATGTAATGAACTAAATGAATAGTCAATAAAATATCAATACCTAGTAATAATACCATCTTAGGCATTATCGTTAATCCCAAATAAACTGCTAATTCTACTCCTAAGTAGATATACGCTCTATGTCTATTTTTAGGCAACATTGCAATAGCTCGGATTAACCAAATCATTGTCATACTAGCAAATAGTGTCAAAACAAACAGTAATCTGATTCCTAATGATTCATGGCCCTCTAAAATCAGATGTAATGCTATTCCACTAGTCATAATTAAATAAATATCACCTAAAAACAGCAATCTCATAGCCAGCATTTTAACAGCAGACTTCACATTAATTTCTAAGTCACCCAAGATACTATAAAAAATTGCTGCAGCTGAAGAAATCAAAACTGCACTTAAAACAAATCCGACAATTTTTTCAGTATAAATAGGATATTTTAAACTAGTATAAAACCCAGCAATTACTTCTCCAAGCGTTATCATCATTATTAATCCATAACGCTCTATCAAAGAATCTTTTATAGCATAATCTAAACTATGTTCTTCGTACTCTTTTTTCATAATTGGTGATAATAAAAACAGTCCAAAATAATTTATCAATAAACTGATGATAACTATCACCTTAGCTGATTCTAAACTAGCAAAGTAACCACTACTTAAAAACAATAAAACCATCATATATAACAACGCACATGACAATGCAACTTGCCTATGGATTTTGTCAAAATAACTTACTATTAACCAAATGATAATCATTAATAACTCAATAGCCATGAAAGCAATAATAATATGGCTAAAATCACCTTCAACTGCTTCTGGAATAAAGAGTGTCGCTATTCCCGTCAGAATGATTTGAGAGTTCATAATAACAGTATTAATAACACCTAGATTCCCATGATCATCGAAATAAACAGAGGTCTCATTCCAACTCCATAAAAATAAAAAGAACAACACAGTTGTATTTAAAAAGTTCTCAATTGTAAAATGATGCACTAACCCCTCTGTCAAATCCAACAAAACAACTGTAAAAATTAAATCATAAAACAATTCTAACCAAGTGACACTTCGATTTTCAATATCCTCTGTAATCTTTCGTGGTCGCTTAAATAAATTTTCCATTTTCAATTACCCCCAACTTTCTCTCCTTCATCATAAAACAAAAATAAAAAAAGTAACAGCTCCCTAGCGGGATGCCATTACTTTTTTGTTCAATTTATCTTGATACATTTCAACTTCATCATCTGAACAATAGATAAAGTGTCCGGGTGTTATTTCCTGCATACGACGTTCTTTATCATCTTCAACAGGTTGATAACTAACACGCTGACGAGAGCGTTCATACTCAGGATCGGGCATTGGAATGGCAGAAAGTAAACTTTCTGTATAAGGATGAACACCGTTATAGTAAATTTCATCACTTGAAGCAACTTCAAGTAATTTACCGTGATGCATCACACCAATACGATCACTAATATGCTTAACCATAGATAAATCGTGAGCAATGAATAAGTAAGTTAACTTATGCTCTTTTTGTAAATCTTGCAACAAGTTCACAACTTGTGCTTGGATAGAAACATCAAGAGCTGAAATTGGTTCATCAGCTACAATAAATTTAGGATCAACAGCTAGCGCACGAGCAATCCCTATACGTTGTCTTTGCCCACCAGAAAATTCATGAGGATATCTTGTCGCGTGGTTAGGATTCAATCCCACAATTTCTAGTAATTCATTAACACGTTTAGTACGTTGTTCTTTGTTTTTAACTAGGTGGTTAATGTCTAACCCTTCAGCAATAATATCTTCAACTTTCATACGAGGATTTAAGGATGCATAAGGGTCTTGAAAAATCATTTGCACATTTCGACGGAAGCGACGCATATCCTCTTTTGATTTCAAAGCCAGCACATCTTGGCCATCAAAAGTCACTTCGCCGGACGTTGGATTTTCAAGACGCATAATACTACGACCAGTCGTTGACTTCCCACTTCCAGATTCACCAACTAAACCAAAAGTTTCTCCTTCATAAATGTGAAAGCTAATGTCATCAACAGCTTTAACTTCGTCTTTACGACCTACGTTAAAATATTGTTTTAAATTTTTAACATCAAGCAAAACTTTATTATTCATTATCTTTCACCTCTTTTGCGCGTTTTAATTCTTCAAATTTCTTCCAACGCTTTTGAATTTCTTCAGGCGGTGTCACTTCAGGTGCTTGAGGTGCTAGTAACCAAGTTGCCGCTTTGTGCGTTTTTGAAACTTCAAAGTAAGGGGGTTGTTGTTCTGCATCGATTTTTAAGGCGAATTCGTTACGAGGATAGAAAGCATCACCTTTTGGTGGTTGCAACAAATCAGGAGGCGTTCCTGGAATTGCGTAAAGACGAGAAGCCGAGCTTTCAATAGAAGGCATTGACCCTAGTAGTCCCCATGTATAAGGATGTCTTGGATTATAAAAAATTTCTTCTGCTGTCCCAATCTCCACAATTTTACCCGCATACATAACCGCTACACGGTCAGCAATATTAGCTACAACTCCCAAATCATGGGTGATAAAGACAATAGATGTTTTTACTTTTTTCTGCAAGTCTTTTAATAATTCAAGAATTTGGGCTTGAATTGTTACATCAAGAGCCGTTGTAGGTTCATCGGCAATCAAGACTTCTGGATTACAGATTAATGCAATTGCAATAACAATACGTTGTCTTTGTCCACCAGAAAATTGATGAGGATAATTCTTGAAACGATCTTTTGCATTGGGTAGTCCGACCATTTCAAGTAATTCTAAGGCCTTTTTGTAGGCTTCTTTTTTAGAAGCTTGATGATGAATCATCAAAGGCTCTGCCACTTGTTTTCCAATTGGCATTGTTGGATCTAGTGAGGTCATTGGATCTTGGAAAATCATTGAAATTTTACTACCACGTAGTTTACGCATTTCACCTTCACTTTTTTCCAGGATATTTTGACCATCAAATAAAATTTCACCGTTTTCAACATTAGCATTGCTTGCTAATAATTTCATTAAACTTCTTGTTGTTACTGATTTACCACTTCCGGATTCTCCTACGATTGCAAGCGTTTCTCCTTTTTTAAGGTCAAAACTAACATTACGAATGGCTTGAACTTTTCCGGCAAATGTATCAAAAGAAATTTCTAAATTTTTAACTTCTAACATTTTTTTCATTCTTGTCACTCTTTCATCTTAGGATCTAAAGCATCACGTAGTCCATCAGCTAATAGGTTAAATCCAATCATGATAATAGATAACACAATAGCTGGAATCCACATTTGGTAACCTAAATATTGCCATGTCTTGTAACCATCACTTAGTAACATACCTAGGGATGCACTTGGTGGTTGAATTCCTAGTCCAATGAAACTTAGGAAAGCTTCGAAAAAGATAGCTGATGGAATACTAAACATCATTTGAACAATAATTACGCTAGAGATATTTGGCAAAATATGTTTAAACGCAATTTTTGAACGACTTTCACCTAAGGAAGTTGCGGCAAGTACGAACTCTTGATCTTTTAATTTCAAGGTTTGTCCACGAACCACACGTGCCATTGGTACCCAGTTAGTAATCGCCATAGCAGCCACAATTGAAAATACACCTGGTTTTAATACAACTAGCATTAAAATCATTACAACTAGGTTAGGAATACCCGAAATAATTTCGAGAAACCGTTGCATAATATTATCAACGCGGCCTCCTAATAGCCCTGAAATCAATCCGTATGTTACACCAAAAATAATATCTAATGCTGCTGCTGCAAAAGCAATTAATAATGAAATTCTAGTCCCAACAAGCAATCGGCTCAATAAATCACGGCCTAAACTGTCAGTTCCTAAGAAATAATGCACACCCTCTGGAATACCAGCTTGAGCGTACTTATCAACTAATTGACCCCCAACCATTGCTTTACCGTTTAATCCGTTGATATCGATTCCCGGAAACTTGGGTGGTAAGTTAATATA
This sequence comes from Holzapfeliella floricola DSM 23037 = JCM 16512, assembly GCF_001436605.1. Taxonomy (GTDB): domain Bacteria; phylum Bacillota; class Bacilli; order Lactobacillales; family Lactobacillaceae; genus Holzapfeliella; species Holzapfeliella floricola. Next base: position 106,302 of record NZ_AYZL01000008.1, on the reverse strand, counting down.
TTTCAAATTTTGTGCAGTTGGATCACTAGGTGACACAAAAATAGTAATGATAGCAATTAAAACAATAATTACTAGTAAACTTAAACTAATCATTGCGGCCTTATTCTTTTTAAGGCGACGCCATGAATCTTGTAAGAAAGTTAATGAAGGTGCAGAAATTTGTTCACGTTCATCTTTAGTATTTTTAGCTAAAGGTTGGAATTCAGAAGCAGGAATTTGCTCAATTTGCTTTAATTTTGCTTTAGTCATAATTAATCCTTGCTCCCTTCTGTAATACGAATTCTAGGGTCTACAATTCCGTAAAGAATATCGACAACTAAAATGATAAAAATTAGTAAAGCAGAGTACAAAATTGTAATTGCCATAATTGTTGGATAGTCGTTTGTGGTGATTGATTTAACAAACTGTTCACCGATACCTGGGATTGCAAAGATATTTTCGACAACAAGTGACCCTGTCATCAATGCTATAGCTAAAGGTCCAAGTAAAGTTAGCAATGGAATTAAACTATTTCTCAAAGCATGCTTGTAAACGATTTGCCAACGGCTTAATCCTTTAGCCCGTGCTAATTCAATATAATCACTGTGCAAGACTTCTACCATTTCAGTTCTAATGAAACGAGCTGAATCGGCAAGCGGTGACATTGCTAACGCAAGCATTGGCAAAATAGTATATGAAAAATCTTCCCACTTTGCAATTGGTAAAATACGAAGCTGTAATGCAAACACAAACTGTAATAAAACAGCAAACACAAAGTTAGGAATTGAACGTCCTAAAATTGCAATTAAAGTTGAACCAGTATCAATCCATGTATTTTGCTTCATAGCTGAAACAGCACCTAGTAAAGTTCCTACAACTGTCCCAAATAATAAAGCTTGGAATCCTAATTGTAATGATGGTGCGATTCTTCCTAATAATAAGGCTGACACAGATTGGTTCTTAAATTGATAAGATGTTCCAAAATCTAAGTGGAACATATTAACAATATAGTTGAAATATTGCACAATAACCGGTTTATCCAACCCGTTTTGACGGTTCAATTGGGCAACTTGATCGGGTGATAATTTTTCAATGTTTGAATATGGACTACCTGGCAGTAATTTCATCAAGAAAAATGTTATCGTGATGATAATTAGTAAGGTAATGACCATGTAGAACAAACGTTTAAAGAAATACTTCCAAAAACTACTCATGATTTTCCTCCTAAACTTTGACTTATTCATAGAAATTAGATAAATTTAACTACATATTGATAAAATGAAAGGTCCACATATTTATGAAGCTAAATAAATCTACTCTATGGATAAGTACGGTTGCGCTTTTCTTTTCACTCATCTTTTCGATTTGGCGAAATAATCTATCCTGGCTGCACTTATCAGATATACTTTTTATTATAAGTCTTTTTTTCCTAATTGTGGGAGGATTTTTATGGGTTTTTGCTTCTGGTTCTTTTGATTTCTTCCAGAAGTCATTACACCTAAAGCAAAAAACCAATTACGAATCCGAGTGGAAACTTTCCACAATTGGAAAAGAACACAAGTGGTTCTTTTTACAACCAGGAATCACGTTGTTAGTAATCAGTGTCATTTTTTTAATCATAGACACCCTCTTCTAACTTTTTTAAAACAGGCTGAGAATTTAATTCTCAGCCTGTTTTTTATTCAACTATTTAAAGTGCTTAAATTAGTTTTGAATTTCCACCCATTTATAATCAAATTGGGCACCTGCTGGATGTGACACAAGGTTTTTAACTTTTGAGTTAATCATATGTGCTTCAGCTTTTTGATAAAGTGGCGCAACACCTTGAGTATTCATCAATACTTTGTCTGCATTAACTAAGTCTTCAAAGCGTTTTTCTGCATTTCTTGCGTCTTGGCCAGAAGCTGCATTCACGTAGTTATCATATTCAGTATTGCTATATTGACCTCTATTGTATGAGTTTCCTGAAACAAATAAATCAGTAAAACTTGAAGCATCTAGATAATCTGCTCCCCAACCACTCAATAGAACATCAAAGTTACCGGCTGTTGAACGATCCAGACGAACAGAGAATGGAACAGGTGTTAAACTAACTTTTACACCGTCCAATGTTGATTGGATTGCATTTTGTAAGTATTCAATAACCTTTTTAGATGAATCTGCATCTGAAGATAAAATACTAAAGTTTAATGTAGAAATACCTAATTCTTGTTTAGCTTTATTCCAATATTCTTTAGCTTTTTGAGCATCAAATGAAACCAACTTACCAGCAGAAGCTGTAAAGTCTTTACCATCCGGTGAGGCCATTGTTGTCTTAGGTACAAGTCCTGTTGAGGCAATTGAGCCATCACCTAAGATAGAGCTTGTTAATGCATCACGGTCAATAGAATATGAAATTGCTTTACGTAAGTTTTCATTTCTAAACGGTGAACTTTCTGTACGTTGATTAAATTCTAAATAATTAGTTGATGCTTGAGGTACAGCTGTAAATGCTGGGTTATTTCTATTTTGTTGTGCTAATTCACCAGTTAAAATAACGTCATCAGCTTTGTCATCATTGAATAGATTCAATGATGTTGAAGCTTCCTTAACAACATTAACATTAATGTTTTCAACTTTTACGTTGCTGTTATCCCAGTATTGGTCATTCTTTTTATATGTCCAGTCTGTATCAGTACCTGGGCCAGAAAAATTAGTTAGTGTAAACGGACCGTTATACACAGCATTTTCACTTGTTGCAGCATAATCTTTACCATACTTGTCAACTACCGCTTGATTTTGTGGGAAAAATGTTGGAAAGGCAAGTAATCTTTCAAAATAAGGAGTTGGTTTATTTAACTTGATTTGTAGTTCATAATCGCCAACTGCTTTAATCCCAAGATCACTGACATCTTTTTTCCCTGCCGTGATGTCTTCAGCATTTTCAATAGGTGCAAATAAGTATGAGTACTGTGAAGCTGTCTTAGGATTTACAGTTCGTTGCCATCCATATACATAATCTTGTGCCTTCACTGCATCCCCATTTGACCATTTTGCATTTTGTCTTAACTTAAATGTATAAGTGAGACCGTCTTCTGACACTTGAGGTTTTTCAGAAGCTCCTGCTAATTCTAGGTTGTTGTCTTTATCTTGACGATACAACCCTTCATAAACATTATTTAAAGCTGTAAAACTGATTGTATCAGTTGCCAAAGATAAATCTGCTGTTGGCATTTCTTGTTGTACAACAACATTTAAATCTTTAGTACTACCTGAGCCTGATGTCTGAGTTCCTTTTCCCGTTGAACATCCGGACAATACTAAACTAGCTGTCATTAAAAACGCAGCCGCTGCCCATCTTTTTTTCATAATATAACGCTCCTTCGTCCATTAAAAAAATATTAATATACTTAAAATTATACCCGATTTTAAATTAAAAAATCAATAGTGATTTTTAATAATAAAGCCATTATGAGACCTAATCTAATAGTAAACTCCTGCAATAGGGGTTTTCTTAGCCTATACGAAATAAAAAGATAGATTAAAAAATATTTTTTCAATCTACCTTTAATATAAATCTATTAATTTATTCTACAGTTAACCACTTATAATCAAACTTTGCTCCAGCTGGATGCGCAACATAATTTTTAACTTTTGGATTGGTCATATGAGCTTCAACAGCTTGATATAGAGGTGAGACACCTTGTTGTGACATCACAATTTTTTCGGCGTTTACTAAATCATCAAATCGTTTTTGCGGACTTTTAACATCTGATGTGGCAGCGGAATTTATAAGCTCATCATACTGAGTATTACTCCATTGTCCTCTATTATAGGAAACGCCTGATTTTAGTAGGTCGCTAAAACTTGATGCGTCTAAGTAATCTGCCCCATAAGAACCCATTAATAAATCAAAGTTTCCAGCAGCAGCACGATCTAGTCTTACTGAAAATGGAACGGGAGTTAGATTAACTTTTACACCTTCAAGATTTGTTTGAATTGCATTTTGCAAATATTCCACAATTTTCTTTGAAGCGTCCGTGTCTGAAGACAAAATACTGAAGTTTAAACTTTTAATTCCTAGTTCTTGTTTGGCTTTTTCCCAGTATTCTTTAGCTTGATTAGTATCTTGATTCAAGTAATTACCAACTGCATCAGTAAAGTCTTTACCATCAGGTGACTTCATAATATTTTTAGGCACAAATCCACTTGAAGGCATAGATCCGTTTCCTAAAATGGATTCAGTTAAAGCTTTTCGATCAATTGAATATGAAATTGCTTTTCGTAAGTTATCATTTTTAAAAATCGAATTACTATCACGTTGATTAAATTCTAAATATTGTGTTGTTGCTTGTAAAATTGACTGATAAGCTTCATCGTTACGATTTTGTTGAGCTAATTCTCCGGTTAAGACAATGTCATCAGCTTGGTTATTCTTAAATAGATTAAGTGCAGTTGAAGAGTCTTTCACAACACTGACATTTATACTATCTAAATTAACAGCACTTTTATCCCAATATTGTTCGTTCTTTGCATAGGTCCAGGAATCATCTGTCCCAGGTCCCGAGAAATTTTTCAAAACATATGGCCCATTATAAACAGCATTATCGCTATTAATAGCATAATCCTTACCATACTGTTCAACAACTTTTTGATTTTGAGGGAAGAATATTGGCAAGGTCAATAACCTTTCAAAATAAGGAATAGCTTGGCTTAATTTGATTTCAATTTCGTAATCGCCAACCGCTTTAATTCCTAAATCAGAAACCGCTTTTGTTCCTGCATTAGTCTCTTTCCCATTTTCAATAGCACTGAACAAATAAGCATATTGAGAAGCTGTTTTAGGATCAACAGTTCTTTGCCATCCATATACGTAATCTTGTGCTTTTACCGAATCACCATTTGACCATTTTGCATCTGGTCTTAATTTAAACTTATAAGTTAAACCATCTTCTGACACTTCTGGCTTTTCGGAAGCTCCCGCAAGTACTAGTTCATTGTTTTTATCTTGACGGTAAAGCCCCTCATAAACATTATTTAACGCTGTAAAACTAACAGTATCACTAGCTACAGATAAATCTGCTGTTGGCATTTCCTGTTGCACAACAAAATTCAGTGATTTTGCGTTTGCATTATTAGCCTGCTTACTACCACCTGTTGAACAACCAGACAATAGTGTCCCCACTGTTAATAATGATGCAAATACTGCCCATTTTTTTTGCATATCAACTACTCCTTCTAAAAAATAAGTACTATTAAATTATACATTTTTTTAGTAAGTAAGCCAATAATATAACTGCAATTTAATAAGTGAAAACAAAAAAAGATAATGCAACTGCATTATCTTTTTTAACAATTTTTATTCTACTTCCAACCATTTGTAATCAAATTTTGCACCCGCTGGATGTGATACAAAGTTTTTGACTCTTGAACTAATCATGTGCGCTTCAACACCTTGATAAAGCGGCGTCATACCTTGAGTATTTGACAACAATTTATCAGCATTAACTAAATCTTCAAACCGCTTATTTACATCATTAACATCAGTTGTTTTTGATGCTTTAATCAAGTTGTCATATTCACTATTGCTCCATTGTCCACGATTATACGAATTACCCGTTACAAATAAGTCGGTAAAACTCGAAGCATCTAAATAATCTGCTCCCCATCCACCTAATACCAAATCAAAGTTTCCAGCTTTTGAACGGTCTAAACGGACAGAAAAAGGTACTGGGTTCAATGAAACTTTTACGCCGTCCAAGTTAGACTGAATAGTATTTTGTAGGTATTCCAGTACTTTCTTAGATGAATCACTATCAGAAGATAAAATACTAAAATCAAGTGAACTAATTCCCAATTCTTGTTTAGCTTTATTCCAGTACTCTTTTGCCTTACTTGCATCGTAAGAGATTCCAGCGCTAGCAACATCTGCAAAGTCTTTCCCATCCGGTCCTGTCATTGTACCCTTGGGTACCAGACCAGTAGCAGGTTGAGAACCATCTCCCAAGATAGAATTAGTTAAAGCCGTTCTGTCAATTGAATAACCAATTGCTTTTCTTAAGTTTTCGTTTTTGAATTTAGAATTTGCATCTCTTTGATTATATTCTAAATATGATGTTCTTGCATCTGCAACAGCTTTGAATTGTGAAATATTTCTGTTTTGTTGAGCTAATTCTCCGGTTAAGACAATATCATCTGCTTGGTTACTATTAAATAAATTTAGTGAAGTCGCAGATTCCTTGACCACATTGACATCGATTTTATCAATTTTTACATTACTTTTGTCCCAATACTGGTCATTCTTAGCATAAGTCCAAGTCGTATCTGTACCAGGACCGTCAAATCCTTCTAACTTAAAAGGACCATTGTAAACCGCATTATCACTTTTTGTTGTGTAATCCTTACCAAATTTTTCAGCGACAGCTTGATTTTGTGGGAAAAACGATGGAAATGCTAATAATCGCTCAAAATACGGTGTTGCTTGACTCAGTTTAATCTCCAAATCATAATCACTTGTCGCCTTAATTCCTAATTCATTTTTATTTTTTTTACCTGCCGTAATATCCTCTGCATTTTCAACAGGAGCAAACAAGTAAGCATACTGGGAAGCAGTTTCTGGACTCACGGTTCGTTGCCAACTATACACATAATCTTTCGCTGTTACTGGATCGCCATTTGACCACTTAGCATCTTCTCTCAATTTAACTTTATAAGTTAGTCCATCAGAAGAAACTTCTGCTTTTTGACTAGCCCCAGCCGGAACTAATTTATCATCTTTATCTTGACGATATAGCCCTTCATACACATTATTTAACACTGTAAAACTAATTGTATCTGTGGCTAATGATAGGTCTGCAGTAGGTAACTCTTGCTGAGCTACGAAATTCAAAGATTTTAAATTGCTAGTTTCTCCACTTGAATTTTTACTGTTACTTCCTGTTGAACAACCCGAAAGTACTAAAGCAGCTGACATTAATAATGTTGCAGCTGTGAAACGCTTTTTCATTTTCATTCCTCCAAAAATTAATTTTTTATTAGTGTTTTTTAATTATACATGAGAACAAAATAAAAAATCAACGGTTTTTATTCATATTGTTTTTAATTATCGATGTGGTCGTCATTAAAAGCCTATAGTGTACCATCTATATCTTATGATAAAATAACTGAAAAAGAAGTTAACAGGAGAGTTATTATGAAAATTAGTATTATCGGTGCTGGTAAAATGGGCACAGCTATTATTAAAGGACTCATTAACAACGGGCAAAATCCAAAACAAATTTTAGTTAAAACAGGGCATTATGAAAACGCCCTAAATCTGCGACAGTCACTAGGGATTACAGCTGTTCAAGCTCTATCTGACTTAGCAACTAGTGATATTTATATTCTCGCAACCCCGGCTACTTTAATTACTAAAACATTATCTGAACTCAGCAATATTAACCAACAAAATGCGCCTATTATTTCCGTAGCTGCTGGGGTCTCGTTTGATGAGATGTTAGCTATCTATCCCAATGCACCATTATTAAGATGCATCCCCAACACTCCTGTTGCAATCAATCAAGGAATGACCAGTTTCAGCACTAGCTCACACCTTTCTGATAATCAAAAGACGTTAGCTATTAATTTACTCAATCAATTAGGACATACCATTGAAGTTCCTGAAGACAAACTAGGAATTGCGGGAACTATTGCTGGCTGTAGTCCAGCTTTCATTGATGTTTTCATTGAAGCTTTAAGCGATGCGGCTGTTACAAATGGTCTTGATCGTGCACTATCATATGAAATTATCACAGAAATGATGAAAGGATCTGCCGCTTTAGCTGCTGAAAGCAAGATTCACCCCGGCATCTTAAAAGATGATGTCACCTCTCCAGGTGGTGATACAATCAAAGGTGTTGTCGCTCTTGAAAAAAATAATTTTAGGTTTGCAGTCATTGATGCAATTAACACTATTTTACAAGATTAAAAACCCCCCCATTAGCCAACTTAAACTAACAGGGGGGTATTTCAGTTTCAGAAAAATCATAATTTTTTCCTTCGATGTTGTTCTATTCGAATCAATAAAATAACAGTAAACCAACGAATTTCTGCTGATAATCTCAACATGAAATCCCATCAAAGAGTGAATTAGTGATTGATGATGGTGTTTCGCTATGGCAACAATAAAGTCGACAATAAGCAATCCTAAATAAAGCAAGGTTGCACGTCGTAAATTTTGAACAAAAAATACTAAGTAAGGCGATTTTTGTGCCTGACGTCTTTCAAATTTCTTAACTTTTCTTTCTAAATAAGCCACTAAACTGACTCTTTTACTCAATTATTGGAATTCCTCCTAAATTTAATGATGATCCATACCTTCTCATAACCTCACTTTTTTTGCGAATTAAAAACCCTATGCGTAAAGTATAGGGTTTTTAATTAATCGTCGATTTGAGGGGCTTGATTGAGTTCTGCTTGTAACATCCAAATGTTCTTTTCAATTGCAGTTTTAAATCCAATAAAAATATCTTGTGTCCCAAAATCCTTTTCTTTTTCAGTAATTTCAATACCTTCTTGATAAAGGGTTGCTAAATAACGATAGTCATCAACTAAAGTTTGTAATCTTTCAGAAATCGAACGTGAAAAATCACCTTTTTCATCATCAATATGAGTATGGTCTACTAACTCTTGCAGTGTTGAGTAAGGTGTGCCATCTAGTGTGATTAATCTTTCAGAAACTACATCTAGTTGATTGTTAATTTCTGACATATAATCATCCATCAAGGGATGTAATTTCAAAAAGTTAGGACCTCTCATATACCAATGAGTCTGATGAATAACCATTGATAGTTGGCTCAAATCAGCGACCAATTGATTCAAAACGTTTTTCGTTTGTGAATATTGCATAATGAATACCTCCACTTTTAAACTAAATTGTTCACAACTTTATTATACTCATTTTTTAAAGTTTTCCAAAAAATAGGCATTTAATTCTCTTTTTCTAATTGAGTTAAACGTTCTTCAGTTAGCCTCATGTGATTATCATAATTTTCGATTTTGTAAGTCAAATGATCAATAGCATCTTGTAAATCATCGCGTTTTTCGAGCATGATTTCACGCTGTTCTTCAAGCAACGATAATTGTCTTTTAGTGTTATCTTCTTGTGCATCAAACAAACTAATATAGCTTTTTAATGATTCAATTGTCATACCTGCTGCGCGCATTTGTTTAATAAAGTTTATACGTCCAATAATGTTTTCATCAATTTCACGAATTCCTGATTCATTACGTTTAATAGCTGGAATCAGCATTTCTTTTTCATAATATCGAATAGTTGAGGCACTCACTTGTGTCTTTTGACTGGCTTCTTTAATTGAAATAGGCATCTTAAAAACTCCTTTACTTTATTAAGGGCGACTCACGCCAATACTTTGTCTTGAGTATAACTCATTTTGTTCAAGTAATTCAGCTGATAATTGGCCTAATGCTTTAATAGAAATATCATGGCCTTTAAAAGGTTCCCCTTTTAAGGAAATCTCATAATCATCAGTGCCATTATCAAACCAACCTGGACGGATAAGCGTATAGTTTAAACCACTACTTTCAACGATATCAGCTGCTCGACGATAAGACTTCAAAAATGGATTACTATTTAAATTACCACTTCCAACTAAACTTGGAATTTCATTATAAATTCCCATAGAAGTAATAAATACCAAACGTTCAACTTGGTGATTTTTCATCGATTCAACAACATTTTGCGCGATTTTGTCCAATTGACCACTTACTGCAACAAAAACAGCATCTTGATTAGCCATAACCTTTGCCAGTTCGTTAACATTAGTTGCATCACAAGACACTACTTTTTCATTTGCTTTCAAATAATTACCTGACAGATGACGTGAAACCAATGTTAATTGGATATCTTGTTTTCGGTTTAAAACACCCCTTACTTGTGAACCTACTGTTCCTGTTGCACCAATAATAATCATGTTTTTCATACTATTATCTCCCTTTAATTATTTTTAGATTTTTTGAATAAATTAAGATAATAACTGCTACTAAAGCAATTGCTATTAAAGTGGTTGTGACAATCATCGCAATATGATAACTTTTTAGGCTATCCGTTATGTTTTGGCTGATAATAGAAATAAAGGATACACCAAAACTGCCCCCAATTTGATGAAAGACATTGACTAATCCAGATGCTGCTCCTGATTCTTGTTGATTAACCTCAGCCACACCAGAAACAGTTAGAGGGCTTAATGTTAAGCCTTGTCCAACTCCCATTAAAATCATTGGTAGAGCGATTCCTAAAAGATAGCCTAAACTAGGTGAAAACAAAATTAATCCTGACACCCCAACCATTGTTATAAATATGCCAACTACTAATAATTTTTCATTACCAAATTTATGCGTTAGTTTAGAGACGGTTAAGGCAACTAAAAAGTTTACTATCGTAAGTGGGAAAAAGCCTATACCTGCCTGTAATGGTGTAAATCCTAAATTAGTTTGCATCATTTGAGGTGTTAAAAACCACAAACTAAGCATCCCACCCATATAAAAGAATCTTGCGATATAAGCACCTAATCGCTCTTTATTAGTAAATAAGTTTAGTGGCACCAATGGATTTTTGAAATTTCGTTCTCGTTTAATAAATAAAACTAACATTATAACGAAAAGTAAAATACTGATCCACCGTGCATTTTCACCAACAATACCATAGATAAGAGAAAGCATCATAACAAACGAGTAAATCGATCCTAGAATATCTAAAGATTGTTTTTGATGTACTTGAGAAGATGGCACATAAATCGCTGTCAAAATCAGCATTACCATCGCTATTGGCACATTAATTAAAAAGCCATCTCGCCAAGACAATAAACTGGCGAATAATCCGCCAATAACTAATCCTAAGCTAGCCCCAATACCTGCAGTTGCACCATAAGCTGATATAGCACGTGTTCTTTCATTTCCTTCAAAGTTTTCCATTAGCAAAGAAAGTGTTGTTGGTGCTAAAATAGCCGATCCTACACCTTGAAAAGCCCTTGATAAAATCATCATGATATCTGTTGTTGATATCGCAACCAATAGTGAGCCAAGTCCAAAAATAATAAGTCCCATTGAAAAAGCAACTTTTCGATTTAAACTATCACCCAATCTACCACCAACTAATAATAATCCGCCAAAAGTTAACGCATAAGCATTATTAACCCACGATAACATTATTGGTGTTAGATGTAGTTCTTCAGCTATTTTGACTGTCCCCGTAAAAATTATCGAGTTGTCTAATAAAATCATAAAATAACTAACCAAAATCACCAATAATATCAGTGTTTTATTCCGTTTCATTTCTGTCATCTTCTTTCATCGATTTCTTAACAATCTCTACTTTACCTCTTAAAGTTAACTTTAAGACAAGAGGTAATATTCACTTTATTGGTCAAATAAAAAAACATCTTAGCTAAAAAAGCTCAGATGTTTTTTATTTTAAGTAACGCTGAATAATATCATCATTATCCAAACGTTGTTGCTTTTCTGCTATGACTAAATCTTTAACCAAGGTATCTAGTGTCACCTTCGCCATTTCAGATTCAACCGTTTCTTGCAGTTTATCATACTGCTTTTCTAAAACAGACTGAATATTAGCACCCACAACACACTTCACATTAGTCTTTGGATCAACTTGAATTAAGTTAGTGTTACCTTCGATACTTTGGTAAACATCTAACAATGTAATTTGGCTAATCGATCGAGTTAATTTGGGGTTAGCTTTACCTGTTTGTGTCTGAATGAGTTGACTTTTTTTTAGTTGTGCCATGATTTTTCTCACATTAACAGGATTAGTTTGGACACTATCAGCAATTTTAGTACTAGATAAATAGTCTGTATTTTGATAAATCTCAATATAAAGCATAATATGAATCGCATCACTAAACTGGATTGAGTATTTCATTTTTGCACCTCAAGTTTAATTTATTGACTTATCTTATCATATTCTTTATGATGATGGTGTAATTTTAAAAAATACAGGTTAAGGATTGGAGATTTTATAATGAACTATTTAATCACAGGTGCAACAGGTGATTTGGGTTTTAAAACGCTCACCTATTTACAAAATAAAGTTGAGTCGATGCATCTTTTTGCGTTAGCTCGAAGCGAAAAAAAAGCAGCCCAGCTAAAAGAAAATGGTATTAACGTTAGACTAGGAGATTATGGTGACCTAAAAACTTTAAAGCAAGCATTTAAAGGGATTGATACGCTATTTTTTGTATCAGGTAATTCTGATAATCGCCAAGCTGAACATCAAAATGTTATTGATGCTGCAAAAACAGCAGGCGTTTCTCGTATTGTCTATACCAGTATTGCCAACCTAGACCAATCAAATAGCTTGCTTGCTCCTGATCACCGCTACACAGAAAAAGCCATCAAAGATTCTGGCATTACTCATACATTTTTACGTAACAACTGGTATCTGGAAAATGAGGCTGCTGTTTTAGATGCTGCCTTAAAAAACAAAAAACTTACAACAACTGCTCCAAATGGAAAGGTCGCTTGGGCTTTAAAACGCGAATATGCTGAAGCTGCAGCTAATGCATTACTTGATGCAACACTTCCTGAAATTGTCGAACTTTCTGGAAAACCCAAAAGTTATTTAGATTTAGTCGATGCTTTAAATCATAATAGTTCAGCAAAAATCACTATTAAATATGGTAATGATCAAGACTTTATTGACAGTTTAACTAGTAATGGACTACCAAATGAAGTCGCTCAATTCTTTTTAGCTATTCAAAAAGATATTGAAAATAATGAATTAAACTTTCATTCTGATCAATTTGAAAAACTACTGGGTCATCCCCTAATACCATTAAGTGAAGCTGTTACTGAAATTATTTCTTTTTAAAATCAAAAAGGACTCAACTAATTGTGTTGAGTCCTTTTTGGTGTCTTTTTAAGTCATTATATAACTATTGGCTATTCTAGCAAAAAGCCAAATTTGATGTAAGGATTTTTTTGAGTTGCATTTTATTTCTCAAAATGTTTTAATTTTAAACAATTAAACAATTAAACAATTGAAAGGACAGTTTTTGATGACCAATTTAACTTACTTACAACAACTCTTTTTTAACTTTAGTCACTTTAAGTAGTGCGGGCGTATAGTTGACTCGATACGAACGCACTTATTCGTTCGTATCTTAGTGATTAAAGTCAACTTGAGTTAATAACTAGATGCGATAATTTTAATTCATCTAGTGCTTAAGTTGAAAGTCTTTCTTAAAACTGTCTTTTTTACTCATTAAAACACCTAGATGAATAACAGTCATCTAGGTGTTTTTATTTTATTGGAGGAATTTTTATGCGTATTCATACCCTAGGACCTAAAACAACTGACAGCTACTTAGCTGCTGACCATTTAATTGACAACAAAAAAGCCAAGATTGTTTTACATTCATCTTTTGAAGACATTTATCAAAATTTAGATGATTTAAAAAATGACTATTTTTTAGTGCCGGTTGCTTATCAAAACCATCAACACCAGACTAGTTTTGCCAATTATCATTATCGCTACTGGCAAAAACTATCAATTATTGAGACTTTCAGCCTCGAAACAATGCCTATGGTTTTACTTAAAAATCTTGATAATCGGAATTATCAAATTGCTTTACATGCAGCAACTACTGAACTCATGAATAGTACTTTTGCTACGTCTGAGTCACCAAAGCCCATATTTGTTCAAAGTAAACCACTAGCATTTGATGCCTTTAAAAATGGTGACTGTCAGTATGCAATTGTCAGTCATAATTTTGATGAGTATGAGCTAAATCACCTAAATTATCGGACGCTAAAAACTTTTACTCCTCAAATGATTTGGTGCCTTTATCACATCAACTAATTTAATCAAAAACTTCTTTAGCAATTGTAAATGCTGACCAAGCTTTTGGCCAACCAACATAAAAAGCTAAATGTGTAATCATTTCTGACACTTCTGCTTGTGTTAACCCATTTTTTTGCCCCATTTGTAAATGAGCTTTTAATTTTTGAAAGTTTCCACCTGAGATTAATGCCGAAATTGTGATCATGCTACGATCTCTGGCTGATAATTGATCTTGTCTTGACCAAACCTCTCCAAATAATACATCATCATTAAGTTGTGCAAATTTTGGCGCAAATTCACCTAAATTATCTCTTCCTGCTGTTTGCTTAGCCGTTTTTATTCTCCTAACTGTTGATACCAATCTTCACTAACTGCTTCTAACCATTCTGGTGTTCCTTTAGTAATAGCAACATGTGAAAACCAACTATCTTTTTGAGCACCATGCCAATGCTTGACACCATCATGAGTAACGACAACATCTCCTGGTTTGAGTGCTCTGGCTGAATGGCCTTCTTCTTGATACCAACCTTCTCCACTTGTGACTAGTAGTAATTGATAACCTTGATGATGGATGTGCCAATTATTACGACATCCGGGTTCAAAAGTCACATTTGAAACGTTCACATCAATTTGATTATCATTTACTAAGCCATTTAAATAACTTTGACACATAAAGTATTTTGCAAATGCTTCATTTTTGTTTCCTAATCCAAATAAATTCGTTTTGTTTTGATTATCTTGTGTCATAATTATGCTTCTCCTTTATTATTCTTCATTTTTTCTAAATAGTTCTCAAACGATTCATCTTCATCAATTACGGCATTTTCTTTTTTGTCATACCAGTCAATTTTATGCGAAATAACTTCTAAATTACGTTTTGTTTCAGCAATTTGATCTAGTGCTCGTTTTTTAACTTCTTCTAACAATTTTTGACGTTTGCGATTAGTTGAATCGCCTTGAGCTCGAAACTGAACATAAGTTTTGATTTCTGACATTGTCATTCCGGTTCCCTTTAAATGAAGTAAAAATCCAAGCCATTTAACATCATCTTGTGTATAAAAACGGCGATTGTTGTCATCTCTTTTAGGAACTATAAGGTGTTCGTTTTCATAATATCGCAAAGTATAAGTCGACAATCCAACCAATTCTGAAAATTGACCAATCGTTAATTTTTCTTGTTTCATAACGCTCTCTCACCCCTAACGGTATATTGGCGTTTTGCCATCTGTACCTGGCTGACTAATTCCTAAACTACTAAAACTGTGTAACTCAGGATTCTTCACAATTTTAGTAATTAAATCGGCAATACTTGCTCGTGAAATTGTCGTACCCTGATAAGTTTCACCTTTTTGTGTTAACTGATAATCAATTTCATCCGCGTTACTCATATAAGCAGCCCGAATAATTGTGGCGTTAACTGCTGAGTCTTCGATTAACTGAGCAGCACGTCTTGTGTCTGCCATCACTTCGTGCCCAACTGAGTTTTCTACCCAACTGCCAAAAGGTTCTGGCACTTCATGATACAGACCTAAACCTGTAACATGAATTAAACGATTAACTGTATTTTTTGACATGGCTTGAAGAATATTTTTTACCATTGGTTCAAAAACGCCACCTAAATTAGCATAAACTAAAGCTTGGTAATCATTAACGTCAGCTTCAATAACCGTTTCTCGTTTATCATTAATTGGTTTAATGCGTTTTGCTTGACGTAAATATAAAGTCAAATGAGCATCTGTTTCTACTAGTAATCGTTTTCTTACGATTTGAGCAATTTGTCCGTGTGCACCTAAAATTAAAACATTCATCGTGCTTCCTCCTTATCATTTCTAATATGAGCCTATTACTTAGAGTAAACTCTAAGTCAAGTTTTTTGCAAAATAAATGGTGTGTTATCGTCATTGTAAACAAAGACAAATAAAAAAGGATGAGATTGTTTAAGTAATTAAACAATCTCATCCTTACTACAGTTATGATCACATCAACTTCTCCCTTAAATATAAGAGACTATATGCTAATAAATCACTTGAAAGTCATGCCTTATAACAAAAAACGCTACAATTATCAAAGATTTCAATATCAACTAATAATCCAATGAAAAAGTAGCTTTAATTCATCCGTATCAACAACATATACTGTTGACACTTTCAATAGGTTTAGGCTGACTATTATTTTAACGCTGATTTATTTTAAACAGGTGATGCAGTAACAGTCCATGTAGCGGTTCCTCTATATTCTCCAATTCGTGCAGTCCCTCCTGGAACGATTAGTTGGATGCTCTTATCATCAGCAGGTCTTTTGTTAATAATAGATTGGAAATTTCTATCGGTTCCGTTTAAAGAAAGAGAGTCTAATCGAAACGTCGTATTTGGAGATATAATGTTTTTATCAAACAGATAATTTGCGCTAAGCGCGGTCCCGTTCATGTATAAGTCAGAAATACTTCCATAAATCGTAAATGTGCCCTTTGATTTCATTGAAAATCCTTCCCATCTTAGATATTGATTATTGATAGTTGGATAGGTTGTTGTTTGGGAAGACAGTTCTATTTTCCCAAAGTCTAAAACCTCTGATTGAGCATCGGGTTTTATTGAGACATATATAAAATTGTCGTAGACATTTTTCATTTTTTTGATGCCTTCGTCTGCAATTTTTTCAATTTCTTCAATGTCTTGATTTGATGTCACTACTTTATCTTCTAATTTTTTCGTATATGCATTATAGATAGGCGTTAAGTCTTCAATCAGTTTAGTCTTACTTGCGTTATCTTTTATAAAGCTTGGCGTTAAAGAACTCACTAGCTCATCATAGGTTTGCTTCAAACGATTGGGTCTAGATGATATCCGTAGTGCTCGATATACAAGAGATTTGGGTCTTGGCCCGCTAGCGTAGGTATTCGTTTTTACGTAAGTTGCGATGTAGCTATCATCTTCAAGAGGTATCGATGAATTTTTTTTGAGTTTAATCGTGATTTTAGCCATCAAATTTTGATAAGACTCTGATGAAGTTATTCCTGTCTGAAAGGAAAAAATGCGTTGACCAGTTGAATCGGTTACAAATTGGTTTGATTCATAAGGGGTACGAATCGTTTGCTGCAATGGTCTAACTGTAACATTATCAATGTTATTCAACAATTTGTCAGAAAATGCAATATTATAGGTCGTAACCTTCTGAGCGCCCGAATCATCACCATTCAAATATCCAGCCTCATAGGTCATATAGGTATCTCCATTTAAATCAGTCACAATAGTAGGAGGAGTTGCGATTAACTTGTTAGAATCTAAATAATTACTGGTTAAGTTTGTAGTATATTCTTTATTCATAAATCCCATGGAACTTTGCTGTGTGGGTAAATCAAATGCAAACACCTCATGTTTATCGTAATTGCTTAACAAAATAAAACTTACCATTAAGCTAAATATCAGCAAAAAAAAATTTTTGTTCATAAAATATACTCCTTTTATATAAATCAAATGAAATATCTACTGCAATTATATTACCTGAACTAAATCATAACAAAATGTCGGGAACCAAATGCAATGAACTTATTGCGTGCCTTTTTCAGTTTTAATTTCAGTAAATTAGTAACTTAAATTTAATAAGAGTTTACCTAAATATGACTACGAAGTATTTTTAATGAAGTAGAGGTTATTAATTAATACCCAATACGTGATTATTTAACTAAATCACAAAAGTGCGGTAGCTTGGTTCAAGCTCATTTAACAACTAATCGAAGTTTGGAAATTACTCACCACTATATTTGAATACTAATTCAACTTTCCTAATTAGGTAGATACAATTGAAGCATTTCATATAGTACAGACAATAAACATATTTTTATATTGTAAGATTTTAAATAATGACAAATATCATCAGACAAAATGAAAATTAGTTGATGTAACAAAAAATGGACTTGTTATTAAGTACTTCTTTTTTTAATCGTATAAATCACAATTGGTATAGCTATTATAAGTTGAAAAATCAAAATAAAAAGTGCAATTGCGCTTACATTATTGTTTGTCAAAGATCCAGATATTATCACCATATCCCATATAAAATGATAAATCATTAAAGGAATAATATTTCTTATTAAAATAGCTAAGCACGAAAATACTATCCCGAAAACAAAAGTAAGAACTAGTTGCAGAAGCATCGCTCCAAAAGGTTCTCCCCCTAGAACATTAACACTATGCAATAACGAAAATGCTATTGCACTAGCTATAATTGAATATCTTATACTTCTTTTTTCCAAAAACACGTGTAACAAAATCCCTCTAAACATTAATTCTTCAGAGAACCCAACAAAAAAAGTCGTTATAATGACTATTAAGACCTGTGTAAAGTTAAGCGAAAAGTCACTCTTTACCAAAAAAAACGAAACTATTACAATTTCAAAAATAATATATGGTATTAACCAGTTACTGTACTTAAATGAATTACTAAGAAATCTCATGTTTAATTTTTTATATCCGATAATCGTAAAAATACTCATTATTAGTTCAAAAAAGACTAATACGTTAGTCATATTAGGATTTTGATATGATAAATTGAATTTAGTAACAGTAATCATTCCAATACCCATCAAAAAAATATATATAAAGGCTATAATCAAAGCTTTTTTTTCTCTTGTATGCAATATAAACATCCTCATTTCTCTCTATAATCTCTGCTATAAGTTTACACCAACTTAAGCTCATACTGTTGAGAGCACTAATATTTACTAACTTGGTTAATACACTCTTTGTACAATATGTGATGCTACTGCTTCTTTTTAATTACTCTAGACCATCAACTAGCGTCCATGAAACTTTTGATTTGTACTCACCTTCAAGTACATTGGGGGTATTAATTTGCATTTTAATACCTTTATCTGGGGGAGTATTAATTATAAAGTCACCTGATACTGGTTCTTCATTTTTTTGCTCATAATAAGTAAACACTGTATTTGGTTTATATACTTGATTATTAAAAAGAAAATCAGCGTTCAACTTTCTTCCGTTATTTGTAAAATCATCAAAAGATACTAGTATTTTCCAATTTTTGACATTGTTTCTTTTAACAATAATATTTTGATTTTCTTTTGTTTTAAATTGAACTTTATCGATCTGAGCTACAGTAGATAATTCATGTTCACCAAAATCAAAATCATTGAGTTTATTAAATGCTAAAATTGTTTGAAGTTTGCCAGTCACAATCTGCTTCGCAATGGCTACTTTACCAGATAGTTCATCAAATGCTTGTGCGGTGACTTCGTCTCCTTCTTTAAGATGAGTGTTATTTGGCAAATCATATGAAAACACTTGGTCATCATAAATCTGTAAATTGTAATACGAGTCATCTAATTCATTTAGTTGGAGCTTTCCTTTAGGTAACATTTTACTACTATCTATAAATTTCACATAAGTATTGGGTGAAATATTTCCCTTAAGATTAGTCGATTCAGTCGTTACTGGGGCTAGTGTAATAGAAATATCTGGATACCCTTCAAATAATACTCGATTAAAGTTCTGTGTTCTATAATTATTTTTCAAATCATCAATTCTAGCTTTAGATCCGCCCGTTGCCTGTACACTGTTGATGTTACCGCTGTTATAAACTGGGACTAAATTATAAATAGACTGCCAATCATAATTGGGTTTATCAGAAATATTTTTAGTATTCCATGCTTTAACTTTTGTGTTTTGAGCTTCAAACGTACCAGCAGTTTTAAACAGATAGAAGTTTCCAGCAATACTTTGCAAATTGATGTCAACTTTTTTAGCATCATTAAATGAAAAAGAGGTATTAGCATTCATATTGAGAACCTGATTACTAGTTCGTGGGCCCTTAAACTCGCCCTGTAAATCTATTACTAATATACCCTGGGAATTAATCTGAAATTGACTCCTATTTGACGCTGAGATAACAGAACTTCTAGATCTTTTATATGTTCCTAAAACTTCAAGTTTTGCTTCACTATCTACAGTTAGACTAGCATTATTATTCATTTCAATAACTGGCCTGTCTGATGTTGAAAATCCCCTACCAACACCAGTATCTGATAGTTGAATTCTTAAACTTGAATTTTTACTTAAATTGATATTGCTACTTCTACTTGGCATATTGATAGCCATTTGAGCTGAGTCAGAACGTGTGTTTATAAATAGTTGGGCATCTTGTTCGCAATAAAGACTTCCTGGTAAATAAATCACTTCATTAGAATTTACTCTGTTAGTAGGATATGAGTTATCTGAGTTCGTTGATACACTAGTTAAGTGAACTTCTGCCTTTTTTCCTAAACTCACACTTCCACCATCTCTTAAAAAAATAACATCACTTGAGTTTGCAGTTCCATAATATTTCGCACCGTCCAAAAATTTAATATCACGAGCTTCAACATTTTCTTGCCCAGACCCTTGAGAACTATAGATATTTCCGTTGACTGGTGACACATAACTAGGAACACTATCGACTTTGACTACATTAGCAAAATTTATATCCTGATAAAGTGAAGAAGTTAACTGTGCACCTGTGTAAGTAATATCTTGATACACAAAATCGGCTTTCCCACCTTCATTAATTGATCCCCAAGAGTCATATAATCCATAGAAGCATGCACCTGTTATATTCATATCAGAAAATATAATTCGTCTATTTATATTTGAAGGAATGTTCATGTCATTATAAAAATTATAACTTTTCAATTCAATATTATGACCATTCCCGTTCACTTTCATCCCTTTAACACCTGTCATGATACGGGTTTCATTATTATTCGCAACATCTCCAGCCTCAAGATCTTTTTTAATATTTATTTCTGTTACAGAAACATTTAGCATTGCTTTAATCAAATCGTTAAAAGTATAAACATCTCTTACGTTAGCATCGCTGACTGTTTTATTGTATTTTTTGAAGCTTAGTTTTTTATAAAAGGCTGGATTAAAGTTGGATATAAAGCTGGATTTAACAGCATCATCATCATTTTTAACTACCATTTTAGCATTTGATGAACTACTTATTGAAGTTGAAGCAGAACTTGTTACAAAATTATTAGTCTCTGCCATAAAAACGTGTTTTAATCCGTTCCATTTTAATTCTCCCCAGTTCAATCTATCAAAATTACCATAACCCGTTCGACTCGGTAGATTAGTACTCCCCCTACTAGACAATTCATTATTTAATGCATTAATCGTTTGATTAGTGAATTCAAAAGTGCTGCCAGTTGAAAAATCTATTACTCTGCTAAAACTAGATTCTTCACTGGTTAACTCAAGATTCACTAATTCTGAATCGGTAAGCTTAAACTGACTGCCTCGGCCTAAATCTACCAAGTTTGAATACTGTCTATTATTCATATTCGATTTCATATTTAAAGTTGCATTTTCTTCTATATTTAAAATCGAATCACTTCCTAGGCTTAGAAGAGATGTTCGAGCCGTATAATTAGCAATATCCGAGTTATTGTAATTTGTCTCAATGTTCCAAGCAGAATTAGTACCTATTAAAACAGTCGCATTGTTTCCCATTGTAATTGTATTGTTATAGCCATTGGCATTATTCGAATTGGTCGGAGACACTTTAGAATTAATAGTCAAGTGAGCATCATCAACTGTTTCAATAATAGCGTTAGCGTTCATAGATATTATATTAGATGTTTCTGTATTAATAGTATCCTTCATATTCTGAGTATCCACTGTTAAATCCGCTTGTTTTAACTTGATGTACTGATTTCCATTAGTACCGAAATTCATCAGGTTGGTATTATTTGCCATAGTTCCACTGTGACTTATATTAACTTTGGATCCTTCTTTTAACTCCATACCGGAGTTTGAAACGTTGGCAAAATTTATTAACCCGACGCTATTTGTTAGTGAAGCATAAGAATCAATAGTTAAACTAGATTTTTCTCTCACAGTTAAACCGCTTGTTTGTATGATAGCTCCATCAGACAATCCATCGTTAATTTCTAATTTAACACTATTGTTTATTTCGGTATCAAATCCCGGTGCATATTGAAATTGTGAACCGCTATACGTCATATTTTCATACGTGAATGTTCCGTTCCCATAGTTTCTGTTGTTACTTGTTCGCGCAGTCTGAATCCCATAAGCTGCTATAAACCCATATCTACTGCCATTGACTATATCAATATTTTTTATTTTGAATTCAATATCAAAACCTTCTCGGATTGGACCATTACCGTCTAAACTGATTCTAGCACGCTTATTCAAATCTATCTTATGCGTATTACCATCGATTACCAAACTTCTTAATCTATTGTTTCGGTATGTCAACACTATGTTTTCAGGTCTAGTACTTGGATAAGATATATCTTGAGTTAATCTAATATAAGTCACTTCACTATTTGTGATTGCTTTTTCAAACTCATCCCAGCTTGAAACATACGTTATGTTTTGATTGGATTCATCATTAGAATAGACTGTATCCTTTAAAGATTGATTTTCTGCAAAAATTTGCTGTTCTGTAGTAAATGCTACAACACACACAAAACCAAGAAATAACATTATCGAAAAAAATTTTTTCATCTTATATCCTTCCCTTACCCTACTTAAATAATTTGTCAAAAGTTTCTAAATAATCCAGTTGCTACTTAACTTCACAATGAAAAAGACGGAAAACATCATGTTGTCATGATGATTTCCCGTCTAAACTAATTTTTGCTATATAATAAAATTACAATTTTTATTGAACTGGAGATGTACTTAGTGTCCATGTAATGTTAGCTGTATATGCTGTATCAATTAAAGCTTGGTTTCCTGGCACAGTCAAAGTAACTTTTGATGGATCATATTTTTGAATCCATGCACCTGTACCTGTACCACTAACAGCATTAATAAGGTTCTGAGAATCATTTGATAATTGAATATCTCCTGTTTTCCCTTGAGGAGCTGTAGTTGTATTTCCATATGCTCCCTGAATGCCACCGTTTTCACCTAAACCTGCAATAGAAACTGTTGCCCCTTGCAGAGTTTTTGCAGCTTTTCCAGCATCACCGTTAGAAAATTGGAAGTTATCAATTTTGGCATTTAATGACCATCCAGCAGCAGTCCCTCTATTATCGGTTACTTGAACAAATGGCCTTTGTTGGTCTGATGGCACCAATAAATTACCATTTTGATCTTTAGCTTGATTTAAAGTATATGTTTTACTTTGAGAAGTTACTTCACCTACACCAAAGTCAAAAGAAGGAGCATAGTCGATACTTAAAGGCCCATTTGCATTTGTACCTGTATTACCCTTATCACCAGGGTTAGGTAGCTTACCGTCATCTGGTTTTTGACTTGGATTTGTAGGATCAACGGGTGGTGTTACGTTTGTCTTATTGTTATCGGGCGCTCTGAAAGTAACCTTTGCTGTCGTAGGACGACTTTGATCACCTTCAGCAGCCTTCGTAATGCCACCCATTGAAGATACAGATACACTTAGTAAAGCTGCGGCTGTTACACTGTATTTTAACAATTTTTTTGAATATTTCATAATTTTCTCCTTTCAAAAAGAAACAATGGTTTTTAGTTTGATAACTAAATTATAATAAATTAAATGCTTATATAAAGTAGGACTATCACTACATTCTTTTTTATTCCTCACCCCTTTCAAAATATTAATAATTAGTCATTCTTTTCCTCATCATCTTCATCATCTTTTCTACGTTTCCATAATAGGAAGAATAAGATTAGAATAATTAAAAGCAATAAGATAATGATAATAGTTCCCCACGGCATAACAAAAGGTGCTTTGGTAACATCTTGTTTATCAGTATCCTTATAATTATCATCCGTGATGACCAATTTTTTGTTCCAATGCCATTCATCTCCAGTTCTCTCTGACTTAGCACTACCCTCAATATCATATTCCCCGGGTTTAAGAGAGCCTTTTTTCAAAGAAGTCACAATGTCAAACTCACTAATAGGAGCAACTTGTCCCATATTGCTACTGCTTTCTTCTAACAATTCACCTTTACTATTTTTCACCGAGACATGTGTAGATAATTGTGAAATGTAGGCTGGTTTTGGGTTTTGAATTGTTGTTTTTAGAACCGGCATACTATTATCAACGGTTTGTTTAACATCTATAAAGTTAAATTCTGGTTTTACTTGACTGGTTAGATTTGATCTTAATTGAATTGCCAACGCATATTTATAAATATTTTGTATGGATACTTGAGATTCAGATTTTTTCGTTTTTTCATAATCTGGATCTTTGTATAGTGTCACTCCACCGAGTACAACTCCATCAAATTGGGTGGCCGGATAATTCAATTTGAGTGATACCTGCTGCGTACTATTAGGAGCAAGTGTCAACTTTTTACTTGCATCTTCTGGACTAACCATTTCCGATAGTCTTGGCGACTTGATAAGCTTGTTGGTAGCCTTACCATAGTCTATCGACAGCCCATTACTTGTTGTCGCATCACTGGCATCTAAGATGAAGTGTTGCTCAGTATTAGAACTGTTGGATACATTAAATGTTACATCTTGATTTGTCCCTGGATTAACTAGCAAATCCAGGTAACTAGCATTTTTACTTGTGTCAACCTGATTCTCAGGAATATTGGCAGTAATTTGAAACGGTATTTGAGATGAATCATCTGCAAAAACCCTATCACCAATCGTTCCTAAAACTGATAAAAATGCTAATGCTAAAATAGTCAGTCGTTTTACTATTTTCATAAATTTTCCTTCCTTATCTAGACAACAGTTTAGTCTACCTTTGCCTTTTGCTAAACAGGAGAAGCTGTAACTGTCCATGTTGCCGTCCCTTGATACTTACCAAGGCGTGCCCTTCCAGGTGGTACAATCAACTTAATACTGTTATTGGCTCTTGGGTTTCGATTCGTTCTTATCAAGATATTTTTTTCTTTTTTTATGTTTGGCTTATTCACACCATACCAAAACTGTTCTTCTGGATATCTGACCCTTCCCTCCATCAAATATGTTGCACCAAGAGGCTTTCCATCATGATACAAGTCTGACATAGTTACGCGCACCGTATAGTTACTCTCTGCTTTCATGGCAATTCCTCGCCATTGCATTCTTTGAGGTAGCGTGGTTTGATAAGTCATTGGTTGAGCCGAAATATCAAGTGTTCCAAAATCTAAAAAATCAGTTATTTGGTCCATGAATGCATCAGTAAAGTTATCATAAGCAGTCTGCATTGCGGCAATTCCGTCATTTGTTATTGCTACCAATTCCGTCAGATCTTGATTTGATACTACTCGTTTTTTTTGCAACATATTATAGTAATCGTCATAAATTTTTGATATTATCGCTGTCAATTTGTTACTGCTGGCAGCGGGTATAAAATTAGGGGTCTGGGCATTTCTTATCAAGCTATCACGAACTTCTTTTAATCGATTTAGCTCTGCTGGCTTTTTATTTTTAATGAAATCATCATTATGCTTCTCGAAATCAGTTAATCGGTTAGCATTTAGTATTCTTAGAGCTGTGTAATTATCTCCTATTCTTTTCTCAATTTCTTGACCTAACATATCTATTCTCTTAGAACTCATGTAAGTTGCAATATAACTATTGCTGTCAATCGGCATATATCCAACATCTTTTAAGTGAAGAATAATTCTCGCTACTTGAGGTGAATCCCCTCTTTGGACGAGAACTCCTGCAGAGAAAACTTTTTGACCATCAGAATCAATGGTAACTTTGTTGTTATAATTATAGTTGTCATTGTCTACTGAATTTGAAGACTCTACACTAATACCATCTACAAATTCAGCTAAGCTTGGTGATAATTTCACCCTATACTCTAAAACCCGATTCAGCACAGTAAATCTAGAACCTTGATATCCTGCATCGTAATAAATCAAATTATTCCCAACTGAACCTGTCTGCAAAACGGGGGTGGTGACACTCACTTGACTTGAGTCAAAAAAAAGCGAGTAAGAATCTGTATACTCTTGATCAGAAAACCCCATTGAAGTAGCTGCTGAAACAGAATTGGAATTATACACTATAGCAAAAAGACCAACAATTAAAACCGATATTATGTAAGTGATTTTTCGCAAAGGCAACCCCCCTTATCTCTTTTGACTACACGTTATTGTAACACCAAATCTAAGACGTATAAAGCAAAACTCAGCTTTTTTTTTCAGCTTTTAACTTTCTGTAAAGTGTTACTTTGCTCATACCGTTACTTACTGCAATTTGTTGTACTGTTAACTTATTTTGTTTTCTTTCGTTATACATACGAATAGCATTTGTTAATTCCTTACTTTCTGGAGTAAATTTTATTTTTCGTCCTTTATACACGCCTTTTCTTTTAGCAATTTCTATTCCCTGTCTTTGCCTTTCTAGCATCATTTCACGTTCACTTTCAGCAACATAACTAAAAAGATCAATTATTAAACTATTTAATAATTCCCTTAAGTTCCTGTTTTCTATGCCCCGAAAACTAGGCATGTTCAGTATTGTGACAGTTGCTCCTTTTTGCTGTATTTGCTGCATAATGTTTTTTATATCAGATGAATTACGTCCAATCCTATCAAGGCTACAAACAACTACTTCATCATTAACGAGAATGGTGTTTAATAGTTGAATCAGTTGAGGCCTATCAACATTTTTTCCTGAAATTTTTTCCTGAAATATTTTGTCTACTTTCACATTGGTCAATTCTTGTATTTGTCTATCAAGATTTTGACTGGGGCTTGAAACACGAGCATAACCAATTTTGCTCATTCACATCTTCCTTTAACTAAAATTAGTAAACACTAATTATATCAGTATCCAGAATCTGTAACAATAGTGTGTAAGCTAATGATTCAAAAAATGATACAATTTGGTAAAAATTACCAAATTGTATCATTTACAAACTAAATATTTAATGATTTAACATAAGTGTCTTCTATCCATTGTTTACTTGTACCTACTCTGTAATAAGTATGACCATGTTGAGTCTTTTGAGCAAATACACGCCAACTGGTATGTGGTTCTATTGTTTGACTAGTCATATTTCCAGATTCATCTCGTAAATAAATAAGATAATCAACATTGCCAGCTTCTAAAGTTCCTGTTACTGTTTTTTCGGATTTTTGTTGCGAACTTTGCAAGTATTGCTCTTGAACCCAGTACTGACCGTTATTTTCTTCAAGATTAACATACTTAATACCATCAACAACTTTAGTTTTACCTGTCAAAGTAACTGTAGAGTTATTATATAAAAAGCTAGATGCAGATGTTAATGTCCCTTGATCAAGTTTCCATAGCAAAACACCACTATCATTGAAGTAAGAAATTTTGTCAATCACCCTGTTAAGTGGTACCTGTGGGACATAACTCGTTGTTGGTATACTTTCAACGTTATTCTTCGCTAAGTCTTTTTTTAGATTTTCTCGAGCTGTCTTTATGTTTTGAGTAACACTTTCTTTATCTTGGTTGGCTGAAATCACAGCGTTCTTAGAGTCACTAAGTTTATCTTGCCCACGTTCATGGTTTTCTCTTGCTTCTCGCATTTGTTTGGGATTTAACTCATTGTTGCTTAATTTTTTCGCATAATCCAAAGCTTGAGATGCATTGGCTTGTAACTGTTGAGCATATTTAAACTCTGCGTCTTTTACTTTGTAGTCAGCTTGTGCAGCTTCCAATTTGAATTTTGATTCTGCTTTTTCAGAAACAGACTTAGAATTGTCTTTTTGGATGTCTTCATTTTCAGCATTCAATTTATTCATCAAGTCTAATGCATCATCACGGCTTAATTCTTTATCAGCCAATTCTGCTTCTGCTTTATCAAGTTCTACTTCATTTAGCCCTTCAGCTATCTGTTTTTGTGTATCTAATTGAGTTGATTTAGCATCTTTAACTTTTTGAGCTAATTGTTCAAGCATTTGTTGATTATCTTCATTTTTCTCTGTTAGTTCTGATAATTCTTTTGCTTTATCATTTTTCTCTTGTCCATCTGGAATAGAATTGTAGTCGTTTAATACCTTAAGATAATTGTTTGAATCTTGTGCATTATTATAAGCTTGTTGAGCATA
The DNA here is from genome assembly GCF_001436605.1 of Holzapfeliella floricola DSM 23037 = JCM 16512. Taxonomy (GTDB): domain Bacteria; phylum Bacillota; class Bacilli; order Lactobacillales; family Lactobacillaceae; genus Holzapfeliella; species Holzapfeliella floricola. The sequence goes on along the minus strand of NZ_AYZL01000008.1, from coordinate 78,505 downwards.
AGCCAATTCTGCTTTAGCAACATCGTTATTTGTTTCTGCTGTTTCATAGTCAAAGTTTTCGATTGATTGTGTAGTTGAATCTAGCACGCTTTGTGTTTGTTGTTGTGCTGCCTTTGCCTTATTCAATGATGCTTCTGCTTGTTTCAGTGCAGCATCATTTTGATTTCCAGCAATGCTCTTTTGAACATTTAATTCTTTTGATTTAGCATCTTTAACTTCTTGAGCTAATTGTTCAAGTGTTTCTTGCTCAGAATTTTGATCCCCAAGTCTTTGTCTTTTTTCATCATCTGTAAGTTTATTTTGATTTAGCTTTTGTACATATTCCAAAGATTTAGTTGCATTATTATAAGCTTGTTGAGCATAGGCCAATTCTGCTTTAGCAACATCGTTATTTGTTTCTGCTGTTTCATAGTCAAAGTTTTCGATTGATTGTGTAGTTGAATCTAGCACGCTTTGTGTTTGTTGTTGTGCTGCTTGTTTTTCCCTTAGTGTTTTCTGAGCTTCATCAACTTTTGTTTGGTTTTGAGAAATAATTCCTTCTATTGTAGGTATTTCCTGAGCTGATACCATTTGTGTTCCCATAGCATTGTTTTGATTGTTTTCGACTACCGCTACTCCTAGTAATGCAGAGCAGGCAAACGCAGCCACAATATTTTTAGTTGTTACTTTACTTTTTTTCATCGATATTCGCTTCCTTTTTATACTTTCTCCAAAATAAACTGACTTTACTATAACTAAAATTCCCTTAACTAATTCACCTTAATATCCCCCCTTGCAAAAAACATTGTCAATTATATATTTTTTCAAGTTAAATGTCCACGTTCATATTTAGTTGTAGACCAACATAAAAACACATATAACAATTGTTATATGTGTTTTTATGTTGGTCTACAACTGCTTTAATAGTCTAAAATCCTTAGATAATACACTATCTTGCTCATAGTCAACTAAAACTAATTATGAATTTTAGTCCGTTATACCTTCAATTATTTTCGTAATATTCCAGTCCATCATACTGTAGTAAGTATCACCTGGATTCCCTGCTTTGGCTAAAGAATCGGTAAACAATGTTGAATAAATCGGCAACCCTGTTTCTTTAGCTACTTGTTCCATTGCCTTAGGTGAAACTGATGATTCTAAAAATAAGCTTTTAACATTAGCGGCTTTAATTTTAGCCAACACTGTTGTCATTTGTTCAGGTGTTCCTTGTGATTCAGTATTAATTTCCCAAATATAAACTGGGGTCACTTGATAAGCATTGGCAAAATATTTAAAAGCACCTTCAGAGGTGACTAATAATCGTTGATTTTGTGGAATAGTTGCAAATTTTTCTTTAGCTGATTGATGTAACTGTAATAATTTTTGACAATAATTTGTTGCATTTGCTTGATAAAATTCAGCATTTTTTGGATCTTTTTCACTCATTACTTTGGTAATATTTTGAACATAAATGATACCATTTTCAAGATTTAACCAAGCATGGGGATCGACTTCATTTTCATCCGTCGTCAACTGTTGTGGCGTAACTGACTCACTAGCGGAAAATACGTCCTGATTGAATACTTTATGACTGGTTTCAACTAATTTAGTAAACCAACCATTACCTCCTGTTTCTAAATTTAACCCATTATAAAACACTAAATTAGCTTCCGTCGTTTTAGCAATATCACTAGGTTGAGGTTCATATTCATGTGGATCCGTTCCTCTTTTAACAATGCTATATAAGTCAATTCGGTCCTGTCCCACAGTTTTAACCATATCTTCTAGAATCGAATTGGTTGTCACGATGTGTAATTTTTCACTTTGATTTTGTTGAGAAGTACGATTGCCTTTTCGATTTTCCAAAAACCAAAACACACTGCTAATCATTACCAAAACAGAAAGCAAACTAATTAAAATTCGTTTCATTTCATGCCACCTCGCTGTTTAAGTGTTTTTAATAACACACCTTGTTTTGGAGAAAATAGGAAAGATAAAAAGAAAATAATCGCTGCAACTAGCACAATCGCTGGGCCCGATGCCCAATTTAGCGTGTAGCTTAAGTACAACCCAATCATTGCCGATACCGTTCCCATTACTGCGGATAAAATCAATAAGTTTAATAGTCTTTCCGTCCATAAAAAGGCAGTTGCAGCTGGTGTGATTAACATAGCCACCACTAAAATAATGCCAACGGTCTGAAGTGCCGACACTGTCACTAACGTCAACATTAGCATCAATCCATAGTGAATGACCTGAACTTTTAAGCCATAAGTCTTAGCATACACTTCATCAAATGATGTAATGACTAATTCTTTATAAAAAATTGAAACAAATAAAATAACTAGCCCTAAAACAATCGCTGTTGTCATAATATCGCTGTCACTGACTGCTAAAATATTTCCAAACAAAATATGATGTAAATTAGTGGAACTTTCAGCCATTGAAATCAAAATGAATCCTAAAGCATAAAAAGCACTAAAAATAATACCAATAGACGTATCCATTTTAATTTTAGTGCTAGAAGCCACGAATCCAATCAAGATGGCTGCAATAATTCCAAATATAGAAGCACCTAACAGGACATTAACGCCTAGCATGTAGGCGATAGCCACACCTGGTAAGACAGCATGTGAAATAGCATCACCCATCAATGACATGCCTCGCAAAATAATAAAACTCCCAATAATTCCCGACATGACCCCGACCATAATTGCCGTTAATAACGCACTTTGTAAAAAGTCATATTGAGATAGTGCTTGCAAGAAATCAGTAATAGAACTCATTTGGTCTGATCCTCCTGACGATTTTTAAATAAAACGTGCGACAAGTCAGCACTAAAGGCTTGTTGAATATTTTCTGGCTTATAAACAGCTGATGTTGGACCAAAATCGACAATGCCATGATTCAAAATTACTAAATCATCAAAGTACTGTGGGGCTTTATTCAAGTCATGATGCACCACAATAATCGTTTTACCCTTTTGTTGCCAATCATGCAAAATATCCATAATAGCACGTTCACTTTGTAAATCGATACCCACAAATGGTTCATCTAAAATGACAACTTGAGCATCTTGAACAATAGCTCTAGCCACAAAAACACGTTGCAGTTGCCCACCTGAAAGTTCACCAATTTGACGGTTTTTCAACTCTAATAATCCGACTTGCTCAAGGGCGTTAGTTGCTTGCTTTTTTTCTAACTTACCTGGATTTTTAAACAGGCCTAACTTGGCGTAAGTTCCTGATAGTACAACATCAAAAACACTAATTGGAAAAGTTAAATCTAAATTCTTACGTTGTTCGACATAGGCAATCTGTTTTTGAATTGTCTTAATGGATTGATCATTATAACTAATTGTGCCATTTTGTTTCTTTACTAACCCTAGAATTGATTTCACTAAAGTTGATTTACCTGCCCCATTTGGTCCTATAATTCCTGTAATTTTCCCTGAGTGAAAAGTCACATTAATATTGGCTAAAACGGGGACTTCTTGATAAGAAACTGTTAAATCCTTAACAACTAACATACTAACCCTCTTTTCTTAAAACTTGTCCTACTAGTTTAACGTTTTTTAAGCTTGTTTACAATATTATTTAGGTTTACTTAACTTTTGAGAATAATAAAAACGCATCTTCGACTTAGTCGAAAATGCGTTTTTTGTTTAGTATTAATTATTGAAGATTTGTAACATATTTAGCTTCAATCCATTGATTGTCATTTCCTAGACAATAATAAAGTTCACCACTAATACGTTTTTGGCTAACGACTTTCCATGCTGTATTTGCAAAAATAGCTTGGTTTGTCATATTACCATTTTTATCTCTTAAATAAATCGCATGGTTGGCTGGCACATTACCAACACTTGCTACTCCTGTAGTAGGCGTTGGTTCTGCTGGTTTAAAATATTGCGTTTGGACCCATTGATCACTATCTTTGGCATTGATTCGAGTATAAGAAATACCATCAATCACTTTTTCATCGTATGTTTTAACATTTGCAAGCGATAATTCTGTCATCTCACTCGACTTCATTGCATTCTGATTTGAATTCCAAACCAAAACACCATATCCTGAAATATAATTCACGACACCAGCTTTGGATGATGGGTCTGCTAGATATTTAGTCTGCAACCACCCTCTATTATTCGCTAGTTTAGTATAGGAAATACCATCCACGACTTTTGTTTCTTTAGTTGCACGAACACTATCTTTGTGATGTTCGTAGCTAGTTGTTTGCACCGGCTTACCATCTAACATGTCCCAGATTAATACCCCTTCATTAGGTACGTGAGTAACAGTTGTTTGCTCCATATTCGCACTAATCGAGTTATAACCATTGATGTAGGCTTTTGACTTACCTGTTAAATCAACTTTAACACCATTTGTTAAGTCTTTATCTGCTTGTGCAATACCATTTTGATAATTGTCATAAGCTTGTTTATAAGCGGCCATATAACTACTACTATAAGTTCCACCAAACATAGATAAATCAGCTAATGGTCGACCATTTTCTCCATCGTTTTGTCCTGATAACTGACCGCTACCTAAGTTATTTAGGTAGCTTGAGTAACCACTATCATAACCGAATTTATAACCTACTTTATAAGCTGCTGATTTATCTTTAGTATTTGCTGACGCACCTGATAATCCACTATCTTGACCGGCTTTGGCTCCTTCAAAACCTTCAGTATAAAAATCTTGATAGTCTGGGTATTTGTTTTTGTTATTTTGACTACGACTATTAAGATAATCTTTTTGGCCATAAAGTGCTGCTTTAGTCGCTTTGTAACTATCTTGGTATTGCTTGGATTGACCAGATAAATCATCTTCTTTATTCAAACCGGACTTCAACGCATCATCATGCCCTGTTTGTGCTTCTGTGTAGCCTTTTTCATATGCTTTAGTTCTATCTGTTGGCATTGGGGTTACGCCATCTTGGTAATCTTTTACACCTTGAGCAATGGCTTCATATCCTTTGGTATAAGCTTGTCCTGAGTCGGCTGCTTTGTTGTCTTTGTTTAGACTAGCTTTCATACCTGTTTGAGTATCTCTGTACCCTGCTTTATAACTTTCACTATGAGTATCAGATTCTAACAATTCAACAGTTGGATTAGCTAAAGCTGCTTTAATTCCTTCAACACGATCATATGCTGCTACATATTGGGCATTTGCATTGTCAGGTTTTCGATTTCCAGCAAATCCAGCTTTAGCTCCATCAAATCCTGACTTAAAGTCATCATTATTACTTTCTTCTGATACTAAATCAGATTGGCTTCTACCTGCTAGTGCTGCTTCTACACCTTTTCTTGCCTCTTCTGCTTTTGGATAAGCTGTATTATATGCATCTTGATATGCTGGTGCTTTATCCGAAAAGTCTGTCTTGGCTGGAGCTTTTTCTAGACCATCTTCTGTTGCTTGTTTAGCTCCTTCATAACCTGTTTCATAAGATTGACCTTTGTCAGACTCTTTCGCAGTTTGGCTTTGATAAGCATTGCTTCCTTCAGTTCCAACTTGAGCACTAGTGAATCCTTCAATAAAGGCTTGGCTCTTACCTGTTATGGCTGTTTCTGCATTATCTTGATAAGCATCATGCCCTTTATCTGCTTGGTCATAACTTTCTTGATAATTCTTAGATGCTTCTGCTTGTTTATCTTGACCATTCACATAGTCTGATGCACCTTTAACAGAATCATACGCATAATTATAACTAGCTGATGCACTTACTTCTTTTTGTGGATTTGATTTCACAGCTTCTTGGGCCGCTCTGTAAGCATCTTGATAATTAGTTTTTGATTCTCCAGTATAATTATTTGACTTATCTTGATCTACTTTAGCATCTGCCATCGCTTTTTGACTTGTCACAATCATATTATAAGCATCTTGATAAGCTTTTGATTTTCCTGAGAATTCTGTTTTTACTGCACCATTATTATAATCATTTACACCATCTTGACTACCTGTATAAGCTTCATCATAACCTTTTTGACTGATTGGATTACTTTCATACTGTGATGCATTTACCTTATCACGGCTATTTAAGTAGTCATCACGACCTTGTAAGGCTGCTCTTGTTGCATTGTAACTATCTTGATATTGCTTAGATTTATCTGTTGCTGCTTGAGCTTCAGCACCTGACTTCAGCGCATCATCATGCCCTGTTTGTGCTTCTGTGTAACCTTTTTCATATGCCTTGGTTTTATCTGTTGGCATTGGGGTTACGCCATCTTGGTAATCTTTTACACCTTGAGCAATA
>NZ_AYZL01000008.1:0-72161 GCF_001436605.1 Holzapfeliella floricola DSM 23037 = JCM 16512 | reverse complement strand
GTTTTCGATTTCCAGCAAATCCAGCTTTAGCTCCATCAAATCCTGACTTAAAGTCAGCATTACCGTTTGGTTCTTGATTTGGATTATCTAAGGCTGCTTCTGCACCTTTTCGTGCTTCTTTTGCTTTATCGTAAGCTATATTATATGCATCTTGATATGTTTTTGATGTTCCTGTTAAGTTAGCTTTTGGTTGACCGTTTATTGCAGCAACATTTCCATCTGCCACACCAGATTTTGTCCCAATATAACCATCTTTTTCTGTAGAAGATAATTGATTAATTTCTTCATTAGATAGTGATGGATTTTCATAATATTGGTTAGCACCTTTTTGACGCTGTTTTGATATTTGAGCAGCATATTTATAAATATCTGTATTAGATATATCACTATTTACATTTTCATATCCTGCTTTGAATTCAGTATAACCAAAACTATATGAAGCATTTGAATTTGTATCACTTTTATTATTTAAGTAGTCTTCCATCCCTTGAATTACATTTTGAGTATAAACCGCAGCAGGTTCTGTCGAAATTTTTGTATCATCAGAACTTAACATAGCTTTTGTAGTAGTATAACCCAACATAAAATTCAAATTATTCTGATTATCTGATGTGATTTCCTTATTAAAGAGATAGGCTTCACGTCCATGTTGAGCATCTTTAACCGTATTATATGAATTACGGTATTCAGAACTTGGATTATCATTCATTGAATAACCTTTTGCAGCTGTTGAAAATCCATCGTATGCATCCCTATATCGAGAGTCATTTGTATAACGATTAGCATTAGGAGTTCCTTTACCTATATAATCTTTTTGAGCTTGAATTTCTGGATTTATGGCATCATATGTTGAATTATAAGCATTTTTGTATACAACGTTACCACTATTAGCTCGAAGATCATCTTTTTGTCCTTTTGCAAAATCACTATATGCATCAGCACGGGCCTGTAATTCTAATACCGCATTGTTACTACCAGTATTAAAATTAACAGCTCTATCAGCAGAAACAAAATGTCCATAGATTTTATTGCTATAGTTAATTGGGTTAATATTACCCAAATCAATTGTAAATGGCAAACTATAATCACTACCTGATGTCTTTAAAACTCCTGCAGTATTTTCGTCTAACTTTTGCGAATATTGATTTAAACCATCACTTTTATCTTGCGAAATAATACTATTGTTTTTATCGCTAGATAATCTTAAATAAATTGGATTTTTGGTTAAATTATATTGACTATCTGATCCGATAGTATTGACAATACCTACTAATTCATAGCCTGTTCCATCTTCTTTAGCATTGAGCTTAACATCACCTAATTTAATATCTGGAACATTAGTTAGTAAAATATTTTTATCTGCAGTTGGGGAATAGTTCCAAACTGTTTGCTCTGATCCACTATCCATCCCTGTTCCTCTAACATTACCTCCGGAAAGATTAATATTCAAAGTAGAATAAGCAGATTTAGTATTATTATTCCTTAAAATACCAACATTATTAGCTATTAAATTCCCACTTCCATTAATGAGTCGAGTATTTGATGCAGTATTACTACCTCGGCTTAGTAATACACCAAAACCTTTTTCATTACCCAGCGTAAATTCTTTAGGGCCAGGTGAATCAATTGTTAGATTATTTCCGTTAATTAAATTAATATTTCCTGACCCATCTTCAATCTTTACACCAAAAACCGATTGTGTATTAATATTCAAGTTATTGGATGCCAAATCAATCAAATTACCTGAAGACGTGCCTAAATTTTTAGCGTATACCAAAAACTGTCCTTCATTTTGAATATTGATGTTCCCACCTGATAACTCTACAGCCCCAAGAGTTGATATAGGTCCGTCCATCGTAATACTAATAGCAGCGTTATCAACATTTACATTTCCTTTAACATATAAAGCATTAGATAATATTTGATTAGGGTTATTGTACTCACTAGCTTGTGGTTTTATATTCAATTGCGATCCCGGTTTAAGATTTAAAGAGCCTGACCCAATGTTAATTCCAGATGCAATCCCATTACTACCAGCTGACGCAGAATTAGTAAATCCTCGTGGCATTAAGTTTATAGTCGCATTTTTACCAATGTTAACTTGACCACTTGTATTTAAAACAGTTGCATTATAGGTAGATCCTGTAAATACAACTCCTTCTTCAAAAGTTAGATCTTTGACCTCCATATTTTCTTGGTTACTGCCAGTTATACTACTTGATCCAGATGCTGTTACCGCACCTTCAGGCGAGTATATGGTTCCCTCTGGTACATTTGAAGCACCTATTATAGGATTTTGATAGGTTTGTCCACCATTAATAGTAACTTTATTCCCACCTATTATTGTTGAAGCCCCAGCTGCATTAACTAACTGCGGACCTGTATACTCAATATTGCGGAAAGTTAAACTACCAGAGTCTTCATTTTTAATGGGACCATAAAAATTACTTCCCCACATATCAATGTTTTCAACCGTTGTCTTTACATTACCTCTTCTAGTAAAGGTATGATTGGCGAAATCAGCTTTATGACCGTTCCCGTCAATTACCATATCTTGTAAAGCCCCTGCCGTATAATTATAACGATTAGTTTGTCTATTACTGATAGATTCCTTGGTAAAGTTTTTAGTATAACTCCAAAAACTCAAATCGCTTACCAATCGAATAGTATTAACATCTCCGTCAGCAAAGGCTAAGGCAAATAATTCTGGCTTATTTATCAGACGTATTTTTTGATTTTGATATAACTTTTGACCTTCAGAAAATCCACTAGCATAGAGTTTTTCATGCAATATAGAAGGATTGGGATTTATAGTAAATTTTATATCTCTTAAATTGGTTGAAGCAGATCCCGTACTATATCCTCCACCATTGAATTTTAAATTATTATTATAACTGTTTGTTCCGTCAATCACACCCTGGTAGGCTTGGTTATATCCTCTAACATAAATATCGTCATTACTATTAGGAGTGGCTGATTTGGATGCCTTTGCATCCTCAATTCCGGCATTAGCTCCTTGAACTTCAATATTATCGTTATACCCTGAATCATAGGCCAATAAATAATCAGAATCTGAACTCGATTTACTACTAAAATTTATTCCGGATAAGTAGCCTGACTTAGCATTATCATAGGTACTTTTATAAGTTTCGTTTTTATCTTGTTTGTTGTGATCATCGTTGGAATTTGGATTTTTTGCTGCTTCGATTCCGTCATTATAGCCATTACTTCTTTCATCTCGATTTTCATCCGCAATGGCTTTACCAACAGCGAAAGCCCATTTATAGATAGCTGTTTCTTTAATAGATAGATCTATACTGTCTTCATTACCAGACTTACCAGCTATTAAACCTTTATAAGCTTTTTCATAGCTATCTTTTTGTTCGCTATTTTCTGTTGTAGAATTTCCATTAATTTTTGCTGATTCAATACCCGCATTAGCACCTTGAACTATAGAACTGTTGTTATACGCGTCATTATAAGCTGCCTCGTAATCTGAATTTTCAGAAGACATGTCTTTATAATTCCAACCATCTAAATAACCTTGCTTAGCATTATCATAAGCTGTTTTATAATCACCGTTTGCATCAGTAACTTCAGACTTTTCTCCTTTAGCTACTTGTATTCCGTCAGAATAACCTTTTTGATGTTCAGTGCGAACATCATCTCCTGATGATTCAGCCACAACCTGCTGACCAGCAGTTTGAACAGTGCCAATTACTCCTGCACCAAGCAATGCAAAAGTTGCAAGTGAAGCCACAACCCATTGCTTTTTCACTTTTTTCATTATTTTCTTTTCGTTTGTTTTTTGTATTTTATTTTTGTTATACATATACGCGCTCCCATCGATATAATTCCACTTATTGCTTATACTTACTAATCTAAATATAGTGATAGTTATTCTACAGATTATTTAAGCAAAAAGCAAAGTTAATGATTATTAAAAAATTTTACTAATATAGTTTAAATCCTATATCAATACACTTCTCTTCCTAAATATATCTAAATTTAGGTTCACGCTTTAACAATTCTTAATATTTTCTAAATATTTGTATCAAAAAAAGCCTTACAATCAAAATGATTGTAAGGCTTTTAAACTTAAAATTATTCCCACTCAATAGTTGCAGGTGGCTTAGAAGTAATATCGTAGACGACGCGGTTGATGTTTTCAACCTCATTTACAATACGAACGGAAATGTGTTGTAACACATCCCATGGAATTTTAGCAAAGTCAGCTGTCATGCCATCAATTGAAGAAACGGCACGAATACCGATTGTGTAGTCATAAGTACGACCATCACCCATAACACCAACTGAACGGAATCCAGGTAATACGGTAAAGTATTGCCATACTTCACGTTCCAGACCAGCATTTTTAATTTCTTCACGTAAGATGTAGTCACTATCACGAACAGCTTTTAGTTTTTCTTCAGTTAATTCACCGATAACACGAATACCAAGTCCTGGTCCTGGGAATGGTTGTCTCCAAACAAGGTCTGAAGGCATCCCTAGTTCTTCACCAAGGTGACGAACTTCATCTTTAAATAACGTATTAAGTGGTTCAATCAAGCTAAATTGCATATCTTCTGGCAATCCACCAACGTTGTGGTGACTCTTGATTGTTTCAGCAGTAGCTGTACCACTTTCGATGATATCTGTGTAAAGTGTTCCTTGAGCAAGGAATTCAATTCCATTTAGCTTAGTTGCTTCATCATCGAAGACACGAATAAATTCGTTACCGATGATTTTACGTTTCTTCTCTGGATCGCTAACGCCATCAAGTTTAGACATGAAACGGTCTTTTGCATCTACTTTAATAATGTTAAGTCCGAATTTTCCTTCTAAACTTTTCATTACTTGTTCAGCTTCACCTTTACGTAATAAACCATGGTCAACAAAAATACATGTTAATTGATTACCGATAGCTTTGTGTAGTAGAACACCTACAACACTTGAATCTACCCCACCTGAAAGACCAAGAAGAACTTTCTTGTCACCAACTTTTTCACGGATTTCAGCAACTTGTTGTTCAATAAAGTCACCCATTGTCCAGTTAGCTTCAGCTTTAGCGATTTCAAATGTGAAGTTACGTAAGATATCCATTCCGTAATCGGTATGACGAACTTCCGTATGGAATTGGATACCATACATGTTCAATTCTTTGTTTTCGATAGCTGTAATTGGGGCATTTTTACTTGTTGCCACAATGTCAAAGCCGGCAGGTGCTTCAATCACTAAGTCACCGTGGCTCATCCATACTGTTTGCTCTTTTGGTGTATTAGCAAACAAACGGCTTGTTTCATCTGTTACTTGAATTGGGGCACGACCATATTCACGGTTATCTGCAGCTTCAACACGTCCACCTAGTTTGTAAGACATTAATTGAAGACCATAACAAATGCCCAAGATAGGAATACCTAAGTTGAAGATTTCAGGATCAATACTGAAAGCACCTTCATCATAGACACTCATTGGTCCACCAGAAAGAATAATCCCTTTAGGATTAATGCGTCTGATTTCATCGGCAGAAGTTGTATTAGGTAATAACTCTGAATAAACACCTAAATCTCTAATTCTGCGCGTAATCAATTGATTATATTGACTTCCATAATCAAGCACGATAATTTTATCTGCTTGCACACTGTCGATTGCTTTTGACAAATTGGCCACTCCTTTATACTAATTAATAAAAATTATACGTGATATTGTACCACGTTTCAAATAAACTTTTTCTAATACTTACGAAGTAAAACCTGGTCAATCACGTGATATTTACCCTTATGCAAAATCACATTGGCTCGTGATTTGGTTGGGGCAATATATTCTCGCAAATTGACTAAATTAATATTTTTCCAGACATCTTTAGCAACTTGATAAGCTTTTTCTTCACCCATTTCAACAAACTTCGCATAGAAGTTTGTTGAATCTGTTTTGGCATAATCAAATAATGTCTTAAATCGCTTCAGGAACCAAGATTCGATTAAGTCTTCATCAGCATCTAGGTAAATTGAAAAATCAAAGAATGCCGTCAGGAAAATATCTGAGTTAGGTGGCAACTGTAAAATATTAATTCCCTCAATAATCAAGATATCGGGGCAATTCACAACCTCATACTCATCTTTAACAATATCATAAATACTATGAGAGTAGACAGGATATTTGACATTTGATTGTCCTTGTCGAACCTGTAATAAGAATTCATAGAACTTCTGCATATCATAGCTTTCAGGGAATCCTTTTTGTTCGGTTAGATTTTGACGTTTTAAGTCTTCATTAGAATACAAAAAACCATCGGTTGTCATCAATTGCACACTTAGTTTTGGAAATAGACGATCAATCAATATTCTTAATAACCTCGCCGTTGTACTCTTACCAACCGCCACACTACCGGATATACCAATAATGAAAGGACTTTTATGTTGGTTAGTTTGTAAAAATTGATTTTGTTTTTGGTGTAAATCACGACGATTATTCCAGTGAATCTGCAAGAGTTCAATCAATGGGTAATAAATTTCACGGACATCTTGTAATGAAATACTATCATTTAATGCTTTTAATTCTTGCAATTCATCTTCGCTAATGATTTCTTCAAAATGGTACTCAATTAAATCTTGCCAATCTGCTCTTGAGAAAGCATGGTAATTTTTAATGGGCATTATAAGTCACCTTTTTTTAGTAATTTGAATACTCGTTGGTGCGTTTTTTCGCGAGTATTTACACGATTTTCAAAGTTTTCCTGTAATAATTCTTCAATGTCAGTTTGACTTTCTATTGTAGGCAAAATCACCTCTTTGTCAACTGTCACAAAAGTAAACACAGCATAGTTAGTCAATTTGTTGCGACTATTGTAAACAGCAGCAAGTACTTCTGCTACACGCTTTTTAGTTTGGAGAACTTGCGCACGAATTGTGATAGTTTCACCCAAATCAATTGGACGCATAAAGCGAATTGTATCGACACTTCCTGTCACCATTCGGGCAGTTGTTAAAGTTTGGGCAGCACTTGCCATTGTATTATCCAAAATCGCCATTAAGCGACCGCCAAACAAGATGCCACCACTATTCAAATCTGATTCTTCTACGGTAAATTGGTATTGAACCAAAGTTTCTTTCATTAACATTTTTAATCTCTCTTTAAAAAAATTTGTCATTAGGTCTATTGTAATCTACTATTAAATAGATAGAAAGTTTTAAACTCAAAAAGTTAGGAGGGTTCTCATGGCCAAAATCTTACTTTTTGGTGATTCCATTATGGGCGGTTTCAAGAATGGTCGCCACACTTCTGCTATCACCAAACCGATTCAACAAGCTTTTCCAAAGGACACAGTTATCAATGTATCCATTTCTGGTGCCACAACTGATGATGCCTTAGACTACTTATCATTGAATGTTTTAAATGCAAAGCCTCATGTTGTGGTCCTTGCCTTTGGTGCTAATGATGCTGCTGTTAAACTTGGAATGACACCTGGCCGATTTAATACTAATTTGAATCGAATCATCGAAAAAATCGGACCTAAAAAAGTTATCTTAGTTTCACCACCGTACACTAACTGGCGTGTTGCTTCAAACCAATCATGGCCTCGCATTTTACAATTTGAATTAGTGGCAGAGCACGTGGCTCACACTTATCATTTGCCTTATCTTGATCTAGCTGAAGAAATGCAAAAAAGCACACATGTTAATCGTTATCTTCAAAAAGATGGTATCCATTTTTCTGATTCTGGTAACCGTTTATTAGTGAAAAAATTAATTCCATTGATTGCTTCTAAAGTGAAACGCAAAACTTTTAGAAAACGTCCTTATTCTGCCAGCAAAAATACCGTAACTAAACAAAAAAACCAACAAGTTTAAACTCGTTGGTTTTTTGTTTTAATACATCGCTTCTATTAGACAATTTACTGAAATTTTTTATCCTGTTTATCTAAAATTGTAACAAAACACAACCATAGGTAAATCCGGCACCAAATCCAACTAATAGTACTTTTTTGCCAGTTAAATCGACTTCACTATTCATTAACTGTGCTAGTCCAATTGCCATTCCTGCAGCCGAAGTATTACCATAATATTCAACATTTCGAGAAAATTTATCTATTGGCTGGTGGATTAATTCGGCTAACTTTTCAATCAAACGTAAATTAGCTTGATGGGTAACGTAATAATCAATGTCATCAACAGTTAGCTCGTTTTTGGCTAGGAAACTTTCAATATAACTTGGAATTGTTGAAACAACCTGTTGATAAACGCCACGACCATGCTGGTGGAAAGCCCCAATTGACGGATAATTATCCACAGATAAATCGTCAATTGTATTCACACGACCTGAATAAATCAAATCTTGATCATCGACTGTGTATAGGTTCTCATCAATAACTTGTGGTTGATCCCCAGCTCCTAACAAGACGCCAGCTGCACCATCGCCGAAGAACACACTACTTGTTCGATCTTTAAAATCAAGCATTTTTGAATTCACATCTGAGGCAATCACTAGTACTTTTTTATATTGACCTGATTGGATGAATTTATCCGCCGTACTTAACGCTGACATAAAGCCTGAACAAGCTGTATTCAAATCAAAGGCCCACGCATTTTTGGCTTTCAATTCTTTTTGGATAATGGCTGCTGTGGCTGGTGCCAAACTATCGGGAGTAAAAGTGGCCACAATAATCAAATCAATCTCTTCTGGTTTGGTGTTTGTTTGTTCAACAAGTTCAAGTGCGACATCTGTTGCAAGCTGGCTTGTATTTTCACCTTCAAGGCTCATTCGGCGTTCTTTGATACCAATATGAGACTGAATCCAGTCGTCTGACGTCTCCATAATTTGTGCTAAGTCATCATTTGTGACAATTGTTTTTGGAACTTTGTGAGTTGCTAAAAGTATTTTTGAAAAAACCATGCGGACTCCCTTTTCTTAATTTAAAATTCAATCATTAAAATTATAGCTTAATCATACCCCTTTAACCAAGGCATTTAAAATTTCTTAAAGGTTATGTCAAGCGTTCATGTAAATTACCTTTACAAAAAAAAATACTATGTTATATTTAATTTAATATAATAGAGTTAAAAACGACAAGTTAGACGAGTACTGTTTAAACCCGATAAAGCGAATTGAGGATAGTGAAAGCTCAACTTAGGCTCTTTAAACACGAATAACACTTTCTTTGTTTCTATCTGAACTAATCATTGATTACAGTAGGACTAGACGTGACTAACCCGTTATCGTTAGAGAGCATTTTTTGTGCTTTTAAAGTGGTTATTCGTAACAATTTGGGTGGTACCGCGAAGTCTTTCGTCCCTTTGCTGGATGGAAGGCTTTTTATTTTGCCTTTTTAGCTTTAATATTCATAACTTAATGGAGGTTATCCAATGGAAAATGTTTCAGTAAAATCTTTATACCAAAGTCAAACACATGACCAAGAAGTTGAAATCAGCTTAACCGGTTGGTTAAAAACACTTCGTTCATCTAAAAAAATCAGTTTCTTAGAACTTAATGATGGGTCATTTTTGAAAAATGTGCAAGTTATTGCCTTAAAAAACCTAGAAAACTATGATGAAATCACTAAAATGCCAATTAACACAACGGTTAAGGTAACTGGTCATGTTGTCGATACACCTGATGCTAAACAACCCTTTGAAGTGAAAGCCACTTCAGTGACTGTTGAAGGACAATCAGATAGTGATTACCCACTTCAAAAGAAAAGTCATTCTTTTGAATACTTACGTTCAATTGCTCACTTGCGTCCTCGTACAAATACTTTCTACTCAGTGTTCAAAATTCGTTCACTAGCTTCATTTGCGATTCACCAATTCTTCCAAGAACATAACTTTGTTTATGTAAATACACCGATTATTACAAGTAACGATACTGAAGGTGCTGGTGAAATGTTCAGAGTGACCACACTTGATATGAACAATTTACCAAAAGATGATCAAGGAAAAGTAAACGACAGTGAAGACTTCTTCAAAAAACCAGCTAACTTAACAGTCAGTGGTCAATTAAATGGTGAAGCTTTTGCACTAGCCTTCCAAAACATCTATACATTCGGTCCTGCTTTCCGCGCTGAAAACTCACATACTGCTCGTCATGCTTCAGAATTCTGGATGGTGGAACCTGAAATGGCATTTGCTGACTTAGATGCTAATATTGAAGTCGCTGAAGCAATGTTGAAATACGTTGTTAACTACCTACTTGACCATGCTAAAGAAGAACTCGAATTCTTAAACGAAAACATTGATGAAACTTTACTTGAACGTCTAAAAACAACAAGTGAAGAACCTTTTGCTCGTGTAACTTATACTGCTGCAATTGATCTTCTTCAAAAAGCTGATACAGAATTCAAGTACCCAGTAAGTTGGGGAATTGATCTTCAAACAGAACATGAACGTTACCTATCTGAAGAAATCTTTAACCGTCCCGTATTTGTGACTGACTATCCAAAAGACCTAAAAGCCTTCTACATGCGTGCTAACGAAGATGGCAAAACAGTTGCTGCTGTTGATATGTTGGTACCAGGTATTGGTGAATTAATTGGTGGTAGTCAACGTGAGGAACGTTATGACGTTCTTGAAGAAAAAATCAAAGACTTTGGTTTAGATTCAACAGAATATGAATGGTACCTAGAACTTAGAAAATACGGTGAAACCATGCACTCAGGATTTGGTGTTGGTTTTGAACGTCTTCTAATGTACGTAACAGGTATGGAAAACATCCGTGACGTTATCCCATTCCCAAGAACACCAGGTAATGCTGAATTTTAAAACTCTTAAAAAGCTGTCATAACAAATTGTTATGACAGCTTTTTAATTATTAATTTTCTCTAAAATACAGAGTAATAATTTGCTGATTTCCTAAATTGATTGTCTAATAGATATGTAAGAAAAATATTACCGTTAATATATTTAGGAGACATGTCATGAAAAAAATATTTTTAAACAAGAATTATAAATTTATCATAATTTCACTGTTTATTACTCTATTAGCATTATCAGCAAGTACACGACCGACCATACTGGCTGCCCAAAACAAAAGTCCCATTACATTTAAAATTAGCAACAACTTTAATCAAGCAACATTAGCCAATAATACCGACACAAAATATATCAAAATTTCTATCCCCAGAGGTCAAGTTGAAACCCTAAAAACTTCTGACTCTATCACCATTAACCTTCCAGGAATTGTTGTTCCAAACTCAACAACTATTTTAGGTGGAACAGGTAATGAAACCATCGTACAAAATAGTAATCAAGCTGTTCTGAACTTCAACAGAGATTTAGATCTTTCACAAGCCACTCAAAATATTGATTGGTATATAACATTTAAAGTCACCGCCCAAAATCAAGACCGTGAATATCCCGTAAGTGTTACTTTAAATCATCAAAATACAGATTATACCCTTTCAAACTCGGCTGTTATCACAAATACAACGAATATCGGCCCTTCTGGAACATGGATTGTGGGATCAGGATATCAAAATGATAATTTGGTTTTCGCTGATGATACGATTAATTCACTCTTAACACAAGATCCCAGTGATGACACTAATAAATATGCAACTTTTACAAACGAAGGACCTTATATTAGTGGAAGTGCTATTTATAATATTTTGGGCAACGCCAAAACTGATAATGGTGCCGTCTGGTTTAAATTAGATGATAATCTAGATTTAGCAAAAATTTATATGTGGACTAGAATGGATAGCAAAAAACCTATTTTGGTCACACGGGATGCCACTTCTCGTGTCATTTATACTAGTGATGATAAACGTGAAGGGTACATTGAACTAAATTCTAGTGAACTTCAAGAACGTGCCTTGCAAATCGCTGTTGTTGCCAAAACAAAAGATGGCTTACCTGCTGATGGTAAAAATAAGACTTACCATTTGTCTATGAACGCTTTATACCATCTCAATCCCTTATTTAAAAACAAAGAAATTTATGACACCATTATCAACCCAGATAATGGTAAATTCAAACCAAATATTCAATTAAACTATGGTAATAATATTAGATTAGATACCAACAGTAATTTTGACTTTTCCAAATTAGCAACGATTACTGATACCTATGATGGCGATGTTACCGAAAAAGTTTCTCCTACAATTACTCGAGATAATAATCTTGTAACAAACTTTAATTCAAAAGAACAGGGACAATATAACTTTAACTATAGTTATACGAATAGTCACGGCATTCGTTCTTCTAAAGACGTAACCGTTGTCATTTCGCAGTACAATCCAGCAGGTGATCCCGATTATGAATTTAAAAATTTAACCTTAATTGCTGGACCTAAAGCAACTTGGAATATAAACGACAACATTGTTAAAGCATTTAACCCACCTTATTATGAAATAGACAATGATGAAAATTTAACTTCTATCGATACTAGAATACCTGGTATACATTCAGTCTATTTCGCTGAATATGACTATCAAAAAAATACTATTGGAGCTCCTTTAGGAACTGTTACCATTAATGTTTTGCCTACCAAAGCAAAAATTGTCAGTCAAAATTCTAGAGTAGAAGCGGGAAATAATTGGAATCCAAACGATAATATCACCGAAATACGTGATGCTTATGATGACCCCATTGCTTTTGATATCAATTCTATTTCCGGATCTGTTGACACAAATGTAGAGGGAGATTATCCTATCACTTACTCTTACGAAGACATTGCTGGTAATAGATTCACTAGTGACTTCATTGTTTCTGTTTACCGTGCTGATTTAGCTAGTATCAATTTTGAAAAAGATAATAATAATGATTATCAAGTAACGCCTATCAACTCAGAAGGTCGAACTTATAAACCAGGCACAACTGTTTCATTACCTGGATTCGATGATTTTTTTACAGTTAATGAAAACGGTTCGTTCAGCTTACCAAACAATAGTTTGCCTATGACTGAATCAAGTGGGGAGGCTTTTATTGTTAATCCTCTAAGGTCCAATAGTATTAACGTGAATATTCCGGCAAGGTTTGTTCCTGAACCTACTCCTGGTCCTGAGCCTTCTCCTGGTCCTGAGCCTTCTCCTGGTCCTGAGCCTTCTCCTGGTCCTGAGCCTTCTTTCGACAATAATAAAAACAGCCTCGATAAGTCAACTGATAATACTGAAAATCAGCAACTACCTCAAACTGGCAGTCAAAAATTTTTAAATAAAGTATTATCATTGATTGGTCTGACTATAATTATGGGACTAGGATTGATCGGAATCAAGAAAAGAACTGGATAGATAAAAAAGTCTTTGAAATCAAACGATTTCAAAGACTTTTTATTTTTCTTTTATCTTTTCTTCGTACAATTCTGGATTGATATCTTCTAACAATCGGCTCTTTTGGCCTGTGTATAAAATAGCCAAGGTGTGCATTGCACGAGATGCAATTGTGTAAACTAATTGACGTTCACTTTCTTTGTTATAAATATCATCTGAAGCGTTGTACATGACAACACTATCGAACTCAAGACCCTTGGCCAAGTAAGCTGGAACAATTAATGTTCCTTCAACTAAGCGTTGGTTTTCAGAACCAATCAAGGTACTTTTAACGCCTTTTTGTTTCAATTGATTAAAGACATCTTTACTTTCTTGTAGTGATTTTGTAATAACAGCTGTTGTTAAGCCTTTGTCAGCTTGGGCGGTCAATTGATCAGCTAATTCGTCAATCATTTCGCTTTCATCTGAACACGAAACCATCACAGGTTTTGGCCCGATACGTTCAAATGCTGTGATTTTTTGACCATTGCGCAAAATGCCACGTGTAAAGTCAGTCACTTGTTTGGTTGAACGATAAGAAGTGGTTAACTGTGCCACACTTGTTTTTTCTGGATCAAATAAGTGTGAAATATCAGCTAGTAACCGTTGATTTGGTTCTGTTGCCAAAATCGTTTGGTTCAAATCACCCAGCATGGTAAAACGAGCATTTGGAAAATTGAATTTCAAATAAGCAATTTGAAAAGGTGTGTAATCTTGTATTTCATCGATAAACACAAACCTCATTGAACGTTCACCTGTTCTACCAGTCAATAAATCATACAAATATAAGTAACAAGAAACGTCTTCAATCGGTAATTCTTTTGCTTTGATTTTTGCAAGTATTTGTTTGACTTCTGCTTGCCATTCAGCAGTTGTTATCCCGTGTTGTTCTAAATCCAGAATACGAGGGACTTGTTGCATAAAGTGGTTGTATTGAGCAGAAAAGTTAATAAAGCGGAAGTTATTGATATACTTAGCAACTGATTCAAGGCTTTCAGTGACGATACGTTTAGCAATAAACTTGTATTCATCATCGCCTGATTCAAATTCTTGATCTGGTTGTTGATAAAACATGCGTAGTTGCTCTTCACTTAAACCTTCAATCATTTCTTGTACCCACTGCTTCTTCATTTCAGAAGAAACACGACGGTTTAAGATTTTGATTAATTCTTCTTTTGTCGCTTCGATACGATTCATTAACTTATAGTTTTCATTGAATCCGTAATAAATTTCTTTGATTTTTTCCTTATCAATAAATGATTCACCACGGAATTTGATATCGCGAAATTGCACACCACCACGAGCTAAACGATTGCCATAGCGTGTTAATAAATTAAAGAACGCATAACTTGATTTTAAGTTTGTGATTTTTTCACTAGCATTTGATTGTGCTTGTTCAAATTGTTGGAATAAGTTTTGAACTTTGAATTTTGGTACTCTTCGCGATGCAAATTGCCAATATGTCATCTGTACCATGTTTTGTTCACCTAACTCAGGTAACACATTTTGCACATAATCATTGAATAACTGGTTAGGTGAAAACATAATGACTTGATCACTCGTTAGGTTCCCACGGTAACGATAAAGCAGGTAAGCAATACGTTGCAATACGGCACTCGTTTTACCTGAACCTGCAGCTCCTTGAACAAATAGTAAATCAGAATCGGTATCTCGAATAATCGCATTTTGTTCTTGTTGAATAGTTGTGACAATTGTTTTCATTTGAGAAGATGATTTTTCATTCAACACTTCAAGTAGCATTTGATCACCAATCGTTTCTTGGGTATCAAACATGTTTTCAATTTGACCATCTTTAATGATAAATTGACGCTTCAATGATAAGTTCACATCTTGCTTACCTTCAGGTGAATTGTAAGTGACATCTCCTAATTTTCCATCATAATAAATTGATGAAATCGGTGCTCGCCAGTCATAAACCAAGAACTCATCTTTATCATTGGTAAATGAACTCAACCCAATATAAATTGTTTCAGGTCCTGGTTCCCCTTTTTCTTTAAAATCGACACGAGCAAAATAAGGATTGTTTTCTAATTTTTCAAGAACATCTAATCGGCCACTGGCATGTTGCCAACTATTATTTCTTTCCATTAACATCTGCTGTTGTTGGCGAATAGATAAAGCGGTTTCAATCGTTGTTGAATCACCGACATAATTAATTTTGACATCATCATAAAAGTGCTCATTCAGATTCTTTTCTTCTGTCTTTGCACGTTTAATAGATCGATTTAGTTTTTGTTGACGCTTGTTAATTTCCCCTATCACATGGTCTAAACGAGCCTGTTCATCCCTGCGATTTTGTATATTATTACTTGTCATAAACTCACAACCTTACTATAGTTTCCCTAAAAAATTTACTAAATATGATACCACAATTTTTTTGTTAATAGCAACGACTATTCACTATCCTTAATCAAATCATTAAAAATATTCCTTTTTCTTATATCAATGCTTTATACTAATCTCTATTCAAGAAATGAATCATTTTATAACGGTATCTTAGGTTATGTATCCTTCAAATATACCGTAGGTAATGGCGACATTAAAAGAGTTAGCGATATAAAATTTATTAATACTGATTTCTATTAAAACTAAAATCCCCCTAAATATAATTTAGGAGGATTTTTTAATTACTCGGACCTTTGCTGATTGACCATGTTGCTGTCCCCGTATACGTTTCGGCATGCACGTTTTCAGGATAAACAATTAGCTTAACTCCTTCACTTGATTGTCTTTTTAATGTAAACTCACCACTTCTTTGAGTTCCTGAAATAAAGGCAAATGCTGTATTTGGCTTATATAGCTTATTACCCAACGCATACATAGCGCTTAGCGTATGTGTTTTAGACTTCAAATCTGAAATTGATAAGTTAACATTTATGTTTGACGGTGTAGTGGCATTCATCACTACCAACAGACCCTTAATCACTTGATCGTCCACAGTTTCATAGATTGTTTTTTTAGACTGGATTAATTGCACACCGAAATTTAAGTTAGGCAAGCTAGTGATTGTAAATTCACTTAAATTACCATAAGCATCGTTCATATTATCAATGGCTACATCTGCAATAGTTTCTATAGACTGTAATGTTTTATTTTCAAATTGAGTCTCACTATTAATTTTTTGAACAGCCTTACCCAATATATCTTTGATGTCAGAAGAGACCGCTTCTTTTGTTTTTTGACTTAAACTCGAATCATTTATTTTTTTGATTAAATCGTCATAGGTTTTTTTCAGTTTATCGATATTTTGGTCTTTTTCCGATTTCAATAGTGCTTCGTTGTATTGTTTTCCAAATTGACTATACTGTAGAATTCTTACAGCTTCAAATGACGGATAAACAGGTCTTGTAACTTCAGTACTTGAAATCATATAACTCGATATAAACGTGTTTTGAGGTATGAATGATCGACTTAGTGTGATGTAAATATTAGCGTCACCGCCATTATAACCACTTCCAAGATAAACTCCTGAAGAAAAAACTTTATAGCCATCCGAATCTTGTCCAACTCTATTTTCAAAGTTGTATTTCTTTTTACTATTGGGGGGTCTAGGATCTGCTTTGGCTCCAACTGGATCAATGCTAATTCCTGAAACAATTTTCTCTAAGTCTTTAGAAAACTTCACTCGGTATTCTAAAAACCTTTCAGCCCCACCTCTGGTCATTGGATACCCATATTGATAGACCAGTTGAAATTGACCACTGCTTGTCTTTTGTAATCTTGGAGTTGAAATAGCAATATTAGAAGCAATAAAAGGATATCTTCTCTTATTACCATTTGTTCGTTCACGTTCACCAACCTCATTTTCATAATTAGTATCAGAAAAACCATAACTTGTTTTGGCATTAACAGTATCAACATTAAAAGCACCTAGGATTAATATCATTGAAAGTAAGGAGCTCAAAAACCGCATACTTCTAATGCGATTATATTTATAATAATTGGGCAACACATTCTCACTTCCTCTTTTTTAAAAGTGAAAACACATATTAATTAATTGTTTTTCACGTCACTATCTAGTTTACACTAGTCTTTTAATATCCCACAAGTTAACAGTTCACTAATTAAATTAAAATATTATATTTTTAATTTTTATAGAATTCTTTTATCTGTTTACTTATTTCAATTGGAATAAAACGCAGTTTGATTTGCTCACCATGTCCACTGCTGATTTTAAGAGGTAGCTTGAGATGTCCGATTTTTTGATGACGATAAAGTAATGGCGTTGTCCTCTGTGTAATATTTTGCACTTTCTTCTTATCCAAAAAATTAATTTCTTGCGTTAAAAAATGATAACGCTGAATACAAATAAAGCATTGCTGACTAAAACCATAACCTTGTCCCTGGGCTTGTAGGTAATTACAAGCTAAAATAAATAGGCTACAAAACACAGCTAAAATAACAACCCAAATAGGTACAAATCGCCAAAATATAACTTCAAAACCCACCAAAATTGCCATTACTAGTAATGTCCAACGCATAAAGTACCATAATCGATTTTGCGTTAATAAGCTGATTTTAGGTGTGTGCAATTGCCATTCTGGTAAGTAAACAGATAAGAATGAATAAACTTCAGCTGTCTTAATAATAGGAAATAAGTATGTATGATTATCACTATTATCTTCTTTACTTTGTTTATCTTGACCACTGTACACATAAACTAAAATAGATGAAAAACCAAATAAACGACGAATCGGATGTTTTTTCACTTGAACATTTTGAATTTTGTGAATAGGAATTTGTTGCGTTTTTTCTTTTAGCAGACCACTCTTAATAGTCAACGTATTTCCTGTTCGAGCAATGCGAAAATCATAATAATTCAAAAGTGTGCGAATCAACGAATAGATAAAACTTAAAATAAGGACTGAAAAAATACCCATAATAATATAAAGCGTACTACTAAACATTACCCGAGTCACTTCGCTATTAGCTTTACTTCCCGCATGTTCTAAAATACGTGCTCCTAATCCAGCAATCACAGCTGACGAAGCTAAAATATTAAGATTAGTAATCGCAAATAGCAAGATATGTGAAGCCGGTAGCTTCTTAACTGCTGCTCTTTTTTGGGATTCACCCGTTTCAGTTGGTATTTTTTCTACGAATTCTTGTGATGTACTTTGCGGTTGACCTTGATTACGATACTTTTCAATCAAATCAAAAACAGCAATTGGAACAACTTTCAGTACTGCTTCTGATTTATTATCACTACCGCCAGCTGTTTCTATGTTGACTGTCGTCAAATCAAATGGTGCTAAAAAAAACCATTGGCTTTGGCGAACTGTTTGAATGCGATCATAAGGAATCACAGTTGTCGTTTTTTTGATAAGACCCTTTTGAATTGTGATATCTGCTTCATCAACCGTGTAGTAAGTCGTCAAGTAACTTACAATTTCTATTACAATATAAAGGACTGGCAACCATAGAAAAGTTAGTCGACCACTTGCAGCTCCTAAAATTGCCAAAATCAAAAAACCAACTAGCGTTTTGAATGACTTAAACAATGCCAGCACTAACGCCATTGGATGAAAACGTTTGTGATTATACATTCAAATCAGCCACCTTTGCACGTTTTGTCACTTCTTCACGAAGTTCAGAAGCTGTACTTGGATTAAGCCCTGAAATACTATGCTTTGTTGCAGCAGTGTGAATAATTAATTCTTCTAAATCAAAAATTTTAAGTATCGGGCCTTGTTCAATCTCAATATGTTGTACACGATTAAGCGGCACATAAACGGTTTTTCTAAAGAAAACCCCACGTTGAAAAGATATCGCATCCCCATCAATTTGATAACGATGAAAGTGATAACGATAAGGAATCAGCACTAAACTCCCCACAAAGAAAGCAACAATAGCAATCAACACTATTGGCATTACCCACTCCTTGTATGGAATTGGAAAAATATTGCCAACTGTCCCCACAACAATCAACGAAATAATTGCCTCAACAATATCTGATATAAACCAGGCTTTTTTAATTCGGCTAGGCATTTTTTGTGTTAGTAATTGATAATTCATCTTAACTCCTCCTGTTTTGGCATAAAGTATAACACAAGAACTGAACTTATTTTATAACCAGTACCCCAATGCCACAAAGATTAGACCTAAGCTATAGGTTACAACCATATGAATAACAAATAATGACAATTTCTTTTGCCTCATTAACTGAACTAATTCAACATTAAAAGTTGAAAAAGTGGTGTATCCACCCATTAATCCTGCACCTAATAATGGATAAGCCCACCATGAGCTATAGTTGTTGGCAAACACTCCCAGCAAAAAGCTTCCTGATATATTAATTATCATAGTCGCTAAAAAAGAATGAGTAAAATGTTTACGTTTATTCAAAAGTGCTGTCAAATTACGGCGACAAAGTGTGCCAACACCACTAGCAACTCCAACTAATAACCACATCATTTATCACTCTCCTCTTGCTCAATTACTTGTTCATCTGTTTCTTCGTGTGCTACTCCTGTTAATAGTGTCCCTAGATAGGCCAATAAAAAACCACCTAACACTGTTATAGTGGCATAGATTAACAAAGCTATGAATTGACCCTTAATAATCAAGGTTAACGTATCAAGCATCGCACTTGAAAACGTCGTGAATGCCCCAAAGAATCCTACCCCAATAATTTCTTTAAGTAGTGGGCGCTCTTTTTGGCGATCATTCCAAATGGGTAATAAAAAAGCCCCCAATAAATTGATGATAAGTGTTGCAATAGGAAACCCATTGATCATTAACCCTTGCCCGATAAAATAGCGCGTGATACCACCAATCGCCCCAAATATAAATAATAAAACTTGTAAAATCATGTTTCTTCCCCCAATTAATCTATTCAAGCAACAAAAAAACACCTGTTGAAATAAGCTTCAACAGGTGTCATCAGCAATACTTGCATTTAATGGCGAACACCATCACCGTTTATTTTGAAAGTGTCTTTTTAGTTGTGGAATCCAAAAGACAATCACATAACCGACTGCCATTCCCATTAACGTAAAGACAAGTACGGCACTTTTGTGTTGGTTCATTAGGATAATCCCAATAATTAAACCAATTAATGTACAGATACCTAATATCCATCTATTCTTTGTCATACTGTATCCCTCAATATCTTTACTATTATTATTCCACGATAATGACTTCTTTGCAAGGGATGACCTAACAGAATAGCTTTTGCAGATAGCCTTTTTTCAGTTGTTTAAGATGTTCAATCTTTTGTTTCCTAAAATAAATTAATTTATCTATTTTTGTTAAGAAATTGGCTATTTTATTTTGTTCATCGTAACCAGGAACCAATAAATCTAGATTTCCTAACGTCGACTTATTAATACTGGCTTGACTGACTGCTTTATTTGATCTGGAGATTATCCAATTTTTATATTCCTGCTTCGATAAGGTGTAGAAAATAAAGTAAGGATTAACGTTATTTATGGGAGACATTCTTAGTAAATTAATACCATGATAAATGGGTATTTCTAGATTAAATACTGCCATCTTTCCTATATGTTCAATAGAATTTATATTGCTAAACAGTATATCACCTTTTTTCAGAATTTTTTCTGCACTCGGTTTGGAATTAGTAAATCCTAATTTAGTTATATCTACAAATTCTTTTGAAATAGTCTCAATTCTAGTTAACTTATATCTACCACCATTTAATTTTACGTCACCCGAAATACCATTATTGAAATGTACTAATTGGTCAACAAGTTGTTTTACCCACAAAGTTTCTAGTCCTTTAAATCTCAGAGTTGGATAAGAACTGTTTCTCGATGGAATAATATTTTGAATATAAAAGTTTTTCATAATGTAATTATGGTTCATTTTTTTCTCTTGAAGTTCGATTAGCTTATCTATTTTTTTTAAAAAAGAGCCGATTTTTTGTTGTTCTTGTTCTAAAGGCATTAAGAAAGAGAATTTTTTAATATTATTTAAGCTAATAAATTTTTGGGTATTCCCTACGTTACTTTTTTTAATATAATTGGTGAAAGAACCTGATTGCAATAAAAATAATGTGAATAAACTATCTAATGAGTAATATTTTATTAAAGCAACGTTCTTTATAGCAAAATCATCTGAACTAACCCGAACAGGATTGCCTATCGTTCCTATCATTCCAAACAAGATGTCGCCAATATCGACCTTTGATCTATCATTTATATGATTAAAATCTTTTTTTGATATATAAGATACATCACTAAAATCTATTTTGTTATTTTTTAAATTTTTAGAAGTTATTAAAGGATAACCTTCCCCGACTTTTCTGGGTGATTCATGAGTTCCATCCTTAACAATGGCAACATTATTTAACTTGTTCTTCTCCCACTCACCTTCAAAGCCCTTAAATCTTAGTTGTGGCACTAATTTTTCTTTATTCATCAACATCAGTCTCCACTAATTGAGCTTCCATTTCAGCAAGTTCGGCTTCGATTTTGGCGATTTGTTGGTTCACTTCTTCAATATCAGCTTTCACTTGGTTGATATCGATTTCAGGCTCGGGTTCAAAAGTATCCACATAACGGGGGATATTTAAGTTAAAGTCATTTTCTTTAATTTCATCAAGTGAAGCCACATGTGCATACTTATCCACATCTTCACGAGCTTCATAAGTTTGTAAGATTTTATCAATGTGAGCTTGAGTTAAGCTATTTTGATTTTTACCTTTTTCAAACTCTTTTGAAGCATCAATAAAGAAGATGTCTGTTTGTGGACGGTTCTTTTTGAAAACAAGAATAGTTGTGGGAATTGACGTTCCAAAGAATAAGTTAGCAGGTAAACCGATAACCGCATCTAGCACATTATCTTGTTCAATCATGTACTTTCTAATAACACCTTCTGCAGCTCCTCTGAATAGTACACCGTGAGGCAACACAACAGCCATCGTCCCATTGTCATTCAAGTGGTAAAGCATGTGCGTCACAAAGGCTAAGTCAGCTTTTGATTTTGGTGCGACTTTACCATACTTACGGAAACGTTCATCAGTTAACTTATCAGCATTATCCCAGTTAGCTGAATAAGGAGGGTTTGCCACAACCGCATCGAACTTTTCATCAGGGAAGCGGTCATTTTCAAGCGTATCCCCTTGTCTAACACTGAAGTTGCTATAGTTAATGCCATGCATTAATAAGTTCATACGAGCCAAGTTATAAGTGGTTGAATTCCATTCTTGACCGTAATAATGACCAATTCGAGCTTTATCTCCGACAGTTAGTAATAATGATCCTGAACCCATCGTTGGGTCATAAATAGATTTGATTTCATCTTTACCTGCGGTTACAACACCTGAAATAATTTTTGAAACTTGTTGAGGGGTATAGAATTCGCCAGCTTTTTTACCAGCAGAAGCGGCGAATTGACCGATTAGATATTCATAGGCATCCCCTAGGACATCAATTTCAATCTCACTTGAACGGAATGAAATATTGTTCAAATTCAATAACACTTTACGCATTAATTCAGTACGTTCAGCCACAGAATTACCAATGCGTGAAGATTGCAAGTCCATATCATCAAACAGCCCTTGGAAGTCTTCTTGTGACTCTTCACCAATAGTTGAACTTTGAATTGAGTTAATGGCATTTTGTAATTTTTCAATATCAAATTCGCCAGCCTGACAATCTTTCACCAGTGCGCTGAATAAATAACGTGGCTTAATTGTAAATCCTAGCCCTTCGATAATATTCTCAGCTAATAATTTCTCATATTCTGGATTATCATAAGCAGTCTGGTAATCAATACCTTCACCATCTAAAAGCATCACAGCTTCTTCTTCAACTCGATCAGATAAAAATCGATAAAAAATTAATCCTAAAATATAGTTTCTAAATTCGCTAGCATCCATATTCCCACGCAAATCGTTAGCAATTGCCCACAAGTGCTTTTGTAATTCTGCTTGTTGCTGAGATTGGACATTTTGATGTTCTTCTGTCATAAATTTACTCCCTTATTAATCTAGTCTAGCGCTTTGTAATAGTCGCCAATTTCTTTAATAAAAATCATAATCTGTTCTTTTTTTCGGTTTTTTTCAATCAATGATAAGCCGCTAAGTTCTCTAGTAATGCTTCTAGAATCACATTCACCTCTGAACTTGTACTCATCTAGTTGATATTTCAAACTTTCAACTGGGACATCGACTTTTTGCGACATTTTTTTGAATTGTTGTTCTTTTTGTTCCTGAACGAATTGGTTGAACTCACTCAAAATATCAATATTAGCTTGTTGTGCAAATTGTGGTACTTCTTCTTCTAAGAATTTAACCAATAATTCTTTTTTAGTACGAAGTTGTGATTGCGCAGCTTGCTCAATTTGTTGTTTAATTTTTTCACTGTGATCAATAATATCGTCAACCGTGGACATGAAGTCAATATTTTGAATCAATCCCATAATGTAGCTCACATCAATATCATCTTGTTGAATCAAAGCTAGTTCAAAATCTAAATCATCCACAATGGAAATCTTTTTATTATTCTTTGATTCACGTTCTAGGTATTCAACAGCTTCACGATATTTACTCTGGAAAGATTCGTATTGTTGTGCCGTGAGATCTAATGAGAATTCTTCCCATGCAAATTCATCATAAACACGTATTTTATTATAGATACGTAACACATCACGAAAAGCCTTGATGAAATCACTAATGTAGTCTTCACCCTTATTGTACAAGTTATCCACATCTTTTGGCTGATTAATAATGTCATGTAATTTCTCAATTGCTTGTCTGAAGTTTTCAGCCATTTCTTCATAACTAGGTGCCAGGAAGGCTTCTCTTGACCCATCTGAGAATAAACGAATTGCCTCATCTGTTTCAGGCTTAAGATTACGATAATTAATAATATTACCAAATGGCTTGTTCAAGTTATCGATTCGGTTAGTTCTTGAATAGGCTTGAATTAACCCATGATGCTTCAATTTTTTATCCACATATAACGTTGATAGTTTGGGGGAATCAAACCCGGTTAAGAACATATTAACCACAATCAAGACATCAATATTTTGCTCGGGGGTTTTGAGATGATGTTGCTTCATACGCATTGAAATATCATTGAAGTAATCTTTAAAGTCCTCAACAGAAAAGTTTTCACCATAAAGCTGGTTATAGTCTTTTACAATGTGTTCAAGTCCATGACGAGAAGTGACATCATCTTGTCCTTGATGGCTTTCATTATCTTGTTCATTAGCTGCCCAAGTGAAAACACTCGCAATATTTAACTTTTGACCTTCTGGGTTTTGTTCTTGTAGTTTTTTGAATATATCGTAGTAAGCAATTGCAACTCGTGTATTTGGCACAGTCAAAATTGCATTGAATTCTCCATTTTTAGTATATTGGCGATGATTCAAAATAATATGCTTAGCAATTTGTTCTAGACGGTCAGGATGTTCCATAACTTCTTTTTTATCAACAGAATTTCCATCAGCCTGACTCTTCTCATCAACATCTTTTGCATCAAAGGTTTGCAAATATTGCACATTAAAGCCAAGAACATTTTGATCACGAATGGCATCTTTAATCAAATAATGATGCAATTCTTGGTCATATAGATCTTGAGTGGTTCGACCATCTGCACCAATATTTTCTTTAAATATTGGTGTCCCGGTAAATCCGATATGTTGCGCATTTTTGAACCAATTATTCACGTTTTTACGCATGTCACCAAATTGACTCCGGTGTGCTTCATCTTCAATGAAAATTACTTTTTTATCACGATAAGGTGCTAATAGATTTTTATAGTAATCTTTTGACACCGCATTATTCATTTTTTGAATTGTTGTAATAACCAGTTTTTCATCGGTTTTTTGTAACTGTTTGACCAAGGTCTTAGTGTCATCTGTACGATCAATAGCCAAATCACCGTTCTTAGCTCCCAGGTAAGAATTAAAGTTCTTAGATGTTTGCACGTCCAAGTCATTACGGTCAATTAAGAAGATGACTTTGTCAACGTCATTACGCTGTTTCAACAATTGACTGGCTTTAAATGAGGTAATGGTTTTTCCAGATCCTGTTGTATGCCAGATATAACCATTTTTGTCAGGATGATTTTCAACTTGGTTAATAATTCCTTCGACTGCGTAAATTTGATAAGGTCTCATCACCAACATTCGGCTGTGACTTTCATCAAAAATGACATACTTCGCCAAAATAGAATGCAATCGTTCTGGTGGGAAGAATGAATCTGTAAACTCTGTGATTTCATTCAACCATTTATTATGTTTATCCGTCCAACGAAACATAAATTTTGAATTAAGATTACCATCACCATTGGCAAAATAACGAGTATCTTCACCATTTGATACGACAAATAACTGCACCATACGAAACAAACTATCTTTAAAAGTTTCATTACGATAGCGAATGATTTGATTAAATGCCTGGCTGAATTCAACACCCCGACGTTTTAACTCAATTTGTAGCAACGGCATCCCATTAATCAAAACGGTCACATCATAACGATTTTCATAACGGCCCATCATTGTAATTTGATTGGTCACTTCATATGTATTAGCTGCTGCATTCTTTACATCAAAGATATTCAGAAATAATGACTCACCGTTATCTCGAATAATACTAATCTTTCCAACAGGTGAATTGATTGATCCCCTTAAATCATAACTAATTTTATAATGTGATTTAGGTCCAACAATTTCAGCATATACACGTTGAAATTCTAAGTCCGTTAAGGGCTCACCCTTCAGATTATCTTTGTTGCGCTGATTCAGTATCGCCCTGAAATGTGCTAGCAACTCATTATTATCTTTAATGGTGACATATTGGTACCCCAAATTTTCAAGTTGTTTAATAAATTTATTCTCAAGTTGAGCTTCTGATTCATATTGGCCCATCAAAAGTCGCCTCCTTATCCTCCACGTCTTTTAATTACTATACTACTATAATTAGACACAATAAAAAAGCACACAGACAAGCGTCTGATGTGCTTTTAGTTTTTATCTTGCAACTTTTTCAGCTAGTAACAATGAACCAATAATACCCGCATCATCACCTAGTGAAACAGGTACAATATAATCTTTTAAGTCTGGTAATGTGATGTAACCGTTCATCATTTTAGCGAACTCATCACGAATCATGTCCATCAAGTGTTCTTGTTTAGAAACACCACCACCAAAAATCATAATATCTGGTGAAAATGTTAAGGTGAAATCTAAAGCAGCTTGTGCTAAGTAGTAAGCTTCAAATTCCCATGCTTTATGGTTTTCGTTTAAATCGTAGGCTTTTTCACCCCAACGTGCTTCAATAGCAGGACCACAGGCAAGACCTTCTAAACAGTCTTTATGAAATGGACATGTTCCTTCAAAATTATCTTCAGGATGTCTTCTCATCATTAAGTGACCTGTTTCAGGATGAGCACGACCATTATAAACTTCGCCACGCGTAATCACACCACTACCAACTCCTGTTCCGATAGTTGTGTAAAATACATTATCGAAGTTTTGGCCGGCACCTAGAATGTGTTCACCATAAGCGGCAACATTTACGTCTGTTGTCCAAAGCATTGGCACATCATAATGTACTTTCATGTCGCCGATGAAGTTATAATTTTGCCACGCTACTTTTGGTGTATCTGTAATGTAACCGTAGTTTTCTAACTTTTCATTCACACCAATTGGACCAAATGAACCAATCCCAAAGGAAATAATGTCATCTTGGTATTGATCAAAGAAATCAAAAACTTGTGCCATTGTGTCTTCTGGCGTCGTTGTTTTGATTGTTCCACGTTTTAAAATTTCACCATTCTTGTAACCGACTGCCACAGCAAACTTGGTGCCTCCGGCTTCGATTGCGCCATATAATTCTGTCATGCTCTATTCCCTCCATCAAACTTCTACACTTAATTACGATAGTATGTTGTTTTAACTATTAATCCTGTTATATCAATATAATCACAATGACTAGATTATCGTGAAACCGTTATCACGTCAACATCATTCACACTAATTTGTTTTAATGAAAACGTTTTCTCTCTAACATTATAACGTATTTTAAACTAAATCCAAGACCATTTTTTTGCAACAAATGTACTAAATACTAATAGTGCAAAATAACATGTTGAGATTGTTAAGGTTGATGTGAAAAACAACTGAAGATCAACAGACGTCCCGCCAAGTGCAATAAAATTCAAAAACGAAAATCCCGCACCTAATGCAACCGGAAGTAAAAATCCCGTAAACATTTCAAGACGAATAGAAGGCGTTTTGACATGATTTTTTCTAGCTAAATAAACTCTCTGATAAAGATAACTTAAAATTTGATAGAGTACCACTAACGATAATACAATCGTGAAAATAAAGCTCAAGCTATAACTTAACCATTTTAATTGACGGTGTTGCGTCATAATTTGGTTATATTTTTGACTTTTAACAAACGAAATAATTTTGTTTTGGGGCAAGTTCAGCTGTTTCTTTTGTAAGTTATCGATAGTTTGATAGGTTTCAAAGTCTTTAGTGAAGTCTTCTGACTTCAGCAATCTTAACTGCTCTGCATCACTTGGCACTTGTTGAAATTGTAACTCAGTAACTGCTTGTACTTGATTAAAGGGCACGATACCTTGAAATAGTTGTTCAAGATACGTTGTTACAGAATTAGGTAGATGATTTAAAGTCAAAGGTGACATCTTTTGACCATTTGATAATTTAAGTGGAAAATTATTCAATTCGTCAATCGAAACAAACAAAGTCCCATTATGAACTTTATAAGCGTAAAATGATGGATCTTTTAAGTTGAGCTGCTTAACTTGTTGATCAACTTGTGGGCTTGTGCTATAAACCACACCATCATAATAGATATTTGCTAAGTTAGACTCTGTTGTCCGAGCCATTTGTTTTCCCGCAATCAACAAACTGGTAGCAAGTCCTATAAGAAGCATTAGACCAACAGTCACTGAAATCAGTTTCCTAATAGAAAAGTACGGTGTAGCAAACGAACTATTATCAAATCTATCTTTCAATCGTTGTTTTAATTTTTTACTTTGCATGATTAATCCTTTCATTGAACTCCTCCACTTATAATAATACAGCAAATTGATTAAAACTTAAATTTTTATTAACTTTAAAACAAAACTGATTTCCCCATAACTACTTTAATCAGCTGTTTTCAACGCTTCCTTTTGGTAAATAAAAGCAACTAGAATCGCAATAACCAGATATAAAATAACACAAACCGTGATTGGCAAAATACTTAATCGATAAATATCGATGGTTAGATAATTGAATATTTCAAGCCCAATTAGTGTAGTTATTACTCCTGGAATCATTGGCAAGATAAAGAGTGATAGAACTTCTTTGAACAGTGCCTTTTTCATAACTGATGGTTGGAATCCTTGAGTTTGCATAGTTTGGTAAGTCGCTTTATCCTGTTTGAAAGATTGCCACTGCTTGAAGATTAGGATTGAAACAATCGTCATCATTAGTGCCAAGCTAATTCCAATTGCAAAAGTTTTCAAAATAGCAAATTCAGTACTTAAATTTCTAAAGTAAGTAATCCCTTGACCTCCGACTTGGCTATTTCTCATACCACCAACTCTATCGTCGCCCATCTTGTCTCCAAGTTGTAACTTTTCAATAGCCATTAGTGCTGGCCAGTTTTGTGCAATACCACCTTTGGTTTTAATAAGTTGAATTTCATTTGAAGTTGCTTGGACTTGGTCAAATTCTGATTGATCAACATCGTGATAAGTCACATCTTCTGGCAATTGAAATGTGTTAATCCAAATGTCATTATTGGGTTGAATTAATTCATAGGATGAGGCAATTGTATGCTTCAATTCTTTTTTGGCATTCTCACCTTGATAGCTTGTAGTTTTATATTTCAAACCATTATCATTGACTGGCGATGCGCTAAAATCAGCAACCTTCAATTTTAGCTGTTGTGTTTCTAATTCGTTTTTTAGCATGTATACATTCTTACCATCAACTTTGTAATGGTAGGTTGTTTTTTCTTCAATAGGTAACTGTTTAACTGATTCTGTAACTTCGGGTTGATGATTATAAATCACCGTATCATAAAAAGTATTATCGTTAGTTCTTTCAGCACTTACATTTGTAACAGAACTAGCTACTGCTGTAGCACCTATTGCAACAGCAAACAATAAGGTTACTAAACTAAATCCTTTAACATGATGAATAAGCTTTTGGTTAAGTTGGTTCAAACTCATATCATGA
This sequence comes from Holzapfeliella floricola DSM 23037 = JCM 16512, assembly GCF_001436605.1. GTDB lineage: Bacteria > Bacillota > Bacilli > Lactobacillales > Lactobacillaceae > Holzapfeliella > Holzapfeliella floricola. The sequence goes on along the minus strand of NZ_AYZL01000008.1, from coordinate 42,730 downwards.
AGTTTTCGATTTTTGAACCAAGACCATTTCAATAGTAGTTGAATAACTGTTGGATAGAATGCATTAAAGAAGAAATAAACTCCTGCAACAATCGCAATTGATGTTGTGATTAGTGCTAAGGATTGTGTTTGATAATTCAAAATATCGTGGCTTGCATAATAGGCGACTAAAAAGCCAATACCACTTAAACCTAATTGAACAACTACTAGCCAAGGATTGCGATATTTTCTACTTTCTTCCTTGTAAATTTTTGGCATTATACCACTAACATGAATCTTGTTAGCGACTACACCTACAATAGGTAATCCCACAAAAACCAGCGTAATGTCAATTAAGCTAAGTACGTGAAAACCGACAAATCCTTTAAGTGCAACTCCTTGTGTACTAGCTATTAAGAATCCCACTAGTTGTGAAACAGCCATACCCACGATTACACTTAGCAATAACATCGAAATACTAATCGTTAATAGTTGAACTAGAGTCACCGCAGTTACTTTTGATTGTTTGTCCCCTAGTCGATGGCTTATTTGCTTATTTTGTTGCGCCTGATTTAATAAAAATCGATTAAGATACCCCATATATATCATAGTAATAATAATTAATATGACTTCTCCCACGATAAAAACGGGCGCGTCTTGTGTCATAATCAGCGTCTGGTTAGCGCTTAATGTTTTAGTTAATGTTGAAAAAGTATAAATTAATGTACTTAAAACTAACAGTCCTAAAAATAAGATACTGTATTTTTTGTAGCATTGACGTAAATTTTCAAACGCCAGTTTCATAATTGTGCCAAATTTAATATGTTCTTGTGTCATAAATGATACCCCCCTGATTTGTTTACAATTTCTATGCTATCAATCACTAGAAGGTTGTTACATCGATTTAACTTACAATTTAGCCCTCAATCTTACAATTTTGTAAGATTTGATTAAAAAACTAAAATTTTTATTAATCTAAAACAAAAAGCCAACAACTGTTGGCTTTTTGTTATTTTCTTTTTCGTAACACAATTGAGCGATAAATAAAGAATGTCAGTAAATAATATAAAAAGTATAAAGTCAAAAAGATAGTTACTGGCACTACTACTGTCCCATAAATTTGTGGAATCATAGTTACTTGAAATAATTTCAGACCAAATAACATATGTGTTAATCCAACTAGCGCTGGTAAAACAAACAGAACTGCTAATTCTTTAGCAATTGAACGGGTCATAACTGAACGACGTGTTCCTATTTTATCTAACATTTCATAACGTTTTTTATCTTGGTGTGCTCCACTCAAAATTTTAAAAATTAAGATTGAAGCTAACATTGTTAAAAAGGCCACTCCCAAGAATATTCCCATAAATTGAAAACCAGAATAAGTACTGTTAAAGAGTTGATAGTAGTTAATCACTTGTCCACCAACTTGTGCTTGTGTCATAACATCTAAACCTAAACTAGGAGTTGCGTTTTGTAATTGATTCAATGCATTCAAACTAGAAAGATTTTCACGAATACCTCCAACTGTTTTTATCAATTGAACTGAATGTTGAGTAACTGGAATAGTATTGAAAGTTGACCGATTAACATACTGATAGTTGACGTCCTTTGAAGAAGCAAACAGTTCATTTTTAGGATGCAAATTATTATAAGCTGACGTGATCAAATCGTTGACGCTGTTTTTTGAACTATCACCACTATAACTTGTGACTTTGTTATCAGGTGTTTTCATTTTCATTGGTAGTGTGTTTAATTCGTCTGATAAAGCATAAATCGTTGATCCTTCGACCTTATAATGAAAAGTTGTTTCATCTTCAATAGGTAATTTCGCTACAGCTTTTTTAACACTATCTTTTTCGCTGTATATAGCTGTGTCATAATAAGCTAAATTTTCTGAATTAGTAAAAGTCAAGGTTCTCATCGATAAAGATACTGTAATTGCGCCTACCGCCATAGCAAATAAGATTGATACAACAGTTAGGATTCTTGTGTACTCTGTTATTCTAAATTTTATTTGATTAATCGTGAAGTTATTTAAATTACGATATTTTACTCTATTAGATTGTCTCAAGATATCAATAACAACACCAAATATCGACTTAAATAATAAAAAGGTTCCGACAACAACACCAATTAGTGCTAACCAAAAGCCATCTGTTTTCAGTATCATAATATTATTCATAGCATAATAACCAACGATGAGCGCAATTAAACCTAATATAAATTGAGCAAAGATAAGAACTGGATTTCGACGATATTTAACAGGTTTTTCATTACTTTTTAGTAATGACAATATTGGAATGACAGATAGCTTAATTCGATTAAATAACGCTGCAAATAGAAACAAAACGAAGAAAAAGGCCATTGTCCATAATATTGCTGGCATGTGAAAGCCAATAAAGCCATTAATTGAGAGACTTAAATTACTAATTAGTAAATTAGCGACACCTTGAGTGGCAAATACCCCAATAACTAATCCAACTACTGTTGCCAAAATCCCTAAAAATAAGGTTTCTACGAAAATCAAATTACCAATTTTCGAACTTTTAGCACCTAACATCATGAATAACCCATAATCTCTTTGCCGCATACTTAACAAAAAACTATTCGCATAAATAATATAAACCAGTGTGATTAAAGCTAGTAAAATATCACCAATTATAAAGACGACCCCAATAATAGAAATTGTCGTATTTTGTTTTAAAAATTCTGGATTTGTCGAAAGTGACAAAAACATGTAGAAGATAGCACTTGTCACAATTAGACCAGAAAATAATACGAGGTAGTCTTTAAATCGACTTTTCAGTCCCGATAATGCTAATTTAAATAACATGTTAGCTCTCCTTTTTTACTGTTCATAAGTTCCTAGTGTTTGAATAATTTCTTGATAAAAATCAGAACGTGAGTTTTGGCCACGTTTTAATTCGCGATGAATTTCACCATCTTTGATGAATAAAATACGCTGTGCATAACTAGCTGCTGCTGCATCGTGAGTGACCATCAAAATTGAAACAGCATCTTCTTCATTCAATTGTTGCATTGTATTCAATAGTTCTTTTGCACTTTTTGAATCTAGCGCACCTGTTGGCTCATCTCCAAATAGAATTGAAGGCTCATGAACTAACGCACGGCTAGCTGCCACACGTTGTTTTTGCCCACCTGAAATTTCTGATGGATATTTGTCTAAAATTTGAGAAATTCCTAACTTAGTAGCAATTTTTTGCACTTTAGGTTTAATTTCTTTTGAAGATACATTTTGCAACGATAAAGGTAAAGCAATATTCTCACGGCAAGATAAATTCTCAAGTAGGTTAAAGTCTTGAAAAATAAAACCAATTTCACGACCACGAAAATCTGCCATTTGATTTTTTTTCAACTGCGTAATATCTTGTTCATTAATATAAATATGACCACTCGTTGGTTTATCTAAAGTTGATAACATATTCAATAAAGTAGTTTTTCCTGAACCTGAAGCACCCATAATTCCAATAAATTCACCTTTTTGTACTGAAAAATCAATATCTTTTAATGCCTGATATTTTTTTTCATTGCGCTTGCCATAGATTTTATTTATGTTTTGTACTTTTACAATTTGATTATTTGTCATAATTGGCCTCCTAATTTGTTTACACGATAATCATATCATTTAGATTATTTAGACTACATTTATTTACCTTACAAATCCCCTAAATTTTCTTACAGTTTTGTAAGATTGTCATTTTTAAGGGTTTTATTCGCTTTTTTGACTTATATTGGTTATGATGAAATTACTAAAACTAATAGATGAGGTAACTTAATGCTCTCAAATAATATCGAAAAAACAAAAGTTGTCGTAGCTGGCGTTGATGCTCAAAAATACAATTTTGACTATGCTATTTCAGAATTAAAAGAATTAGTATTTGCCAATAATATGACAGCTAGCGCAACTTTGACACAAAAATTAGATAATCCTGTATCCGGCACTTACTTTGGTAAGGGAAAACTTGAAGAATTAAAACAATTATGTGAACACAAAGACGTAGGCACCGTTGTTTTGAATGATGAATTAACACCCACTCAAATTCGAAATATCGAAAAGATAACTGAATTGAAAGTCATTGACCGTACTGAATTGATTTTGGAAATATTTGCCCAACGTGCACAAACTAAGCAAGCTATACTTCAAGTTAATTTAGCTCGTCTACAATATGCTTTGCCCCGCTTACATCCATCCGAAAATACCTTAGACCAACAACGTGGTGGTGCTGGATTTGCTAACCGTGGTGCTGGTGAGACAAAACTAGAAATTAATCGTCGAACCATTCAAAAAGAAATCACACGAATTAAGCGCCAACTTGAAGAGATTGAACAAACAACATTGACGCAACGTAAAGACCGTCAAAATAGTGATTTACCTAAAGTAGCCTTAGTCGGATATACTAACGCTGGAAAATCTTCCACTATGAATGCTTTGATTAAAGCGTTTACAAAAAACCAAGAAGATAAAGCAGTATTCGAAAAAGATATGCTATTTGCCACACTTGATACTAGTGTTCGTCACATTCGATTACCTCACCATCGAGAATTTATCTTAAGTGATACGGTTGGATTTGTTAGTCGTTTACCTCATAATCTAGTTGAGGCTTTTAAAGCAACTTTACTTGAAGCAAAAGAAGCTGACTTAATCATTCAAGTTGTCGACTACTCTGATCCCAATTATCGTGAAATGATGGCAACAACTGCTGATGTTTTAAAAGAAATTGATGCTGATAAAATCCCAATGATTTTGGCCTTCAATAAAGCTGATAAAACCGATACACCCTATCCTCAAATTAATAGTGACGAAATCATCTATTCAGCAATTGAAAAACCATCAATTTTACAGTTCTCTGACTTTATTCAAAAACAAATTTTCAAAGACTATGAAATAATTGATCTAAAAATTCCTGCTACAGATGGGAAAACATTAGCATATCTACAAGGCAAAACTGAAATCATCTCACAAGAAATTGTAGAAACTGATTTTTATATCAAAGCTGTCATTAATCCAAATGATAAAATTTGGTTGAAAGATTATCTCAAATAAAAAAATCACCTTAAAAGGTGATTTTTTTATTTGACTTGATTTTCACGTCTGATAAATTTGATTGAATGCGCTAAACGTTTCCAAACTGATTGATCGCTGTACATTAAAACATTTGAAGCGTAAAGTTTAGCACCGAAGTATGTAATTAGACCTAAAAACACAATTGAGATTAATAGTGATCCTAATCCTACTCCACCATTCATAAATCCAAGACCTATTTTTGCAGGTGCTATAAAAGATGAAATAAAAGGAATATAAGATAGAATTTGAGTCAAAATATTATTAGCATTCATGGAGAATAATGCTCCAAAATAACCTAAAAGAATCAGATAAGTCAATGGTGCAACCATCTTTGGACCGTCTTCTGTCTTAGACGACATTGATCCTAAAATTGCAGCTAACACAATTGTATAAATGACTGCTACTAGCATGAATAAAACCACGAACATAAAGAATGGTGTCATAATAACTTGATTAATAATAAAATTGCTAATTTCATTATCTTTGAAATAAGTTAGTCCTACTGCTGCAAGAATACCGTAAAATCCAATATAAACAGCAACCATCATCAATACACCAATAATTTTTCCATAAAAATGGTTTTTTGCAGGTGCACTTGAAACCAAGACTTCCATAATTCTTGTTCCTTTTTCTGAACCTATTTCTTGTGCCACGATATTAGCAAAAGCTAAAACAATAAAGAATAAGACAAAGACTGCTCCCATGGATACGCCATTATAGATTGATTTTTTAGTTTCAGGATTAGATAATGCTTGTTCAAGTGTTTGTGTATCGTTAACATCTTTAAACTGAACAGCTGATGGCTGGCTTAGCGTTGCCAGTTGTTGGTCTGAAATACCTGCCTGTTTAGCTGTTAAGTAACTTTGAGCTTGCGTTACAATCCCAGATAATTTCTGCTGAACTTCATTATTTGCATTATCTGTAACAATCGTAAGGTTGTTAACTTGTTCAAAATCGACATAAGCTTGAACTTTTTTATCTTTTAATTCAGTCTTAGCTTCACCAATATCGTTTACTGGTTGAAAATTTTGATTCAATGTTCTTAATGTTTCTTTTGTTTGTTCATTTGTTGATACAACAGCAATGGCAGTTGACTCATTAGTTTTTGAATCAGAACTAGCTGCTGATGACCCAGCAGCTAAATAGCCTATTCCAAATGTAAGCAAAAAACCAAAAACTGGTAAAATAATCATAACCCAAAACGAAATTGTCTTGGCATTTTTCATAAAGACATTACGCGCGATAATCCATGTTTTATTCATTTGGTGCACCTGCTTTCATTCTAAAGATTTCTTCAAGTGTAGGTGGTTGTTGATTAAACATTGGAATATAACCTTGTTTTGTTGCTAAATCAAAAATAGCTTTCCCTGCTTTTTCATCTGTTAAAACAACTTCTAGCACACCATCTTCGTGAACAAATGCATTTTTAACACCTTCGATATTTGAGACATCTTGGGGTGTTAAATCAGATTCTAAAAAGATTCTCGTACGCCCAAATGAACGACGGATTTCAGATACCTTACCTTTTAAGACTGTTTGACCACTCTTTAGCATAATTAAATGATCACAAATCTGTTCAACGTTATTCATATTATGACTTGAAAAAATAACGCATGCCCCTTGTTTTTTCAGTTCTAAAATACCGTCTTGCAAGATACCTGCATTGACGGGATCAAGTCCACTGAAAGGTTCATCTAAGATAACAAGTTTTGGGTCATGCAATAGTGTCGCAATCAATTGAACCTTTTGTTGATTTCCTTTAGATAACTTTTTAAGCTTATCTTTTTTATTACCTTTAACTTGAAACTTTTCCATCCAATAATCAATTTTGGGCTCAATATCTTTGCGTTTCTTTCCTTTTAATTCTGCAAAGAAAATTAACTGATCACGAATTGATAGTTTGGGATATAATCCTCTTTCTTCAGGTAAATATCCAATAATGTTATAATCGTCAGCACTAATTTCTTGACCGTTCCAGAAAATTTGACCTTCATTTGCTCTCAAAAACTTCAATAGCAAACGAAAAGTTGTCGTTTTTCCAGCCCCATTTTGTCCAATTAACCCCATAATTTGACCTTCTTCAATTTTGAAAGACAGGTCTTGGACAGCTGTAACGTCACCAAATGTTTTAGTTACATTTTTAAACTCCAACATAGTTTTAACTCTCTTTCCTATAGATATATTAAAAACACGTCCAATCTTATCACAGAACGTGTTTTTGAGTTGTAATATTAATAATATGTTTAAAAATCCTTAATTTTTTAAGCGACGATCAATAAATCCTGCAAATAGTGACAATAAGTAGTTCACTACAAAGTAAGTTGCAGCCACCAAAATAAAAATTGGAATCATGTAATTCGTATCTTGTCCATAAATCACTTGTGCTCTTTGCATTAAATCAGGCAACAGGATAATTGTGGCAAGCGATGTATCTTTGACTAATGAAATAAATTGACTCACAATTGGTGCAATCATTTTCTTCAGTCCTTGTGGAAAAACAATGTATCTTAACGTTTGTAAATAAGTTAACCCATTTGAACGTGCAGCTTCAGTTTGACCTTTATCCACAGCTTCAAGACCAGATCTAAAAATTTCAGCTAACATAGCTGATTCAAAAATCGTAAATGCAAAGATAGCTGCTGAAAAAGTACTAAACCGAATCCCTATTTGTGGCAATCCAAAATAACTAAAAAATAAAATTAATAATAATGGTAAATTCCTTACAATATCAACTAAAAACCCAACAAATGCAGAGACTTTAGAAATTTTACTGTAGCGAATAATTCCAAGTATTGCACCAAAGATAGAACTTAAAATAATTGAAATTACAGAAATTTGAATTGTTATCCACAATCCTTGCAACAAGTAATTTAAATTAATCCAAGTATATGCTCCTGACCAGTTCATTGTCTCACTCCTTCCACTAATTAGTTATTTTCTTTTCTAAATGACGCATATAATAACTCAATGGCATGGTTAAAATTAAGTAGAGAAGACCAACTATTAAGTATGTTTGATTCGTTTGAAATGTTGTGGAGGCAATGCTGTTAGCTTGATACATCAAATCTGCACCTGCCACAAATGCTAGAATACTGGAATTTTTAACCAAGTTGATAAACTGATTCCCTAAAGGTGGAATAACAACTTTAAATGCCTGTGGTAAAACCACATGCCACATTGATTGAAGATAACTCATCCCATTGGAACGTGCAGCCTCCATTTGACCCTTACCTATACTTAAAATACCAGCTTTAATAACCTCAGCAATGAACGCTGATGTATATATTGTTAACCCAATACTTCCCGCCATAAATCCGTTAATTTTTATAATGTACATCGGAATGACAATATAAAAAATTAAAACAATGACTAACAACGGTATGTTTCGGAAAACTTCAACATAAGCTTTTCCAATAAACCTTAATAGACGATTAGGACTTATTTCAAATAACGCAAAAATTGTTCCTAAAATCAAACTACCTATTAAAGCAATTAAACTTGAAAAAACTGTATTCAATAAACCTGTTAATAACTGGGGTAAATGTTCTTGTATTATTGTAATCATTTGACTTGACTCACCTCAAATCCTGGAATTGATCCAAACCACTTATGAATAAGCTGATCATAACTACCGTCTGCTTTAACTTGTGTTAATGCTTGGTTTAATCTTTCTACAAAATCTTCTTGACCTTTATTAGCAGCAATTCCATAAGGTTCTGTTGTAAACGCACCGCCCACAACTTCATATTCTGAATTGTTTGCAGCTAGGCCATACAAAATCCCGTTATCTGATGTCAATACATCACCTTGACCTGATTTCAATGCCGTAAATGCTTGGGCTAAATCACTTAATTCTAAAACATGCGCATTAGGCGCTGCTTTCTTAATGTTTTGAACTGAACTAGAACCTTGTAATCCCAAAACAGTTTTAGAACTATCTAAATCTTTAACATTTTTAATTGAGCTGCCTTTTTTAACCAATAACGATTGTCCAGCATTAAAATAAGGTTGTGTAAAATCAAGTTGTTTTTGTCGAGCTGGTGTAATCGTCATAGTAGAAATTAAAGCATCAACATTCCCGTTTTTTAGCATTGGCACTCGACTTGAACTCGTTACAGTTGCAAACTCGACCTTAATATCATCACCGAATGCTTTTTTGGATAACAATTGGGCTAAATCATCTTCAAATCCTTCATGTTGACCATTTTCTACATTAATTAAACTAAATAACTTTTGGTCCCCTTTTACTCCCCAAGTTATCGTTTTAGTTTTTTCAACTCTTTCAGTAACGCTTTGCTGTGCTAAACTTTGTCCACAAGCGGTTGTTATTAATCCTACGATTAGAATAACACCTAAAGCGCCTAATTTTTTGAGTACTTTTGGCATACTTTTCACACTCCTAATGACCGATAACTTTACTTAAAAATTGTTGTGCACGTGGTTCTTTAGGTTTCTTGAAAAATGCTTTAGGATCGTTTGAATCTTCAAGGATTTGGCCACTATCCATAAAAATTATTCTATCACCAACTTCTCGAGCAAATCCCATTTCATGAGTAACTACCACCATTGTCATATCTTGACCTGCCACTTCTTTCATGACATTAAGTACATCCCCAATCATTTCAGGATCAAGCGCGCTTGTCGGTTCATCAAACAAGATTGCTTTGGGTTTCATTGCAAGTGAACGCGCAATCGCAATTCTTTGTTGCTGACCACCAGATAATTGTGATGGGTATTTATTAGCTTGATCTTTCAATCCTACCATTTCAAGCAATTTCATAGCATTTTGCTCTGCTTGTTTAGTATTTTCTTTTAGCACAATTCTAGGTGCTAGCGTTATATTTTCCAATATTGTCTTATTGGCATATAAATTAAAGTGTTGAAATACCATTCCAACATCTTTTCTCAACTTATTAATGTCAACTTTTGGATTAGATAAATCATGGTCATCAACAATTAATTGACCTTCATTAATTTCTTCAAGACCATTCATTGTTCTAAGTAATGTGCTTTTTCCAGACCCAGAAGGCCCAATAATAGAAACAATCTGTCCTTGGTTAATATCTAAATTGATATCTTTTAATGCTTTGAACTCTCCGTATGATTTTCCAACATTTTTGAAGCTAATCAATGACATTTGCGACATCCCTTTCTAACTTCTAACTAAAGCCAATATTAATATTGGCTTAAATTGTAATCTTCCTCACATCATTATACTATAAATTATTAATATTTACATAATCTTACATAATCATTCAATTTCAGCATAAAAAAAAAAGACCACAGCAGCGGTCTTTTTAAAACTTTTATAAACATTAAATTTAAATTATATACTGACAATATTAAAGTACACGTACACCAAATGAAGGCATGAAGTATGATGAGATTGTTGAGGTTTTAACACCTTCACCAGGTTGAGGCGCGTGGATGTATTGACCATTTCCAATATATAAACCAACGTGATATGAGTTACCTTGGCTTCCCCAGAATACTAAATCTCCGGCTTGTAATTGAGATACTGAGACTTTACGTCCAGCTGATTCTTGAGCGACTGTATAGCCACCAATTTGACGACCAGTTGCTTGAGCAAATACATATTGCATTAAACCTGAACAGTCAAATCCTGCAGGTGTTTTTCCACCCCATACATAAGGGATTCCACCTTGAGATTGAGCCATGTTAATAACTGATTGTATTTGACTTGAAGCAGCTTGAGAAACAGCACCTGCATCAACAACATATTGTCCTTTAACCCATTGGTTATTTCCCAAATCATACCACAAGTTACCTTGGTAATCATAAGCCTTGTTAGTTACTTTCCACTGTGAACCATGTGCTAATGTTTGACCGGTTACGTCTCCACCTTGATAACCACTCCAAACGGCTACAGAGTATCCAGAAACGTAGTTAATTTGAACAGTTTGGTTAACTTCAGCAGCTTGAACCTGTTGGTTAGCATTATTGTCCATATTGTTTACAGCTGCTACTCCGGCAATTCCAAGAAATGCTGCTGATGTAATTGTTGATAGTCGTTTAGTAAAATTTTTCAAAAGTGAATCCTCCGATAATTATTTTTAAATTTAATGTTTGATTTCTTAATCGATGAATTTATTATATCTAAAGAATGTTTCAGTTATGTTACAGAGATAATCCGATAGTATTACAATTATTAATCATTGAAATTACAGCTTGAGTTTATTATCTTATATAGTATGTGTTAAACTTCATAAAAAGGATGGATAAATATGGATAAAGAAAAACTAGCCGTTGGCCAAAAAGTTAAAGCAAAAGTTGAAGAAGACTTAAAACAACCTTTTTCAGGTACTATTGAAAAAATTTATGAAAACTCAGTTTTGCTTACGATTACTGATAATGAAAAAGAAGATGACAACAACGTTATCGAATTAAACAAAAAAATAATCGTTAACTTAAAAAACATCAAATTAAAATAAAAAGACTAGCCTTTAAAGGCTAGTCTTTTTATTTTAATAAATAACTTGAACATTAGCGTATAAGATCCCGGCTGATGGAATAGCATAGTTTGGCATAGCAACATCCAATTGACGAGGATTACCATAAGCAAATCCGCCTGTATCATTTACAGTACGATACCAAACAGTACCGTCAGATAATGTTATTTTTAATTTAGTTCCCTTAGGAAAAACTGACAAGTTAGCTGCTACACCACTGTAGCCCATGTTTGACCCCAAAACTTTTGGATCATAAAAACTTAGCTTGAATGTTCCTTGATTTGAAGCTTGTTCAGCCGCTTGAGATATCGCAGCAGCATTTTGTGTATAACGGCTATCAATCCATTGATTTGCACCTAAATCATACCAAAGATTACCTGTTGTATCAGTTGCTGTATTAACAATTTTCCATGTTGTTCCATGGTTTAGATATTGTCCAGTGAATGAACCTTCAATATAGCCATTCCAAACAGCTATGCCGTAACCAGGAACATAATTAATAGCAACATCTTCACCCTTTGTTGCAGCTTGTACTTCATCCGATTGCGTTGGTTTTGCAATAATAATCAATGCAACAGCAATCAAACTTGCTAAAATTACTTTTATTGTTTTATTGTTTAAATTTTTCAAGGAAATTCCTCCGAAATAATTGTTTTTGTTTTAAATAACAGAAACCATTGTAACGAAAAAATGTAACAAACAGGTTACAAACCCCCCTTTAAACAATTACAATTGTGTAACAATCGCTAAGTTTTCGATTTTTTCACACGAAGAAAAGCAATGAAATAACCTAAAATAGCTGGTAATAACCAGCCAAAACCCATTGATCCAAGCGGAATACGTTGATTAACAAAGTCGAATTGACTACCAGGATTTGCTGCTGCCAAAACGTTGCAAATAATCGGCAATATCGCAAACGCAACGGAAAATCGATAATACACTGATTGATCACCAAATTTTGGTGAAACAAACATAATTAGAATTAAAATAAAAACAACAGGATAAACAAAGTTCAATAAGTAGTTGGAATACATCAAAATAAAATCCAAGCCAAACATTGCTATTGCAAATGACAAGATGGCACTAAATTTATTGAAATAACCTGACTTTATTCTAGGATAAATCTCGCTCAACCCCTGTTCAAAAGAAGACATCAAGCCAATTGCAGTTTTTAAAGTTGCAGAAATCACAATGACCATCAATAAAAGTCCACCTGCATCCCCTAGGTAATGATGAACGACCTTGACCAAAATTGGACTACCATTTGTCATCGGGTCCATAATAGTCAAGCTGGTTGCACCCAAATAAACTAATCCAAAATAAACAGATGTAATCAAAACTACTGCTACTAGACTACTTTTCAGACTTTCTACAGCCAACTGCTTGGCGTCATTTATCCCGAGACTTTGATAGGCTTTAATAATAATAAATCCAAAAATAACAGAAACCAATGCATCCATTGTGTTGTAACCATCTAAAAATCCTTGAAGTATCGGGCTAGTCTGATAAGTTACATTAAGCGGTTGGGTCGGACTCCCCATTTTAAAAATAAAAACTAATCCAAAAACAATGGTTAGTGTCACTAACAAAAGCGGTGTAAATACTTTACCTACAATACTAACAATGTTACGCGAGTCTTGACTTAATCGATACACAATTACAAAATACCCTGCTGTATATATTGCCATTGCAAGAAAGTAATATTGTTCAGGTATAAAACTGCCTAATCCCATTTTAAACGATACGCTAGCTAACCTGGGTAATAAAATTAACGGTCCAATCACCAAATAAAGTAGCGTCCCAAATAATTTGCCGGGAATAGGCGCTAATTTGGTCATTAATTTTTTAAAATGGTACGTTTGACTGAGGCACAAACTCGCAATTCCTATTAAAATAAATCCGCAATCTGATAAGATAAATCCTAAAAAGGCTTGTGGATAATTTGCTTGTGCTTGTTGGCCTAAAAAAACAGGGAATATTAAATTCCCTGCTCCAAAAAAAAGACCAAAAGTCATTAATCCAATCAACAAAGTTTGCTGAATTGTCACTTTTTTTGTGTTCATTTTTTATCCTCTAATAATTTATTGAATAATTGGCAGCTTATCTCCTGCATAAAAAACAGATGTAATGAAATGCCCATATAACGGCATTACAATTTGCATTTTTTGATCTTTTTCAGTTAAATCACCAACTTGATTAATAGTTAAAGTTTGACTGTAGTCTGTATGATTTTCAATCTTTTGAGATTGAATAGTTACACTAAACTTGTTGGTAATATCTTCATTATCCTGATTATAAACCTTAAAATTCAAAGCTTCGATATTTTCACTAGATGCATTAAACTTATAAGTGAATGATTTCTCTTTTGATATTTCCGTACGATTCAATTCAACATTTTTATGCTTAGTTAATTGACTATCTAAAAGTGCCTTTTTCGAGGCCATCATATATTGTGGGTTATCAAATCGATAATTAATCGTTTTTCCTGCGTTTTTCTTTAAAAATTCAGAGTCATTGATTAACTGTTCTTTATCAAAGTTAGTCCCTGTCAAAACTCGCACTAGTCCCTGATTGCGATAATTCCAATCAGTATTGAAGTTAGTCCCATTATAGGTTAACTTTTGACCTTCTGAATCTTCCAAAATTAAAGTAGCATCGTCTGAAAATGAGTCAATATAAAAAGGCGTTTTTATTTCTAAAATATGTCCTGCCGAAATATCTGAAGGAATGGTTAGTTGCCCTGCACTGTGTTGATAAAGCATACCACCTTCTTGCGAGGTGTAAGCCATTGGATCAGTATGATTTTTTGTTTTATCAAAATATAAATCAGGCTGTAAAGATTCTTGTCCTAACTTAGTTAAGTGATATGTTAAATTTTCTCCTGACTTCAAGCTATCATTAATTTTAGCTTTTGTGTACATCTCACTAATTACGGTTTTCTTCTGGTGAGCAGCTACGTAACGAGCCCCTTTGTACGCTCCAAACATAACTACTAGTATAATCACTAGTAAAGATAGTGCCTTTAACAAGGATACCAAGAATTTTTTCATATATTATAAACTCCCTCAATTTAACAATCACTTAGAATTATAAAATAGATAACAAACTAAAGTCTAGCTATTATCGACTTTAATCCCACATTATTTATTAACATCTTTTTTGAAACAGTATAAACAGGTTGACATTTAGCAAAAATTTTACTTAAATTTATTATTGTGGCTCAATACAAAAGTCATTATTTTACAGATGCAATTAATCCAAAAAAATTCCAAACTCCACAAATATGGGAGGATTACGATTTCTTATCTGTCAACCTTTTTTTATTCAATTTATCGCTTGACTTTAAGCAACAATCATCGCACAATCTACATCATGAGGTATTGAGTTACCTTGGCCCCCACAATATATTGTGGGGTCTTTAATTTTTAAAATACACTTTCAAATGGCCATTACTGTCTCATTATAATGGGCATTTAATAATTTCTAGGGGGATTTTTATCATGACAGAATCAATCATGTACACAAAAAATAACTGTATGCAATGCAAAATGATGAAACGTTTACTTGCTCAAAAAGGAATCGAGTTCAAAGAAGTTAATGTTGATGAAGATGCAACAGCATTGGAAGAACTTAAAGCACAAGGATACCGCAGTGTTCCTGTTTTCTTTTCACCAGATCAAGACCCTATTATTGGTTTTGCGCCTAATAAAGTAAAAGACTTGGTTTTATCATGAAACTAGTTTTTTACACATTGACAGGTCAAACGAGAAGATTCATGAAAAAACTCGATCTGCCATCTTATGAAATCAGCGATGAAGATCCCTTTCATGAAATGAATGAACCTTTTATTTTAATTGTACCGTCATATGAACTAGAACTTGTCGAAAGTATTCTTGAGTTCTTAGATTATGGCTCTAATTCTGAAAACTTAGTTGGTGTCGCTGGTGGTGGTAACAAGAACTTCAACCACCTTTATCTTCACACGGCTAAGAAAATTTCAGAACACTATGACGTTCCTATTATTTTTGATTTTGAATTTAATGGCACTAACAAAGATGTCGCAGAATTCAAGAAAGTTGTGAAAGAATATGAGTCTTAAAGATTTAAATATCAGTGATATTTCATACTTTGTTTTAAACAATGAAGTGAATCGTCCTGTAGACAATCAAATCCCACTTAATAAAGATAAAGAAGCTCTCAAAGCTTTCTTCCATGAAAACGTAATTCCTAACGTTAAACAATTTAATAATTTAAAAGACAAATTGGACTTTTTAATTGAACATGACTACATTGAGGCTGAGTTTTTAGAACAATATTCTCAAGAATTTCTAAATAAACTTCATAAAAGAATGGAAGATAAAAACTTTCGTTTCAAATCATTTATGGCAGCTTACAAGTTTTATAATCAATACGCTTTAAAAACTAATGATGGTGCTTATTATCTTGAGACCTTCATCGACAGGGTCTTTTTTAATGCTCTTTATTACGCAAATGGTGATGAGCAATTAGCTGAAGCACTTGCTGATGAAATGGTTAGTCAGCGTTATCAACCTGCTACACCTAGCTTTTTAAATGCTGGTAAAAAACGCCGTGGTGAATTTGTTTCCTGTTTTCTAATCCAAATGACTGATGACATGAACAGTATTGGTCGTGGAATTAACTCCGCACTTCAACTATCACGAATTGGTGGAGGTGTTGGAATAGCACTATCTAACTTGCGTGAATCTGGTGCTCCAATTAAAGGAATAGAAGGCGCTTCTAGTGGTGTAATCCCCGTTATGAAGTTACTTGAAGATTCATTTTCTTATTCAAACCAATTAGGACAACGCCAAGGTGCGGGTGCGGTTTATCTAAACGTTTTTCACCCAGATATCATTCAATTCCTATCAGCTAAAAAAGAAAATGCTGATGAAAAGATTCGTGTTAAAACACTTTCACTAGGTGTTGTGGTTCCTGATAAATACTACGAACTTGTTCGGACTAACCAAGATATGTATTTGTTCAGTCCCTATGACGTTGAACGTATTTATGGCGAGCCTTTCTCATATGTTGATATTACAAAAGAATATGACAATATGGTTCAAAATGACGAGATTCGTAAGTACAAAATCAATGCTCGTGAGCTTGAAAATGAAATTTCAAAGCTTCAACAAGAATCCGGTTATCCTTACATCTTAAATGTTGACACTGCTAACCGTGAAAATCCTATTGACGGTAAAATCATCATGAGTAACTTGTGTTCTGAAATTCAACAAGTTCAAACTCCCGCTATCTTAAATGACAAACAAGAGTTTGAACAAATGGGAACAGATATCAGCTGTAACTTGGGATCAACAAACATTGGCAACTTAATGACTAGTCCTGATTTTGGTAAATCAGTTAAAACAATGACTCGTGCGTTGACCTATATTTCAGATACATCAAATATTGAAGCTGTTCCAACAGTCGCTAAAGGTAATGAACTAAGCCATTCAATTGGACTTGGTGCTATGGGATTACACTCATTCTTGGCAAAAGAACATATTCATTATGGCTCAAAAGAAGCACTTGAATTTGTAGATACTTACTTTATGCTACTCAACTATTGGACTTTAGCTGAAAGTAATCAAATTGCTCGTGAAAGAAAGCAAACTTTCCACAATTTTGAAAAATCAACTTACGCAACTGGTGAATACTTTGATAAGTACCTTACTCAAAGTTTTGCGCCAAAGTCAAAACGTGTTAAACAACTATTTGATGGTATCATGGTGCCATCACAACAAGATTGGCAAGACTTGAAGGAAGCAATTCAACAAGACGGCCTTTACAATGCTTACCGTTTAGCAATTGCACCTACAGGGTCAATTTCTTACATCAATGACACAAGTGCAAGCCTTCATCCAATTACCCGTCTGATTGAAGAACGTACAGAAAAGAAAAATGGTAAATTATACTTCCCTGCACCTCACTTAGACAATGAAACTATCAACTACTACACATCAGCTTATGATACCGACATGCGTAAAGTTATTGATACTTATGCCGTTGCTCAACAACATATCGATCAAGGTATGAGTTTAACATTATTCCTACGTTCAACAATTCCTGAAGGATTGTATGAATGGAAAGAAGAAGAAGAACAAACAACTCGTGACTTGAGTATCTTACGTAACTATGCCTACTACAAAGGTATCAAATCTATTTATTACGTTCGCACCTTCACTGATGACTCACAAGAAGTTGGTTCTAACGAATGTGAAAGTTGTAGTATTTAGAAATAAAAGTCTAAAAACCCCCTATGGAGATGATATTTTGGAAAAAGTAGATAATTATTATAAAGCAATAAACTGGAACGAAATCGAAGATACTATTGATAAAGCAACATGGGAAAAACTAACTGAACAATTCTGGTTAGACACACGTATCCCATTATCTAACGACTTAGATGACTGGCGCACTCTAAAGCCTGAAGAAAAGACAGTTGTTGGGCATGTTTTTGGTGGCTTAACTTTACTTGATACGCTTCAGTCTCAAGATGGTATGGCTAAACTTAAAGAAAATGTCCGTACTCAAAAAGAAGAAGCTGTTTTAAATAACATTCAATTTATGGAATCTGTTCATGCTAAAAGTTATTCTTCAATCTTTAGTACTTTGAACACTAATGAAGAAATTAAAGAAATCTTCAATTGGACAGACCACAACGAATACTTACAGAAAAAAGCAAAATACATTAATGATATCTATCAAGATGGCTCACCTCTTCAAAAGAAAGTGGCTAGTGTTTTTCTTGAAACTTTCTTATTCTACTCTGGATTCTACACACCACTTTACTACTTGGGTAACAACAAGTTAGCTAATGTGGCTGAAATCATTAAGTTGATTATCCGTGATGAATCCGTTCATGGAACTTACATTGGTTACAAATTCCAACTTGGATTTAACGAATTAAGTGAAAAAGAGCAAGAAGAAATGCAAGACTGGATGTACGATTTATTGTACAAACTTTATGAAAACGAAACACTTTATACACAAGATCTTTATGATGAAATTGGCTGGACAGAAGATGTTATGACCTTCCTTCGTTACAATGCTAATAAAGCTTTGATGAACTTAGGTCAAAACCCGCTATTTCCTGATACAGATGAAGATGTTAATCCGATTGTTATGAATGGATTATCAACAGGAACTTCAAACCATGACTTCTTCTCACAAGTTGGTAACGGTTACCTATTAGGTCACGTTTCTGCTATGAGAGATAATGATTACAACATTGGTTTAGATAATAATAAATAAGCAAAATAAAAACATACTCATTATTTTTGAGTATGTTTTTTTGTTTTATTTTTAAAATCATTAAGTAAAAATCCTGCTAGAAGAAAATAATAAGGTAAAAATTGAATCACGTATCGACCTCTTCCAGATTCAAATAACGATAAAAAGATAAAACCACCTAGCACAGTCAGAGCAAGCCAATCTGTCGACAGCGATGAGGTTTGCTTTCTAAAAAAGTTGATAACCGAACAAGTTACGATAATCCAAAGAACTAACCACATCACTTGTGATAACCACTTAGTAACAGCCGTTTTTGACCCTTGACCATACAAAAATTTTCGCAAATTATTTTTTTCACTGTTAGTTTTTGAAGGGACATCATTAACGACTTTTCCGCCACCCTCTTCATACCATCCCAGTGTTCCATCATTGAAAGTAATGGCATTTTTATATTTCAAAAAATCGACGTACCTATCCAATCCTCTATCATTCACTCTTTGAACAAATTTATCCAGATTTCTTCGTGAACGCTCACTGTAGCTATCAAATGAACGTGTGAAGTCTTGATCAGGCTGATTCCACCATCCTTTTTCAGAAGCTCCTATAGCTAGGTAGTGCGTCATAGGTGTCGCTAAGGTGCTCTCATATGTCACTATAGTTTGAATCTGATTAATTTTTCTCATGCCATAAAATCCTGCTAAAAGTCCAAATACTAAATATCCAAGTAATTCGACTTTAAAGATGTTAAAACGATTTGTCTTAATCATATTAATCCCACTAGCAATCAAAAAAGCTATAAAAAAGATTACTGAAGAAGCTTTAGTATAGTAACTAATTGATGCCGTAAAACCGGCTACGACTACTAGCAATGCACAAAAAGTTTTTTGACTTTGGTAATGCTTCGCTAATAAAAGTAGCACAATTGTTAATAGTGCTGGCAGTAATGATAACGTATCTGAATACGGAATAACTGATAACGGTGAAAAAGTGAAATATATTGAAAACAATCCAACCGAAAATAGGGCTGCTATTGATGAAAGTAAATTTTTAGCAATGTAGGCAAATAACAAACTTGAGATAAGAATGACAATCATATTCATTCTATCAAGCGCTAACCAACTTAATTGTCTGCCAAATAATGCTTCTATAGTATTAGTTAATTGATACATATACATCGTTATCATGTTATTGGGATTATAAGAAAAATAGTTAGGATAAACATCACCATTTCCAGTTATCCACTTAAAAATGGTCCACGGATCCCATCCTTCTATGTCTAACGCTACTTCATGTATCAAAAATAATTGCCATACAAAAGCAATACCAGTTATCCCAAAAACAATACACCAATACTTCTTAGTCGTTATTTTAGTATGTCTAATTTTTATCGCAAGTAAAAATATCCCCATTAAAAAAATTACCAAAAATAAGGACAATATCATCGTTATTTTCCCCGGGTAGGGCAAACTCTGAAATTGCACCACTATTTTTGGTAAAAAGTTAGCAATATAAATAAGCATAATTAATAAAATAAAAAATCTAATACTACGATATAATCGTGGCAAGATTAATCCCCCCCTAATAATAGTTATGAAATACTCCCCATAATATTATTAAAAACCTCTTAGGATAATTTGTCACGATTTTATTTACCTAGATAACCAACAACCATTGAAATAATTAAAATGACTAGCACAATTGATGTTATCCACATATATAAATAATCCGATTCTTTAAAAAAGGCGTAGATTGAAATCACTACTCGTAATACAGGTGTTAAAATCAATAATAAGATTCCTAAAGCCATAATCGCATAAGGTTTTAATGCAATGGAGCCCATAAAAACCTCAGATAAACTGGCTGGCATATTGTTACCTGCATAACCACTATTACCTTGAAGTAGCAATAACAAAACACCAAACGCCATCACAACCGCCGCAATAATGACACCTGCTCTTAAAATCTTACCGATTAAAAGTTCAACATCTTGCATTTCTTTTTGCTTGTCGTTCATCTTACATCACCCCGAATCCTTTAAGTGCCATTTGAATTCCCATGTATAAAATAATTGGAATGAAAATCATTCTAATTACTTTCGGCTTCAAATGAACCATGATGCGAGAACCTATCATGGCCCCTAGCAAAATACCCAATGCAAGCGGTGCTGCAATATCAAATCTCATAGACCCATTGAAAAAGTAAACGGTCGCACTGGCTGCTGCTGTAACCCCCATCATTAAGTTACTTGTAGCCGTTGATGGCTTCAGCGGCATTTTCATGATGGTATCCATAGCAATCACTTTAAAAGCACCACTACCAATTCCAAGTAAGCCACTGGCAAATCCAGCACCTGTCATCATGGCGAACCCACCGGGTATATTTTTAACAGCATATGAAATTTGTTTTTGAGATTGATGATCATAATATCGACCATTCAATTTTAGCTTTTTAGACCACTTATCATCTTCGTTTTGAACAACGTTTTTTTGTTTATTACGCAATTTACGATACATATTATAGGCTGAATAAACCAACAATAACCCAAATAGAACAGACAACAGACTTGAAGGCACAAGTCCAGTTAAAACCGCTCCAATAATAGCACCCGTTGTCGTTGCTAACTCTAGAAACATCGCTACACGAAGATTTAATAAATCATCTTTTAAATAAGCAACGCTGGCTCCTGAACTTGTTGCAATTACAGCAATAATGCTTGCACCAATGGCATACTTAATATCTAGTCCCAAACCAACCGTTAAAAATGGTGTGATAATCATTCCACCACCAATTCCTAGAATTGAGCCCAAAGTTCCAGCGACAATTCCAACTAGCATCATCAACAAAACTTGTGTAATCATTTTTTAGCCTTCTTTGTTGTTTTTTTAGTTGATTTTTCAGTCTTTTTTTTCGTTTCTTTTTTAGATTCTGACTTTTTAGGTTCTTCAACTTGATAATCTTTAACTAATTGCATTTTTTCTTCAACCCAACTAATCATCTGACTTTCAAAACTTTGCTCATCAGAAATAACGTCATCAGCTGTTGCTAATTGATCAATTCTAAATCCTGACTTGTTTAAAAAATCTGAACTAGCTGTCAAATATACTGCAACTTCACGGTTGTCTTCTTCCGTCATAATTTTAGTGACCTTATCGATATTCTCATATGGCAAATTAACAATTCCTGTCTCAACTCCCACAGTTAGAGGTCTCCGTCCTTCTAAATGAAGTTGATGTTGTGCCATATAACCTGAGTTAAGACTTTCTGTAACTGCCATCAGCGTTTCGTGCACAAATTTTTTGAGTTTTGTTTTGTTTAATTCACTACGTTTCATTGTAGTTAATTGTTTTTGATATTTATCTTCTTTTATCAATTCGACAAAATTTAATACGTTCATTTCCAATTGAACAACCCTACTTTATTTGTATTATTAATAAGTTGTGCATCCCTGACACCAAAACAACTTATCGCAATATTCACAATACCCTACGACTATCAGATATGCAAATTTTGTTTGTAAATTTTGGCAATAGCTAGTTAAATAAAAAAAGACCATTATCAAAATAATGGTCTTTTTTTATTGCTAATTATGAAGCTTGAATAGCTGTTTCAAGTGCAAGTTCTACCATTTTACCAAAACCTTCTTGGCGTTCATCCGAACTCGTTTGTTCACCTGTAATTAAGTGGTCACTTACTGTCAAAATACCTAAAGCACGACAATTATATTTTGCAGCTAACATATACAATGCTGGAATTTCCATTTCAAGACATAATAAGTTGTATTCACGTAATTTGTCTTTGTTCATTTCATCATTGTAAAAACGGTCTTCACCAAATGTATTCCCGACATGGTAAGTTAGCCCTTCTTCTTCAGCTAATTCAACAGATTTACGTAGTAAGCCAAAATCTGAAATAGGTGCATAGAAAATACCATCACCAAAAGTGGTACGAATAATGTTTGAATCTGTACTTGCTGCTTGTGAAATCACAATATCACGCACTTTAACTTCTTCACGAATAGAACCAGTTGTTCCCACACGAATTAAGGTTTTAACGCCGTAATCACGCATTAATTCGTTTGCGTAAATACTCATTGAAGGCATCCCCATTCCTGTTGCTTGAACAGAAATTTCAACGCCCTTGTAAGTTCCTGTATAACCAAATGTATTACGAACGCTATTGTAAAGTTTTGCATCTTCTAAAAAGTTTTCTGCGATAAATTTAGCACGCAATGGATCTCCTGGTAGAAGTACAATTGATGCAATTTCGCCTTTTTCAGCTTGAATATGTGGTGTTGCCATAAGTTTAGTCCTCCGTATTATTTTAATTGATTTAAAAAGCTTGTGCCGTGTTCTGTTCCTTTAACTTCAAAATTATCTAAAATAGTCTGTCCTAAATCAGAGAAAGTTTGACGTGTACCAAGATCTTGACTTCCTATTAGTGATGGACTATAAGCAAGCAGTGGTACAAATTCACGTGTATGATCAGTTCCTTTAAAACCTGGGTCATTACCATGGTCTGCTGTAATCATCAATAAGTCATCTTCTTTAAGCAATGGTAATAACTCACCTAGACGGCGGTCAAAGTCCATTAGTGCATCCCCATAACCTTGAATATTTCGACGATGACCATACATCGCATCAAAATCAACGAGATTAGCAAATAAAAAGCCTCTAAATTCACGGTCACTCAGTTCGATTACCTTGTCCATACCATCCCTATTACTTGTTGTATGAAACCCCTCAGTAATGCCTTGACCACTAAAGATATCTTCTGTTTTACCGACTGCAATTACTTCATATCCTGCTTCTTTTAGACGATCTAAATCTGTTGGCTTTTCAGGTAGCAACGCATAATCATGACGATCACTGGTTCGTTCAAAATTATCTTTATTTGTACCAACGTAAGGACGTGCAATGACTCGACCAATACGGTAAGGCGCATCAATTGTGATTGAACGCACATATCGACAAAGATCATGTAATTCTTCAAGTGGCATCACTGCCGTGTTTGCCGCAATTTGTAGAACAGAATCACCTGATGTATAGACAATCAAGTCACCTGTTTCGAGTTGGTGTTCCCCATACTTTTCAATGACTTCTGTTCCTGAATAAGGTTTATTTACAATAACTTTGCGTCCACTATAATCCTCAATTTTTTTGATTAAAGCATCATCAAATCCATCAGGGAAAAATCCAAGTGGTTCAGTCACTGGTAAACCCATCATTTCAAAGTGCCCATCCATACTATCTTTTCCAACAGAAATTTCTTGCATTTTACCAAAACTCGCAAGTGGACTTGGAGCAATTGGGACATTAGTAATTGGATTTTCAGGTCTAATGTTTGATAATCCTAATTTTTGCAAATTTTTTAGTTCAAAGTGACCTTGATAGCCACTTCCGATATGACCTAAAGTATCGGCACCTTCATCGTCATATTTTTGTGCATCGAGTGCTTGTCCGATTCCAACGGAATCAAGCACAATAACAAAAACACGTCTAAACTGAGTCATGTCTTGGCCTCCAATTTTTTAAACTCATTTCATAAAATGTTCGCTTTTTATCACAAACATTTTTGAATACACGTTTATTTTACCAAAAAAACGACCATTTTGCCTGTTTTTTGATTAAATATCCGAATTATTTAACAAAAAATAGAGCAATTAGTAAACCTATTGCTGCGATAGCAATAGCTATCGTAAAAGACAATAAATGACTTAAAGCCAATAAAGTCATCAATATTGTCATACCAAGTGCTGCCGCAATTTCTCTTATTGTTGAAAAAACAGCATTACCATCGACTGTATAATCTTTATTCAAATTTTCCATAGCGTGGGGTAATGATGGAATTAAAACCAATCCTAACCCGCCAATTCTAATCATGTAAAAGATTGTAATAGCTACTAATGATAATGATTCAATCATTAAGTAAGGTAATGTTCCTAAAATCAAAATTGAAAATCCAACGATTGCCAACTTTTTATAACCAAATTTTTGGTATAACCGCCCTGAAAACGGACTAATAACACCCAGTAATAATGATCCAGGTAATAAAATCAACCCTGTCGTTAAGGCATCTAAATTATTCATTTGTTGTAAATATAATGGAATAACCAGTTCAACACCTAGTAATGAGAAGTTACAAATAGACGCTAGTAACATTGGAAGTGTAAATGTTCTATCCTTAAGTACGCGCAAATTCATTAAATAATTTCTGATGGTTAATTGTCTAAGACAAAATACACCCAAAATAACAATTCCCAGCACTAGCATAGATAAAGTCATCATATCTACTTGATGATGTTCGCCCATCAATGACAATGATGACAGTAACAACCCAAATCCTAGTGTTGAATAAGCCAGTGATTGAAAGTCTAGTTTTCTTTCTTCATGTGGACTAATATCAAAAATTAATTTAAGCCCCAAGCTAAATAAGACTAAACTCAAAATGAAGACTATCAAAAACAAACTTCTAAATGAAGTGTAGTGTAGAACAAATCCTGATAGCACTGGCCCAATGGCTGGTCCAATTGCAATAATCATTCCGACTAATCCAAAAATAAAGGGTCTACGACTCTTTTCATAAATCACTAACACGACATTTTGAACCAATGGCATTAAAGTTCCTGCAACAACTGCTTGTAAGACCCTTCCTAACAGCAATATATAAAAATTAGGCGAAACCAAACAAATTAAAGAACCTATGGCAAATAACCCCATCATGGCCACATAAATTACTCGCGTAGAGAAATTATAAAAAATAAATGCCGAAGTCGGTATCATCAGTCCTAACACCAAAATATAAAGAGAGCTCAGCCAATGAACGACTGAAGCTGACACATCGAATGTTTGCATCACAGCAAACAACGCATTATTTAAAAATGTTTCCGTTATTAAAGCGATTAGTAAACTGGTTAAGAATAACCCCATCATACTATTTTTTTGAAAATCACTCATGATTACATCTCCTTTATAATTGAATAAAAAAAATCACCTAACGTTAAAAACGTTAGGTGATTAAAGTGAAGCATCTTATAAAATAAAATGTGTAAAGCAGTTCACATCTGCTTTACAACTCCGCGCTTCCCGCGCTGTGATTGAACACTAGGTGTCTTCTAAGCTTGAAATGTACATTGCTGTACTTTTTCGACTCATCGCATAAATATATTATAATCTATTTTAATCGACTTTTCAAATTTTCTTACCAAAAATATCTACGCTGACAATATTTTCTTTAATCATCGCGATGTCTGGATATTGACCGTAGTGTTTGTAGCCATTTTTTTTAAATAACTTCTTGCTGGGATGATTATGTGAAAATATCAATGCCACAATATTGCGATACCCTAATTGTTGAGCTTGATTTTCACTAAAAGTAATTGCTTTTGTTGCCAATCCTTGCCCTTGAAATTTTTCATCGATATAAATACTGATTTCAACGCTGATATCATATACCATGCGATCATACATTTTAGATAGACTTACCCACCCCATAACTTGATTTTGCAAATCAGTCATGAGCCACAAAGGATGTTGGCTATTTAAATGTCCTTCAAACCATTCCTCTTTTTCATCAACAGTTACAACTTCAACATCAGGTGCCGCTTTTAATGTTAGAACACCTTGATTATAGATTCTAATAACTTCAGCTAAATCTTTTTTTTGCGCTAATTTAAAGCTAGTTTTAACCACTAAAAACCCCCCTAAACTTCTTACGACAAATTACTTGCATCTAATTTTAAATAAGTGGTAAAGTCTTCTATATATACTTATTAACCCATAAATTAATAATATTTAGGAGGAAACTTTTTATGAAGACTTTAATACCTTTTTTAAAACGGTATAACAAAGATATCTTCTTTGCAAGTCTTGGTGTCATCATTGTTGCATTTGCAACACTTTGGCAACCTCACTTGCTTCAAGATATGATTAGTGCCATCATTTCCAGCGATCGCTCTAATGTTGTCAACTTAGGGATGCAATTAATTGCACTTGCAATTATTGGTATCATAGCAGGTGTATTTAACACTTACTTCGCTGCTAAAGTAGCACAAGGTGTAGCGGCAGATATGCGTGAAGCTACTTATCGTAAGATTCAAAGCTTTTCACTTTCAAACATTGAAGAGTTATCATCAGCTAACTTAGTTGTGAGAATGACTAATGACATTAACCAAGTGCAACTAATTGTCATGAACTTTTTGCAACAAATTATGCGTGTGCCTATTTTATTTGTTGGGGCATTTATTTTAGCTGTTATGACACTTCCACAACTATGGTGGATGATCATCGTCATGATGATTGCTATCATTTTAGTTTGTGCTTTCTCATTTTCTAAAATGGGAAAATACTTTGGCAAAATTCAAACTTACATTGAAAACAATAACCGCTTAGCTCGTGAGAACTTGATGGGAATGCGTGTTGTTAAATCATTTGTGCAAGAAGACAGCCAATTCAAGACATTTAGTAAGTCATCTGATGACATGACTGGTTTAACAATTGTTATTGGTAACCTATTTTCAATTTTGATTCCTTCATTCTTCTTAATCGGGAACTTAGCAGTTGCTGCTTCAATCTTTTTAATTGGTGATATTATCAATACTAATCCAGCTATGCTAGCTTCTATCAATGCATTTACCCAGTATTTAATGCAAATCTTATTTGCTATCATCACAGCTGGATTAATGATGACCACTTCTTCTCGTGCATTTGTTTCTTTGAAACGTCTACAAGAAATTTTTGAAACAAAACCTGGTTTACAATTTCCAGACGTTGCCCCTGAAAAACTTAGTGGATCAGTTGAATTTGATCATGTTTCCTTCACTTACCCTGGGGATGACGAACCTACCATCAAAGATGTTAGCTTCTCAGCTAAACCTGGTGAACAAGTTGGAATTGTTGGTGCGACCGGTTCTGGTAAATCAACACTGGCTCAATTGATTCCACGTCTTTACGATCCACAAGAAGGAACCGTTAAAGTCGGTGGCAAAAACATTAAAGATGTTAACCAAAAATCGCTTCAAGGAACTATTTCTTTTGTATTACAACGTTCTACGTTATTTTCTGGAACCATTGCAGAAAATTTACGTCAGGGTAATGAAAATGCCACTTTAGAAGATATGAAGTGGGCTGCAAATATTGCACAGGCTTCTGAATTTATTGAAAAACTTGACGGTAAGTATGATGCAAAAGTAGAAGAACGTAGTGCAAACTTTTCGGGTGGACAAAAACAACGTCTATCAATTACACGTGGTGTTATCTCTCACCCTGAAATTTTAATTCTTGATGACTCAACTAGTGCTTTAGATGCCCAATCTGAAAAAAGAGTTCAAGAAGGTCTTGATCGTGATTTAAATGGGACAACAACATTTATTATTTCAGAAAAAATTTCTTCAATTATTCATGCTAACAAGATTATTGTATTAGACCATGGTCAGATTGTTGGAATTGGCACCCACGACGATTTAGTTAAAAATAATAATTATTATCAAGAAATTTATAACACACAAATTGCAAAAGAAGATAAATAGTGAGGAGGAAATACCTTTATGAAAGATTTAAAAGGTGCCGCAAAGTTTTATGCGCATTACCTTAGTCCCTTTAAATGGATTATGGCTGTAGTTATTTTATTAACTATTGTTGCCACTTATTTACAAGTTAACGCTCCTATCTACATGGGACAAGCTATTACTAACTTGACTAATTATTTACAAGAATGGATGAATCCAGCCACCCGTGCTGGTGCAAATTTAAACGCCTTCCACTCGGCTTTACTAATGATGGTTTTATTCTATGTTGGATATGCTATTTCAATGTTTGCCAGCACACTACTCATTTCGCAAGTATCCGGACGCGGTGCTGGTAACATGAGAACTGGTCTGTTTGGTAAAATGCAAAAAATGAGAATTAATTACTTTGATTCTCACTCAGACGGTGATATGTTATCACTTTACACATCAGACTTAGATAATATTTTTAATGCAATGAATCAAGCGTTGTTTGAAATTTTTTCTTCCGTCGCTTTGTTCATCGGAATGATTTGGATTATGTTTACTCGTGATGCCACACTCGCTTGGGTAACAATTGCTTCTACACCGGTTGCTATTATTTTAGCTGCCGTTGTCATTTTGAAGGCTCAAAAGAATGTCAATGCCCAACAAGATGCAGTTGGTAAAT
Source organism: Holzapfeliella floricola DSM 23037 = JCM 16512 (assembly GCF_001436605.1). Lineage (GTDB taxonomy): Bacteria > Bacillota > Bacilli > Lactobacillales > Lactobacillaceae > Holzapfeliella > Holzapfeliella floricola. Next base: position 13,773 of record NZ_AYZL01000008.1, on the reverse strand, counting down.
TAAATGGGTACGTAAACGAACAAATTGCAGGTCAAAAGGTTATTATTACAAATGGTCTTCAAAAAGATTCAATCGCAAAATTCACAAACTATAATGACAACGAAGTAAGGCCTAAATCATTCCAAGGACAGTTTTGGTCAAGTGTCTTATATCCATTAATGAATGGTTTTGCTTTACTTAACACGGCACTTGTTACATTTGTTGGTTCCTGGCTAGTCCTCAGTGGTAATATGTCTGTTGCTTCTGGTTTAGGGCTAGTTGTGGTATTTGTTCAATATGCCTCACAATATTACCAACCCATCATCACAATGACTTCACTTTATAACATGATTCAACTAGCTATCACTGGTGCACGTCGTATTAATGAAGTTTTAGAACAGCCTGACGAAGTTCGACCACAAAATGGTAAGACTTTTAATGGTGTAAACGATAACGTAAAAATCGATGATGTTCACTTTAGTTACGTTGAAGGAAAAGAAGTTTTACATGGCATTACAATCGAAGCCAAGCGTGGTGAAATGGTTGCATTAGTTGGTCCTACAGGCTCAGGTAAAACAACGGTTATGAACTTGATGAACCGATTTTATGATGTTGATTCAGGAGCCATCACAATTGATGGCGTTGACATTCGTGAAATGGATCTTGAAAACTTACGTCAAAATGTTGGGATTGTTTTGCAAGATCCACAACTGTTCTCTGGAACAATTGCTGATAACATTAAGTTTGGTAAACCAGATGCTACTCATGAAGAGGTTGTTGATGCTGCTAAACAAGCAAATATCCATGACTTTATTGAAGGTCTTGAAAATGGCTATGAAACTAAAATTAGTGATGACAATTCAGTCTTTTCTGCTGGTCAAAAACAACTAATTTCAATTGCTAGAACAATTATCACAAATCCAAAAATATTGATTCTTGATGAAGCAACATCAAACGTCGATACTGTTACTGAAGCTAAAATTCAAGCAGCTATGGATAACGTCATTGAAGGCCGTACAAGTTTTGTTATTGCTCACCGTTTGAAAACAATTCTCAATGCTCACAAAATTTCTGTTCTTAGAAATGGAAATATCATCGAGTTAGGGTCTCATGAAGAACTACTTAAAGAAAATGGTTTTTACAGTGAACTTTATCATAACCAAATGGTTTTTGAATAAATCACAAATAAAAAAGCTGACGATAAATTCGTCAGCTTTTTTTATAGCTTATATTTTTTCTCGTAATAATTATGTTGAATATGTGAAGTTAACTGCCCACATACCTGCGATAGCATAAAGCCAACCGCAATCGCAGCTGTGATAATCATCACTGTGAAGCTCAAGCGAATTGCTTCGTCAATTCCACCGATTGCTACTTGCCTGATAGCTTGATAAGCAGTGACTCCAGGAACTAGCGGCACAATGGCTGGAATATTGAAAATGATAACTGGCATTTTTTTAGTTCTTGCGAAAACGATACTTAAAATACCAACCGCAAATGCACCCAATAGATAAGCCATCATATGACCAGATCCTGAGTTAGTCCCAATCCAATAAACCATCCAACCCAACATTCCTGAAAAACCACAATAAGGTAAGGCTTTTGCTGGAACATCAACAACAACCGCAAATCCAACTGTTCCTAAGAAACTAAATAAAATATTAATTAAAACTTGTTGTTCAAATGGTAGATAAAGTGCAGTGGACAATGTTCCCATATTATTACCAGAAAATCTCAGAACCGTTGCCACCCCTCCACCAATTGCAGCAGCAGTAATCAGTGCCTCCATACCACGAGCAACACCTGTTAACAGGTGTCCTGCAAAAAGATCTCGCAGTGAGTTCATAATAGCAAGTCCTGGAACTAGTGGTAAAACACCACCTACAATTAATGCATCCATGTTTTGCGCTAAAGATAGCCGCACCATTAAAATTGCAAATGCCGCGACAACCATCGAAGCGATGACTTGCGACAAGAACTTAATATTTGTGTAACGATTAACAAGGTTATTAGCAGAGTACGCTAACATTCCCGCAATTGGTACGAGACAAAATTCAGCTAGGTTAAACTGGCCAACTGATAATACCATTAATGTTGCACTTAATAATGCTGTGGATAGCACTTTCAAGTAGTGTGAAAAAGACGGTGTATTCTCATGTATTTCATGTAACCCTTGATGTAGCTCATGTAGAGTGATTTTTCTAGCCCCAAATTCACGAGAAAGCCGATTGACACGATGAACTTTTTCTAAGTTGATTGTTCGAACATAAACTTGTGTTAATTGCACAATGGGATGATGATTAACACCCACGAATAATCCAGTTGGTGTTGAAAAAACAACTGGATCTTTTAGACCTGCGTTTTTAGCAATATGGTTAATTGTATCTTCAACACGGTACATCTCTGAACCACTTTGAATCATAATTTTTCCTGCCATTAAACAGGTGTTTAGAACAATATCAACATAGCGTTTGTTCATCTTGATGAAACTCCTTTTATTTGTTCATTGCTTCAATATCGATAACCTTATCGACCCAATCACCTTCAAAGAAATCAGCCTCATGACTAACGATGATAACGCCACCTTCATAGTCTTGAATTGCACGTCTTAATGCACCTTTTGTGGCAGTATCCAAATGGTTTGTTGGTTCATCAAGAAACATTAAATTACTAGTTTGATTCATCAAACTAGCTAACTTAACCTTCATTTGTTCCCCACCAGAAAGTGTACCAACTTCAGACATCACTTGTTGTGCAGTCAGTCCTGTTCGCGCTAAAATTTGACGTAAGTGTTTTGACTCTTGGTCTGGATATTGTGCTTGTAAAATTTGAAGTGGTGTATCTTTTTTATTGGCCCATTTTAGTGTTTGCTCAAAGTAATTGATTTTGACATTATGCGCTAATTCAATGTCTCCATCAATTTCAGGAATGATGTTGAGTAAAGTTTTTAATAGTGTTGATTTTCCAATACCATTAAACCCTTTAATCGCTACAATTTCACCATTTGCAACTGAAAAGTTAAACGGATGTTCAACCAATGCTTTTCCATCATAACCTATTTTTAAGTTTGCAGCATTTACTAGGATACGAGCAGAAATTGGTTGATAATCGAATTCTAAATTAGCTTGTTTATTAAATTTAGGCGGTGTCATTCGATCTAGTCGATTCAATTGTTTTTGACGACTTTGCGCACTTTTTGAACGAGAACCAGCTTTAAATTTACGAATATAAGCTTCTGTTTTTTCAATATGTTTTTGTTGATTTTCAAAAGCCTTCATGTACGTAATTTGGTTAGCTTCTTTTTGCTTCATTGCTTGCTCGAGACTACCTGTATATTTAGTGATTTTACCAAACTCAATATCAGCAATCACGTTAGTAATCTTGTCCAAAAAGTCTTGATCATGACTAACTACAATAAATGCGCCTGCAAAATTATTCAAGAAATCAGACAACCAATCAATATGGTTGGTATCAAGGTAGTTAGTTGGTTCATCAAGAAGTAAAACATCAGGATGTTCCAGTAATAGTTTAGCTAAAATCAATTTAGAACGCTGTCCACCAGATAGTTGACTAACATCATGCTCATACCCGATTGCATCAATACCTAGCCCACTAGCTACAACTTCAATTTTAGTATCAATATCGTAGAAACCGCGTTCTTCAAGTAATGTCTGAAGTTTACCCGCTTTTTCTAAGTATTCATCATCCATTTCAGTTGCATATTGTTCGTACAAGCCTTGCATTTTTTGTTCTTGTTCATAAAGCCAATCAAAAGCTGTACGTAAAAATTGGCGAACACTTTGTCCAGGCTTTAAGTTAGCGTATTGGTCTAAATAACCAATGTGTAAATTCTTTTGCCATGTGATTTCACCTTCATCAGGTGTCATTTCACCAGTCAAAATTTTAATTAGTGTACTTTTCCCAACACCATTTTGACCTGTAATACCTAAATGGTCTTCTTTATTTAATTGTAAAGCGGTCTCTCTGTAAATTTCTTTGTCGATAAAAGTATGTGATAAGTTATTAATTGTTAAAACTGCCATTAATTAGTTGGATGCTCTCTTTCGTATTTTTCTAATTTTGTCAAAATTTGTGCCCAATAACGATAGGGCACAATTAATTGTAGTTTACCATTTGTGATTGGAAAATCACGTTCACGTCTTTGTGTTATCTGTGCCAATTCTGCAGAAGTTAAGTTATATTTCAAAACAATTTTCTTAATTTTCAAAGAGGCTTGTGCTCTCATATAAGTCAAACTAAACATCAAAATTGCCAAAACGATTGCAATACCCAACGAAATCTCCGCAGATAAGTGAAAGTTTTGATAAGCAAGATATAGTCCCATTATAAACGTAATAAGAGCGGCAATTCCACCCATTATAATAGGAAAATAAGTTTTTGTCTTCATATTTACTCCTCTTTTCTAATTCACAGCTCCCTTATATTACAACAATGTTTCGATGTAACAATTATACCGCATTTTGTAACATTATCATCATTTGTCCGCAATAATGATAACGTATAATAGATATTGTTCAATACCTGCATGCTTAATAAAGGAGAGATTCTTATTTTTAACACTAAAAAATCAATTATTATAACATTAGCAACACTAACAATATTTTTAATTATTGGATTAGGTAATCGTCTAACTACTGTATTTGCAACCAATCAACCACAAACTTACATGGTTAATCAACAGCTAGTAAGTGAATTGACCCACGCTAAACAAATTATCACTGATTATGATAATCAGCAAGTTGAACAACAAAAAGAAACATTTAAAGCTAATGTTTTAGCTGAACAACAACGCCAAGCCCAAGTTAAAGAACAAGAACGTTTAGAAGCTGAAAAACAAGCTCAATTACAAGAACAACAACGCCAACAAGAAGTTGCTGCACAGACTCAAGCTCCAGCAGCTGTTTCTCAAGCAGCTGAACAAACTTCAAACCAAGGCACATTCAAGCTTAGTTTTTATGATCCTGCTGTTTTGGGTTCGAATATGGGTTACAGCGGTGTCGCCGCTAACTTATCTGTCTTCCCTAAAGGAACGAAACTAAAAATCACATTGTCTGACGGTACAGTATGGTATCGAACGGTTAATGATACTGGTACCTTTGCTTATTCAAATCCACGTCAACTTGACGTTGCAATGCCAAATAATCAAATTCCTTCTGCAGGTATCTTATATGCTACAGTAGAAATTGTTTCATAATTCAAAAAAGACTGGAAAGTTCCAGTCTTTTTTATTTTACTTAATAAAAATCATTCTTCACTAGATGAATGAGATTGTTGACTGGCTTTTGGTAAATTTTTTAACTTTTGATCTGAATAAATCGTGTAATTATATTCAGCATCTAAATCTTTCCAATCAACCTGCTTATTTAATTGATTTTGTTTGGTCTCTGTATTGTCGACCGTTTCTTGTGAAAGCTCTAAGTTTTGACGCAATGCATTTGAAATGCGTTGGAGTTCATCTGTTGACGCTAATTGATATGAGCCTCCTGCAAGCCAAGCATCTTTACCGTGTATGTAATCAGAACTAATCGATTGAGCAGCATGACGATAATTATTGAACAATCCTACCATATTATCGAAGCTTAAATTAGTTTGCATATTAGACTTGATAACATTAAAGATAGCTTCGAAATTGGCAACTGAATCTAATGATAATGCCTTCTTAGCAATGGCTTCAATAACTTGACGTTGACGTTTTTGGCGACCATAGTCACCTTCAGGATCATCATAACGCATCCTTGTATAGTCTAAAGCACCATGACCCGTCAATGTTCGAGGACCCTTTTCAAACTGTGTCCAACCATAATAAAAGGCAAATGGAACATCAACTTCAACACCACCAATGGCATCTACAATATTTTCTAAAGCTCCCATATTAACCGTAACATAGTAATCGATAGGGACATTAACTAATGAAGAAATGGTTTTCATTGACAGACTTGATCCTCCAATATTGTAAGCGGAGTTAACCTTTTGCATCCCCGTGCTATCATCTTGTATTTCTGTCAACATATCTCTAGGTACCGAAGTTAAAGTTGTCTTATTCGTTTTAGGATTCAAAGTTGCCAAAATCAAAGTATCTGAATTCCCGCGGTCATCCCCACGGTCAAAAGCACCTGTATCAGTCCCTAAAAGTAAAATTGAAATTGGCTTTTGGTCTTCAATAGCTGTTGTTTGTTTGTTATCAACAGGATGATAGGTTTGGTTGATAGCGCTTTTTGCATGTAAATAAACTTTAGCAAAACTAGCACCTGAAATAACAATTATTAAAACTAGCACTAACGCTAGAATATGAGTGATTTTTGTTTTCTTTCTTGTTTTCCTTGTGCGTTTTAAGCTCTCATTACGTTGATAATCATCTCTCATTAGATAACCTCCCTATTTCTCTTATTTATTCTATCTAAAATTAACGCTAAATGCATTGATTTCACTGATATTTATCAATCTTTTAGTTTTTTGATTAAATTTAAATGAATATGTGGTACCCTATTCTTAATAATACGACAGGAGGACTTACTATGAGTGACGCATCACATTTACCAAAACGACAAGATGTCCCTAAAGAACTGACATGGGACTTATCGCTTGTTTTTAAAACAGATAATGATTTTGAAAAAGCTTTCAACGAGGTTGAAAATGAAATCCCAAAAATCGAGGCTTTAGAAGATACTTTAATTAGTTCAGCTGATAATTTATTAAACGGTATCACCGAAATTTTATCAACTTGGCGAAAACTCGAAAAAATCTATGTTTACGCTAGCATGAATAGCGATGTGGATACTAATAACGCAAAATACTTAGCTTTTGATGCTAAGGCAGGCTCTTTAGCCGCTAAAGTTAGTGCAGCAACTGCTTTTCTAGTGCCGACTTTAATTCAACTATCTGATGAAGAATTAGGACAGTTCTACAAAGATAATGAAAAGCTTAAGCACTATACTCATTTCTTAGAAGAAGCACGTAATGAAAAAGAACACACATTAGATGCTAAGCAAGAACAACTCATTGCAGCTGCAGGTGATGCTTTTGGTGCCTCAGCCAGCACGTTCAACGTTTTAACTAACTCTGATATGGAATATCCCTTTGTAGAAGATGAAGAGGGTTATATGGTTCAATTATCCAATGGCCTTTACAGCCGTTTACTTGAATCTGTTGATCAAGATATTCGTCAAGGCGCATTTGAAGGTCTTTACCAAGCCTATGGTCAGTTTCAAAACACACTAGCTCAAACACTTTCTGGTGAAGTTAAACGCCATAATTATTTAGCTCAAACTCATCACTACAAAGATGCACGTGAAGCAGCTTTATCACATACTCATATCCCAACACAAGTTTACGATACCTTAGTTGAAGAAGTTAATAACCATCTTCCTTTACTACATCGTTACGTCAAACTTCGTAAAGACTTACTAGATGTGGATGAACTTCATATGTATGATATGTACGTTTCACTAATTGGTGAACCTCAATTATCTTACGATTATGACAGTGCAAAAGTCGAAGCTAAAAAAGCGCTGAGCGTTTTAGGTGACGATTATCTTGAACACGTTGATGAGATTTTCAACAACCGTTATATCGACGTTGTCGAAAACAAAGGTAAACGTTCAGGTGCATACTCAGGTGGTGCTTATGATACACCTCCTTACCAATTATTAAACTGGCAAGATAATTTAGATAACTTATACACTTTAGTTCACGAAACAGGACACTCAATGCACAGTTGGTATACGCGCCACACCCAACCTTACGTTTATGGCGACTATCCTATCTTTATTGCCGAAATTGCTTCAACAACTAATGAAAACTTGTTAACAGAATACTTACTTAACCAAGTAACTGATAAAAAGACACGCGCCTTTTTACTCAACCATTACTTAGATGGTTTTAAAGGAACTGTTTTCCGCCAAACACAATTTGCAGAATTCGAGCATTTTATTCATCAACAAGATCAAGCTGGCCAAGCCCTAACATCAGACCTACTGAGTGATTATTATGGTGAACTAAACGCACATTACTATGGTCCTGATGTCGCTTGCGACCCAGATATTGCACTAGAATGGGCTCGTATTCCGCACTTCTACATGAACTACTACGTTTACCAATACGCAACTGGATTTGCAGCGGCTTCAACACTTTCAGAAGGCATTATGAAGCAGGACTCACAAGCCATTGAAAATTACCTAAATTACCTGAAATCCGGTAGTTCAGATTACCCAATTGAAACGATGAAAAAAGCTGGTGTGGATATGACCAAACCAGACTACTTGAAAAAAGCGTTTGCTATCTTTGAAGAGCGTTTAAATGAACTCGAACAATTAATCGAGGAAGGCTTCTAAAAATGTTTTTCATTTTTGCATTACTCGTGATTCTACAATTTATAACTGGAAGAATTGATCATCGATTATTTCAGCACATCATTCCCATTGGGATAGTGTTTGTTGTCGGTTGTCGTTTAATAACCATCCCACAACATTTCACACTAAAAACAATTTCATTAACAATCTTCATAGTTATTTCACTTTATTTGATTTCATTTGTAGCAAAAAAGCTTAGATAAAATTATCTAAGCTTTTTTTGCATCCGAGTTGTTTTGAATTTTTTGTAAAAAGTAACGTGAAATTGGGCCTACAATAATTAGTTGTAATGGTAATGCCATAATAAAATTAAAGCCCCATGCTCTCAAGTACTTAGGTAAGATATCACCATGAAGTTGTCCTTGCGCAACTAGACCGTAAACAGACATTAAAGTTACCATTCCTAGGACCATGAAAAATGATAAAGTGATAATCACTTGCCATTTTTTACCTAAGTTAAGTGGTAATTTAAATGTAATTTTTTTAGCTAAAATTCCAACTATAAAATTATCTAAAATAAATGCAACAATGAATCCGGGAATAAATCCAATTAATACTCTATCAATTGCAAATGCATTATGAATAGTTAAATTATAGGCACTCATTCCTAGAACCATTAAACCGCACATGATTGTTCCAAAAATTAATTCTTCTTTATGATTTCTTGGCATTAAACTCTCTCCTCTATTTTAAACTCACTAAAGATTACAATAGCATAATAAAATTTTGCTCGTAAGTTTTTTTTGAAATTTTTGACTATACAAAAAAGACCGTCAGGATTACAATAGGAGCCACTTAGAATCAGAAAGGATGTTTTTAACATGGCTACGATTTATGATTTTTCTTTAACAGAAATGAATGGTCAACCTATCAATTTATCAGATTACAAAGAAAAAGTACTATTAATTGTCAATACAGCTAGCAAATGTGGGCTTGCACCGCAACTTGAGACGATTGAACAATTGTATCAAAGCTACAAAGATACAGGATTTGCAGTGATTGGGTTGCCTTCTAATCAATTTCATCAAGAACTAGAAAATGATCAAGAGACATCTGACTACTGTCAACGCCACTATGGCGTAACTTTTCCAATGACCCAAAAAGTAAAATTAAATGGTGATGATGCTGATCCATTAATCAACTACTTGAAAGAGCAATCTGGAAAAGGTGCCATCAAGTGGAACTTTACTAAGTTTTTAATTGGGAAAGACGGTCAACTTATTCACCGTTATGCACCGATGACTTCTCCTAAAAAAATGGAAACTGAAATCGTGAAAGCTTTAGAATAAAAGAAGATGACCACGTGGTCATCTTCTTTTTTAAAATTTATAAATTATTTGATTTTACTGCAGTCTTGAGACTGTAGTAATTAAAAAAGTATAGCCCCGATGCGACAATTGTTATCAATCTACCAATTAAATCAATTGAATTAGCTGTTTGAATATTTTTAATTGCCGATACTTGTTGTACAAATGGACTCGTCTCAAACGGATTCTGTGAATCATATACTGTAAACGATGACGATGCGACTTGATTCACATTCATCATAATATATAATGTTGCACCCGCCACAATAACAATACCCATTATCATCAAAATCGAACTCAAGTTTTTAACTTTTGGATTATTTGATTCAGAATCAAGTAATACAAAACTGATAATCAAAATTATAACTGCTGCAACAATCAGTAACCATCCCGGTAATAATAAGAAAACTAAACCTAAAATAGCATTGGTTAAGATAAAATTAGGCAAGTTACTTTTGTCACTCATAGACGATTACCTATTCTCTTTCTAGTTTCATCACTTTGTGATATTCAATAAACGCAAACACAACCGCTACTATTCTTAAAACACCAACAATAGCTCCTAACACCAATACCAAATTAGCATCTTGTGATTGTAATAAGCTCAACGCGTTGGCTTCAGACGGTATTCTAGGTGTAACGATAAAAATATTACCCCAACTAATAATTGCACTTATAATCAACAACACCGAACTCACATTGATTGTACGTAATTTATAATGTTTGTAGCTTTGGTATAAAACAAAAGCTGACGTCAAAGCAATAATAACATCTGTTAATCCTTTCAATGAAATAGTGTTTGACACCATTGGCAAAACTAACAAAATATTAACAACAGCATTAAACAACAGCACCCATGCTGTTGAACGATATGTTTTCATACTTAAAATCCTCCTTATTTTCTTTATCGTACCATACTTTTTATCATTTTTTGGTGTTGTCGTACTAAAAAAAGACTAGCTATTTCTAGCTAGTCTTTTTTTCTTCAATTAGTTGGGTTAGGGATTTATTAATAGTTTGATCATTATTATCTGGGCTCTTGAAACCTTTGGGGCGTTTATACAAGTTGTCATCATCTTTAAAGAATACGCTTCCTGGTGCTACAAACATCCAGAAATCATCTTTAATACCATTTGTTCCAGTTGACGCTTTATTCATGATACCTGCAATTTTATCACCGTTTTCTGGTAGCTTCGTCCCACTATATTCAACCGTGATGGTTTTGTTAGAAGGTGCGATAGGAGAATCTGTCATAGTACTTTTGAAATCATTTTCCTTAATATCTCCGCCCGCAAATAAAACATTGATAATTTGACCTTTCAAATTACTATCACCACGAATGATTTTATCAACTTTGACTTTTGCAAGCGTCATCGGATAATTATCATAAGGTGCTGGCTGAACACCCACAACCTCTCCACTATAAACTAAATGGCCACTTTGAATTAACTCTTGAAAATTTTTAGGATAGTAATAATAAGAAACCATCCAAGACATTTGTGTCTTGCTAGCTGCATAACTACCTTGAATAATCTCACTTGATTTATTTTGACTGTTTTCGTTAGCTGAAAATGTTGATGGCATCACAAAATAAACAACAGCCAACAATACAACACTAACCAAAATCAGTGCTATTCCCCTTTTTTTATTCATCAATATCTCCCCCAAAAAAGCCAACACTAAGTTCTAACTTAATATTTTACTATACTACTTTAACTAATAATTAGCTTTAACGCAATTCTATTAAGCATGAATTTGACTATTTTAATAAATTTGACTAGCAAAAAGTAAGTATAACACTTATTATTGAGATGATTAATTAAGTTTTACTATTAGGAGGATTTTTATGTCACACCCAATTATTGGTATTTCAGGAAGTTTTATCACAGACGAAGGAGCACCTTTTCCAGGTTACAGACGTAGTTATGTCAATGAAGACTACGTTACTTCAATAAGTGACAATGGCGGCATTCCATTTATTATTCCGTTAACCACTGATTCATCTGTTATTAAAAAACAAATTGAAGCTGTCGATGCTTTAATTTTATCAGGCGGTCATGATGTTTCGCCACGCTTTTATAACGAAGAACCAAAAGCAAAATTAGGAGATATTAGCCCTGAGCGTGATGAATTTGACTTCACACTACTTAAATTTGCGGAAGAAAAGCAAATTCCAGTACTTGGAATTTGTCGGGGCGCTCAAATCATGAATGTTTTTCATGGTGGCTCTTTACATCAAGATCTTTCTTACCGCCTAGAAGAAAGTCTTAAACATGATCAACAAAAACACCCTAACATGCCATCTCATACTGTTGAAATCAAACAAGGTTCAAAGCTTTTTGATATTTTGAAAACAAATGAGACCCTAGTTAATTCATTTCATCATCAAGTCATTAATCAACTAGCTGACACATTTGTTAAATCTGCTAAAGCACCTGACGGCGTTATCGAAGCTTTTGAAAGTCCTACTCATTCTTTCTTATTAGCAGTTCAATGGCATCCGGAAATGCTACATCGAAAATATCAATTAATGAATAATTTATTTAAATCGCTAATCAATCACACAAAATAAGAGGAGTATATCATGAATAAGAAGTTAGGTTTTTGGTCGATTGTGCTACTAACAATCAACTCAATCATTGGATCAGGAATTTTTATTTCACCAGGTTCCGTCGTCAAGATGGCTGGAACTTACACCCCAATTGTGTATGTTGCAGCCGCAATTTTTGCTTCACTACTAGCTCTATCATTTTCTTCTGCTGCAAAATATGTTTCAAAAGGTGGCGCAGCTTACGCTTATTCGCGGACAGCTTTTGGACGTAATGTTGGATTTTATGTTGGGATTACGCGTTTTATTGCAGCAAGTATTGCTTGGGGAGTAATGGCAACAAGCGTGGTTAAGACTGTTCTTGCTATTATGAAATTAGATAGTAGCAATTTCGGGTTATTAACACTTGGTTTTATTATTTTAATGTTGTTATTGCTTGTAATTAACTTGCTTGGCCCCAAAGTATTTGCACTCATCAACAATTTATCAACAATTGGTAAACTACTCGCTTTACTTACCATCATTATTTTTGGAATTTACATATTAATTAGTACCGGTGCTAATCACTTCTTGGATGTGAACAACTTCCAAAATGTAAACGGTCAGCCGTTGATTTCATCGTTTAATACATCTACTTTTGTGATGGCCACAATTACTGCTTTCTATGCTTTAAATGGATTTGAAAGTATAGCTAGTGGATCAAACGATATGCAAAAACCTGAAAAAAACTTACCTAAGGCTTTGCCTTTAGGAATGTTAATTATTGCACTTATTTATATCGGAATTGTCTCTATCTCGATGATGATTAATCCACATGCCTTAGTTTTCAGTAATCAAGTTGTTGCTTTAGTCGATATCTTTGACAATGGTATTGTGAAAAATATTGTGCTTTATGGTGCACTGATTTCAATGTTTGGCATTAACGTAGCCTCATCTTTCCACACACCTCGCGTGCTTGAAGCTATCGCTAAAGAAAAACAAATTCCTGCTATCTTTGCCAAACGTAACAAGCAAGATATTCCATTAACCTCATTTATTGTCACAATCGTAATTGCAATTGTTATCCCCATGGCTTTTCAATACAATATGACAAATATTATTATTATCAGTACAATTTCTCGTTTTGTACAATTCATTGTTGTTCCATTATCAGTTATCATGTTCTTTTATGGTAAAAATTCTGAAAAGACAATCTCAACTGCCAAAAAAAATATACTGACTGATGTCTTTGTTCCTATTATCTCACTATTTTTAACTGTTTTTCTATTAATTAAGTTTGATTGGATTGGACAGTTTTCAATTGCTGATGCAACAGGTTCACATCTCAACCTCTATGCTATATTTGCTATGATTATTGGCTATGTAATTTTGCCAATTACTTTATACTTTTTCAATCGCCATTCAAATACTAACTAGAATAACTTTTTAAAGCCCTATGATTACTGAAAGATAGTAATTATAGGGCTTTTTATATTTTTATTTTAAAACGAGCATATTATAAAAATTCAAAGCATAAAAAAAAGAGCCCTAAGGGCTCTTTTTTAATTATTTTTGGATGTTAACTGCTTGA
>NZ_AYZL01000007.1 GCF_001436605.1 Holzapfeliella floricola DSM 23037 = JCM 16512 | reverse complement strand
GATCAAAGATTTGTTCAGGTGTGCCCTGTTCAATAATGTGTCCTTGATCAAAGAATAACACGTGATCTGCCACTTCTTTAGCAAATCCCATCTCATGAGTAACTACAAGCATGGTCATTCCTTCTTTTGCGACATCTTTCATTACACCCAAAACATCTCCTACCATTTCAGGATCTAACGCACTAGTTGGTTCATCAAAAAGCATGATATCTGGATTCATCACAAGTGAACGCGCAATCGCCACACGTTGCTTTTGTCCACCTGATAAAGAATCAACTTTCATATTAGCCTTGTCGCTTAACCCAACACGTTTGAGGTATTGATGCGCTTTCTTTTCAGCTTCTTCTTGACTCATTAACCCTAACTCTCTTGGAGCTAATGTCAAGTTATCTAAGACGTTAAAATTGTTGAATAAGTTAAAGTGTTGGAACACCATGCCGATTTTTTCACGGACTTTATTAATATCAGTTTCTTTACTATTCAAGTCAT
>NZ_AYZL01000001.1 GCF_001436605.1 Holzapfeliella floricola DSM 23037 = JCM 16512 | reverse complement strand
ACAAATGCAGCAACAAGTGCAGGCCAAGCAGCAACAACCGCTAATAATGCGCAAAGCACAGCAAGTAGCTTGAGTAATCGATATCCAAATGATTTCATTATTAAAAGTGCAGCCACCGCCGCAAGTCAAGCCGCAAGTCAAGGTGTGATTGCATCAAATACAGCCACAAGTGCATCAAACACAGCCGATAAAGCGACAACTATTGCCAGTCAGGCAAAAGTGGTTGCCAGTCAAGCCGCAAGTCAAGCTGATATAGATGCAAAAGTCGCCAGTCAAGCTAATGCCAATGCTGCCTCAGCAGCTCGATTAGGTGACAAAACAAAAGCAGAACAATTTGTTAACGAAGCAAAAGCTGCAAGTCAAAAAGTGGCAGACGAAACAATAAAAGCATCAAGTGCTGCAAGTCAGGCCTCAAATGCTGCATTAGTAGCATCTGAAGCTGCGAAAATTGCAAAACAAGCAAATCAAGCGGCTCAAGTCGCAATGTCAAACGCTAAGAAAGCCGCTTCCGAAGCACAATCACGTGCTGATGAAAACTGGCAGAATGAAAATTCCAATTCAGAAATTGCAAATATTCATAATGAGGCGATAAATGATGCTGAAAAAGGAACGGAACGTAACATTAGTGACATGCCAGTAGGCTATCAACAGATGTATCAGCAAGCTTATAATCAATATATTCAATCTCACCTAAGAACAGTGCCAGTTAACTATATTCAAAATTATGACGTTCGTCTTTGGGACATAGATAATCAAGGTAATATGGAACCGGCAGAATTGGTTAAATCAGGTCGTAATATTAAAATTTCAAACGAAGTTAAATCGGTAAATGGTATTGAATACGTTAAAGTTTATGGAGATTTTGATGGCCAATGGGTCCAAAAACAATATATAGAGCCAGGAAGTTATCAAAAAGTAAATTACGTACCAGGATATGGAATCAAGACGTGGCATTTTGATAACGGGCAAGCAACGATTGATGATGATTATATTGAAGATGGTGATTATATTAAAGTTGTTGGCGATAAGAAAGTGGTGAATGGAGTAGAATATACTCAAATAATAAATCAGGACGAAAATGTATGGGTTGAAAGTAAGTATTTAACTCAACCAAAAGAAAATATAATTAATTACGTTCCAGGTTATGGTGTTCAAAATTGGAAAATCAATGCTGATGGTAAAATGAATGCTATTGGTGATAGTTATACTGAATCAGGAACCTCAATTTCAGTTTTTGATTCTAAAGAAGATGACGGTATTAGTTACAGTCGTATAGGGTCACCAGATAATAATATTTGGGTTCAGACACAATATTTAAAATAGCGATATAATAAGAAAAGCATAACTCAAAAGAGTTATGCTTTTTTATTGATTAATTATTTAAAGTTTAGTATTGTAATGAATAAGAGTTTATTTTAATTTTTTTTTAATAAATAAGAGTAAGGGAGATGATGTAAATGAATTCTAAGTTATCATTTAAGGATACGATGTATATTGGGATGATGCTTTTTGGATTATTTTTTGGTGCTGGAAATATTATTTTTCCAATAGCAATGGGTCAACAAGCAGGGGGTAATGTATGGTTAGCTGTCGTTGGCTTTTTAATCACGTCAGTTGGGTTACCATTACTTGGAATTATTGGTTTGGGTTTATCACAATCGAGCGGTGTTTTCTTTTTAGCAAAAAAAGTGAATAAAACGTATGGCTATATTTTTACAGTGTTGCTGTATTTAGTTATTGGCCCCTTTTTTGCGATTCCAAGACTTGCGACAACATCATTTCAAATTGGGTTTGCTCCTTTTATCAGCGAAGGTCAAATACCACTGTTTTTAGGTATTTTTTCTGTTGTCTTTTTTGGTGCAACTTATTTCTTTGCTACAAGACCAGGAAAAATCATGACTTACGTTGGTAAGTATTTAACGCCTATTTTCTTAATTTTATTAGGAATTATTTTATTGTTTGTATTTTTAAAACCAATGGGGAGTTTAGGGTTCGAAGCTCAAGGTGCATATCAAACCAATGCCGTATTAAAAGGGTTTACTGAAGGATATAACACTATGGATGCTTTAGCATCACTTGCTTTTGGTGTTATTGTTGTTGATTCAATCCGTCGACTAGGTATTAATAAACCTAAAGATTTAGTTCGCGAGATGTCAAAGTCTGGGATTGTGGCATTAATCCTAATGGGTGTAATTTATTTATTATTAGCATTGATGGGAACGTTAAGTTTAAATAAATTTGGTATTGCACCAGATGGTGGTACGGCATTAGCCGAAGTTGCACGTTTTTATATGGGAGATTTTGGTAACATTTTATTAGCTGTTTTGATTTTGATTGCTTGTTTAAAAACAGCAATAGGATTGGTTACTTCGTTTGGAGAAGCAATGAATAAAATGTTCCCAAATATTCCTTATAAAGTTTTTATGACAGTAGCAGCTGTATTACCAGCAATATTTGCAAATGTGGGATTATCAAAAATTGTTGAATATTCTACACCAGTTTTAATGTTCATTTATCCATTAGCAGTAGCTTTGATTTTTATTTCACTGCTTACACCAATTCTAAAACCGACTAAATGGGTTTATGGGATGACAACATTGTTTACGTTGATTCCGGCGATTTTTGATCTTTTGAGTAATGCACCGAAATTTATTAGTGGGACATCATTTGTAAAGGCAATTGTTGATTTTGCTACGAAGTACTTACCTTTATATAACTTAGGATTAGGCTGGGTTGTTCCAGCTCTTATAGGGTTAATTATAGGAATTGTTTTACAAAAACTGAGTGTTTTAGGCTTAAATAAAGAAGAAAAGACTAGCTAAAAGCTAGTCTTTTTTGATGGTTAATATTTTAGTAATTGAAGGATCACGAGTACAATAAAATTAATAATTGATACACTACAGAGGAGTGATTATTTGTATTATTTTCTAAATACTAAAATAGCCATTAATAAGTCTGGAATTGAACATGCACAGATAAAGCGTATGAACTTGTTCAATGAGCACGGAGTAGCTAATAAAATCGTGACCAGATCTTTAGTTCTTAATGCTACTGATATTTTAAAGGCTAGCCGTATACCAGTCTCAAATTATCTAAACATGTATGATTTTTTTAGGGGTGAAACTATTCCTGACAAAACTTATAACATAGATGACTTTGAAATTCCAACAAGCATGGTGATGCACAAAAAAAACAATGAATATTTGCTTGATTATCAGGGGAAAACTATTCAGATTTTGATGACTAAATCTGATGATGATCGACGTGTTGATAATATTAGGCTACTTTCAAAAGATGGTAAATTGGTAAAAACAAGTTGGTATGACACTAGAGGGTTTATTGGAGTAGAAGAATACTTTGATAAAAACAATGAATTGTCTGTCAAGGAGGTATTAGCACCCTCTGGAAAAGTTACTTGTCAAATCTTTTATATGTCAGATAAGCAAGGGAAAGTAAAGCCTAGTTTTTATCAATTACCTAATTATCAAGGCCATGATTTACAATTTAACTCAGAAGAAGATTTAATGACATTCTTTTTAGATGAATTAGCTAAGAAGGATAAAAATGTAGTGTACATTGGCGATCGTGCTACAGAGTATGCCTATAGTTTATTTAGTATGCACGAACGTGCTTTTAAAATCTTAGTTTTACATAGTTCACATGTTGCAGATAATGACAATCCGTTAAAATCTGAACTGAATAATAACTTTTATTATTCATTAAATCATTTAAATTGTTGGCAAACTATTTTGACTTCAACCAAACAACAATTAATAGACTTCAATAATAGATATCACTTAGAATCTAAAACACATACAATTCCAGTAGGAAATATTGAACAAACTGAAAAAGTGCTTTTTGAAAATCGTAGACCATATAGCATTGGATTAATAGCAAGGCTTGCGCCTGAAAAGCAACAATTACAAGCAGTTAAAGCAATTGAAAAAGTTAAAAGTGTGATTCCCCAAGTAAAATTACATTTTTATGGTTATTCAAACGGAGATTATGGGCAAAAAGTAAAAAAAGTGGTTAATGAAAAACATTTAGACAAGACTATTATTTTTGAAAATTACACTGATAGCATTAATGATGTTTATAAGACCATACAGTTGCAACTGCTGACTTCATCTGTTGAAGGATTTGCAATGTCAGTATTGGAGGGATTGTCAAACGGTGTACCTCAAATTTCATACGATATTAAATATGGACCCAAAGACATTATTACAGATGGAGAAGATGGCTACTTAGTTAAGCCTGATGATATAGATGAATTAGCTGAAAAAATCATCAATTATTTCAATGATCTTAATCAAGCAAAAAAGATGAGTGAAAATGCTTATCAAAATAGTCGTCGATATTCAAAAAATTCTGTTTATAATGATTGGAAACCTTTATTTAATCAGGTTGAAAAATTTTACAAAATATCCAGCCAGGAGGTATTACAATGATTTATTTTGTTAACCAGTATTTGTTGGAATTAAATACAAGCATCGAACATACTGAAGTTAAACGCATTAATTTATTTAAACAAATGAAAATCCCAGCTAAAATTGTGACACGAGACTTTAATACGATGATGGCTGAAAATATAAAATCATTGGGATTAGATAATGATCAAGTGCTAAATATGTACGACTATTTTAGAGACACAATCAATATACCCGTTAGGGTAACAAAAAATTGTGATCTTGATATTTCAAAAGAGTATGACATTAATCCAGGAGCCAATATTAGTCGTGTTGTTAAAGGAGCACAGCTCATAATGAATATTCATCATGTTCCAGGTACTTTTGGGCATACTTATTTTATAGAATATTTTGATTACTTAGGTAATTTAGTTAAAAAACGCGATTACGATAGTCGCGGATTTATGGCTCGTGACCAGTTCTTTGCAGCAGATGGGTTATTGATTTATGAACGCCACTACGATAAAAATGGTGATGTTAAAATAGAAAACTATTTTGATGACCAAGCAATTGTGATTAGAACTATTCTATATGATTATAAAGATGAAACATATTACTTTGAAAATGAAATGGAATTAGCCTCATTCTTTTTAGATGAATTGAACCGTCAAAATGACTTAAAAGCCACTTTTATTGGTGATCGTCCTACTATTTCATACGATATGATTATGGGGATGCAAACACGAGGGAAAAACATTCTATATATGCCTAATCCGCATACGATTGATGATAATGATGGTGTCTATGCAGATATGAGTGGATTATATGCCAATGCTATTTATCAACACCCAAATCAATGGAATAGTATTATTGTTGCTACAGCTAAGCAGAAAAATGATTTAACAAAATGGTATGGTGGCAAATCACCTATCCCTATTGAAGTTATTTCGCCATCTGTTCAAGTTGAAAGTGAGCAAGATACAATTTTGGATAAAAATACGGCTCATCAAGAAAATAAAGTCATTTATACAGGTAAATTGGATGCCAAAAATAATGTAGTTGAGTTGGTAGAAGCTTTCGATAAAGTCGTCACGATTTTACCCAATGCCACGCTAGATATTTATGGGTATGGAACAGAATATGATGCTATCAAAACTAAAATTGATGAATTAAAATTATCAAATTCAGTTCGATTATTAGGCTATCATTCTGATTTGACGTCTGCTTATCAATCAGCAGAATTGCTCGTCTATACGGGTAATGTTGATGTTGAACCATTATGTTTAATTGAAGCAATGTCTTACAGTGTACCGTGTGTGGCCTATAATAGTTTATATGGTATTCAAGATATCATTAAAGATGGTGAAAATGGTTTTGTTGTCGATAAACATCGTATTGATGAATTAGCTTCAACTATTATCAAAACATTAGAAAATAAGAAACGATTACATAAGATGAGTCAAAATGCTTATCACACAGCCAAAACTTATGCTCCTGAAAATATGATTCAAAAATGGCAACAAGTACTTAACTAAAAGCATAAAAAAAGAACTTACTAACGTTAGTAAGTTCTTTTTTGTGTTTAGATTATTTAATTTCATCAACTGATAATCCGAGAGCTGTGGCAACACTTTCACCATATTCTGGATCAGCTTGATAGAATTGTTTGGCTTCTAAAACTTTAATGTCGCGTGATTTTACTTGACCAAGGTTGTTCTTGATATTTTCAACCAAGCGTTCTTTTTCGCCTTCATCAAATAGACGATATAATTCACCAGCAGCAGAAACGTTATCGGTGTCATAAGGTTTGAAATGTCCTGTTTCACCAGCTAATTGATCGGGTGTAGTTTTTGCAGAAGGGACTTCTGTTGGGCCATTAACACTATTAGGTTCATAGTTTGCAGAACCATCATGGCCCTGTGACATAAAGCCATCACGGTGATAGTTATTGACTTCATTAACTGGACGGTTAACTTTTAATTGATCATAGTTAGCACCCAAACGGTAACGAGCTGCATCTTTATAACCGAATAAACGACCTTGTAAGACTTTATCAGCTGAAGGTTCGATACCGGGAACCAAGTTAGCAGGTGAAAATGCTAATTCTTCCATTTCTTCAAAGTAATTTTCAGGATTTTCATTTAAAACCATTTGACCGACTTCCATTAATGGATAGTCTTTTTGAGAAACAACTTTTGTGACATCAAAAATATCATGTTTATAGTTAAGTCCTTCTTCATAAGGAATAACTTGAACGTAAAGTGTCCACGAAGGGAAGTCTTTTTCTTCAATAGAATTAAAGAGTTCGTTTTGAAGATAATCAGGGTCGTCGCCACAAAGTTTAGCGGCTAATTCGTTAGACATATTGTGAACACCTTGGTTAGTTCTAAAGTGATATTTTACAAAGAATTGTTCACCTTTATCATTAACCCATTTGAAAGTATGGCTACCATAACCATGCATCGTACGATAACTTGCAGGAATCCCACGGTCACTCATCAAGATAGTGACTTGATGAAGGGTTTCTGGTGAATGTGACCAGAAGTCCCATTGCATATCTTGACTTCTAGTATGTGTTTTTGGATCACGCTTTTGTGAATGAATAAAGTCAGGGAATTTCAAAGGATCATTGATGAAGAACACAGGTGTGTTGTTACCAACAATATCGTAGTTACCATCTTGTGTATAAAATTTAACCGCAAATCCACGAACATCACGATATGTATCTGGGTAACCACTTTCGCCGGCTACTTGAGAAAAACGTGTAATTAAAGGTGTTTTTTTGCCTTTACCATTGAATAAGTCGGCTTTAGTATAAGCACTCATATCATGTGTCAATTCAAAGTAACCTTTAGCACCTGAACCTTTAGCATGAACGACACGTTCGGGGATGCGTTCACGATTAAAGTGAGCTAATTTTTCAAGTAATTGATAATCTTGAATAAGAACTGGGCCACGTTGACCAGCAGTTTGTGAATGTTGATTATCTGACCAAGGTTGGCCTTCACTAGTTGTTAAATCTTTTGACATAATCATTACCTTCTTTCAAGATTATTGTAGGGCTAAATTTTAAAATGTTCAATTATTTGCTCTGACTCGTTATAATAGTAGAAACTAATTTAAAAGGAGTCGATCGATTTGGAAAATTGGCAAAAAGAGTGGGCTCAAAACAAGTATTTTCTGATGTCACGCTCTCAAAAATTTT
This sequence comes from Holzapfeliella floricola DSM 23037 = JCM 16512, assembly GCF_001436605.1. Taxonomy (GTDB): domain Bacteria; phylum Bacillota; class Bacilli; order Lactobacillales; family Lactobacillaceae; genus Holzapfeliella; species Holzapfeliella floricola. The sequence goes on along the minus strand of NZ_AYZL01000001.1, from coordinate 10,629 downwards.
ATAACGAAGTCAGACAATTGACTAAAGGGAATAATTGGACTGACGATAAAAAGCAACGCTATGAAGAAATTATTGAAGAAGCAAAAACAGCGCCATTAGATTGTGGCAATATGATGAATGCTTATCAACATGTATGGGGATATTTCAAAAACATCGCCACTGAAGCTGAAAAGGAACAGTTTAGACAACTACAAGCTGACTTTGCGATTGATCATGATGAATTAGGTCCTTTTCTAGCAGAAATGACAAAAAAATACAACGTTAACTACTTACTGGAGTCAACGTTGTTACAGTCGTACTTTAAATAAATTGTTGAAGCAGGCGATAGACACTAGGTTGGTAGATAGACCCAAACTCACTTAAGTGAAACATCATGTAGTAGAGTTTGTAGTAAATTAGTCTATCTTGATAACCATCATCAAGCGGATAAGTGTCTTGATAGCCTTGAATAAAATTCTGGTCAAAACCACCAAATACTTGTGTAATGGCAATATCAAATTCACGGTCACCATAGTAGACAGCAGGATCGATGAAAACAGGGTGCTGGTCCAAGTCAAACATAATGTTGCCACCCCAAAGGTCGCCATGCAACAGGCTGGGGATGCTTTGGTGATTAGCTAAGTCATGTTGAAAATGTTGGAGCATGTTTTGATAAAGATGTTCTAACTCAACCGACCAATCGTGATTGTGAATAATGAGCTTTCGTAGAGGTTCAAACCGTTGATTAACGAAAAAATCATACCAATTATCTTGCCAGCTGTTATCACCAGTGAAATTACCTAATTCAAAGTTACTGGCGAACCCAAACTGCTGATTAGGACTAATTGACTGGTGAATTTTGGCTAGAGCTTGTCCTAGTTCGTACTGATTACCGTAAGGAAGGTGGTCAATGTATTCTAGTAATAGGTAGGCGGCTTGATTATTGTCACCGAATTCTAAGACTTGTGGCGTTTTAGCAAATTCTCCCAAAGTATTCAAACCGGCTACTTCATGACTGAAAAATTCTCGCGTAGTATTTTTCTGAACGAGTAAGAAGTAAGAATGGCTGCGTGTATAAATATGAAAAGATTGATTGATATCTCCGCCTGTTACCGCTGAATACTTTTCAATGGGTTCAGGCAATCTTAATTTCTTGATAATATCGTCTATAAGTGCTGACATTAAATCACCTCATTAATAAGTTTCCTTCTATACTAATACAATAAGTGGCTGGTTTTCAATAGATTCAAAAAGTATGAGTTTCTGAGTTTTTTTAGTTGTATCTTTTACGTAACCGTTGTATTATAAAGTCGAACAAAAGATTAGCACTTAAAACAAATGAGTGCTAAAAACTTGTTACATAGATTATAAGGAGTGTTAGATATGGCTAACTATAGTAATGGTTTTAGTGATTTTGATGCGTTATTTGATTCTTTGAATAGAGATTTCTTCTCAAACTCAGGCACTTTCTCTACCCGTCGAGATATCCCCATCCACTCCAATCAAGATGGTTTAAATCAACAAACACAAGTTCAAAACCCACAACAACAAGAACAACCAATCGGTGTTGATTTGGTTAAACAAGCAAAGGAAAACAAATACGATCCAGTTATTGGACGTGACTCAGAAGTTGAAAATGTAATTGAAATTTTGAGTCGTCGTAACAAGAATAATCCTGTTTTAGTCGGACCAGCTGGTGTAGGTAAGACAGCGATTGTTGAAGGACTAGCTCAACGTATTGCAGAAGGTAATGTGCCAGAACGTCTAAAAGATGCTCACATTATTGAATTGAATATCAATGAATTGGTTGCAGGCTCTTCTCTACGTGGTGCCTTTGAAGAAAAATTACAAAAAATTATTGATGAAGCTTCAAAGAATCCAAATATTATCCTATTCATCGATGAAATTCATAATATTGTCGGTGCTGGTAGTGTTGATAGCGAAAACAACAATGGAGATGCTGCTAACATTTTGAAACCCGCACTTGCTCGTGGTGACTTGAGTTTAATCGGTGCCACAACAACCAGTGAATTCCAACGTATTGAAAAAGATCCTGCATTAGCTCGTCGTTTGCAAGAAGTTAAAGTTGGTGAACCTTCAGTTGAAGACGCAATCCAAATTCTTGAAGGCTTAGCTCCTAAATATGAAAGTTATCACCATGTTAAATATGATGAAGAAGCAATCAAATTAGCGGTTACATTATCAAAACGTTATATTCAAGGGCGTTACTTACCAGATAAAGCGATTGACTTACTTGATGAAGCAGGTGCTAAAAAAGGCTTGTACCAAGCACCAAAAGATGAAACTCAATTGCGTGAACACATTGTGAAATTAGAACATGAAAAAGAAACTGCAGTTCAAGCAGAAAACTTCAAAAAAGCCCAAAACTTAAAGGGTGAAATTGAGAAAGCTCATAAACAATTGCAAAATGTTGATGATACCGAATTGCCAAGTGTTACCGCAAAAGATATGTATCAACTAATTGAACAAAAGACAAAAATTTCAATGAGTGAAATTCATGCAGATGAAAGTCAAAAATCTGAAGATTTGGTTAAACACTTAAAAGATGTTGTGATTGACCAAGATGAAGCTATTGATACGATTACCGATGCGATTGCTCGTAAGAAAGTATTCAAAGATGAAAATCGTCCAACTGGGTCATTCTTATTCGCTGGTCCTACCGGTGTTGGTAAAACTGAACTAGCCAAACAATTAGCTAAAAGCATGTTTGGTTCAGATGACCACTTCATTCGTCTAGATATGAGTGAATATCAAGATAAAACATCTGTTAACAAATTAATTGGTTCTGCTCCTGGTTACATTGGTTACCAAGAAGGCGGTCAATTGACTGAACAAGTTCGTCACCAACCTTACAGCTTGATTTTGATGGATGAAATTGAAAAAGCAAATCCAGATATCTTTAACGCTTTGTTACAAATTATGGATGATGGTCGCCTAACAGATGCACAAGGACGTACCGTATCCTTTAAAGATACCATCTTGATTATGACTTCTAATGCAGGTTACTCAGATAACTTGATTAAAGATAAAGGGGACTTGATGAAGGCCCTAGAAGTTTACTTCCGTCCTGAATTCTTAAATCGTTTGGATGCCATTGTGCCATTTAACTCATTGAAACAAAAAGATTTAATTAAAATTGTGGATCTTTACTTAGACCACATGGCTAATAGTCTTGAAAAACGCCACGTTAAAATGACGGTTTCAGATGAGGCTAAACACTATTTAGTTGAAAAAGGTTATGATGAAAAATTCGGTGCTCGTCCGTTGCGTCGTGTTGTTGAACAAGATTTACAAACCCCTGCTGCTAAAGCAATTTTAGCTGACTCTGATTTGAAAGAAATTAGCTTTACGGTTAAAGATAACTTCTTGATGATGAATGATGAAAAAATTGCAGAATTACCAAAGCAAGAAAAAGAAGAAGTTAAAGTCGAAGAATCAACCCCTGAAACAAAAGAAGAATCAAACGAAAATCACGAATAAGATAATTAATTAAAGACACCTTTCATATGAAGGGTGTCTTTTTTAGTTGTTAGTGATTGACTTATAGAAGAAAAAAAACGATAATCGAGTTAAAATAGTTAATTTTATGGGAGTGACGCAGATGAATAAACAAACAAAAAATTATAAAAAACTAGTGGGGGTTGCTTCAGTAGCACTATGTAGTGTGGCTTTGGCAACTGGTTTTTTAACACATACGGGGATGAATACAGGACAAACTGTTTTGGCTGACGTTCAAAATGATCAAGCAAAGACTGTTACGATCTCAGGAGATACACAAGATAAGACAGCAGCACAACAATTGTATGATGCCTTAAATGATGCAAGTGTAACTCAGATTAATATTGAAACGGATATTAGTTTACCATCTTCGATGTCGGGAAAGGTAGTCAATAGAGATGGCTTAAATACAAATATTGATGGAAATCAGACCCAGAGACAAAACAGAAATATTACTATAAATGCCAACAATAAAACTATTGACTTTGGATCATGGAATTTTGACTACAATGGAGATAACAGCAGTATTAATGTTAGTAATGCTAATTTAGAAGGAACAAATTTTTATGGACCTTTTAGCTTATCAAATTCAGGTAATATCACTTATACAAATGTAACCTACAATGGTTCGCAGTTTGTTTATGCACCAAATGGAACAGTTAAGTTTGCTGGGATGGTAAACGTTAATTCAGGTAATCAATATGAAGATGGTGTAAATGTTTATACAGACCAAGAGAATATACAAGCTAAAAATATTGAATTTCTTGAAGGAAGTCAGTATACAGGAACTGGAAATGTTGTATTATTCAATTTAAGTAGCGGTAAGATAACTTTAGATGAAAACGCAAAAGTTAGTTTGATTCCTAATGAAGGAAATGCTAATCAACCTATTATTGGTGTACTAGATGATAACAATGGTGGGATTTTGTTGAAGTCTAGTTCAAATTTAACTATTAAACCTTTAAGTCAAGTTAATGTTAGCTATCCAGTGACAATGACTGGAGCAACATTGAATATTCAATCTCCGAACAATACAACTGCAACACCATTGTTAAGCTTATCTAAGACTATCACTATGAATAATAGTAGTGCTATAAATGTCACAGGTAATACTAATCAAAACGGGACTTTAGTTAATGGGTTAAGTGCTGCTAATCTAATATTTAACGATAGTAATTCAACTATTAATGTTCAAACTAATAAAACCGATAATAATAATCCGTTAGCTACCTCCTTAGATGGCTTTAAAAATAATGAGTATTCTTGGGAAATGAAAGACGGCTCTGGTAATAATTTGACTACTGATTTTACCAAATATGATGCTAACCAATATAAGAGTTTGAAAATTAGTAAATCTGCCAAATCAATAGGTATTGATGATAGCAGTATTCAATTATCTAAAAATAATGATAATAAGGTTAATATTTCTTATACACCAAGTCTTAATAATGTAGCTGAGCAAGATACTGTTAAGTATGATTTGAGCATTAAAAATGGTGAAACAGATAAAACTCCATCTCCTAAACCAGAGATAACAGGTAGAACAAGCAGTTTTAATGGTTTAGGCTATTCTACCCCTGCTGCTGGAGATGTTATAACAGTAACTTCTTATCTAAACAATAAGGAATCAGGTCAAGCAACTAAAACTTTAAATCAAAAGGATATTGATAATCTAACTGATTCAGGTACAACAAATCCACAATCACAACCAGAACCACAACTAGAAACAAACACCGCATCACTTCAATCAGGATTAGTTAATTATGTTAAGGGCTACGGTGTGCTTTTATGGCAATTAACAGCCAATGGACTAGAACCAACGACACAATATCAACCTGCTAATAGCTATGTGCCTTATTATGGTGACTACCAAATTGTTGACGGAATTAAGTATTTGCATATTGCTAACCAAAATACTTGGATTCAAGCTCAATACTTACAAGATCCGACACAATTACCAGAAATCCCAATGAATAATACAGCTGTAGCTGGCAATGTACCTTATGGTATTTACTTACGTGATGGTTCAGGTAATATGACAGAACAAATTATTGAACCAGGTACTTCATGGCAAGTATTTGCTAAGAAAACATTCCATGGACACACTTACTACCGTTTAGGTAATGACCAACAATGGTTAGAAGATACTTATATTCAATCAATGAACTAATTAAAAAACGATAGCCTTGATAGGTTATCGTTTTTTATTTGTCTTATTGACAGGTACTCAAAAGGCTAGGATAATTGTTGGGTAATAATTGATTAAGGAGATTAAATTATGCATCACAATTGTCGAAAACTTTTAGGATTAATTGCATCGATTTTACTAGCAGTAAGTGCTGCTGGGTTATTTACATCAGCAGTAGAAGCAAATGATGATCAGCAATCAACGACATCTATTGAACCGCAGCTACAATCGTCAACTGTTCATTATTTTAATGGTTATGGGGCTCGTATTTGGGAATTAACCGCAGCAGGTATGGTACCCTCTGATAAGGTACAGTTAAATAATTACTATATCCCTTACTATGGTGATTACCAAATGATTGATGGGATTAAGTACTTACATTTAGCCAACCCTTATCAAAACTACTGGGTTCAAGCACAGTATTTGCAAAATCCAGCTAATATTGCAGAAACATCTGCACATGGTAAAGTGTTAGCTGGCAACGTTCCTTATGGAATCTTTTTGCGAGATAGCCTTGGTAATATGACTGAGCAGATTATTGATCCAGGTACTACTTGGCGAGTATTTGCGACTAAAACTTTCTTTGGTCGTACCTACTATAAACTAGGAACAGATCAACAATGGCTAGAAGATACTTATGTTAAATTATATAACTAAAAAACGTCTAACAATTTGTTAGACGTTTTTTTGTGTGCGTTGATTGAAACGATCAATAATCTTTTCAACGAAAAATTCTGTAATATTTAAGTTTTTAAGGATAGGACCGTGTGCATAAGTTCCCATAGTGTTCTTGTATAAAAGACCTTCGTTACCATCTTCAGGATTATTACCGTAACCTTCACTCATTTTACCGAGTGGTTTGAGGTTTTCATCATCAAAATAAGTACATCCAGAGTGATTCTCAAAAGCGATAGCTTCGCCAAATGGTGTCTCAAACTTTGTATCCCCAATCATGCGGGCTTCAGGACGAAAGACCGTGTGAAAAGGAAGAATGCCTAAACATTTGATGGTTTTGCCATTAACCATTTGATAGTGTGTACCTAAAAATTGATAACCACCGCAAACGCCAAGCATCGGGTTAGCTTGTTCAACCCACTCTTTGATGGGTTCATAGAAACGGTGGATATCTTTAGCCACAACGGTTTGTTCAAAGTCTTGGCCACCACCAAAGAACAAGAAGTCATATTGAGTGGTATCAAGTTCTGGAGTATCCAGTGAAATGTTATCAACAACAACGTCATAGCCTTTTTGGTTTAAGTAATAACGTAAGATTTTGACATCACCACTGTCACCGTAAGTATTCATCAAGTCTTCATACAAGTAAGCAATTTTGATAGTTGGGGTCAAGTTAATCCTCTCCTAATGGTTATTAATTTAAACGATCCATTGCAGCCCAATGATTAATTGGACCGTATTGATGACCAACCTGAATTTCATGAGCAATCGCATCATGAGTGAAGTTAACAGATTTAGTAATGGCTTCTTTGACACTGTCACCTAATGCCAAGTGACTAGTGATTGCTGCAGCAAGTGTATCACCTGTTCCGTTAATACGGTTAGTATCTAAGTAGTCATGTTCTAGCCAGAAAATATCACCATTTTCAAGTGAAACTAAATCTCTAACTTGTTCAGGGCCATCTTCTTTATGATGTTTACCCTTAATAATAACATTTTTAGCCCCTAACTCGTGTAAGTATTTGGCAGCTTGATGGATTTCTTTATCATTTTTTAATTCTAGGTTAGTTAAAGTACGAGCTTCAAAATAATTAGGTGTAATCACTTCAGCTAGTGGGATTAAGTTTTCTTTGAAGAAATCAATCGCATCATCATCAATTAATTTGTTACCGTGTTTTGTCACAATAACAGGATCAACAACTAATGGGCCAAAGTTAACTTCTTGATATTTTTCAACGACCACTTTAATCATTTCTTTGCTTGAAAGCATACCCGTCTTACTTGCACGGATATCAAAGTCCTTAGCTAAAGTATCAAATTGTTGAGCAATAAAAGAAAGTGGCATCATTGTGGCATCTTCGATTTGATAAGAGTTCCCAGCAACGGCTGCAGTCAAAATCCCCATACCATAAACTTTGTGTGCAAAAAACGTGTGTAAATCAGCAGGAAGACCTGCACTACCATCGCTATCAAAGCCAGCGATGCTTAAAACCTGTGGATAGTCGTTAATCATGTTAAAAAGCTCCTTTTTAATATTATATTAATATGATATTCATTTTTTATTGTAGAAATCAAGTGTTTAAAAAAATATAAATTTAAGACATCATAATTGATTATTTTCTACTATTCATAGTAATATGTAAAGGCATATAAGAGTATTTATTGTCTTAAATCTAGGAGGTTTATTATAAATGTATAATAAAAATCAATTAAAAAAAACACAAGAAAAAAAAGTATTAAAAAAAAGAAAGAAACAATGGGTTGTTGTATCTGCAGCAACTTTTTTATTATTGGGTACTTCTATACCTAATTTTACAGGTCAATCATATACAGTAAGCGCCAATGATGAAGGTCAAGAACAAGGAGAAAATGCAGGTTCAACTGACTCTCTTCAAGATAGCAGTACAACTAGTGATCCTGTTAGTGATGCTTTAGCTGATGTTCAGGCACTCAAGGATAACCAAATGTCGGGAAAAACACCGAGTGATAGCTTAAATCAAAGCTATATTGACTCTTATAATTTAACTTACAAAGGGTTCGTCGACGGAACTAACGATGGAACGGGTACTGATAATATTATTGATGATGACGTTCAATCATCTTCGCAAACTTATCAAGATGCCTATGCTCAAGGAAAAACCTATTTTTCGAATACTCAAAATAGGTTAATTAGAACAGCTACCCAGTTAAGAAATGCTTATTTAGCAAGTAATACTAGACAGATTAAAATCATGAATAACATTAGTTTGTGGCAGTTGAGAGAAACTGCTGGATTTTCATCTACAGTCTTTGAAGGAAAAACACTGACTTATTCTCCTCAATCAGAACAAATTGTTTATTTTAACAATACAAATTTAACTGTGGATGGTCGTAATAAGGTTGTTGATTATTCAAACTATGCGTTTGCTAATAATTCTGTTGGTGATCTTACTATGAAAGATATTACTATGTTTGGTGGTAACTTTTATGGTCCAACAAAGAATCAAGGGAATGGGACTTTAACTTACGATAATATTACTTATACTGGTCCACAATTAATTAGTGCGACAGGAACACAGGTTTTTGTGAAAAATCAAGTGACTGTTAATGGTGGTCAAAATTACAGACCTAGACAAGACACAGGAATCAATGATCCCAAAGCTCCTGACTATGTAGCTGGTGAGGCAAACTATAATGCTACCTTGCCTTATGCTGGTGGAAATCAAGAGAATATGGAAGTGTCATCATTAACGTTCCTACCTGGTAGTCATTATACCGGTTCCACATTTAATTCTACTGCACTATATATTAATAGTGGAGGTAATGTTGAAGTTGGTGAAGGAGCAACAGTTGATTTAAGACCAATGGGAGATGGTACTTGGGGTGCAGCTAGCTCTCCTACATCCAGCATGGGGTACGGTATTTATATTCCAAATGGAAACGTAAATATTCGAAAAAATGCTACTTTTAAAGTTTCACCTAAGGTTAATACTGTCATGAGAGATAAGCGAGGAGGTTTTAACAATTTAGGTGGTGCCTTTTATCTGAATAGTGGTAATGTTACTATCGATGAAAATGCAACCTTAGACGTTGTATTAGATGGCCCGATGTCCCAAAATAACACTGCTTCTGCAGGTGTTTATATTGGTGGTACTGTTAATGTAAACAGTGGGACTTTCAACGTTACCGGTAAGAATTTAGGAACCAGTAACAACACACTTATCAATCTGACTGGTCGATTAAATGTTAAAGAATTATCTTCTATGAATGTTTCAGCATCGGGCGGAACGGGAAGTATCACATTACTAATGGGTAATGGTATGAGTATTGATTCACCCGGTAAACAAGGTATTAACTTTGATACAAGAGGTATGAATTCTCAGACAACAAAGCTATTTTCAGGTGGTGATTTAACATCATCTAATGTTAACGTTAACATTGATGGTGTTTATAAACCCTACGCATCTATTACGCTACCTATGAATGGTGGTCAAGCTAAAGGGACTAATATGGATGGTCAAAATCAAGTAGCATTTAATTACTCTACAACTTCTGGATCACCTACAAAATATGTGCAGTTTCTAGCTGTTCCTACTCTGAAATTTAATCCAGCTTTTAATATTGGAATAGATAGTGATGGTAATTACACTTTAAATGGTTCCGTACAAACAGGTGCTTCAGATGAATTATATAATAATTCTAAAAATTATATTTACATTAAAGGATTAGATCAAAACAACAATCCAGTTTTCAACCCCACTTATTCCAATGAAGAAAATAAGAATGATCAGTCTACCTATAATTTACGTTTGAAGAATAATCCGGCATATACTGATGGTTCTCCCATTCCATTTGCTATCACATTACCCGCTGGATTTGATTTGAATAAACTTAACAACTATAAACTACAAGGTAAATATGTAGTTGGTGATGCTAATATCAACGTTTCAGTGACACAAGATCAAATAAATAATGCGATTTCACAAAAGAATAGAGCTGAAGTAGATCGAGGTGTACAAGCATTCTTGAATAATCGTACTGATAATAGTTATAACCCAAGTTCAGATTCACGATATGTGGACGGATCAAACTTTAAATTAGGGTATGATGCAGCAAAATCTGGATTCAATAATCCAAGTTCAAAAACAACAGAGTACAACAATGGGACCGCTGATTATAAGTATGCTTATGATAAAGGACAGGCTGCTGCGTCTGAGTTGAATCAGCAAAGAACAGCAGCAAACAAAGCAATTGAAGACGAAGCAAACAAAGTAAAAGGTGACATTGAA